>NZ_JAOWFR010000026.1:0-623857 GCF_030333565.1 Citrobacter sp. CK185 | reverse complement strand
ACTGCGTATTCTGTCTGAATCATTGATGCCCTTTTTGACATACCGGGCAATATATTGCAGAACGTACTTATCCTCATCACTGTGGGTGCGTAATGACAGGTTCTCTACGGTCTGCAATATCTGACCCGCCAGCGACTGACGCTGTCTGGTTAACGTGTTGACGTAGCTGGCCTGTAAGCCATCGCGCCGGGCGTTAAAGATATTGTATTTTTCAATAGCATGATGTTTTTTGACGATATTTGTCCGGTTGGCTAACAGATACTGAGCCAGTATTTTGCTATAGCCTGTGAGCATTGCGGCATGAAATATTGTCAGCGGCATATCGCATATTCTGATTTCAATTGTGCCCAGAGCAGGCTGTGGCCTGACGTACCAGTAAATATCTTTGATACTTTTAATGATCCCGACATCGACCATCTCGTTATAAAATACGACGAACTCGTCCCAGTTATAGATGTTTTCAATCAGTTCACTGTTCAGAAAGGCGTTCTGCCCGGTAAAGCGGGAACTTGAAAAAGAGGTATCCACGCCATCCAGCCACGGCGAAGAGGCGCTGAGTGCAACTAAATGGGGCAGGTAGGGAATAAGCGCATGACACAGATAAATGGCGTCATCGCCATCCTGAACGCCAATATGAATATGCTGCCCAAATACACAGGCCATTTTGGTGATGTAGCCATAGCGTACGGCCAGATTTTGATGACGTTGTAAATCGCTAATCACCTGTTCTCGCCAGTCGCCATCTAAATGGCGGCCGCCGCCGGTAACATCGCAGCCGTGTTTTCTGGCGACTTCCCTGACGTTACAGGCTAATAAAGATAATTCTTCATGCAGTTTAAACACCGAAGAGTGTACAGAGCTGTTCAGTTCAATCATTGACTTGGTTAGCTCATGCTTTATTTGCTGAGTGTGTGCCATATCGGCCAGCACGATATCCGCTTTATCCACCAGCCTGGTATCGTTTCTGTCGATTAACTGGAGTTCCAGCTCGGTGCCCGTCGTAAACCGCAGTGAGCGGGTAAAAGGTAGAGATACCATAATGTCCTCTGCACTGAGTTGTTGTGGTTGGCCTGAAATTCTATTGTTAAAAGTGTAGGTCAGACGGTCATGCCTGCCAGAGGTGAATCGCGGAACCCTGATTACGGTCATAAAACCATTTTATTAGTATGGTTAATTTTTTGCGATATGACGAGAGAGAGTATGCTGTAGCGCGAGGACTGCTCAGGTATTGCCGCAGCAGTGTGGCCTGTTTTTGTTGAACACTTTAACAGGAGTCATCTTATGAGCTTAGCTATCACTAAAGTTGATTATCCGGTCAGTCAGGTTCGCCGGTATTTAGAACCGGGCCCGGTTGTGTTGGTGTCATCCAAATGGAACGGGAAGACCAATATCATGACGCTGGGCTGGCATACCGTTCTGGAATTTTCTCCCTCGCTGGTCGGGCTGATGATTTCGGGCGGCAACCACAGTTTTGAGATGATCCGTCATAGCCGGGAATGCGTGATCAACGTTCCGTTGACGGATTTGGCCGAGACGGTCGTGCGAATCGGCAACACGTCCGGCGCTGACATCGATAAGTTTGCCGAATTTAATCTTACGGCACAGGAAGCCGATGAGGTTGATGCCCCGCTGATCCAGCAATGTTATGCGAATTTTGAGTGCTGTTTGTATGATGATGTGCTGGTGGAACGCTACAATTTTTTCATTTTCGAGGTCGTGAAGGCGCATGTGGCCACATCACCGGAACACCCTGAGACGATTCACTATACAGGGAAGGGGGAGTTCATGGTGTCGGGCAAGACAATGAATCTGAGCGCGCTGTTCAGGCCGGAAATGCTTATCTGAGCGTTTCCGGTGGCGCTCGTCACGGATAAATGGCAGAAAGCCCGCTTTTTAGCGGGCTTTCTGCCAGGGATCGCCTTCGTCAGTATTTTATCGGGAAGTCCGTGAAATCAGGAACAGAAATACCGGAACCCCGAGCATCGCCGTCAGGATGCCGACGGGTAATTCACGGGGCGCAAACAGCGTTCGGGCAAGCGTATCAGCCAGAACGGTAAAAGTCGCGCCGCACAGCATGGATGCCGGCAGCAGCGAACGATGGCGATGACCAATGAATATGCGGGCGATATGAGGCACGGTCAGCCCAATAAAACCTATTGCTCCGCAACATGCCACAATGACCGCAGTCAATAAGGTCAATAAACAATACAGGGCGAGCCTGATTGCGCCAACGTCCACACCAAGCGACGCCGCCGTCACATTGCCAAACGTGAGCACATCCAGCTCTATTGCCCGCCACCAGCAGAGCAGAAATATCGGCAACAGCACCAGTGCGCAAAGCAGTACCTGAAGCCAGGATGCCTGTGCAAAGCTTCCCAGCAGCCAGAACATCACCCCTCGCGTGGTGTCTGCATCCGTTTTCCAGAGCGTGGTTAATGATGTGGCGGCGGAGAGAAGCTGTGTCACGGCGACGCCGGTCAGGATAAAACGGCTGGACTGGCCGGATAGCGATTTCCGCGCCATGAAAAGCACCAGTGCGAAAGCCAGCATCGCGCCGCAGAACGCTCCGGCAGGTACAGCGGCCCAGCCCGCACTGAGACCAAGCGCAATGACCAGTACCGCGCCAAACCCTGCGCCGGATGAGATCCCCAACACCCAGGGGTCGGCAAGAGGATTGCGTGTCAACGACTGGAGCACCGTTCCAGCCAGCGCTAATGCGGCACCCGCCAGCGCAGCAAGCAGGGTGCGCGGCATACGCAGAGACCATACGATCCGTTGATGAAGCGTTCCCGCTGTATCGCTATGCCAGTAGCCTGCCAGTATGGCATTTGCCACGTCCTTCATGGAAAAGGTCACCGGGCCATACATAATGGCAATGCAAAACGCCAGCATCAGGGCCGGAAACAGCATGGAAAGGCGAAAAACAGGAGAACGCAGCATGATTATTTCCAGCCAGCGATCACATAATCATCCAGGAATTGCCAGAGAGTACCCGTTTCGCTAAAACCCGCCTGGCGCAGAGCAGCGAGCTGGAATTCGACCGTGGTGGGCAGCGGTGTCGGGCGGTCTTTAAAGATAGCGGTGCGCGCGTCCATCAAATCAGCCAGCTCATGATGACGGGTGGCCGATGCAAACCAGCTATCCCAGTCCTGCACTCCCGCTGTCCAGGCTTTTTTCTGCGTATCTTCGTCATGAAGCTGGGCAATCCGTTTCTGGCATGGATTGCAACTATCAAATCGCTGATGATCGGCGTTCATGAATAAGCCATGTTCATCCAGCAGGTTAAAGATGTTGCGATAAAGCGCGACCTGCTGTTCCGGCAGCAGCCAGTGGATGGCCGTGCTGGAAACAACGGCCTGTGGTTTGTCGGTAATAGCGGCAAAGCAATCCGCTGTTGCAATATCGCCGCTGAAGAACTGAATACGGTCACTGTATTCAGACAAGGCTTCTTTGGCCAGCGTAAGCAGAAGCGGGTCGAGGTCAATAGCCGTTACTCTTATCGCCGGAAAGCGATTCAGAAGACGCATGCTGAATGAGCCTGGACCACAGGCCAGATCCACCACATGGAATTCTTCGCCATATAGCATTGCCAGAACATCCAGCGCGGCGTTATAGCGTTCTTCACGGTGAGCGATGTAGGCGCTTTGTTGTTCGTCCCAGTTTTTCAGTAATTCGCGGGCTGGAAAGGTCATGTTGTTCCTTAGCGTGTATTTGTGTGACTAGTCGGTGAAGGGCCAGAACTGAACGCGCAGATGCGTCCATGTCATAGCCAGGTAAAATGATGTAACGTTTTGCTTTAACCGCCTTCATGCCTGCGGTGAGGGGATTACGTTCAAGAAAATCGATTTTGCTCCGGGCGCTGTCGCCATCTCCCCCTCTTTGCAGATCGCCCAGGATCAGGTAGTCAGGGTCCCGTTCGGCAATGACCTCCCAGCTCATGGCGGGCCACAGTTCAGCACTGTTATCAAAGATGTTTTTACTGCCGATGGTTTTGGTTAACAGTTCAGAAGCGCCATAACCGCCCGCCACATAAGGTGTTGCCATGCCGGAATACCACCACATGAGCGTTCTGCGTGGCAGTTTTATGCGGCTGTCAGCAGCGACCTGTTTCTTCAGTTCATTGATAAGCGCCTCTGCGCGCGGCTCCACGCCATATATGCGCGCAATATTACGCAACTCGTCGTAGATGCTGTCGAAGGTTACAGGCGCAGGAGGGCCACTTTGCAGGCCATTGCACATCCCTTCAATGAGCCAGCTTCCAATTCCCCATTCAGCCATCCTTTCACGACCGGCGGTCTCCGGGCTGTTAAACCAGTAGTAGCTGCCAGAATAGATAAAATCTGGCCGGGAACTCAGCAAAGCCTCTCCCGACCAGGGCGAACTGTCGAGACGTGCTTTTAGCGGTTTGTACCAGGGGGAGGGCGCGGTATCTTCATCTGGCCGATAACCGACAGCACTGATCACGGAATCTCCCAGACGTAATGCGAGCATGTTTTCCATTGCGGTCGGCATATAGACGATTGCCCGCTGTGGTACATGCTCAAACGTCCAGGATCTTCCGCAATTCTGCAACGTAACGGGATGCGCAACGCTGGCGAAGGTCGCCAGCAATGCGAGGGAGGCCAGGCGTTTCATCAGAAGCGCATGTTGACATAGGCTTCGTAAGTTCGACCTGGCGCAATCATTTCCTGCCCTGTATAAGTACGCTGCCAGGTGTAGAAGCGATCCGTCAGGTTACGCACGCGGGTGCCTACGGTAACGTCCTTAATCACTTCATAATCGGCGTTCAGGTCGACAGTCGTGTAATCGCCCATTTTGTTTTTGTTGGCATCATCGTTATAGCTACTGCCAACATAGTGGAGCTGCGCGCCCAGCCCCAGTTTGCTAATCGGCATATAACGGCCAGAAAGGTTAGCCGTCCACTCCGGGATATAGCGCGGCTGATTGCCGGAAAGGTCCTGCGTACCTTGTTTGAAATTGTCAAAGCGCGCATGGGTATAAGCCACATTACCCGCCAGCGCGACGTTATCCAGCGGTTTAATCAATCCGCTGAACTCAATGCCGCGCGAAGTCTGCTTGCCAACCGCATTCCATACACCGGCCTGGACAGCCGATTGCTGATAAAGATTTTTTTTCTGGAGATCGTAAACGGCCAGCTTCATTTCGCCGTGGTCGAATGTCCCTTTTACACCGGCTTCATATTGCTGAACTTCTGTAAGTGGCAGGGACGTTTGTTCAGGGCTGATAAAGAAGATATCGCTGCCGGGCTCTTTACCTGTGGAATAGTTGGCATACACCGTCCAGTTTTCGTTAATGGCCCAGCTCGGCCCAATACCAACACTCATAAAGCTATAGCTACGATTGATGGTTTTATTGTCCTGCTGGTAATTCCAGTGCATGTCCAGGTTGGTATAGCGCAACTGGCTTAACAGGGCGACAGCATCAGTGATATTCAGATTGTCTTCCAGCAGCAAGGCATACTGGTTCTGAGTGATGTGACGAACAGGTGAGCGCATCTTGCCACCCGCACCGGTGCGAAAGTCATTGGAGGCGGGGTTGGTCAGCAGAACCTCTTCGCCCCCTGGGAAGCCGTTAGAATAGTACTGGAATTCGCGTTTTGAAAAATCGACACCCGCAGTCACGCGGTTGGCGAATGATGCAATCGGGTGATCCCAGGTGACCATAGTACGGTTGCCCGTCAGCTTGTCATCATGAGCAAGATCGCCATAAGAATCACGGGTAACATAGCCCGCTTTGTTTGACGGGTAATAGCGTTCAACGTTCTGCCATTCGCGGAATCCTTTGTAATAGTAGAACTGGTTATCAAAGGTTACATCAGGCGTCGCATACCAGGACTGGGTTGACTGGAATGAGGTAGCCTGGCTGCGGATATGCGCATCCTGAATGTTGTTGTAGTTTACATGGCGCAAGTCGCGATCAACTTTACCGTTGATGACAGGCGTCCCGAAATAGGGATTGCGCATATCCGTTAAGCTACGATCGATGTCAAAAGTGACCTGTGTGTTATCGGTCGGCGTCAGCAGGAGCTGTGCGCTGACGCGCTTCGGGCGACTGCGCTCTTTATCAACCTGAGTGCCGGTATTTGATGCGCTTACATCCACGCGGCCAGCAGCTATACCCTCAACAAGCGTACCGCCCGCGCCGATGTGGGCGCGATGGCTGTTATAGCTTGACCAGCTATAGTCAGCTTCCACTGGCTGTCGACCAAAGGTTGCTCTACGTGATATCAGGTTGACGCTGCCACCGGCAGAACTCAGACCATTTAAAACGGAGCCTGTGCCATACAGGATGTCCACGTTTTCATAATGAACCGGGTCGGCGATTTGAATGGTGCTACCGGGTACAGCCACGCCGTTTAGCAGCCAGGAAACGCCGGAGAAGCCGCGCAGTGAAACGCTGTTTGAGAGCGTAGGTGAGCTGGTGCCGGACATGCCCGGGGCGGTCTCAACAACCTCGGTGAGCGTGCGTTTTCCCTTAGCCGTAATGGTTCTGGCGCTGATGGTTTCAGTATGGCGTGGCGTTTGCTTATCGGTCAGACCGAGACGTGAGGCTGAGCCGGATGAAAGACGTGCCGAGTCGGATTCGGCGGAATAGTCGGATACGTCACTGCCGGTGACGACGATGGTTTCATCTGCTGCATAGGCCAGAGGCGAAGTATTTACTGCTACTGCGAGAGCTATCAAAGAAGGCTTAAGTTTCATAGGTTGGCATTACATTATAATGGATATGTTATAACATAACATATTTCATAAAGAAAAAAAGTAGACAAATGAGAACAAGTGGGAAGGGGGCAGGAGAGGTCTGTGGGGTTGTCCAAAAACGACAGGCGTCAAAAAAACCGGCAATCCTTATCAGGACAACCGGTTCAATTTAACTGCTGCTTTTAAAACGCCTCAAGACTCACTGAGATATCTCGAGACTAAAATCTGGCTCCTCTGACTGGACTCGAACCAGTGACATACGGATTAACAGTCCGCCGTTCTACCGACTGAACTACAGAGGAATCGTTGTGGAGGCTTATCTTAGCGGCGAAAAATCTTTTGTCAAACCTCATTTCCCTGGTGACGGTTCAATTGCTGCTTCTCTCAACAGTTTGTTGCAATTGCAGACATTTTACAGGGAAAAAACTTTGCAGCTTTTTGGATTCTCCCTCATTATTTGAAATGAGGTTTCAACTTTCTTCATTAAGGTCCACTTTGAACGTCTCCGCAGCCTTACGCCAGGCCGTCTCTCGTACGCCCTGGTATGCCAAACGTAAGAGTTATAAGGTTCTTTTCTGGCGTGAAATCACCCCGCTTGCCGTGCCTATCTTTCTGGAAAATACCTGCGTACTGCTAATGGGGGTGCTGAGCACCTTTCTGGTCAGTTGGTTGGGTAAAGAGGCGATGGCCGGGGTAGGGCTTGCCGATAGCTTCAACATGGTCATTATGGCGTTTTTTGCTGCTATCGATCTGGGGACGACCGTGGTTGTGGCGTTTAGCCTGGGAAAACGCGATCGTCGTCGCGCCAGGGCCGCCGCGAGACAGTCACTGGTGATCATGACGCTTTTTGCCATCGTGCTGGCGGCGGTTATTCACTATTTTGGCGAACAGATTATTGATGTCGTGGCCGGGGAGGCGTCTTCCGAGGTGAAGGCTCTGGCGCTGACATACCTGGAACTGACGGTGATCAGCTATCCCGCTGCGGCCATCGCCCTGATTGGCAGTGGTGCATTGCGTGGAGCCGGAAATACCAAAATTCCGCTGTTGATCAATGGCGGCATGAATATTCTTAACATCATGATCAGCAGCGTCCTGATTTATGGCGTTTTTTCCTGGCAGGGGTTGGGTTTTGTCGGGGCGGGACTCGGGCTGACCATCTCTCGCTATATCGGAGCCGTCGCCATCATCTGGGTGTTGATGATTGGTTTTAACCCGGCATTGCGCATTACGTTGAAGAGCTATTTTAAGCCGCTGAACTTCACCATTATCTGGGAAGTGATGGGGATTGGTATCCCTGCGAGCATCGAATCTGTTTTGTTCAACGGTGGGAAATTGTTAACGCAGATGTTTGTGGCGGGGATGGGGACCAGCGTTATTGCCGGTAACTTCATCGCTTTTTCAATTGCCGCGCTGATCAACCTGCCCGGAAACGCGCTGGGTTCTGCATCGACAATCATCACTGGCCGACGGCTGGGGAATGGTCAGATTTCCCAGGCAGAGATTCAGCTTCGTCATGTGTTCTGGCTATCTACCATTGGACTGACCGCGATTGCATGGTTAAGCGCGCCGTTTGCGGGACTGATGGCCTCGTTTTATACCCACGATCAGGATGTAAAAGATGTTGTCGTGGTTCTGATTTGGCTGAACGCGGCGTTTATGCCGATTTGGTCTGCGTCCTGGGTGTTGCCCTCAGGGTTTAAAGGGGCGCGGGACGCACGTTTTGCAATGTGGGTTTCGATGCTGGGGATGTGGGGCTGCCGTGTGGTTGCGGGTTACACGTTGGGGATCGTGCTTGGCTGGGGCGTTGTCGGGGTCTGGCTGGGGATGTTCTTTGACTGGGCGGTGCGCGCCGCACTGTTTTACTGGCGTATGGTCAGCGGTCGTTGGCTATGGAAATACCCGCGTCCTGAGCGCATAAAATTGCCCGTTCAGCCTGAATCTCCAACGAAATGAAGAATATTTCGGCAAACGAACGTGTTTGTGCATTCAGGCTTTGACAATGCTCGTGGGCGTCGTTAATATGCGCCCCGTTCACACGATTCCTCTGTAGTTCAGTCGGTAGAACGGCGGACTGTTAATCCGTATGTCACTGGTTCGAGTCCAGTCAGAGGAGCCAGATTTAGAAAAGCCCGCTTTTTAGCGGGCTTTTTGCTTTCCGTCATCGGCGTTCTGTTCTTTCAGTGCCCGGCACGCCGGACGCTGAACGACAAACGTTGATTACCACATCAAATCATCAGGCACTTTAAAATCAGCATACGGATCTTCTTCGTCCTGCTCTTCCTGACTAAGCGCACTATTTAGGACGATACTGTTAGCATCTCGCTGTGCAATTTTATCGGCTACGCTTGCGGGGATAATCGCGTATTCACATTCCCCACCGTTATCAACAACCAAACGCGCAATGGCGAGGCGGCCATTAATCAACTGGGCTTGCGTCGCCTTATCCACATCTATTTTTTTAATTAAGTTATTATCTGTGAAGTTAAAACCAATATCGCCTTTTGAAATGCTGATTCTATTCATTTCAATAAGTTGCTTCACCTGCGCTTTATATTCTTTGGATAAAGCCGCTTGTTTTTGTTGCTCGCTTAGCTGTTTATCACGCTCAAGTTGCGCTTTTTTATTTTCTTCCACAGCCTCTCTTGCTTCACGCGCCTGAACTCGTGATTTTTTAGCCGTTCTCTGGACTTTGGCCATTTTTTTACTGGTTACTAATCCTGCTTTTAGCATCTGCTCTTGTAAGGTGAGTTTTGTCATCTTCGTTTCTGAAACCGTTGAATAATGTATGTGATTATACCCGTAATTTTTGCGTCTGTACCTGGCGCACGCGAGCCGGAATTCTGTTTATGAATGGCGCAGGATTCCGGCACGGGATTCAGATGAATTACTTGAGCAGTTTCACCGTGGCCTCTATGTCTATCTCATCTTCCGAGAAGATTAACGTCGTTCCCTGGAAGGTGGTGATTGCCAGTTTTCTCAGCGAGCGCATTTCACCGGGCTTTGCGGCTGATTTGGGTCTGATACTACTCATCAGCACGCCCACAGACAGCACCGCGTTTTCTTTATCAATTCGGGTATCGGCTGGCACTTCTTCGCTGTAAACCAGATAAGACTTGATCGACGTGAGCTTCAGGCGCTCGCCCTCGATATAGATGTATTTGCTTTCCGGGATGACTTTCACAGCATAAGCGGACAAGCCTTTGTTATTGGTGGTGGGTTCAAAAATCACCGCCGCGTCTTTCTTAATCAGCTCAGGGTTGGCAACCTTAATCACATGAAAATAGCGATTATCACCGTTTTCATCTTTGATAAATCCAAAACCTTTATCTTTAAACCACGTTGTGATTGTTCCGTTCATCGCCTTACCGCCTGGTTAATCGTTTATCTACTCAGTTTTTACAGCGCGCAGTGTAAAGCACAATGCCCACGCAGACCATGTCTTTGGCTTAAGTTTGGGTGATAAATGTCCATCAGACCAGGGGGCCGTTGGGGGAGGGGAAGTCGCGATTGCATTTGGCCGATGGCCAGAGATGGGAGAGAACGTCTACTTCACAACCCAGTTCACTGTTACATTCCATTAATGCAATTGAGTGCCATTCTCATCTATCATGATCTGCGACTCACACGATCTATGGCTACTGCAACAAGGGAGGTCGTCAGTGCTACTGGCTATCAGGTACGTCTTTGCGTCATGCCCACTTCGTATTACCGCACTTATCGTCGTTGTGTTGCTTCAGGGGCTGATACCGGCCCTCAACATCTTTATGACCGGCCAAATAATCAACACGCTGCATGCAGTGCAAACCACCGACGGCGATCTGATGCTGAACGTTGCGGTCTGGTGTGTTTCACTCCTTGGCATGCAGCTTATGCAGCCTCTGGTCAATCTTGTTCAGGGGGATGTCACGGAGATTTCGACCAATCACTTCAGCGCTAAGATTATGTGCCGTATGAACGACTCCTTTTCCCTGAGCCTGTTTGATAATAAGGAGCGTTACGAGCAACTGGAATATTTGAAAAAAGAAGCGGCGTATCGACCACTTAATTTCATCATCTGTATCATTTACGTTATCCGGGCAATCGTCATGGCCGGCAGTCTGCTGCTGGTTCTGATCAACTATTCAGGAGCAGGGGCGGCCATTTGTGCGCTTTCCGCCATACCGATGATTGCCATCAATATGCATATCCAGCAGAGATACGTGCGGGATTTATTCTTCACGTCTAAAGATGCGATTGCGATGCGCTACGTATATGGCGTCAGTATGGACAAGAGTTTTTTGCAGGAGATCCGGCTTTACGGTCTTGGTAAATATCTGCTGACTAAATTCAATGCGTCCGCTCGCAATACCTATAATCGCATGCACAAACAGCGCATCCGCGCGCTAATCACGCCTGTGCCAGCCATGATGCTGAGCCTGACTATGCTGTTCGTCGGGGTAACTCTTTTTTTAAACAACTTACGCACCAGTGATATTGCCGTGAGCGCGCTGGTGATGGTGTTTCAGTCCATTGTGATGATGAAATCGCACCTCGACGAGATAGCCAATTATGGTTCGAATCTCGTCAGCATGAGCAGTTTTTTCACCCGCTACCATGCGTTTATGACGGATAAGATTGAACCGGTGAAAAACGGGCACCTTACCTTACCCGCCGAAACACCTTTTGCCCTCAGCATTCACAAACTTCGGTTTCAGTATGAGGGGCGTAATCATCCAGCCCTGAATGGGGTTAACCTTGAAATTGCCCCCGGTGAAAAGGTCGTTATTCTCGGTGAGAACGGCAGCGGAAAAACAACTCTGATTAAAATGATCCTGCGTATGTACGCCTTCAGTGAGGGGGCGGTGTCTGTGTCAGGCGTGCCGCTCGACAGGTTGGATATTGAAAGTTACCGGAACCAGATAGCCACCGTGTTTCAGGATTACGGAAAATACGAGTTCACGGTGGGCGAAAACATTGCCCTGAATAATTATGATGCAGAAACCCCGTCGCCAGCGGTTGATGAATTGCTGAAAAAGGTAGGATTTCCGTATGACCAGCATACCCGGCTGGGCAAGCAGTTCGGCGGCGATGAACTCTCTATAGGGCAGTGGCAGCGGCTCGCGATTGCACGGGCGCTATACCGAAAGGCCAATCTGTTTATTTTTGATGAGTTCTCTTCATCACTCGATCCTGAAACTGAGCACCGGCTGTTTAATGATATTCTGGCCCTGAACACAACCGTGATCGCAGTGACGCACAGGCTCGGTAATATAAAAGAGTTCGACAGGATTATCGTGATGTCTGCTGGAGAGGTCATCGAAAATGGGGACTTCACTGCGCTGATAAGCCGTCGGGGAAAATTTTACGACATGTGGCATGCGCAGTTTAAATCGGTGATGACTCAGGCAGTTTAATGCTACGGGAATGGTACGCAGGTATTTACACGTCATTCCAGATGTAACCCATCCAAATATATCGTCATTGCCCCCGGTGTACGCCGGACAAGAGGTTCGGCATAACCATGTCCGATTTGAGCGAAAACCAGATATCAGTGATTTTCGCTCACGACAAAAAGGCCCTGGTGACAACTAATCCTCGCGTTTTTCCGCCCATTTCAGCATTGCATCAAGGGCCGGGCACAGTTCTTGCCCCCACTCGGTCAGGCGATATTCCACTTTCGGCGGCACCTGAGGGTACACCGTGCGTGATACTATGCCGTCGGCTTCCAGTTGTCGCAGTTGCTGAGCCAGCATCTTCTGTGAAATACCCGGGATCAGTTTTTCAAAATCGGAATAGCGCTGTACCTTTCCATCGAACAGATGAAAAAGAATAATTAATTTCCAGCGACCTTCCAGCAGTCGCAGCACATGCTCCACGCCGCTTGCGGCAGATTCTGGAGTGTATAACTTACTCATAATTCAGTTGCTCACTTTTTCGTGCGTACTTGTCAATTTCACAGTCTATGTTGAAAATTCCTGTACTGTAAACAACGGGAGTAAAGCGCCATGTCATTAGCCCTACCGCACGCTATTTCTGACTATTTTGCGATCAGCAACGGAGCAGATATTGCCAACGTTAAGCACTGTTTTACCGCCGATGCTGTCGTGACAGACGAAGGTAAAACGCATAAGGGACACGCAGCGATCGAGGCATGGCAACGTGCCGCACAGGCCGCGTTTGACTACAGCGTTGAGCCGGTTCAGTTCCTCACCGAAGGCCACCGGGTGACAGTCACCTCAAACGTCGTCGGTAATTTTCCCGGCAGCCCGATAGTGCTTAAGCATGCTTTCGGCCTGGTCGGCGGCAAGATCAACACACTGGAGATTATCTGATGTCGTTAGATCTTGATTTTCAGGACAAACGCATACTGGTTACTGCCGGCACCAAAGGCGTCGGCAAAGCGGTCGTTGGATTATTAAAGCAACTGGGTGCCAGGGTGTTAACCACCGCGCGTCATACGCCCACAGAATGTATCGCCGACGCCTTCGTGGCGGCGGACCTGACCACGGTCAACGGGTGTGCTTCAGTAGCTGAAGCCGTTCAGAAGCATCTGGGCGGTGTCGACGCCATCATCCATGTTGCGGGCGGTTCTACCTCACCTGGAGGTGGTTTTGCAGCACTGGGCGAAACGGAGTGGCAGCAGGAACTCAACCTTAATCTGCTGCCAGCGGTACGCTTAGATCGTGCGCTGCTGCCAGGGATGCTGGCGCAGGGCAGCGGGGTTATCATTCACGTCACCTCTATCCAGCGTGAACTGCCGTTACCGGAATCGACCACCGGTTATGCGGCGGCAAAAGCTGCGCTGTCGGCGTACAGCAAGAGCCTGTCGAAAGAGGTATCCCCGAAGGGGGTCCGTGTGGTTCGTGTTGCGCCCGGCTGGATCGAAACCGAAGCTTCGGTAGCGATGGCAGAGCGACTGGCGAAGCAGGCGGGAACGGATTACGAAGGCGGTAAGCAAATCATCATGAATGCACTCGGGGGTATTCCTCTTGGTCGTCCGTCAAAGCCCATTGAGGTGGCGAAGCTCATTGCTTTCCTCGCGTCATCTCATGCTGCCACCATCACCGGCACCGAATATGTGATAGATGGCGGCACCATCCCGACGGTGTAATCATGTATCTTAATCGGCTCGAATTATGAGCCGATTAAGATCGCCAGAGGCAGAAAATGGTTAATCGTAGCGTCCGTTTTGACGCAAAACAGTCTGACGTAAGTGAACAGTCTGCTATGAGCGATGAGCGGACGTTGAGGCACCTAAAAATCGTCTCAACTTTCAACTTTTCTGACCCGTAATGTCCTGAGGAGCAAATCGTACAAACTATCCACTGCAGGAGAACCCTGGGAAGTACGGCTTCTGAACAATGAGACTTCCATGGGTTCAAGAGGCCCCAAAAGATGTTCACTGCCAAGAATTTGCAGATGAGGCGGCACGCTGCACTGGGTCAGCACCGCAACAGCCAGTCCACTTTCCACTGCGGTAATCTGCCCTGACAGGCTGGAGCTGTTATACACCACCTTATATCTCCGCCCCTGCAGTGCTAATGCGTTGATAGCACTACGTTTAGCAAGGCTTGTACTTTCATAAACCGCAATGGGTAATGGATCGCGCCGCCAGACCTCAAACTGTGGAGAACCCACCCACACCATCGGTTCATAAAACAGTAACGCGCCCTGGTTGGGATGTTCCCGGGAAACCAGTGCCAAATCGAGATCGCCGACCTCAACGCGGGGAATTAAAGACGTTGATTGCTCACAGCTCAGTTCGATCTCGACTGACCCAAAGTTAGGGGCAAATCTCTTCAGCGCAGGGGTAAGGTATTTTGCTGCATAGTCATCAGGGACCCCCAGACGAATACGCCCTGTTAACTCCTTACCGTGAAATGCGGCCTGCGTTTCAGCATGAAGGTCGAGTATCCTTCGGGCATATCCCAGCAGTTTTTGACCTTCAGACGTGAGTTGATGTTGACGAGGACCGCGAAGTAATAGCTGACACCCTAATGCAGATTCCAGCTTTTTAAGTTGCATGCTGACCGCAGATTGTGAGCGATGGACTTCAGGTGCCGCAGCCGAAAGCGATCCCGCATCCACTACCGCGACAAAACATTTAAGCCAGTCCATCTGGAGGTCTTGATAATGCACCTTTGAGCCTTGCATTCGGTAATCAAATATTAACATCAATTATTATGCGTTTTTATCGATTCCACAACACTGTCATAGTGGCCCCCTGTTTGCTTTCACTGTTATGAAGTTCATGAGGTCCCGGATGACGCATCACCAGCCCGATTTGTCTCAACTTAATCATTCGCTGATATGGGATGGTTTTCGGCAGCTTATCCCGGTTTCACTGTTTGTCGCTATTTTGGGTGCAGCCTTTGGCCTGGCCGCATCGCAGAAAGGAGTGGACCCGACGTCGGCGACAATGATGAGTTTGCTGGTTTTTGCCGGTTATGCTCAATTCGCCACCTTAGAGCTTTGGACCGATCAGGTTCCTGTATTAACCCTTATCGCCACCGTTTTTGCCATTAATGCCAGGCATCTGTTAATGGGGGCCACTTTATACCCGTGGTTGCGCGCGTTAACACCCGCTAAACGCTACGGGATCATGATGGTCGTTTCCGATGCTAACTGGGCCATGTCCATACAGGCATTCAGCAGGGGAAGCGCGGGGCTGGGATTACTCTTTGGTGGCGGTCTTGCGTTATGGCTTTTTTGGGGAGCAGGAACCCTGGCAGGACTGTATTTCGGGAGCGTTATCCAGGATCCCAAAAGCGCTGGTCTTGATATGGTCATGGGGTGTTTTCTCCTTTCTATGGTGTTCGAAGGGGAAAGAAACCTGAGGATGTGGATTATCTGGGCCGCAGCGGCCAGTGCCTCGCTGATAGCGTATAAATGGTTACCAGAAAATAGTCATGTGATCGCTGGAGCCCTCGCCGGAGGTATTACTGGAATTATCATGAGAGAGAAAAAATGAGTATTGAGACGGTAGGCACAGGACCTCTTATTATTATTTTTGTTATGGCGTTGGTCACCCTCGTTACCCGATGGGGTGGTGTCTGGATTATGTCTTTTGTGCCTTTTAATAACCGAATAAAAGCCTTTATTCAGGGGATGTCAGGCTCCGTTCTCGTGGCGATTTTAGCCCCCGTTGCCCTCACAGGCGACAAAGGCGCTCAGATGGCATTATTGACCACGGCCGTCGTGATGCTGGTTTTTAAAAGACCTTTAATTGCTATCACCCTTGGGATTGTCGTTTCAGCCCTGGTCAGATATTTTTAAACCGTTCTGAGCTAATTCTCCGATACATTTAAGCAAGTGCTATGAGTCTAACGCCACGAACGATCGTTTTAATTCCCGGGTATATGCTGAATGAAATGCTCTGGCGTGAATTTGAAACATACCTGCCAGCAAACTGTATTGTTCATCATGCTTCCGTAACCGGAGGACTAACCCTCCATGATATCGCGCAGCATATGAGTACCTGTCTGCCAGACAAATTTACGTTGATAGGTTTTTCACTGGGAGGGTACATTGCCCGGCAGTTTGCTGCAGATTTTTCGGATCGTGTGGAGTCCCTGGTACTGATTGCCAGTTCGTTACGGGAAGATACGCCATTAGAGGCGGAATCAAAGTGGCAAAGCGTGCAGTCATTGTCACCCGCAACGTTTAAGGGGCTGAGCAGCTATGCTATTGCCCGGTCACTGCACCCCCTAAACGCATCAGATCGGGATATGATTTCAACTATCCAGCAAATGGGACGTTGTCTCGGATTTGAAGCCTTCATTACGCAATCGACCTTAACCCGACAAGGTATTCCTTCAGCAACGATAGGTTGTCCCACACTGGTTATTGCCAGTGAAGATGACGCCATCCGTTCCATGCAGGAAGCAGAGGAGCTGGTCGATGCCATACCTGATGCATCGTTGAGAACCATCAAGGATTGCGGTCATATGATTCCGTTCGAACAGCCTGAGGCGTTGGCGTTAACCATTACTGAATGGATCTCAGTCAGGTAAATACTGCAGTGGGTAAGGTCCGCTATTGGCACATAGCAGCCTTCAGCTCCATTATAGGGTGCCAGGAGGCGGAGGTTCAAATCTTCTCGTGCCGACCAAAATTCCCCTTAAGAACCAGCCTGTTATGCTGGTTTTTTATGCGAGGTATTGTTGCGGTAAAACCGGGGGTATTATCCCGACGCGAATCGATGTCAGATCACCGGGCAATTATCATTACTCCTACGGTTGATGAAGTATGTCACGATGCCCAATAGTTCGACACCATCCAGCGCCAACCCTTCTAGCGCTTCTCCATCATCAGATATCAGTTCAACTCTTTACCTGGCAATCCCCCTCGAGATCAAAAAAACAATATTTCATCATGTCAATAACCACTAAAAGTTAATGGTTTATCATTCGATTTAACCTTACAATAACTGAACTTTTTCATGTCTTAAGTTTAAGCTGGAGAAAAAATGGAGCTCAGCCGGAGGCAGTTCTTTCGAATCTGCGCGGGTGGTATGGCAGGAACAACTGTTGCATCTCTCGGATTCTTATCATCTTTTTCCGTTCATGCGGAAACACGTCAGTACAAACTCTTAAAAGCAAAAGAGACTCGTAATAACTGTACTTATTGCTCAGTAGGTTGCGGCATGCTGATGTACAGTCTTGGCGATACAGCTAAAAACGTCAAAGAAAGCATCTACCACATTGAAGGTGATCCTGATCATCCGGTCAGCCGCGGTTCTTTGTGTCCGAAAGGTGCTGGCGTGTTGGATTATATTCACAGTGAAACACGCCTGCAGTATCCCGAATATCGCGCCCCTGGTTCTGATAAATGGGAACGTATCAGTTGGGATGATGCCATCAACCGTATCGCGCGGTTAATGAAGGATGATCGCGATGCTAATTTCATCGAGAAAAACGCGCAGGGTGTGACCGTCAATCGCTGGACGACCACAGGCATGCTGTGTTCTTCGGCAGCCAGCAATGAAACCGGTATCCTCGACGACAAATTTACCCGTAGCCTGGGGATGGTCGCCATCGACTGCCAGGCTCGTCTGTGCCATGGTCCAACCGTTTCTGCGCTGGCACCAACGTTTGGTCGTGGCGCAATGACCAACAACTGGGTGGATATTAAAAACGCCAACGTGGTGCTGATTATGGGCGGCAACGCGGCTGAAGCTCACCCGGTTGGTTTTAAATGGGTGGTTGAAGCACAGACCAAAAATGACGCCACCGTTGTGGTGGTCGACCCACGTTTTAACCGTAGCGCCGCTGTTGCCGATCTCTATGCACCGATCCGTGCGGGTTCGGATACCGCGTTCCTGCTGGGTGTCATTCGGTATCTGCTGAAACACAAGCGCGTACAGTACGAATACGTACTCCATTACACCAATGCTGCTCTACTGATCCGCGAAGACTATCAGTTCAATGACGGATTATTCAGCGGCTATGACCCTAAAAAACGGCAATATGATAAATCGAGTTGGTTCTATCAGCTTGATGAGCAGGAAAATGCCCTGCGTGATGAAACGCTGAGTCATCCCCGCTGTGTCTGGAATTTACTCAAAACTCATGTCGATCGTTACACCCCGGAAATGGTGAGTCGCCTGTGCGGAACATCGGTGGAGGACTTCAATCGTATTTGCGACATTCTCGCCAGCACCAGCGTACCTGACCGCACCGCGACTATTCTGTACGCGTTGGGCTGGACACACCATTCTGCCGGGGCGCAGATCATTCGTGCGGCCGGAATGCTGCAACTGCTGTTGGGCAATATTGGTATGGCTGGCGGTGGCGTAAACGCCCTGCGTGGCCACTCAAACATTCAGGGCTATACTGACCTTGGCCTGCTGTCGACCAACCTCCCCGGGTATATGCCGCTGCCTTCCGAAAAACAGCCGGACTATCAGACCTATATCTCGCAAATTACCCCACCTGCGTTGGGCGTAAATGAAGTGAACTACTGGCAGAATACGCCGAAGTTCTTTGTCAGCATGATGAAAAGCTTCTGGGGTGATCATGCAACTGCGGAAAATAGCTGGGGTTATGACTGGCTGCCTAAATGGGATCGTCTTTATGACGTGATGACTCAGGCCGAGCTGATGCTGGAAGGCAAAATAAACGGCTACATCGTTCAGGGTTTCAATCCACTGGCTGCATTTCCCGATAAAAACAAATCGTCCCGCGCACTTTCGAAGCTGAAGTATATGGTGGTTATCGATCCACTGGTTACCGAATCATCTAACTTCTGGCAGCACCACGGCGAAATGAACGAGGTTAAACCGGAAGATATCCAGACAGAAGTGTTCCGCCTGCCGTCATCCTGTTTTGCAGAAGAGAACGGTTCAATTGCTAACTCTGGACGATGGTTACAGTGGCATTGGGCAGCGGCCGAACCGCCGGGTGAGGCGTTGCATGATGGCAAAATTCTCGGCCGTCTGTTTATGCGTCTGCGTGAGCTATACCAACAGGAAGGCGGTGCGAATCCAGAACCTCTTATGAGCATCAACTGGAACTATAAAGACCCGTATGACCCACATCCGGAAGAAATTGCCCGCGAAGCCAACGGAATAGCGCTGGCAGACCTCTACGATGATAAAGGGCAATTGATCGCGAAGAAAGGTCAACAATTGAGCAGCTTTGCTCAGCTTCGTGATGATGGCTCGACCAGCAGCTTCTGTTGGGTCTACTGTGGAAGCTGGACCGAGCAAGGTAACCAAATGGCCAATCGCGATAACAGCGATCCGTATGGTCTGGGCTGTACGCCAGGTTGGGCATGGTCCTGGCCGGCAAATCGCCGAATTCTCTACAACCGCGCCTCAGCTGACCCTGCCGGCAAGCCATGGGATGTCAAACGGGCCCTTCTACACTGGGACGGTAATAAATGGACCGGAATGGATGTGGCGGACTACAGTCAGGCCGCTCCGGGCAGTAACGTTGGGCCCTTTATCATGAATCCGGAAGGTGTCGCACGTCTGTTTTCTCTCGACAAAATGAACGACGGGCCATTCCCGGAACATTACGAACCCATTGAATCACCTATTGGTACCAACCCGCTTCATCCGGATGTTGTTTCCAGTCCGGTTGCGCGCATCTACCCTGGAGATATCGCTAATATGGGCAAATCTGACATTTTCCCATACGTCGCGACCACTTACTCGATTACCGAGCTATTCCGTCACTGGACTAAACATGCTCTTCTGAACGCCATCGCCCAACCTGATCAGTTCGTCGAAATTGGCGAAGCGCTGGCGAGCAAGAAGGGGATTACGGCAGGCGACACAGTGAAGGTCATGTCCAAACGTGGTTTTATCAAAGCGAAAGCCGTTGTAACCAAACGCCTGCAAACGCTGACAATTGACGGCAGGCAGGTGGATACAATTGGGATCCCATGCCACTGGGGATTTGAAGGGGCTACACGCAAAGGGTTCCTCGCTAACACGCTGACGCCATCCGTCGGCGACGCCAACTCACAAACACCAGAATACAAAGCATTCCTGGTTAACATTGAGCGAGCGTAAGGGAGGATCTAATGGCTATGCAATCACAAGATATTATTAAACGCTCTGCAACCAACAATATTACTCCACCGCCGCATGCACGGGATTTTCGTGCCGAAGTGGCAAAACTCATTGATGTCACGACCTGTATTGGCTGCAAAGGCTGTCAGGTAGCCTGCTCCGAATGGAACGACATCCGCGATGACGTCGGATATTGCAACGGTGTATATGACAACCCTACAGATCTCAGTGCCAAATCCTGGACTGTGATGCGTTTTAGCGAAACCACCCAGAATGAGAAGCTGGAATGGTTGATCCGCAAAGATGGCTGCATGCACTGCGCGGATCCTGGCTGTCTTAAAGCATGTCCGTCTGCAGGAGCAATCATCCAGTACGCCAACGGTATCGTCGATTTCCAGTCTGAGCACTGTATCGGTTGTGGTTACTGTATTGCCGGTTGCCCGTTTAATGTCCCACGGCTGAACCCTGAAGATAATCGTGTCTATAAATGCACGCTCTGTGTGGACAGGATCAGCGTCGGCCAGGAACCAGCCTGTGTGAAAACCTGCCCGACAGGTGCCATCCAGTTTGGCACCAAGAAAGAGATGCTGAACGTAGCGGAAACCCGTGCAACACAACTAAAAAAACGCGGATACACCAACGCGGGTGTGTACAACCCGCAAGGTGTGGGCGGTACTCATGTGATGTATGTCTTGCACCATGCCGATCAGCCGGAACTTTACCATAACTTACCGAACGATCCGCATATTGCTACCCCGGTGAATCTATGGAAAGGGATCCTCAAACCGCTTTCCGCTGCTGGATTTATCGCTACCTTTGCTGGGCTGATTTACCACTATGTAGGGATTGGGCCCAACAAAGAGACAGATGATGAGGAAAACGCTCATGAGTAAAAGCAAAATGATCCTGAGAACGAAGTTCATTGATCGTGCCTGTCACTGGACAGTAGTAATCAGTTTCTTTCTGGTAGCGCTTTCTGGTATCGCTCTGTTCTTCCCTACTCTGCAATGGTTGACCGAAACCTTTGGTACACCGCAGATGGGAAGGATATTGCATCCCTTCTTTGGCGTGCTGATCTTCGTCGTACTGATGTTTATGTTCGTCCGTTTTGTCCATCACAATATCCCTGATAAACAAGATATTCCATGGATTAAAGGTATTGTCGAGGTACTGAAAGGAAATGAACATAAAGTCGCGGATGTCGGGAAATATAATGCCGGACAGAAAATGATGTTCTGGAGCATCATGAGCCTGATCTTTGTACTACTGGTGACGGGTGTCATTATCTGGCGACCTTACTTTACCCATTATTTTCCAATCGTCGTCGTTCGCTGGAGTTTATTGATTCACGCAACTGCGGCTATCGTGCTGATCCACGCTATTTTGATTCATATGTATATGGCGTTCTGGGTGAAAGGCTCCATCACCGGCATGATCGAAGGAAAAGTCAGTCGACGGTGGGCTAAGAAACATCATCCTCGCTGGTATCGTGATGTTGAAGCTGCTGAAAAAGAAGTACAAGAAAAGACCAAATAACATCCATGAATCTCAGGTTCTCGTATACGACAGAAAGGTAAAAATAAGCTCAACCCTGAACATAAAAATGTGATTAACACTGTAGCGTCAGTCATTACTCTGGCGCTATTTTTTCTCACTGGTTTTTCCCATTTTTTCTCAACGGTATGTGTCACTATCAACAGGAAGGGTAACTTCTTGAATAATAGCGGAGAGATAGGAATTTGAACCTCGGTAGAGTTGTACCTAACACGGTTTTCGATACCGAATTTATTGTCAACACGTTAACTTTCCGTGCTGGTGTATCCGCAATATTACACTTAGTATAAATCAACAAGTTACGCATTTATCCATACTTAATAAACCAAAATTTTCTGAGCTTAAACCTGTGCTTTATAGTTACAGTCGGGAGATATGTGCGGAAGATTTTCCCGATCAATCATGTCAGCTAAGAGCGAGGAGCGGATGCGCCTGGTATTAACATGAGCAGTAATACTCTTCACTTGTCATATCGCTGCGATGCGAAACCCCACAATCTAAGGCCTGCTGTGTTTTAATACTGCAGGGTTTCATCATTTAAAGGACACGTTATGCTAATCATCTTCAGTGGCTTGCCTGGCAGCGGGAAGAGCACGATCGCTCAGGCTTTGGCAAAGCAGTTAAGCGCATTTTACTTGCGAATTGACACGATTGAGCAAGCCATACTCAAAGCCGAAGAAGGTGACCGTGAAATGGGCCCTGCCGGTTATTTTGTTGCTTACTCACTCGCCAGGGAGAATCTGCTATTAGGAGCAACAGTAATCACTGACTCAGTCAACCTACTGGCGTTAATCCGTGATGCCTATCGAGAAATCGCTTTATCTGCAAGAACCGGCTTTTTAGAAATTGAGATTATATGCTCCGATAAGATAGAACATCGTAAACGAGTAGAAACCAGAGTGTCT
The DNA here is from genome assembly GCF_030333565.1 of Citrobacter sp. CK185. Classification (NCBI taxonomy): domain Bacteria; kingdom Pseudomonadati; phylum Pseudomonadota; class Gammaproteobacteria; order Enterobacterales; family Enterobacteriaceae; genus Citrobacter; species Citrobacter sp. CK185. The sequence continues at coordinate 601,178 of NZ_JAOWFR010000026.1, read as the reverse complement.
GAAGTAGAGGGGTTAACCCTGCCTGGAAAGATGTCACCGATTTGACTTATGAACCATGGAACAGAGAACACCTCATTCTAGACTCGAGCAGATTATCCAGTGATGAATGTGTTTCGAGGATCATCGATGTTCTTTCCCATGACTCGGTCTTGAGAAATACTCCAGCGGGAACTTAGCAATGTCCGCTCCTGGCACAAACCCGACCCTCTACCCAAAAAGCCCACTTTTAGCGGGCTTTTGGTTTTCAGCATACAGGGTTAATTTGCGCGCACCCGTATGGGAGCGGTAGCGGCGAACAGCCACGGGCGGGCGTTGCTTTCTACGCGAGGGGATAATGTTTCTCTTACCTGCTGATGGTACTCATCAATCCACAGTTTTTCTGCCTCGCTAAGCAGATGCAATTCCACGAGACTTAAGTCGATCGGCACCTGCGTCAGTGTGGAGAATTTGCAGAAACCAGGGCGGCTTTCGATAATTTCGACCTGATTTTCAATGCGGATACCGTATTGTCCGGCGAGGTAATAGCCCGGCTCTATCGTAATGATGTTGCCCGCCACCAGCGGCCAGGGGTTCACTTTTTTGGCGATACGGTGTGGCTGCTCATGAATCAATAGCTGATGGCCTACGCCGTGTCCCGCACCGTGATCGTAATCCAGACCAAGATCCCAAAGCGCCCGGCGGGTAAAGGCGTCAAGCTGGTGTCCCTGAGTTCCGCTGGGGAATTGCAGGGTAATCAGCGACAAAAAGCCCTTCAACACAGCGGTGTAGTGTAACCGACGCTGCGGCTCCTGCGGCCCAAATGCGAGGGTACGGGTCGTGTCTGTCGTACCATTCTGATATTGACCGCCCGAATCGTTCAGGTACATCTCCTGGGTTGTGACTGGCGCGTTTGTTTTCTCGCTTGAATGATAGTGGCACATGGCGGCATTGCCTGCCGATGCAGAAATGGTGTTAAAGCTCTGCTCAAGAAATCCCGGTTGTTGCTGGCGATAAGCCCGCTGTTTTTCCTGGGCTTCCAGCTCCGTTATTGGATTGCCTGCGGCTTCACGCAGCGGCACTTCGTGCGCCAGCCAGGCGAGGAAATTAACCCAGGCGGCGCCGTCCTGCTCATGGCATTCGCGGTATCCTGCCAGCTCGGTTTCGTTCTTGTGCGCTTTCATCAGCGTAATCGGATCTGCTGACCAGATGACGTCACCGCCATGCTGCTCAATAGCGAAGCGCAGGGCGACCGGGGCGAAATCTTTATCAACCAGGAAACGCTTCCCGGCCGCGCGTTGCTGACAGCGTGCAAGGAACTCACCCGGCGGGGAAATGGTCAGCGTGCTGAGCAAACTTGCAGGTAACTGCTGAGTTTTCTTTTCATCAACGAACCATTCCAGTTCTCCCGAGCGGTGCAATAACGCAAACGAGAAGGGAACAGGCACCATGTTGAGGTCGCTGCCGCGCACGTTCAGCATCCAGGCGATATTATCCGGCAGGGTGATCGGCAGGTAATCCGCCTGCTGTTTTGCCAGTTCGTCGAGAATGCGCGCGCGTTTCTGCGTGCTGCGTTCACCGCTGATTTCAACGGGCATTTCCCGGATGATGCCGCAGGGGGCGGCGGGGCGGTTTTGCCATACAACGTCGAACGGATCGCTGTCTAACGCCACCAGTTCGCAGTGGGTGGCTGAGAGTGTCTCAAACTGGCTGTTGACCATCAGCAGAGGTTCGAAGGCAATACGTGCGCCGGAGGCAACCTGTTCCTGCAAATACTCCGCAAGCGGCTCGTTATGCAGGTGATGAATTTCAAAATCATTACGATCGACTTCGGCGCGGGCCTGAACCTGGTAGCGGCCATCCACAAACAGCAATGCGCGGTCGCGAAGCACTAACGCCAGTCCGGCAGAACCGCTAAAGCCCGTTAACCAGGCCAGTTTATTATCGTGTGGCGTGCAGTCCTCGCTTTGATGAGCATCGGCGCGAGGAACGATCATGCCATCCAGCCCCTGTGCAATCAGGAGATTACGCAGGGCGGAAAGGGGAGTTGGGTTGCTCATAGACACCTTCATGCCTTAACGGAACGGCGGTTCGTTGAATGTGCGCAGTTTACGTGAGTGCAGGCGATCGCCTTCTGCGCGTAACAGATCAATGGCGCGAATGCCGATTTGCAGGTGCTCCGAAATCGCACCTTCATAAAAACGGTTAGCCTGGCCGGGAAGTTTAATCTCACCGTGCAACGGTTTGTCGGAAACGCACAATAGCGTGCCGTAAGGTACACGGAAGCGATAGCCCTGGGCGGCAATTGTGGCGCTTTCCATATCAATGGCGACGGCGCGGCTCAGGTTGAAACGCAATGCGGAGGCGGAGTAGCGTAACTCCCAGTTACGATCATCGGTGGTGACGACCGTACCGGTACGCAGCCGCTGCTTAACCTCTTCGCCAGGCATACCGCTCACCATTTTTGTGGCGTCATACAGTGCGCGCTGAACTTCTGCGATGCTGGGGATGGGAATATCGGGCGGCAGTACGGCATCGAGCACATGATCGTCACGTAAGTAGGCGTGCGCCAGCACATAGTCGCCAATCGCCTGGCTTTCACGCAGGCCGCCGCAGTGACCAATCATCAGCCAGACGTCCGGGCGCAGTACCGCCAGATGATCGCAAATAGTCTTGGCGTTTGACGGCCCGACGCCAATATTCACCAGCGTAATCCCCTGGCCGTCAGCCGTAATCAGGTGCCAGGCTGGCATCTGGTGTTTTTTCCACGCCAGATCGGAGGTGGCTTCTTCAGGAGCCTCGGTTTCTGCGGTGATCCAGATCCCGCCAGCACAGGAAAGTGCGATATAGGGACTGTCCGGGTCCAGAATCTGGCTGCATCCCCAGCGCACAAATTCGTCTACATAGCGGGTGTAGTTGGTAAACAGAACAAAGGGCTGAAAATGTTCAACTGGCGTCCCCGTGTAGTGACGCAGTCGCGCCAGCGAGAAATCGACACGGCGCGCGTCGAAGTGAGAGAGCGGATAAAACTCACCGGGGTGGAACAAACCGTCTGCGGTCTCGTCGCCAATCTGCGCCAGTTCAGTGGTGGGGAAAAAGCGCGTCAATCCGGCGCTCATGGAGCGGTCAAGCGACAGCTCGGAACCGTCAATGACATAAGGATACGGAATTTCATGATGGGACGGTTCAACCGCGATATGCGCGTCATAATCCTGATACAGCAGCGTTAATTGCTCTTCAAGGTAAGGGCGAAACAGCGCAGGACGGGTGATGGTTGTGGTGTAGCAGCCAGCATGGGTAAAGCGGCCATAGGCGCGGGTCTTGGGGGGATTCGTCGCATTGCCGCTCCAGGAGACGGAAAGCGATGGGTAAACAAAAAGGCCATTATTTCGGGCTGTAATGTCTGGAAGTTCCCCGTTTTCAACATACTTGCCAATTGCGTTACGCAGAGCCTGAACCGATTGCTCGTAGAGTTCGTCCAGTTTATCCAGCGCCTGAGACGGGGTCAGGCCGGCGCCCTTATTATTCATGTCTGTCTCCTTGTTCCACAGGTGTACTGCTCTCCCGATAGTATGTCACAGGAATGTGAAACAAAAGTCAGACGTTGCGTAAGAACAGACGGAGGCCAGATGGCCCCCGTACAGGGATTAGACGTGTGGTTTATTTTTCATCAACAGCGCCGTAACGGCAGAGATCAGGCAGCCTGCCAGCAGGTAAATGGCAACGCTGTGCCAGTTCCCATCGGAGAAGGTGACCAGTGCGGCGGCGATAAAGGGAGTGAACCCGCCGCCCACGACGCTGGCGACCTGGTAACCGACTCCGGCACCGCTGTAGCGATAACCTGCACCGAACATGCCGGTAAACATCGGCTGCTGTACGCAGACCACCATATCATGAGCAATATTGGCCAGCATGATGGAGAAGAACACAATCCAGAAGATTGACTGGGCTTCAAGCGCCATAAAAAACGGGAATGCGCTGAGCGTACCGATTAAGGCACCTGTAATATAGACGCGCCGACGACCGAAGCGGTCCGCAAGCCAGGCAAAGCAGGGAATCGTCAGGCAGCTTAGTCCCCCCACCAGCAGACCGATATTTAGAAAAAGCTCACGCGGAAGGCCCAGATTTTGGGTGGAGTAGTTCAGGGCGAACGCGGTGACGATATACATCGTCAGCAGCTCGCACAGGCGCAGGCCGATGATTTTCAGAAATGCGCCAGGGTGGCGGCTCAACGCCTCCATAACCGGCAAGCGTTTTTTCGCCGGTGGTGTTTCCTGCTTCTGCTGTTCAAATTCGGCGGACTCTTCCATGCCATTGCGCACCCATAAGGCGCCAAGCACCAGAATAATGCTGAACAAGAATGGGATGCGCCAGCCCCAACTCAGAAACTGTTCATCGGTCGTCAGCGTGCTGATCAGCGAGACCAGACCGGTCGAGAGCAGCAGCCCTACGCCATAACCCACCTGAACGCCGCTGCTGTAAAACGCTTTTTTGTTCTCCGGCGCGCTTTCAACCGACAGCAATGCCGCGCCACCCCATTCGCCACCGACGGCAAAACCCTGAACAGCCCGTAATATCACCAGTAATACCGGCGCCCACCAGCCTATAGTGGCGAAAGAAGGGAGGATGCCAATCAGTGCGGTAGCGATACCCATCATCCATACGGTCAGCATCAGCATACGCTTACGGCCCAGACGATCGCCGAAGTGGCCGAAGATCACACCCCCCAGAGGGCGAAACAGAAAGCCAACGCCGAAGGTGGCAAACGCCGCGAGTGTACCCATCGCCGGGCTGATTTGCGGGAAGAATTCACGATTAAACACCAGGGCAGCGGTGATGCCATAGAGCAGAAAATCGTACCAGTCGACGACTGCGCCAGCGAAGCTTCCTAATGCGGCGCGGCGCGCGCGATTAAGCGAAGGCGTCTCATCCTGGGGACGCGTGGAGGTGAGGGTGGAATCCATAGTTATCCTGTCTGTGCTGTTTTTTTAGTTATTAGTATGGAGAAATGATGACTCATATTGCTGCCGACATATTAACGGCCTTTATGAGACTACCGCGACAGACGGAAAGAGAAAATGATTTTATCCGTCACGCGCGGGCAAGATGAAAAATAGTACGGAGCCCGGTTGAAATCGCCTTGTATCTCAGGGTTGTTAACGCTAATTGTTATGATATAACATATCTGTTTAGTGGTTCGATCATGGAAGAGGTTAAGTATTGTGCAATTCGTCGCATCCAGTGATCACCCGGCGAGTGCTCTAAGCGTCAATATTGCGTCGCTACAGCGGCCCGGAGGCGGAGAACTGCTTTGTGCAATTCGCTTTGAGGTTGAGGAAGGGAAATGCCTGGCCGTTATTGGGCCTAACGGCAGCGGTAAAACGTCTTTACTGAGGGCGATAAGTCAGGAACTCCCCCTTCAGAAGGGCGATATTCAGCTACTGGGCCGGTCTGTTTCGGCGCTGTCGCGGCAGCAGCGGGCAAAGCAGATCGCCGTTCTGGCGCAAAATGATACGCCCGATCTGAGGCTGGCTCTTGAGGATTATGTGGCGCTGGGGCGTATCCCGCACGCCCGGGATGCACCACGCGACAGGCATGATGCCATCGTGACGAAGGCCATTAAAGAGACGGGATTACTGGCGTTGCGAAAGCGGTCGCTGTCTGCGCTTTCTGGCGGAGAAAGGCAGCGGGCGGCGCTGGCGCGGGTGTTAGCTCAGATGCCGAGCCTGGTGCTGCTTGATGAGCCAACCAACCATCTGGATCCCTCCGGTCGGGTGGAACTGCTTTCGTTGGTGAAAAACAAGGGGATAACGGTGGTGGCGGTATTGCACGATCTGTCGCTGATTGAATCTTTTGCTGACCGCGTTCTTCTTCTGTCGCAGGGAAGAATGGTGCTCTGCGACACACCGGAGCGTGTGCTGGTGTCTGAAAACCTTTATCCCGTTTTTGGGTTGACCTGCTTTACCGTACCACACCCTGATACGGGGAAAGCGTTACGTATTTTTGAAGTTCCTGGCTATGCATAATAAATATCTGAGGATTGTGATGAAAAAATTGCTTGCAGGCATGGTTGCTATTTTGTCGGTATCGGCAGTAGAGGCTGCGGATTTTCCTGTCACCATAGAGAGTTGTGGAACACCCGTGACGTTCACGGAACCGCCAAAGCGAGCGATTATTAATGACCTTAATATGTCTGAAATGGCGTTCGCTCTGAATTTACAGGATCGTATCGTCGGTCTGACCGGTATCAGCGGGTGGTACAAAATGACGCCGGAATTTAAAAAAGCAATGGGGTCGATCCCTGAACTGGCACCGAAATATCCCTCTCTGGAAACATTGCTGGCGGTTAATCCAGATTTCTTTTTCGCAGGCTGGAATTATGGCATGAAAGTAGGGGGGGAAGTGACGCCTTCTTCACTCAATAAATATGGCATCAAGACTTTTGTTCTGAGCGAAAGTTGCGTCTTTACTGCCGCGCATAAGCGTAAAGCCAGTATGGATCTACTTTATAATGACGTACTGACGCTGGGGAAGATTTTTGGTAAGCAAGATGACGCTCGGGCGCTGGTTAATCGCTGGAAAAAGACGCTGGAGGCGCTGCCCAAACCACCGAAAGGAGCCCGGCCATTAAACGTGTTTGTTTATGATTCGGGAGAGGATAAACCTTTTACCAGCGGGAAATATGCGATGCCTGACGCCATTATCGAAGCGGCTGGTGGTAAAAATGCGATGGAGGCGCTGGATATCAGTTGGGGCACAACTTCCTGGGAAAGTGTGGCTGCCACTGAGCCGGACTTTATCATTCTGCTGGATTATCAAACGGGAAGTGGGGCTGATGAGCTTCGTCACTTCCTGGAAAATCACCCGTTGATGAAACTCACGCCAGCGGTGAAACACCAACGTTATCTGAAGCTGCAATATGCTGAACTGACGCCAGGCCCTGCGAATGTCAAAGCAGTAGAAAAACTGGCTCGGGCCATGTATCAGACGGCTGCACAATGAGTTTCACTTCGTACCGTTACTACTGGGCGATGTGGAGCGCGGTGGTGGTACTGGCAGGATTAATGTTACTCAGTATTGCCAAAGGCGCTGTTTCGTTATCGCTGTTGCAGGTGCTGGGGGCGATAGGGATTGCAGATGTGCCGGTATCGGATATGGTCAGCAGAATTGTGATTGATTTACGCGTGCCGAGGACGCTCCTCTCTGTACTTACAGGGGCAGGGCTGGCGATAGTGGGCGCGTTGTTGCAGACCACCACACGTAATGATCTTGCCGATCCATTTTTATTTGGGCTGTCATCGGGCGCATCGGCGGGCGCGGTACTGGTCATTACCCGATTCGGCAATCAGCTTGGCACGCTGACGCTCCCCGTATCGGCATTTGTTGGTGGGATCTGCTCCGCTATGGCGGTGATATTACTGTTCCACTTCAAAAAGCAACGTGGGGCTGAGCAGTTAATTATCAGTGGGCTTGCTATCTCCTTTCTGTTTGGCGCGTTAACCAGCTATTTCATTTTTTCTGGCGATCAACGTGCCGCCAGTTCCGTGCTGTTCTGGTCACTGGGCGGCCTGGGATTAGCCAGTTGGGGCAATCTGCCTTTCGCCTTACTGAGCTTGATATTACTGAGCGCTTTTATTCTGCTGCGATGGCGTGCGCTGGATGGCATGCTGGCCGGTGAGCAGACGGCGTTATCGCTGGGGATTAACGTCAGCCGACTGCGGATGGAAATTTTCCTGTGCTGCGCGCTGGCGACCTCTTTCTTAGTGGCACTGACGGGAGTGATCGGCTTTGTTGGGCTGATGGTGCCACATCTGTGTCGGTACTTTTCTGGCGTTAAGCATCTGCTTTTACTGCCTCTTTGTGGTGTCTGGGGGGCTGTGCTGTTGTGCGGCGGCGATATTGTCAGCCGAACGTTGCTGACCTCGCAGGAACTGCCTGTCGGCATTATTACGGCGGGTATTGGCGGTTTGTTTATTATTGTGTTGCTCGCCAGAACGTCGTCAATATGACGGCCAGAAACGGTAAGCGGCTGGAATGTATACCTGATTGTGGTTGTTCGGAGTACAGAAAAGCAAAAAGCCCGCTAAAAAGCGGGCTTCTCTAAATTTGGCTCCTCTGACTGGACTCGAACCAGTGACATACGGATTAACAGTCCGCCGTTCTACCGACTGAACTACAGAGGAATCGTGTGAACGGGGCGCATATTAACGACGCCCACGATCATTGTCAAAGGGTGAAATGCGATTGCGCGTTCGTTTGCTGACAAAATCAACAAAGCGATGATCTTTCATTCGGCCACTATTTTGCGCCATTCTGGTGCAAACGTACCTCTTATGGGGCAGATCGGAAACTGTTGTTAACGTTAAAAACGTTGTCTTGTAATCACATTCTCTTATTTGACAGCAGGTTAGCATAAAAATCAGCGTCGGCCAGAAACTGGCAAGCCTTTTGCAAAATCCTCCATAACATGACAGCCAGTATCATGACTGGTATTCCTGACAGGAGGCAAAATGAACTTCAGACGACTGAAATACTTTGTGAAAATCGTCGACATCGGTAGCCTGACGCAGGCCGCGGAAGTATTACACATTGCGCAACCCGCACTCAGCCAGCAGGTCGCTACGCTGGAAGGGGAACTGGATCAGCAATTATTGATTCGGACAAAGCGCGGCGTGACGCCGACTGAAGCAGGAAAAATCCTGTATACCCATGCGCGAACGATTTTGCGTCAGTGTGAACAGGCACAGCTGGCGGTTAATAACGTCGGGCAAACGCTGAGGGGGCAGGTGTCGATCGGTCTGGCGCCGGGAACGGCCGCTTCGTCGGTGACGATGCCGCTGCTACAGGCCGTGCGGGTGGAATTGCCAGAGGTGTTGGTCTACCTGCATGAAAACAGCGGGGTGGTGCTGAATGATAAATTACTCAGCGGCCAACTTGATATGGCGGTTCTTTACGAGCGTTCTCCGGTGGCCGGTATTACCAGCCAGCCGCTGCTGAAAGAAGATCTTTTTCTGGTGGGAACCCGGGATTGCCCTGGGCCGAGCGTGGATTTAACGGCGGTTGCGGAGATGAACCTTTTCCTTCCTCGCGACTATAGCGCCGTTCGTTCGCGCGTGGATGAAGCCTTTTCCTTACGCCGATTGACCGCAAAAGTGATTGGCGAAATAGAATCCATCGCGACATTAACAGCGGCTATCGCCAGTGGGATGGGGGTGACGGTGTTACCGGAGTCGGCAGCCCGATCGTTAAGCGGTGCGGCAAATGGCTGGATGGCGCGTATCACCACGCCGTCGATGAGTTTACCGCTGTCGCTGAATATGTCGGCGAGGGGGAGTCTGACACCGCAGGCACAGGCAGTGAAAGAGATCCTGATGTCGCTGGTGAGCCGCCCTATGCTGGAAAACCGTGAACTTCTGCTGGTGAGCTAGGCGTTATTCCATCGCGGTATAAGATGCAGGTTTTTATTATTTGTTATGCCGGGCTTCAGACTTTAACAATAGCGTCATGTCTGATGTCTTCGGAGCGAAGCGTGAATTTCCAGCAACTTAAAATCATCCGCGAGGCGGCCCGTCAGGATTACAACCTGACTGAAGTCGCCAATATGCTTTATACCTCTCAGTCGGGAGTGAGTCGGCATATTCGCGAGCTTGAAGATGAGCTCGGTATTGAAATTTTTATCCGGCGCGGCAAGCGCCTGCTCGGGATGACAGAACCGGGTAAGGCGCTGCTGGTCATTGCCGAGCGCATCCTGAATGAGGCCAGCAATGTTCGCAGACTGGCCGACCTGTTCACCAATGATACATCTGGCGTACTGACCATTGCCACGACGCACACCCAGGCGCGATATAGTTTACCGGAAGTGATCAAAGCCTTTCGCGAGATTTTCCCGGAAGTCCGACTGGAGCTTATTCAGGGCACGCCGCAGGAGATAGAGGGGCTGTTGCAAAACGGTGGCGCGGATATCGGCATTGCCAGTGAGCGTCTGAGTAATGATCCGTTGCTGGTGGCCTTTCCCTGGTTTCGCTGGCACCACAGTTTATTAGTACCTCGCGATCATCCCCTGGTGCAGACCTCGCCACTGACGCTGGAAGCGATCGCGCACTGGCCGCTAATTACTTATCGTCAGGGCATTACAGGGCGTTCCCGTATTGATGAAGCCTTCTCCCGCAAAGGGTTGTTGCCGGATATTGTTCTGAGCGCTCAGGACTCTGATGTGATCAAAACGTACGTTGCTCTGGGGCTGGGGATTGGATTAGTCGCCGAGCAATCCAGCGGCGAGCAGGAAGAGGGGGCGCTGACGCGTCTTGATACCCGACATTTATTTGATGCCAATACCGTCTGGCTGGGGCTGAAACGCGGACAGTTACAGCGCAACTACGTCTGGCGGTTTATTGAGTTGTGTAATGCGGGGCTGTCTGTCGAAGATATTAAGCGCCAGGTGATGGAGTCGGATGAGGCGGTCATTGATTATCAGATATAAAGCAAAAAGCCCGCTAAAAAGCGGGCTTCTTTAAATTTGGCTCCTCTGACTGGACTCGAACCAGTGACATACGGATTAACAGTCCGCCGTTCTACCGACTGAACTACAGAGGAATCGTGTGAACGAGGCGAATAATACTGACCGCTCTGTAACGTGTCAACAGTAAAATTCGCACGTCATTTCAATTGGTTAATTAATCTTCAAAACCACGATTTAATGGACGTGTGATGTCGGTATATTGTCCTCTTCTGGGTTATCACGCAGTCGCAGTAAGGGGTCCTGGCGATAAAACTGACAAAAACGTTGCCACAATGCCGGGAAACGCGGGGCGAACAGTTCCGGGGCGCTGAAGAAGTATTCTGACAGAACCGCAAAGCATTCAGCAGGGTCGGTTGCTGCGTAAGCATCAATGCTGGATGCGGTTTCACCCACTAGATCAATTTCATCCTGAATATTGTTCATGGCCGCGTGGAGATCGTGCTCCCAACTGGCCACTTCGCGCAGAGGAATCAACGGGATGCCGCTGGCCCGGTCGCCATTGCGCATATCAAGTTTATGCGCCACTTCATGGATAATCAGATTGAAGCCGGACGCATCGAAGGAGTCCTGGATATCAAGCCAGTTCAGAATTATTGGGCCTTGCTGCCAGCTTTGCCCGGACTGGACAACGCGCTGGTTATGCACCAGACCAATATCATCTTCCCATTCATCATCCACAACAAAAGGCACAGGGTAGATCAGCACTTCATGGAAGCCATCGAGCCATTCGATGCCCAGCTCCAGAACCGGGAGACAAAAAAGCAGCGCAATACGCGCGCTTTTCAACGCATCCAGTTCAAATCCCTGAAGAGCGACCAACCTTTTTTGCTGTAAAAAACGCTCGGCCAGCGCAATTAATCTGGCTTGCTCTTGCGCAGTCAGGTTGACCAGAAGGGGAATTGCCAGGGCGTCATCCCACGGCAAGGCCGCATTCTGGTCTGTTTCGTGTACTTTCCAGGGCCACTTAATCATCGTTTTGCTCGCAAACTCGTCACTTGAACAAAATTGCAGGAACAGGGTCTGTTAAAATGCCAAATTACCTGGCATCATGGCAACCACCAGAACGGAGAGATGCCGGAGCGGCTGAACGGACCGGTCTCGAAAACCGGAGTAGGGGCAACTCTACCGGGGGTTCAAATCCCCCTCTCTCCGCCACTATTCAAGCACTTAGTTCACTCCCTTTCAACGACCCCCGTCACACTTGGTATAGTGTTGGTATATTCACCGGGTATGCTTCTCGCCATCATCCTCCTCCGATTTTTCCAGAACAGGACAATTCAGCGTCGGGGAACACTTGCGCTTTGCGATCGGCAACAAACCTCTGGCTTTCCGTTTTATGACCGGAGAATTACGGCTTCTCTTTGCCGGGTTCGCCGCGAATTTAACCGGTTATCTTATTTGGCAATATTGGTGAAGCACTGACAGGCAGTACAGAGAGAAATTGTAGAAGTTTTAAGATAGCAATATGCCATTGAGTGGATTTTTCTATTTTTCAGGTGAGGATTAATAGGTGTAATCCTGTTAAACGGCCTCAATCAAGATATGAAAAAATGTATATTTGACTCCGAAATAGCATTCTTTGACGCCGACAGCATCAACGAGTTTTTATCAAGTTCGTTTTTGATACCTTAAATATAGCAGCTTCCGGTCAGTCGAAGTTTCTATTAACAGTCGCACAAGTAAGAATCGCATATCGCTTCTGATTTTTGTGTGAACTCACTGTTTGCTCATTGATACTTAATTCACTCTGACAAGGAAATGGCAATGAAAAAGGTTCTTCTCTCTGCTGCAATCGCGACTGCATTTTTTGGCATGGCTGCGGCAAATGCTGCTGATACTAATGTCGGCGGCGGTCAGGTTAATTTCTTCGGTAAAGTTACCGACGTATCTTGTACTGTTTCCGTAAACGGCCAGGGCAGCGATGCTAATGTTTATCTGTCTCCGGTAACGTTAACGGAAGTTAAAGCTGCGGCTGCGGATACCTATCTGAAACCAAAATCTTTCACCATCGATGTTTCTAACTGCCAGGCGGCTGATGGTACGAAACAAGATGACGTGAGCAAACTGGGTGTGAACTGGACCGGCGGCAACCTGCTGGCGGGCGCTTCCGGCAAACAACAGGGCTACCTGGCCAATACGGAAGCGGCTGGTGCGAAGGATATCCAACTGGTTCTGTCTACCGATAACGACACCGCGCTGGCCAAGAAAATCATCCCGGGAGACACCGCTCAGCCGAAAGCGACTGGCGACGCGGCTGCCGTTCAGGATGGCGCGCGTTTCACTTACTATGTTGGTTATGCCACCAGCACGCCTGACAGCGTGACAACCGGTGTGGTCAATAGCTATGCGACTTACGAAATTACCTACCAGTAATATCGGCTGAGAGATAAAACCGCCTCGCGCCGGGGCGGTATAAAACAATAATAAAGCGGCCGCTGCTGCCGCTTATTTTTTATTCAGAGGTCAGCATGAAGCTTATTGCCCTTTTTTTCTGTTTCATTTTTAGTTTTGCGGCTAATGCTAATAACATTATTGTTAATGGCACCCGCTTTATTTATCCAGGAAATGAAAAAGAAATAACGGTGCAGCTCTCTAATACCGCAGATCGTCCGGCACTGGCACAAGCCTGGCTGGATAACGGTAATGCCGATGCGACGCCGGATACGATTACTACACCATTTATTATTACACCACCTATTTCCCGCGTTGACGCTAAAAGCGGTCAGACTTTGCGTATTAAGCTCGGCAGCAATGCAGGGCTCGCTAAAGATAAAGAGACATTATGGTGGCTGAACCTTCTGGAAATTCCGCCGGTAGAGGCTAACCAGAAAAATGAAGGGCAGAATATTCTGCAACTGGCGATTCGTTCTCGCTTTAAGTTTATCTATCGTCCGAATGGATTAGGCAACCGTGATGCGGCGGCGGAAAAGTTGGTGCTTTCCGCCAACGGCAGCAGCCTGTCCGTCAACAATCCCACGCCTTTTTATATCACCGTAAGCCGTATCTCTCGTGACGGCGGCAAAGCGCTGAACAGCAAAACGGTGATGTTTGCCCCACAGTCCAGTCAGACCATCGCACTCTCTTCGACAGTGAACAAAGGCGAGACCCTGACTGTTAACAACATTAATGACTATGGCGCAGATGTCGCAGTGAAAGTTGCCGTTAAATAAGGGAAACGATCATGAAGCAGAGGTCAATCCGCCCGGAAAGATTAAGTACGGCAATTGCGATTGCACTGTACTGCTTTCCGCCATTTTCAAGCGGCCAGGAAAACCCAGGAACGGTTTATCAGTTTAACGATGGCTTTATTGTCGGCAGTCGCGAAAAGGTCGATCTGTCGCGCTTTTCCACGAGCGCTATCTCCGAGGGCGTTTACTCACTTGATGTGTATACCAATGGTGAGTGGAAAGGCCGCTACGACCTGAATATCACCCGTGGAAAAGACGGCAAAATGGGCGTCTGCTACACCAAAGCGATGCTGATGCAATACGGTATCTCGCCAGAAAAATTTAACCCACAGCTTAGCGCGAAAGAGGGCTATTGCGGACGACTGCAAGAGTGGCGTAACGAAGAAAATGTCAGCGACAACCTGATCCAGTCCTCTCTGAGGCTGGATATTTCCGTACCACAAATCTACGAAGATCAGCGCTTTAAGAATTTTGTCAGCCCGGAGTTCTGGGATAAAGGCGTTGCGGCGCTGAATTTAGGCTGGATGGCTAACGCCTGGAACAGCCACACGTCATCGGCCAACGGGTCAGATAACAGCAGCGCCTATCTTGGCGTTAACGCGGGTCTTTCCTGGGACGGCTGGCTGCTCAAACACATTGGTAACCTGAACTGGCAACAGCAGCAGGGGAAGGCGCACTGGAACAGCAACCAGACCTACCTGCAACGTCCGATTCCACAAATTAACTCGATTGTCAGCGGTGGGCAGATTTTTACCAACGGTGAGTTTTTCGACACCATCGGCCTGCGAGGGGTAAATCTGGCGACCGATGACAATATGTTCCCGGACGGTATGCGTTCCTATGCCCCGGAAATTCGCGGCGTGGCGCAAAGTAACGCGCTGGTGACGGTACGTCAGGGCAACAATATTATCTATCAGACCACCGTACCGCCGGGGCCGTTTACGTTACAGGATGTTTACCCTTCCGGCTATGGCAGCGACCTTGAGGTTTCAGTAAAAGAAGCCGATGGCTCGGTACAGGTGTTCAGCGTGCCTTATGCCTCGGTAGCGCAATTACTGCGTCCGGGGATGACCCGCTATGCGCTCTCTGCCGGTAAGGTTGATGATAGTTCGCTGCGCAATAAGCCGATGCTCTACCAGGCGACCTGGCAACAGGGCTTAAATAACCTGTTCACCGGCTATGCTGGCGTGACCGGTTTTGATGACTATCAGGCATTCCTGCTGGGAACCGGGATGAATACCGGCGTCGGCGCCTTGTCATTCGATGTCACCCATTCGCGGTTGAAGAGCGATACCCTTGACGAGCATGGTCAGAGCTACCGCGCCACCTTTAACCGTATGTTCACCGAAACGCAGACCAGTATTGTCCTGGCGGCGTATCGGTACTCCACCAAAGGCTACTACAACCTGAACGACGCGCTGTACGCCGTCGATCAGGAAAAGAACCACAACAGCAACTACACCGTGTGGCGACAGAAAAACAGCATGACCTTTACCGTAAACCAGAACCTGCCGGACGGCTGGGGCGGTTTCTACTTAAGCGGTCGGGTTTCGGATTACTGGAACCGTTCAGGCACGGAGAAGCAGTATCAGCTCAGCTATAACAATATGTTCGGTCGTCTCTCATGGTCGGTCAGCGCCCAGCGCGTCTATACGCCGGACAGCTCCGGTCATCGTCGCGACGATCGCGTTTCGCTCAACTTTAGCTACCCGCTGTGGTTCGGCGAGAATCGCACCGCGAATCTGACGTCAAATACCTCGTTCAACAACTCGCACTTCGCCAGCTCGCAGATTGGCGTCAACGGCTCGCTGGACAGTGAAAACAACCTCAACTACGGCGTATCGACCACCACCGCGACCGGAGGCCAGCACGATGTGGCGCTGAACGGCAGCTATCGTACCCCGTGGACTACGCTGAACGGCAGTTATAGCCAGGGCGAAGGGTATCGTCAGAGTGGTCTGGGCGCCAGCGGGACGCTGATTGCCCATCAGCACGGCGTGGTGTTCTCGCCGGAAAGCGGCACCACGATGGCGCTGATCGAAGCGAAAGATGCCGCAGGCGCCATGTTGCCAGGTTCGCCGGGAACCCGCATTGACAGCAACGGCTACGCCATTCTGCCGTATCTGCGGCCTTACCGGATTAACGCCGTTGAAATTGACCCGAAAGGCAGTAATGACGATATCGCTTTCGATCGTACCGTGGCGCAGGTTGTGCCGTGGGAGGGGAGCGTAGTCAAAGTTGCCTTCAATACCACGGTGCAAAACAATATCACGGTGCAGGCGCGCCAGGCGAATGGTCTGCCGTTACCGTTCGCCGCCACGATCTTTGACCCGAACGGAAAAGAGATCGGTGTTGTGGGGCAGGGCAGCATGATGTTTATCAGCGACGCCAGCGCGTCAAAAGCCACGGTTAAGTGGAATGGCGGGCAATGTACGGTGGATCTGAGTCAGGCAAAAACAAAGGAAACGCTATGTCGCTGAGTAAAAGACTGACGCTTTTTATTGGATTAATGGCGCTGGGGACAACGTCGGCATGGGCTTTCTGCTCGCGCCTTTCACAGCCGACGGTGACATTAGACATGGCCATCGGGCGAGTGGTTGTTCCGCCGGATCTGCCGGTGGGCTCAGTGATTGTGTCCCGTGACTGGACAATGTCGGCGTCGGGTGGCGCAAGCTATAGCTGTTCAGCCGGTACTAACCGTTTTGCGGCGAAAATTGTCGTGCCCGGAGCCACCGACCTGGGGAATAAAATTTATTCGACAAACGTAGACGGCATCGGCTTGCGTTTTAGCCGCGGTGGCGCAACGGTCAATATTGTCTACCCGGATGTCTACTCCTCCTATGTCAACAGGCAGACCAATTATTCACTGGAAGGCTCCCGCTTTACGCTGGAAGTGATTAAAACTGCGAACGTGACCGGCAGTGGCACCCTGGCGGCGGGGAAATATACCTCTTATGACTGGGAAAACGGCAGTAACCCGATCCTTGAAACGTTCCTCAGCGCCAATGCCATCACCGTCGTCTCGCCCTCCTGTACCGTGTTAAGCGGTAAGAATATGAACGTTGATATCGGTACGATTAAGCGCAGCGATCTGAATGGCGTTGGCACCACGGCGGGAGGCAAAGATTTTAATATCCAGTTGCAGTGCAGCGGCGGCGTAAGTGAATCCGGTTTCGCCAATATCCATACGACTTTTTCCGGCAACCTGGCGACAAGCACCACTGCCGCTCAGGGCGTGCTAATCAACGAAAAAAGCGGAAACGCTGCGGCGAAAGGGATTGGCGTCCAGGTACTGAAAGATGGCACCCCGCTGGAATTTAGCAAGAAATATAATATCGGCACCTTGCAGACCCAGGAAACCCGTTACATTACATTGCCTTATCGTGCACGCTTCTATCAATACGCATCGACCACAAGTACCGGTGAGGTGGAGTCGCACATGATCTTTAACCTGACGTACGATTAATTCGGGAGGTGGGTATGCGTGATTCAGCACAGTATAAAAATATCAGACGACTCACTCAGTTGACCCTGATAAGCGGAATGCTTGTCGCCTCTTCAGCGTGGGGATTTGAAACCAATTACGATAGCGGACGGGTGGACTTCGCAGGGCGAGTAACGGATATCTCCTGTAGCGTAGCGCTCAATGGGGGCAACAATGCGGGCAGCGGTAGCGTCTGGCTGGCACCGGTAAGCCTGGCGGAAGTACATGCCCGTGGCGCGGGCGCATTTATGAAACCGCAATCCTTCACCCTGGAATTGTCGAACTGTCAGTTACGTCATGATGGTGGCGCTGCGAATAACGATGAGATCAGCACGGTAAGTGTGCGCTGGATTGATGGATTCACGGTCAATACCGTCGGCAACGAAAATGCCGGTTATCTGGCGAATACACGAGCGGATGGGGCCAGCCATATTTTTCTGGCGCTGTCGACCAACGACAATAATACGCTGGATAAAAGCAATAAAATTGTTCCGGCTGACCCGCAGCAAAACCGGGTGCCTTTGGTGGAAAAAGCGGTAAGCGGCGGTGTGTTTACTTATTACATCGGTTACGTTACGCCAGCGCCGGAGAAAGCGACCAGTGGCCCGTTGACCAGTTGGGCAACCTGGGAGTTAGTGTATAACTGATTTCTTGCGTGTGAAGGTTGGTTTTGATGCCGGAGTCTTCCGGCATTTTTTTCTCTTTTTTAAACCGTAATCTCTTCTTTGACCAGTTGTTCAATACTGACTTCTTTCCAGTAATGCCCCTGAATGGCAAACCACTCCATACCCTGCAACCATTTCTTATGCGCTTCGCTTTCGACGCCTTCAATAATCACATTATGCTGGTTACGGGAAAGGAAGGTGACCAGCGCATCCATCAATGGCCGACCAGACTCTTTTTGCATTAAATGCCAGAAGAAGTTTCTGTCGATTTTGACATAATCAAAATGATAGCCGCGAATCGCGTTAATTCCCGCGTAGCCAGCGCCAAAGTCATCGAGCCAGAGTGGGGTGCTGTGGGAATCACACCAGGCGGCGAGAGAGTTATTCAACAGTTCGTTAGAGTTTTCCGTGAGTTCAAAGTGAACGCAGCCCAGTGCTTTGACTTTCGCTTTCACTTCTGGCCGTAGCAGGACGCTGAGTATATGGTCGTCAACGTTAATCGTGGCAGAAACATTGTTTTTTATAAACCACGCTTTATGTTTTTCTATTAACGCCAGTTGTTCCATAAAGATACTTTCCCGTAAATCCGCATTGGCATAACGAAATAACTCTTCTGGAGAAACAGGGATATGGTCAAAGCGGCTCAGGCACTCAACGGCGACAAGCGCCCCGAGAGGTGAAAACATTTTTTGGAAGACATATCGAACGGATATATCGCTACGTGACAAATTATGATTGAAAAACATAAGTGCGTCCATTATATCTCGTCAGAAATCAGGTCAACGGTGGGAGGAGGTGGTATTAATATAAGTGATATTTTTGTCGGTGAAAATGATTGACAGGGGGCTGGTTAACAATTAATTATCGGTTTTTGATTGGTCATCTGCACATTTAATATGTTTAGCATCGAAACATATTGACGATTCTTTTGTTCATCACTTGCGAGTTATTCATGCCTAACTTTCTCATAATACTCGCTCTGTGAGTGTGGGCTGTTTTATAGTCAATATTGAGAAGCTCTGCTATTTGTTTATTGTTATGGCTGGCAATCATTAGCGCCAGCACCTGCTGCTCCCTGGTAGTGAGTTTTCGCCGGGTGTATAAGCGCTGATATTCGCGGGTCGTTAAAGGATGTTTGAAGATAGCCGAGAGATCGGAGCAAGACGCGTTTTCCGTCAGAATCAATACATTTTCAAGATCGAGAAGTTCACGACATAAGCTGGCGAGGTCGCTTTTTACAATCAGAACGAGCAGCGTGCAGTGCGTGAGATACATTCGTAATCTATTGAGTAAGGCGACCGTTCTGGCCGCAGAGATATCCTTATGAATGACATTGATAATAATCGTACCCGACTGAGGGGCACGGGTTCTCCCGGCGATCTCCTGATAGCCCAGCGTGGTAATATTTATCTCATTGTCCACCATGTAATGCAGGATTGATTGCCCAATGAGATTATCATCCGTGTAAAATAATAAATTGCTCAATGTTTTCCCGGTCCGTTAAACTAAAAAAATCTTATTTTTAATTTTATTGTCAATAATTAACTTAACGATAACATTCTCTATGTAATGTTTATAATCGTCACTTTTATGCTGAAACATACAAGAGATGCGGAAATCTGCTTCTTCATACGATTTTTCGCTATGGAGTTCTGTTACGCTGATAATTTTTAAGTTAGTCATTACGCTGCCATATTCACCAAAGCTCATCTTAACATTTTCTAACACATTATCTTTACGCATAAATTTAAGTTGAGATTGGGTGGATATGAAAGAACACCCGCCGTCAGAGACATCATTTAACGTATGTTTAAAAGTAACGCCATTTTTATAACGACCAGAACAACAGAATTGATAACTCTCTCTTGTCTTAAGTCGGGGGGACGATCGCCGTTGCAGTATGTTTATGCTCTCAGGAATGGCAAAGCGGAAAATATTATCCGGGCTATTGTGCTCAGTATTTATCTGCGCGGTGGCAAACTCAATCCTGCCAAGTTTACTGTGGATCTGAAAACAGACATCACCGTTTTCAGATAACGAAGGCTGAAAAGAGGGAGGGAGATCGATATAAAAAGATGAACTGTCAACTTTTCGTAAATCTGATTGCCAGTTCAGATCGTTAAAACTAAAATCCAGTTTAGACTTAACCCTGAATTCTTCTCTCAGGATAGCAATAATTTCATATCTGGATTTTTTCGAAACTCCTTCTGACATACCATCTCTCTAAAATACAATGTCCTTTCAGATTATTATCCCATGTTGCGATCGCCTGTTTATTAAAAATAAAAGGATGCGGCCTATTGTTGAATTTTCAAAAATAGTTCAATGCTATTGATTGCGTATTGACATTCGGTGAATTTGCCCGGCATGTGCCGGGCAAGGAGGGCGGTTTAGAACAGAACTGAGTAGTTCAGACCAAAGGTGCGGCCGCGTCCTTTGTAGTCATACAGGGAAGCGGGGCCGTAACCAGGGCTGTAGTACAGCGGTGCGCGCTGCCCCCAGACGGTGGTGTAGTCACGGTCGAAGAGGTTCTCAACGCTGAAGCTGAGTTTACCCACCGGAAGCTGATAGCTGCCGAGTAAATCGACGGTGGTATAGCCATCAATGCTGTAGCCTTCTGCATCGCTCACATCGAAGGAAGTGGTGCTCTGTACGCGCAGGCTCCACGGGTCCGGCGCCCAGCCAATGTAGGCTGTCGCTTTCGATGGGCTTGCCACCTTCACGTCATATTTCTGCCAGCTACCGTTCACTTTCGACTCGGTTTTCAGCACGTTGAAGTTCGCACCGGTACTCCAGTCGGTATCTGGAATCAGGTAGTCCACCGCGCCTTCCACGCCGTAAATGCGGCGTTTGTCGTCCACCACGCTGATGGTCAGATCTTTATTTGCCACCACGCTCTTATCGGAAATCGAGTAATAGGCCGCGATTTGGGTGCGCAGGTTGTCGCCGGTAAAGCGCCAGCCCAGCTCATAAGAATCGACCTTCACGCCTTCCAGCTTGCTGTCGCCGACGTTCACGCTGTTGGTCAGAGGAAGGTGACCGTTCACCGCTGCGCCATAGGTGCCGCGACCGTAGTATTTACCCGGGTCTGGTAGCTCCACGCCCTGGGAGAAGTTGAGCCATGCCTGCTGGCGTTCGGTGATGTGCATCAGCAGACCGGCGTTGAACAGGAAGTTGTCGTAATCGACCGAGCCGCCTGGAATGGCGTCGGCGGATGTCGCCTTCCCGGCGGCAATCTGCTGTTGCTGCGCGTAGCCGATGAAATCATCAATCTTGTTCTCAGTGTACTGATAGCGTACGCCGCCGCTGAGGGTAAAGATATCATTGATGTCATAGCTCGATTGCAGGAAGGCCGCCAGGTTGGTGATGTCATACGACGGATAGCGCCCGGTGGTGTAAATCTTCTGGTTGTTCAGCCCCCCGGAAGCGCTTGCCTGGGCCAGATCAAAGAACATCTGGTTGGAGGTAAAGCGCTCGTGGTCGGCATCCAGCCCGTAGGTGATTTGCCAGCCGTCCAGCGGTTTGCTGTTCAGAGTCAGTTTCATGCCGTACTGGTCGGTGTCCTGCTGTGACGAGGAGAAAGCCGTCGCCTGTTTGTTCGCATTTACGGTCGGGAACGGGTAGAACAGCAGCGACTCATCGCGGTAGTAAACCTGGCCGACCAGCTCCTGACCAAAGAAATCGCTGTTGGAGTACTGTAGGCTGATCAGATGACGCTCGGTGCCGGGAATACGGTCGGAATTCAGCCCCTTACTGACGTATGGCGTGCTGGCCCCGCTAATGGCGGAGAAATCTTTCCCAAGATTCAGCCCGTAATCGTCGTCGCCCTGGCTTTTATAGTACTGCGTGATCAGCTGAAGCTGCTGGGTTTCATCGATGTTCAGCGTACCGGTGCCCATGATGTCCAGGCGATCGGAATACTGTAGGCCGGTCTGGGTGTTATCGAGCAGGGTAGCATCGCCGTTACCGTCAAACCAGCCGCCAAACTTCTGGTACGCCACTGAAACACGCCCGGAGATATGGTCATTGCCGCCGGAGATGGCGCTGGCAATGCGCTCATCGTGATCTTTACTGCTGTTAAAGCCGCTTTTGGTGCCAGCCTCAAACTCCATCTGGGTTTCCGGCTGGCCTTTTTTGGTCACGATGTTGATCAGACCACCGGTACTGCCGCCGCCGTACAGGGCCGTTGCGCCGGAGATCACTTCAATATGATCGATATTGAAAGGATCGATAGAGTCCAGCTGTCGGCTGTCGGTGCGTGAAGAGTTGAGACGCACGCCGTCAACCAACACGACCAGCGGGCGGCCACGCACGTTCATACCGTAATTGGTGCGGCTCTGGCTGCTGACATCAAGGCCAGGGATCAGCTGAGCCAGCGCGTCTTTCAGCTCTTTGCCGCCCTGAATCTGCTGTTCCAGTTCGGCGTTTTCGATAACCCAGGTGGTTTGCGCCATCTCCGCTACGGTGCGATTGCTGCGGTTGGCAGACACCACGAGCGTTTCATCATCGGTTTGTTGAGCGACTGCTGGCGCCATCATGGCGAGAAGCAGTGGGTTGAGAGCCCAAAGCGTATACTTTTTGCTTATCATCATTATTCCTTCACACGGGCGGAAAAAATCAGCCCAAAGATGCTGTGTAGCGAGTTAAAGAAGCAGCCTCCGGCTGCGGTTTTTCCCGGCTGCCGCTGCGCCATTGAATCAGGGCGGGCGGCATACTGAGATCGAATAAATCACGCCCCAGCGCGCGATTAAGAATACGGGCGGAGCGCCAGGCCATCAGGCTGAGCTGTGGTTCGGCGATGCCGTGGGTTTGCATACTGGCGTTGACCGCGAAGATGTTGTTCTCTTTCGGGCCGTTCCACTCCAGGGTGAAGTCGTCGCGTACTTTGAAATTGCACTCATCGCGCATGGCGATTCGCGACATCAGCGGTGAAAGTATCTGCGGCAGCGCGGGACGGTAGCCGGTGGCGAAAATCACCACGTCGCTTTCCAGAGTGTCATAGCCGTTATCCAGATGATGCTCCAGCAGCAGTTGCCAGCTCTGGCCGCGACTTTCCAGCCCGCTGACCGAGCGGCTTGGCAGCAGACGGGCGTTACGCGGTTGCCTCAGTACCTCGAAGCGGTGATACAACTCGCGATAGATGGTCAGTAGCGAGTCTGCCGTGATGCCGTCGGAGGTCATTTTCTGCTCGTCGAGCATCTTCTGGCGCGCGCTTTCATTCAGACCGACGAAGCCTGAAACGTACTCAGGCGTGAAGTATTCGTTGGCGAACGCCGCCTCATCCAGCGCGTTAAAGTTATTGCGGCGCGAGACCCAACTGATCTCTGCAACGTCGCCCCATTCTCCGCGCAGCGCATTGAGGAACAGGTCGGCGCCGCTTTGCCCGCCGCCAACCACGGTGATTCGCTTGCCGCCGAGGTCTGGCTGGCGCAGGCTCATTTCACTGGCGTGGAAGCAGGTTTGCGTCGCCGTTTTTACGCAAGGCGGCAGGTGCGGTTGCTTGCCAATGCCAAGGCAGATATTGCGGGCAACGCTTTCGCCCTGGCTGGTCTGCACCACAAACCGCTGGTGTCTCTCGTCGAAATCAATACTCTCAACGGTATGATTGAAATGCAGATTGTTCATCCCTTCGGCGGCCCAGCGCAGGTAGTCGGAAAACTCATCGCGGGACACGGTACGCAGTTCGGTGGTCAGGAAGCGGTAGAATTTTTTGCGCTTCACCAGATAGTTAACAAAGCTGTACGGGCTTGTGGGAGCCACGGCGCTAACCAGATCTTTCAGGAACATGGTCTGCATATGGCAGTCCGGCACCAGCATGCCGGGATGCCAGGCAAAATGCGGGCGGCCGTCAAAGAAGCGGCTGCTTAATCCTTCGGCCTGATGAGACAGCGCCGCGATGCTCAGGTTGAACGGGCCGATGCCTACGCCAATAAAATCTACAGTGTTTGTCATGATTCAGTCCCTGGTTGCCAGCCACAGCGGGTTTTGCAGATCCTCAAGGTAATTCGGCAACATGCGGCTGCCGCCGTCCTGGTCGGGCCAGGTCAGTTTTACCGGGTTCAGCACTACGCGAATAATTTGTGGCTTGAAGAGTGAGAAAAGCGCAAAGCGCGCTGACATTTGTGGATGTTCCTGCATGTAATCACTCAACACTGCTGCCAGCAGTTGATAAAAACGCCTCTCCGGTACGCCAAGGCGAGCCATCAGCGGCGAAACAAAGCGCAGAACCGTCACGAAGTGGCCGGTCTGCAAATCATGAATTAAGTAGTCGGCGCTCAGGCGAGCGGTGACGTCCCGCACCTCCTGAGGCAGGGAGTCCATCTCCGGGAACGCATCTTTCACCAGCCGCATATCGCCCTGGAAGTCTTTCAACAGCACGCGCTGCGGTACGCCCTCTTTCATGGCGAGCGTTATATTTTGTCCGTGGGCGATAAGCGCGACGCCGTAGCGGCAGAGCAGGTGATACAGCGGAACCACTACCACCCGGAACAGCTGCGTGAGCCAGGTTTCAGCGTCCAGCCCGGAGCGGTCGATATATGCGCCTATCAGCGGCTGGTTGTTTTCGTCGCACTCCATCAGTGTCGCCATCAGAATCGGACTTTCATCCGGCTTCAGCCAGCGACACGGATTCTCACGCCAGATAACGCCGAGCATCTCCTGGTAGCGGTAGGGGGCCTGGGCAAGCGCGGCATAGCCTTCATGGGACACATAGCCCGCCGCCGGTTCACCGAGGATCACCGCGCCGCTTTGCTTAAGCGTGGCGTCGGTCGCAAAAACCTGTTGCAGCCAACGTGAGGCCAGCGGCCCGGCAGCGATGTATTTGCCCGGAATCCCCCGGTAGCAGGAGGTGTTGTAGATGGTCAGCGGCAGCTTGATATCCAGCCCGCCCTGGCGACTGGCGTTGGTCAGGGTGCGCAGCGACTGCTGGGCGAGCCACAAGTCGCCAAACTCGCCGAGAGAAACCATCCTGCCTTCGGCAAGATCGGCGATGAAGTCGAGGGCGATTTTTTGCTGCCACTGCCACGGATGTACCGGCAGTGGCAGCCAGTCGTTATCCAGCCCGTTGTCCTGCCAGACCTGATTGAAGCGGGCAAACTCCTGCGGGTCCATCGCGGCCGTTAACAACTGCTGAATATCCAGCTCGCTGTCGCAGCGCCAGACCATATGCTCACGTTTTACCGCCAGCCAGTGCAGTCTGAAGGTGTTGGCGTACTCTGGCGCATATCGCTCCAGCGCCTCTTTGCCCCAGCCCCGACGTCCTTTATTAAAAGCGAATTTAGGATGGCCGCTTAGCAGGCATTGCAGGCGGTCGGCATCAAGATCAATCAGGTCACTGGCGCTCAGCCCGCGACGAGCCTTCAGCAGTTGCAGGTCGCCCAGCAGCGTGGCATACAAATCCTGCATATGCTCAGCAACGGTGGCATCGCTCATCGACAGCACCGGCTTTAGCTGCATCAGTAGCGTTTGCGCCAGAACGGGCTCGTCCGCACAGCGCAGCGTTTGAGCATCAATCCACAGCCAGCCCCAGATGCCGCGTTCAGCGCTGAAGCGCCATTGCGCACCCGGCAGGTTAATGCAGTAGCGGCCATCGCCCTGAGATTCCGCGTGGAAAACCTGCTCATACTCCAGCTCGGCCAGCATTTTTGCCACCAACTGGCGGTTAACAAAATCCCAATCCTTGTGATTCATTACAGACCGACCTCCGTGAAGAAGTGATGGCGATCCGCCATCACCATGCGCGAGCGCTTGTGTGGGAAGTCGAACTCTTTAATTGTCCGGTATCCCGCAGGCTCAAGGTGGCGGAACAGGCGCTGGTTATCGGCGCGTGGCTCAAGTACGGTGCGCTGCGTGCGGGGCTCATCCAGCAGCAGGTAATGCGTCAGCCCGCGCAGCCAGCTTTGCACGTAGTGGGCTCCGCGCCATTGCTGTTCACCAACCAGCAGATGCAGGCCACGGTCAAAGGGTTGCCATGAATAGTGGCGGCCAATGCGGTCTTCCGCCGCCCAGTAGATTTCGAAATAGCTAAACGGCCGATCGTCGAAGCAGCCGATCAGCGGGAACGCATGTTTACCGGTGAGCTGGCGCTCCAGATAGGCGGTCTGTACCTCCAGCGAGCCGCTTTGCTCCCAGAAATACTCAACGCGCGGATCGTTCATCCAGCGGGTGAAACGTTCTGCATCAAGAACGGGATCGGCAACGCGGAAACTCAGCGTCTTGCGAACGCGTGGATCGTAACGGCGATAAACCTCGCCCTGCGGACGGGGCGGGCGCAGCGGGAAATAAATCTCACGCTCTGCATCAAAAACCATTTCGCCGGAGGCCCGGTTTGCCGGAGAACTCAGCCATAGCGGTAACTGCCAGAAGGCGGCGCGATGGATGATGTCGCTTTTTACCTGCCCGAAAAGCGTCAGCGCCTGTGGCTCCTCACGCCATTCGGCCCAGGGGAGAACCACCGCTGAAAGTTGCGGTGCGGCGATAAATATCTGATCCAGCGCGTCGCGCAGCCACCCTGTCGGCAGCGGCCCCGGCCAGCGCAGCACCGCGCTATTGTCCAGCCCCCAGCTAAGATTCAGAGGCTTGTCGAGTTTTTCACAGCGCAGTCCATATCCGCTGTGAACGATGTTTGCCTTAGACATTTAGCCCTCCTGAGCCAGCAGCGGGTTGGCGAAATCGAAGTAGATCACCGAGGGATCGACGATGGTGTTCTCGTTGTGGTCGTTCAGATAACAGAAAAAGTTACCTTTTACGTTCCAGTACGGATTTTCCAGCACGTAGTTGAGACAGGTTTTATGAGTCACCTGATCACGCACTTCAGCCAGCAACGTTCGTACGCGAGCCATCAGATTCGCTTCACTGTCCAGCCCGGCGGCGCCCAGCGCGGCGGTCACGGCAAAAGTGGAGTTAACCAGCAGGTAATAAGGGAAGTAGCGCAGTAACTGCTCATGGGTGAAGACGTTTTCCGCCTGCGCCTCGCCAATGGTGTCGAGCCAGCCTGCCGCGTGAGGCATAAACGCGCTGCCCTGGCAATCACGGTAGATAAGCCCGACCGGCAGATCCCCAAGCATCTGAACCAGAATATTTTGCTGATGCGCCAGCAGCACCAGGCCGTAATCCGCTTCAGCCGTAAACAGCGGCTTCAGCACCTGCTGACAGTAAGCATCGACCCATGCGTGGGCGGCCTGTTGCGCAGTGATGCCGAGGCGATCGCTCAGGCGTTTTACCGCCGCAACCAGCAGCGAATCACCGCCATCCGGCGCGGCCTGAGTCAGGGAGACCAGTACGTTAGTCTGGCTTTGCGGCTGATCCACCAGCAGGTTTTCACGCAGGGCAAACAGGCTTTCCTGCATGATGTTGCCGTGGAGATCGCGCAGCCCGGCCCAGCCGTCTTCCTGCATCACCCGGAAAGTCGGGAAGCGGGCCTGTAGCGTCTGCCAGTCGTCGGTTTGTGCCAGGCGCGCCAGGCGCATTCCACGCTTCACTTCTTTCACTGACAGGGTACGGACGGAGTTGGTCAGGCGCACGCTCAGGGAGAATTTGATCATGTCGCGGCTGGTGGCGCAGTAGAGCGAGCGGGAAGAGGTGGTCGGTAGCCACGGCGCGCCGGCCTCGCCTAAATCTTTAATCAGCCCTTTAGCGACAAGCTCCTGGCACCATTCCTGCTGCAACAGATACTCCCCCTGCCACGGGTGCAGCGGGAATAGCCATTGATTGTCGCTTAATTCATTGAGTAACTGCGGCGCATTCTCTGCGGCAAATCGCGTCAACCGTTGTTGCAGGTTGAGATGCAGGCTTTCACCGGCGATCTGCGTTTTGTTCACCGCAAACCACCGCAGCGGGAAGTGGGGCGCGAAGTCCGGCAGGTAGCGTTCGGCCTCCTGCTGGTTAAACGGTTCATGAGACTTAGGCGCCGGGTGGAAGGCGTGCCCGACCAGCAGAGCCTGCTCCGCCTCGCCAAAGTTCAACGCTTTTTCACGCAGGGCTGCCCAGTCATGGCGGGCATCAATCGCCTGCTGCGTATGGGCGTGGCTTTCCATCACGCGCTGGTGGAAGGTTTCGCAACTGGTCGCGGGCAGCAAGAGTTGGTGCTGGAGCTTATCAACAATAAGCCGGGAGAGGGTGGCGAAATCGACGGGGTGACTGCCGGAGGCCGTGACCAGACGCGCCGGAAATTCAAAGCGGTGATGCTGGGTTGGGGAAAAATAAGCCACTCTGAAATGGAGCGCCTGCTGTTCGCCCAGCGGGATGATCAATTCGGTTGGCTGGTATTCCGTCAGCCGCCAGTCTTTGGTTTCACGAACCAGGGAATTCAGGAAGCACTGCGCAGCCACATCCAGGGCTGACGTTTTAGTTGGCAAAGTCATAATCAAACAGATCCCACTCGTTATGATAATGCGAATTTTGCCGATAAGGTTTCTCATTATCAATAACAATTGTTAGAATCGGTAAAATTAATTTTACAAATAAACACAATTAATACATGGAATTGCAACATCGTGACGTCTCTTGAGAGCGCGGAAACGCCGCAAAAACCATTGTCCTGCTGGCCGCTTGCGTTCAGCGCGGGGTTACTCGGTGTCGGGCAAAACGGCCTGCTGGTCGCGATCCCTGTACTGGTGATTCAGACAAACCTGAGCCTGTCGATTTGGGCGGCTTTGCTGATGCTTGGCTCAATGCTGTTCTTGCCGTCTTCCCCGTGGTGGGGAAAGCAAATTGCCCGTGTGGGCAGTAAGCCTGTGGTGCTGTGGGCACTGGGGGGATACGGCGCAAGCTTTACTCTGCTTGGGCTGGGAAGCATGCTGATGGCGACCGGCGCCGTAACAACTGCGGTGGGGCTGGGAATATTAATCATCGCGCGGATCGCCTACGGGCTTACCGTGTCGGCGATGGTGCCAGCCTGTCAGGTCTGGGCATTGCAAAGAGCGGGGGAAGGGAATCGCATGGTCGCTCTGGCAACCATTAGCTCCGGCTTGAGCTGCGGCAGACTATTCGGGCCGTTGTGCGCGGCGGCGATGCTGGCAATTCACCCTCTGGCACCGATGGGGCTGCTGATGGCAGCGCCACTGCTGGCGCTGGTGATGCTGCTGCGGTTGCCTGGCACGCCACCGCAGCCCGCAGCGGAGCGCAAGAGCGCCAGTCTAAGGCTGGATTGCCTGCCTTATCTGCTTTGCGCGCTGTTATTAGCCGCGGCGGTGAGCATGATGCAGCTTGGTCTTTCGCCCGCCCTTACTCGCCAGTTCGCCACGGATACCGCCGCCATTAGCCATCAGGTGGCGTGGCTGTTAGGGCTGGCCGCGGTTGCTGCGCTTATCGCTCAGTTCGGAGTGCTCCGCCCGCAGCGCCTGACGCCGATGGCGCTGCTCTTGAGTGCCGGAGCGCTGATGATTTGTGGCCTGGCGATAATGCTCGCCGAACAGCTATGGTTGTTTTACCTCGGCTGTGCGGTGCTGTCGTTTGGGGCTGCTCTGGCAACACCCGCTTATCAGCTTTTACTGAATGATAAGCTGACAGACGGCGCGGGCGCGGGCTGGATCGCGACCAGCCACACGCTTGGCTATGGGCTTTGCGCATTGCTGGTGCCGCTGGTGTCGAAAACCGGCGCCGCAGCGGCGCTGATTGTGGCGGCTTTTTTCGTCGCTGTATTATTTACCGTGGTGTCTGGCTTTATCTGGCGCAGCCGCTACCGTTCACGTCATTCCGCGATTTAAGCGTAAGGAAAAGTTATGGCTGGAGTTCAGGGCTACCGCCTGTTCAACGTTCAACTGGCGCGTAAGACGGAGGTTTCCCCTTCGCTGCTGAGCCTGGTTTTCAGCGGGCAGGAGGTGGCGCAGATGAAATGCGACTCGCCGGATCAGCGCATTAAGATGTTGTTTCCGTCTGAAGACGGGACGCCGCCGTCGTTGCCTGCCGAAGGGCACTGGTATCAGCTTGTACTGGGGATGCCAAAAGAGAAGCGCCCGGTTATCCGCACCTATACGCTGCGACATGTCGATCCTGCTCGCCAGGAGGTCACCGTGGAATTTATCAATCATGGTACAGAAGGACCGGCTTCGGCATGGGCGATTAACGCCAGACCTGGCGACGCCATTCAGATGGTGGCGCCTGACGCGGCGTATGCTGAAGACAGCGGCGGCTATGAATGGACGCCTCCCCAGGGACTGCGGAATGCGTTAATCATTGCTGATGAGACGGCGCTCCCCGCCGCGCGCGGCATCCTTGAGATGCTGGCGAGACAGACCAATCCGCCACAGGTTCAGGCGTTCTTTGAAGTTCCTGAACAGGGCGACTGCGCGAATTTAAGCGAGTTTAAGTTCGCCGACATTTTTTGGTTGCCGCGTAACCCCGCAGCGACGAAGCACGGTGAATGCCTGATTCAGGCCGTAAAAACGCATGCCAGAGTACCCGAAAGTCACCATCCCGATACGGTGGATACGGTGAAAGAAGAAGCCGAAGGGGAGCTTCTCTGGGATAAGGCCACGACCAGCAGCACGGCGTTTTATGGGTGGGTGGCCGCAGAGTCCACCGTCGTCAAACTGCTGCGCCGCCATTTAATTGGCGAGCGTGGCGTCGAGCACAAAGCGATTAACTTTATGGCATATTGGTCTAAAGGGCGCGCGTGATAATAAAAAGCCCGCATCATGAAATTATTCCATTATGCGGGCTTAGTGCAGTGTCTAATGAATATTAGAACTGGTAAACCAGACCGACGGCTACGATATCATCGGTTGCGATACCGTTGTCTGCGTAGAAGCTATCGTCTTCATCCAGCAGGTTGATTTTATAATCAACATAGGTGGACATATTTTTGTTGAAGTAATAGGTCATACCCACATCAACATATTTCACCAGATCTTTATCGGTGTAACGCCAGTTGCCACGGCTATCGGTATCCTGACCACCTAAATCTTTGCCTTTAGATTGCAGGTAGGCAATAGATGGGCGCAGACCGAAGTCAAACTGATACTGTGCAACAACTTCAAAGTTCTGCGTTTTGTTGGCGATACCGCCTCCTGTATTATCACCTGCACCATAATAAGTCATATTACGGGTTTCAGCGTACATGGCGGCGAGGTAAACATTGTAGGCGTCGTATTTTGCACCAACGGTCCAGGCTTCGGCGGTTTCACCACCCGCCATTTTATTGCCATGAGCACTGTCACCCAGACCATGACCTACCTGAGCATCGGTACGATCGGAATTGGCGTATGCCGCACCCAGGCTTAAACCGAAGTCGAAGTCGTAGGAGGTGGACATACCGAAGCCGTCGCCGTTTTCTTTGGCCAGCTTGCGATTAGTACTGTTGCCGGAACCTTCCTGACCAAAACCAGCGTCGCCACCTTCATTATTACCCTGATACTGGAGCGCAAAGTTCAGACCATCAACCAGACCAAAGAAGCCGTTATTACGGTAGGTTGCTACGCCGTTAGTACGGCCTAACATATAAACGTCAGTCTGAGTGTAAGTATCGCCGCCGAATTCTGGCAGCATATCGGTCCAGGCTTCTACGTCGTAAACCACGCCGTAGTTACGACCGTAATCGAAAGTACCGTTTTGACCAAAACCTAAACCAGCGAAGCCGAGACGAGTCCAGGCGTCACCTTTATCACCTTCAGTACCGTTGGCCTGAATGTTGTATTCCCACTGACCGTAACCGGTTAACTGCTCGGCAATTTGCGTTTCGCCTTTAAAACCCAGACGGGCATAGGACATGTCGCCGTCGCTGCCTGCATCGTCAGAGAAATAACGCAGACCATCAACTTTACCGTACAGGTCCAGTTTATTGCCGTCTTTATTATACACTTCAGCCGCATTTGCAGCGCCTGCAATTAATAGAGCAGGGACAAGCATCGCCAGAACTTTTCTTTTCATTATGTATTCCCTATAATAATAATTGATATGAATAAGTGATCGAATCCTGAAGATCACTGTTGAATACTATTCCAGGAAGTTCATTCTTTTTTAAATATTACATGTAACAAATGTATTTAAAATATTTCTAATTGTTTCTTTGGGTGTGCTTATAAATAATTTAATATGTATTTATTGCTTTATATTTAACTGTGTTATGTTTTTCTTTTAATAAATTATGGTTTGCGTTTTTAGAATTTATTTTGTGAATGCTTTATCGTAATTAGCGCTATTTTAACGTCGTTCGGATTTTCTTTTTATTCCATTTATTGCTTTCGTCAACTTGTCTGATACCTCCTCCCGTAATCATTGAGCGTGAAGACAAGGCGGAATATTGCTAATGTTGCTTTCTGATTCAGAGGAGGCAGCGTGGATTTACACTACTGGCAATCGCAGTTCGAAGCGTGGTTGGGCAAAAATCACCACGAGCAGGATAGCGCCCATGACATTTTTCATTTTCGTCGCGTCTGGGGAACGGCACAAAAGCTGTCGACGGATGAGGATGTTGATTGGCTTGTTGTACTGACCGCGTGTTATTTCCACGATATCGTCAGCCTGCCGAAAAATCATCCCGATCGCCATCGTTCATCCGTGCTGGCCGCTGACGCGGCACGTCGCATATTAATGAACGATTTCCCTGCGTATCCTGAAGCGAAATTAGCGGCAGTCAGTCATGCGATTGAGGCGCACAGTTTTAGCGCCCACATTGCGCCAATGACCAGCGAGGCGAAGATTGTGCAGGATGCCGACCGGCTTGAAGCACTGGGCGCAATCGGTCTGGCGCGCGTGTTTGCCGTTTCCGGCGGGCTGGGCGTTTCGCTATTTGATGCTGAAGATCCCTTCGCGCAACGTCGCCCGCTTAACGATAAGCAATTCGCCCTCGACCATTTTCAGACAAAACTTCTGGCCTTGCCGCAAACCATGCAAACCGCGCGGGGAAAGCTGCTGGCAGAGCATAACGCCGACTTCCTGGTGACCTGGATGGCGAAGCTAAGCGCGGAGCTAAGAGGGGAGTTCGACACGTTGGATCAGACGGTAATTCAGGCTTTTAGCCGCGATAAGTAGCGACCATACCCAAAACGTAAACGCGTTCATTTTGTGTTAACCTGTCGAATATCAATTTCGCCGGTTAAATGTATGCAGGAAAATCTTTCAGTAACAGGTTTCCAGGATCTGATGACGGACAATGCCGGGGCTGCCGTACAGGCGCTGCTGGGCAAACTGCTGGAAATCTATGATGTGAAAACGCTGGTGGCGTATCTGAATGGCGTTGGGGAGAACCACTGGAGCCCGGCTATTTTTAAACGCGTCGTGGCGAACGCAACGGCGTGGCATCGTCTGAGCGAGAGCGAATATACGCACCTCAGGACATTGTTGCCAACGCCTCCGGCACACCATCCGCATTATGCCTTTCGTTTTGTCGATCTCTTCGCCGGGATCGGCGGAATTCGCCGTGGCTTTGAAGCGATAGGCGGGCAGTGCGTGTTTACCAGCGAATGGAATAAACACGCGGTACGCACCTATAAAGCCAATTATTACTGCGATCCGCAACGGCATCATTTCAATGAAGATATTCGCGATATTACGCTGAGCCACCGCGACGGCGTGAGCGATAGCGAAGCGGCGGAGCATATTCGCCAGCACATACCGGAGCACGATGTTCTACTGGCCGGTTTTCCCTGCCAGCCATTCTCTCTGGCAGGGGTATCAAAGAAAAACGCGATGGGACGGGCGCATGGTTTCGCCTGCGATACGCAGGGGACGCTCTTTTTCGATGTCGTGCGGGTTATTGACGCCCGACGCCCGGCGATTTTTGTGCTCGAAAACGTCAAAAACCTGAAAAGCCACGACCAGGGAAAAACGTTTCGCATCATTATGCAAACGCTTGACGAACTGGGGTATGACGTCGCTGATGCTGCGGATAACGGGCCGGACGACCCGAAAATTATTGATGGCCGCCATTTTTTACCCCAGCATCGGGAGCGGATTGTGCTGGTGGGGTTCCGCCGCGATCTTAATCTGAAAACCGATTTTACGTTGCGGGATATTGCCACACGCTATCCGCAGCAGCGCATTACGCTGGCGGAGCTGCTTGAACCGGCGGTTGAAGCGAGATATGTGCTGACGCCGGTATTGTGGAAATATTTGTACCGCTACGCGAAAAAGCATCAGGCCCGGGGTAACGGTTTTGGCTATGGGATGGTCTATCCTGCGAATCCCGGCAGCGTAACGCGCACATTGTCGGCGCGTTACTATAAAGATGGCGCGGAGATACTGATTGACCGTGGCTGGGATATGGCCGCAGGAGAGGCGAATTTCGACGATCCGGTGAATCAGCAGCACCGTCCACGCCGGTTAACGCCCAGAGAGTGCGCGCGGTTAATGGGATTCGAATCGCCGCAGGGATATCAGTTCCGCATTCCCGTTTCAGACACCCAGGCCTACCGTCAGTTTGGTAACTCCGTCGTGGTTCCGGCATTTGCCGCAGTAGCAAAACTGCTGGAGTCGAGAATTAAACAGGCCGTTACATTGCGCCAGAAAGAGAGCCAGCATGGCGGACGTACACGATAAGGCGACGCGCAGCAAGAATATGCGGGCGATAGCCACGCGCGATACGGCGATAGAAAAACGCCTTGCCGGTCTGTTGCAGGAGCAGGGGATGGCGTTTCATGTGCAGGACGCCACGTTGCCCGGACGCCCGGATTTTGTCGTGGATGAGTATCGCTGCGTTATCTTCACGCACGGCTGTTTCTGGCATCATCACGACTGCCACCTGTTCAAAGTTCCCGCCACGCGTACCGAGTTCTGGCTGAACAAAATCGGTAAAAATGTGGAGCGCGATCGGCGAGACATGCTGAGGCTTCGCGAGCTTGGCTGGCGTGTGCTGATTGTCTGGGAGTGTGCTTTGCGTGGCCGGTTGAAACTCAGCGACGCCGCACTGGCGGAACGGCTTGAAGAGTGGATCTGCGGCGGTGGCCCCACCGCGCAGATCGACACGCAGGGTATTCATTTACTGGAGTGATTTTTCCGATTCGCTCGCTGCGGTCGCGGGTCTGGCGGGAAACAAATATTTCCCCAGCGTCACCAGGACGACAGCGAAAACAATTACCCCTAATGCCAGCCACTCGACGGAAGAAAGGCTTTCTCCCCCCAGACCTGTTCCCAGTAACACCGCCACTACCGGGTTGACGTAAGCATAACTGGTCGCCAGCGCCGGGCTGACATTACGGATCAAATACATATAGGCGTTAATGGCGATAATGGAACCGAATAGCGCCAGATAACCTACCGCCATGAAGCCGGAGAGCGTCGGCATCGTCGTCAGCTTTTCCCCGGCGATAAAGGAAGCGAACATTAGCACAACACCGGCAGCCAGCATTTCAATCGCTCCGGCCATCATGCCTGTCGGCAACGCGATGCGGGCGCCGAACACGGAGCCGAATGCCCAGCTCATCGAGCCAATCAGGATCAACAGCGCGCCCCAGGGATTGCCGCTCAGATTTCCGCCGCTATTGAGCATGATGATCCCCGCCAGGCCGATGGCGATGCCTGTCCACTCCAGTTTTCGCGTTTTAATGCCAAAGAAATGGCTGAAGCACAGCGTGAAGAGTGGGA
This sequence comes from Citrobacter sp. CK185, assembly GCF_030333565.1. Classification (NCBI taxonomy): domain Bacteria; kingdom Pseudomonadati; phylum Pseudomonadota; class Gammaproteobacteria; order Enterobacterales; family Enterobacteriaceae; genus Citrobacter; species Citrobacter sp. CK185. The sequence goes on along the minus strand of NZ_JAOWFR010000026.1, from coordinate 565,826 downwards.
CCGTCGCGACCACCACGGCGGCGATGCCGGACGGTACATCCTGATGTTCCGCTACGGTAACCAGACCGTTCCCCACCGCCAGCAGCAGAATGCCAATCAGCGCGGCATTGAGCAATTGACGCAAAGGGGGCAGTTTATGCCCGCGAAGAAGTAAGAATGTTGTTAACAAAATCCCCGCAGACAGAAAACGGACGCCCGCCATCATCAGCGGCGGCCAACTCCCAACGCCAATACGAATAACGAAGTACGTGGAACCCCAAATGATATACAGCGCGAAGAGCGCGCTAAAAAGTGGTAGTAACTGCCTGAAACGCATAATCCCTCACGGCGGAAATAAAAAGGTGCAACATAGTAAACGTCAAAACTATCGCGCTGGCGAGCGTTATAATTGCACTCTTTTGTTAAATTTTTGTTGACGATTGCTACCCGTTTCGGCATTACGTTTTTTACTTCATACTTACCTCTTCAAAAGAAAAATATTGAGGGATTTATTTTGGCAGGAAGTAGTTTGCTGACGTTGCTCGATGACATCGCCACGCTGTTGGATGATATCTCGATGATGGGAAAACTGGCCGCGAAAAAAACGGCAGGCGTATTGGGTGATGACCTGTCGCTAAACGCGCAACAGGTGACGGGCGTGCGGGCGAACCGCGAACTGCCGGTCGTCTGGAGCGTGGCGAAAGGGTCGTTGATCAACAAGGTCATCCTGGTGCCTCTGGCGCTGCTGATCAGCGCTTTTATCCCGTGGGCGATTACACCGTTGTTGATGATTGGGGGCGCTTTTCTCTGTTTTGAAGGCGTAGAGAAAGTTTTACACACGCTTGAGGCCCGAAAGCACAAAGAGAGCCCGGAGGCGCGTCAGCAGCGTCTGGCCGCGATCGCCGCACAAGATCCTCTCACGTTTGAGAAGGAGAAAGTGAAAGGGGCCGTGCGCACCGACTTTATCCTTTCTGCGGAGATCGTCGCGATTACGCTGGGAATTGTCGCGGATGCGCCGTTGCTCAATCAGGTTCTGGTGTTGTCCGGTATCGCGCTGGTGGTGACGATTGGCGTTTATGGTCTGGTGGGACTCATCGTAAAACTGGACGACATGGGGTACTGGCTGGCGGAAAAACGCAGCGTACTGGTTCAGGCGGTGGGCAAAGGGCTACTGGTTACGGCGCCCTGGCTTATGAAGGCGCTGTCCATTGTCGGCACACTTGCGATGTTCCTGGTGGGGGGCGGGATCGTGGTGCACGGCATCGCGCCATTACACCACGCGATCGAACATTTTGCTCAGCAGCAGAATGGTCTTATTGCGCTCACGCTTCCCATGTTGATTAATCTGGTGCTCGGTTTCATCATCGGCAGCGTGGTGGTGGGGCTGGTAAAAACTGTTGCTAACGTTCGCGGTGGTTCGCACTAATTTATGCCTCGCCGGATTATGCAAAAAAGCCCATCGTCGTCTAAGGTGAAAAAGTTTCACTGGATACAGGAGGCAGGTATGGTCTTTTTTGTCAGTGAGGAAGTTATCGCAAAAGAAGGTGGTCCACGCATGATCGTAACCGGTTATTCCAGCGGCATGGTGGAGTGCCGTTGGTATGACGGTTTTGGCGTCAAACGGGAAGCATTCCACGAGAATGAACTTATGCCCGGTGATGGCAGGCGGTTGCGGGAAGATGTCTGATAAAGGAACGCCCGGTTAATGCCGGGCGTTTTGTTACCCCAGAAAATAGCCGTTGAGTCGCGACACATAGTTCAGGAATAAAAGTAGGGAGCCGTCAGGTGCCGCATGAAACAACGCCAGGAAACTGGAGCTGGCTGAGAACGTTAGCACGACGCTTTGGGCCAGGCCATGTCGTAAATATCTGTTTTCTGGTTGTGATGATTTGTTCAACATTGCTGACCTGGCGTGAAGTGGTCGTGCTGGAGTCGGCATACCGGGCCAGTCAACGTAACCATCTGGAAAACGTTGCTAATGTGCTGGACAGACAGCTGCAATTCAGCGTGGATAAACTCTTGTTTCTGCGCAACGGTATGTACGAAGCGCTGGTCACGCCGCTCGATTTTGCCGACCTGCACGATGCGGTGGCGCAATTTGCGCAACTGCGCGGCAAAAGTTTCTGGCAACTGGAGCTCGACAGACGGCGAACGTTACCGCTTAACGGCGTCTCTGACGCGTTTGTTAACCGTACAACGCTTCTCACGCGGGATAACGATGCGCTGGCAAACGAGTTAAGCGCCGCGCTGGAACTGGGGTATTTGTTACGGCTGGCGCATTCTTCTACCATGCTGGCGCAGCGGACAATGTATGTTTCGCGTTCAGGCTTTTATGTCTCAACTGAACCCACAACCAATGGCGGCGACATTATGTCCCGCTATTACCAGTATGTGATCCAACCCTGGTTCAGCGGACAATCCCAACGACAAAATTCAGCGCGCGGCGTGCGCTGGTTTAGCTCGCCGGTGCCGGGCGGCGAAGTGCAACAAAAGGTCACCGTGAGCCTGTCGCTGGATAACGAAAGACACTGGTATGGCGTGCTGGCAATGGATATTCCGGTGTCATCCATGAAGCGTTTCCTGGAGGATGCGGTCGAAAAAGATTCCGAAGGGGAGTACCAGCTCTACGACTATCAGCTCAGGCTACTGGCGACCTCAACGCCGGAAAAGCGTCAGGTTAATACCTTTGATGACCTTGAACTGGCGTTGCTCGCGAATGACATCGAACATGATACGCATGGTGGTATCCGTATGGGCAGCCGCTATATCAGTTGGGAAAGGCTGGATCATTTCGATGGCGTGCTTTTGCGTGTTCATACCCTGAGAGAAGGCGTGCAGGGGGCTTTTGGCAGTATCAGTATTGCGCTTGGTCTCCTGTGGGCGCTTTTCACGATGATGTTGCTCATCTCATGGGTTGTTATCCGCAAGATGGTCAGCAATATGTTTGTGCTGCAAAGTTCCCTGCAATGGCAGGCCTGGCACGATCCTTTGACGCGGCTGTATAATCGTGGCGCATTGTTTGAGAGGGCGCGCGTACTGATACAGCGCTGCCATGAGCAGCGACAGCCGTTTTCCGTTATTCAGATCGATTTGGATCACTTTAAGAGCGTCAATGACCGTTTCGGCCATCAGGCGGGAGATCGGGTGCTCTCCCATGCCGCCGGGCTTATTAGCGGCACAATACGTTCGCATGACCTTGCCGGGCGCGTAGGCGGCGAAGAGTTCTGTATTGTCTTACCGGGGACGACGCTGGTGCAGGCAGCACAGATCGCAGAGCGGATACGCCAGCGCGTGAACGACAAAGAAATCCTGATCGCAAAAGGCACGACCCTGCGCATTAGCGCATCGCTGGGCGTAAGCGGGGCGCAGGAGAACGGAGACTACGATTTTGAACAGTTGCAGTCGCTGGCGGATCGTCGGTTGTATCTGGCAAAACAGGCCGGGCGCAATCAGGTTTGTGTCCGTGACGACCATCCCGCGCCGTCGCCTGATACACGCTGAACCATTAGCTGTATTAATCATTTCTGCGAGAAATATTTGCTTGTCATACAAAAAAATTGCAGATAAGGTAAAACGCACATCAGATTTTCTGGTGTAACGAATTTTCAAGTGCTTCTTGCATAAGCAAGTTTGATCCCGGCTCTGCGAGCCGGGATTTTTTTCACCCCAGATCAGCGATTGATTTCCGTGACGCTAAAATCATGAATATCGAGTTCAAACGCATCCGCTAATTCATGCCATGTATGATAATCGCGGCCATCCACACTGACTTTCTCAGGATCATCAGCGCTGCGATGAATTTCGCTCTCGCTGATTTCATTGATCGCCGCGAGCAGGGCGTCAACATCAACGCTGACTTCGCGCTTGGCCGTTTCGCTGTACTCTTTCGCGGTTTTCATCTTCAGTACCTCATTTAACCGTGGCATCTGTAAGTATAGACCGTTGAGAAAACCAGCAATCACGCGCGGCAGACGCTGCCAGAAAAAGGAATTTGTTCTACACTGGCACAAAGCCACAGGAGGATAATTGATGAAGGTGAATGATCGGGTAACAGTCAAAACAGACGGCGGCCCTCGTCGGCCAGGCGTGGTATTGGCGGTTGAAGAGTTTAGTGAAGGTACGATGTACCTGGTTTCGCTGGAAGACTACCCGCTCGGTATCTGGTTCTTCAATGAGTCAGGCCATCAGGATGGGATCTTTGTGGAAAAAACAGAGTAATGTGATTTTCGTCGCTTTTATCCTGACTGGTGGAATATCCACCAGTCAGGGGGGCTCATCGCATGTTAACAAAAATTCCGTTTGTCACGTTATCCGTCAGCCGCACGACATGATAGATAACCTGTTTATTATGCGTTTTTATCTTCCGTTTAATATTCCCTTTGTGGGATGACACCGTCTTTGCCTTGATATTCATTTGATCTGAAATCTGTATTGTTCCCTGTCCATCCATCCACATTCGCAACATACTGGATTCAGTACGGCTTAAAGATAACGTAGGTAAATTTACTACTCCTACAATATCCGTCTCTTTTTTCAGAATATCGCCAAGAATATCATCCAGAGAATCGGGTTTAATTGATTTTGAACTAATCAATAAGTTTTTTCTTACTAATAAGTATTCATCAAAATGCACATTAGCAATTGCCATAAAAACAATAAATAACGTGTTGGGATGCTGATTAATGATCTGCTTTATTTGCTGACTGTTAGATGGATCATGGATGAAACAGTCCTCATTAATAAACACCACAGAAGGCTGCTGTGAGTCACAAGCGATGGCGAGTTCGTCAACGGTCTCAATGTCGTTGATTTCCCTTTTTTTCACCCCTCTGCTTACCAGATACCCGGTCAAACCTAGCCGGGTGTAACTGCATAAATCCATAATAATCGTTGACATGGCATACCCTCACTCAATGCGTAACGATAATTCCCCTTACCTGAATATCTCATCACAACCCAACGGAACAATAATAGTGACCTAAGATGACGCTTTCGCTGTTTTCAGGCGAACTTACTATCCCGTAAAGTTACGTATAATTTGCCAGGAATCTTCTCAAAGTAAAGTAAATGTTATGTTATGTGAGTAAGGTAAAAACAAATAAAGCGCAGCAGATATATCCTGGTAGATGTTTTTAGATTTTAAATTTAGGAAAATCCTTAGTAAGACAGGATAAAAATTATGGGTTATTGGTTGTCGGCATTTCGCTAACGATATCAGCAAGCAAATTGAAAATTTCACCGAATAAGTGCTCACAGAAAGGGGCAATTAATGGCATGAGCGCGGTTATTAACAAAATGCCGACGGATAAGGTTAACGGGAAGCCAATAACAAATACGGATAACTGCGGAGCCATACGGTTTAATAGCCCGAGCGACAGGTTGAGGGTGAGCAGTAACGTAATGACCGGCAAGGCTAACATGAGTCCGTTGAGGAAGATCAGTCCGCCTGCCCGGGCAAGCGCCAGAAACGCATTGCTGTTGACCGGGTCGCCGCCGATAGGCAGCGTATGGAAGGTGTCTACCAGCAGCGAGATCAGCCACAGATGGCCGTTAAACGTAAGAAACAGCAGCATGGCGAGCATGTCGAGGATTCTGGCGAGTACCGGCATATTGAGGCGGCTGCCCGGGTCAACAAACGTGGCGAAAGAGAGACCCATTTGCAGACCGATGAATTCCCCCGCCGTACGCACCGCAGCAAAGGCAAACTGCATGGTAAACCCTAGCGCAATGCCGATCATGATTTGCTGCATGGCGAGCCATAAGGCTTCGGTGGAAAAAACAGGCACATTATTCGCCGGGAGTGAAGGGGCGATAATGAGAGTGATCATAAACCCCAGCCCCAGCTTTACCCGTTTGGGAACCGTGCGTTCACTGAGGATCGGCGCGGTAGAGATCAGCGCCAGTACACGTAGCAGCGGCCAGAAGTAGAGGTTAAGCCAGTATAACCATTGATCGCTTGTGACCTGCAACATCGCGTCTTATCCGATGATATACGGCAAGTTACTGAACAGCGTACGCACGTAATCCAGCAGCAGGTTAAGCATCCAGGGGCCCGCCACAATAATCGCCGTAAATACCGCCACAATTTTCGGAATAAATGACAGCGTCATTTCGTTGATCTGGGTGGCGGCCTGTAAAATACTGATGATAAGGCCGGTAAACAGCGCAACCAGCAGCAGAGGCGCGGCAAGCGCAAGCGCGACCTTCATTGCCTCCGTGCCTATCATCATGACCGATTCGGGTGTCATTTTGCGCCTCTAACTGTAAAAACTTTGGGCAAGAGAGCCAACGAGCAACTGCCAGCCGTCGACCAGGACAAAAAGCATAAGCTTAAACGGCAGCGCAATGGTGGCCGGCGGCACCATCATCATCCCGAGCGCCATCAACACGCTGGCGATAACCAGATCGATAATCAGGAAGGGGATGAAAATCGTAAAACCGATCTGAAAAGCGGTTTTTAACTCGCTGGTGACGTAGGCCGGGAGCAAAATTCGCATCGGCACGGCTTCCGGCCCCTGTAGCGGACCGCTGTTTGCCAGACGCGCGAACAGGCCCAGGTCAGCCTCACGGGTCTGCCGCAGCATAAACTCCCGTAGCGGCTGAGCGCCTTTTTCCAGCGCTTCCTGCATGGAAATCTTCTCTTCGCTGAAAGGCTGCCAGGCATCCACGTAAATTTTGTCGATAACCGGCGACATAATAAAAAACGTCAAGAACAGCGCCAGCCCGAGAAGCACCTGGTTTGGCGGCGCAGATGGCGTTCCCAGCGCGTTTCGCAGCAAGCCGAAGACGATAATGATGCGGGTAAAGCTGGTCATCATCAGCAAAATGGCGGGCAGGAACGTCAGTGACGTAATAAAGACCAGCGTCTGTACCGGCAGGGACCAGCTTTGCCCGCCGCCGGGTAGCGGTTGGCTGACCAGTCCGGGTAATTGTGCGAACGCGGCAGGGCTGATAAACCACAAAGCCATCAGCGTGAGGGATAACAAACGGCGCATCAGGATCTCCCGGAACGCTTCAACAAACTCTTCATCATGGCCTGGAAATCCGCAGGGGCGGCCGGTTTTTCTTCTGCAACGACAGGCGCAGGGGGGAGGGTATGCAACACATTGACTTGCGTGGCCGTGACGCCCAGTACCAGCCGAGCGTCTTCAACATCGACAATGACCACGCGCTCACGCGGGCCCAGCGAGGTGCTGGCTGACACTTTCAACCCTCGCGTACCGGCGCCTTTGGGCGCAAACCCCAGGCGTTTAATGACCCAGGCTGCGACCAGAATCAACACGATGATCCCAAACAGCGCGCCGCTCACCTGAACTAACGGCGAGCCTGATACGGCAGAGGGCTGTGAAACGGTAGCCTGGGTTTTCATGCTTAACGGCTCAGACGACGCATACGTTCAGACGGCGTGATGATATCCGTGATGCGCACGCCGTATTTATCGGCGACCACCACGACTTCACCCTGGGCAATCAGGTAGCCGTTAATCAGAATATCCAACGGCTCGCCTGCCAGTCCGTCCAGTGCGACCACCGAACCCTGCGTCAGGCGCAGCAGCTCTTTGATGGTCATGCGCGTGCGACCCAGCTCCACGGTCAGCTTGACCGGAATATCCATGATTAAATCGATATCCTGTAGGTTTCCACTGACGTCGCCGCCGCCCAACTGCTGGAAGACTGCATCGGCCGCGCTTTTGCTGGTCGTTGTTTTTTGCTCGTTTAACGCGTCAGCCCACAGATCGTCCAATGCGCCGGTATTCTCATCGGACGGATTATTCATGTCACTCATTTGGGCTGTTCCTCATTCAGCGAATTCAAAATCGGGTTGATCAAATGCTCTACGCGCAACGCATACTGACCGTTCACGGTGCCATACTGGCTGGTCAGTACAGGTACGCCGTCCACATGAGCAATAATGCGGTCGGGTTTTTCAATCGGCAGCACGTCGCCGGGTTTCAGCTTTAATATCTGGGAAAGGCGCAGCGGGATGTCCGCAAAGTTCGCCACCAGCTCCAGCTCTGAATGCTGAACCTGACGCACCAGATTGTCGCGCCAGTTCTGATCTTCATGACGCGAGTTTTCCAGCGGCGGGTTCACCAACAACTCCCGCAGCGGCTCAATCATGCTGAAAGGCAGGCAGATGTTGAACTCGCCTGTCAGGTTGCCAATTTCGACGTGGAACGGCGTGTTCACCACAATGTCGTTCGGAGAGGTGGTGATATTGGTGAATTTCACCTGCATCTCAGAACGAACGTACTCCACTTCCAGCGGGTTGATCGCTTTCCACGCGTCGCTGTAGCTTTCAAGCGCCAGCTTCAGCATGCGGTTGATAACGCGCTGTTCGGTATGCGTAAACTCACGACCTTCCACTTTGGTCGGAAAACGCCCGTCGCCGCCAAACAGGTTATCCACGGCGATAAACACCAGACTCGGCGAGAACACCACCAGACCCGTACCGCGCAGCGGCTTCAGATGGATCAGGTTCAGGTTGGTCGGTACGGGTAAATTACGCGCAAATTCGTGATATGGCTGAATGCGGATCGCGCCCACGGTAATATCCGGGCTGCGACGCAGCAGGTTAAACAGTCCCATACGGAATTGACGCGCGAAACGTTCGTTAATGATCTCCAGCGCCTGTAGGCGCTCGCGCACCACGCGACGCTGTGTATTGGGATCATAAGGACGAATATCATTGTCGCCCACGCCGCCAGGGGTGGGTTCGTCTTTGGCCTCGCTGTCGCCGTTGAGCAGCGCATCGATTTCAGCCTGAGAAAGAATACTATCGCCCATGTCTTTACCGCAGAATGAAAGCTGTATAAAGAACGTCGGTGACTTCCTGTTTCGGTTGTCCAGCAACGAGCGGAGTAGAGAGCGTTTCTTTGATTGCCGCGATCAGCGTCTGCTTCCCGGCTTCCGTCGAAAGCGCAGTGGCATCCTGACGCGAAAACAGCAGCAACAGACGGCTGCGCACTTCTGGCAGATATTCGCTCAGACGCGCGCGCGTCACTTCGTCCTTCAGGCGCAGCGTAATCCCGATATACAGCACGCGATCGGCATCGCCCAGATTGACGGTAAACGTATCCAGCGCGAAAAATACGGGCGCTGGCGGCGGTGGCGGGGCCGCGGTAGCGCTGGCGGTCGGGTGCTCCTGCATCCGCCAGTAGCTATAGCCAGCGGTTGCGCAGGCGGCAAGAGTAATCAACACCAGCAAAGGGATCCAAATTGAGCGTTTGCTCTTTCTGTTAATCGCGGAGTCAGTCATCAGATACGGGCTTCCTGTTTCGGTACAGCTTATTGGCTGATTATCCCGTGTCCTGTCCACGGCAAAGCGTGGAAAAGACGCGGATAATCATGCTACCTCTGGCGTTAGGCGAAGATATCCACCGCGCCATCGCCACGAGCGGCAGCCTGGAGCGAGCCCGGCGTCGTCAGTGCGATGTCATCTTCGGCGGCAAAAGCCTCTTGTCCCTGTGTGCGGGAAGCGTGCTGCTGCTGGGATGACGACTGCTGCTGTCCGGCGAAACTTTCACTGCTGATACTGCTTTGTCCCAGCTGGATGCCGTTTTCCGCCAGTTGGGTACGCAGTACGGGTAACGCGGCTTCCAGCGCGGCGCGAACGTGGCTATGCGCTGACACCATTTGCAGTTGCGCCTGGTTATCATCCATTTTGAGGGAGATTTGAATCTGCCCCAGTTCCTCCGGGTGCAGACGCAGTTCCGCGCTCTGTTGCCCCTGGCGGGTAAACAGCGTCACATGCTGGCTTAATGACTGCTGCCACTCATGGCTGCCCAGCGGCGCGCTGAGTACCGGGGCGGCTGCGACAGGCGCGGGTTGCGTCTGCGTCGTCATACCACCAGGCGTGGTCATGGCGCCAATGGTCGTGACCGGAGAAGGCGTACTTTCCATGTCGGCTTTAGCGGCAGCGGCGGCGACCAGCGGCGTTACCGGCTGGTTGCTTGCTGAGTTTGCGGTGACATCAGGCGCGGCATCGACTTTCCCTTTTTTCAGCTCGCCAGTCGTCAGCCCGGCAACCGCATCCTGCATAGCGGCGCGCGTATCGCCACGCAGCGATGCCGGGGCGGAGAGTGCGCCTTCAGCCGACGCGGTTCGCGTGGTTGGCGTCAGCGCCGGCTGGCCCGGTAACATGGCGAAGAGCGCGCTCAGATTCGCGAGGTCTTCATCGCTCAGCGTCGGTGCGTTGTCGTCCTGCCGGGCAGTCTTATTTAACGCGTTCAGGGCGTTGCTTTTCAGCGAAGGCGTCAGCGTGGACAGCAACTGCTGTGCCTCGGTCAGGTCTGCTGTGGCGTCATCCGTCAGCAGATCCTGGCGCGCCAGAAGATCGGCCAGCGCTGTCGCCTGCGGCGTATCGCCATTTTTTTGCAGCAATCCTTTTTGCAGTTTGCCGCCTGCCGCCTGGAGATCGGCAAGCGAAAGCGGGGCATCTTTACCCTGCGCGTCGCCTGCGCCCAAAGCACCGGCTAACAGCGCCAGAAAATCCTGGGCTGAATCGGCTGTTTTACCAGCCTGAAGGCCTGTCGTTACGTCTGTGTCGGTCGTGATCAGTTGGGGCAAGGTGATCATTCGGTTTTCCTCATTGCAGCACGCTGAGCAAATTCATCCATTTTTTTCTGATCCAGGCGGTTTTCAGCCAATAACGCTGCCGCACTTTGTCTGTCCTGTAAGGTCTGCCAGGCCTGAAGCCGTTGTTTCTTTTCACGCCAGCTGTTCAGCGCCACGTCCACTTTTTGTGTCCACTGCGTCAGCTGCTGGCGATGCTGCTCAATGGCCTTCTCCAGTGTCTGAATAAATTGCTGATAGTTAATCCAGCGGTTGCTGGCAATCCCCTGGCCCATATCGGCATTGAGATTGTTGCGATACTCATGCTGATAATCGATCAGCATTTTCAGTTGTTCTTCCGCCTGCTGGAATCCGCGTCGCATTTCCCCTAATAAGAGAGCGGCATCATCCACTTCTTTCTCGGCCAGATCTTTTAATGTTGCCAGCGCACCATGTTGTGCCATGACCTATGCCCTCCTGCTTCATCACACCGTCGGGAAAATCAGTTCCAGCGCCTGGAGAGAATCTTCCCAGTCGGCTCGTTCGAAAATACCTTGTTGCAAAAACGCCTCCAGTTGCGGCCACAGCGCGATGGCTTTATCCAGCATGGGATCGCTGCCTTTGGCATACGCGCCGACGCTCACCAAATCGCGGTTACGCTGGAAACTGGACAGCAACTGTTTGAAATTCCGTACGCGTGCATAGTGTTGCTCGGTGATCAGCGACGTCATCGCACGGCTGATCGACGCTTCAATATCAATGGCCGGGTAGTGACCGGCTTCGGCCAGACGGCGGGATAACACAATGTGTCCATCCAGGATCGCACGCGCCGAGTCGGCGATCGGGTCCTGCTGATCGTCGCCTTCGGTCAATACCGTATAAAACGCGGTGATGGAGCCGCCGCCGTGAATGCCGTTCCCCGCACGCTCCACCAGCGCAGGTAATTTTGCGAAGACCGAAGGCGGATACCCTTTGGTTGCAGGCGGTTCGCCGATCGCCAGCGCAATCTCACGCTGCGCCATCGCGTAGCGGGTCAGGGAGTCCATGATCAGCAGTACATGCTGCCCGCGATCGCGGAAATCCTCGGCAATACGCGTGGCATAGGCCGCTCCCTGCATTCGCAGCAGTGGCGAGACGTCCGCAGGCGCGGCAATCACCACCGAACGCGCGCGCCCGTCAGCGCCCAGAATGTTTTCGATAAAATCTTTAACTTCGCGGCCACGTTCGCCAATCAGCCCGACGACGATAACGTCCGCGCGGGTATAGCGCGCCATCATGCCGAGCAGAACGCTTTTACCCACGCCGGAACCGGCAAACAGCCCCATACGCTGTCCGCGTCCGACGGTGAGCAGCGCGTTGATGGGGCGAACGCCGGTATCCAGCACATGCTCAATGGGCGTTCGCTGCAAGGGGTTGAATGGCTGAGTGATTAACGCGCCGGTTTCCGTGGTGTCTGGCGCGGGAAGACCATCCAGCGGCTTGCCGCCGCCGTCCAGCACGCGCCCCAGCAGGGCAGGGCCGAGCGGCAGCTGTTTTCCGCTTTGCAGACCTTCCCCGGCAATATTTTTTGCGTAAACGCGTGCGCCGGGAAGAATGCCTTCGACCTCTTCCAGCGGCATTAAAAACAGACGCTGGCCATTAAAGCCGACGACTTCGCTTTCCACTTCGCGTGTTTCCGTCCCGTCCTGCCGTTCAATGACGCAGGTCGCGCCGAGCGGCAACTGCAAACCGGTGGCTTCCAGCACCAGACCGGTGGCGCGGGTCAGCCGCCCGTAGCGACGCACCGCCGGGAGCTGCGCCATTTTGGCTTCGAAGTTATCCAGCGTATTCAGCCAGCGGGTCAGGCGCGTAGTCATCAGACGACTCCGGGAGCCGCCAGGCGGCAGAGTTCTTGCCAACGAGTGGCGACGCTGGCGTCCAGGTCACCTTCATCGGCGGACACTTTACAGCCGCCATGATGCAGCGTGGGATCGCCGCGCAAACGCCAGCCGTGCAGGCTGAGCGTGGCCCCGAGCATCTCTTCGACGCGCTGTAAATCATCCGGGTGAACGCGCAATTGCGGTTTCCCGCTGAACAACGGTTCCTGTTGCAACAATTGCTGGATCTGTTTAATGAGTGCGGAGTTGTCCACCGCTGGCGTCTGGCCGATCACCTGGCGAGCGGCTTCCAGCGCCATTTGCATCAGGCGCGAGGCAATCACGCTGTCCAGCGCGTCCAGCGTATTCTGAAACTCGCTGACCAGTTGCTGCATTCGGGCATTCAGCGGCGCCTGTTGAGCGCGCGCCTGCGTCTGGCCTTGCTCCAGCCCTTGCGCTAATCCTTCCTGATAGCCCTGTTCGTGGCCTTTCTGGCGACCTTCGGCGAGGCCCGCGTTATACCCTTGCTCGTGCGCCTGCATTTTCAGCTGCGCCAGTTGCTGCTCAAGCTGCTGTTCGGCACTCAGCTCCGGTTCGTCATCGATGGCTATCGGTTCGTCGCGGTGCTCCATTGGCACAAACTCGGCCAGGGGAGGGACGAGATCGTCCGGTGTCCAGATCTGCCACGGCAATTCGTTAGACATAGGTATCCTCGCCGCTGCCGATTACCATTTCGCCGGTTTCCGCCAGACGACGCACAATAAGCAGAATGGCTTTCTGTTCGTTCTCCACCTGAGACAGACGTACCGGGCCACGGTTGGCGAGGTCGTCGCGCAGAATATCGGCAGCACGCTGCGACATGTTGCGCAGGAATTTCTCGCGCAGCGGCGGCTCGGCGCCTTTCAGGGCGATCAGCAACGACTCGGAATCCACTTCCTGCAACAGACGCTGGATGCTGCGATCGTCGACTTCCACCAGATTTTCGAACAGGAACATTTCGTCGATAATTTTCTGCGCCAGCTCGCCGTCGAATTCGCGTACGGCGCTGATAACCGCCTCTTCCTGCTGGGTTTTCATCAGGTTGATGATTTCTGCCGCGGTTCTCACGCCGCCCATTTTGCTGCGCTTGAGGTTCTGACCGTCGAGCAGACCATTCAACACTTCGGTCAGTTCCGCCAGTGCGGCTGGCTGTACGCCGCCGAAGGTCGCGATACGCAGCATGACATCGTGGCGCAGACGTTCGTCGAACAGCGCCAGAATATCGGCGGCCTGGCCGCGTTTGAGATGCACCAGGATGGTGGCGATAATCTGCGGGTGTTCGTCGCGGATAAGGTCGGCGGCGCTTTGCGGCTCCATAAAGTTGAGCGTTTCAATACCGCTGGCGGTATCCCGCGTTTCGAGGATATCTTCCAGCAGACTGGCGGCACGTTCTTCACCCAGCGCTTTAACCAGCACGGACCGCAGGTATTCGTTGGCGTTGATGTTGAGTGCGGCAAACTGTTCGGCCTCTTGCTCAAATTCCGCCAGCACATCGGTCAGCTGTTTGTTGGAAATCTGGCGCACGTTCGCCATTGCCGAACTCAGGGTTTGCACTTCGCGCGTGGAGAGGTGCTTAAACACCTCTGCCGCACGGTCTTCGCCAATGGTCATCAGCAGGATGACGCTTTTATCGGTGCCGGTAAGTTTATTGCTCATGATCGTTATTCATCCACTGGCGAATGACCAGCGCCACGACGCGCGGATCGTTATCTGACATTTCGCGAATACGCTGGCTCATCACTTCTGCACCCAGACGCTGGTTCGCCCGGCGCTGCTGGGTCTGTTCGTCTTTGCTGAGGCGAACTTCTACCGCTTCTTCGGTTTCCTGACGAACCTGCGCCTGTTCCTGCGCGACTTTCGTCTCTTCAGCGCGGCGAGCAAGCTGCGGTCGAACCGCTTTGCGCCACAGAATCCAGGCAACCAGCAGAACCAGGAGCCAGCGACCTGCGGAGATCAACTGCTCAATAAAGGCTTGCTGCTTCCAGAATGGCAGCTCGCCGCCCAGGTCGTCCGTTGCGGTAAACGGTGAGTTCACCACGTTAAGGGTATCGCCGCGTTTGTCGGAGAAGCCCATCGCTTCGCGGGTCAGATCTTCGATCTGCTTCATCTGTTCCGTGGTTAACGGCAGCGGTTTGCCGTCCGGCAGGGCGCGGTAGTTCACCACGACCGCCACGGAGAGTCGCTGCACATCGCCCACGTTCAGTTTGGTGTGGCGAATGGTGCGATCCACTTCGTAGTTACTGGTTTCGTTGCGCTGCGTATTGCGCGGCACATTGCTGTTCGCATTGTTGGTCGTCTGCGTGTTCTGCGCGTTTTGCTGATTAGCAGGCGGTGTGCTGATCGGCGCAGCATTCGCCGGCGCAGGCTGATTCGACAGCGCACCCGGTACCCCGCCCGGATAGCCGGAGCCGATTTGCTCGCTTTCATTAAGCTGGCGTGAGCGCAACACGGCCTGCGATGCGTCGCCGTTCGGACGGTATTGCTCTTCCGTTTGCTCTTTGTTGGCAAAATCCAGCTGCGCAGTAACCTGAGCATGGACGTTGCCGTTGCCGACGATTGGCGAAAGAATCGATTCGATACGGCGCTGAATGCGTCCTTCCACATCGCTGGCGTATTTCAACTGCGCGTCGTTCAGATCGCGGCTGCTGGTATTGGACTGAGTCAACAGATGACCGCCCTGATCGACCAGCGTGACGTTACCTGGCGGCAGACCTGCAACGGCGCTGGATACCAGATGCACCACCGCGCTGATTTGCCCTTCATCCAGCGCGCGGCCTGGTTCAAGATTGACCGTCACGGAAGCGGAAGGGGATTTCTGCTCGCGCACGAACAGAGAAGGTTTCGGCATCGCCAGGTGGACACGGGCGCGTTTTACCGGCCCCAGGGTTTCGATAGTGCGGGCCAGCTCGCCTTCCAGCGCGCGCTGGTAATTGACCTGCTCACTGAACTGGCTAATGCCGAATTTTTCCTGGTCTAACAGCTCGAAGCCGACAGCGCCGCCTTTTGGCAATCCCTGTTGCGCCAGGCGCAGGCGAAGCTCATGCACTTTATCGGCAGGCACTTCAATCGCACCGCTTCCTTCGGTGAAGCGGTAAGGGATGTTCATCTGGGTCAGCTGCGTGACAATGGCCCCGCCATCCTGATCGGAAAGGTTGCTGAACAGCGTGCGATAATCTGGCGCTTTCGCCCACAAAACCATAGCAACGATGATGGCAACGGCGGCTGATCCCGCCACAATCAGAGGAATTCTGGGATTCGCGCGTAGGCGATTAAGCCACTCGAGAGGTTTAGGTTGGGTTGCAGTCGATGCAGTCGCACTCATCTCGCACCTCGTGACTGATCGTGGACGGCGTTTTTTGCAAAGTGGAACAAGACTCACTCCCGGGTCAGCAAACTCGAAAAATTGACGGTCTCATTATTTGCGGTTTCGAATTTTTCTATGCGCCAAAAACCGAGGTTTTTTATCGCTATTTAGCGCCTTTATCTTATTGACAAACTGGTAATCTCTGCTGTGTAAAAAATCATCCAGGGGATTAGCATGTCAGCAATACAGGGGATTGAAGGGGTTATCAGCCAGCTACAGGCAACGGCGATGTCCGCACGGGCGCAAGACGCGCTGCCACAACCAACCGTAAGTTTTGCCGGTCAACTGCATGCGGCACTGAATCGCATCAGTGATACGCAAACCACCGCGCGTGTACAGGCAGAAAAATTTACTCTGGGTGAACCAGGCATTGCGCTTAATGATGTGATGACCGATATGCAAAAAGCGTCTGTCTCAATGCAGATGGGCATTCAGGTGCGCAACAAACTGATGTCGGCGTACCAGGAAGTGATGTCCATGCAGGTGTAGCCAGACCTGCTGAATGCATCATGCAGGCCGGATAAGGCGCTTGCGCCGTCATCCGGCAAATGATTACTTCTGAATCAGATAGCGAATTGTTGGGCCATCCTGCTGAATATCCAGCACCGTATAGCCGTGATTGCGCGCATCCAGCGGAATATTATTGATGGATTGCGGGCAGTCGCTCACCACTTCCAGAATTTCTCCCTTTTTTAACTGCGGCATCGCTTCCAGCGTGGCGACGGCCGGGTAAGGGCAGGGCTCGCCGACCATATCAAGACGGTAATCAGGAACGATATTTTTCATGCGGATTCCTTAGCAGGGGTTAACCCGGAGCGACGGAAGAAACGTTTTTCCCAGCCGATTATCAGCATCAGCGCGGCAAACAACAGCAGATAAGTGACCAGCAGGCCGCCCAGCGGGCCGAAGGTGTCGAGCAGATTCACTTTGTCCCAACGGGTTGCCAGCGCCGGGGCAAAATCATCCCAGTAATATGCCAGAATAGTGGAGCCGATAACGTTGCCGAGACCTACCCACCAGTAGTGCACCTGACCTTCCACGGCGCGGTACATCCAGCCGGTTTCACACCCGCCCGCCAGCACGATGCCAAAACCAAACAGCAGACCGCCGATAACGGCGTTCGGGCCAGCCCACATAATCTTCGCTTCCACGCCTAACTGCACGTAGCTGAAAATTCCGATAGCGCTCACCGCCATCCCGAAGATGATGGCTTTCGCCATATGGGTGCGACCGGTGATCCACAGGTCACGGAAGGCCGAGGTGAAACAAATTTGCGCACGTTCAATCAGCAGACCAAAACCCACGCCGAACAGCATGGCCAGCCCCAGTTTTGGCTGGTTCATCGCCGTCAGCAGCGCCCAGCCGATCATGCCGATAAAGACCAGCATCCCCAGACGGAAACGGCGGCGCGCCTGATCCGGCTTCTGCGTCAGCGGCGAGGCAGCGGAGACTTTCTGCATTTTGACCGGGATACGGAATATGGGCAGTAGCGTGAAGCGTGCGCCGAACCAGGAGCCGATGGCGGTTGCCAGCGCAAAGAACCAGGCATGAAGAGAAAACTGTGGAATGCCGGTGAAGAAGGCCGCCAGATTGCAACCCATCGCCATGCGCGCGCCAAAACCGGCAATCATCCCGCCGATAATCGCCTGCATAATGCGGATACGGCTGCGCGGCATACGTAATTTAACGTTGTTGGCCCACAGTGCCGCGGCAAAGCAGCCGCCGAACATGCCGAGGATCATCATCCCGTCGATGCGGGTAAGAGGGGAGCCTTCCAGATGGATTAGCTTGTAGTAACCCCACTCTTCAGCATGAACGCCAAACAGCTGGAGGATTTGTCCACCCCAGCGGGTGAATTCGCCCGTAACAGCCCAGAACGTACCGGTGATACCGAAATAATAAGTGGAGAGAATACCTGCTGCGATAACCGCAGGGACAGGCGCCCAGAATTTAACTAACCAGGCTTGTTTGAATTGTTGCCATGACATGCTTTCTTAGCCTCTGAACTCAGAAGGAAAATAAAAGAAGAGCGGATAGTACACCGATCAGATTTTTTGCCTACTACTAATAAGAAGTAATATCGACTGGATCAATATTACTTGTTGGCCCTGAAAGGCTGGCGACATCAGGGCTTTAATGCCACAATCCTGTTTTCTTCGCATGCAGGATGAATGATGAAAAAAATAGCGATCGTTGGCGCATTTCTGGTCCTTACCGGATGTGCAGAGGTACAGAATTATAACGATGTGGTGAAGACGCCAGCGCCAGCCGGACTGGAAGGACACTGGCAGTCAAAAGGCCCTCAGCGCAAACTGGTAAGCCCTGAGGCGATAGCCAGTCTGGTGGTGACCAAAGAGGGGGATACCCTGGATTGCCGTCAGTGGCAGCGGGTGATTGCCCTGCCGGGTAAACTGACGCTGCTTTCCGGTGATTTAACCAACGTTACGGTGAAGCGCGAACTCTATGAGATTGAGCGCGAAGGGAACACGCTGGAATATGATGGTATGACGCTGCAACGCGTGGACCGACCCACGACCGAATGCGCCGACTATTTATCGAAACATCCGCTCGCGAGTCAGTTACCGTAAACATTTTCGGTAAACGCTGGCGGTAATCATGTTGATGCCGGGGGCGCTAACGCTTACCCGGCCGGTGTTCTCTCCTGTTCTTACAGCACATCTTCAATGACCCATACGCTGACGCAGCCGCCGTTGCAGGTGAACGTGGCTTCACCCTGTTCATCGGTGGCTACGCGCTCTTCCCGATTGCCTAAAAAATCACGCCAGGTCTTGTTGGCGTAATTTTCACCTAGCGTAATGGTCTTCTCGCCGTCATCGCCGTTGGAAAGTACGACCACGCAGCCAGGGGCGTCGTCTGTACCGCTACGGCTAAAGGCAACGCAGTTGGGGTGGTCGAAAAAGAGCGTCTGGATGCCGTGGGCAAAACGCTGGCGCGCGAGAATCAGTTGATCGAGCTGTTCGATAACGGGCATATCAATGGTGTAGGTTTCGCCGTCGCCACCCGTATCTTCGTAATGTGCGCCGTAGAGATCAGGGTAGAACACTGACGGTACGCCGTTCTCCCGCAACAGGATCAACGCATAGGCCAGCGGCTTAAACCAGGCTTCAACGGGCGCTTCAAGCGCCTGTAACGGTTGGGTATCGTGATTTGCCACGAGCGTTACGGCATGGAAAGGATCGGCTTCCACCAGCGTGTCGGTGAAAATCTGGCTCATATCGTAATCACGCCCCTGACGAGAGGCTTCGTGGAAGTTCATCTGTAGCGGCGCGTCGAACAGCATGGTTTTTCCATCCACCTGATCGATATAGGCTTGTAGCTTGTCCACTTCATGAGACCAGTACTCCGCCACAATGAACAGCGGCTTTGGCGCCACTTCCTGGACGTGTTCTATCCACTCTTTATAAAACCAGGCCGGAATGTGTTTGACCGCATCCAGGCGGAAGCCGTCGCAATGGGTTTGCGCCATTACCCAACGCGCCCAGTATTTGATCTCCTCGGTGACCGCATGGTTGCGAAAGTCGATGTTTTCGCCCATCAGATAGTCGAAATTACCCATCTCATCATCGACCTGGTCGTTCCAGCCGTCGCCAGTGTAGTCGTTGACGATCTTAAAGATGCCGTCTTCGTCCGGGTTTTCGATGTGATCAATACCGCTGAAGCATTTGAAATCCCAGATAAACTGCGAATATTGACCGGCGCGGGCAGGGAAGGTGTAACGCGTCCAGCCTTCACATTCGATGATCTCGTCATCGATTTGCGTGCGATCATCTTCATTGACCCGCTGTACGCGAATGGCCTCTTTTTCATCCGCGCCCATTTTGTGGTTGACGACCACGTCGAGCAAAACCGCAATGTCATTTTGCTTTAGCGCCTCAATGGCGGCCAGCAGCTGCGCTTTGTCGCCATATTTTGTGGCGACAGATCCTTTCTGATCAAACTCACCCAGATCAAACAGGTCATACGAATCATAACCTACGGAATACCCGCCGGACGCGCCTTTATAGGCGGGCGGTAACCAGACCATATTAATGCCGATATCATTGAGGCCGCCAGCGCGCTCAGCCAGTTCTGGCCAGAGCTTGCCGCCGTCAGGGTAATACCAGTGGAAGTACTGCAATAGCGTGGGGTTTTTCATCTTCCGTGCTCCAGAAGCCGTCAGGCCAACTTCTGGAGTATGGATGATTTTTCACAGGTGGATAAAAATTATTGATTCAGGTTACTGGGGAACAGAATATTTCCCGCCAGGTTCCCGTATGTCGTGGAGACGGACTGCTGTTTTCCGGTCTGGTCTATAAGCTGACGTAGCTCTTCCATACGGTGCTGCAACAGCGTTTTTAACTCAGCCTCGTTACGGAGTACGGCATTCAGGATCTCTTTTGCCTGGTTTATCAGAAATGTATTGCCGGGAGAGATGGGGTTACGTGCAATACCTTCTACCAGTTGCACATAATTCATCTCCTGCTCAATCAGTTCATCCCATTTCCCTGAATGAGCGAGATCCAACATTGTGATACTAAGGGCATGCAGGGCATGCCAGTCGGTAAGTGACGGGATGAAGTTAGTCATCAAAGGGTATCCTGAACGGGTGAAACCGGTGAGCCAATCTGTTTCCAGGCATCAGCGATATTGGTTAGCAATCCCTCTACTTCAATGATAGCTTCGACGTCGTTATGTAAGTTGGCCAGTAACAAACGACGTATCATGTAATCGTAAAGTGATGCCAGATTGCGGGAAAGGTCTCCTTCAACGTCCATGTTGAGTCCCGCCTTGAGGCCGTTATCAATAATATTGATCGCTTTTGACAGCGCTTCACCTTTCGATAACAGTTCTCCCTGCTCCAGGAATAGTCGTGCCCTGACGAGAGCGCTTAGTGCTCCGTCAAAAAGCATAACAATCAGTTGGTGTGGGTCGGCACTCATTACCGCACTTTCCACCCCGACTTTTTGGTAGGAAAGAACACCACTTTTACTATACATATCAGTTCCTTAACTGCTGGATGAGCTAAACTGCTGTGTCAGGTAGTTTGCAGTATTGTTCATCTGACTGATCAACTTATCCAGTGAGGTGAACTGTGCTTTGTAGCGCGCCATAGTTGCTTCTATGGAGGCTTCCATCGCGTCATAGCGCTGTTCTAATGTCTTGAGCGTTTTGTTGATGCCATCCTGCGCGTTTTTAATAACCCCGGATTGATCGACGGAGGTATCCAGCATTTTGGTCAACATATTGTTCATTTCTGTAGCAAAACCTGTCGTTTTGCCATCGCCGATAAAGTATTCCTGAACCGCCTGTGGGTTATCAGTTAATGCTTTCGTTAGCTTAGTGCTGTCTATTTTCAGGTTACCTGTCGAACCGTCGGCGCCGGTCACCGGATCCTGAGTAATACCCAGTTGAGATATAATGGCGTAAGCGCCGCCTTGTACATCCGTCAGCAGACTGCGTAATTGCGATTGAATGGAACGCACGTTGGTGTCGCCCATTAACGCACCGTTAGTTGCTGACTGATCTTTGCCCTGCTCAACTTTGACGTACTTCGTCACGCTGGCGATGGTTGACTGTAGCGCATTATAGGCTGTTACCCAGTCATTTATTGCTTTGCTGTTCTCTTCTGTTGCACGGGTTAATTCCAGCGTTTCGTCGGCGGTGCTTTTATTCTTCAACGTCAACGTGACGCCTGGCAGCGCATCAGAAATGATATTACTTGAACGTTCAAGTTCGACGCCGTTCACTGTCAGTTTTGCGTTCTGCGATGCGGTCTGCTCGGTTAGCGCATTTGTTGAAGCATCGTGACCGATAACCTGCTGGAGCGTGTCGTCACCGGTTACCGTTACGGTCATGTCTGAGTCCGTACCCGTCGTTTTTGATGTCAGCATCAGACGATAGTCGCCGTCAGAAGCCTTCATTACCGTGGCGGAGACGTTACCATTGGCATTATTAATGGCTTTCGCAATACCGTTCAGGCTGGTGTCGGAATCCGACAATGTAATTTCTAAAGGATCTTTGGTTCCCGGCTGCGTAATCGTAATTGTGCGCGTACCGTTCGTCGTTGTTTCGCCCAGTTTTGTTGTGTTGCTGTCAATCTTGCCGGACATCAATACCTGTGCTTTGGCAACCTGACTCACGTTGACTGTGTAGCTTCCGGCAGTAGCTTCACTGGTTGTTGTGGCAGTGAATGCCGTGTTAGTGCTGCTAACGGTTGTCGAGTTCCAGGTTGTTGTTTTACCCAATGCCGCAGTGGCAGTCTGCAGATTGGTTAATGCGCTTTGTAACTTACCGTACGCGCTCAACTGGGCGTTATAGTTTGTCTGCTGAGTTGTAATTGATGTTAATTTTGTTTTTTCAGCAGCTTCCAATTGGTTGTAGAGCGTCGTCAGATCCAGATTAGAGCCAACCCCCAGGTTACTAATAGTAGGCATGTCTTTTTTCCTTAAAGTCTTGGGTGTACAGCTCTCTGTATCGGCAACTTTTGGTGAAAGTTTACATTGACCGTAAAAAAATAATCGGCAGAAAAGGGCGGGGTGAGAAGGGCATATAGAGGGATTGTTTTTGTTTTATTTTTATACCAAACAATCGTGTTCTTGATTCTAAAAAATGTGAAAACTGCATTTAATTACCTTTAAAAATAATTAGTTAAAAGTTTTTGTCGTTTATTTCTAAAGTACTGTGAAGTTGCGCCGATACCCTTGTTGACGGTGAGAGACGCCGTGAGTGTTCGGCACCGAACTTAGAACCCATTTTTGAAGGAATTAAATTATGGCAGTTATCAATACTAACCTGATGTCACTGACCACTCAGAACAACCTGAACAAATCTCAGTCTGCTCTGGGCACGGCTATCGAGCGTCTGTCCTCTGGTCTGCGCATCAACAGCGCTAAAGACGATGCTGCTGGTCAGGCGATTTCTAACCGTTTCACTTCTAACATCAAAGGCCTGACTCAGGCTGCGCGTAACGCTAACGACGGTATCTCCATTGCTCAGACTGCTGAAGGTTCTCTGAACGAAATCAACAACAACCTGCAGCGTATCCGTGAGCTGGCTGTTCAGGCTCAGAACGGCACCAACTCTGGTTCTGACATCGACTCCATTCAGTCTGAAGTTAACCAGCGTCTGGACGAAATCAACCGTGTTGCCAGCCAGAGCCAGTTCAACGGCATCAAAATCCTGGCAGGTACTAGCTCTGCTACAACTATCTCTATCCAGGTTGGCGCTAACGACACTCAGAAAATCGACATCACCATTAATGGCAACAGCGGTTGGAACAAATTTGATTCAACCGGTACTGCTGGTGTTACTACGGGTCTTGCTTCTGGTGAAACGCGTAGCGTTACCACCAAAGGTTTCGACGTTCTGGCTACTGACGTGCTGTCCTCTATCGATACTGCACTGAAAGCTGTTGATACTCAGCGTTCTGACCTGGGTGCGATTCAGAACCGTTTCGAATCCACCATCTCTAACCTGAACAACACCGTAACCAACCTGTCTGCTGCACAGTCTCGTATTCAGGATGCTGACTACGCAACTGAAGTTTCCAATATGAGCCGCGCGCAGATCCTGCAGCAGGCTGGTACTTCTGTACTGTCTCAGGCAAACCAGGTTCCGCAGACTGTTCTGTCCCTGCTGCGTTAATCGCACGGACCAGCCTCTTTATAAAACCAGTCTTCGGACTGGTTTTTTTATTCCCGCGCAGATACCACGAATAAAGCAAAAATTAAGTCTCTTCTTACGCCATTAAAAATATCCCACTCCTGTACTGTAAATCTGGTCATTACTGTAAAGAGATTACCGGCGGGAGCATTAATTTTGGGATTGCCTACAGAGTCAGATAAGAGCTACAGCATTTGCTATTCCACCCCGGGCCATATCAGGGCTGTTAACCATTTGTATGGCGTGACAACGCCTGTCCTTGATACCGCCAGAGTGCTTGAACTGGGCGCAGGGGAAGGTTATACACTGTATTCGCAGGCGCTGATGTATCCCAACTCGCGCTTTGTCGGCGTGGAGCTTGAGAGCGAAAACTCTCTTTCGTCGCAACAGGCTCTACTGGGCAGTGCGCCGGATAACCTGGCACTTTTTTCACTTTCTCTTGATGACTTACTCAGCCAGGATATCGGTGAATATGATTATATTATTATTCATGGCAGCTTTAGTTGGTTGAGTAATGATATTCGCGACCAACTCCTTGCGTTTTGCCAACAGCATTTAAGCCCTCAGGGTTGTATTGCCATTGAATGGGAATGCCATCCTGGTGCAAAAATAAACGAGATTATTCGCGACGCGGTACAAATTCATAGCAGTCTGGCGAATGATATCGAAACGCAAATCGCCAGTTCCCGGGCAATGTTAAGCTGGTTAAAGCTAAACGGCGTCACCGGAGAGGCTGCGTTTTTAAAAAATAGCGATACATTATCAGATTTGCTGATTAGCCATAGCCTTTTGCAAACACCAAACGAGTACCGTTACTTGCTTGAGTTTGCGGGTGTGATCGAGACTTTTGGCCTGGCTTATGTCGGCGACTTACTACCATGGACAGAGCTTGCGGCGCATTATGATGAAAAGATCCAACATCTACACAATGTGCTCAGTCCACTCAATAACAAAATTCTGATCCAACAGTATCTTGATTTTGCAGTGAATCGCGGCACGCGTTTTAGCCTGTTGACCCATAGCGACAATGCGCAAACGGTGTCTGTGTTGCCGGACCTGACGAAACTGAAAGATCTGCGTTGGGCAGGAAGTTTTCGCCGTCAGTCTCTGCAAGGAAGGATTCTCAACACGTTAACCGCAAATAGCGAAACGCCTGTCTCTACGGATGATATCGCTACGCTGGCTCTCCTTGATGCTCTCGGCGACGGCTGGCCCTCAAGCCTCACTTTCGAACAGCTCGTTTATAACGTTCGTCAGCCCGACTTAGAGGATAAAGCATGGCGGGAGGATATCAGCCAGTCACTGTCGGCTCTTTTTTTGAAAGGGTTACCTGACTTACATTTCTCTCTGGATAAGAGCGTTTACGATACCTGCCAGGCGGCGCCGGCACAGTGGGTGGCGGCGACAAGAGGTAAATATGCCATTAACCGCTGGCATGAAACTGTAGAACTGAATGACGAAGAGCTGTCGGCGATGTCTGCTCCGACGCCGGTGGTAACGGCGCAGAATGCGCAAATCTTGTTTAGTCTGGTTAAGAAGGGGATGGTGGCGGCTGCTCCCAAAGCCTGGCGGGCTTTTTTGCAGCAGCTTATCGGCCATTTTCCGGCTGAAGAAACCTGGCCCCTTGTTTTCTCGCTGATTCTTTATTCCGGTACGGAGGCCAACGGCGGCTTTTTACCTTCCGCCATAGCAACGCCGGGCAAGAAAAAGACATCCATGCCGGCTTTGGCCCCGGTGGAAGAGGCTTTTCATCGACAGTTAGAAAAGTTAATGCAGGAAGGCAGATTCCAGCAGGCGCGTGCGAACATTGAGCGGTTGGTTGCACAGAGACCAGATAATGTCCATGTGCACTATCTTCTGGCGAATTTTTATTTGCGTACTTCCGATTATGACGCCGGGCTGAAAGCCAGTATGTCGTTGCTTTCGTTGCAGTCGAGTAGCTGGCGTATTTTTTATGAGCTCTCCGCTATTTTTTATCGTAAAAACTGGCGTTGGCAAGCAGGGCGCCTGGCACGGGCGATCTTGCGCGCCGAACCTGGATATGCTGCGGCATGGGATCTTCTCAGTTCTCTTCATCGTGAAATGATGGAATATACGCTGGCGGAAATGTGTTCGCGTAAAGCAATAGAGATAGAACCGCGTTCTGCGGGCATTATTGAGAATCTGGGAACGATCCTTGGTGATCAGTCAAAAATGAGCGAGGCGATCCCTTATTTACGCCGTGTGGTCGAGCTGGAGCCGGGTAATTTTAATGCCTTCACCAACTTACTGTTTGGACTGACGCACAGCACAGAGCTTACAGCGCAGGATCTGCTGGAAGAACATAAGCAGTTTGGCCTGGCCGCTGAACGTTGGGCGAGTAAACAGCCGTTTACTATCACTCATACGCGCGAAGAGAAATCTCGCTTACGTATCGGATTTGTTTCTGGAGATTTTGGCCGCCACCCGGTGACGAATTTTCTCGCGCCGGTCTGGTATTCGCTGGATCGCGATCGCTTTGAAATATACGGTTACCAGAACTCTTCACTACAGGATGAGGTAACCGAGCGACTGATGGAGAGTGCCTGCGTATGGTCAAAAGTCACACATCTAAGCCACCTCGAATTTGCTGAGCAGGTTAAAAGGGATGGAATTGATATCCTTGTCGATCTCTCCGGGCACACTGGTTATAACCGTTTGCCGGCTTTTGCGTTAAAACCAGCACCTGTCCAACTTTCCTGGATCGGTTATCCCGGAACCACGGGAATGGCGACGGTAGATTATTACCTTATTGATAGTCGTTTTGCGGAACCGGGCGTTCTGGATTCTGCCTTTGTTGAAAAATTAATTTATCTTCCAGCGGTTCAGCAGTTCCATCCGAATAAAGAGAGCCCTGATGTTGGCCCATTGCCTGCGCTGAAAAATGGCTTTATCACTTTTGCCAGCTTTAATCGCCCGAAAAAAATCAATGATGAGGTTGTTCGCATCTGGAGCAAGATCTTGCACAGCATACCTGATGCGCGTTTGCTTATCGGCTATATGTCTGACAGCAATATGGTTAACCATTTCAGAATGTTGTTTAAAGAGCAGGGCATTAATGAGGAACGGTTGCTATTCAGGCAAAAGATGTCGCTGCATGAGTATCTGGCATTACATAACGACATTGATGTTTTGCTGGATACCTTTCCTTATACCGGGGGGACGACGACCTGGCATGCGATCTGGATGGGTGTTCCTACATTAACTATTGCCGGGGACACCATCGCTTCCAGGCAGTGCAGTGCCGGGCTGAATTTTTGTGGGCTGCAGGATTTTGTGGCCGTTGACAAAGAACAGTACATCGCTAAGGCGGTTTTGTTGTCTGAACAAACCCATGCGTTGGCTGAGTTGCGCCAGTCGCTGCGCTCTCGCCTGAAAGAGAAGAGTGTATCTCAGGTGCGAGAAGCCATTTATTTCGAGCGGGCGCTGGAGATTATCTGGCAGCGTTATTGTCAGGGGTTGCCGCCTGCGCCAGTGGTGATTAATAGCGATACATAATGGGCGAACTGGTGTGAGTGAGGCATTTACGGCGAAGAGGTTATGTAGGGCTGGTGGGGGAAGAGAGTGAATAACACATTGACTGATGCTATAGGTGGATATTTCCCCCTCGAAACGGCGTTAATAAGCCAGACGTTGTATTCTGATGCACAGTGTTTCAGTTCTGCGCGTGCGGCCTTTTATGCTCTATTGAAAAAAGGGCAACCTTCAGCACTCTGGATGCCGCGCTGGATCTGCAATGCAATGCTATCGCCTGCCGAAACGTTAGGCATTCCCGTACGTTTTTATTCTCTGGACGCCGCGTTTGCTCCTGCGGACGATCTTCAGCCAGAAAACGGTGACTGGGTGCTTGCGGTTAACTATTTTGGCCTCGTCGATAACCTGGCTCAGTCGCTCATGGAACGGTTTAATCCACAGCAGATCGTCTGGGATCACTCTCAGGCCTTTTTCTCCGCGCCGCAACCCGGTCTGGCAACGATCTACTCACCCAGGAAATTTTTCGGCGTTCCCGATGGCGGGATGCTGGCTGGTGCAATACAGGTGGATATCCCTCCGACAGAGGAATCAGGTTCTCTTCAGCGCACTGGGCATCTTCTTATTCGCCTGGCGCAGGGCGCAGAGGCTGGCTACACCGCCTACCGACAGGCAGAGCAAACGCTGGAGGAACTACCGGGGGAAGGCATGTCTATGCTGACTCATCGTTTATTAGCTGGGATCGATTATCAAGCCTGTGAGCAGCGACGCCTTGAAAATTACCAGTACCTGTATCAGCGTCTTGCCTGTATCAATGCGCTAAATTTACCTGCCAGGCCAGAATGCGGCCCGCTTTGCTACCCACTACTGACTGAAAATGAAAATCTGCGCGAAGCGCTTCGTCAGCGCCGAATTTTTATTCCTGTTTACTGGCTTGATGCCTTGCAAAGAGTGAGTGTCGATTCGATTGAACACCGTTACATCAGACACATCCTACCGTTGCCTGTGGACCATCGTTATGGGCTGGATGAAATGCAATCTCTTGCAGATTTTGTGATTGCGTATCTCTCATATACCGGGGAAGGTTCTGATGAAAAAAATTAATGTCCTTATTTTCCCTTGCGGTGCAGAGAATGCGGGTGAGATTTATAGCGCGCTGCGCTATTCCGTCCATATTGGTCTGCTGCTGGGGGCATCGAGCGTAAGCGATCACGGGGAGTTTCGTTTTCCCGATTATGCCGGTGATATGCCCAATATTCATGCTGACGACTTCGACGCGCAATTTCTGCGACTGGTGAAAGAGAAGCAGATTGATGTCGTTTTCGCTACGCATGATTCTGTCGCGTTAAAACTTGCACAACTTAATGAACCCCGGCAGCACTACTTTTTGGTTAATGGCGATCGTCAGGTAACGGAGACGCTACGTTATAAAAGCGCTACCTATGCCCTATTTGACGATTGCCACTGGGTCCCTCATCGATACTGCGATCTTGCAACAATTGACGACTGGCCGGCGATCGTAAAACCAGACTGTGGACAGGGGGGAAATGGTGTACAGCGAGTAAATAACCGCCTGTCTCTGGAACAGGCGATTGAATCCGTCGCGCAGGCGATCGTGGTGGAATATCTGCCGGGAGAGGAGATCACCGTCGACTGTTTCACTGACCGAAACCGCCGTTTGATTTGGGCTGGGCCTCGTACCCGTGAACGTGTTCGGGCGGGTATCAGCATGCGTTCACGAGAGGTCGTTCTTGACGATGAAATAACCGACATTGTCGAAACGATAAATGCGCGACTGGCGCTTCGTGGCCCTTGGTTTGTACAGCTAAAACGCGACAGAACAGGGAAATGGAAACTGCTGGAGGTGGCCTGCAGGATTGCTGGCGCAATGGTTTTTCAGCGTGCCAGAGGGGTGAATTTACCGCTTATGGCTATCCATGACTTTATGGGACGCGATGTTGTCGCTCTCCCGGAAATGAGTGTCGGTATCGTTGATCGGGCCATTGTGTCCCGAACGCGAAGTGAACTCAACTATCAGCGAATCTATGTCGATCTTGACGACACCCTCATTATCGATGGTTTTGCGGTACCTGCCGTCATGGCGTTTTTATACCAGAGTCGGGCGCAGGGAAAAGCCATTACGCTGATTACTCGCCATGCGCAAAAACCTGAAGAAACCCTTATGTGCGCAGGGGTTGCGTTGAACCTTTTCGATGAGGTCATCCATCTGACTTCTGGAGAGCGAAAGTCAGAATATATACAGCCAAACAGTTTGTTTATTGATAACTATTTTCCTGAGCGGATGGATGTCCGAACGCTGAAAGATGTGCTCGTTCTGGATGTTGATGCCGTTGAGTTTTATTTGCGCTAAGAGAGCCTGTTATGTTGACTGACGAGCAAATTGCCGATTTTTGCCATGCGTTTATCGAGAAAGCCTCACCTCGTTATATCTTTGGACTGACGAGTTATGGTATTGAAATGGCAAAGGTATTTAACGTTGAGGGCATCATTGATAATAAAACAACGCAAACTCAGATTGACGGGTTTCCGATTATCTCTCTAAGTCAGGTTCCTTCGGACGCGTTGATTGTTTCTTCGATTATGGATGGCCGCCCGGTATCGGCATGGCGAACGCTGTCGGCAGCGGGACATAAACAGATCGATTACTTCAGCTTTTATCGCTATTTCAGCCACCTGTTAAGCAAGCCGACCTGGTATCATCAACCCGAATTTGTGCGCGACTACGCCGAGAACCGTGAAGCCTATGAGCGTATCCGTGCGCTCCTTGCGGATGATATTTCAAAGCGCACTTTTGACGATATCATCAACTTCAGGCTTACCAACAAGCTACAGTTTCTTGCGCAGTATAATATTTGCCTGAACGATCAGTACTTCGATCTGCCCTTTATTGGCGAATATGCCGAACATTTTATTGATTGCGGTAGTTTTGACGGCGCCACTTCCGTTGAGTTTATGCGTCGATTTCCCAGCTATAACACAGTATGTATCTTTGAACCAGAACCGCGCCAGGCGCAGAGTATTCAACAGGCGATGCAGGGCAGGGAAAATGTTTATGTTTATCCCTGTGGCGTCTCGCACAGCCAGCAGAAGCTGAGTTTTTCTTCCTCGGGGTCGACTTCGCATGCGAGCGAAGACGGGGGGATCGATGTTGAAATGGTAGCCCTTGACGATGTGTTAAAAGGGCGAGTGACGTTCATCAAAATGGATATCGAAGGTTTTGAGTCACAGGCTCTGGAGGGAGCAAAACGGATTATTCGTCAACAGCATCCACTGCTTGCCGTCTGTTGCTATCACAAACCTGATGATTTCAGAACATTGCCTGAGCAGGTGCTGGGTTATCGTGAGGACTACGACATCTACCTGCGTCACTATACGGAAGGGCTACTGGAAACCGTTTACTATTTTGTCCCCAGAAAAGGTGCACAATGAAAATCGGCATTATGCAGCCCTATCTATTCCCTTACCTGGGATATTTTCAACTGATTAATGCGGTCGATCAGTTTGTAATTTATGATGACGTAAATTATATCCGTCAGGGCTACATTAATCGTAATACTATTTTGATGGGGAACTCTCCTCAGCGCTTTACCGTTGCTGTGCCGGGCGCTTCATCTTTCAAAAAAATAAATACGTTAAGCTTTGACGTTAATGTTGCTAAGGTGCTGAAAACAGTTCATCAGGCTTATCATAAAAGGCCATATTTTGAACCAGTTTTTAGTATTGTTGAGAAGGTGTTGACCGCCGAGCAGCGCCAGATTCCCACGCTTTGCCAGTATGCGTTTAAAGAGATATTTGCTTGGCTTGGCATTGAAGTGTCACTTCACATGGCGAGTGATTTGAATTATTCATGTGATGAAACTGCAAGCGGGAGGGTGATGAACATTTGCCGAACTCTCGGTGGAGACCATTATATCAATAGTCCTGGTGGGCAGCATCTTTATCATTCTGATGAATTTGTCGCTCAGGGGATGAAACTGTCATTCATTAAAATGGATGATGTTCATTACTCTCAGGGTGGGGGTAAATTCCATGCCGGATTGTCAATTATTGATGTGCTAATGAACTGCTCCCCCTCTGAGGTGAAAGTGTTATTGGGGCAGTATCAGTTAATTTAATGCGGTGCGATGCGCTTTCGTTTATCGGTGCGGGCGGAGAAATTATGGATAAGAACATTTTTGTTACCAGTCCTTTATTGCCACCTCTTGATGAGTTTATTCCTTATCTGGAAGAAATATGGCAAAACAAACAATTAACCAATGCAGGTCCATTTCACCAGCAACTTGAAGAGGCGCTGGCGGAATATCTCGGTGTTGAACATTTGTGCCTGTTTGCAAACGGTACGCTGGCGTTGCTAACTGCATTTCAGGCGTTACGCATCACAGGTGAAGTGATTACCACGCCGTATTCCTTTGTGGCAACGTCGCATTCGCTACTGTGGAATGGCTTAAAACCGGTTTTTGTCGATATTGACCCTGTCACCTGTAATATGGACCCACGGAAAATTGAAGAGGCAATCACGCCGCAAACTACCGCTATTTTGCCTGTCCATTGTTATGGCATCCCCTGTGACACAGCGCATATTCAGCAGATTGCTGATATTTATGGTCTGAAAGTGATTTACGATGCAGCACACGCTTTTGGTGTTAAGCGGGAAGGGACAACCATTTTGCGCGAAGGCGACTTATCTGTCTTGAGTTTCCATGCCACAAAAGTATTCAATACGATAGAAGGCGGAGCGATTATCTGCCATGATAAAAAAACGAAACAACGCATTGATTATTTGAAAAACTTTGGTTTTGCCGGGGAAACCACCGTTGTGGCGCCTGGCATAAATGGCAAAATGAATGAAGTTCAGTCAGCGTTTGGTTTATTGCAACTTCGCCATATCGATAAAGCATTAGCTGAGCGCGCGGCGCTGTTTGATAACTATAAAACACTCCTGGCTGATATTCCTGGTATCTCACTGCTGATCCCGCCGGATAATATTGCATGGAATCATGCTTATTGCCCAATTATGGTTTCGGATGCGTTTCCTGTTTCGCGAGATGGGGTTTATGATTTATTAAAGTCCCACAATATTATGCCCCGTCGTTATTTCTACCCATTAATTAGTAGCTTCCCAATGTATCGTGCGCTGGAGAGCGCCAGACAAGATAAACTTAAAATTGCGCAATTACGTGCAGATGAAGTCCTTTGTTTGCCTCTCTATCCTGGCCTTGAGAAAGAGGTACAGGTAGAAATTGCTTCATTGTTAAAAGGAGTGAGCGAAAATGTGAGTAGTGACTCATCAGCGTTGAAAACTGATGAGATTTTTGCCGAGCGCGTTGCCTGATTTTTAGATCCCCTGAGGGGAATTGGGGGTTATAAATAACGGTAACCCCCAAATAACCCCTCATTTCACCCACTATTCACCCGATTAAAACCCCTCCAGAATCGGATAATCATGCCGATAACTCAACTAACGCAGGGCTGTTTATCGTGAATTCACTGTATACCGCTGAAGGTGTAATGGATAAACACTCGCTGTGGCAGCGTTATGTACCGCTGGTGCGTCACGAAGCATTGCGCCTGCAGGTGCGTTTGCCGGCGAGCGTGGAACTGGACGATCTGCTACAAGCGGGCGGTATCGGGTTATTGAATGCAGTTGACCGATATGACGCTCTGCAAGGAACGGCATTTACCACTTACGCAGTGCAGCGTATTCGTGGAGCGATGCTGGATGAACTACGCAGCCGTGACTGGGTGCCGCGTAGCGTCCGGCGCAATGCTCGCGAAGTGGCGCAGGCGATGGGGCAACTGGAGCAGGAATTAGGGCGCAACGCGACGGAAACTGAGGTGGCGGAGCGGCTGGCTATTCCTGTGGAAGAGTATCGTCAGATGTTGCTTGATACCAATAACAGCCAACTCTTCTCTTATGACGAGTGGCGGGAAGAGCATGGCGATAGCATTGAGCTGGTGACGGAAGAACACCAGCAGGAAAACCCGTTACAACAGCTCCTTGAGAGCAATTTACGCCAGCGTGTGATGGATGCGATTGAATCGTTGCCAGAACGCGAACAGCTGGTGTTGACGCTGTATTACCAGGAAGAGCTCAATCTGAAGGAGATTGGCGCGGTGCTGGAAGTCGGCGAGTCACGGGTAAGCCAGTTGCACAGCCAGGCCATCAAACGTCTACGCACCAAGCTGGGTAAGTTATAAAGGGCGATCGTCGTCGCCCCTTAATAGTGCCGCACAACGTATTGACTACCAGGAGTTCTCATGACGGTGCAGCAATCTAAAAGACGGCCACTAAGCCGCTACCTCAAAGACTTTAAACACAGCCAGACGCATTGCGCTCATTGCCATAAATTGCTCGACAGGATCACGTTGGTTCGCCGGGGGCAGATTGTCAATAAAATCGCGATTTCCCGCCTGGATACGCTGATGGACGACGCACAATGGCAGGAGGAGCAGAAGGAGTGGTCGGCGCTGTGCCGTTTCTGCGGCGATCTGCACTGCAAAGAGCAGAGTGACTTCTTTGACATCATCGGTTTTAAACAATTTTTGTTTGAGCAAACCGAAATGAGCCACGGCACCGTGCGTGAATATGTCGTACGCCTGCGTCGCCTGGGCAACCATCTCACCGAACAGAACATCTCTCACGACCTGCTACAGGAAGGTTTTCTTGATGAAAACCTGGCCCCGTGGTTACCCGAAACCAGCACCAATAACTATCGGATCGCGCTGCGTAAGTACGAACAGTATAAAACGCATACGCATGCCGGACAGATGCAGAAATCATCCCGGATGGCTACTTCTGATATATATTAAAAATGAATAACATGTAGCGGAGTCGTGTTTGTGATTAGCAGCAAACCCTCTACACTACGGTCATTAATGACAACATTCGGGGTAACTATGAAATTAGCACTTCTGGGACGTCAGGCTCTGATGGGTGTGATGGCAGTTGCACTTGTCGCCGGGATGAGCGTGAAGAGTTATGCAGATGAAGGTCTGTTAAACAAAGTAAAAGAGCGCGGCACGCTGCTGGTAGGCCTGGAAGGGACTTACCCGCCGTTCAGTTTTCAGGGTGATGACGGCAAACTGACCGGGTTTGAAGTGGAGTTCGCAGAAGAACTGGCGAAACACCTCGGCGTAAAAGCCTCGCTGAAACCGACCAAATGGGACGGTATGCTGGCGTCGCTGGATTCCAAACGTATTGATGTGGTTATCAACCAGGTCACCATCTCCGACGAACGTAAGAAAAAATACGATTTCTCAACACCTTATACCATTTCTGGTATTCAGGCGCTGGTGAAAAAAGGCAATGAAGGCAGCATCAACACGGCGGCTGACCTGAAAGGTAAGAAGGTCGGCGTTGGTCTGGGAACAAACTACGAAGAGTGGTTGCGCCAGAACGTACAGGGTGTAGACATTCGCACCTATGATGACGATCCGACGAAATACCAGGATCTGCGCGTAGGCCGTATTGACGCTATTCTGGTGGATCGCCTGGCCGCATTGGATCTGGTGAAGAAAACCAAAGACACGCTGGCCGTTACCGGCGAAGCGTTCTCCCGTCAGGAAGCCGGTGTGGCGCTGCGTAAAGGCAATGAAGATCTGCTGAAAGCGGTAGATGGCGCCATTGCCGATATGCAGAAAGACGGCACGCTGAAAGCGCTGTCTGAGAAATGGTTTGGCGCAGATGTGACTAAATAATCGTCATAATTGCAAAAAAAGGCGCTTTAATACGGCGCCTTTTTTATTTCATCCGTTTGAACGTGCATAATAAAAAGAACATCACAACAATGAATACCGGAGGCTTTATGCCACTGCATAATTTAACGCGGTTCCCACGCCTGGAATTTATTGGCGCGCCAACGCCACTCGAATACCTGCCGCGTTTATCTGATTATCTGGGTCGCGACATTTTCATTAAACGCGATGACGTAACGCCGATGGCAATGGGCGGGAATAAACTGCGTAAGCTTGAATTTCTGGCTGCCGATGCGCTGCGTGAAGGCGCGGATACGCTGATTACGGCGGGCGCCATCCAGTCGAACCACGTTCGCCAGACGGCGGCGGTAGCGGCAAAACTGGGATTACACTGCGTTGCGTTACTGGAAAATCCCATCGGTACGACGGCGGAAAACTACCTGACCAACGGCAATCGTCTGCTGCTGGACCTTTTTAATACGCAAATTGAGATGTGCGACGCGCTGACCGATCCTGACGCCCAGCTACAGGAACTGGCGACCCGTATTGAGGCGCAGGGTTTCAGGCCGTATGTGATTCCGGTCGGCGGCTCCAGCCCATTAGGCGCAATGGGATACGTGGAAAGCGCGCTGGAAATCGCCCAGCAGTGCGAGGGCGCGGTACAGCTGTCCTCCGTGGTGGTGGCGTCGGGAAGCGCCGGTACGCACGCCGGGCTGGCGGTAGGTCTGGAACAATTGATGCCAGATGTTGAGTTGATCGGCGTGACCGTGTCGCGCAAGGTTATCGATCAGAAGCCTAAAGTGGTTACGCTGCAACAAGCGATTGCTAAAGAGCTGGAACTGACCGCCTCGGCGGACATCCTGCTGTGGGACGACTATTTCGCGCCGGGATACGGAACGCCGAATGAAGAGGGGATGGAGGCCGTGAAGCTGCTGGCGCGCCTGGAAGGCATTCTGCTTGACCCGGTCTATACGGGGAAAGCGATGGCGGGCCTGATCGATGGCATCAGCCAGAAGCGCTTCAAAGATGAAGGTCCGATTCTCTTTATTCATACCGGTGGGGCGCCAGCGCTGTTTGCCTACCATCCTCACGTGTAACTTCCGGGTAGAAAAACACTCATGCAAGAAAGTATCCAACTGGTGATTGACTCGCTGCCGTATCTGCTTAAAGGTGCGGTGTTTACGCTACAGCTGAGTATTGGCGGGATGTTTTTCGGCCTGCTGCTGGGCTTCATTCTCGCGCTGATGCGTATGTCGCCCCTGCTGCCTGTCCGCTGGCTGGCGCGTTTTTATATCTCCATTTTTCGCGGTACGCCGCTGATTGCCCAGCTTTTTATGATCTACTACGGCCTGCCGCAGTTTGGCATTGAGCTGGACCCGATCCCGGCGGCGATGATTGGCCTGTCGCTGAATACCGCAGCCTACACTTCGGAAACGCTGCGTGCGGCGATCTCTTCTATCGACAAAGGTCAGTGGGAAGCCGCGGCAAGTATCGGTATGACGCCGTGGCAAACGCTGCGTCGCGCGATTTTGCCGCAGGCCGCCCGCGTGGCGTTGCCGCCGCTGAGCAACAGTTTCATCAGCCTGGTGAAAGATACCTCCCTGGCCGCCACGATTCAGGTGCCGGAACTGTTCCGTCAGGCGCAGCTGATTACCTCGCGTACGCTGGAAGTCTTTACCATGTATCTGGCGGCATCGCTGATCTACTGGGTGATGGCGACGGTACTTTCCGCGCTGCAAAACTATTTTGAAGAGCAGCTTAACCGCCAGGAGAGAGAGCCAAAATGAGTGCGATTGAAGTTAAAAACCTGGTGAAAAAGTTCCACGGTCAGACGGTGTTGCACGGCATCGACCTGGAGGTGAAACCTGGTGAGGTGGTGGCGATTATCGGCCCCAGCGGTTCCGGTAAAACAACGCTGTTGCGCAGCATTAATTTGCTGGAGCAGCCTGAGGCGGGCACCATCAAAGTGGGCGACATTACCATTGATACCGCAAGCTCGTTAAACAAGCAAAAAGGGCTAATTCGCCAGTTGCGTCAGCATGTGGGGTTCGTATTCCAGAACTTTAATCTGTTTCCGCACCGTACCGTACTGGAGAACATCATTGAA
This sequence comes from Citrobacter sp. CK185, assembly GCF_030333565.1. Taxonomy (NCBI): domain Bacteria; kingdom Pseudomonadati; phylum Pseudomonadota; class Gammaproteobacteria; order Enterobacterales; family Enterobacteriaceae; genus Citrobacter; species Citrobacter sp. CK185. Next base: position 529,061 of record NZ_JAOWFR010000026.1, on the reverse strand, counting down.
GGGCCGGTGATTGTGAAAGGCGAACCCAAAGCCGAAGCAACGGCATTAGCGCGGGAACTGCTGGCGAAGGTAGGACTGGCCGGGAAAGAGACCAGCTATCCGCGTCGTCTGTCCGGCGGGCAGCAGCAGCGTGTGGCGATTGCCCGCGCGCTGGCGATGCGCCCGGAGGTGATTTTGTTTGATGAACCGACTTCCGCGCTCGACCCTGAGCTGGTGGGGGAGGTGCTCAGTACGATACGCCAGCTGGCGCAGGAAAAGCGCACGATGGTCATTGTGACGCATGAAATGAGCTTTGCGCGCGACGTGGCTGACCGGGTGATATTTATGGATCAAGGGCGCATTGTGGAGCAGGGCGCGGCCAAACCGTTATTTGCCAATCCTCAGCAACCACGCACGCGTCAGTTTCTTGAGAAGTTCCTGATGCAATAAGTGTTTTTGCGCACTCGCCTGAAATAATCCCGTTTTGGGCGAGTGTATTTGAATAAATATCAATAATACCCGCCTGATTATAGCCGTAATCCCTTTGTGTTCTCCTGCCGGGTGAAACACACCTCAAGTAATTCGCCATCTGACCGATATTTTCTACATATAAACTTCATTTATGTGTTAGCTTGTTTTAAACATTATAATGATTATCAATCTCAGGGGTGTTACCGTTTAGTATGCAGGAAAATGATTTCTTCACCTGGCGACGGAGTATGCTGGTACGCTTTCAGGAAATGGCGACGGCAGAAGATGTCTACACTGAATTACAACATCAGACACAGCAGCTTGAATATGATTATTATGCGCTGTGCGTTCGCCATCCCGTCCCGTTTACGCGGCCAAAAATCTCCGTTCACACCACGTACCCGCAAGCGTGGGTGGCGCATTATCAGTCTGAAAACTATTTCTCTATTGATCCGGTATTAAAGCCGGAAAATTTCCGCCAGGGGCATCTGGCATGGAATGATGCCTTATTTAGCGAAGCGCAGTCGCTATGGGACGCGGCGCGCGCTCATGGTCTACGCCGGGGGGCGACGCAATGCCTGATGCTGCCGAATCGGGCGCTGGGCTTCCTCTCTGTCTCCCGGGCGAACGCCCGCCATGCGCCGTTTGCACATGATGAAATTGAACTCCGGTTGCAACTGCTGGTGCGTGAGAGCCTGTCGGCGCTGACGCGGCTGGAGGATGAAATGGTGATGACGCCAGAAATGCGCTTCAGTAAGCGAGAGAAAGAGATCCTGAAGTGGACGGCGGAAGGAAAGACGTCATCAGAGATCGCGATGATTCTGTCAATCTCAGAGAACACCGTTAACTTTCATCAGAAAAACATGCAGAAAAAGTTTAACGCGCCGAATAAAACGCAGATTGCCTGCTATGCGGCCGCGACGGGCCTGATCTGAAAAAACGAATGTTCTGCGTGCCAGACGCAAAACCGGCTGAAAGTTTCCCTCTCAGCCGGTTTCCTGTTACTGGCGGTAAGCTTGTTTAATTTGCTTAACAGTGCTGGAAAATACCGCGGCCTGCGTTTCATCTTCAATCTGCGCGATCTGTTTTTCCATCTTAAGAATCACGCGCCCTGCGTCGGCTTGCCCCATTGCCTGTAGCATCAGGGTCAACATGGCTTTCAGGCAGGTGACTTCATTGGCCAGTTCTTGATTATTCTCGGCAGTGGAAAAATCAGGCGTACTCATTTATTTTCCTCGTTATGTTTCAGTGAAAAAGTGCGATGGCAAATGTTAAGGCGGCGGAGTATACCATAAGCTGCGCCAAAAATAGCAGTGGTTGTTTTTTGATCGCAAATCAAACCAGCGCCATTAAAATAAACAACGCCTTGCGAGGCATATATTTTCCTCATTTTTTTGTTTACCTCGCGTATTTCGCGCGTTAATTATTGTTACAAACTTGCTTGCCTATTTAGCATTTCGACGGAATTGAGTGAATTTTTTGTCACTATTCTGAAACTATTATGCAGAAATAGAGGGTAAAAAAAGGCCGTTAGCTGTGGGAGTTTCCACGAAGCGTACAATCTAATTTCCAAAAACGAGAGCAAAATCGAATGCCCCACGTTTTTTACGTTTCAAAGTTGAGATAAAACCCGCTAATATAGGGTCGATTAACTATCAGTAGCGTTATCCCTATTCTGGAGATATTCCTTTGATCAACGTTCTTCTTGTTGATGACCACGAACTGGTGCGCGCAGGGATACGACGCATTCTGGAAGATATAAAGGGCATAAAGGTTGTCGGTGAAGCCTGTTGTGGCGAGGACGCCGTAAAGTGGTGCCGCGCGAACGCCGTCGACGTTGTGCTGATGGACATGAACATGCCCGGAATCGGCGGTCTTGAGGCGACGCGCAAAATTGCCCGCTCAAGCGCTGATATTAAAGTGATCATGCTGACGATCCATACGGAAAACCCGCTACCGGCGAAAGTCATGCAGGCCGGAGCCGCAGGGTATCTGAGTAAAGGCGCTGCGCCTCAGGAAGTGGTTAGCGCGATTCGTTCGGTTTTTTCCGGGCAGCGTTATATTGCTTCAGATATCGCTCAACAGATGGCGCTGAGCCAGATTGAGCCTGAGAAAACAGAAACGCCTTTTGCCAGTTTGTCTGAACGCGAGTTGCAGATTATGCTGATGATCACCAGGGGCCAGAAGGTTAATGAGATCTCAGAACAACTGAATCTCAGTCCTAAAACGGTGAACAGCTATCGCTACAGAATGTTCAGTAAACTAAACATTCATGGTGATGTTGAGTTGACTCACCTGGCAATTCGCCACGGCCTGTGTAATGCGGAGACGTTAACAAGCTAGTGAGTGTTCTGTTTGATGCGAAAGCATTTTTAAAAACCGTGACCAGCCAACCCGGCGTTTATCGTATGTATGATGCCGGTGGTACGGTTATTTATGTCGGTAAAGCGAAAGACCTGAAAAAACGGCTTTCCAGCTATTTCCGCAGCAACCTTGCTTCGCGAAAAACCGAAGCATTGGTTGCGCAAATTCAGCAAATTGATGTCACGGTGACGCACACCGAGACTGAAGCGCTATTGCTCGAACACAACTACATCAAATTGTATCAACCGCGCTATAACGTGTTATTGCGCGATGACAAATCCTACCCTTTCATCTTTCTCAGCGGTGACACTCATCCACGCCTGGCAATGCATCGCGGGGCGAAACATGCCAAAGGTGAATACTTTGGCCCGTTCCCGAACGGGTATGCCGTGCGTGAAACCCTGGCCCTGCTGCAAAAAGTCTTTCCCATTCGTCAGTGCGAAAACAGCGTCTACCGCAACCGCTCGCGTCCTTGTCTGCAATATCAGATTGGCCGCTGCCTCGGACCGTGCGTAGAAGGACTGGTGAGTGAAGATGAGTATGCGCAGCAGGTGGAGTACGTTCGGCTGTTTTTATCCGGGAAAGACGATCAGGTTCTGACCCAATTGATCGCCCGAATGGAAAAAGCCAGCCAGAATCTGGAATTTGAAGAGGCCGCGCGCATACGCGACCAAATTCAGGCTGTGCGCCGCGTTACTGAGAAACAGTTTGTCTCCAATACCGGCGACGATCTGGACGTTATCGGCGTGGCGTTCGATGCGGGTATGGCCTGTGTGCATGTGCTTTTTATCCGCCAGGGCAAGGTGCTGGGCAGCCGTAGCTATTTCCCGAAAGTGCCGAACGGGACGGAACTGGGCGAAGTGGTGGAAACGTTCGTCGGCCAGTTCTATCTGCAAGGCAGCCAGATACGCACGCTGCCTGGAGAGATCCTGCTGGATTTCAACCTGAGCGATAAAACGCTGCTGGCGGACTCTTTGTCCGAACTGGCCGGGCGGCGTATTAATGTGCAGACCAAACCGCGCGGCGATCGCGCTCGTTACCTGAAGCTGGCGCGAACCAATGCCGCGACGGCGCTGATCAGCAAACTGTCGCAGCAATCGACGATCACGCAGCGTCTGACCGCGCTGGCAAGCGTGCTGAAGCTGCCTGCGGTGAAGCGGATGGAGTGTTTTGACATCAGCCACACGATGGGAGAACAGACGGTGGCCTCCTGCGTGGTTTTTGACGCTAACGGGCCGCTGCGTGCGGAGTATCGTCGCTACAACATTACCGGAATTACGCCGGGCGATGATTATGCGGCGATGAATCAGGTTCTGCGCCGACGCTATGGCAAGGCGATTGAAGAAAGTAAGATTCCTGACGTTATTCTGATTGATGGCGGTAAAGGCCAGCTTGGTCAGGCGAAGACCGTTTTTGCTGAACTGGATGTGCCGTGGGATAAAAATCATCCTTTATTGTTGGGCGTTGCTAAAGGCGCCGATCGTAAAGCCGGTCTGGAGACGTTGTTCTTTGAACCCGAGGGGGAGGGCTTTAGCCTGCCGCCGGATTCGCCTGCGCTGCACGTTATTCAGCATATCCGCGATGAATCGCACGATCACGCCATCAGCGGGCACCGCAAAAAACGGGCGAAGGTGAAAAACACCAGCACGCTGGAAACTATCGAAGGCGTCGGGCCAAAACGTCGACAAATGCTGTTGAAATATATGGGCGGTTTGCAAGGACTACGTAACGCGAGTGTTGAGGAAATTGCAAAAGTGCCGGGTATTTCGCAAGGTCTGGCAGAAAAGATCTTCTACTCGTTGAAACATTGAGGTCTCTGTAGCAACATAGGGGTAATTTCTCTGACAACAGATAGTTACCCGTCACTATGCAATTTAATATCCCTACGTTGCTCACGCTGTTTCGCGTCATTCTGATCCCATTCTTTGTATTGGTGTTTTATCTGCCATTTACATGGGCTCCCTTCGTTACCGCGCTAATCTTCTGTATCGCCGCCGTGACCGACTGGTTCGACGGTTTTCTGGCGCGTCGCTGGAACCAGAGTACGCGTTTTGGCGCGTTCCTTGATCCGGTGGCGGATAAGGTGCTGGTGGCGATCGCCATGGTGCTGGTGACGGAGCATTATCACAGCTGGTGGGTGACGCTGCCTGCCGCGACCATGATTGCGCGTGAAATTATTATTTCCGCGCTGCGTGAATGGATGGCCGAGCTGGGCAAACGCAGCAGCGTGGCGGTCTCCTGGATCGGCAAAGTGAAAACCACCTCGCAAATGGCGGCGCTGGCGTGGCTGCTGTGGCGTCCAAACATTTGGGTGGAATATGCCGGGATCGCGCTTTTCTTCGTTGCTGCCGTGCTGACGCTGTGGTCTATGTTCCAGTATTTGAGCGCTGCACGCGGGGATTTGCTTGATCAGTGATCGTTTCGCCGCAAATTTCAGCAAACGATCGTGGGTGGCGAAAAATATCGTTGACTCGTTGCGTCAGGTAAGTAGAATGCAACGCATCGAACGGCGGCGCAGGTTGCCAGACGATAACAAAATCAAGTGATTAACAAAGTTACTTGATGATGCGGGAATAGCTCAGTTGGTAGAGCACGACCTTGCCAAGGTCGGGGTCGCGAGTTCGAGTCTCGTTTCCCGCTCCAGTTTAAAGACATCGGCAATAGCGGGTGTCTGGCTGAAAAGCCTGAAGAATATGGCGCGTTAGCAAAGCGGTTATGTAGCGGATTGCAAATCCGTCTAGTCCGGTTCGACTCCGGAACGCGCCTCCACTTTCTTCCCGAGCCCGGATGGTGGAATCGGTAGACACAAGGGATTTAAAATCCCTCGGCGTTCGCGCTGTGTGGGTTCAAGTCCCACTCCGGGTACCATGGGAAAGACAAGAATAATCAAAGCAATAAGCAGTGTCGTAAAACCACCTCCGGGTGGTTTTTTTGTGTCTGTCATCTGCTCGCTGATGATCTTGTCTGCCATTCCTTCCCCAATAAGTATCCCTTACTTCGTCAGCCATGTAAGATAATTGCGGGCGAGAGTATTTCACTGAGGAAAAGCGTTATGAAAACAGGACCGTTAAACGAAAGCGAGCTGGAATGGCTGGATGATGTACTGACAAAGTACAATACCGATCACGCGATTCTGGATGTGTCAGAGTTGGATGGTTTACTGACGGCTGTACTCAGTTCGCCGTATGAGATTGAGCCAGAGCAATGGCTGGTCGCGGTATGGGGTGGGGCGCAATATGTTCCGCGCTGGTCCTCTGAAAAGGAGATGACGCGTTTTATGGAACTGGCGTTTCAGCATATGGCGGATACGGCAGACAGGCTTAATGAGTTCCCGGAACAGTTTGAACCGCTGTTCGGTCTGCGTGAAGTCGAAGGTCATGAGCTGACCATCGTGGAAGAGTGGTGCTTTGGCTATATGCGCGGGGTCGCGCTCTCTGACTGGTCCACCTTACCGGATACGCTACAACCCGCGCTGAAAGCCATTGCGCTGCACGGTACGGAAGAGAACTTCGCCGTGGTTGAAAAAATGTCACCAGAAGCGTTTGATGAGAGCGTTAACGCGATTCGTCTGGCCGCCCTGGATTTACACGCGTACTGGATGGCGCACCCGCAGGAAACGCCGGTGCAGGTGCCGGTAAGAGCGGAAGTAAAGGTGGGGCGCAACGATCCTTGTCCCTGCGGCAGCGGTAAAAAATATAAACAGTGCTGTCTGCACTAAACACAAAAAAGGGGCTTAACGCCCCTTTTGTTTTATCCCACTTTAGGTAGCAGGCCGGCGGCGATACAGAACTGTACGCCGATCACCACTATCCCACAGGTAAAGACGAGGGCTAATGCCGGAACGCCGCCCGCGACGCGATACGTTGCCTGCGGATTATGCTTCCTGCTTTGCCACGCGAGCAGGGAAGGGATCAGCAACGCCAGTACCGCCAGCGCGACGCCAGCGTATCCCAGCGCCATCACAAAGCCGCGCGGGTAAAAGAGTGCGAACGCCAGTGGCGGCAGGAAGGTAATCGCGCCGGTTTGCAGACGCCCGGCGACGGTGTTGCGTCGCTGGAACAGATCTGCCAGATAATCAAACAATCCCAGTGCCACACCCAAAAACGATGTCGCCAGCGCCAGGTCGGCAAACAGATGTACCGCCAGTTCAACGTGCGGCGAGGCAACCACCTCACGCAAGGCCTGCAACAGGCCATTTAACCCGGCATGATCGGCCAGCAAGCCCATAAAGGTAGAGGAGTTGATACTGCCGAGCGTGGCAAGCTGCCAGAAAATGTATGCCACCAGCGGGATTGCGCTACCGGTGATAAACACCCATCGCAGTTTGCGAATATTACCGTTCATATAGCTGACGATGCTGGGTACGCTGCCGTGAAAACCGAACGACGTAAAAATGACCGGAATTGCTGATAACGCCAGACCCTGTTGCAGCGGCAGCGTAAGCAGATTCACTTTATGAATATGCGGCATCAGCAGCGCCAGCATGGCGATCAGGAAAATAATTTTGGCGCTGAAGAGAAAGCGGTTGAACAGATCGACCAGCGAGGTTCCGACGCACACGACGCCACCGGCAACCACGGTGAACAGCAAAACGCCCATCGCCGGAGACATATCGGCACCCGTCCAGTCGCTGATGCTTGAGGCCAGCAGTTCGCCAGCCCCGCTGATATAGGCCGCTGTGAGCGCATACATCAGAAACATCATGCTAAAGCCGGTGATCCATTGCCCATAACGTCCGAGGTAGCGTTTTGCCAACGTTCCTAACCCGGTATCTGCCGGAACGTGCTGATATACTTCCAGGAGCAACAGCGCGGTGTAGCACATTAATGCCCATAACCCAATCAATAACGCCAGTGTGACGCTGAAACCAACGCCAGCGGCGGCCAACGGCATCGCCAGCATACCGGCGCCGATAGTGGTGCCCGCCACGATAAAAACACTACCCAGAGTTCTATTTTTCACGCTTTCCTCTGTCCCAGAGATAATCAACGGTTATATCTGCGGCGCAGGGTAAGGCATAACATTATTTTCGTCAAATGACCGTTACAACATGTGTATACCATTGTTTACGAAAATTGGCATGAAGGCGTGCGCCACCACGATTGCATCGGCTGTGCATGTAAACCTGCGTTAGCGCAAAGCGGTATTCACCGGCTCCCGGTAGGCTACAGGCTTTATTGAGGAGGATGTATGGATTCTATTCACGGCCACGAAGTGCTGAATATGATGATTGAGTCAGGCGAGCAGTATTCGAATGCCAGCCTGGAAGCGGCGATTACGGCGCGTTTTGGTGAACAGGCGCGTTTTCATACCTGTTCGGCTGCTGATATGACGGCGGCGGAGCTGGTGGCGTTTCTGGCGGCGAAGGGTAAGTTTATTGCGAAGGATGACGGCTTCTCTACGCACGAAAGCAAGATCTGCCGTCATTGAGCCTAAACGGTGAGGGGGCCTCACCGTTTAATTTTAGTTTTGGGTATCAAGCGTAGACAGTTCTTTATCGATGAAGTACAGACCTTCACCGCTTTTCCCTGCCAGCGTTAATTTATCAATAATAGATTTAAATAACTTCTCTTCTTCATGCTGTTCAGCGACATACCATTGCAGGAAGTTGAATGTCGGATAATCCTGGTTGGTCATCGCGGCATGCGCCAGTTCATTAATTTTCTGCGTAATTAATTGTTCGTGTTCGTAGGTGGCGCGGAACAGTTCATCCAGTGAAGCATATTCGGCAGCAGGCGAAGAGATCGTATTGATGCACGGTAAGCTACCGGTATCAGTCAGATAATCGAACAGACGCTGCATATGCGTCATCTCTTCCTGCGCGTGACGACGCAGGAACGCTGCCGCCCCTTCAAAGCTATGGTAGCTGCACCATGCGCTCATCTGTTGGTAGAGCAGAGAAGAATATAATTCAAGGTTCATTTGCTCATTCAGTTTGTCGATCATTTCTGTTTTCAGCATGGTTCCGCTCCACAAAGAATCATTATACGTTGATGTGGCGTCACTATAATTTGTTATTTAATTATTTGCAAAAGGTAAAATAATAAATTTAATTATTAAAAATGCGAATGGGAATAAAACGCATTAACGCTATTAAATATAAAAATATACAATGAGAATAATTAAAGCCAGCAGCGTCATGCTGGCTAAAGATATTAATACCCGCCAGCGGATATTGGCTGGATGGCTACGCCCTGACACTGATAAGACAGCGTGATTCTGGTGTTCATGCACAGCGAACCGGCATAAACGCTACAGGTTGACACTGGCTGACCGAATGCGATGGCGTTGGCGTATCCCATCTGCTGACATTCGCGTGTCGCCGTACCGTGCGCAACATAATCATCCGCGCGCGCCGTTTGCATCATCGCCTGGTTATAACTGAGGCGGACAATCCCGCTTGTCGGGTTGGTTTCACTGACCTGCGCTTGCTTGGTGAGGGTACATCCCGTCAGGGCTATGAGTGAGAGGCCAAGGATAAAGGTTTTCATAATATCGCTCTGAGAATCCGGTGACAGCACATCCTATCTTGAACAGTAGACATTCAATGGCCTGAATAGCTTAAGAATTGCCCATGATTAATCCCAACGACACCGGCTCTTTGTGCGATACGGGAAAAGTGTGAGCACATCTTAATTTTTTAAAACCATTTTTCACTAAATTTGAAAGTATGTTTGCGAGATAGTAATGTGACGTATACGTCAACGACTCACGGCGGGGGTTCCCGCGACGCATTCAGGAGAAGACAGAATGAAAATTGCACTGATGATGGAAAACAGCCAGGCAGGTAAAAATGCCACCATTCATCGCGAGCTTAAAGCGGTAGCGGATGAAAAGGGATTCCCTGTTTTCAACGTCGGGATGAGCGATGAAAACGACCATCATCTGACTTATATCCACCTTGGTATTATGGCCAGCATTCTGCTTAACGCCAAAGCGGTGGATTTTGTTGTGACGGGTTGCGGCACCGGGCAGGGCGCGCTGATGTCGCTGAATATTCATCCGGGCGTGGTGTGCGGCTACTGCATCGACCCGGCGGATGCGTTCCTGTTTGCGCAGATTAACAACGGTAATGCGCTTTCTCTGCCATTCGCAAAAGGCTTTGGCTGGGGTGCGGAGTTGAATGTGCGTTTCATCTTTGAAAAAGCATTCACCGGCCGTAACGGGGAAGGGTATCCACCAGAACGTAAAGAACCGCAGGTGCGTAACGCGGGCATTCTGAACCAGGTGAAAGCGGCGGTGGTGAAAGAAAACTATCTGGATACGCTGCGCGCCATCGATCCTGAACTGGTGAAAACGGCGGTCTCCGGCCCACGTTTCCAGCAGTGTTTCTTTGACAATTGCCAGGATAAAGAGATCGAAGCGTTCGTTCGCGACATTCTCGGTTAATGTGTCATGTAAGCCGGATAACGCGGCGTTTATCCGGTTTACCGCGTTTGCTTTGCTACCGTTTCTTCTCCTGAATGGGTACTATGGCGGCCTTTCTATAAGGAGCTTACTATGTCCCAACCACTGAACGCCGATCAGGAACTGGTCTCTGACGTTGTTGCCTGCCAGTTAGTTATCAAACAGATTCTGGATGTTATTGACGTTATTGCCCCGGTTGAAGTTCGGGAGAAGATGTCCAGCCAGTTGAAAAACATCGATTTTACCAGCCACCCTGCCGCAGCGGACCCGGTTACTATGCGGGCCATTCAAAAGGCGATTGCGTTGATTGAGCTGAAATTCACGCCGCAGGACGAAGCGCACTAAAGTAAAGCGACTGCGTAACAGCCTCCCGGCACGGGAGGCGTAACGTCGTGGCAATATAGCGGTTAGTGGTGTTGATAGTTGACGACGTTGAGTAAGTGTTTGTCCGTTTGCACCATACACAATCCCGCGCGTTTTGCGCTGCGAACTTCATCGAGAATCGTCTGTAACAGAACGCCATCCTGCTGCTGATCTTTTTCCAGGTCGTGGAGAAAGTTGAGCGTTGGCGCGTCATTCATTGCTTTGGCTTCGTCGGTTAAGCGTGAGAGCGTACTGGCGCGTTGCTGATACTCATCCAGCGTTTTTTGAAATAACTCTTCAAGACAGGTTAACTCTTCGCCGGGAACATCAATGGCTCTCACGATGGGGTTGGCGCCTGCGTTCTTCATAAAATTGAACATGCGCATCATCTGGGTCACGTTTCCCTGCGCCTGGGTACGAAGAAAGGTCGCCGTACCGGTCAGACTGTGGTCAAAACACCAGTCGCTCAGGTGGAGGTAGAGGTTAGATGCGTAAAACTCAAGGTTCATTTGGGTGTTGAGCTTATGAACCATTCCAGCTGTCGCCATATCAATATCCTTATTTCCAGAAAGGGTGATGCGCGTTACTCATGTATGCGCAATGAATACTGTTAGCAGAATAAATCCGTTCTGCCGGTCCTTTATGTGATCAAAAAGCTGATTCCGTTGCCGATCGAAAATAAGCATAGCGCCAGTACGGCTATAAGAAAATCCTTAAATCCCAATGTTTATATTTTTTTACAGTTTGCTGAAGGTATATCGCTGACGGCGAATGTAGGAATATAACGGATGTTGATATACATGATTGATTTTACGTTATTTTAAGTTGATATTTATTTTTGAAATGATGTTTCATATCACAAAAGAAAATACACCGGCGTGTTAGGATCGAATAATTAGCGGGCGAAACAGTTCTGGCCGAAATTATCGACAACGTTTTTTTGCGCCAGATCATTTTTGCCCATTTTTTAAATATAACCGAATGAACAATTCGTCATTTCGGTGTGATTAACACGAGTAAAGCGAGGAGTCGTAAATGAAAAAGGTCGCTGTCCTGCTGGCGCCAGGATTCGAAGAAGCAGAAGCCGTGGTCACTATTGATATTCTGCGTCGCCTGAATATTGATGTTGAAACGCTGGCCTGCGCGGAATCTCGCGCGGTAGTGAGTTATCACGACATTCCAATGGTTGCGGACAACACCCTCGCCGGACGTCTGGACACGTTGTATGACGCCATCGTCTTGCCCGGCGGCCCGCAGGGGAGCGCTAATCTGGCCGCCAGCGCGCAGGTGATCGACTTCGTTTCCCGCCATGACGCTGCGGGTAAATTGATCTGTCCGGTCTGCTCCGCCGCAGCGCGTGTGCTGGGGGGCAATGGTCTGCTGAAAGGGCGCCGTTACGTCTGCTCTGGCGACCTATGGGAAAATGTGACTGACGGTGAATATGTTGATGCGCCGGTCGTGGAAGATGGCAATCTCTTGAGCGGCAAAGGGTTAGGGCATATTTTTGATTTTGCGCTGACGCTGGCTGCTCGTCTGTCAGGGGATGACGCTTCTGTTCGCGATCATGCCGATCATATTTACTATACCTGGTAAAGCATATTTCCCCGGATGCGCCTGCATTCGGGGACAAGGATTTGCTGGCTGATGTTATGGACTAATCTGCTACCCCTTTTTTATTTGTCTGACAAAACCTTCTTTTTTTATGTCATTTTCCGCTGAATTTATGTACGCAATTACTGTAATTCTGCGGTGTGATGCCGCTCTCCTATGGAGAATCAATTTCCCGCTACAACTAACACCAGCACGGGTATCAATCCTTGGCTTTTAAGGTAATACCTTGTTTTACGGCTAAATTACAAAGAATCGTTCGATTTTACCCTACATAAAAGAACGCTAAAGCTGGAGTTAACCATGCACAAATTTACTAAAGCGCTGGCAGCCATCGGTCTGGCTGCCGTTATGTCACAATCCGCTATCGCGGAAACCATGAAGCTCGGTTTTCTGGTGAAACAACCGGAGGAACCCTGGTTCCAGACAGAATGGAAATTTGCCGATAAAGCCGGGAAAGATCTGGGTTTTGAGGTCATTAAAATTGCGGTGCCGGACGGTGAGAAAACCCTGAACGCCATCGACAGCCTGGCGGCGAGTGGGGCAAAAGGCTTCGTTATTTGTACCCCGGACCCGAAACTGGGTTCAGCGATCGTTGCGAAGGCGCGTGGGTATGACATGAAGGTAATCGCCGTGGACGATCAGTTCGTCAACGCGAAAGGTAAGCCAATGGACACCGTACCGCTGGTGATGATGGCGGCCACGAAAATTGGCGAGCGCCAGGGGCAGGAGCTGTATAAGGAGATGCAAAACCGCGGCTGGGATGTGAAGGAAACGGCGGTGATGGCGATTACCGCTAATGAACTGGATACCGCGCGTCGCCGCACATCCGGCTCGATGGACGCGCTGAAAGCTGCGGGCTTCCCGGAAAAACAGATCTATCAGGTTCCAACGAAATCCAATGATATTCCCGGCGCATTCGATGCCGCTAACTCTATGCTGGTTCAACACCCTGAAGTGAAACACTGGCTGATTGTCGGCATGAATGACAACACCGTGCTGGGCGGTGTGCGCGCCACCGAAGGTCAGGGCTTTAAGGCGGCGGACGTTATCGGCATCGGCATTAACGGTGTGGATGCGATCAGCGAACTGTCAAAAGCGCAGGCGACAGGATTCTACGGCTCGTTGCTGCCCAGCCCGGACGTACACGGCTATAAATCCAGTGAAATGCTCTACAACTGGGTAACCAAAGATGCGGAACCGCCAAAATTCACTGAAGTGACCGACGTGGTGCTGATCACCCGTGACAACTTCAAAGAAGAACTGGCGAAAAAAGGTTTAGGCGGCAAGTAACACAAATGCCGGATGGCGACGCGAAAACGGTTTATCCGGCCTGCGAATTGCGTATTCAGTAGGCCGGATAAGGCAACGCCGTCATCCGGCAAAATCCTGACTCACGGAGACGTTATGCAACAGCCCACCCCATATCTCTCATTTCGCGGCATCGGGAAAACGTTCCCTGGCGTTAAGGCGCTGACGGATATCAGTTTTGACTGTTATGCCGGTCAGGTGCATGCGCTGATGGGCGAAAATGGCGCCGGGAAGTCCACACTCTTAAAAATTCTCAGCGGCAACTATGCGCCAACCACGGGATCGCTGGCGATCCGTGGGCAAGAGATGACCTTTGCCGACACCACGGCTGCACTGAATGCTGGTGTCGCCATTATTTACCAGGAACTGCACCTCGTGCCGGAAATGACCGTTGCGGAGAATATCTATCTCGGCCAGCTCCCGCATAAAGGGGGGATTGTTAACCGGACGCTGCTCAACTACGAAGCCGGTCTTCAGTTACAACATCTGGGGATGGATATCTCCCCGGATACCCCGCTGAAATACCTCTCGATTGGCCAGTGGCAAATGGTGGAGATTGCGAAAGCGTTAGCGCGTAACGCCAAAATTATCGCTTTCGATGAACCGACCAGCTCGCTCTCCGCCAGGGAGATCGAGAACCTGTTCCGGGTAATTCGCGAACTGCGCAAAGAAGGGCGCGTCATTCTGTATGTGTCGCACCGTATGGAAGAGATCTTTGCACTGAGCGATGCCATTACCGTGTTTAAAGATGGCCGCTACGTTAAAACGTTTACCGATATGCAGCAGGTTAACCATGACGCGCTGGTTCAGGCGATGGTTGGGCGCGATCTCGGCGATATCTACGGCTGGCAGCCTCGCGCCTGTGGCGCAGAGCGGCTGCGGCTGCAAGAGGTGAAAGCGCCTGGCGTTCGCGCGCCTGTCAGCTTATCCGTACGCAGCGGCGAAATTGTCGGCCTGTTTGGTCTGGTTGGCGCCGGGCGCAGTGAATTAATGAAAGGGCTGTTCGGCGGAACGCGCATCACCGGAGGGCAGGTGTTCATTGATGAGCAGCCCATTGATATCCGCAAACCGGCGCACGCGATTGCGGCGGGCATGATGCTGTGCCCGGAAGATCGCAAAGCGGAGGGGATCATTCCTGTGCATTCGGTTCGCGACAATATCAACATCAGCGCCCGACGTAAGCATGTGCTGGGCGGGTGCCTGATCAATAACGGTTGGGAAGAGAGCAATGCCGAACACCATATTCGCTCCCTCAATATAAAAACGCCAGGTGCTGAGCAACTCATTATGAATCTCTCCGGGGGGAATCAACAGAAGGCGATTCTGGGACGCTGGTTATCGGAAGAGATGAAGGTCATTTTGCTTGATGAGCCGACGCGCGGTATCGATGTCGGCGCAAAACACGAGATCTACAACGTTATTTACGCGCTGGCGGCGCGCGGTGTGGCCGTGCTGTTTGCCTCCAGCGATCTGCCGGAAGTTCTTGGTGTTGCCGACCGTATTGTGGTGATGCGTGAAGGTGAGATCGCCGGTGAATTACTTCACGAACAGGCGGATGAACGGCAGGCCCTGAGCCTTGCTATGCCTAAAGTCAGCCAGGCTGTCGCCTGAGTAAAGGAGAGTAAGATGTCTTCTGTAACTACATCCGGTTCTGGCGCACCTAAGTCGCCGTTTAGCTTCGGGCGTATCTGGGATCAATACGGCATGCTGGTGGTGTTCGCCGTCCTGTTCCTGGCGTGTGCGATCTTTGTGCCTAACTTTGCCACGTTCATCAACATGAAGGGGCTGGGGCTGGCGATTTCGATGTCGGGTATGGTGGCGTGCGGGATGCTGTTTTGTCTGGCGTCCGGCGATTTTGACCTCTCCGTCGCCTCGGTGATTGCCTGTGCCGGCGTCACCACCGCGGTGGTCATCAATATGACCGAAAGCCTGTGGATTGGCGTGGCGGCCGGGCTGCTGCTGGGCATACTCTGCGGGCTGGTGAACGGTTTTGTTATCGCGCGTTTAAAGATCAACGCCCTGATTACCACGCTCGCCACGATGCAGATTGTCCGTGGTCTGGCCTATATCATCTCTGACGGTAAAGCGGTAGGGATTGAAGATGAGCGCTTCTTCACCCTCGGGTATGCCAACTGGTTTGGGCTGCCTGCGCCGATCTGGTTAACGGTAGGGTGCCTGGTTATCTTTGGTTTATTGCTGAATAAAACCACGTTTGGCCGCAATACGCTGGCGATTGGCGGGAATGAAGAAGCGGCGCGTCTGGCCGGGGTGCCGGTAGTACGCACGAAGATCATTATCTTCGTTCTCTCCGGGCTGGTGTCGGCGGCGGCGGGGATTATCCTGGCGTCGCGCATGACCAGCGGCCAGCCAATGACCTCCATTGGTTATGAACTGATTGTGATTTCAGCCTGCGTATTAGGCGGTGTCTCCCTCAAGGGCGGCATCGGAAAAATCTCATATGTGGTCGCGGGGGTGTTGATCCTGGGGACGGTGGAAAACGCCATGAACCTGCTGAACATTTCCCCCTTTGCACAGTACGTCGTGCGCGGCTTAATCCTGCTGGCAGCGGTAATCTTCGACCGTTACAAACAAAAGGCGAAGCGCACCGTTTAATGAAATAAACCGTAACTATTCAGTTTAGCTCCTCCCGATAGCCAGCCGCTACCCCGGCTGGCTATTGTCTTTCTAAATGGCGAGCAGCGTCACACTGTCTATACTTACATGGCTAATGGGGCCGATCCGCGCGCCTCAAAAACGATGATTAAGGAGGAGAACAGGGTGGCAGAACCGTTAACCGTATCCCCCGAACTGTCCGCAAACTATGCTTATTTTTTCGATCTTGATGGGACGCTGGCGGAGATTAAACCACACCCGGATCAGGTGGTGGTGCCGCACAATATTCTCCAGCTGTTACACCGCCTCTCGACGCATAACGCAGGGGCGCTGGCATTGATTTCAGGGCGCTCAATGGCTGAGCTTGATGCGCTCTCAGCCCCCTTTTGCTTTCCCCTCGCCGGGGTGCATGGGGCGGAACGCCGTGACATCAATGGTAATACCCATATCGTGCGCCTTCCGCAGGCGATAGCACGCGATGTCAGCGCGCGGCTGCACGCCGCGCTGGGAAATCTTCCAGGGGCGGAACTGGAAGCGAAGGGCATGGCCTTTGCGCTGCATTACCGGCAGGCGCCGCAGCATGAGGCGACGTTGCTGGCGCTGGCGCAGCACATTACGCAGAAATGGCCGCAGCTTGCGCTTCAGCCGGGTAAATGCGTGGTGGAAATTAAACCGAAAGGCGCGAACAAAGGGGAGGCCATTGCCGCGTTTATGCAAGAAGCGCCATTTGCAGGGCGTATCCCTGTCTTTGTGGGCGATGACTTGACGGATGAGGCGGGCTTTGACGTCGTCAATAATTTGGGAGGGATTTCAGTCAAAGTGGGTGCCGGGGCGACCCGGGCAACAGGACGTCTGGCAGGCGTTCCTGAGGTCTGGCGCTGGCTGGAAGAAATTAACAATCCACAACAAGAAAAAAAATTAATGAATGACAGGAGAGATGGCTATGGGTCGTTTAGTCGTAGTATCTAATCGAATTGCTCCCCCGGATAATAAAGGCGGCGCGGGTGGCCTGGCAGTTGGCGTACTGGGCGCGTTGAAAGCGGCGGGCGGATTGTGGTTCGGCTGGAGTGGCGAGACGGGCAACGAGGATAAGCCGTTAAAAAAGGTCACACGAGGCAATATGACCTGGGCGTCTTTTAATCTGAGCGAGCAGGACTACGAGGAATATTATTGCCAGTTTTCGAATGCGGTCTTATGGCCTGCCTTCCATTATCGACTCGATCTGGTGCAGTTCCAGCGCCCCGCGTGGGAAGGGTATTCACGGGTGAATGCGCTGCTGGCGGATAAGCTGCTGCCCTTACTGAAAGATGACGATATTATCTGGGTTCATGACTATCATTTATTGCCGTTTGCCAGTGAATTGCGCAAGCGGGGCGTGAATAATCGCATCGGCTTTTTCTTGCATATCCCTTTCCCGACGCCGGAAATTTTCAATGCCTTGCCGCCGCACGATACGCTACTGGAACAACTGTGTGATTTTGACTTACTGGGATTCCAGACGGAAAACGACCGCCTGGCGTTTCTGGACAGTCTGTCAAGCCAGACCAGAGTAACCACGCGCGGCAGTAAGAGTCACTCGGCATGGGGAAAATCCTTCCGTACTGAGGTCTATCCTATTGGCATTGAACCTGACGAGATCGCACAACAGGCTTCCGGGCCGTTACCGCCGAAACTGGCGCAGCTAAAAGCGGAGCTGAAAAATGTGCAAAACATTTTTTCCGTCGAGCGTCTGGATTACTCCAAAGGATTACCGGAGCGTTTCCAGGCGTATGAAGCGCTGCTGGAGAAATACCCCCAGCACCACGGGAAAATTCGCTATACGCAAATAGCGCCGACCTCGCGCGGTGAAGTGCAGGCTTATCAGGATATCCGTCACCAACTGGAGACGGAAGCAGGGCGTATCAACGGTAAATATGGACAGCTTGGCTGGACGCCGCTCTACTATCTTAACCAGCACTTTGATCGCAAGCTGCTGATGAAGGTGTTCCGCTACTCGGATGTCGGGTTAGTGACCCCGCTGCGGGATGGTATGAATCTGGTCGCGAAAGAGTTTGTCGCCGCGCAGGACCCGGCAAATCCCGGCGTTCTCGTTTTGTCGCAGTTTGCCGGTGCGGCGAATGAGTTGACGTCCGCGCTCATTGTTAACCCTTATGATCGGGACGATGTGGCCGTAGCGCTCCACCGCGCGTTGACCATGCCGCTTGCCGAACGCATTTCACGTCACGCGGAAATGCTTGAGACGATTATTAAAAATGATATTAATCACTGGCAGCAACGGTTTATTCGCGACCTAAAGGATGTCGCGCCACGTAGCGCTGAAATGCTGCATCGCAATAAGGTCGCCACCTTCCCAAAGCTTGCCTGACGCCCGCTAATCACCGGCAAGCGGGACCAGCAATACATCAACTTCACTGGCGCTAACGACACTTTTCGCTGAGCAGGACGCTCGCGAAAAGAAGCTGTGATTATGATTGCCGCAAATGACCAAATCCACCTGCTGCTTACGACACACATCCAGAATATGCGCGCTTAACTCCCCGTAAGTAATGAACGTTTGTTCAATCGGGTAGTCGGCCTTCGCACTCAGTTTGTCGAGAAAATCCTGCGTCTCTTCATGCATCACCTCCCGCAAATCTTCCAGCATGGGGGCGGCGAATTGATTGTACAGCTCGGGATCAGAGGCGAGGGTAATCAGGCTAATGCGGGCATTGACGGGACGAGCAATGGAGACAGCTTTCGCTAACAGCTGCTGACTTTCGGGGGTAACGGCGACGGCGACAAGAATATGCGTATAGCTCATAACTCGCTCCTTATTGCAAGAATATGAGGTTTCTTCTTCAGCTTTACTCTGTTTAGTCGAATTCTGCAATGTTTTCCTGTGACGATAGTGTGAAGGTTATCATAATAATTCATTAATTATTCTTATAAATGGAATAGTGGCATAACGCACATTGTAAACGTTATTACGCGCTTTAACTTAAATCGACCAATTATGAAAACAAAATGTTAATTACGATGTAACAAAAATTAACTTGTTATGCATCATAGATACCGTCTATTGGTTAACCCTGCTTAATATTTAAGTGGTTGTTTAGAAACGATTAAATTATTTTATGTCCCCGACAGGAATATTCAGAAAGGGGGATATTTTCAGATGTTATTTTAACGGTGCTAAACATACCGCATGAGTGATTATTTACGCACATATTCGTGTATCTGGAATAGAAAAACTGAACGAAAGGCTAAAAAATAATCAAAATAAAAGTTCAACTGATGGATTTATGTTAAGTATTTGGATGATTTATGTGATCTGGATCACATATTTCTCAAATTCGCAGCCCGGCTCCGTTGTATGTGTTCGTGCTGACGAGTAGAGTTGCGTCGAATTAGGAAAAATCTTAGGCATTTTGTAATAAATCATGTAAACGTGTAAAAACCTGACACCCCATTAAGGGGGGTTTTACTGTATGCATCGGTGCCTGGGCGTGGCTATGCATTTGACCTTTTTGCTTTTTTTACCGGGGATTCCCGGCGACATCACGGGGTGCGGTTACACCGCATAAAAATAAAGTTGGTTATTCTGGATGGGAACAATGCATACATCCGAGTTGCTGAAACACATTTATGACATCAATCTGTCATATTTACTCCTTGCACAGCGTCTGATCGTTCAGGACAAAGCATCCGCGATGTTCCGCCTTGGTATCAGTGAAGAGATGGCGAACACGTTGGGTACTCTGACTCTTCCACAAATGGTTAAACTGGCCGAAACAAACCAGCTGGTATGTCATTTCCGTTTTGACAACCACCAGACAGTTACCCAGCTGACCCAGGATTCTCGCGTTGACGATCTTCAGCAAATTCATACCGGTATCATGCTTTCAACACGCCTGTTACACGATGTGAATCAGGCCGATGATGCGGCGCGTAAGAAAAGGGCTTGATGATGAGTGAAAAAAGCATTGTTCAGGAAGCTCGCGATATCCAGTTAGCGATGGAATTGATCTCTTTGGGCGCCCGTTTGCAAATGCTGGAAAGCGAAACGCAGTTAAGTCGTGGTCGCCTCATCAAATTATACAAAGAGTTACGCGGCAGTCCTCCGCCAAAAGGTATGCTTCCTTTTTCAACGGACTGGTTTATGACATGGGAGCAAAACATTCATGCCTCCATGTTTTGCAACGCCT
The DNA here is from genome assembly GCF_030333565.1 of Citrobacter sp. CK185. Taxonomy (NCBI): domain Bacteria; kingdom Pseudomonadati; phylum Pseudomonadota; class Gammaproteobacteria; order Enterobacterales; family Enterobacteriaceae; genus Citrobacter; species Citrobacter sp. CK185. The sequence goes on along the minus strand of NZ_JAOWFR010000026.1, from coordinate 508,761 downwards.
GGCAGTTCTTACTCAAAACCGGTCTGTGCAGCGGCGTGGATGCGGTCATTAAAGCGTACCGTCTGTATCTGGAACAGTGCCCGCAGGCGGAAGACGGGCCATTGTTGGCGTTAACACGCGCATGGACGCTGGTGCGTTTCGTGGAAAGCGGGCTGCTTGAATTATCGACCTGTAATTGCTGTGGCGGGAATTTTATTACCCATGCGCATCAGCCTGCGGGGAGTTTTGCCTGTAGTTTGTGCCAGCCGCCGTCCCGCGCAGTAAAAAGACGTAAACTTTCCCAAAATGCTGCCGATATTATTCCACAACTGCTGGATGAACAGATCGAACAGGCTGTTTAACCGATACGGTGTGGACAAACACTCCAGCAGCGGTAAGTGATTACCGCTGCTTTTTTTTGCCTTGCCGACGTGTTATTCGCCCGACTGTACATCCTGTTTTAGTCAACAGCGGAAGGATGATGTCGTGCTTATCTTATTAGGTTACCTGGTAGTTCTCGGTACAGTTTTCGGTGGTTACATGATGACCGGCGGACACCTTGGAGCACTCTATCAACCGGCTGAATTCGTCATCATCGGTGGTGCGGGGATCGGGGCATTCATTGTCGGTAACAACGGCAAAGCGATCAAAGGGACGTTAAAGGCGATCCCGTTACTGTTTCGTCGTTCGAAATACACAAAAGCGATGTACATGGATTTGCTGGCGTTGCTCTATCGCCTGATGGCCAAATCACGCCAGCAGGGGATGTTCTCGCTGGAACGTGACATTGAAAACCCGAAAGAGAGTGAAATTTTTGCCAGCTATCCGCGTATTCTGGCCGACGCGGTCATGCTTGATTTTATCGTCGATTATCTGCGCCTGATCATCAGCGGCAACATGAATACCTTTGAAATTGAGGCGCTGATGGATGAGGAAATTGAAACCCACGAAAGCGAGGCGGAAGTTCCTGCCAACAGCCTGGCGCTGATGGGCGATTCATTACCGGCATTTGGTATCGTTGCGGCGGTCATGGGGGTTGTCCATGCGCTGGCTTCCGCCGATCGTCCGGCGGCTGAACTGGGGGCGCTGATCGCCCATGCGATGGTGGGGACATTCCTCGGGATTTTATTGGCCTATGGGTTTATCTCGCCACTCGCCAGCGTGCTGCGTCAAAAGAGCGCTGAAACCACCAAAATGATGCAGTGCGTAAAAATCACACTGCTTTCTAACCTGAACGGTTATGCGCCGCCGATCGCCGTCGAATTTGGTCGTAAAACATTGTATTCCAGCGAACGACCTTCGTTCATTGAGCTGGAAGAGCACGTACGTGCAGTGAGAAACCCGAACCAGCAGCAGACGACGACCGAGGAAGCATGAAGAATCAGCCCCATCCAATTATCGTCGTAAAACGGCGGAAACATAAGGGTCACGGCGGGGCGCATGGCTCCTGGAAAATTGCTTATGCCGACTTTATGACGGCGATGATGGCTTTTTTCCTCGTCATGTGGCTGATTTCTATCTCCAGTCCTAAAGAATTGATTCAAATTGCCGAATATTTCCGTACGCCACTGGCAACAGCGATAACGGGCGGACATCGCATCGCGAACAGTGAAAGTCCGATCCCCGGCGGCGGCGAGGACTACACCCAGCAGCAGGGTGAAGTGAACAAGCAACCCAATATTGATGAACTGAAAAAGCGTATGGAGCAGAGCCGTCTGAGCAAATTGCGCGGCGACCTGGATCAGCTGATTGAGTCCGATCCCAAACTGCGCGCATTGCGGCCGCACCTGAAGATTGACCTGGTTCAGGAAGGGCTGCGCATTCAGATTATCGACAGCCAGAATCGCCCGATGTTTAAGACGGGCAGCGCGGAGGTTGAACCTTACATGCGTGACATTCTGCGTGGTATTGCGCCGGTGTTGAACGGTATTCCTAACCGCATCAGCCTTTCCGGTCATACGGATGATTTCCCGTACGCCAGCGGCGAACGGGGATACAGCAACTGGGAATTGTCGGCCGACCGCGCCAATGCTTCGCGTCGCGAACTGGTGGTTGGCGGTCTGGATGATGGAAAAGTATTACGGGTGGTAGGCATGGCCGCCACGATGCGTCTGAGCGATCGCGGTCCTGATGACGCCATCAACCGCCGTATAAGTCTGCTGGTGTTGAACAAGCAGGCAGAAGAGGCCATTTTGCATGAAAACGCTGAAAGCCAGAATGAGCCGGTAAGTGTCTTACAACAGCCAGCGGCACTCCCGCCGGTAAGCGTTCCCACATCGCCACCAGCCAATCCGAGGTGATAGCGTGAGCATGGATATTAGCGATTTTTATCAGACATTTTTTGATGAAGCTGACGAGCTGTTGGCTGACATGGAGCAGCACCTGCTTGATTTGGCGCCTGAAGCCCCGGACTCTGAGCAACTGAATGCCATTTTTCGTGCGGCGCACTCCATTAAAGGCGGCGCAGGTACTTTCGGCTTTACCGTTTTGCAGGAAACAACCCACTTGATGGAAAACCTGCTGGATGAAGCCCGGCGCGGTGAGATGCAGCTCAATACCGACATTATCAACCTGTTTTTGGAAACGAAAGATATTATGCAGGAACAGCTCGACGCCTATAAAAGCTCGGAAGAGCCGGATGCCGCAAGCTTCGAATATATCTGCAACGCGTTACGTCAGTTAGCGCTCGAGGCGAAAGGGGAAACCGCTCCGGCGGTGGTTAACGCTGCCAAACTGAGCGTCGTCGACGGTACGGCGATACAGGAAGAGGCAGTCGCACAGGAAAACAGCGCGGAAGAGAGCAAACTGCGCGTGGTTCTTTCGCGCCTGAAAGCCAATGAAGTCGATCTGCTTGAAGAAGAGTTGGGCAACCTGGCCACCTTAACGGATGTGGTGAAAGGCGAGGATTCGCTGTCCGCGACCCTCGACGGCACGATTGCGGAAGATGACATCATTGCGGTGCTCTGCTTTGTGATTGAAGCCGATCAGATAGCCTTTGAGACGGTCTCCTCAGCCCCGGTCGCGCAGGTCGAAGAGCCGGTTGCTGTGGCAACTACGCCGCAACCGACCGGAGTGGTTCCTGTTGCCAAAACCGCCGCCAGCGAACCGCAGTCCGGGCGCGCCGAGCGTGAAAAGCCGGCCCGTGAGCGAGAGTCAACCAGTATTCGCGTGGCGGTTGAGAAAGTAGACCAGTTGATCAACCTGGTCGGCGAACTGGTGATTACTCAGTCAATGCTGGCCCAGCGTTCTAATGAACTGGACCCGGTTAATCATGGCGATCTCATCACCAGCATGGGTCAGTTACAACGTAACGCCCGCGATCTGCAAGAGTCGGTGATGTCGATTCGTATGATGCCGATGGAGTACGTCTTCAGCCGTTTCCCGCGTCTGGTGCGCGACCTGGCGGGGAAACTGGGCAAACAGGTTGAACTGACCCTCGTCGGCAGCTCGACGGAACTGGATAAAAGTCTGATTGAACGCATTATCGATCCATTAACCCACCTGGTGCGCAACAGCCTCGATCACGGTATCGAGATGCCGGAAACACGCCTTGAAGCCGGGAAGAATGCGATCGGTAATCTGATCCTCTCCGCTGAACACCAGGGCGGCAATATCTGCATTGAAGTGACCGATGACGGTGCGGGGCTGAACCGCGAGCGCATTCTGGCGAAAGCTGTCTCTCAGGGGATGGCGGTCAACGAAAACATGACCGATGAAGAAGTGGGCATGTTGATTTTTGCGCCGGGCTTCTCCACCGCCGAGCAGGTGACGGATGTTTCCGGTCGCGGCGTGGGCATGGACGTGGTGAAACGTAACATCCAGGAGATGGGCGGCCACGTTGAAATCCAGTCGAAGCAGGGGACGGGCACCACCATTCGCATTCTGCTGCCGCTGACGCTGGCTATTCTGGACGGGATGTCCGTCCGCGTGGCGGGCGAAGTGTTCATTCTGCCGCTGAATGCGGTAATGGAATCGCTGCAACCGCGTGAAGACGATCTGCACCCGCTGGCCGGAGGCGAGCGCGTACTGGAAGTGCGCGGCGAGTATCTGCCGCTGGTGGAACTGTGGAAAGTCTTTGATGTCGTTGGCGCCAAAACTGAAGCCACGCAGGGCATTGTGGTGATCCTGCAAAGCGGCGGTCGCCGTTACGCACTGCTGGTTGATCAGCTTATTGGACAGCACCAGGTGGTAGTGAAAAACCTGGAAAGCAACTATCGCAAGGTGCCTGGCATTTCTGCGGCGACGATTCTGGGCGACGGCAGCGTGGCGCTGATCGTTGATGTCTCCGCATTGCAGGGTTTAAACCGTGAACAACGTATGGCGATCACAGCCGCCTGATTGAGTGAGAAAGGTAATTATATGACCGGTATGAGTAATGTAACCAAACTGGCCGGCGAGCCGTCAGGTCAGGAATTCCTGGTATTTACACTGGGAGATGAAGAGTACGGTATCGACATCCTGAAAGTGCAGGAGATCCGTGGCTACGATCAGGTCACGCGCATCGCCAACACGCCTTCTTTTATTAAAGGGGTGACGAACCTGCGCGGCGTGATTGTGCCGATTGTCGATCTGCGCGTGAAGTTCTGCCAGGGCGACGTTGAGTATAACGATAACACGGTGGTCATCGTGTTGAATCTGGGACAACGCGTGGTAGGGATTGTGGTGGACGGCGTGTCTGACGTGCTGTCGCTGACGGCGGAGCAAATTCGCCCGGCGCCGGAGTTTGCCGTTACCCTGTCTACGGAATATCTGACCGGTCTGGGCGCGCTTGGCGAACGTATGTTGATCCTGGTGAACATTGAGAAACTGCTGAACAGCGATGAGATGGCGCTGCTTGATATCGCCGCTTCCCACGTTGCATAACCGTTGACTGCCCGTGCCGGATGGCACTTCGCTTATCCGGCCTACACATGACACATCGCCGTATGTAGGCCGGATAAGGTGTTTACACCGCCATCCGGCAAATAAATTACCCCACTAACTGCTGCGGAACGCGTTCTTCCGCGTCCTCTTCCAGCAAACCTTCATTCTGCGCCAGCATCGCGGTGGCAATCCCGTTTCCTAACACGTTAATGGCGGAACGTCCCATATCAAGAAAATGGTCAATCCCCATCAGCAACAAAATGCCCGCCACCGGAATATTGAAGCTCGGAATCGTGGCGGCCAGCACCACCAGCGCAGAACGCGGCACGCCTGCAATTCCTTTTGACGCCAGCATCAGCGTCAGCATCAGCACCGTAATTTCCGCAAAAGAGAGATGAATATTATAAGCCTGCGCGATAAACATCGACGCGAAAGAGCAGTACACCATTGAGCCGACGAGGTTAAAAGAGTAACCAATAGGCAGCACAAACGACACGATGTTGCGTGAGCAGCCAAACTTCGTCAGTTGTTCCAGCGTTTTCGGGTAAGCGGCTTCAGAGCTGCTGGTAGTAAAGGCGACCAGCACCGGATCTTTCAACATGCTGACTAAACGGAACACCTCTTTTTTCAGCACCATATAGCCCACGGCCAACAGCACCAGGCAGGTCAGCAGAATCGCCACATAGTAGCCGCCGATAAACGACGCGTAGTTAAGCAGAATCCCCAGCCCCTGGGTGGCGATCACCGAGGAGATCGCGGCAAAAATGGCCAGTGGCGCAACGTACATCACGTAGCCGGTTACCTTCAGCATAATATGTGAAACCACATCCAGGGCGGCGACCAGCGGCGCGTTGAATTTCTCGCCAAGCGACGCGCCGCCAATACCGAAGAACATGGAAAACACGACGATCTGCAAAATTTCATTATTGGCCATCGCCCCGGCAATGCTGGTCGGAATGGTGTGCGACAGGAATCCTTTTAAGCTCATACCGCCCACCGCAAGCCCGGTGTCGACCGATTCTGCCGGAATTGCCAGATTCAGACCGCTGCCCGGATGCTCAATCGTCACGATAAACAGCCCCACCAGAATGGACAACACGGAAGAACTGATAAACCAGACCATCGCTTTACCGCCAACGCGGCCGATAGTGGCGGTTTCGCCCAGACGCATGATGCCCACGGTCAGCGTGCTGAAGACCAGCGGGGCAATCACCATTTTAATGAGCCGTAAGAAAATATCGGTGAGGAGCGTGATGTTATCGGACCAGGCGGCGATCGCCTCCTGTGACGCGTAAGAGTGAATCACCGCGCCTGACAGGATGCCTGCCAGCATGAAGATCACGATAAATAACGTGAGTTTGTTTGCACTTGCCACTGAAAAGCCCTCTGGCTGGATTTAACATGTTGTTGTCAGTAACGCTTTTGTTTTATTTATTGAGTCGCACTGAAATATTCATCATATAAATTGAATTAAAGCGCAGGGGGATACAACTATTTTTTATTATTTATTCATTTTGTTGTGTTCTGACGGCTGTGCTTATGTGATCGGAGTCACATAAGCATCGTTTTTGTCGGCAAAATGCAAACTGTCCAGGAAGGTGATGAATGTTAATATAATGATAATAATGATGTTTTTCTGTCAATGTCTGGTTGCCGCCCCAAAACCGCCAGCCGCGATCCGCCGATCGGCGCTTCCTGCTTCTATTTCCTTTTCGCAAATGTAAAGTTCTCTTCTCTGGTGCCGATAACGTTGATAACTCGTTTTCAGGAAGGTGCCTTATGTTTAACCGTATCCGCGTTGTCACAATGCTGATGATGGTGCTGGGGGTTTTCGCACTGCTACAGCTTGTTTCCGGTGGTCTGTTGTTTTCGTCATTACAGCAGAACCAGCAGAGTTTTGTTATTTCAAATGATTTACGCCAGCAGCAGAGCGAACTGACCTCGACATGGGATCTCATGCTGCAAACGCGTATTAACCTGAGCCGTTCTTCGGCCCGCATGATGATGGATGCCTCTAATCAGCAGAGCAGCGCGAAAAACGACCTGCTAAAAAACGCCAAAAGCACGCTGGAGCAGGCGGCAACGCATTATGCCAACTTCAAAAATATCAATCCGCTGCCGGAGATGGCGGAAGCCAGCGGCAATGTGGATGAAAAATACCAGCAATACCATGCGGCGCTGGCGGAACTGGTTCAGTTCCTCGAAAACGGCAACATGGATGCCTACTTCGCGCAGCCAACCCAGGGGATGCAGAACGCACTTGGCGAAGCGCTGGGCAAATACGCTGGCGTGAGCGAAAAACTGTACAGCAAGGCGTTTGATGAGAGCGCGCGTGACTACCATTTTGCCCAGTGGCAATTGGGTATTCTGGCCATTGTCCTGGTGCTGATTCTGGTTGTGGTGTGGTACGGCATTCGTCATACCTTGCTGAATCCGCTGGCGCGAGTGATTGCCCATATTCGTGACATCGCCAGCGGCAACCTGACCAATACGCTGACCGTCTCCGGGCGCAATGAGATCGGTGAACTGGCGGGAACCGTTGATCATATGCAGCGTTCGCTGATTGAGACGGTGACTCAGGTACGTGAAGGGTCTGACGCCATCTATTCCGGCACCAGCGAAATTGCTGCGGGCAACACCGATCTCTCCTCCCGCACCGAGCAGCAGGCGTCGGCGCTGGAAGAGACGGCTGCCAGCATGGAACAGCTCACCGCGACGGTGAAACAGAACGCCGACAATGCCCGTCAGGCGTCGCACCTGGCACAAAGCGCCTCCGACACCGCACAACACGGCGGGAAAGTGGTGGATGGCGTGGTCAACACCATGCATGAAATTGCCGACAGCTCGAAGAAAATCGCCGACATCATCAGCGTTATCGACGGCATTGCATTCCAGACCAATATTCTGGCGCTGAACGCTGCGGTTGAAGCCGCGCGCGCCGGGGAGCAAGGGCGCGGGTTTGCGGTGGTGGCAGGGGAAGTGCGTAACCTGGCAAGCCGCAGCGCGCAGGCGGCGAAAGAGATCAAAGCGCTCATTGAAGATTCCGTTTCGCGGGTGGATACCGGCTCCGTGCTGGTGGAAAGCGCCGGTGAAACGATGAGAGACATTGTCAACGCCGTGACCCGCGTGACGGACATCATGGGTGAAATCGCGTCGGCTTCCGATGAGCAAAGCCGCGGGATCGATCAGGTGGCGCTGGCCGTCTCTGAGATGGATCGCGTCACGCAGCAGAACGCCTCGCTGGTGCAGGAGTCGGCGGCCGCAGCGGCCGCGCTGGAAGAGCAGGCCAGCCGTTTAACGATGGCGGTATCCGCGTTTCGTCTGGCATCTCGTCCATTAACCGTAAAAACAGACCTGAATACAACCACAGCGGCGTCGCGTACAGCGCAACCGCGCCAGCTTGCAACTGAACAAGATACTCACTGGGAAACATTTTGATCGTCTTTTAATCGTGGCCTTTGCCGCCTAATGGGAGCGTTGATGTTTAATCGTATTCGAATCTCGACCACGCTGTTTTTAATCTTGATCCTCTGCGGTGTTTTGCAGATTGGCAGTAATGGCTTGTCCTTTTGGGCATTTCGCGATGGGTTTCAGAGTCTGAACCAGGTCGAGCAGAGTAATCAGCAACGCGCAGCATTGGCGCAAACACGCGCCGTTTTATTACAGGCCAGTACCGCGCTGAATAAAGCCGGAACGTTAACCGCGCTGAGCTATCCGCCCGAGGATATCAAACAGCTGATGACCACCGCCCGGGAAAGCCTGGCGCAGTCCGGCGTTGTGTTTAAAGGTTTTATGGTGACAGAGGCGAGTACGGAAGAGGGGAAAGCGTTACAGGCCGCCACGGAAAAGAGTTATACGCAGTGGTATAGCGATCTGGAGCATCAGGCCACCTGGCTTGAAAGCAACCAGCTGTCGGATTTTCTGACCGCGCCGGTACAGGCATCGCAGGACGCCTTTGACGCCAACGTCACTACCTGGCAGCAGAATATCAACCATGTTCTGGAGACGGCCAGCGAACAGGGAAAAGACAATTATCACCGCTCGGCGATCATTTTTATCACGATGGTGATCGTCGCCGCGTTGTTAACCACCGGGGCGCTGTTCTGGTCACGCAAAATGATTGTTCAGCCGTTGGCGATTATCGGCAGCCATTTTGACAGCATTGCGGACGGAAACCTGGCGCGGCCGATCGCCGTGTATGGGCGCAACGAGATTTCCGCTATTTTCGCCAGCCTGAAGGCCATGCAGCAGGCGCTGCGCGAAACGGTCAGCGACGTGCGGCAGGGCAGTTTAGCGATGCATACCGGCATTTCGGAAATCGCGATGGGCAATAACGATCTGTCGTCGCGTACCGAACAGCAGGCGGCGTCGCTGGCGCAAACCGCAGCCAGTATGGAGCAGCTAACGGCAACGGTCGGGCAGAACGCCGATAACGCCCGTCAGGCCTCCGGTCTGGCGAAAAGCGCGGCGGATACCGCGAAAAAAGGCGGCGACCAGGCTTCGCGTATGGCCAGCACAATGCAGGATATTGCCGCCAGTTCGCAGAAAATTGGCGACATCATCGGGGTTATCGACAGCATTGCGTTTCAGACCAATATTCTGGCGCTGAATGCGGCGGTCGAAGCGGCGCGGGCCGGTGAGCAGGGGCGCGGTTTTGCCGTTGTCGCAGGTGAAGTGCGTAACCTGGCGAGCCGCAGCGCACAGGCGGCCAAAGAGATTAAAGGGTTGATTGAGGAGTCCGTAAACCGTGTGCATCAGGGATCGCAACTGGTGGACACCGCCGCGAATACCATGACGGAGATCGTCAGCTCGGTAACCCAGGTGAACGACATCATGGGCGAAATCGCCTCGGCCTCCGATGAACAGCGCAGAGGAATTGAGCAGGTGGCGCAAGCCGTCAGCCAGATGGATCAGGTGACGCAACAAAACGCCGCGCTTGTCGAAGAAGCCGCCGCCGCCACCGATCAGTTAGCGAACCAGGCAGACCATCTCTCTGCCCGTGTCGCGGTATTTAAGCTTGAAGAGCAAGTCGTAACACAACAAGAGTCGGCGCCGCCGCAAGCGGTACCCGTTGTATCCTGAATGTGATTGAGAAGGCGCTATGACATCATCGCTGCCCACCGGGCAAACGTCATTATTGTTACAGATGACACAGCGCCTCGCGCTGTCTGACGCGCATTTTCGTCGGATATGTCAATTAATCTACCAGCGCGCGGGAATCGTGCTGGCGGACCACAAGCGGGATATGGTTTACAACCGCCTGGTCCGTCGCCTGAGAACGCTGGGGCTGGATGATTTCGGCCGTTACCTCAGCATGCTGGAAGCCAACCAGAACAGCGCTGAGTGGCAGGCTTTTATTAACTCATTGACCACTAACCTGACGGCCTTCTTCCGTGAAGCGCATCACTTCCCGGTACTGGCGGATCACGCGCGTCGCCGCAACGGGGAATACCGTGTGTGGAGCGCGGCGGCCTCTACCGGAGAGGAACCCTACAGCATCGCCATTACGCTGGCGGATGCCTTAGGGATGGCGCCGGGGCGCTGGAAAGTTTTCGCCAGCGATATCGACACCGAAGTGCTGGAAAAGGCGAGAAGCGGGATTTACCGTCAGGACGAGTTGAAAACGCTGTCGCCACAACAGTTGCAGCGTTATTTCATGCGCGGTACAGGCCCGCATGAAGGGCTGGTGCGCGTGCGACAGGAACTGGCTAATTACGTTGAGTTTTCCACCCTCAACCTGCTGGATAAACAGTACAACGTTCCCGGGCCATTCGACGCGATATTTTGCCGTAACGTCATGATCTATTTTGATAAAACAACGCAGCAGGACATTCTGCGTCGTTTTGTTCCACTCCTTAAGCCTGACGGACTGCTGTTTGCGGGTCACTCAGAAAACTTTAGCAACCTCGTGCGCGACTTTAGCCTGCGCGGACAGACGGTGTATGCGCTAAGTAAGGACAAAGCATGAGTAAAATCAGGGTGTTGTCGGTTGACGATTCAGCGCTGATGCGCCAAATCATGACCGAAATTATTAACAGCCATAGCGATATGGAAATGGTGGCGACGGCGCCCGATCCGCTGGTTGCCAGGGATTTAATCAAAAAATATAACCCCGATGTGCTGACGCTGGATGTGGAAATGCCGCGCATGGACGGTCTCGATTTCCTTGAGAAACTGATGCGCCTGCGTCCGATGCCGGTGGTTATGGTCTCCTCTCTGACCGGAAAAGGCTCAGAGGTGACGCTGCGCGCGCTGGAACTGGGGGCGATTGATTTTGTCACCAAGCCCCAGTTGGGCATTCGCGAAGGGATGCTGGCGTACAGCGAGATGATCGCAGAGAAAGTCCGCACCGCGTCACGCGCTCGCCTGGCGGCGCATAAGCCGATGGCTGCGCCTGTGACGCTAAAAGCGGGGCCGCTGCTCAGTTCTGAAAAACTGATCGCGATTGGCGCCTCTACGGGGGGAACCGAAGCCATACGTCATGTGCTGCAACCGCTGCCGCTTTCCAGTCCGGCGGTGATCATCACCCAGCATATGCCGCCCGGTTTTACCCGTTCGTTTGCCGAGCGGTTAAATAAGCTCTGCCAGATTAGCGTGAAAGAGGCGGAAGACGGCGAACGCGTGCTGCCAGGCCATGCCTACATCGCCCCCGGCGACAAGCATATGGAGCTGACGCGCAGCGGGGCGAACTATCAAATCAAAATTCATGACGGGCCGCCGGTTAACCGCCATCGCCCGTCAGTGGATGTGCTGTTTCATTCGGTCGCAAAACATGCGGGGCGCAATGCGGTAGGGGTCATCCTTACCGGTATGGGCAACGATGGCGCGGCCGGAATGTTAGCGATGCACCAGGCTGGCGCCTGGACTATCGCGCAAAATGAAGCAAGTTGTGTGGTGTTCGGCATGCCGCGCGAGGCCATCAATATGGGTGGCGTGAGCGAAGTGGTCGATCTTAGCCAGGTAAGCCAGCAGATGCTGGCGAAAATCAGTGCCGGACAGGCAATACGTATTTAACGAGGAGTATTTTTTTATGGCGGACAAAGAGCTCAGATTTCTGGTTGTGGATGACTTTTCCACCATGCGTCGCATCGTGCGCAACCTGCTAAAAGAGCTGGGTTTCAATAACGTCGAAGAGGCCGAAGATGGCGTTGACGCACTGAACAAATTGCAGGCAAGCGGCTTTGACTTCGTAATTTCTGACTGGAACATGCCCAACATGGACGGTCTGGAACTGCTGAAAACGATTCGCGCTGATGGCGCAATGGCGTCATTGCCGGTGCTGATGGTGACCGCAGAAGCGAAGAAAGAGAACATTATCGCGGCTGCGCAGGCGGGTGCCAGCGGCTATGTGGTGAAACCGTTCACTGCGGCGACGCTGGAAGAGAAACTCAACAAAATCTTTGAGAAACTGGGCATGTGAGGGTCTGAGTATGATGCAACCACAAATTAAACCTGTTGATGAGCATTCAGCAGGGGACATCATTGCGCGCATCGGCAGTCTGACCCGAATGCTGCGTGACAGCCTGCGTGAACTGGGGCTGGATCAGGCGATAGCAGAAGCGGCGGAAGCGATTCCTGACGCGCGCGATCGTCTGGACTATGTTGTACAGATGACGGCGCAGGCGGCGGAACGTGCGCTGAACAGCGTTGAAGCCTCTCAGCCACACCAGGATGAAATGGAGAAGGGCGCAAAAGCGCTGACCAAACGCTGGGATGAGTGGTTCGAAAACCCGATTGAACTCGCCGACGCCCGCGAACTGGTTACGGATACGCGTAAATTCCTCGGTGATGTGCCGGGGCATACCAGCTTCACCAATGCGCAACTGCTGGACATCATGATGGCGCAAGATTTCCAGGATCTCACCGGTCAGGTTATCAAGCGCATGATGGATGTGATCCAGGAGATTGAGCGTCAGCTGCTGATGGTATTGCTGGAAAACATCCCTGAGCAAAATTCACGTCCGAAACGCGAGAATGAAAGTCTGCTCAATGGCCCACAGGTCGACACCACCAAAGCCGGCGTTGTCGCCAGCCAGGATCAGGTGGATGACCTGCTGGATAGCCTCGGGTTCTGATGCGGTAAGGTATCCTCAGGTTGTGCCGACAACCTGAGGAGCGTTTAGCGCAGATCCATTTTTACCGTCACATTGCCCTCAAATTCGCCGGGCGCTGGCGTTGCGCTGGTCGTGCTCACCGGTGCGGCTTTGATGTGTACCGCGCCGTTACCTTGCTCATCCATCGTCACCGGAAATTCAAAGGTGCCGTCCAGCGCAACATTTTGGTTGTCCTCACTAAAGATTCTCACTCCCAGGTCGTCTCTGCCGAGCATTTTGGCTATCAGGGGATCGCTGCTGTCTACAACCCCCTGGTCGGCGCTGAGCGTTAGCTTGATTCTGTCGGTATTTCCCACGGCGTTGCCGTCGCAGTGGTAAGAGATATCAACGTTTTTCAGGGCGTAGCCTTCGGGAGGCTGACCCCTGGTGACAAACTGTTTACTCACAATTTTCCCCAGATCAACCTCAATGGTGCTTCCGGCATTAATCGTACAGCTCAGCGGGGCAGAGAGTGAGCCACTCAGCCAGATATTTGATACGTGCTGTGCGCTGCCAGCGTCGCAGCTTCCTGAGTCAAAATAGAGACAGGCGTAGTTTTGCACGAGTATCGTTGGGGGAATGACTTCGATACCGAGAATGGGCTTTTTGATATAAAACGTGGCGGCGATAACATTCCATCTGAACGTTCGCTTCGCGGGGGCGGGCGCGCCAGGATGGGTGCTGTCGCTACAGACGCTGGCGGAACCTTCGGTGGGTTTCATTGACTCGATCACTTTCCCCATCGACGACACCGGCGTCGGATACTGGTTAATGCTGATCTGAATCAGGCCGGTACCGTCCAGAGAATTAACGGCATCGCTATAACCTGCAACATCAATATCTATGTTTTCAGTCAGATAACCGTACCCGGCGATACCGGCATTAAGCGGGCTTCCGGCCAGCGTCAATTCCATTATTGCCGTTGATTCAAACAGATTGCCAGGGCATGTGCAGTTTGCCTCCATTTCAACGCCGTTCCCGACAATATGCTCATCAAATTTAACAATATTGTTGGCCGTGTTGTCGTTTGCGTTGATTTCGTTGCTGAACGTGACGCTGTAATACTGTGGCGCGGTAAAGCAGTCACGCAGAATGGTTGCGGCCTGGGCTGTTGCGGACGCCATCAGGCAAAGACCTGCTGCGGACAATGAAAGACGTGCGTATTTTCCCATTTTACTTAACATTTTGCGGTTCCTGCTGACAAGTCGCGCTGAGGTAATGGATGCCGGTCGGGCTGACCGCGTGGTGTTCGCTATTCAGCGTGATGTGGGCTGTGCATTGTTGATCCTGTGAATTTCCCCATTTGACGCTTAACTGAACGTCGTCGGCGACCCCGGCCAGGTAGAGCGTGCCCGTATCATCCACGATGCCGCTGATGGCGAGGGCGTCGACCGTCGCCATCGCGCCAAAAGGCACCGTCATGCCATTCGGGCGGGTTAATTTTATGAGCGTGCGATAACCGACATGCGCATCAAAAGCGGCGGAAACGGCGGCATTGCGCGAAGGAATCACCGTCACGGCGGTTTCACTGGTATCAACGTCCTCCGGCAGGCTGCTGGTGTCGACGCGAATCCGGTTTTCCTGATAGGGGCTTAATGACGGGATGATGGCGTTGCCTTGCCAGTCAGTCTGAATGCCGCGCTGGTTTTGGAAGCGTACGCCCGATGCGCCGTTGGCGTTGACGATAGCAAACTGACTGCCTAAAGGCTGAGCCAGCGTGACGCCGTGTGGATGGGCGACAATCGCACCGCTGACGCCGTAACTCAAGCGCTGCGTATCGTCAGAGGAGGTGTAGTAACCCGCATTGAGGTTGGCATATTGTGAGCGATAGCTACCGTATACGCTGCTGGTGTCTGCGCCGTCATGGTTGGAATGGCTCTGCTGGAAGGCGTAATTCAGGCGTTCATCGTCCAGCAGCGTACCGTTTAACCCGATATTTTGCTGGGTGTAGCCATGCTTGTTATTGCTGATGTTGTAGCTGCTCCAGGCCCCCGGTAGCCACTGACTTAACGGCACGCTGAAGCCGAAGGCGATCATCTGGTCGCTCTCTTCGCCGTTGCTTTTGCTGTAGGTATAAGCGAGGTGGACGCTGATATTTTTAATCGTGGTATTCAGGCCCGCCGAAATACTGCGCTCTTTGTAGGCGGTGCCCCAGTAATCCTGCTGATAACCGTTCAGGTAAAGGCTGGCGCCGGACACGTTCTGGCTTATGCTGGCCTGAATCCGGTTGCGTTTGTTAAAGCGAAACAGCAGATCATCTTCATGATCGTCGTACTTTTGATTCGCGTCGGCGAAACTGTAATAACCACGGGTAGAGTAGCGATAGCTGGCCAGCGTAAAGTTCGTCTCCGTGGTGTCAATTTTCCCGGAGTAGAGCAGGCGATAAGACTGGCCGGTGTGCTGAGTGTCATCATCAAGCCGGGTTTTCGCCAGCGTCACATCGGCGGAAAGCGACCCGACGATGCCAAGGGAGAGGCCAGCCCCGCTGTTCATCGCCTGATAATCCTGCGCGGCGGTCACGCCGCCGAACAGCGTGACGCTATTGTTCAGGCCATAAATGAGGCTACCCTGCACGAAGTCCGGTTCATTTTGTTCGCTCCCGCTGTCTGCGCGATAGCGACCCGCAGTAACTTCATATTTCATATGCCCAGGACGCTGCATCACGGCGACGCTGGAATAAGGCTGGGTAAAGTGGCGCTCTGTGCCATCGGCCTCTTTTACCGTGACTTCCAGATCGCCGCTGTTGGTCGTGGAATAAAGGTCGTTAATTTCAAATGCGCCGGGCGCGACATTTTGCTGATAGATGAGATAACCGTTCTGACGTACCGACACTTCGGCGTTGGAGCTGGCGATGCCGCGAATCACCGGCGCGTAGCCGCGCTGGCTGTAAGGCAGCATCTCTTCATCAGAGGCGATATTGACGCCACGGTATTGCAGACTGTCAAAAACGTCGCCCCGGGTGTTGCTTTCTCCCCCGGTAAACTGCGCTTTCAGGGCGTCAATATCGTGCTGCAAATAGGTGTTGATGGTCTCCCAGTGATGGCTGCCGTCAGTGTCGCTCCAGGTGGCGTAATTGCGCAGCCGCCAGCCGCCGATATTGGCGCCGCTGCGCATATTCAGGTACTGGTTAGTGGTGTTGTTTTGCGTGTCGTCCTGGTTTTGTGAACCGGAAAAGGCGTAGTCGACAAAGGCGACGGGGACGCCGTCATCCCAGCGTGACGGATCAATATAGCCTTTACCCGTGCCGGCAATGGCGGCCTGCGGGATGCTAAGGCGCAGCGTCATAACGGAGAAATCAAGCGTTGCCAGCGCCTGCGGGATATACGCGCTCAACGGTTCAGGCAGTGGCTTCGCCGCATTGAGTGCGGCTAATTCAGGATATTTATCGACCGCCACGCCCCATTTTCTTAGCATATCCGGCGTGAGCTGCGGCGTCAGTTCGCCGCCAGGCGTGCCGAGGTAGGTGATATCCGCATCATCCAGGCGCACATCGTTAATCATGACCCGGGAAGCGTAGACGCCGGGCAATTGCGCACTGGATTTAGAAAATAAGGAAAGATCGATATCCTGCTGCGTCAGCATATTCCCCTCCAGCGCAGAAGGCGAAAAGCGATACTCGCGCGCGTTCGCGACACAGGAAGAGACCAGCAACATACCGCCAAGGCAACGCACCAGTGGGGTGAGACGCTGACGTAAAAGAGGTGGGCCAAAAGCCATAAGGTGGTTTAATCCCGAGCCAGAGTGACAGTATATTTGTCAGAGGCGTTGCCGTAATCCGTAATGCAACGCCAGCTAACGGTGTTTCCCGAGGCGCTTTTCGGCACCGGGATTTGCACGCTGGACCTGGGAGTGACCATATCGGCTTTCTCAAGTCTGGTGTTGCCGAGCAGCAGACTGTCAAAGATGCTGTGAAACGCGCCTTCATTGACCACCGTTAACATTTCGCCGTGACGAACAAAATGCAGGTTCTTGCAGGTCTCGGTGGGCGTACCTTGCAAGCCCTTCGGGCGCCAGAACAATTTCAGACGCGTTTTGTAAATCAGACGCAACACGTTTTTATCATCGTCTTCTTTGGCCGTGCCGGGAATTGTGCGCACATTCATGTAGAACAGGGATTCCCGGTCTGTGGGAAGCGCGGTTCCATTCCAGGCAATACGCAGGCTTTGTTCTTTCTGCGGGTCAAGACGGAACAGTGGCGGCGTGACAATAAAAGGCCCACGCGTTTTACCGTCGCCGGTATCAGACCATGACTGGATCAGCCACGGCAGTTCCTTCTCTTTATTGACCAGCGGAAGGGCGACCTCTTTTTTCCCTGCGTCATAAATAATGCGCGTGCGGCCAACCTGAATTCCAGCGGCATGGCTAAATGATGTTAATATTACAGGGAGGCATAATAAAACCTGAGATACAGTACGCATAACCTTAACTTATATTAAGTGGACATATAAAAGCGGGGGAGATAATAGTCCGGGTCCATTTTCGGACTATTATCAGATTCGCCTTCCTGAAATAAATCTGTTAATGCCAGAAGATGCTATGGATTTTATCAATGAGTAAAGTCAGGTTATTAACGATAAAGTATATTTACGGTCATGTCCGCATCGGCCGGGCCCGCAGTGACGGTTTGCGCGAATGATTTATAACGGGCATTGAAATTCGCCTGAACAGAGTCGCCCGTCAGAGTGGGTAATTCGATAAACACCTGTCCTTCTCCACCATCCATTGTAATGAGTTGCGTGTCTTTATTTTCCGGGCTAACGGCAATACCGACCCCTGTTGCTGCCGTATCTCCGGCGGTAGTGATTTTACTGACATCCAGTAATGTCGAAGAACCTGTCAGGGCGGTTGTCCCGTTAAACGTTAACTGAATGGCGGGCAGACCATCGCTTTTAAGTGGGCAATCCACTAATACAATGGAAAAGGGGGCAAGCGTTGATTCTGTTCCTGGAGTGGAAAAAAGCGAGGTGGGGTAAGTACCTAATGGCACGATGCTGTTCGTTCCATCATCACCCTGAATCTCACAACTGGGTTCGATAATTTGTCCTGTAAAGTGAATCGTACCGGCATCCATTTCGGCGGCGAAGATTCCCGTTGACGCCAGTGCCAGCAGTGCGCCTGATATAATATGTCCTCTTGCGTTCATAACTGTAGTTCCTTAACGGTGATATCCATGATATGAAATTGTTCAGTTTCAGATGGGATGAATTTATTGCAAATAGAAAACGGGGTCAATATTAAATTATATCTATATGTGTGAATTTAAAATATATTCTGTGAATCAATGAGGGCTATTATACCGTCAGTGTCGCCTGCTTTCTGTGCATAAATATTGTAATAAAGTATTTTTTCTCTGGTGAAAAGATAAATTGAAGAAATGAAAACCAGTTAATATATTTTAAAGGCTTTTTAATCTTGATGTCAGAAGGCGAAATTAACCTCCGTAATACAGGTTTATATAAATGTTCATTGTATTTTATGTCAATGAAATGTGAACCCACTTCCCTTATTCCGAAAATAAGACGCCTGACCGGCAGAGAAAATCCGCTTGCTGACAAACAAGACAAAAAGAGGGCGTTATGGGGGCTATTCCGCCTATTGACTGCGGCGTGTTCTGGCATGATCGATGCAACGTAATGGCAGCAGGCGTATGCAGTGGCAGAAGAGAGCGACGACGACAAAACAGAAGCCCCCACACCCCACCGACTTGAAAAAGCGCGGGAGGAAGGGCAAGTCCCCCGATCGAAGGAGTTGACCTCACTGCTGATTTTGCTGGTGGGCGTTTGCATTATCTGGATCGGCGGTGAATCGCTGGCGCGTCGCCTGGCGGGGATGTTGTCGGCTGGGCTGCGTTTCGATCACAGCATGGTGAACGACCCCAATTTGATCCTCGGGCAGATTATTTTGCTGATTAAAGAGGCGATGATTGCGTTGCTGCCGCTCATCACCGGCGTTGTGCTGGTCGCGCTGATCTCGCCGGTCATGCTCGGCGGCCTGATTTTCAGCGGTAAATCACTGCAACCCAAATTTTCAAAACTGAATCCGCTATCGGGGATTAAACGCATGTTCTCCGCCCAGACCGGCGCGGAACTGCTGAAAGCAATCCTGAAATCGACGCTGGTGGGAAGCGTGGCGGGATTTTATCTCTGGCATCACTGGCCGGAGATGATGCGCCTGATGGCGGAATCTCCGGTTACGGCGATGGGCAACGCGCTTGATTTAGTCGGGCTGTGCGCGCTTCTGGTTGTACTGGGCGTGATTCCTATGGTGGCGTTTGACGTCGTCTTCCAGATCTTCAGCCACCTGAAGAAACTGCGGATGTCGCGTAAAGATATTCGCGATGAATTTAAAGAGAGTGAAGGCGATCCGCACATCAAAGGGAAAATTCGCCAGATGCAGCGTGCGGCTGCGCAGCGGCGCATGATGGAAGATGTGCCTAAAGCGGATGTCATCGTGACTAACCCGACGCATTACTCGGTTGCGTTGCAGTACGACGAAAACAAAATGAGTGCGCCAAAAGTGGTCGCCAAAGGCGCGGGACTGGTGGCGCTGCGCATTCGCGAAATTGGCGCGGAACATCGGGTGCCGACCTTAGAAGCGCCCCCGCTGGCGCGCGCCTTGTATCGGCATGCTGAAATTGGTCAGCAAATCCCCGGCCAGCTCTATGCCGCAGTGGCAGAAGTGCTGGCATGGGTATGGCAGCTCAAACGCTGGCGTCTTGCCGGTGGACAACGTCCTCCACAACCTGAAAATCTTCCTGTGCCTGAAGCACTGGATTTTATGAACGAGAAGAATACTGATGGCTAATCTGGTCGCGATGCTGCGCCTGCCCAGCAACCTGAAATCCACGCAATGGCAAATTCTTGCCGGGCCGATCCTCATCCTGCTGATTTTGTCGATGATGGTGCTGCCGCTGCCCGCCTTCATCCTCGACCTGCTGTTCACCTTTAATATCGCGCTGTCGATCATGGTGCTGTTGGTGGCGATGTTCACCCAGCGCACGCTGGAATTTGCCGCATTCCCGACAATATTGCTTTTCACCACGCTGTTGCGCCTGGCGCTGAACGTGGCGTCAACCCGTATCATCCTGATGGAAGGGCATACCGGCGCAGCGGCGGCGGGGAAAGTGGTCGAGGCGTTTGGTCACTTCCTGGTCGGCGGCAACTTTGCGATCGGTATCGTGGTGTTCGTCATTCTCGTCATCATCAACTTTATGGTTATCACCAAGGGCGCCGGGCGTATCGCGGAAGTGGGCGCGCGTTTTGTGCTGGACGGGATGCCCGGTAAACAGATGGCGATCGACGCCGACCTGAACGCTGGTCTGATTGGCGAAGATGAAGCGAAAAAACGTCGTGCTGAAGTGACGCAGGAAGCGGATTTCTACGGGTCAATGGACGGTGCGAGTAAGTTTGTGCGCGGGGATGCCATCGCCGGTATCTTAATCATGGTCATTAACATCGTGGGCGGCCTGCTGGTGGGGGTTCTGCAACACGGGATGGACATGGGGCACGCGGCGGAAAGTTACACCCTGCTGACGATCGGCGACGGCCTGGTGGCGCAAATTCCGGCGCTGGTGATCTCTACGGCGGCGGGCGTTATCGTCACCCGCGTAAGCACCGACCAGGATGTGGGCGAACAGATGGTGGGGCAACTGTTCAGCAACCCGAGCGTGATGCTGCTCAGCGCATCGGTTCTCGGCCTGCTTGGTCTGGTGCCGGGGATGCCAAACCTGGTGTTCCTGATGTTTACGGCGGCGCTATTGGGCCTTGCCTGGTGGCTGCGCGGGCGTGAACAAAAACCACCGGCAGAGCCGCAGGCCGTCAAGATGCCGGAAAATAATTCAGTAGTTGAAGCCACCTGGAACGATGTACAACTTGAAGATTCGCTGGGCATGGAGGTGGGCTACCGCCTGATCCCGATGGTGGATTTCCAGCAGGACGGCGAACTGCTCGGGCGAATCCGCAGTATTCGTAAAAAGTTTGCCCAGGATATGGGCTTCCTGCCGCCAGTGGTACACATTCGCGACAATATGGACTTACAGCCAGCGCGCTATCGCATTCTGATGAAAGGGGTAGAAATTGGCAGCGGCGACGCCTATCCGGGACGCTGGCTGGCGATTAACCCAGGCACGGCGGCGGGAACGCTGCCGGGCGAACAGACTGTCGATCCCGCTTTTGGCCTGGACGCCATCTGGATCGAAAGCGCGCTGAAAGAGCAGGCGCAGATTCAGGGCTTCACCGTGGTGGAAGCCAGCACCGTCGTGGCGACGCATCTTAACCACTTGATTGGTCAGTTTGCCGCAGAGTTGTTTGGTCGTCAGGAAGCGCAGCAACTGCTGGATCGCGTATCACAAGAGATGCCAAAGCTGACGGAAGATTTGGTGCCTGGCGTTGTAACGCTCACGACCCTGCATAAAGTGTTGCAGAACCTGCTGGATGAAAAAGTGCCGATCCGTGATATGCGCACGATTCTGGAAACGCTGGCGGAACATGCGCCGTTGCAGAGCGATCCGCATGAATTAACCGCCGTGGTGCGTGTGGCGCTGGGCAGGGCGATTACGCAGCAGTGGTTCCCGGGCAATGACGAAGTGCAGGTGATTGGTCTGGATACTCCGCTGGAGCGCCTGCTGTTGCAGGCGTTACAGGGCGGTGGCGGTCTCGAACCGGGACTGGCCGATCGCTTGCTGGCGCAAACCCAGGAGGCGCTGTCCCGTCAGGAAATGCTGGGCGCGCCGCCGGTTCTGCTGGTGAACCACGCGCTACGCCCGCTGCTGTCGCGCTTTTTACGCCGGAGTTTGCCGCAACTGGTGGTGTTGTCGAACATGGAGCTTTCTGATAATCGCAACATCCGTATGACGGCGACAATTGGAGGGAAATAATGCGTAAATTACTCGGTTTATTGTTATTTCCGCTGGCGGTACAGGCCGCTGGAGAAGGGGCGTGGCAGGCCAGCAGTATCGGCATTACCCTGAACCATCGTGGGGTGTCGGCGTCGTCTGCTCCATTGTCGTCAGGCCAGCCGGTGTCCGGCTTAATGACGCTGGTCGCCTGGCGCTATGAACTGAATGGCCCGACGCCGGCGGGGCTTCGGGCGCGTTTGTGTTCACAGTCCCGTTGCGTGGAGCTGGACGGACAGAGCGGAACCACCCACGGGTTCGCGAATGTGCCTGCCGCTGAACCGTTGCGCTTCGTGTGGGAGGTGCCGGGCGGCGGGCGACTGATTCCCGCATTAAAAGTGCAGCGTAATCAGGTGATTGTAAACTATCGTTAACTCTCCGCGCCAACAGCAGCCAGCAGACAACGTGCTGGCTGCCTCACAATTTTGACCCCATCTTTTGATTCAATAGAAACGCTGTTTTATAAATCGGTGACGCGCGTTGCCAGACTCTTTGTATTTTTGCCATCTCGTCTGATGGTGTGGCAAAAATGAAAAGGTTTCACTTCCTGTTAGCTTTTACTGTGGCCGTGTAAAAACTCCCTTTGGCGAAGCCAATATGCCGGGGGGCTCCCAACAATTTGCAGGGTTAACGGCATGAAAACACGTAAAATTGGATTGGCGAATTATTTAGCCTATGGTTCGGGCGATTTTCTGGGCGCAGGAACCACTGCATTAACCGCCGCATGGTTACTCTATTTCTACACGACCTTCTGTGGCCTTACGCCGATTGAGGCGACATTCATATTCGCTGCCGCGAGGGTTCTGGATGCGGTCGTCAGCCCGCTGATGGGCTTTCTGACCGATAACTTCGGTTCGACCTGGTTCGGCAGACGTTTTGGCCGTCGTAAGTTCTTTATTCTGCTTGGTATTCCATGCGTCTTTAGCTACTCGCTCATGTGGGTTGGCGATATGGGATTCTGGTACTACCTGCTGACTTATCTGCTGTTCGACATTGTCTACACCATGATTCTTGTCCCTTACGAGACGCTGGTGCCGGAAATGACCGATGACTTCAAACAGAAGACCCGGTTCTCCGGGGCGCGTATCTCAATGGCGCAGATGTCTGCGATTCTGGCCTCGTTCCTGCCGGGTATCCTGCTGACTGCCTTTGGTAAAGACAACCCCGTTTCTTTTTTCTATGCCAGCCTGGTGTTCTCGGTGCTGTGCGCGCTGATGCTGATTTTTGTGTGGTTCTTTACTTGGGAGCGCCCGCGCGAAGAGTGGACGGAGGCGGCGCTGCGCGCGGAAGAAGAGAAGAAAAGCCTGACGTTCAGCCAGAGTATGAGTCGTTTGTTTGTTGAGCTGAGCTCGACGCTGCGCATCAAGATTTTCCGCCAGCATCTGGGGATGTATCTTGGGGGATATATCGCACAGGACGTCTTTAACGCCGTCTTTACCTGGTATGTTGTTTTTGTCCTGATGCAGGAAGCCTCACTGGCGTCGAATCTGCTCGGTACGATGGCTATCTTCCAGTTCATTGCGGTGATTGCCATGATCCCGCTGTGCATTCGCTTCGGGCCCGCGCCGTCATACCGGATGGTCGTGGTGCTCTTTGGTCTGAGTTCTCTCTCTTATGCCGTTCTTTATTATGCGGGCTTAAGCGATGTTTATTCGCTGCTGCTGCTGATCTCAGCGCTGGCGGGGCTTGGTCGCGGCGGGATCAACTATGTGCCGTGGAATACCTACACCTATATTGCCGATGTTGATGAGGTGATTACTGGTCAACGGCGGGAAGGGATCTTCGCGGGCATCATGACGCTGACCCGTAAAGCCTCTCAGGCCGGGGCCGTCATGCTGGTCGGGATTGTGATGCAGATGTCTGGTTTTGTCTCAGGGCAGAGCATAC
This sequence comes from Citrobacter sp. CK185, assembly GCF_030333565.1. Lineage (NCBI taxonomy): Bacteria > Pseudomonadati > Pseudomonadota > Gammaproteobacteria > Enterobacterales > Enterobacteriaceae > Citrobacter > Citrobacter sp. CK185. Next base: position 485,046 of record NZ_JAOWFR010000026.1, on the reverse strand, counting down.
AGCCTGAAGCGGTCAGTCATACCATTCTGCTGATTCTGAGCTGCGGCACGCTGTCCGTGCTGGCCTTTGGTTTCCTGGTTTCTTTGCGTTTCAAACTGAATTTGCAAACGCACGGCACCCTGCGTAAAGAGACCGCCAAAATGCGTGAGTCGGGCCGGGTGATGCCGGAAGCCATCACGCCGCAGGCGCGTGCGACCGTCGAGATGCTCTCCGGTATGCCGTATGAATCACTGTGGGGTAACAACAATATTGGTTATCTGAACCGTAATAAACCTGCGGCGCCTTCGCTTCAACAGGGCGCTGCGCTGAATTCGACATTGAACAGAGGTTAAGGATATGAAAGTTTGGCCCGTCAAACACAGCCCATTATTACGTCAGCCGGAGCGATTTATCTCCCGGGAAGCGCTGCAAGCCTTGATTCAGACGGTGACGAACAATCTGGTCAATATCAGGGATGAGAGCGGACAATTTCTGCTGCGCCTGGACGATGGCCGGGTGATTGATACCAAAGGCTGGGCAGGATGGGAGTGGACGCATGGCGTCGGTCTGTACGGTATGCATCAGTATTATCAACAGACCGGTGATGAGAAAATGCGCGACATTATCGATAACTGGTTTGCCGAGCGTTTCGCCGAAGGCGCGACCACCAAAAACGTTAACACGATGGCGCCGTTTTTGACGCTGGCGTATCGCTATGAAGAGACGCGTAACCCGGCGTATCTGCCCTGGCTTGAGTCCTGGGCGGAGTGGGCGATGAATGAGATGCCGCGCACCGATCATGGCGGTATGCAGCACATGACGCTGGCGGAAGAAAACCATCAGCAGATGTGGGATGACACGCTGATGATGACGGTGATGCCGCTGGCGAAGATTGGCAAACTGCTCAACCGCCCGGAGTATGTGGAAGAGGCGATTTATCAGTTCTTGCTGCACGTACAGAACCTGATGGATAAAGAGACCGGTCTGTGGTTTCACGGCTGGAGCTATGATGGTCATCATAACTTTGCCAGGGCTCGCTGGGCGCGGGGTAACAGTTGGCTTACCATCGTGATTCCAGATTTCCTGGAACTGGTCGATTTGCCGGAGAAGAACGCGGTTCGCCGCTATCTGATTCAGGTTCTGAACGCGCAGATCGTCGCGCTGGCAAATTGTCAGGATGAGAGTGGGCTATGGCATACCCTGCTGGACGATCCTGATTCCTATCTGGAGGCCTCGGCAACGGCGGGGTTCGCCTACGGCATTCTGAAAGCGGTGCGTAAACGCTATGTTGGGGCGGAATATGCGCAGACGGCTGAAAACGCGATTCGCGGTATCGTGAAACACATTTCGCCGGAAGGCGAGCTGCTGCAAACGTCCTTTGGCACGGGAATGGGGCACGATCTGGATTTCTATCGCGACATTCCGCTGACATCGATGCCGTACGGGCAGGCGATGGCGATACTGTGTCTGACAGAGTATTTGCGTAAGTATTTTTGAGAGGGACGCCCGATGGCGCTGCGCTTATCGGGCCTACGGTTCGACGCAGTTTGTAGGCCGGATAAGGCGTTACGCCGCCATCCGGCATGTGCTGTTATTGCGGCGCAAAAAGGTGATCCATGATTTGCCGCATCACCGGCGCGGCGGTCACGCCGTCGCTGCCGCCGTTTTCCAGAATCAACGCCACCGCGACTTTCGGGTTTTTATACGGCGCGAAAGCGGTGTAAAACACATGGTCGCGCAGACGGATGGGGATCATTTTCGCATTATAGGTCTGGTTTTCTTTCAGACTGAACACTTGCGAAGTGCCGCTTTTGGCCGCAATACCGTAGGGTGCGGTGTGGAAGAATTTATAACCGGTGCCGTTCGGCGCATTCGCCATACCAAACATCGCCTGTCGCACCAGCCCCCAATAAGGCGAGGCGGCATCGGCAATCTGCGTTTCCGTCTGAGGCGCCTGCCAGGGCATGACGGCCTTGCCGGACACTTTACTCTGAAGCAGGTGAGGGGCGATCACTTTCCCGTTGTTGATCAGCGCTACCATCGCTTTCACCATCTGGATCGGCGTGGCAATCCAGTACCCCTGGCCGATACCGACTGAAATCGTATCCCCCTGATACCAGGCTTTTTTATGTACTCTCTCTTTCCACTCGCGGCTGGGCAGCAGGCCGTTATACTCTTCATCCAGATCGATACCGGTGGGCTTGCCGTAACCAAATTGACCGAGCATGGTGTTAATGCGATCGATCCCCATCATCCAGGCGACCTGATAGAAAAAGGTGTCGGCGGATTCTTCAATCGCTTTGGTGACATCCAGCATACCGTGGCCGGTTTTTTTCCAGTCGCGGTAATGGCGTTGCGTACCGGGGAGCGTCCAGGTCGGCGCGCCGAAGAAGGTGGTTTGCGGCGTGATAACGCCGTTTAATAGCGCAGACATCGCGATATAAGGTTTCACCGTAGAGGCGGGCGGGTACAGCCCCTGGGTGACGCGGTTAATCAACGGCAGATCTTTATCATGCAGTAACCTGCCGTAATCCTGATGGCTGATGCCCTTCACAAACGGGTTTGGGTCATAGCTGGGCGTGGAGACCATCGCCAGCACTGAACCGTCGTGGGGATCTTCGACCAGCACTGCCGCGCGCTGACCGGCAAGCAGGCTTTCTATATATTCCTGTAGATGTAAATCCAGCGTCAGGTGGATGTCTTTACCGGCAACGGGCGGGACATTTTTTAACAGGCGCACGATGCGTCCGTGGTTATCCACTTCGACCTCCCGGTAGCCCGTTTTGCCGTGCAGATCATTTTCGTAATAGCGTTCAATGCCCTGCTTACCGATGTTGTGATCGGCGGCATAGTTTTCAGCCAGACCTTTTTCATCCAGCGCTTTCAGGTCGCTGTCGTTAATCTTCGACACGTAACCGAGCACATGCGCCAGCTCCGCGCCGTAGGGATACTGACGGTCTTCATAACTGTTGATCGTCACGCCGTTGAAATGGAACTGGTTAACGGAAAAGCGGGCAATTTCGACGTCCGACAGCGCGTTTTTCAATACCACCGGGCGATAGCGACTGCCTGATTTCAACGCATGGTGAAAGGCCGCAATATCATCAGGCGTGAGATCCACGAGAGGGGTAAGCTGACGTAACAGCGCGTCCATGTCGGCAATTTTGTATGGGGTGACGGAAATATCATACCAGGTGATATTACGCACCAGCGGAATACCGTTGCGATCGTAGATGATGCCGCGCGTCGGGGCGACGGGCAGCATTTTGATGTCATTTTCGTTTGAACGGGTCGTGTAATACTGATGCTGACGGATTTGTAAATCGTAGAGATTGACAATCAGGACGCCAAAGCAGACAACCACCAGGCCAAAGGCCACTATCACGCGTCTCAGAAAGAGTTTTTCTTCCGCAGCAAAATCTTTAAACGTCATTGTCCACACCCGATAAATTCGCCGCCTAATAATACGGAGGCGTCACCGGCATGACAGACAAAAGATGTTCCATCTCTCTACGGAAATGTGTCATTCCTTGTGAGTCGTTACAAATTACAGTTAACGTAGCCGCTTCTCGTAGGCTGGATAAGGCGTTTACGCCGCCATCCGGCAAGGTGCGCCTTACCGCCTGATGGCGCTTCGCTTATCAGGCCTACGAGGGCGGTCATTCGGGAAAATAAAAAACCCGCGACATAGCGCGGGTTTTCACATCACTCGATGTGATTACATCCGTTCTACGGTCTCAATACCCAGCGTATCCAGACCCAGTTTCAGCGTTTTCGCGGTCAGTTGCGCCAGTTTCAGACGGCTGTTACGAACCTCTTCGTTTTCCGCGCTGAGGATCGGGCAGTGCTCGTAGAAGCCAGAGAACAAACCGGCAACGTCATACAGGTAGGCGCACATCACATGCGGCGTACCTTCACGCGCGACCACGGTCAGCGTTTCTTCAAACTGCAACAGGCGCGCAGCCAGCTGGGCTTCGCGATCTTCACGGATAACGACCGGCGCGCTGGACAGGGCGCTCTCGTCAATTTCCGCTTTACGGAACACGGACAGTACGCGGGTATAGGCATACTGCATATATGGCGCGGTGTTGCCTTCGAACGCCAGCATGTTGTCCCAGTCGAAGATGTAGTCAGTAGTGCGGTTTTTGGAGAGATCCGCATATTTCACCGCGCCAATACCAACCGCGTTGGCCAGTTTTTCCAGCTCGTCGGCAGGCATATCCGGGTTCTTCTCGGCCACCAGACGGCGTGCGCGTTCCAGCGCTTCATCCAGCAGATCGGCCAGCTTCACCGTACCGCCCGCGCGGGTTTTGAACGGCTTGCCGTCTTTACCGAGCATCATGCCGAACATATGGTGTTCCAGCGGCACGGAATCCGGCACGTAACCGGCTTTGCGTACGATGGTCCATGCTTGCATCAGGTGCTGATGCTGGCGGGAGTCGATGTAGTACAGCACGCGATCCGCATGCAGCGTTTCATAGCGGTATTTCGCGCAGGCGATGTCGGTGGTGGTGTAGAGATAGCCGCCATCTTTCTTCTGAATGATCACGCCCATCGGTTCGCCTTCCTTGTTTTTATATTCATCAAGGAAAACAACGGTTGCGCCTTCGCTTTCAACCGCCAGACCCTGAGCTTTCAGGTCGGCGACGATGCCAGGCAGCATCGGGTTATACAGGCTTTCACCCATCACATCGTCACGGGTTAACGTAACGTTCAGGCGATTGTAGGTGATCTGGTTCTGCGTCATGGTGATGTCGACCAGCTTGCGCCACATGTCGAGGAAGTACGGGTCGCCGCCCTGTAGTTTCACCACGTAGTTACGCGCGCGCTCGGCGAACGCTTCGTCTTCATCGTAATGTTTTTTCGCATCACGGTAGAAACCTTCGAGGTCGGCCAGCGCCATTTCACCTGCGTTTTCCTGCTGCTGTTTTTCCAGCCAGGCGATAAGCATACCGAACTGTGTTCCCCAGTCGCCGACGTGGTTAGCGCGGATAACGTGATGGCCGAGGAACTCCAGCGTGCGCACGGCGGCATCGCCGATGATGGTGGAGCGCAGGTGGCCGACATGCATCTCTTTCGCGACGTTAGGCGCGGAGTAGTCGATAACCACGGTCTGTTTCGCAGGCTTAGCCACGCCCAGACGCTCAGAAGCCAGCGCCTGTTGAACATGTTCAGCAAGAAATGCCGGGTCGAGGAAAATATTGATAAAGCCAGGACCTGCGATTTCAACCTTGCTGGCGATGCCGTTGAGATCCAGATGAGTCAGCACCTGCTCTGCAAGTTGTCGCGGCGCCATACCCAGTTTTTTAGCAACTGCCATCATGCCGTTGGCCTGATAGTCGCCGAACTGTACTTTTGCTGACTGACGAACCTGCGGTTCGCAATTTGCAGGCGCGCCTGCAACAATCATGGCCTGACTAACTTTTTCTGAGAGAAGAGCCTGAATATTCACCGGAATACCTTACGTGTAAGACGCGGATTAACTGAGTCCGCGCCAGTTTAAGAATTTAGGGCGGGAGTATACTGCAAATGCCCGTTGGCGTCAGCATTGCGCGCGCGCCGTATCGCTGGAAATATGCGCAATAAAATTATGCATAAGCATTCATTTTATATTCAAAGAAATCAGCGGTTGGTTGGCGATGCACAACAGAGTAAATTAGCGACTTTGTACACCGATAAGAGTTTTGATTATGGCGAACTGGCAGACTATTGACGAACTGCATGATATTTCCGCAGATTTACCGCGATTCACTCTGGCGTTCAGAGAACTTTCCACTCGCCTCGGTCTGGATTTCACACCGCTTGAAGCCGATCACATTTCTTTGCGCTGCCACCAGAATGCGACCGCTGAGCGCTGGCGTCGCGGATTTGAACAGTGCGGCGCGCTGCTGTCGGAAAATATCATCAACGGCAGGCCGATCTGCCTGTTCAAATTACATGAGCCTGTTTGCGTCGAACACTGGCGGTTTTCGATTGTTGAATTGCCGTGGCCGGGTGAAAAACGCTACCCGCATGAAGGCTGGGAGCATATCGAAATTGTCCTCCCTGGCGAGCCGGAGAGCCTGAACGCGCGGGCGCTGGCGCTGTTGTCCGACGAGGGGCTGAGCCAGCCGGGCATTGTCGTGAAAACCAGTTCGCCGAAAGGGGCGCGCGAGCGTCTGCCGAACCCGACGCTGGCCGTGACCGACGGCAAGGTGACCATTAAATTTCATCCCTGGTCAATTGAGGCCATTGTGGCAAGCGAACAGTCAGCCGACTGACGTGACGCGCGAAAACGCTAAAAAGGAGTGAACATGGCGTTACTGGAGATCTGTTGTTACAGCATGGAATGTGCGCTCACCGCGCAGCAAAATGGCGCGGATCGCATTGAATTGTGCGCGGCGCCGAAAGAGGGGGGACTGACGCCATCGTTGGGCGTGCTGCGCACGGTTCGCCAGCATGTTGCGATTGCGGTGCATCCCATTATTCGTCCTCGCGGCGGCGACTTCTGTTATACCGATGGTGAATTTGCCGCAATGCTTGAGGATGTGCGTACTGTCAGAGAACTGGGATTTCCCGGTCTGGTTACTGGCGTGCTGGATGTCGATGGCAATGTGGATCTCGCGCGAATGGAGAAAATAATGGCCGCCGCCGGGCCGCTGGCCGTCACTTTTCATCGCGCGTTTGATATGTGCGCTAATCCATTCAATGCACTGAAGAATCTCGCGGATTTGGGTGTCGCCAGAGTGCTCACTTCAGGGCAAAAATCAGATGCGGTGCACGGTTTGCCAATAATTATGGAACTTATTGCGCAGGGCGATGCTCCAATCATTATGGCCGGAGCAGGGGTACGTTCAGAGAATCTGCAACGTTTCCTTGATGCCGGGGTGCAGGAAGTGCACAGCTCCGCTGGAGCGTGGCAAGCCTCACCAATGCGTTATCGCAATCATGGATTGTCCATGTCAACTGACGCACAAGCGGACGAGTATTCGCGCTATGCGGTAGACGGGGCGGCGGTTGCTGAAATGAAAGGAGTCATTGTGCGCCATCAGGCCAATTGATTTTTACCGTTGCATCATGTCGCCCAATATGATGCTTGCTCGTACCAGGCCCCTGCCATTTCAACAGGGGCCTTTTTTTGCGCTTTTTATGCCTGATGGCGGCTGTGCCTTATCAGGCCTACGGGATTTGTAGGCCCGGTAAGCGTAGTGCCACCGGGCAATCAATTACGGCTTACGCGCAATCAGCACCGCGCGCAGCGGGGCAGGATAACCTTCGACGGTTTTACTGTGGTCATTCGGATCGAGGAAATCAGCCAGCGACTCGGTGACCATCCACCCGGTGCGACGCTGCTCCTCGGTGGAGGTCACGCAGACATCGGCAATCCGCACATCGACAAAACCACATTTCTCCAGCCAGTTTTTCAGCGCCAGCGCGGAAGGGATAAAGTAGACGTTGCGCATCTGCGCATAGCGGTCGCCTGGCACCAGCACGGTGTTTTCATCGCCTTCCACCACCAGGGTTTCCAGCACCAGTTCGCCGTCTTTCACCAGTTGATCTTTCAGTTGCCAGAGATGTTCCAGCGGAGAACGACGATGGTAAAGCACGCCCATTGAAAAGACGGTATCAAACGCATTCAGCGCCGGAAGCTGCTCGATGCCCAGCGGCAACAGATGCGCGCGCTGGTCGTTGCCCAACAATTTTCGTACCGCTTCAAACTGACACAGGAACAACTGCGTCGGGTCGATTCCCACGGCAAGATGCGCGCCCGCGCCAATCATGCGCCACATGTGATATCCGCTGCCGCAGCCGACATCCAGAATGGTGCGGCCGGTCAGATCGGACAGGTGCGGCAAAACGCGATCCCATTTCCAGTCGGAACGCCATTCGGTATCAATATTGACGCCATACAGAGAGAACGGGCCTTTACGCCACGGCATCAGGTTTCGCAGCAGGGTGTCGATACGCTTAAGCTGGCCTTCGCTCAACGGCGTTTCGCTTTCGGCAGTGACGCTGTGCAATAAATCCAGACGGTACGGCGTTAATTCCGGCAGGAACTCCACCGCGTTCGACCACTGCTTAAACAGACCATGCTGATCGCGCTGCCAGGTCGCGATTTGCGCAGGCAGGGTTTCCAGCCAGTGAGAAAGCGGGCTTTTGGCAATCAGCTGATAAAAGTTACCGAACTCGATCATGCGGGCACCCCGGACTTCAGCGCCACCAGCGAACCAAAGTTGAAGCACTGGAACCACAGTTCGCTATGCTCGAAACCGGCCTGATGCAGACGCGCTTTGTGGGTTTCAACCGAGTCGGTCAGCATGACGTTTTCCAGCATACTGCGCTTCTGGCTGATCTCCAGTTCGCTGTAGCCGTTGGCGCGTTTAAAGTCATGGTGCATATTGAACAGCAATTCGCCAACCGTTGTGTCTTCAAAGCTGAACTTTTCCGACAGCACCAGCGCGCCGCCCGGATTCAGACCCTGATAAATCTTATCCAGCAAGGCCTGGCGCTCAAGCGGCTCAAGGAATTGCAGGGTAAAATTCAGCACCACCATTGAGGCATTCTCGATGCTGATGTCGCGAATATCGCCTTCCACAATCTCAACCGGGGTCGGTGCTTTGTAAGCGTCGATATGACGGCGGCAGCGTTCAATCATCGCCGGGGAGTTGTCGACGGCGATGATTTTACAGTTAGCATGATGAATATTACGACGCACCGAGAGCGTCGCAGCGCCCAGTGAACAGCCTAAATCGTAGACCTGTGTATTGGGTTGTACGAAGCGTTCGGCCAGCATGCCAATCATGGAGATGATATTGGAGTAGCCGGGAACAGAGCGCTGGATCATATCCGGGAAGACTTCAGCTACCCGTTCATCAAAGGTCCAGTCGCCCAGACTGGCGATAGGCGCAGAAAAAAGCGTGTCGCGGTGAGACATAACGTAAAAATCCGGGAAAAATAAAGTGGCGTATTGTGCGCTAATGCAAGGAGAAAACCAACTCCCAGGGCATATACCAAAGATTCGCCAGCACCATCAGCAACAAGGCGCACCAGGTCGCACTCATCCCGGAGCGCCGCCAGCGAAACAGACGGTGGTGGAAACCGTAATAATGCATCAGCCGACCAGCGATTAAAATAATCCCGCAGATATGCACCATCCATGTTTCGGCGCCGTTCATTTCCATAAACAGCAGCAGCGCGACAGCGATAGGAATATATTCCACCGCATTACCGTGAATGCGGATGGCGCTTTGCAGTTCGCTAAAACCGCCGTCGCCGTAGGCAACGCGATACAGCATCCTTAGTCGGACAACATCAAAAGAGAACTTCATCAACAACAACGCACCTAATACGGTATATAGCGCGCTTACCATACAAACTCCCTTTAAAATGCCTGATGGCACTGTCTATGATAGGTGGCAATTTCAGAAAAGAGAAGATTGCTGTGGAATAGACGGTGCGGTTCCAATGCCGGGCAAGGCCGCGCGTAAATCTTCCCATAATGTATTCACTAACTCGGGAGCCTGCGCGATATCTGGCGTGTGTAGAAAAAGATACGGCGTAGAGGTCGTTTCCCACAGCGGGAGTTTCGCCAGCCAGTCGGCAAAAAATGTCTGATTTTGCACCATATTGTCGCTGCCGATGAACCTGATCAACGGATGTTTCGCGGTCACGATGGCATGGACCGGCACTTTAGGTTTTTTGCGTTGCGCTTCGCGAATGGCCTGGTTATGAGGATGCGCGGCGTGTACCGGGCGGCTGTCGAGGATCACCCGATTCACCCCGCGTTCAACCAGGCCGCGATTGAGCTGTTGTTCTTCCTCGCCTTTGGCGAAAAACACGGGATGGCGCACTTCGACGCCATAGGTGAATGCCTTTGGCAACGCGTCAAGAAAGCGCCAGAGCGCAGGGAGGTCGCGCGGTGAAAACGTCGCGGGGAGTTGCAGCCAGTACTGACCAATTCTTGCCTCCAGCGGCGACATGCGAGTAAAAAATTCCTGCACAAGATCGTCGCAGTTACGCAGCGCGGCCTGATGCGAAATCGTTGCGGGGAACTTAAAGCAGAAGCGAAAATCGTCCGTTGTTTGCGCATGCCAGCGTTCGACAATTTCTGCTTTCGGCAGCGCATACAGGGTGGTGTTGCCCTCCACACAGTTAAAGTGGCGGGCATACTCTTCAAGACTGGTGATACCCAGACGCACCCATTTAGGATGCGACCATTGCGGTAATCCGATGTAGATCATAACGCGTTAAGGATCTCCTCCACGCTGCGCACTCTGGCGATACGCGGAAAAATATGTGTCATGCTGCTTTGATGCTGTTCCGTGCTGGCGGCGCTACAGGCATCTTCGGCGATCACCAGACCAAAACCCAGCTCCCAGGCGTTACGCGCGGTGGATTCTACGCCGATATTGGTGGAGATGCCGCACAGCACGATGGTGTCGACTCCCCGGCGGCGTAATTGTAACTCAAGATCGGTGCCATAGAACGCGCCCCATTGACGCTTGGTGACTTCCAGGTCACTGTCGCCTTTACCGAGCGCCGCCGGATAACGCCACCAGTTTTCCGGCAGCGCGTTGGCTGGCGCCCGGGCATCGACGGGTTGCTTTAACGCGTCGGCATAATCGTCGGACCAGCCGACGCGAACCATCACCACCGGCGAGCCATTTGCCCTAAATTTTGCGGCCAGTTTCGCTGCGCGGGCGACAACATCGCTTGCCGCATGGGGGCCGCCAGCGAAAGGTAAGATCCCTTCCTGTAAATCAATAACGACCAGGGCAGTGGTTGCGGCGTTCAGTTCCAGCATGATGACTCCTGTAAAATAGATGATTCCGCTACACCTTAAGCGCGTTCCCGAAGGAAAGTGACGACAAATATTGTTAATTTTTGTGAGAATACGCAATAACCGCGTAGCAAACACGCGTACAGTCAGTATCGGACTTATCGTGCGGCAGAATTTCCAGTATAATAGCCGCCTTTTTTCATTCAGTTGTGACATTCAGCTAAAGCTGCGACAACGTCGCCTGTAAAGCAGGCAACAATCCGCCAGCGGCTAAGTTAAGGGATATCTCATGCGTACAGAATATTGCGGACAGCTACGTCTGTCCCACGTGGGGCAGCAGGTGACTCTGTGTGGTTGGGTCAACCGTCGTCGTGATCTTGGTAGCCTGATCTTTATCGATATGCGCGACCGCGAAGGTATCGTACAGGTCTTCTTTGATCCGGATCGTGCGGATGCGTTAAAGCTGGCTTCTGAACTGCGTAATGAGTTCTGCATCCAGGTGACCGGCACCGTGCGTGCGCGTGACGAGAAAAACGTCAACGCCGACATGGCGACGGGCGAAATCGAAGTGCTGGCGTCCGATTTGACGATCATCAACCGTGCAGATTCTCTGCCGCTTGACTCTAATCACGTCAATACCGAAGAAGCGCGTCTGAAATACCGTTATCTGGATCTGCGTCGCCCGGAAATGGCTCAACGCCTGAAAACCCGTGCCAAAATCACCAGCCTGGTGCGTCGTTTTATGGACGACCACGGCTTCCTCGACATCGAAACCCCGATGTTGACCAAAGCGACGCCGGAAGGCGCGCGTGACTACCTGGTGCCTTCGCGCGTCCATAAAGGTAAATTCTACGCGCTGCCGCAGTCTCCGCAGTTGTTCAAACAGCTGCTGATGATGTCCGGTTTTGACCGCTACTATCAGATCGTAAAATGCTTCCGTGATGAAGATTTACGTGCTGACCGTCAGCCTGAATTTACCCAGATCGACGTCGAGACCTCCTTCATGACTGCGCCGCAGGTGCGTGAAGTGATGGAAGCGCTGGTACGCCATCTGTGGCAGGAAGTGAAAGGCGTGGATCTGGGCGACTTCCCGATCATGACCTTCGCCGAAGCCGAACGCCGTTACGGTTCCGATAAACCGGACCTGCGTAACCCGATGGAGCTGGTGGACGTTGCCGACCTGCTGAAATCTGTAGAGTTCGCCGTCTTTGCCGGCCCGGCTAACGATCCGAAAGGTCGCGTAGCGGCCCTGCGCGTGCCGGGTGGCGCAAGCTTAAGCCGTAAGCAGATCGACGACTACGGCAATTTCATTAAGATCTACGGCGCGAAAGGGCTGGCTTATATTAAAGTCACCGAACGCGCGAAAGGTCTGGAAGGCATCAACAGCCCGGTAGCGAAGTTCCTTAACGCGGAAATCGTGGAAGCGATTCTGGATCGTACCGCTGCGCAAGACGGCGATATGATTTTCTTCGGCGCCGACAACAAAAAAGTGGTTGCCGATGCGCTGGGCGCGCTGCGTCTGAAAGTGGGTAAAGATCTGAACCTGACCGACGAAGCCAAATGGGCGCCGCTGTGGGTTATCGACTTCCCGATGTTTGAAGATGACGGCGAAGGCGGCCTGACGGCGATGCACCATCCGTTCACCTCACCGAAAGACCTGACCGCCGCCGAGCTGAAAGCCGCACCGGAAAACGCGGTTGCTAACGCCTACGATATGGTGATCAACGGTTATGAAGTCGGTGGTGGCTCCGTGCGTATCCACAGTGGCGACATGCAGCAGACCGTGTTTGGTATTCTGGGTATTAATGAACAGGAACAGCGCGAGAAATTCGGCTTCCTGCTGGATGCGCTGAAATACGGTACGCCGCCGCATGCGGGTCTGGCGTTTGGTCTGGACCGTCTGACTATGCTGCTGACCGGCACCGACAATATCCGTGACGTTATCGCCTTCCCGAAAACGACTGCCGCTGCCTGTCTGATGACCGAAGCGCCAAGTTTCGCGAACCCGGCAGCGCTGGCTGAGCTGGGTATTGATGTCGTTAAGAAGGCCGAGAATAACTGATATGGCATACAAACAGCCTGTCTCGGTGTTAGTCGTGATTTATGCAAAGGACACCGGGAGAGTGCTGATGTTACAGCGACGCGACGATCCTGGTTTCTGGCAGTCGGTTACCGGCAGTCTGGAAGAGGGCGAAACCGCGTCGCAAGCCGCTATGCGCGAAGTAAAGGAAGAGGTCACAATAGATGTTGCAGCAGAGCAACTGACCTTAATTGACTGTCAGCGCACGGTGGAATTTGAGATTTTTTCACATTTACGTCATCGCTACGCGCCGGGAATTGAGCGTAATACTGAATCCTGGTTTTGCCTGGCACTTCCCTCTGAACGAGAGATCGTGTTCACCGAACATCTGACCTATCGTTGGGTTAATGCGGATGAAGCCGCGCAGTTAACCAAGTCGTGGAGTAACCGGCAGGCGATTGAAGAGTTTGTAATTAACGTCGCCTGAGAAGGCGCGCTTTTTGGAGATATTATTTATGGCAGGTCATAGTAAATGGGCCAACACCAGACACCGTAAAGCAGCGCAGGATGCTAAACGCGGTAAAATTTTCACCAAAATCATTCGTGAGCTGGTGACGGCGGCCAAACTGGGCGGCGGCGACCCGGACGCTAACCCGCGTCTGCGTGCGGCAGTCGATAAAGCGCTGTCGAACAACATGACCCGCGACACGCTGAATCGTGCGATTGCGCGTGGCGTCGGCGGTGATGATGATGCGAACATGGAAACCATCATCTATGAAGGTTACGGTCCTGGCGGCACGGCTGTGATGGTTGAGTGCCTGTCTGACAACCGTAACCGTACCGTTGCGGAAGTGCGTCACGCTTTCAGCAAATGCGGCGGCAACCTGGGTACTGACGGTTCCGTGGCTTACCTGTTCAGCAAAAAAGGGGTGATCTCCTTCGAACAGGGCGACGAAGACACCATCATGGAAGCCGCGCTGGAAGCCGGTGCGGAAGACGTTGTGACCTTTGATGACGGTGCGATTGACGTCTACACCGCATGGGAAGAGATGGGCAAAGTGCGCGACGCGCTGGAAGCTGCGGGTCTGAAAGCGGACAACGCTGAAGTGTCCATGATCCCGTCCACCAAAGCGGATATGGATGCGGAAACCGCGCCGAAACTGATGCGTCTGATCGATATGCTGGAAGACTGCGACGACGTGCAGGAAGTTTACCATAACGGTGAGATCTCTGATGAGGTTGCGGCTACGTTATAATGACGTGGTTTAATTCCGTTCTAATCGGAGGCGCGTGATGTCTATTATTCTCGGTATCGACCCGGGTTCACGCGTCACGGGTTATGGCGTGATTCGTCAGGTGGGCAGGCAACTGACTTACCTGGGCAGCGGATGTATCCGTACGAAAGTGGATGATTTACCGTCTCGTCTGAAGCTGATTTATGCGGGCGTGACGGAAATCATCACCCAGTTCCAGCCGGACTATTTCGCGATTGAACAGGTGTTTATGGCGAAGAACGCGGACTCCGCGCTTAAGCTGGGTCAGGCGCGCGGCGTGGCGATTGTCGCGGCGGTAAACCAGGATCTTCCGGTGTTTGAGTATGCCGCCCGTCAGGTGAAGCAAACCGTTGTCGGGATCGGCAGCGCGGAGAAAAGCCAGGTACAGCACATGGTGCGCACGTTGCTGAAACTCCCGGCAAATCCCCAGGCGGATGCGGCGGATGCGCTGGCTATCGCCATCACCCACTGCCACGTTAGCCAGAACGCGATGCAAATGAGTGACTCGCGGCTCAATCTGGCGCGTGGGCGGCTACGATAATGACAAATGAGGCTGGATATCTATCCAGCCTTTTTTTATGATACCACTTTACTTTTTCGGCCCCAACGCAGGAGCGCAATGTGATAGGCAGACTCAGAGGCATTATTCTGGAAAAACAACCCCCGCTGGTATTACTTGAGGTGGGCGGCGTAGGCTATGAAGTCCATATGCCGATGACCTGTTTTTATGAGCTCCCGGAATCTGGAAAAGAAGCGACCGTATTCACCCATTTTGTGGTGCGTGAAGATGCGCAATTGCTGTACGGGTTTAACAATAAACAGGAGCGAACCCTGTTTAAAGAACTGATCAAAACGAACGGCGTCGGGCCGAAACTCGCGCTGGCGATCCTCTCCGGGATGTCGGCTCAGCAGTTTGTGAATGCCGTTGAGCGCGAGGAACCTGCCGCGTTGGTGAAACTGCCGGGTATTGGTAAGAAAACCGCAGAACGCCTGATCGTTGAAATGAAAGATCGCTTCAAAGGCTTGCACGGTGACCTCTTTACGCCGGCCGCCGACCTGGTGCTGACCTCTCCGGCAAGTCCGGCAACGGATGATGCGGAGCAAGAAGCGGTTGCTGCGCTGGTGGCGCTGGGCTATAAACCACAGGAAGCCAGCCGCATGGTGAGCAAAATTGCCCGCCCTGACGCCAGCAGTGAAACATTGATTCGCGAAGCACTCCGCGCCGCGTTATGAGGTAAAGGATGATAGAAGCAGATCGCCTGATTTCAGCAGGTGGAACCCAGGTGGAAGAGGTTGCCGATCGCGCCATTCGCCCGAAGTTGCTGGAAGAGTACATTGGTCAGCCTCAGGTGCGTTCGCAAATGGAGATCTTTATCCAGGCGGCAAAGCTGCGCGGCGACGCGCTCGATCACCTGCTGATCTTTGGCCCGCCGGGGCTGGGGAAAACGACGCTGGCTAACATTGTCGCCAATGAAATGGGCGTGAACCTGCGCACCACGTCTGGCCCGGTGCTGGAAAAGGCGGGCGATCTGGCGGCGATGCTGACCAACCTTGAACCTCATGATGTGCTGTTTATCGATGAGATCCACCGTTTATCACCGGTGGTGGAAGAGGTGTTGTATCCGGCGATGGAAGATTATCAGCTGGACATCATGATTGGCGAAGGGCCTGCTGCGCGTTCGATAAAAATCGATCTGCCGCCTTTTACGCTGATTGGCGCCACCACGCGAGCCGGGTCATTGACGTCGCCGCTGCGTGACCGTTTCGGTATTGTTCAGCGTCTGGAGTTTTATCAGGTGCCTGACCTGCAACACATCGTCGGGCGCAGCGCGCGGTTTATGGGGCTGGAAATGAGCGATGAAGGTGCGCTGGAGGTTGCCCGCCGCGCTCGCGGTACGCCGCGTATCGCCAACCGCCTGTTGCGTCGCGTACGTGATTTTGCCGAAGTGAAACATAACGGCGCCATCTCTGCGGATATCGCCGCTCAGGCGCTGGATATGCTGAATGTCGATGCGGAAGGGTTTGACTATATGGACCGCAAGCTGCTGCTGGCCGTAATCGATAAATTCTTTGGCGGCCCCGTCGGTCTCGATAACCTGGCCGCAGCCATTGGCGAAGAGCGTGAAACGATTGAGGACGTACTGGAACCGTATTTGATTCAGCAGGGCTTTTTGCAACGAACCCCGCGCGGGCGAATGGCGACGGTGCGGGCGTGGAATCATTTTGGAATAACGCCGCCGGAAATGCCTTAACTTATGTGCGTTAGGCCGGATGGCGGCTGCGCCTTATCCGGCCTGCCTGTGAACGTGGGCCCGGTAAGCGGAGCGCCACCGGGAAACACACGCTTAGCTCGCCTGCTTTTTCATCATGCTGAAGATAAACAGCAGCGCGGCACACAGCACCACTGACGGGCCTGCCGGTGTGTCGTAAAACGCAGAAAATGTCAGACCGCCTGTAACCGCTATCATACCCATTCCTACTGCGACACCCGCCATCTGCTCCGGGGTGCGGGCAAAGCGACGCGCCGTGGCGGCAGGAATAATCAGCAATGAGGTGATGATCAACGCGCCAACGAACTTCATCGCCACGCCGATAGTCAATGCGGTGACCAGCATCAGCAGGAGCTTAACGCGCTGTAACTTCACGCCATCGACAAAAGCCAGATCCGGGCTAATGGTCATCGACAGCAGATTACGCCACTGCCAGAAGAGGATCGCCAGCACGATAACCACGCCGATGGCGATGAAAATCAGGTCTTCCGGCGTCACGGCCAGCAGGTCGCCAAACAGATAAGCCATCAAGTCCACGCGAATGTTGGACATCAGGCTGACGACCACAAGACCTAACGACAGGGCACTGTGCGCCATAATGCCGAGAAGCGTGTCGATAGCGAGGTGAGGGCGTTTCTCCAGCCACACCAGACCGGCTGCCAGCATCAGCGTAACGGCAATCACCGCATAGAACGGGTTGATGTCCAGCAGCAACCCAAAAGCGACTCCCAGCAGCGAGGCGTGCGCCAGCGTATCGCCAAAATAGGACATTCGACGCCAGACCACGAACGAGCCCAGCGGGCCAGCGGCGCAGGCCAGCATGATCCCGGCTAACCAGCCAGGCAATAACAGTTCAATCATGAGTGTCCATTTCCCCGGCGCAGTACGATACGACCTTGTAAATCGTGGCGATGATTATGATGATGACGGTAAATTCCCAACTGTTCTGCGCCGCGCGGCCCGAACATAGAGATGAATTCAGGATGCATGGAAACGATTTCAGGGGTACCGGAGCAACAGATATGGTGATTCAGACACAGCACCTCATCCGTTTTCGCCATCACCAGGTGCAGGTCGTGCGAGACCATCAGCACCGCGCAATCCAGCTCGCGCCGCAGCTGGTCAATGAGATCGTACAGGGCGACCTGACCATTGACATCCACGCCCTGAGTCGGCTCATCCAGCACCAGCAGCTGTGGTTGATTCAGCAGCGCGCGGGCTAACAAAACGCGCTGGGTTTCACCGCCGGACAGCTTTTGCATGGGGGCGTCAATGAGGTGTCCGGCCTGAACGCGTTTCAGGGCCGGAAGAATGTCGGTTTTTTGCGTACCGGGGCGTAAGCGTAAAAAGCGGCTTACCGTCAGCGGCAGCGTGGTGTCGAGATACAGTTTTTGCGGGACGTAGCCAATACGCAGTTGCCCGTTGCGCTTGATCAGCCCTTCATCAGGCGCTACCAGCCCTAATACTACGCGTACCAGCGTAGACTTCCCGGCGCCGTTTGGGCCGAGAAGCGTCAAAATTTTTCCTGGTCTGAGTTCAAGCGACACGTCAGAAAGGACGCGGCGTTGACCGAAAGAGACCGAAACATTTTCCAGTGAAACCAAAGTCGTCATGTCAATTTTAGGCTTGCAGAAGTCATAGAATGTTATAATATCACATTTCTCACATTCATTACGATGATTAGTCGCATTATGTTACATAAAAATACGCTTCTTTTCGCAGCATTATCCGCTGCGCTATGGGGTGGTGCAACACAGGCCGCAAATGCCGCCGTTGTCGCCTCTCTCAAGCCCTTAGGTTTCATCGCTTCCGCCATTGCCGATGGCGTCACGGACACCCAGGTTTTATTGCCGGATGGGGCGTCTGAGCATGATTATTCACTGCGTCCGTCTGACGTAAAACGCTTACAGGGCGCGGACTTAGTTGTCTGGATCGGTCCTGAGATGGAAGCGTTCATGGAAAAGTCAGTAAAGAACATTCCTGACGGAAAACAGGTAACGATTGCGCAGCTCGCCGACGTGAAACCGCTACTCATGAAAGGCGCTGATGACGACGATGACGATCACGATCACGGGCATGCGCACGGTGAAAAAGGTGACGCACATCACCATCATGGTGATTACAACATGCATCTTTGGCTTTCCCCAGAGATAGCGCGGGCTTCAGCGGTTGCAATCCATGAAAAATTAGTGGAACTTATGCCGCAAAGTCGAGCCAAACTTGACGCCAACCTGAAGGATTTTGAGGCACAATTAGCCGCAACCGATAAGCAGGTAGGTAACGAGCTCGCACCGCTCAAGGGGAAAGGGTACTTCGTTTTTCATGACGCCTACGGCTACTACGAAAAACATTATGGGCTAACTCCGCTTGGTCACTTTACCGTGAACCCTGAGATTCAACCTGGTGCGCAGCGTTTACATGAAATAAGAACACAGTTGGTTGAGCAAAAAGCAACCTGCGTTTTTGCTGAGCCACAGTTCAGGCCAGCGGTCGTTGAAGCCGTTGCGAGAGGGACATCCGTTCGAATGGGAACGTTGGATCCCCTCGGAACGAACATTAAACTGGGTAAAACAAGCTATTCAGCGTTTCTGAATCAATTAGCCAACCAGTATGCGAGCTGCCTGAAAGGAGATTAATGAGGAAGTGAATACGTGCAACAGATAGCCCGCTCTGTCGCCCTGGCATTTAATAATCTGCCCCGACCCCACCGCGTTATGCTGGGGTCGCTTACTGTTCTGACACTGGCCGTCGCGGTATGGCGGCCTTACGTTTACCACCCTGACTCTGCGCCCATCGTCAAAACCATCGAACTGGAAAAGAGTGAAATTCGTTCGCTGCTGCCTGAGGCCAGCGAACCGATTGATCAGGCGGCGCAGGAAGATGAAGCGATCCCACAGGATGAGCTGGACGACAAAACGTCTGGCGAAGTGGGCGTGCATGAATATGTTGTCTCCACCGGCGATACGCTGAGCAGCATTTTGAATCAGTATGGCATTGATATGGGCGATATCAGCCGACTGGCCGCTGCGGATAAGGAACTCCGTAATCTGAAAATCGGCCAGCAGATCTCCTGGACGTTGACGCCGGACGGCGATTTGCAACGCCTGACCTGGGAAGTCTCACGCCGCGAAACGCGTACCTACGATCGTAGCGGAACGGGTTTCAAAATGAGCAGCGAAATGCAGCAGGGCGACTGGGTCAATAGCCTGATGAAAGGCGCGGTTGGCGGAAGCTTTGTCGCCAGTGCGAAAGACGCCGGTTTGACCAGCGCAGAAGTCAGCGCCGTCATTAAAGCGATGCAGTGGCAGATGGACTTCCGTAAGCTGAAAAAAGGCGATGAATTCTCTGTGTTGATGTCGCGTGAAATGCTGGATGGCAAGCGTGAACAGAGCCAGCTTCTGGGCGTGCGTCTGCGTTCAGATGGAAAAGATTATTACGCGATTCGCGCGGAAGACGGTAAGTTCTATGACCGAAACGGCACAGGGCTTGCGAAAGGATTCCTGCGCTTCCCGACGGCGAAGCAGTTCCGCATTTCGTCAAACTTTAATCCGCGTCGTCTGAACCCGGTGACCGGTCGCGTTGCGCCGCATAAAGGCGTCGATTTTGCGATGCCGCAAGGTACGCCTGTGCTGTCGGTCGGTGACGGTGAGGTCGTGGTAGCGAAACGCAGCGGCGCGGCAGGTTATTATGTCGCTATCCGTCACGGCCGTACTTACACCACGCGTTATATGCACCTGCGTAAGCTGCTGGTGAAACCTGGGCAGAAAGTGAAACGTGGCGATCGTATCGCGCTGTCAGGCAATACCGGACGTTCTACCGGGCCGCATCTGCACTATGAAGTCTGGATTAACCAGCAGGCTGTTAACCCGCTGACGGCAAAACTGCCGCGTACCGAAGGGCTGACAGGTTCTGACCGCCGTGCTTATCTGGCGCAGGTTAAAGAAGTCCTGCCGCAGTTGCGCTTCGATTAATAAATACGCTTATGGAGCCGGTACGCGATGCGTACCGGCTTTTTTATTTTGTGTGGCGCACAGCGCGCCGCTACACTATCAACAGATTTACTTTTCGTGGCATCAAACACTGGAAAAGCATGGAAACGAAAAAAAATAACATTGAGTACATCCCTGAGTTTGAGAAATCTTTTCGTCATCCACGCTATTGGGGTGCCTGGCTGGGCGTGGCCGCAATGGCGGGTATTGCATTAACGCCCGCGTCGTTTCGCGATCCTTTACTGGCGAAGCTGGGACGTTTTGCCGGACGTCTGGGGAAAAGCGCCCGGCGTCGCGCGCTGATCAACTTATCTCTGTGTTTTCCTGAGTACAGCGAAGCAGAGCGTGAAGCTATCGTCGACAGAATGTTTGCGACCGCGCCACAGGCGATGACCATGATGGCTGAGCTGGCAATTCGTGGGCCTGAAAAACTGCAAAAGCGCGTCGACTGGCAGGGGCTGGAGATCATTGATGAGCTGCGGCGGAATAATGAAAAAGTGATCTTTCTGGTGCCGCACGGGTGGGGCGTGGATATTCCCGCGATGCTGATGGCGTCCCAGGGGCAGAAAATGGCGGCGATGTTCCATAACCAGGGCAACCCGGTATTTGACTATGTCTGGAACACGGTTCGTCGTCGTTTTGGCGGTCGTCTGCATGCGCGCAATGATGGCATCAAGCCGTTTATCCAGTCTGTCCGTCAGGGCTACTGGGGATACTATCTGCCGGATCAGGATCATGGCCCGGAACACAGTGAGTTCGTTGATTTCTTCGCAACCTACAAAGCGACGCTGCCAGCCATTGGCCGGTTAATGAAGGTGTGTCGTGCTCGCGTGGTGCCGCTTTTCCCGGTTTATGATGGTAAAACGCACCGTCTGACCATCCTGGTGCGACCGCCGATGGACGATCTTCTGACTGCGGATGACCACACTATCGCCAGACGGATGAACGAAGAGGTGGAAATTTTTGTCAGACCGCATCCTGAGCAATATACCTGGATTCTGAAACTGCTCAAAACCCGCAAACCGGGTGAAATTCAGCCGTATAAGCGCAAAGAGTGGTATCCCATCAAATAAAAAAAGCCTCTCGTCAGAGAGGCTTTTTTGTTACCCGGCCTGTAAGCCTGATAAGCGAAGCGCCATCAGGCTCATCACCAACGATTACTCGACGGTCAGGATACGCGTGGTATTGGTGGAGCCGATGGTGCTCATCACGTCGCCCTGGGTCACGATAACCAGATCGCCCGAAACCAGATAGCCTTTATCGCGCAGCAGGTTAACTGCTTCGCTTGCCGCAACAACGCCGTCCGCCGCGCTGTCAAAGTGAACCGGCGTAACGCCACGGTAAAGAGAGGTCAGGTTCAGCGTGCGTTCATGGCGGGACATGGCGAAAATCGGCAGGCCGGAACTGATACGCGAAGTCATCAGCGCCGTACGACCGGATTCGGTCATGGAGATAATCGCCGTTACCCCTTTCAGGTGGTTTGCCGCATACATGGCGGACATTGCGATCGCTTCTTCAACGTTGTCGAACTGGACATCCAGACGGTGTTTAGAGACATTGATGCTCGGGATCTTTTCTGCGCCCAGGCAAACGCGCGCCATCGCCGCAACGGTTTCTGCCGGGTATTGTCCTGCCGCCGTTTCCGCCGACAGCATGACGGCGTCGGTGCCGTCCAGCACGGCGTTCGCCACGTCCATCACTTCCGCGCGGGTCGGCATTGGGTTGGTGATCATCGATTCCATCATCTGCGTGGCGGTAATCACCGCACGATTCAACTGACGAGCGCGGCGAATCAGCGCTTTTTGAATCCCGACCAATTCAGGATCGCCAATCTCAACGCCGAGGTCGCCACGCGCAACCATCACCACGTCTGATGCAAGAATAATGTCGTCCATTGCGTTCTGGTCGCAGACGGCTTCCGCGCGCTCTACTTTCGCGACGATTTTGGCGTCGCAACCTGCATCGCGCGCCAGGCGACGCGCATAATTCAGATCTTCGCCGCAGCGCGGGAAGGAGACCGCCAGATAATCCACGCCGATCTGCGCTGCGGTAACGATATCCGCTTTATCTTTCTCGGTCAGCGCTTCGGCGGAGAGACCGCCGCCCAGCTTGTTGATCCCTTTATTGTTAGAGAGCGGGCCGCCGACGGTCACTTCGGTGAAGACTTTCATGCCCTGAACTTCCAGCACTTTTAGCTGTACGCGACCATCATCAAGCAGCAGGATGTCGCCAGGCACGACGTCAGCAGGCAGGCCTTTATAATCAATACCGACTTTATCTTTGTCGCCTTCGCCTTTGCCCAGGTTGGCATCAAGAAGGAACTTATCGCCGATATTGAGGAAAACTTTGCCTTCTTTAAAGGTGGATACACGAATTTTTGGCCCCTGGAGGTCACCCAGAATCGCCACATGACGCCCCAGTTTGGCGGCAATCTCACGAACTTTATCCGCGCGCACTTTGTGATCTTCCGGCGTGCCGTGAGAGAAGTTCATACGTACGACGTTCGCGCCAGCAGCGATAATCTTTTCAAGGTTGTTATCGCGGTCAGTTGCCGGGCCTAACGTGGTAACGATTTTGGTTCTGCGAAGCCTTCTGGACATGTAATACTCCGTTGACTGAAACAACTTGGTGTTGCGTGAACATTGATCCGGTCGTTCTGAGACCTTAACGGTTAAGAATGAACGTATCCGAATGACGAAAAGGATAGAACATTGTTATTGCTTTTAGCTGTCATTACTCTTGATGAGTAATTCTTTATCAAAACGCGATTCCTTGAGCGCTTCCTTGACACGCTTCAAGTTATCTCTGAATTTTGCCCCACGACGCAAAGTAAATCCTGTTGCCAGCACATCTATCACGGTCAGTTGAGCAAGTCGAGAGATCATGGGCATATAAATGTCAGTATCTTCCGGCACATCAAGGGTAATTGCCAGCGTTGCTTCTCGTGCCAGCGGCGTTCCGGCAGAGGTTAGCGCAATCACCATCGCATCGTTTTCGCGCGCCAGCTGCGCCAATTCCACCAGACTTTTGGTTCGGCCGGTGTGGGAAATGAGCACGACCACGTCATCATCGCTACAATTCATACAACTCATACGTTGCAGGACAATGTCGTCGGAGTAGATCACCGGCACGTTGAAGCGAAAAAACTTGTTCATGGCGTCGTGCGCCACGGCCGCAGAGGAACCCAGGCCAAAAAAGGCGATTTTCTTCGCCTGGGTGAGCAAATCGACGGCACGGTTTATCGCAGATTTATCCAGCGACTGGCGAACGTGGTCCAGACTGGCCATCGCAGACTCGAAGATTTTCCCCGTATAGGACTCAACGCTGTCATCTTCATCCACATTGCGATTAACATAAGGGGTACCATTCGCCAGACTTTGTGCCAGATGCAGTTTAAAATCAGGGAAGCCGCGCGTATCCATGCTGCGGCAAAAACGGTTCACGGTAGGCTCACTGACGTTCGCTTCCTGGGCCAGCGTAGCAATACTTGAATGAATCGCGCGGTCGGGGGAGGCAACGATAACATCGGCTACTTTACGTTCTGACTTGCTCAAATGTTCCAGTTGAGACTGGATTTTTTCTAGCATATTCATGATGTAGAAAAGCTCACAGTTAATAACGATTTCAATGATGTGGGAAATCGAGATGCGATTTTGTTAGATATTACCCCTGAGCATCCGGGAAGGGGGCAAAATGGATAGAATAGTTGTTGTTTTTTTTCATTACATGATCGGTGTCTGATTTTAGCTGTCTGTTACATGTACGAAAACGACAATTTTTTTATCTGTTTTACGGCTATTTACCGCGGGAAAACCGAAGATCGCCCGAATCGCACGGGTGGATAAGCGTTTACAGTTTCGGGATTCACGTAAAAGCAGTACAGTGCATTGTAATAAAATTACAACTATACCCTGGCAAAAGCACCGGGATATTTAACTGAGGAGAATGACATGGCGGTAACGCAAACAGCCCAGGCATGTGACCTGGTCATTTTCGGCGCGAAAGGCGACCTGGCGCGCCGAAAATTGCTGCCTTCCCTGTATCAACTGGAGAAAGCCGGTCAGATTAACCCGGATACCCGTATTATCGGGGTGGGTCGCGCGGACTGGGACAAAGATGCCTATACCAAAGTGGTTCGCGAAGCGCTCGAAACCTTCATGAAAGAAAAGATTGATGAAGGCTTGTGGGATACCCTGAGCGGCCGTCTGGATTTTTGCAATCTGGACGTTAACGACACTGAGGCGTTCGGTCGCCTGGGAGCCATGCTGGATCAAAAATCGCGCACCACCATTAACTATTTTGCGATGCCGCCGAGCACCTTTGGCGCCATCTGTAAAGGTCTGGGTGAAGCGAAGCTGAACGCTAAACCGGCTCGCGTGGTAATGGAAAAACCGCTGGGTACCTCGCTGGCGACCTCGCGTGAAATCAACGATCAGGTAGGCGAGTACTTTGAAGAGTGCCAGGTTTACCGTATCGACCACTATCTGGGCAAAGAGACCGTTCTTAACCTGCTGGCGCTGCGTTTTGCCAACTCGCTGTTCGTGAATAACTGGGACAACCGTACGATTGATCATGTGGAAATTACCGTTGCGGAAGAGGTGGGCATTGAAGGTCGCTGGGGTTACTTTGACCAGGCGGGCCAGATGCGCGACATGATCCAGAACCACCTGCTGCAAATTCTGTGCATGATTGCGATGTCGCCGCCGTCCGATCTGACGGCCGACAGCATTCGCGATGAAAAAGTGAAAGTGCTGAAGTCGCTGCGCCGCATCGATCGCTCGAACGTGCGCGAGAAAACGGTTCGCGGGCAATACACCACCGGTTTTGCTCAGGGCAAAAAAGTGCCGGGCTACCTCGAAGAAGAGGGAGCGAACAAGAGCAGCAACACCGAGACCTTTGTGGCGATTCGCGTGGACATCGACAACTGGCGCTGGGCGGGCGTACCGTTCTACCTGCGCACCGGTAAACGTCTGCCGACCAAATGCTCTGAGGTTGTCGTCTACTTCAAGACGCCTGAGTTGAACCTGTTCAAAGAATCCTGGCAGGATCTGCCGCAGAACAAGCTGACCATCCGTCTGCAACCTGATGAAGGTGTGGACATCCAGGTGCTTAACAAAGTGCCGGGTCTGGATCACAAGCACAATTTGCAGATCACCAAGCTGGATCTGAGCTACTCCGAAACCTTCAATCAAACGCATCTGGCGGATGCTTACGAGCGTCTGTTGCTGGAAACCATGCGCGGTATTCAGGCGCTGTTCGTGCGTCGTGATGAAGTTGAAGAGGCCTGGAAGTGGGTGGACTCCATTACTGAAGCCTGGGAAATGGATAATGATGCGCCAAAACCGTATCAGGCGGGGACCTGGGGGCCGGTCGCTTCGGTGGCGATGATCACCCGTGATGGCCGTTCCTGGAATGAGTTTGAGTAAAATTCCATCTAGCCCATAGGTGTTATTTTACCGGTAACATGATCTAACACAGATTGTAGAACAATTTTTGCACTTTTAAGCCTCGCGTGGATTCACCCGCGGGGCTTTTTTTATTACACTGCCGGAAGTGATTTTGCCCCAGTGCGCCATATAACAAGCGATTCAGCAATATTTAACCTTACTGAAACTCTTTGTTAATCGGCGGCACAGACAAATAAATTTCAGGAGCCTCTATGAATCCAGATTTGTTACGCGTAACAAAACGTATTGCCGAACGCTCGCGTGAGACACGTTCTGCCTACCTCGCCCGTATTGAACAAGCGAGAACATCCACTGTTCATCGCTCGCAGCTGGCATGCGGTAACCTGGCGCACGGCTTTGCCGCCTGCCAGCCTGACGATAAAGCGTCACTGAAGAGCATGTTGCGTAACAATATCGGGATCATCACTTCTTACAACGACATGCTTTCCGCTCATCAGCCGTATGAGCACTATCCCGAGATCATCCGCAAAGCGCTGCATTCTGCGAATGCGGTAGGCCAGGTCGCCGGCGGCGTTCCTGCGATGTGTGATGGTGTGACGCAGGGGCAGGACGGTATGGAGCTTTCTCTGCTGAGCCGCGAAGTGATCGCAATGTCGGCGGCGGTGGGGCTGTCTCACAATATGTTTGATGGCGCGCTGTTCCTTGGCGTGTGTGACAAAATCGTCCCCGGTCTGGCGATGGCGGCGCTGTCATTTGGCCACCTGCCGTCTGTTTTCGTGCCTTCCGGCCCGATGGCAAGCGGTCTGCCTAATAAAGAAAAAGTGCGTATCCGCCAGTTATATGCGGAAGGGAAGGTCGATCGCATGGCGCTGCTGGAATCTGAGGCGGCCTCTTACCACGCGCCAGGCACCTGTACGTTCTACGGCACCGCCAACACCAACCAGATGGTGGTGGAGTTCATGGGGATGCAGTTGCCCGGCTCATCCTTTGTTCACCCGGACGCGCCGTTGCGTGAAGCGCTGACCGCTGCCGCCGCGCGCCAGGTGACGCGCCTGACCGGTAACGGCAACGAATGGATGCCGATCGGTAAGATGATTGATGAAAAAGTGGTCGTGAACGGCATTGTGGCGCTGCTGGCAACCGGCGGTTCAACCAACCACACCATGCACCTCGTCGCGATGGCGCGGGCGGCAGGCATCCTGATTAACTGGGATGACTTCTCCGATCTGTCGGAAATCGTACCGTTGATGGCGCGTCTGTATCCGAATGGCCCGGCAGATATTAACCACTTCCAGGCGGCAGGCGGCGTACCGGCACTGATGCGTGAACTGCTGAATGCGGGACTGCTGCATGAAGATGTGAATACCGTGGCGGGTTTTGGTCTGTCTCGCTATACCTTCGAACCGTGGTTGAACAACGGCGAGCTGGACTGGCGCGAAGGGGTGGCGAAATCCCTGGACAGCAGTGTGATTGCCACCTTTGATAAGCCGTTCTCCCACCACGGCGGAACGAAAGTGCTGAGCGGCAACCTTGGCCGCGCGGTCATGAAAACGTCTGCGGTGCCGGTTGAAAATCAAATTATTGAAGCGCCAGCGGTTGTTTTTGAAAGTCAGCATGATGTTTTACCGGCTTTTGAAGCGGGTCTGCTTGACCGCGATTGCGTGGTGGTTGTACGCCATCAGGGACCAAAAGCGAACGGAATGCCAGAATTACATAAACTCATGCCGCCACTTGGTGTATTATTGGACCGTTGTTTCAAAATTGCGTTGGTTACCGATGGACGGCTTTCCGGTGCTTCAGGTAAAGTGCCTTCAGCAATCCATGTAACCCCGGAAGCCTATGATGGCGGGCTGCTGGCGAAAGTACGCGATGGCGACATTATTCGTGTGAATGGACAGACAGGCGAACTGACGCTGCTGGTTGATGATGCGGAACTTGCCGCTCGCCAGCCTCACATTCCTGACCTGAGCGCATCGCGCATCGGTACAGGCCGTGAGATGTTCAGCGCGTTGCGTGAAAAACTGTCCGGCGCCGAGCAGGGCGCAACCTGTATGACGTTTTAAGACGACAAATTTTGTACTCAGGCGAGAGAAAACTCTGATGAAAAACTGGAAAACAAGTGCAGAAGCAATCCTGACCACAGGCCCGGTTGTACCGGTGATCGTGGTGAACAAACTGGAACACGCGGTGCCGATGGCAAAAGCGCTGGTTGCAGGCGGTGTGCGCGTTCTGGAAGTGACTTTACGTACCGCGTGTGCGATGGATGCCATCCGCGCTATCGCGAAAGAAGTGCCGGAAGCGATCATCGGTGCGGGTACGGTTCTGAACGCGCAACAGCTGGCGGAAGTGACGGAAGCGGGCGCGCAGTTTGCTATCAGCCCGGGCCTGACGGAGCCTCTGCTGAAAGCGGCGACCGAAGGCACCATTCCGCTGATTCCAGGTATCAGCACTGTTTCCGAACTGATGCTGGGTATGGACTACGGCCTGAAAGAGTTCAAATTCTTCCCGGCGGAAGCTAACGGCGGCACCAAAGCGTTGCAGGCGATCGCAGGTCCGTTCTCTCAGGTACGCTTCTGCCCGACTGGCGGTATCTCTCCGGCGAACTACCGTGACTACCTGGCGCTGAAAAGCGTTCTGTGTATCGGGGGTTCCTGGCTGGTTCCGGCTGACGCGCTGGAAGCGGGGGACTACGATCGCATCACGAAACTGGCTCGCGAAGCGGTAGAAGGCGCGAAACAGTAAGCCCAAATGCCCGGTGGCGCCGACGCTTACCGGGTCTACGTTTTATAGGGCTGTAGGCCGGATAAGCGCAGCGCCATCCGGCATTTTTTTACCCCGCGACGTTCACCTGCGCCGCCGCGTGTTTTGCACGCTCAACGGCTTCTTCGACGCGTTCCGCTGTCGCCAGCGCGACGCCTAACCGGCGGGTTCCGTCGATGTCCGGCTTGCCGAAGAACCGCACCTGTAAACCCGCTCCGACGGCCGCTTGTACATTATCAAACGTTACATTCTGGCTGGTGAGCGTCGGTAAAATAACGGCGGACGCGGCAGGACCATACTGACGAATTTCGCCCACGGGCAGGCCGAGGAAAGCGCGAACGTGCAGGGCAAACTCTGACAGATCTTGCGAAATCAACGTCACCATGCCGGTATCATGCGGTCGTGGGGAGACTTCGCTGAAGACTACCTCATCGCCGCAGACAAAAAGCTCGACGCCAAATAACCCATAGCCGCCTAACGCCAGAACAACCTTGCGGGCGATCTCCTGCGCGCGCACCAGCGCCAGATCGCTCATCTGCTGCGGTTGCCAGGATTCACGATAATCGCCGTCTTCCTGACGATGGCCGACAGGGGCACAAAAATGGACGCCATCTATGGCGCTGACGGTCAGCAGAGTGATTTCAAAATCGAATTTAACCACGCCTTCGACAATCACGCGCCCTGCGCCAGCGCGGCCGCCCTGCTGGGCATATCCCCATGCCTGCGACAGTTGGTCGGCGCTGCGGATGAAACTCTGTCCTTTACCGGAAGAACTCATCACCGGCTTCACGATGCAAGGAAAACCGATCTCCGCCACCGCCTCGCGAAAGCGTTCTTCGCTGTCGGCAAAACGGAAAGAAGAGGTCGGCAACGCCAGCTCTTCTGCCGCCAGACGACGGATGCCTTCACGGTTCATCGTCAGTTGCGTCGCCCGGGCGCAAGGCACCACATTCAGTCCTTCCTGCTCCAGTTCTACCAGCATGTCCGTCGCGATAGCTTCAATTTCCGGCACAATGAAATGCGGCTTTTCGCGTTCAACCACGCGGCGCAGCGCTTCGCCATCCAGCATATTGATGACGTGTGAGCGGTGGGCGACGTGCATCGCTGGCGCATCCGGGTAGCGATCCACCGCGATAACTTCCACACCCAGGCGTTGGCATTCGATCGCCACTTCTTTTCCCAGTTCTCCTGAACCCAATAACATTACGCGCGTAGCCGCCGGACGCAGCGCGGTGCCTAATAACGTCATAAAATATATCCCCTGATTTAACTGGGCGCAGTATATACGAAAACGTTTGCGTCTGTCTTTATTGCCAGGTTGATTTCATTACTGAAAAGTAATATACTGTACATAATTACAGGTTATTGAGAGGCTGCAAAAATGGCGGTTGAAGTTAAATACGTGGTCATTCGGGAAGGTGAGGAAAAAATGTCGTTTACCAGCAAAAAGGACGCCGATGCGTATGACAAAATGCTTGATACGGCAGACCTGCTCGACACATGGCTTGAGCAGTCTCCGGTAGCGATGGAAGACGAACAGCGCGAAGCGCTTTCTCTGTGGCTGGCTGAACAAAAAGACGTATTGAGCACGATCCTGAAAACCGGCAAATTGCCGTCGCCGCAGGTGGTTAAAAGCGATGCGACGGCGGAGGATGACACGCAAGCAGCCTGAGTCTGACTTGCGCTCCTGACGTTTTGTACCATGCTTTTTCCTGAATCATTGTGCTATGCCCGTGGATTTCGCGTTGCAAACATGCAGCCTGAAAGACGAAGGAGATATAAGGAGAAAAAGTATGAATAAAAAAAGAGGAGCGCTGTTGAGCCTGCTGTTGTTGTCCGTCAGCGTATCGGTCTTCGCTGCCGATACGGCCAGCAAATCGGTGAAATTCCCGACCTGTGAAGGGCTGAACGCTGATGGGATCGCCGCCAGCGTGAAGCGCGATTATCAGCAAAATCGTATCGTACGTTGGGCTGATGACCAAAAAAAGGTCGGACAGGCGAATCCGGTGGTGTGGGTCAACACTCAGGATATTACCGGCAAAGAGGGTAACTGGACGGTTCCTCTGACTGTTCGCGGGAAAAGTGCCGATCTTCATTATCTGGTAAAGGTTGATTGCAAAGCCGGAACCGCGGAATACCAGCCCCGCTAATGGCAAATTTGCGCATCTTTTGCTGAATTAGACACTTCCTGACATCCCCTCAAGTACGCTTTGACGATTCATCGTTTGTATTTGAGGGGTAAAATGGCTAACTGGCTAAACCAATTACAATCTCTTCTCGGGCAAAACGGAGCCTCTGCATCTTCTTCAGGCGAACAAGGGCTGAGTAAACTGCTGGTTCCCGGCGCGTTAGGCGGTCTGGCCGGTTTACTGGTCGCCAATAAATCTTCCCGTAAGTTACTGACTAAATATGGCACCAGCGCCCTGTTGGTTGGCGGCGGCGCGGTGGCAGGCACCGTCTTATGGAACAAATACAAAGAGAGGGTTCGTGCTGCGCATCAGGATGAGCCGCAATTCGGCGCGCAGAGTACGCCGCTGGACCAACGAACCGAGCGGTTGATCCTCGCCCTGGTGTTTGCGGCGAAAAGCGACGGGCATATCGATAGCCAGGAGCGTGCAGCCATCGAACGTCAGTTGCGTGAAGCCGGGGTGGAGGAGCAGGGACGTGTGCTTATCGAACAGGCGATTGAACAGCCGCTCGATCCGCAGCGTCTGGCGCAAGGCATCCGTAATGAGGAAGAGGCGCTGGAAATCTACTTCCTGAGCTGTGCCGCCATTGATATCGACCATTTTATGGAACGCAGTTATCTGAATGCGTTGGGCGATGCGCTGAAAATTCCTCAGGATGTGCGGGACGGCATCGAGCAGGATCTGCAACAGCAAAAGCAGGCTCTGCCAGGCTAACGTAATCCCCTGCATAGCATGTTTCGCTTGCATCGTGCGTGACTTTTGCCACCCTTATAGGGTGTTTAAAGACAAAAGAACAAAGACATGCTACCAAAAGCCACCCGTATTCCGCACACCATGACGCTGCATGGCGACACCCGCGTCGATAACTATTATTGGCTGCGAGACGACTCCCGATCGCAGCCTGATGTCCTTGACTATCTGCATCAGGAAAACGCCTATGGACATCAGGTCATGGCGTCACAGCAGGCGTTACAGGATCGCGTGCTGAAAGAGATTATCGATCGCATTCCGCCCAGAGATGTTTCCGCACCTTACGTCAAAAATGGTTATCGCTACCGGCAGATTTATGAGCCAGGGTGTGAATATGCTATTTACCAACGCCAGCCGGCGCGAAGTGAAGAGTCGGATGCGTGGGATTTATTGCTGGATGCGAATCAGCGAGCGGCCCACAGCGAGTTTTATACCCTCGGTGGAATGGCCATTACGCCGGACAACACCATCATGGCGCTGGCGGAAGATTATCTTTCCCGTCGTCAGTATGGGCTGCGTTTTCGTAATCTTGAAAGCGGTAACTGGTACCCGGAACTGCTGGATAACGTAGCGCCAGAGTTTGTCTGGGCGAATGATTCGCTGACGCTTTACTACGTGCGTAAACACGGCACCACGTTGCTGCCTTACCAGGTATGGCGTCATACCGTGGGTACGCCGGCCACGCAGGATCAACTGGTCTATGAAGAAAAGGACGACGCTTTTTACGTCAGTTTGCACAAAACCACCTCTCAGCATTATGTGGTGATCCATCTCGCCAGTGCGACCACCAGTGAAGTGCTGTTGCTGGATGCTGAACTGGCCGATGCGGAACCCTTCTCGTTTTTACCACGGCGTAAAGATCATGAATACAGTCTCGATCATTACCAGCATAAGTTTTATCTGCGTTCCAATCGCCACGGAAAAAACTTTGGTCTGTATCGTAGCCGGGTACGTGATGAAAATGCCTGGGAAGAGCTGATTGCGCCGCGCGAGAGCATCATGCTGGAAGGGTTTACCCTTTTTACCGACTGGCTGGTGGTGGAAGAACGCCAGCGTGGTTTGACCAGCCTGCGGCAGATTAACCGTAAAACGCGTGAAGTTACGGGGATTGCGTTCGACGATCCGGCCTACGTCACCTGGCTTGCCTATAACCCTGAACCGGAAACGTCCCGCTTACGTTATGGTTATTCATCGATGACGACGCCGGACACCTTGTTTGAGCTGGACATGGATACCGGCGAGCGGCGCGTGCTCAAACAAACGGATGTGCCGGGATTTGACGCTGCGAATTATCAGAGCGAGCACCTGTGGATTGTCGCCCGGGATGGTGTAGAGGTTCCGGTTTCGCTGGTTTACCATCGAAAACATTTCCGCAAGGGGCAAAATCCGCTGCTTGTCTACGGCTACGGTTCCTATGGCGCCAGCATGGATGCCGATTTCAGCAGCAGTCGGTTAAGTTTGCTGGATCGCGGATTTGTTTACGCCATCATGCATGTTCGCGGCGGCGGTGAGTTAGGTCATCAGTGGTATGAAGACGGTAAGTTTCTGAAAAAGAAAAATACGTTTAATGACTATCTTGATGCCTGCGACGCGTTGCTGAAACTGGGCTACGGCTCGCCTTCATTTTGCTATGGCATGGGCGGCAGCGCGGGCGGCATGTTGATGGGCGTCGCGATTAACGAACGTCCTGAACTTTTTCATGGCGTCATCGCGCAGGTGCCGTTTGTTGACGTCCTGACGACAATGCTTGATGAGTCTATCCCTTTAACCACGGGAGAGTTCGAAGAGTGGGGAAATCCGCAGGATGCGGAATACTACGCGTATATGAAAAGCTACAGTCCGTACGACAACGTCACCGCGCAGGACTATCCGCATCTTCTGGTTACCACCGGGTTACATGATTCGCAGGTGCAATACTGGGAGCCCGCCAAATGGGTCGCTAAACTGCGCGAACTGAAAACGGATGACCACCTGCTGTTGCTGTGTACGGATATGGATTCCGGGCATGGCGGGAAGTCCGGGCGTTTTAAAGCGTATGAGGGAGTGGCGATGGAATTCGCTTTTCTGATTGGTCTCGCTCAGGGCACGTTGCCAGGGCAGGCAGGCGCTCAGGCGTCGCTCAGATAGTGTTTAAGCGTTAAACGCAGCTCCGGGCTCATGTTGTCAAGGTTATTAAACAACCAGCGCAGATAGCCCGGATCGCGCTCGGCGACTTCAGAAACGGCTTTGCCGCGATATTTGCCAAACGTAAATGTCGTTAACAGGGCCGGGCGTCCGGTAATGTCGACCATTTGTTCCGCCGTCCAGCCTGACGTGTTCATAATATCGATCAGCAATGCCGCCGTGATATAGCAGTCATACAATGCGCGGTGATGATGAAGGCCGGGCGGTGTTTGCACGCTTAGCTTACGGGATTTGTAGAGCGCCATGTTGCTGTATTTGATCCCCGGCCATAACCGGCGCGACAGCTTCATGGTACAAATCCACTCTCCCGGCATCTCTGGCAGCACACGCCGGTCGAAACTGGCGTTATGCGCGACATACCATTCGCTTCCGTGATAGAGCGGAATGATATCTTCGATCCAGGGTTTATCGGCAACCATCGATTCACTGATACGGTGAATCGCCATCGCCTGCGGGCTGATGGGGCGGTCAGGACGAACCAGATGGCTCATTGGATTGACAATTCTCCCCGCCACCACATCGACAGAGGCAATCTCAACAATCCCGCCCTGTAGTCCGCAGGTTTCCGTATCTATAACTCGCAACATGGGGTGCTCCCGACCGAAAACACCTAGCGTAATGGAATGATATCGCCTTGCCAACCCCGTGTCGTATGCTGACCTGTTAACAGCAGAGAACCGCTGTCCGCGCGGACAATGAGCTGGCCGCTTTCATCCCATAGCGCGCTGCTGCCTCCGGCGTTTGCCATCAACACGGCAATGGCGAAGCGATGCGAAAACCGTTGCAGCCGGGAGGTGGAGGTAAATAAATCATGTTCGCTGACGCACTGGCTGGTGGTGAATAACGAAAAGGCAGGATCGATATCAATGCCTTCCGGCTGCTCATCCATCACGCTTATCGTTTTCCGGTGGCGGGCCACGCAGGCACCGTGGCTTTGATGAAAGATCAGCGGCGATGTCACCCAGGGGGCGAAAATGGCAATGCCTCTGACTAACTGGCCGTTATGCTCAACCGGCAGCCCGGCAATAATCGTCATGCGATACGCGGATGCCGCATAAGCAAGCGGCTGTAATAAGGACTCATCGGGCGGGACAGGGAGCGCCTGCGCCGTATCGTTGCATCCGGTTAACGACAGGGAAGGGAATACCAGGAGTTCGCATTGCTGGCTGGCAGCAATCTCAACAAATTGCAGATGGTGCGCGACATGTTCTGCCAGCGTGGCGCGAGGTGGTTCATACTGCGCCGCCGCGATTTTCCAGTGTGACATAATGATTTCCTTTTCATAGTGTCTACAATCATCCTAAAATCTTAGTTTAAGAATGTACTTATACTGTAGCAACTCATGTGTAAGGAAGTGTAACGCTATATAAGTTTATTTAACTTTCGGTTCGTAAGGTAAGCGTGACAGGGAAACCGACGCCAGACGGTGGGCAATCAGACGTTCACGAAACCATTCGCGCAGGTGTTCTGGCTGTTCACGTTCAACGACTTCTGCCACGACGGGCATATTGTAACGCTCTTTAAACGCCACACCGGCTGCGGCCAGGTCAACGTTGATCTTATCCATGTCAGCTTGTTCAAGTTGAGCCAGGTTCGTTTGCATACGCTTCTCCTTATCATCAATGGCGCGCAAAAGTTACTAAGAGTGCGCCTCAATGGCAAGCCGGAAATGATGATTCTCGACTCGACCATTATAGAAGGTTATTCTCTGTAAATCAGACATAACAAAAAGGAATAATTGATATGGCTTCTACTGCACCTTCTTTGCGCTATGCTCTCCTTTTCCTCGCCTCAACGCTGTCGGCGCCTGCGGCCTGGGCACATGCGCATCTGACGCATCAATACCCGGCGGCTGACGCTGAGGTGACTGCCGCGCCGCAGGCATTGACGCTGAATTTCTCCGAAGGTATCGAGCCTGGCTTCAGCGGGGCGACGCTGACCGGGCCAAAGCAGGAAAGCATCAAAACGCGGCCTGCGAAGCGTAATGAGCAGGATGCGAAACAGCTCATTATTCCTCTGGATCAGACGCTTAATCCCGGAACCTATACGGTTAACTGGCATGTGGTGTCGGTTGACGGTCATAAGACAAAAGGGCAATACACCTTTAGCGTGAAGTAATCATGCTGACGTTTACCTGGGTAGCGCTTCGCTTTATCCATTTTAGCGCCATGATGCTGGTGTTTGGCTGCGCGTTATATGGCGCGTGGCTGGCGTCGGTTTCTGTTCGTCGCCTGATGACGCGCCGCTTTCTGCGCCTGCAACAGCACGCTGCCGTGTGGAGCTTTGTCAGCGCGACGCTGATGCTGGCGATCCAGGGTGGACTAATGGGGGCGGGCTGGCAGGACGTAATCTCGGTTTCGATATGGGGCGCGGTTTTACAGACCCAATTTGGCGGCGTATGGCTGTGGCAGATTATTCTCGCGCTTGTCACGTTGGTCATGACGCTGGTTGTACCGAGAAATTTACCGCGTCTGCTGCTCATCCTGATGATTGCCCAGTTTATGTTGCTGGCAGGCGTTGGCCACGCCACGCTGAATAATGGCGTGGTGGGCGCGGTACAGCAGATTAACCATGCGACTCATCTGGTGTGCGCTGCGGCCTGGTTTGGCGGCCTGCTGCCGGTTATCTACTGTATGCGCATGGCGCAAGGTCGCTGGCGACAACAGGCCATCGAAACAATGATGCGTTTCTCCCGCTATGGTCATCTGTTTGTCGCGGGCGTATTGTGCACCGGCATCGCAAATGTGCTTTTTATTACGGGGTTTTCCGCCCCCTGGCATACCGCATACGGGCAGTTTCTTTTGTTAAAATGTGTCCTTGTCCTGCTAATGGTGGCAATTGCGCTAACGAACCGGTATGTTCTCGTACCACGTATGCGGCAGGAAAATCGCCGCGCGAATCTCTGGTTTATCTGGATGACTCAGATTGAATGGGGAATTGGAGCCGTTGTGCTGGCGATTGTCAGCCTGTTCGCAACCCTGGAACCCTTCTGATGGACTGGCAAAACTCATGAAAAAAATGATTCTCTCTCTGCTATTGTTGGCAAGTTCAGGCGCTGCGCTGGCGGCGCCTCAGGTTATCACCGTGAGCCGCTTTGAAGTGGGCAAAGACAAGTGGGCGTTTAACCGCGAAGAGGTGATGCTGACCTGCCGACCGGGCCATGCCCTGTATGTCATCAACCCGAGCACGCTGGTGCAATACCCGCTGAACGATGTCGCAGAGCAGCAAGTTGCAAGCGGCAAAACCAACGCGCAGGCTATCACCGTCATTCAGATTGACGATCCGGCAAAACCGGGTGAAAAAATGAGCCTGGCGCCGTTTATTGAACGCGCGGAAAAGCTCTGCTAATTACCAGAAGTATCTTTCTGATTTCCAATAAAAAACCGCAAGCCTCATGCAGAGGAACTTGCGGTTTTTTCGTTGTTGCGGCTGACAACGGTC
The DNA here is from genome assembly GCF_030333565.1 of Citrobacter sp. CK185. NCBI lineage: Bacteria > Pseudomonadati > Pseudomonadota > Gammaproteobacteria > Enterobacterales > Enterobacteriaceae > Citrobacter > Citrobacter sp. CK185. Next base: position 448,023 of record NZ_JAOWFR010000026.1, on the reverse strand, counting down.
GTTTTTTACCGGCCACTTTCGTCGTGGACTGGAAAACCTGGCGTCGTCATCTATTCTTAAAGGGCAAGGCGACTTAGCCTGCATTAATGCCAACTTTTAGCGCACGGCTCTCTCCCAAGAGCCATTTCCCTGGACCGAATACAGGAATCGTATTCGGTCTCTTTTTATCTGTTTGTTTTGAAGTGTGTTTTCAGATACTAACCCGAAACCACACGAAAGTTACTCGAATTTTCCATATCCTGTCCAAACCATAACATACTCTGTACCGAGTGCGTCCAGGGTTTTTTGATTGGTATGTTAATTTTTGTGCGTCAGAGTGCCGTGTGAAGCCAGGTTTACATGGATGAACGTTTATGAATCATGCTCGATGAGTTACTCATGCTGCGCACAGAAGGCTCGCAGAATGAGGATGACGGGGGTAAAAATCAGAGCGACATAAAACAGTATGATCAACACCGCGTCTAATGCGTGATAATTCAAAATGAAATAGATAACATTCCCAATAGATATCAGGATAAAGGTGTATTTACTAATAAATAAGCATCTTTTCATTTTGGTCGTAGCTATAAAGAGTTAATTTTTGTTTCTATTTACGTCTTTGGGCGTACTGGAATTCAGGGCTTTTTCACGACATGCTTCTTTTACCCATGCAGAAAAATTGCTGGTTTTTTCCTTCGCCATCACTTGCTCTATTTGTTTCAGCAAACTGTATGAAAAACGGATGTTTTTTATCACTGTTTTGCCTGTAAAGTTTTTTATCGACATAAGGTGCTTCTCGCAACTAATTCACATCGCTGTTACTTTCGCGTAACTACGCATGAAGGGAATTGATTTACATCAATGAAATCAACGGTGATGACGGCGAGGTTTCCTGGTTGTGAATTGCGTCGCAACAAAGAATGCCTTAGCGATACCACATTGAAGAGTGGGGTTGTTCAGTGACTATTCTCTATTTTTTTAATGTCTTGAATCTTTTCAAGATGTGCGATAACGATAATCAGATTGATTTTATTGGGTAATTCATATTGTGAGGGTAGATATTTATTAATTAATATTCGTGTGTTTTTTGGCTGTTTATACTCACAAAAAGATAAGCAAGCGCCGCATACGGAGTGTATGGACGCTTGCTGTATTATTAGAACTGATAGTTTAAAGACATCCAGTAGTTGCGACCTGGAATAACGTATCCGGTCGTTGACTGCGCTGTCTGGAAATAATCACCGGCATAAGTGCTGGAACGGCCAGATTGATATAATTTGACGTCACTAAAGTCTTTATCCAGTACGTTATTGACGGCGGTATTCAGGGTTAAATCTTTAGTCAGTTTATAAGATAACCCCATATCCAGCACTGTCCATGCTTTTAGATTTGCGCCTTTGTCATCATACACTTTCTGCTGTACCGCACTGAGATTGTCATAGGTCTGAGTAAAGCGGGGCGCTTTACCGCGATAGCGGGCGCTTAGCCAGGCATTTAAATCATCTGTCGCCTGCCAGTTAACGCGGGCATTTGCCATATGTTTTGGTGTATAGCTGAGTGGTGCGCCTTTATTATCTCCATCTTTCTGTTTGCTCTGAGTATAGGTATAGTTGAGCGACAGACTCAAATTATCCAACCAGAGCGGGAACGATGTTGCAAATTCGACACCATCGGTACGCGCTTTTCCGCTATTGGTATAGCTACTGGTATTGTCATCAATCGAATAAGAAACAATTTTATTGCGATATTCAGTGTAGAATCCGGTTATATTGGCATTGAACCCATTGCTATTATCGTAATAAAGTCCGGTTTCATAACTGGTGCTTTCTTCAGGTTTTAAATCTGGATTACCGACGGTATTGATTGTTCCCTGACCAGAAACGCCGCTGATGCCGTTATGTAACTGGCTAAGAGAAGGTGCTTTATAACCGGTTGTGACTCCCCCTTTGAGCGTCCATTCATCTGTCATATCCCAGACCAGATAGCCACGAGGACTGAAATGACCGCCGAATACGTCGTTATGTTCATAGCGACTCCCTACGGTAAACGCCAGAGAATCCAGGATATGCCACTCATCTTCAAGGTAAGTCGCCCAGCTTTTTTGATGGAACTTTTCACCTGAACTGGCCAGAACGACGCCATCTTTCATTCGTGCGTCCCAGTATTCGCCACCCACCGTCAGTAAATGTGATTCTCCCAGCGGCGTGAGAAGCACTGAGTTGAGAATAACATTGGTATTTTTCAGTTCACGATCGTCACCCGCTCTCCAGGCCTGATCGGGCGTCAGAGCGGAGGAAACCAGCTGCCGTCCTTTGTTTTCTGTCTCATTCCAGTTAAGAGACGATTTCCATGTACCAAACGTTAAGGCGGTGTCATGTCCTAACGTCACTTTATTGCGCTCATAGCGGAGCGTTTTATCATATCCGCCCGTGAGGCTACCAAGCTGACCGTCGCTGTTATCATAACGCTGTCGGGATGTGTCGAGATCCATCCATAGCGTATTGTTTGCGCTGGCTTTCCAGTCAAATCTCGCGCCGATGTTGTAGTTTTGCGACTCAGTGGGATAAGGAACGCGTGTTTCTGCGGTGTCGCTCAGTGATGTAATGCTGGAGCCTTGTCGCTGGGTTGTGCTTCCACGAACCTGCATATCCAGCGAGCCAGGCACCAGGGGACCACTTGACCAGAAATTTGCGGTTGTGCTGTTTCCCCATTTATTACTTTCCTGTAGGTTCACTCCCGTATTAATGGCCGTGCTCCACTTATCGGTGCTTTTTTTGGTAATAATATTCACCACGCCGCCAATGGCGTCTGACCCATAAAGTGTAGACATGGGCCCGCGTATAACCTCTATACGTTCAATGGCTGAAAGTGGAGGCATAAAACTGGTATTCATTGCAGAAAAGCCATTCGGTGTTACATCCGATGTTCCATTCTGACGAATACCGTCAATAAGAATAAGGGTATAACTGGCAGGCATCCCACGAATACTTATTTCAAGCCCCCCTGTTTTTCCGGTACTGCTTTCAACGTCCACTCCCTCAACGGCCCTGAGAGCATCGCCAAGATCATTATATTTATTGGTCTGTAATTCTTGTTGTGAAATAACAGAAACACTGGCTGCCGCATTGGTGATCTTTTTCTCGTATCCCGATGCGGTGACGACCATGACATCTTCGGCAAAAACATTAAAACTTGTGGCGCCCAGACAAGATAAGACAAGTGAAGCGAGAGGTTTAATACGCATTATCGAACTTCCTTTGTTAAAAAAAGCAAAGTCAATAAGATAATGCATGAAAATGATAATAAAAATAATTATCATTACACTTTTACATAAGTTGGCATTTATATGATTTTATTGAAATCAACAAGAATTATTGCAGGTTAAATTATTGCTATAAAAATAATTAATGGTCTCAGGAGAGGCGGCCTGCGACTGAAGATTTCCTGCTATGGTTAAGTATGTCAGGTTCATTTTTACTGATGGTGAACCAATGAAACAGCCGGAAAACGTCTATCAGAAAATTGAGGGGAGTCAGTGGCGGCATGTCTGGATTGTCGGCGACCTCCACGGCTGTTTTTCGCAGTTGATGGAGAAACTACGACAGTGTCGGTTTGATCCGTGGCAGGATCTGCTGGTGTCGGTGGGGGATGTGATCGACCGTGGGCCTGACAGCTTGCGGTGTCTGGAACTTCTGCACAAACGGTGGGTGGTCGCCGTCAGAGGGAATCACGAGCAGATGGCGTTAGACGCGCTGGCCGCCTCGCAGTTGTCGTTATGGTTTATGAACGGCGGCGACTGGTATGCCGCATTGTCGGCAAACCAGCAGCGCCTGGCGAGGAAAGCGCTCGACGACTGTCAGCGTTTACCCTGGATTCTGGAATTGCACTGCCAGAACGGCATGCATGTTGTGGCGCATGCTGATTATCCGCATCAGGTCTATGCCTGGCAAAAAGAGGTGGATTTACACCAGGTGCTATGGCGTCGTTCCCGGTTGAGCGAGCGGCATGCGGGTCAGGGAAACGGCATTGCCGGGGCCGATCACTTCTGGTTTGGTCATACGCCGCTGCGTCATCGCGTTGATATCGATAATTTGCACTATATTGATACCGGCGCGGTATTTGGCGGGGAACTGACGTTGGTTCAACTTCAGTAATTAAAAATCACTGTACTGGCGAGCGGGTAGCCAGAAACCGTCAATAAAGTCTTCGACCGGAAAACAACCGCCGTGACGAATCCGCTGGTCGTCCATCGAATACAGGCACTGCTGTTCAGTATTGTAGATATCCACCACAATGTCCTCGCAGCCGCCGTCCAGGTAGCAAACAAAAAGTACCAGTGCGAACATTCCATCCTCAAATTGTCCTGCCGTATCGATAGTGTAGGAGAGGTTGTCGCAAGGGGGAAAGGGTGAAATAAATAACCCGTCTGGCGACGGGTTCTTTTTGAGTCAGGCAAGACGCATGACCCAGGCATCGGACTTACGATCGTAACGGGTGCGGAATAGAACAGAGTGCTCTCCGTTTAAAATGGCGGGAATGCTGGTTTCATCATCCCAGGCATCCAGTTGCATACATAAATCTGGGTCGGATTTACAGGGAATGCTTAACGTTCGGTCCCCCGGCGATTCGCCATGTAACTCGGCATCGTCGATTTCAAAAGCGCCAATGCGCACACTGGTTTTCATCATCGTGCTCTCCGTTAGTTCGCTGATTGTGGTACGACCAGTTTGATCGCCCAAATTTCAGCGTAGCCAACTTCAGCAAAAGCGCCAGTAAAAAAGTGCGCTATTTTTGACCGCTTTCAGTCGCTACCGGTAAAGAGTTTGCCATCGCGAACCAGTTCGCGTGGATAACTGTTCTTCAACCGGGAACCAATCCGTTTCGCCAGACCAATGGGCTGATGCTGGAACGTGACCAGCACATCATCGGCAGACGGCGCGGTTTGCGGGTAGACATCCCGCCCCCGATACCACTCTTCCGCCTCCTGATGAGACAGCTCGAATGCGTTGGCATGATGTGGATCGGCGAGGGCGATCACCGCTTCATGCTGCCAGCGATAACCTTTATTATGGCTTTCCGCCAGTTTTATGCCCAGGCGGGAAAAGCGGACTTTTCCGATCAGCGCTTCAATCTCTGCCGGGAATAACCATACCTCTTTATCTCGTTGCCAGAGGTGCAGGTTTTCTCCCCACTGAAGTCCACTGGTGTTAGCCGCCTGAGTGATTTGCGTCGCTTCACGCCCCTTCATCGGCGCGAACGGAAACTTGCCGACCTTATAGCCAGGCGCGGGAAGCGGGGGAATGGCTGCGGTTTTACGCAAACGGGCGACAAAGAAACCTTCGCAGTCGTAAATCTGCGGGAAAATGTGTAAAAAACCCTCTGCCGTCAGCGCACGCTCCGCCCCCGGGAACAGATCGCCTAAAGGCAAAAATTCAACCGCTTCCGGGTAGGTCTCTTTCAGCCACAAGCAGACGGACTCATTCTCCTCGCGATTTAGCGTGCAGGTGGAGTAGACCAGCGTACCGCCAGGGCGCAGCGCGTGAAATGCGCTGTCGATTAGTTCCCGCTGTGTGGCGGCAATATCCAGGTTGCTTTCGACAGACCAGTTTTTAAGCGCGTCGGGATCTTTGCGCACCACGCCTTCACCTGAACAGGGCGCGTCCAGCAAGATAGCGTCGAATGTCTCCGGGAGCGCGGCGCCGAAGACGCGGCCATCAAAATGGGTCAGGGCAACATTACTGATCCCACAGCGGCTGATGTTGGCGTGCAGCACTTTGACCCGGCTGGCGGAGAATTCATTCGCCAGAATGGCGCCCTGATTATTCATCCGCGCGGCGATCTGGGTGGTTTTCGAACCCGGCGCGGCAGCAACATCCATAATGCGTTCCGGCGTATTCCCTTCAGCAAACAGCGCGGCGACCGGCAACATTGAGCTGGCTTCCTGAATATAAAACAGGCCGCTCAGATGTTCGGCGGTGCTGCCCAGCGGTAACGATTCTTCATCATCGCGTTCGATCCAGAAGCCTTCCTCGCACCAGGGAACAGGTGTCAGCGACCAGCCATAGGGCGCCGTCAGGGCAAGAAAGTCGGTCACAGAAATTTTTAGCGTATTCACGCGAATGCTGCGACGTAACGGGCGCTGGCAGGCGGCGAGGAAATCGTCAAAAGAGAGTGTCGAAGGCATTGCTTCGCGCATTTGCGTCAGAAAGGCATCAGGGAAATAAACAGCGTGTTGAGCCACTTGGGTACCACCGGCAATAAAACAGGCGCGCAGTGTAGCATAAATGCTCCGGCGCGAGCACGCCGGAGCGGGGGAGTTAACGTGGCAGAGCGGTGCCCCATTCGCGCCACTCTTTCGGTTCGCTTTCCAGCAGCAGGAAGTGTTTACCCGCCTGTGCTTTCGGCGCCAGCGGCGTCCCTGGCGGGGTTGCAAACGCGATGCCGCCGCGAATGAATTGATTGAAGGTGCCGGTTTTCACCACGCCGCCGGTCAGGCCAAAGTCCAGACTGTAGCCGGAGGCCAGCCAGAAGACGGAGTTATTACGCACCAGATGCTGATAACGCTGGCTGATGCGCATGGCAATCATCACGCGGTCAGACAGCGAACCTAACGTCATGCCCGTTACTGTGCCCACTTCGATACCTCTGAACAGCACTGGCGTGCCGATGTTCAGCGAACCTGCCTCAGGAGCCTCCACGACGATGCTCAGACCATCGAGATAGCGCGAGTCGGAAATGGTTGCTTCCTGCAATTCGAAATCACGACGCGGATTGCCGCGTCCGGGCTCCACGTTAATGTAGGGCTGCAAAATCGTATCGAGATGCTCCACGCCCGCGGCGGAGATTTGCGGCGTGATCACCGAGAAACGCGTACCGCTTCGGGCAAAGGTCTGGACATACTCCGGGTAGAGCACCGCTTTCGCCTGAACCTCATTGCGCGCGGTAATCAGCTCCAGCGTCTGGATCTGGCCGATGTCGATGCCGAGATAACGAATCGGCATACCCGCCGCGAGTTTACCGGCGTCAAAGGCGTGCAGGGTGATTTGCCCACCCACCGCGCGGGCGGCGGTTTCCGAGGCGTAGAGTATTCGTTTGTCGCCTTTACGCTGGCTGGCGCTTGCGCCGCTCAGGTTATCGAAACTGATAGCGCCTTTCAGCGCACGCGACAGGGGAGAGGCCTGCACGGTCAGGCCGCTGCCGTTAAGCTGTACCTTCGCCCCGCCTTCCGCCCAGAATACGCTGTTGCTGGTTAACAGGTTGCGGTATTCCGGTTTGATATGCAGATCGATATCAAAGGCGTTAGCGCGTGGGCGCACGGTGATCACTTCACCTACCTCAAACTTACGGTACAGCACCACTGACCCCGTTTGTACATCCGGGAGCGTTTCAGCAGTGAGGCTCACCGTGGTCGTGGGGAGGTCGCTGAGGCTGTTTTCCACGGCCTTTTCCAGATTGGCGTACAGCGGGTAGCTGGATTTCATTTCGCCTTTTGTGCCGGGCAAAATACGAATGCCGCCGCTCACCCACTCGCTGGCGCTGGCGCCGAGAAACTCCACGCCGTCGAGACCGACTTTGATATCCACGCGACTGTTGACCACAAATTTGCTGTCACCCTGAATCAGGGCGCGATGTTGCGGATCGATAGCCACCGTGAACGCAACGCCTTTACTGGATAACTTACGTTCAATGACCTGGCCCACCTGCACGCCATGCAGAACCAGCGGTTGACCGGCGTCAATACCGTAGCTTTCCGGGGCGGTCAGGGTTAACGTCAGCGCATTTGGTTCATGGAGCAGGGCTTCTTCGCCAGGCACCACGACGAATTCACTGCGAGGTTCGCCTTCGCCTGGCACCAGTTCAAACGTTTTGCCGGTCAAAAGCGAACTGATACTGGCATCGCTCAGCGACAGCTTTGGACTGCGCAGCTCAATACGCGTCTTATCACGCAGGAGTGTTACCACGCTGGGGTCAACCGTCATTTCGCCCGTGACTTTCCCGCCGGGGTTGAGCGTTAATTTGGTGAGCTCGCCCACTTCAAGCCCCTGATACATCAGCGGCGTGGAGTCGGCTTTCAGGCCGTCGCCGTTGGGAAGTTCAAGTTTGACGATGACGCCGCGCTGGCTATGGGCTAAATCTTCGTAGAGGCCAAATGCGTCATCTGCGGTTGCAGGCTGCGAATCGTCGGGCGAGTCAAACGCGATTGCGCCATTTACCAGCGCCGCCAGGCTCTCCAGCTTCACTTTCGCGCCGCTAAGGCTGACATCCGCATTGACGCCGGAGACATTCCAGAAACGGCTGCCTTTTTTCACCAGGTTGGTGAAGCGACGCTCAATCAGTACGTCAATGGTGACGCCCTGTTTGTTGGGATTGATGGCGTAGTCATATACCCGACCCACCGGAATTTTGCGGAAATAGACCAGCGACCCGCTGTTAAGAGAGCCGAGGTCAGGCGCGTGAAGATGGATCATCAGGTCGCCGTTGTCCAGACGGTATTTCGGCTGGGTATCAAGCGCGACAAAGTGATCTTTCTCGGCCCCTTTGCCGGGCATCATGCCGATATAGTTCCCGCCGACCAGCGCGTCCAGACCCGAAACGCCCGCCAGCGACGCTTTTGGCGTCACCAGCCAGAACTGGGTCTCCTCGCGCAAGGCATCTTTCATGTTTGACTTAATGCTGACGCGCACTTCTATCTTGCGCAGGTCTTTACTCAGGCTGATGTCCTGCACCGTACCCACTTCAACGCCCTGATAGCGCACAGGCGTCCGCCCCGGAACAATGCCATCCGCCGACATAAAGTCGATCGTCACGGTGTTGCCGCGATCTTCATAACTTCCCCAAATCAGCCAGCCTGCGATCATCAACGCGATAAACGGCAGCAGCCAGAAAGGGGAAATACGACGTTTTGTTTTTATCTGCGCTTCAGTCGGCGAAGCAGGCGTTTCCTGACTCATGTGCATCCCAAAGTAAGCGGCTATCCAGCCATTCCACTGCAAGAATAGTCAATATTACCGCTGCGCCGAAATAAAACGCAGCCGGTCCCATAGTAAAAGCGAGTATCTGATCGCGATTAATCAGCGACATCGTTAACGAAATAACAAAGAGATCCAGCATGGACCAACGGCCGATCCAGGTCACCATCCGCAGTAACAGGATGCGCGTACGCAGCCCTTGCTCACACTTGAAATGGATGCTGAGCAGCAGTGTAAACATCACAATAACTTTGGTAAATGGCACCAGAATACTGGCGATAAAGACCACGGCCGCCACGGCGATATTGCTGTTCGCTAGCGACATAATGCCCGATAAAATCGTGTCCTCCTGACGCCCACCATTCACGTAAATAATGGATATCGGCATCAGGTTCGCGGGCAGCAGCAGGACGACAGAGGCCAGCAGCGCCGCCCAGCATTTCTGTATGCTCTGATTTCTGCGCAGGCGCAGCGGGATATGGCAACGGGGGCAACGTCCCCGTGAATCAGGATAACCGGTGAAGTGGCATCCGAGACAGACGCGAAGTTTTTCGTCCGGGCGTCGGGCGGGGCGTTGTGGGTAAAAGCGCTCCCAGAGTTGCTCCACATTGAGATGCGACAGCGTCAGAATACTGAGGATCACCAGCGCCACAAAGGCGTAAAGCCCCAGGCCGGGTTGCAGGAAGGCGTAATCCTGCACTTTGATCGAGGCGACCCCAATGCCGACCAGATAAATGTCGAGCATCACCCACTCTTTGAGCCTCTCCAGCATCAGCAATACCGGACGCAGATTCATGCCGAGAATATTACCGAACCATAGATAAGCAATGGCGGTGACCAGAATTAACGGCGCGCCCGCCACGCAAAAGAGCACCATGGCGGCCGTAAGCGGATCGCCTTGCCTGGTCATCTGCCAGATGCCCTGCATCACGTTGGCGTCAATACGCACCCCTAACAGCCAGATACGCAATAGCGGTTCGCCCCAGGCAAAGGGCATCAGCAGCAGCATCGTAACGGCCAGCGCCGCCAGACGCGTCAGTGACCAGTCGCGTCCATCGCGAATTTTGGCCTGGCAACGCGGGCAATATGCGCTCTGGTGCGATTGCATTTTCGGCAGGCTAAACAGCATGTCGCATTGGGGACAGCGCTGATAATGGGCGCGGGGCAACGCTTCACTGATAGACCAGACCGTTATTCTCTTTGTTGGCGTGAGTCGCGGGGTGTTCAGGGCCATGTATCGTGAATCAAAGTGTTAGATTAATGTAATCTTAACTCATGACGGGAATGATCTTGAGCATTAACGCATTTAATGCTTATTTTAATAGGCTGTAGTTTTAGAGTAAGACAACTAAGTGACTATATAATGAGCAAAACAGAGCTATACGCGGATCTTAACCGCGACTTTCAGGCAGTAATGGCAGGTGAAACCAGTTTTCTCGCTACCCTGGCAAATACCAGCGCGCTGCTGTTTGAGCGCCTTTCGGGCGTCAACTGGGCGGGGTTCTATCTGCTGGAAAACGACACGCTGGTGCTGGGGCCGTTCCAGGGGAAACTCGCCTGTGTGCGGATCCCGGTTGGACGCGGCGTCTGTGGTACGGCGGTCGCGCAGAACCAGGTGCAGCGCATCGAGGACGTTCATGCGTTTGACGGACACATCGCCTGCGATAGCGCCAGCAATGCTGAAATTGTGCTGCCTCTGACGGTAGACAATCAGATAATCGGCGTGTTGGACATTGATAGCACGGTATTTGGCCGCTTTACCGAAGAGGATGAGCAAGGCCTGCGTGAGCTTGTCGCGCGGCTTGAAACCGTGCTTGCAACGACGGATTACAAAAAATTCTTTGCGACCGTTGCAGGATAATCAACGGATAACGTAGCAATTACTGATGGCGTCATTATAATGACGCCTGTTCATGCCTGCGGCTTGTTGGCTACGTCCGTTGTAATCAGGAAATTTCATGGAAAATCAACCTAAGTTGAATAGCAGTAAAGAAGTTATCGCGTTTCTGGCCGAACGTTTTCCACAGTGTTTTAGTGCGGAAGGCGAAGCGCGCCCGCTGAAAATTGGCATTTTTCAGGATCTGGTAGAGCGTGTTGAGGGCGAAATGAACCTCAGCAAGACACAACTTCGTTCCGCTTTACGTCTTTATACTTCAAGCTGGCGTTACCTGTACGGCGTTAAGCCGGGCGCAACGCGTGTCGATCTCGACGGCAACCCTTGCGGTGAGCTGGATGAGCAGCACGTTGAACATGCGCGTAAGCAGCTTGAAGAAGCGAAAGCACGCGTCCAGGCGCAACGTGCGGAACAGCAGGCGAAAAAACGCGAAGCTGCCGCTGCGGCAGGCGAAAAAGAAGACGCTCCGCGCCGTGAGCGTAAACCGCGTCCTGCGCCACGTCGTAAAGAGACGACTCCGCGTACTCCTCGCGCTGAAAAACCGGCGACTAAAGCACCACGCGCACCACGCGAAGAACAGCATACCCCGGTGTCTGATATTTCAGCGCTGACGGTAGGGCAGTCACTGAAGGTGAAAGCAGGCAACAATGCGATGGATGCCACCGTATTAGAAGTCACCAAAGATGGCGTCCGTGTGCAGCTGAATTCGGGTATGTCTTTGATTGTACGCGCAGAACACCTGGTGTTCTGAAACGGAGGCCAGGCCTGGCATGAACACTTTTTTTAGGCTTACCGCGTTAGCTGGCTTGCTTGCAATAGCAGGCCAGTCCTTCGCCGTCGATGACATTACGCGCGCCGATCAAATTCCCGTTCTGAAGGAAGAAACGCAGCATGCGACCGTGAGTGAGCGCGTGACTTCGCGCTTTACACGTTCCCACTATCGTCAGTTCAACCTGGATCAGGCGTTTTCGGCAAAGATTTTCGATCGCTATCTTAATCTGCTCGACTACAGCCACAATGTGCTGCTGGCGAGTGATGTGGAGCAGTTTGCGAAAAGCAAAACTGTCCTCGGCGATGAGCTGCGTACAGGCAAACTGGATGTCTTCTATGACCTCTATAACCTGGCGCAAAAACGCCGTTTCGAACGTTATCAGTACGCGTTAAGCGTGCTGGAACGCCCGATGGATTTCACCGGTAACGACACGTTTAACCTTGACCGCAGCAAAGCGCCCTGGCCGAAAAATGAGGCTGAGCTGAACGCGTTGTGGGATGGCAAGGTGAAATTCGACGAACTTAGCCTGAAGCTGACGGGCAAGAACGATAAAGAAATTCGCGAAACGCTGACGCGTCGTTACAAATCTGCGATTCGCCGTCTGGCGCAAACCAACAGTGAAGATGTGTTCTCACTGGCGATGACCGCATTTGCGCGCGAAATCGACCCGCATACCAACTACCTTTCTCCGCGAAATACCGAACAGTTCAATACTGAAATGAGCCTGTCTCTGGAAGGTATTGGCGCGGTTCTGCAAATGGACGATGACTACACGGTCATCAACTCGATGGTTGCCGGCGGCCCGGCGGCGAAAAGCAAGGCGATAAGCGTAGGCGATCGCATTGTAGGCGTAGGCCAGACGGGGAAAGGAATGGTTGATGTGATCGGCTGGCGTCTTGATGACGTGGTGGCGCTGATCAAAGGGCCAAAAGGCAGCAAAGTTCGTCTTGAAATTCTGCCTGCCGGTAAGGGCACGAAAACGCGAACCATTACGCTGACGCGCGAACGCATTCGTCTTGAAGACCGCGCTGTTAAAATGACGGTGAAAACGGTCGGTAAAGAGAAAGTCGGCGTGCTGGATATTCCGGGGTTCTATGTGGGGCTGACGGATGACGTCAAAGTCCAGCTACAGAAACTGGAAAAACAGAATGTGAGCAGCATTGTTATCGATCTGCGCACCAACGGCGGCGGCGCGCTGACCGAAGCGGTTTCGCTGTCCGGTCTGTTTATCCCGTCTGGCCCGGTTGTTCAGGTTCGTGACAACAACGGTAAAGTGCGTGAAGACGCCGACACCGATGGCGTGGTGTATTACAAAGGCCCGCTGGTGGTACTGGTCGATCGCTTCAGCGCATCCGCGTCGGAGATTTTTGCCGCGGCGATGCAGGATTACGGTCGCGCATTGATTGTCGGTGAACCGACTTTCGGTAAAGGCACCGTACAGCAGTACCGCTCCCTGAACCGTATTTATGATCAGATGCTGCGTCCTGAATGGCCTGCGCTGGGGTCCGTGCAGTACACCATTCAGAAATTCTACCGTGTTAACGGCGGCAGCACGCAGCGTAAAGGCGTCACGCCGGATATCGTCATGCCGACGGGGAATGAAGAGACGGAAACCGGCGAGAAGTTTGAAGACAACGCCTTGCCGTGGGACAGCATTGATGCGGCAACGTACGTGAAGTCAGATGATTTAACGCCGTTTGGCCCGGAACTGCTGAAAGAGCATAACGCGCGCATCGCGAACGATCCTGAGTTCCAGTACATCCTGAAGGACATTGCCCGTTTTAACGCGATGAAAGATAAGCGCAATATCGCTTCTCTCAATTTCGCCCAGCGCGAAAAAGAGAATAACGAAGACGATGCCCTGCGTCTGGCGCGTATCAACGATCGGTTTAAACGTGAAGGCAAGCCGCTTCTGAAGAAACTGGACGATCTGCCGAAGGATTATAAAGAGCCGGATCCGTATCTGGATGAAACGGTACGGATAGCGCTGGATCTGGCGCATCTTGAGAAAGAGAAGCCCGCGGAGCAACCCGCAACCAGCAAATAGCGTCAAGCAGGCACAAGAAATTGTGCCTGTTTTTTTAACAAGCGCATTAAGCCGTCAGTCTTATGCAACAAAATGTAAAGTTGTGTCTTTCTGGTGACTTACCGCCCGCAGATGCTTGAAAATAGCCACAAGACCCATACGATGTGGGTATCGCATAGTGCGTTTTGTTAAGTTGAGGTTAAAAGAAAATTATGATGCGAATCGCGCTCTTCCTGCTGACGAACCTGGCCGTGATGGTCGTTTTCGGGCTGGTGCTGAGCCTGACAGGGATACAGTCAAGCAGCGTACAAGGCTTGCTGATTATGGCGCTGCTGTTTGGTTTTGGTGGTTCCTTCATTTCGCTGCTGATGTCCAAATGGATGGCGTTAAAGTCCGTGGGTGGGGAAGTCATTGAGCAACCGCGTAATGAAAGAGAACGCTGGCTGATGAACACGGTGGCGACGCAGGCGCGTCAGGCCGGAATCGCTATGCCGCAGGTGGCTATCTATCATGCGCCGGATATCAACGCGTTTGCGACCGGCGCGCGCCGTGATGCGTCGCTGGTTGCGGTGAGCACCGGCTTGCTGCAAAACATGAGCCCGGATGAAGCCGAAGCCGTTATCGCGCATGAGATCAGCCACATCGCTAATGGCGATATGGTCACCATGACGCTGATTCAGGGGGTTGTGAACACCTTTGTGATCTTCATCTCGCGTATTATCGCGCAGATCGCCGCGGGCTTCCTCGGTGGAAACCGTGATGAGGGTGAAAGCAGCAACGGCAACCCAATGATCTATTTCGCGGTGGCGATGGTTCTTGAACTGGTGTTCGGAATACTGGCAAGCATTATCACCATGTGGTTCTCACGTCACCGTGAATTCCATGCGGACGCCGGTTCTGCGAAGCTTGTCGGCCGTGAAAAGATGATTGCCGCGTTGCAGCGCCTGAAAACCAGCTATGAGCCGCAGGAAGCCAACAGCATGATGGCGTTCTGCATCAACGGCAAGTCGAAGTCACTGAGCGAGTTGTTCATGACTCACCCGCCGCTGGATAAGCGTATTGAAGCGCTGCGTAGCGGCGAGTACCTGAAGTAAGGCGGTATGCCTGGCATTCTAAAAAAGCGCATCAGATGATGCGCTTTTTTTTACGCCACGGAGCGGGGTTGAGTGATGCGTAAACCGCTGATAATGGCGGCTACGGTCGCCAGGATGCCCGCCGTCATCAGGGAAATATGCGTACCGTTGTCCGCAAACTGATTCAACATGAGCGCAACCAGCGCCGCGCCGGTACTCTGGCCCAGAAGACGCGCCGTGCCCAGCATTCCGCTGGCCCCTCCGCTGCGATCGCGTGGCGCAGAGGTGATAATCGTGTGGTTATTGGGCGACTGGAATAAGCCAAAACCGGCTCCGCAAAGGATCATCGGCCAGATGATACTGATATTTGACGGCGAGGCTGGCAGCAGCATCAGCGCAAAAAGTCCTGTGGCCATAATTATCAGTCCTGACGCGCCCAGCAGCCCGGCATGAACCCGTTCAATTAAGTAGCCCGCCAGCGGCGCCATCACCATTGTCGCCAGCGGCCAGGGCGTCAGCAATAACCCGGTCTCGACTTCGCTACGCCCCAATACCGTTTGCAGATAGAAGGGAAGGGAAACCATCGCCAGCATCTGCGCGCAGAAAGAGCAAATACTGGTGCAGATCGACAGAGAAAAGAGCGGAATACGCAGTAAGTCAATCGGTAACAAAGGCACCGGGAGTGAGAGCTGGCGGCGAATGAAGAAGAAACCGACGACAAGCATAACCGCCAGTTCTGCGCCAATCAGCGTTAAAGGTTGCCCCTGTGCGAATCCGCTGAGAGCGGTGATCAGCAAGCCGAAGGTTAAGGCGTTCATCACCGCGCTGGGCAAGTCGAAGCGCGGTTTGGTGCTGCGAGCGCTGTTTGGGGGTAAGAAACGCATAGCCAGCAGTAATGCGATAATGCCTAACGGAACGTTAATCAGGAACAGCCATTTCCATGACGCTATCGACAGGATTGCTGCCGCAATGGTCGGCCCCGCAGCCGAAGACACCGCGACAATGAAGGAGTTGATGCCCATTCCGCGCCCAAGGTGGCGTTGCGGATAGATAAGCCGGATCAGCGCCGTGTTCACGCTCATCAGCGCGGCGCCGCCAAACCCCTGCGCGACGCGCGCAAGCGTCAGCATTTCCAGGGAATCCGACAGCGCGCAGAACAGCGACGAAAACAGAAAAATGACCAGACCGTATTTATAGATGCGTCGATAGCCGAACATGTCCCCCAGAAACGAGAGCGATAAGAGAGAAACCACGATCGCGATTTGGTAGGCGTTAACAACCCAGATCGACCGGGCGGCGGACGCCTGGAGATCGGTTGCAATGGTAGGGAGCGCGACATTCGCGATTGCGCCATCCAGCACGGCCATCGAGATACCAATAATGATGGTTAAAATGGCGCCGTAACGCTGGGGTAATGGCAGGCCATCGGCCTGGATTTTGTCCATAGAGAGTCAATGTCTTTCGGGGGATTATGATCAGAGTAATGATTTTAGCATTGATATCGCGGGGTTATGTCGCAGATTTGTAACTAAGTAAGCAAAGATGGATTGCGACCGCCATGACGTGAAATTATAATAAAAACCGGTTCTGATTTTTATAAAACACTCGCAATGAGGTGATAAATGGCTATCGCAGATCTGGATAAACAACCTGATTCTGTTTCTTCTGTGCTGAAGGTTTTTGGCATTCTGCAAGCGCTGGGTGAAGAGCGCGAAATAGGGATCACCGAGCTGTCGCAACGTGTCATGATGTCAAAAAGCACCGTTTATCGCTTTTTACAAACGATGAAAACGCTGGGTTATGTCGCGCAGGAAGGTGAATCTGAAAAATATTCGCTGACCCTGAAATTGTTTGAGCTGGGCGCCCGTGCGCTGCAAAACGTTGATCTGATCCGTAGCGCTGATATTCAGATGCGTGAAATTTCCCGTCTGACCAAAGAGACAATTCACCTCGGTGCGCTGGATGAAGACAGCATTGTCTACATTCATAAAATCGACTCCATGTACAATTTGCGCATGTATTCCCGCATTGGCCGCCGTAACCCGCTGTACAGCACCGCAATCGGTAAAGTGCTGCTGGCATGGCGCGACCGTGATGAAGTCAAACAGATACTGGATGGCGTGGAGTACAAGCGTAGCACCGCGCGCACGATTACCAGCACCGAGGCGTTATTGCCGATGCTGGATCAGGTGCGTGAGCAGGGGTACGGCGAAGATAACGAAGAGCAGGAAGAAGGTCTGCGCTGCATTGGCGTGCCGGTGTTCGACCGTTTTGGCGTGGTGATCGCCGGTCTGAGCATTTCGTTCCCGACGCTGCGTTTCTCCGAAGAACGTCTGCATGAGTATGTCGCTATGCTGCACATGGCAGCGCGTAAAATCTCTGAGCAGATGGGTTACAACGACTATCCATTCTGAGGTGAGCATGCCCTGAGGCGTTCAGAAGCCAGCCGGTAGAAGATACCTGCTGGCTTTTTTATTGCCCTGAAAAGGGGCGGGAGAGTGGTTTCTCCCGCTAAAAAACGCATTAAAAAGGCATAACCACGTTATGCCTGATATTTATGCAGATGAATGGATGTGATGCCAGATTAGCCGTTATCGACCACCACGGCGCTTTTTCTGAATACAGGACAGTCTGACAGACCAATGATGCCGCTGTCAGTATGGACATATTGCGCTGTACTGGTGCCGCGAGCGGTCAGATATTGACATTGCAGACCCAGACCGGCGGCGTTCTCCTTGCTGCCAATCAGAACCCCATAGCCACTGAGCAATAAACCAATCCATACCAGAGCAATCAAAACAATCGCGCGAATGATCAAACGCATTACTACCTCTTTTCTTTTTTTGGTTAGAATAAGGGTAGCCTGAACGCCCACTGAAACAAGTGTATCATTCCTAAAAGTATATAATGTCGCTCCAGTTAGTTCCGGTTTAGATAACGCGTGGTAATTTGATGGCATAAGATGTGGATGCGGAGAGCGGAGTGAAAAAGTTTCGGTGGGTAATCCTGATTATTGTTGCGTTGGTATGTCTGCTGCTGTGGGCGCAGGTGTTCAACATAATGTGCGATCAGGATGTACAATTTTTCAACGGAATTTGTGCCATCAATAAATTTATCCCCTGGTGATAGCATTTTTACAACAGTTGATTACCTTCCCGTGTAGCAGTGGTAAAATACGGCGTCTACATTGAGGTGGTAACATGAACGAAGTTCTGAATTCTGGCGTACTGACTTTTACGTCTTTGATTGTATCGGTGGTGGTTCTGATTGTCGGGCTGGTCCTGTGGTTTTTTGTGAACCGGGCAAGTTCAAGAACAAATGAGCAGATTGAGCTGCTTGAAGCGCTGCTGGATCAGCAAAAGCGGCAAAATGCCTTGCTACGCCGTCTGTGCGAAGCTAACGAGCCTGAAAAAGTCGCTGAGGCCGAGTCTGAAGCGAAACCTCAGGAAGAGGATGACGATATCATCCGTCTGGTCGCTGAACGGTAACGACAAGCAGAGACAGGATGCGCGTCTGCCAGCCATTCCTTCAGGCAGGCCCATCCTGTTTTCATTAATGTAACCCTGTGTATACCAGGTCTGTTATTTCATTGATCATTTAATGCTTTAACTTAATCTCTCCTTAAATATATTTATCCATACGCTAATAATGTGATTATGTCGCTTTTGTGATAGCGATCGTTTTTATTAATAGCGAAACGTTTCTCTCACTTTTTTTGTGCATTGTCATCATTCTTTCATTATTTTGGTGCACAACCAAAGCACGTATTGGCTATCAGTGAAACGGATGAAAAATGGTCGAATACTTCGCATTTTTAAACAATATTGGTTTTTTTGCGTTGTGACAATTTATGCATTACAAAGCATAAAAAGTGATATCTGTTTACCGTATCGATAAGATCAACGCATGACCTGGAACAACCGAAGTTATTGAGCTATGGTAGAAAAGCCGCTGTACGGGCGTAAGCCTGTCGAAAGGCGCCTGGAGAAGCGAGAATATATCGTCGGGAACTGTGCCGCATAACTGTGCAGTTGATCTTTGATATCTCTCTGGATTTGTGCGACTGATCGAGACACGTTTAAAAATGGCTTGCCATAATTAACGTTGTATGTGATAACACGTTTTGGGTTAAACGAGGTACAGTTCTGTTTATGTGTGGCATTTTCAGTAAAGAAGTCCTGAGTAAACACGTTGACGTTGAATACCGCTTCTCTGCCGAACCTTATATTAGTGCCTCAAGCAGTAATGTCTCAGTTTTATCTATGTTATGCCTGCGGGCGAAGAAAACACTCTAAGGAATTTTGCAAATGGCAAAGATTAAAGGTCAAGTTAAGTGGTTCAACGAGTCTAAAGGTTTTGGCTTCATTACTCCGGCTGATGGCAGCAAAGATGTGTTCGTACACTTCTCCGCTATCCAGGGTAACGGCTTCAAAACTCTGGCTGAAGGCCAGAACGTTGAGTTCGAAATTCAGGACGGCCAGAAAGGTCCGGCTGCTGTTAACGTAACAGCTATCTGATCGACACCACTGATTTGAAGCGCCAAGGCGCATCAACCTCAGATATAAAGCCTCGCCAGTGCGGGGCTTTTTAATTCAGGTTCCTTCAAAATATTTCTGAATACACTTCTGTTAGCGCTTTGTTGCAAAGCCGCGATGTTCGTAGCATTGTTTTTCCCGCTTTCCCTCGTCAATTCCCGTTAAATCAATCACCTGAAAAACGACCTTGCTGGAGACCAGGTGAAAAAGAAAAGCGACGGCGCCGTGCGTAATTTTGCTCCCATCCGTTTTGTACTGCTGTGCGTGGCGATTTTGCTGAGCATGGGGTTATTGCTGGGACGCGTGGCGTGGTTACAGATCATCACGCCGACAAATCTGGTTAAACAAGAGGACAGGCGTTCGTTACGTGAGGTTACCACGGCGTCGCCACGCGGCATGATTACCGACAGAGAAGGGCGTCCGTTAGCCGTTAGCGTGCCGGTCAATGCGGTCTGGGCCGACCCGAAGACGATCGTCAGTAAAGGCGGCGTGGGGTATAACCAACGCTGGCAGGCGCTGGCGCAGACGCTGCATCTTTCACTGGCTACGCTGGCGGAGCGGGTAAACAGCAATCCTGCCGGGCGGTTTATCTATCTGGCGCGCCAGATTTCGCCGCAGCAGGCCGAATGGATCGATAAGCTCAATCTTCCTGGCATTAACCTGCGTGAAGAGTCCCGGCGTTTTTATCCGGCAGGGCATGTGGCGGCCAACCTGATTGGCTTTACCAACATTGACGGGCAGGGGATTGAGGGGATTGAGAAAAGTTTTAATACCCAACTGACGGGGAAACCCGGTTCCCGCCTTGTTCGCAAAGATAAGTTTGGTCATGTCATCGAGAACATAACCGAAACAAATCCTGTGCCGGCGCATGAGCTTCAGCTCAGTATTGATGAACGTCTACAGACTGTGACGGAGGATGCGCTGGATAACGCCGTCACCTGGAACAAAGCGGAGTCCGGCGCGGCGGTACTGATCAACATCGCGACGGGGGAAATTCTGTCGATGGCGAGCTTCCCGGACTTTAATCCGAATAACCGGGAAGGCGCCGTGCTGGATGATTTTCGCAACCGTGCCATCAGCGATACCTTTGAACCGGGTTCCACGGTCAAGCCGCTGGTGATCATGACGGCGCTTCAGCAGGGCATTGTCCAGCCCGACAGCGTGATTGATACGCATCCGTTTAATCTTGACGGCCACCGGATTCGTGACGTGGGGTATTACCCGGAGCTGAGTTTGACCGGAATCCTGCAAAAATCGAGTGATACCGGCGTGTCGCGTCTCTCGCTCGCTATGCCGGTTCAACGACTGCTGGATACGTATAAAGGCTTTGGCTTTGGGCAGTCTACGGGACTGGGACTCACCGGGGAGAGCAGCGGCTTACTGCCGCAGCGTCGTTACTGGAGCGATCTGGATCGGGCGACGTTTGCCTTCGGGTATGGTCTGATGGTGACGCCGCTCCAGCTGGCGCACGTATATGCCACCATCGGCAGTTTTGGTATCTACCGACCGCTTTCCATTACGCGTATCGATCCGCCCGTTGTGGGGACGCGTGTGATGCCCGCCGAACTGGTGCATCAGGTTGAGCATATGATGGAGAGCGTCGCGCTCCCCGGCGGGGGAGGAACCAAAGCCGCAGTCAGAGATTATCGCGTGGCGGTAAAAACCGGTACGGCGAAGAAAATCGGCGATGACGGTAAGTATGTCGATAAATACGTGGCCTATACGGCGGGCGTGGCTCCGGCCAGCGATCCGCAATTTGCGCTGGTGGTTGTGATTAACAATCCGCAAAACGGATCTTACTATGGCGGCGCGGTGTCGGCGCCGGTGTTCAGCCAGATTATGGGCGATGTTCTGCGCCTGGAAAACGTTAAACCGGACGGTATGCCCGCCGACTCCGACCACCTGTTAGTGATGCACGGCAACCGCCTGTCGTCCCCCTCGCTGTAAGTTATTTTCCCGGGGCGCAATTCGCGTTACACTTGCGCCCTAAAATTACCGGCCGGAGTTGTCATGTCGTTTTCTTGTCCCCTTTGTCATCAGCCACTTGCGCAGGTGAAAAACAGTTTTATCTGCCCACAACGGCATCAGTTTGATGTGGCGAAAGAGGGATACGTCAACCTGTTGCCCGTGCAGCATAAACGGTCACGGGACCCGGGCGACAGCGCCGAAATGATGCAGGCGCGTCGGGCATTCCTTGATGCCGGGCATTATCAGCCGTTGCGCGATGCCATCGTCAGGATACTTGCCGAACGGCTGGACGAGAATGCAACGTCGATTCTGGATATCGGCTGCGGTGAAGGGTATTACACGCATGCCTTCGCCGAAACGCTGGCGTCAGGCACCACATTTGGTCTGGATGTCGCGAAAGTCGCCATTAAAGCGGCGGCGAAACGTTATCCGCAGGTGACGTTTTGTGTGGCGTCAAGCCATCGTCTGCCTTTCGCCGACGCCTCTATGGATGCGATTGTCAGGATTTATGCCCCCTGTAAGGCTGAAGAGTTAGCGCGAGTGGTAAAACCGGGTGGTTGGGTAATCACCGCTACGCCGGGGCCGCGCCATCTGATGGCGCTAAAAGGGCTGATCTATGATGAAGTGCGTTTACATGCCCCGCATACTGAGCAGCTTGAAGGGTTTACGTTGCAGCAAAGCATGGCGTTAGGGTATAAGATGCGGTTGCGCGGTAATGAAGCCGTTGCGTTGCTCCAGATGACGCCTTTCGCCTGGCGTGCAAAACCTGACGTATGGGAGCGGCTGGCGGCTTGCCAGCAGTTTGATTGCCAGACGGATTTCAGCCTTCACATCTGGCAACGCGAGCGTTAACCGTGGAAGTGTGTCCAGAGGATCTGGGCGCCGATACCGATAAGTACAGCCCCGCCAAGAATTTCCGCCCGTTTGCCGAGCAGCGGGCCGATAAAGCGCCCCACCATGATGCCCAGCGTGGACATGATTAACGTGGCACAGCCGATAGCCAGCGCGGTCGCAATAATGTTCACCTGCAAGAACGCCAGACCGACGCCAACGGCCATTGCATCCAGGCTGGTGGCGATAGCGGTAGTGACCAGCAGCCAAAAACTGTGGCGGCGTAACGGCTCGTCATCTTCGTCATTACCGCCACGAACGCCTTCGATAATCATACGAATCCCCAGAAACACCAGCAGGATGAACGCAACCCAGTGATTCCATTCCAGCACGAATTTACTGGCCAGCATACCCAGCCCCCAGCCGATCAGCGGGGTGAGCGTTTCAACCGCGCCGAAAATAAGGCCGGTGCGCAGGGCTTCGGAGAATTTAGGTTTGTGTAGCGTGGCGCCTTTACCAATCGATGCCGCGAAAGCATCCATTGACATGCCGAAAGCGAGAAGAACAGTTGCGGTGATATTCATAACAGCGTCCTGACCGGGGTTCCATAAAACACATCACTGCCCCCAGCGAACATGCATACCTGAACATGGCGTTCATAAGCTATGCATAGCAGTTGATGTGCATATGGTCTCGCCTGACTGAAAATAGAGTGATATCAGTCCGTACGCGCCACGTTTTTCAACGAGTATGTTGACACGTACATTTCCTGAGTCTGGAAATCGGCTACTCCCCAAATGACGGCGCAACATTAACATATTTTGAGAATATAAAACAACAATGGAGAAATATTATTTGACTTCTAATTGAAAACGATTTTCATTTAGATTTAATTATCAATAAAACGTTAAAATAAATAACAAATTAGGCGGGATGAATATAGCCTTAGCTATGTTTTTTTGTTCGCGAATATACTTAAAACATAGTTCAGGCTATATCTGTAACTCATTGAGATGAAACAAGAAGCTTATATATTCTTTCCAGATCGTCGATATTTCGTACGCGAATAAGCAGGCGCCGTTGTTCTAATTGCATCACCAGTACGCCATCTTCCGATAAATTCATCTCTTTAATACGGTTATATTCTATCCAGACATTGGCGAAGAAAAAACCTTTCTGTTTGAAGATGATCCTGGGGGCGCGAACCCAAAAAATATAAAACCCCATCAGCGCCAGTGCACATAATAACCATGTGGTAATTTGCGCGCCGTGACTGGTAACGTTGTTGTAGATAAGAATGGCGACCAGGCCGACGAAGATAACGCTATCAACACGACCACGACGCAGCAGAGGCACTGCAAGCAGAGTGGGGCCGTTACGGCGGGGCATGATGAACTGATCGTAAATGGCGTAAGCCAGTAACGCGACAATAAAAAGAACCAGCACCAGGTCCGTGACAGTCATTAATCCTCCAGATAAAAAAACCGGGGCCAAAGGGCCCCGGTAGTGTACAACAGAATTACAGACCCAGCAGGCCGCACGCGTAACCGGCGATACCGATGACGAAGAAGCCAACGATGATCCACAGCGGGTTCACTTTCTTACGCAACAGCCACATACAGGCGAAGGTCAGCAGCAGCGGAACCAGACCCGGCATCAACTGATCGAGAATGGTCTGCACGGTAGTGACGTTTTCTTTACCCGTCTGGTCAGTGATGCGTGATACTACCAGCGGAATATTGACGTGCGTCCACTTGTTAACCAGCGCCCCCATGACAAACAGGCCGAGGATTGACGCCCCCTCAGTCAGTTTTTGCAGGAAGCCGCCGCCCATATCCTTAACGATATCGACGCCTTTACGGTAGCCGTAAGCCACGCCGTAGTAACGGGTCGCCAGACGCACCAGGTTAAACAGAATAAAGAACAGCAACGGTCCCAGCAGGCTGCCGCTCATCGCGATACCCGCGCCCAGCGCGGCGAATACCGGACGAACCGTACCCCAGAAGATCGGGTCGCCCACGCCTGCCAGCGGCCCCATCAGACCGACTTTGATACCGTTGATGGCACCATCGTCGATCTCCGCGCCGTTGGCGCGCTGTTCTTCCATCGCCAGCGTAACGCCCAGTACCGGAGCGGCAACGTAAGGATGGGTGTTGAAGAACTCCAGGTGACGTCTGATCGCCTGTTTACGCGCGTCGTTGTTTTCCGGGTACAGGCGTTTGATCGCCGGCACCATGGAGAAGCAGAAGCCCAGCGCCTGCATACGTTCGAAGTTCCATGACCCCTGGAACAGGTTAGAACGGATGAACACGCCACGAATATCACTCGGAGTGAGTTTTTTCTCAGTGGTAGTTTTAGTCATATCAACCATTTCGTTCACCTGTTAGTCCAGTTCGTTATCGAGATCGTTGTTACCAGCAGCCTGAGCTGGCGCACCGGCTACGCGGTTATATTTCGGGCTCAGCTGGATGTAGAGGATGGCCATTACCGCGCCAATTACGCCCAGAGCAACCAGGTTGAAGTTAGTGAATGCCGCAGTGACGAAGCCGAGGTAGAAGAACGGCATCAGATAGCCCGCGCGCATCATGTTGATGACCATTGCGTAACCGACAACCACGATCATGCCGCCGGCGATGTTCAGACCGCTGGTCACGACTTCCGGGATCGCATTCAGCATGCCCTGAACTTCACTGGTGCCGACAGAAATCGCCACGATAACCGCCGGAATCGCGATACGCATTGCCTGCAGGAACAGGGAGGATACGTGGATCCAGGACAGCGCCGTCAGGTTGCCGCTATCGGCCGCTTTATCCGCCGCGTGCTGGAATGCCACGGTGATGGTACGTACGATGATGGTCAGCACCTGACCTGCGGCCGCCAGTGGGATCGCCAGCGCGATACCTGCGCCAATGCCTTGATGACCGGCGATAACCAGCACGGTTGAAATAATGGAAGCCAGCGCGGCATCAGGCGCAACGGCAGCACCGATGTTCATCCAGCCAAGCGCGATCATTTCCAGGGTACCACCGATGATAATACCGGTTTTCATGTCCCCAAGAACGGCACCGATTAGCGTACAGGCCACCAATGGACGGTGGAACTGAAATTCATCAAGTACCGACTCCATACCCGCGATACATGCGACGATGAACACCAGCACAATCTGAAGAGTGGTAATCTCCATTGTACTTCTCCTATTGCTATACAGACTTAAGTGTGAATGCTAATTAAATGCCGGGTGGTTATTTCGCCACTTTGGCAATCAAATCCATCATTTTCAGTTTCTGATCGGTGGAAACTTTACGAACCTCAAGCTCGATACCGCGTTCGTTGAGCTTTTTAAAGGCGTCGATATCGGTCTCGTCGACGGAAACGGCGTTATTAACCTGCGTTTTACCCTGACGGAAAGCCATACCGCCAATGTTTACGGAAGTCACTTTCACGCCGCCTTCAACGATACGTTCCACATCGGTAGGGTTGGTGAACAGCAGCATCACACGTTCGCCTGCGTATTTCGGGTTGTTGTAGACACGAATCATCTTGGCAACGTCTACCACATGCGCCGTTACGCCCGGAGGTGCCACCTGTGTTAACAGCGTTTTACGTACGGTGTCCGCCGCAACTTCATCACTCACGACGATGATGCGGGTGACGTTGGTCTCTTTGGTCCAGCGGGTGGCGACCTGGCCGTGAATCAAACGGTCATCGATACGGGCGAGGCCGATTACCATGTAATCGTTGGGTCCCATTGGTTTAGCGGGCGCCGCCGCTTTTGGCGCAGCAACCGGCGCCGGAGCGGCTTTTTCAACCGGTTTCGCTTTCAGCGCTTTCACGCCTTCACGACCGGTTTCTACCGCCAGAGCGACTAATTCGTCAAAGCTCGGATTGTCATCGCGGGCCATGAACGTTTCCACCAGCATCGGAATATTGACGCCAGCAATGACTTCATAGTGCTCTTTGTCGACGACAATACGGCTGGCAGCATTAAATGGACTGCCTCCCCATGTATCAACGAGAAACAGCACGCCTTTGCTGGTATCGAGTTTTGCCAACTGAGCGTTGTACTTTTCAATCAGCGTTTCGGCATTTTCGCCTGGAACGAAATCGATCCAGCCGACGTTTTCCTGCTCGCCTAACAGCATTTCTGCTGTTTTAAGTAACTGCTCTGCAGCCCAACCATGTGTGCCTATAACAATAGCAATGGTCACTTGCTACCTCCTTTATTATCGTTAACACATCAACGTGACAGATGTATTTTGAATCGCCGTCCGCACTCGAATCGATTCAGATAAGGGTTATAATGAAAAAACAGTTATTTCCGGGAATTATTTTAGATAGCGAAAAAAATATTTTATGTGATGAAGATCCGCAATTTAGCTTTCACATCAGAGAAATTTCGTAGTGTAAAATATCCCTGTAACATCTCATTGCAAAGGAAGGTAAATCTTTGCCAAAAAGACATTGTCTCTGTTATGTTTAGCTTCCGTTTAATTAGTAAGGAGTATAGGGCAGTAGCCCGCCGTATGGATCGTCACCGACGTCATTTCACTTTGAGGCCGTATCAGGCCTGTCTGTCTGGCTCTTTTGGCCGCAACCTTAATTCGCATATTGCTTTCTCGCCTGTTCGCTATTCCTTAAGCAGGAGCTTGTCATGGAATTCTTAATGGACCCCTCAATCTGGGCGGGTTTGCTCACGCTTGTTATCCTCGAAATTGTTCTGGGTATTGATAACCTGGTCTTTATCGCGATTCTGGCGGACAAGCTGCCGCCGAAGCAGCGTGATAAGGCGCGTCTTATCGGTTTGTCGCTGGCGCTGGTGATGCGCCTGGTCCTGCTGTCCATCATTTCGTGGATGGTGACCTTAACGAAACCACTCTTTACCGTCTGGGATCTCACCTTCTCAGGGCGCGATCTGATCATGCTCATCGGGGGTCTCTTCCTCCTGTTTAAGGCCACGACGGAGCTGCATGAGCGCCTGGAAAACCGCGAGCATGACTCGGGGCACGGCAAAGGCTATGCGAGTTTCTGGGTCGTGGTAACGCAGATCGTTATCCTTGATGCCGTCTTCTCCCTTGACGCGGTAATTACCGCCGTGGGTATGGTTAACCATCTGCCGGTGATGATGGCTGCCGTGGTGATTGCGATGGCGGTAATGCTGCTGGCGTCTAAGCCGCTTACCCGTTTCGTCAACCAGCATCCGACGGTTGTAGTGCTCTGTCTGAGCTTCCTGTTGATGATCGGTCTGAGCCTGGTGGCGGAAGGTTTTGGCTTCCATATTCCGAAAGGGTATCTGTACGCTGCTATCGGTTTCTCAATCGTCATCGAATTGTTCAACCAGATTGCGCGTCGTAACTTTATTCGCCATCAGTCAACGTTACCGCTGCGTGCACGCACCGCAGACGCCATCCTGCGACTGATGGGCGGTAAACGTCAGGCGAGCGCGCAGCACGAGTCTGACAGCCCGGCGACGGTGCCTGTACCTGAAGGCGCGTTTGCTGAAGAAGAGCGTTATATGATCAACGGCGTGCTGACCCTGGCGTCCCGTTCGCTGCGCGGCATCATGACGCCTCGCGGTGAAATCAGCTGGGTGGATGCTGACCTGAGCGTGGATGAAATCCGCGAACAGTTACTCTCTTCTCCGCACAGCCTGTTCCCGGTGTGTCGCGGCGAACTGGATGAGATTATCGGTATTGTTCGCGCGAAAGAACTGCTGGTGGCGCTGGAAGAGGGCGTGGATGTGGCCGCGATTGCTTCGGAATCACCAGCGATTGTCGTCCCGGAAACGCTGGACCCGATTAATCTGCTGGGCGTCCTGCGTCGCGCTCGCGGCAGCTTCGTCATCGTCACCAACGAGTTTGGCGTCGTGCAGGGGCTGGTTACGCCGCTGGACGTGCTGGAAGCGATTGCCGGTGAGTTCCCGGATGCCGACGAAACGCCTGAGATCATTCCCGAAGCGGGCGGCTGGCTGGTGAAGGGGGGAACGGATCTGCATGCCCTGCAACAGGCGCTGGATGTCGATAACCTGGTGAACGACGAGGAAGACATCGCCACCGTCGCAGGATTGGTTATCGCCGTAAACGGTCATATCCCGCAGGTGGGCGATGTTATCGACGTTGCGCCGCTTCATATCACGATTGTCGAAGCGAACGACTACCGTGTTGATTTGGTTCGTATTGTTAAAGAACAACCTGCTCACCACGAAGACGAATAAGCGCCGTTCCCCGGTAAAACCGGGATCTAACGAAACGGCATAACGGGCGTCATGTGTCCGTTATGCCGGGCGGGCGGCGGTGCGCTACCCGCCAGCCACTGAGGAAAATCGTGAAGCGGCATAGGCCTTGCGAACAGAAATCCCTGCAACGCCTGAACGCCGTGTCCCCGCAAATATTGCGCCTGCTCTCGCGTTTCAACGCCTTCCGCTACCAGTTCAATATTCAGCCTTTGCCCCAGCGCGATGATGATATCGGTCACCGTGGAGTTCACTGCATCAGTACCGATCGCCGCAGTAAATGATTTGTCGATCTTCAGCACGTCCGGGCGCAATTTCTCCAGCCATGACAGCGAGCTGTTGCCGGTGCCAAAGTCATCAATGGCGAGCTTCACCCCTTTGCGGTGAAGTTCACGCATCAGCCGATAATCGACGTCCAGTAAGGCATCCCGTTCCGTCAGCTCAAGCACAAGTTGCTGAACAGGGTGGGCGCTGAACCAGTAATGATTGAGATCTTTTAATAGCATGCCATGACGAAAATGGCTGGCCGCAACGTTGATGCCGATATGGAACTGGCTGTTTATCGGGAAGAAATGCCGCTGCCGAATGGTTTCCGCAATGACATAGCGGGTAAGGGGGGCGATCAGGTTGTGTTCTTCAGCGATAGGGATAAAAACATCGGGAGAAATCCATCCCTGTCGCGGGTTATTCCAGCGCAGCAGGATCTCAACCCCCACGCATTGCTGCGTGCGGGCATTTAACAGCGGCTGGCAAAACAGTTCAAATTCACGGGCGGCAAGGGCGAGATTGATCTCCCATGAAAAACTCATTCTGCTGGCCGTTGCCAGCCAGGCAAGGTATCCCACCAGTAAACTCAGCATCACCGCCAGCGGCAGCTGCGTCGGCAGGTGGCGTAGCGCCAGCTCGCCAGCGCCGGGCCCCGTCACGCTGATGGTGAAGGGGAAGTGCTGGGATGCGCGCTGATAACGTTTTTCACCGTTCAGGGCGGGTAGCGCCTCCACCACCCCCTGACCATAGAGCAAGTGGCGGTTGCCGACCGTCAGGCTTGCGCTGGCGATCTGCGGCTGTTGCGGTTCAAGCAGCATCATCGCCAGAAGATCAATATTGACGATCTCAAAGAGCCCGTTTTTGCCATCAGGTGATGACGGATACCACTGAATCAGAATCGGGCTGTCTTTGAGCAGGGACTGATCGGTAGACAGCAGCAACAGGTTATTCGGCGCGGGCAGATCGGGTTGTAGCTGGTGAATCGGCACGTCGCGTGAGCCAAAGATACTGGAGCAGTAGAGAATACCGTTCTGAACCAGACCAATGGAACGCACGGTTTGCAGTCTGGCGACCTGCTTACGCAGGGGAAAATGCGCGGCCGGGCAGGGTTGTCCTACCAGGGGCAGCAGGAGATCGCGCCCGGCCTGTAGAGGGCGGAGCACTTCATCCAGCGTCTCTACGGCGTGAGCGGCGAACGTTTCGGTGCGGTGCTGATTTATATTTCGCTCCGAAATAAATCGGATACTCAATGTGAGGATAAGCGTGATCAGCGCACAGACCGTGCAGACGATGAAACGATTGCGGCGATAATTTTTAATGATCCGTTGTGCTGTTTGCATGCGGGCCGCCTGATAAGCCGTTGGTCACAAAAGCCAATTGCAACACAGCAAGTGTAGTGGGGAAATTTACCGCAGACGAGATTGATGAGAAAAATTCGCCCATCAGTGGGAGATGGGCGAAGTGGCAGGCTATGTTTTGTTAATCACACTGGACTTTAATCGCCAGTCCGCCGCGTGATGTTTCGCGGTATTTCGCGTTCATATCCTTGCCGGTTTCGTACATGGTCTCAATGACTTTATCCAGCGAGACGCGCGGGGCGCTGGTACGGCGCATTGCCATACGCGCCGCGTTGATCGCTTTTACCGAAGCAATCGCGTTACGCTCAATACACGGCACCTGAACCTGACCGGCAACCGGGTCACAGGTCAGCCCCAGGTTGTGCTCCATGCCGATTTCAGCGGCGACGCACACCTGCTCCGGGCTGGCCCCAAGCAGCTCCGCCAGTCCTGCCGCCGCCATTGAGCAGGCGACGCCGACTTCTCCCTGGCAGCCGACTTCGGCGCCGGAAATCGAGGCGTTCATCTTGTACAGCGCGCCGATAGCGCCTGCGGCCAGGAAGTAACGGGTGTAGATATCCGGGCTGACGGGTTCAATGAAATGGTCATAGTAAGCCAGCACCGCAGGCACGATCCCGCAAGCGCCGTTGGTCGGCGCCGTAACGACACGCCCGCCCGCGGCGTTTTCTTCGTTTACCGCCAGCGCAAACATATTGACCCAGTCAATGACGTTCATCGGGTCGCTGGACAGTTTATCGCTGGAAACCAGCATGCGACGCAGTGCGGAAGCACGACGCGGAACGCGCAGCGGCCCCGGCAGAACCCCTTCGGTATTCATCCCGCGATCGATACACGCCTGCATGGTCTGCCAGACGTTGGCGAAATACTCTTCGATTTCCTTTTTGCTGTGCAGCGCCAGTTCGTTCTGCATCACCATCCCGGAGAGCGACAGACCGGTGCTGTTGCAATATTCCAGCATTTCGGTCGCCGATTTAAACGGATAAGGGACGCTGACCTCATTGGCGGCGTCCTGACCAAAATGCTCTTCATCGACAATAAAGCCGCCGCCGATGGAATAATACGTTTTGCTATAAATGACGGTTTCGCCATTGTACGCGTGGATCTGCATTCCATTTTCATGCAATGGCAGGTTGCCATTGTGAAAACGCATCCCGTTATCCTGGGGAAAATCCACTTCGTGCTGGCCCTGCGCCAGTAACAGGCGACCGCGCGCTTCAACGTCGCGAATAAAACCAGGGATGCTGTCAATATCCACAGTGGCAGGTTCGTTACCCGCCAGACCCATAATAATGGCGATATCGGTGTGGTGACCTTTACCTGTGAGCGACAGTGAACCATACACGTCGACGGCGACACGGGTAACGCTATCCAGTAATCCTTTTTCGACCAGGTCATCGACGAACTGTTTACCCGCCTTCATAGGCCCTACAGTATGGGAGGATGAGGGACCAATCCCCACCTTAAACATGTCGAATAGACTAATCACGATAATACTCCTGACAGGGTGACCGGGCTTCCCGGTTACGATGTAATAACTGCGCATAGTGTAAGAGGGAACGCGGCGATCGGCTTAACTATTCACATGAATTAAACTAATGGATAACCACGTATTTACTAATGTTGGGACGGGAATCTCAAGTTGTGTTCTGCGCGTGTAAAGATAAGTATAGTCAGGGTCTCACGCCAATTTGCAGCGCCAGCTCACGAATTATTCCGGCGGTCATTCCCCAGACGAAATAATGCTCATACCACGAAAGCCATACGCGATGTGAATCGCCGCGTCGGTAAATATCCAGCGGGTGATAACGCCCCAGACGCAGAGCCTCTGAAAGTGGCATCTCAAAGACAGAGGCCACCTCGTCTTCGCTGGCGTGATAATGCAAATTTGGGGGAATAATGCCGACCACCGGCGTAACCTGAAAACCCGTGACGCTGTCTACGGGCGGCAGCACGCCAATCACTTCGACGGATTCCGGCGGGATTGCCACCTCTTCCTGCGCTTCACGCAGCGCAGCGGCAATCAGCGACGCATCGCTGCTGTCAACGGCGCCGCCGGGGAACGCGACCTGACCGGCGTGTTTGCGCAGGCGCGCTGAACGCTGAGTCAGCAATAGACCCGGTCGGGCGCGGCGAACCACCGGGATCAGCACGGCAGCCTGACGATGGTTTAACGTCTCACCATTCACCTGCGGGCGCAAAAGTTGAAAGCGCGATAAAAAATCATCAAGGGTCAGGCTGCTGTTTTCCACGACTCAGTTCTCCAGTTGCTGCAAAATTCGATTCACTTTATCAAACGTCTCCTGATATTCCGCGTCCTCCTGGCTGTCCGCTACGATGCCGCCGCCCGCAGAGCAATAGAGATGCCCGTCTACAGCGGTAAGCGTGCGGATCGTGATGCTGGTATCCATGTTGCCGCAAAAACTCAGGTAGCCGATGCTGCCGCACCAGGCGTTGCGTCTGTGCGGCTCCAGCGCGTCAATGATCTCCATCGCCCGGACTTTTGGCGCGCCGGTAATTGAACCGCCAGGAAAAGCGGCGCGCAGCAGATCGGTGGCATGTAAATTATCGGGCAAACGGGCGGTAATGGTACTGACAAGATGATGTACCGCCGGGAAGGGTTCAACCACAAACAGCTCGGGAACCTTGACCGACCCCGGAACGGCAACGCGGCCGACGTCGTTACGCATCAAATCGACAATCATCAGGTTTTCTGCGCGGTCTTTTGCTGACATCGCGAGCGTTAGCGCCTGCTGGCGATCCGCCTGCGGGTCGTCCAGCCGGGGAAGGGTGCCTTTGATTGGGCGAGTCTGAATGTGACCCTCTTCGGACTGAATAAAGCGCTCGGGAGAAAGACTCAGAATCGCACCGTCCTCCAGGCGCAAAAACGCGCTGAACGGGGCGCGGTTAGCGTGATTAAGCCGCACGAAGGCCAGCCATTCATCTCCCTGATAGTCAGCCTGAAAACGCTGGGCGAGGTTAACCTGATAACAGTCGCCGCTGTGCAGCCAGCTCTGCACCTGGCGGAATTTTTCACCGTACTGCGCGCGGGTCATGTTTGATTGCCATGCGGAGGTCAACGCGAAGGGCTTTCGCACCGGCACCTGCTGGCGCGCCAGCCACTCAAGGCGAGCGTGAACATCGGTATGGCTCAGCAGAGAGACGGTCTGTCTGCGATGATCGACGATTAAGGCCCAGTCGTAAATGCCGATCGCCATATCCGGCAGGGTGATATCGCGCTGTGCGAGCGTGGGCAGGGATTCAAAACGGCGGCCAAGGTCGTAACCTAACAGCCCCAGCGCGCCGCCCTGAAACGGCAGATTGGGGTCATATGGCGGCTGGATGCCCGCAGATGCCAGCGCCGCCTGCAACACGGTCATGGGATCGTCGGCGGTCGTGGTTGTGCCATGCTTATCGCGCACGCGGGTCTCTTCGCCGTGTGTCGACAGCGTTGCCACGGGGTCGGCCACCAGAATATCAAAACGATTATGCGGATGTTCAGCATGGCCGGAATGCAGCAGCATGGCCCAGGGCTGATGGCTCAGCGGGGCAAAATAGTACTCGGCGGCGTCCGGGCGCCACGGTAAAATAATAACAGCGGGTGATAATGTCTTCATCGGTCCTGGTCTACTGGCTATGTGCCGGGTAGCATGAAATAATTAGCGCAGACAATTTAGCAGGAGTTAACAATGTTTGCAGGTTTACCTTCACTCAGCCACGAGCAGCAACAAAAAGCGGTAGAGCGCATTCAGGAACTGATGTCGCAAGGAATGAGCAGCGGACAGGCAATCGCGCAGGTGGCGGATGAACTGCGCGCCACCCATACCGGCGAGCGGATCGTGGCGCGTTTTGAGGATGAGGACGAATAACGTCGCATTACACTGCGGCGATAATCTTGATCTCAACTCTGTATTTCGGGTTCATCAGCCCGGCCTGCACCGTGCAACGTACTGGCGCGTGACCGGCAACGACCCACGCGTCCCAGGCTTTATTCATGGCGGCAAAATCGCTTTTATCGGCCAGGAAAATAGTGGCATCAAGAATACGTGACTTACGGGTGCCCTGTTTTTCCAGCGCCGCATCAATTTGCGCCAGCGTGTTGGCGGTCTGTTCAAACGCATCGGCGTCGAGGTTTTCCGGCACACCGGTGTAATAAAGCGTGTTGTTATGGATTACTACATCAGACCAACGATCTTCGGCATCAATACGTATGATAGTCATAAATCATTCCTCGTTAACTTTCCGTTCGACGCGGCAAGACTGCCATAATGTTGCGTTGCCGTCACCTCTTCAACTGGCGTAAGCGACGGCGTCCTGACATAATCCCTGTTCAAATCAACAGGGGGTAGTGTGACGGACGATTTTGCAGCAGACGGTCAGTTGGCTAAAGCGATACCGGGATTTAAACCGCGCGAACCACAGCGGCAGATGGCCGTTGCCGTCACGCATGCTATTGAAAAATCACAACCGCTTGTTGTCGAAGCCGGGACGGGGACAGGCAAAACCTATGCCTACCTCGCGCCGGCGTTACGCGCCGGAAAAAAAGTGATCATCTCGACGGGATCGAAAGCGTTGCAGGATCAGCTCTACAGTCGCGATCTTCCCACCGTCTCAAACGCCCTCAAATTCACCGGTAAACTGGCGCTGTTGAAAGGACGCTCTAACTATCTTTGTCTGGAACGTCTCGAACAGCAAGCGCTGGCGGGCGGCGATTTGCCGGTACAAATTTTAAGCGATGTGATTTTGTTGCGGTCATGGTCGAATCAGACCGAAGACGGCGACATCAGTACCTGCGTCAGCGTAGCGGAAGACTCGCAGGCGTGGCCGCTGGTCACCAGCACCAATGACAACTGTCTGGGCAGCGACTGCCCGCTGTATAAAGACTGTTTTGTGGTTAAAGCGCGTAAAAAGGCGATGGACGCCGATGTGGTTATCGTCAACCACCATCTTTTCCTCGCAGATATGGTGGTCAAAGAGAGTGGGTTTGGCGAACTGATCCCGGAGGCGGAGGTGATGATCTTCGATGAGGCCCACCAGCTTCCTGATATCGCCAGCCAGTATTTCGGCCAGTCGCTCTCCAGCCGACAGCTTCTCGACCTGGCGAAAGATTTTACCATCGCCTACCGCACGGAATTGAAAGACACCCAGCAGTTGCAGAAATGCGCCGACCGACTGGCGCAGAGCGCGCAGGATTTTCGCCTGCAACTGGGCGAGCCGGGCTATCGCGGAAATTTACGTGAGCTGCTGGCCGACCCACGGGTACAGCGCGCGCTATTGCTGCTCGACGATACGCTTGAGCTTTGCTACGACGTGGCAAAACTGTCTCTGGCGCGTTCCGCATTGCTGGATGCCGCTTTCGAGCGTGCGACCTTGTATCGTGCGCGGCTGAAACGCTTAAAAGAGATCAACCAGCCAGGGTACAGCTACTGGTACGAATGCACGTCGCGCCATTTCACGCTGGCGCTCACTCCGCTTACGGTCGCGGATAAATTCAAAGAGGTGATGGCGCAGAAACCCGGCAGCTGGATTTTTACCTCTGCCACGCTGTCGGTGAACGACGATCTCCATCACTTTACGGCGCGGCTGGGCATTGAACAGGCCGAATCGATGCTGTTGCCCAGTCCGTTCGACTATACCCGCCAGGCGCTGTTGTGCGTGCCGCGTAACCTGCCGCAGACCAACCAGCCGGGCTCTGCCCGACAGCTGGCGGCAATGTTAAGACCGATCATCGAAGCCAACAATGGCCGCTGCTTTATGCTGTGTACGTCGCATGCCATGATGCGCGATCTGGCGGAACAGTTCCGCGCCACCATGACGCTGCCCGTCCTGTTGCAGGGCGAAACCAGCAAAGGTCAACTGCTGCAACAGTTCGTCAGCGCCGGTAATGCGCTACTGGTCGCAACCAGCAGCTTCTGGGAAGGGGTGGATGTGCGCGGCGATACGCTGTCGCTGGTGATTATCGATAAATTACCTTTTACCTCTCCTGACGATCCCTTGCTGAAAGCGCGGATGGAGGATTGTCGTCTGCGCGGCGGCGATCCGTTTGATGAAGTGCAGCTACCCGACGCGGTCATCACGCTGAAACAGGGGGTGGGGCGTCTGATTCGCGATTCCGACGATCGCGGAGTGTTGGTGATTTGTGATAACCGGCTGGTGATGCGACCGTATGGCGCCACCTTCCTGGCGAGCCTGCCGCCCACGCCGCGCACCCGGGACATCGCCCGCGCCGTCAGATTTCTCGCCATACCAACGGCCGAGTAATTTGTTACGGAGTATGGTAAGATGCGCGCCATTTTATTGATTTAAGCACGAAGACCCATGCGAATTCTGGCTATCGATACCGCCACAGAAGCGTGTTCCGTTGCCCTGTGGAATGACGGTAATATCAACGCTCATTTTGAGCTTTGCCCACGAGAACATACCCAACGTATTTTGCCGATGGTGCAGGATATCCTGGCCGCCAACAGCATTACGCTTACCGATATCGACGCGCTGGCGTTTGGTCGCGGCCCCGGCAGTTTTACCGGCGTGCGTATTGGCATTGGCATTGCGCAGGGGCTGGCGCTGGGCGCGAACCTGCCGATGACTGGCGTTTCAACGCTGGCGACAATGGCGCAGGGCGCCTGGCGTAAAAGCGGCGCGACGCGCGTGCTGGCGGCGATTGACGCACGTATGGGCGAAGTCTACTGGGCGGAATACCAGCGTGATGAAAATGGCGTCTGGCACGGGGAAGAGACCGAGGCCGTGTTAAATCCCGGGCTGGTTAGCGAACGGTTGAAGCAGCTTTCCGGGGAGTGGGCTACTGTTGGCACAGGCTGGCCTGCATGGCCTGATCTGGGTAAAGACAGCGGTCTGGCTTTGCGCGATGGCGACGTTCTGCTTCCGGCGGCGGAGGATATGCTGCCTCTCGCCAGTCAGATGCTGGCAGCGGGGAAAACCGTCGCGGTTGAACAGGCCGAACCGGTTTATTTACGTAACAACGTCGCGTGGAAGAAACTTCCGGGCAAAGAATGAATCTCAGTATTATCACCCTGAATAATTTGAACGTAGCTGTTACACACAGGCAGTTTGAAGTATGACGAGAATATGTGCTGAGAAAAAAGGAGTCGCACTATGGCGGTTCAACAACAGGTAATGAAAGGAATTCTGGCGGGAGTGGTCGCGTTAACGTTGAGTGGCTGCGTTACCGTCCCGGATGCCATCAAAGGTTCCAGTCCCACGCCGCAGCAGGATCTGGTGCGGGTTATGAATGCGCCGCAGCTGTACGTCGGCCAGGAAGCGCGTTTTGGCGGTAAAGTGGTGGATGTGCAAAACCAGCAGGGAAAAACGCGGCTGGAAATCGCCAGCGTGCCGCTTGATAACGGCGCGCGTCCAATCCTCGGTGAGGCTTCGCGAGGGCGGATTTATGCCGACGTGAACGGCTTCCTTGACCCGGTAGACTTCCGTGGGCAACTGGTGACGGTCGTCGGGCCGATTACCGGCACGGTGGACGGTAAGGTCGGCAGTACGCCGTATAAGTTTATGCTGATGCAGGCAACGGGCTATAAACGCTGGCACCTTACTCAGCAGATCGTCATGCCGCCGCAGCCGATCGATCCCTGGTTCTACGGTGGACGAGGCTGGCCGTACGGCTATGGCGGTTGGGGATGGTATAACCCAGGCCCCGCACAGGTTCAAACGATCGTAACTGAATAACCCCTTGTTTTATCAGTAAAAGAAACAGCGGCTGGTCCGCTGTTTCTGCATTAATACGGACATAAGAAAAATAAATAGTGACGCGCTTCGCAACCTTTTCGTTGAGTGATTAATAAACTGGTACGCTGAGTTAATATTATGTTAACGACTTGTTTATTAACTGGGGTTGCGATGACGACGAACACTCATTTTAGAGGTGATGCTTTGAAGAAGGTTTGGCTTAACCGATATCCCGCTGATGTCCCGGCGGAGATCAATCCTGACCGTTATCAATCCCTGGTTGAATTATTTGAACATGCCGTCGTGCGTTACGCCGACCAGCCTGCGTTCGTCAATATGGGGGAGGTGATGACCTTCCGCAAACTGGAAGAGCGCAGCCGGGCATTCGCGGCCTATTTGCAGGAAGGGCTGGGCCTCAAAAAAGGCGACCGTGTCGCGCTAATGATGCCGAATCTGCTGCAATATCCGGTCGCGCTGTTTGGTATTTTGCGCGCCGGGATGATCGTCGTGAATGTCAACCCGCTGTATACGCCGCGTGAGCTTGAGCATCAGCTCAATGACAGCGGGGCGGCGGCTATCGTGATCGTCTCTAACTTTGCCCACACGCTGGAAAAAGTGGTCGATAAAACGTCCGTACAGCACGTAATTCTGACGCGCATGGGCGACCAGCTTTCTACCGCGAAAGGTACGCTGGTTAACTTTGTCGTGAAATACATTAAGCGTCTGGTGCCGAAATATCACCTGCCGGACGCGATCTCTTTTCGCCGCGCGCTACACGCAGGTTATCGGATGCAGTACGTGAAGCCTGAGCTGGTCACCGAAGATCTGGCGTTCCTGCAATACACGGGCGGTACAACCGGCGTAGCGAAAGGCGCGATGCTGACGCACCGCAACATGCTGGCAAACCTGGAGCAGGTAAAAGGCACCTACGGGCCGTTGCTGCATGAGGGGAAAGAGCTGGTGGTGACAGCGTTGCCGCTGTATCACATTTTCGCGTTGACTATGAACTGCCTGCTGTTTATTGAACTGGGCGGGCAAAACCTGCTCATCACTAACCCGCGCGACATTCCGGGCATGGTGAAAGAGCTGGCGAAATATCCGTTTACCGCGATGACCGGCGTTAACACCCTGTTTAACGCCTTGCTGAACAACAAAGAATTCCAGCAACTGGACTTCTCTACGCTGCACCTTTCTGCTGGCGGCGGTATGCCGGTACAGCATGCGGTTGCAGAACGTTGGGTGAAACTGACCGGACAATATTTGCTTGAAGGCTACGGTCTGACCGAGTGTGCGCCGTTGGTCAGCGTGAACCCGCATGATATCGATTATCACAGCGGCAGTATCGGGCTGCCCGTTCCCTCTACCGATGTAAAACTGGTGGATGACGAAGGCAACGAGGTGCCGACAGGCGAGCCTGGCGAGCTGTGCGTGAAGGGGCCGCAGGTGATGCTGGGATACTGGCAGCGCCCGGACGCGACGGATGAAATCGTCAAAGACGGCTGGCTTTACACGGGGGATATCGCGGTGATTGATGACGAAGGGTTCTTGCGCATCGTCGATCGCAAAAAAGATATGATTCTGGTTTCCGGCTTTAACGTCTATCCTAATGAAATTGAAGACGTGGTGATGCAGCATCCAGGCGTTCAGGAAGTGGCAGCAGTCGGCGTACCTTCGGGCAGCAGCGGTGAAAGCGTGAAAATCTTTGTCGTGAAGAAAGACCCGGCGTTGACCGACGAGGCATTGATTACCTTCTGTCGTCGCCAGTTGACGGGGTATAAAGTGCCGAAGCTGGTGGAGTTTCGCGACGAACTGCCTAAATCGAACGTCGGAAAAATTTTACGACGAGAATTACGTGACGAAGCGCGTGGCAAAGTAGACAATAAAGCCTGAGCTTTAAGCAAGTCGCCAGACGCCGGTTAAGCCGGCGTTTTTTTTGGCGCAAACTAAAGAGAATATGATTTGAATTACCAAATGATCACTACGGACGACGCGCTGGCGACGTTATGTGAAGCGGTTCGGGCATTTCCGGCGATTGCTCTTGATACGGAGTTTGTCCGTACGCGCACTTATTACCCGCAACTTGGGCTTATCCAGCTGTTTGATGGCGAGCATGTCGCCCTGATTGATCCTCACGGCATTACCGACTGGTCGCCTCTGCGCGCCGTGTTGCGTGATACCGCGATAACCAAATTTTTGCATGCGGGCAGCGAAGATCTGGAGGTTTTTCTCAACACCTTCGGGGAGCTACCGCAGCCGCTGATCGACACGCAGATCCTTGCCGCATTTTGTGGCCGCCCCTTGTCCTGGGGTTTTGCCGCGATGGTGGAGGAGTTTACGGGCGTCGCGCTGGATAAAAGCGAGTCCCGTACCGACTGGCTGGCAAGACCGTTAACCGAACGTCAGTGCGAGTATGCAGCGGCGGACGTCTGGTATTTGTTACCGATCACCAAAAAACTGATGGTCGAAACCGAAGCATCCGGCTGGCTGCCTGCGGCGCTGGATGAGTGCCGTCTGATGCAGCAGCGTCGTCAGGAAATTCTGGCGCCGGAAGAGGCCTGGCGTGACATCACCAATGCGTGGCAGTTGCGTACCCGTCAACTGGCCTGCCTGCAACTGTTGGCCGACTGGCGGCTGCGCAAGGCGCGTGAGCGCGATCTGGCGGTCAACTTTGTGGTGCGCGAAGAGCACCTGTGGGCGGTGGCGCGCTATATGCCGGGGAGTCTGGGCGAACTGGACAGCCTGGGGCTTTCTGGCAGCGAAATTCGTTTTCACGGTAAGACGCTGATCGCGTTAGTGGAGAAGGCGCAGGCGCTGCCGGAAGAGACGTTGCCGGAACCCTTGCTGAACCTGATGGATATGCCAGGCTATCGCAAGGCGTTTAAAGCCATCAAAGCGCTGGTCGCAGACGTTAGCGCGACGCACAACGTCAGTGCGGAATTGCTGGCGTCGCGTCGGCAAATCAACCAGTTGCTTAACTGGCACTGGAAGTTAAAACCGCAGGCCACGCAGCCGGAACTCATCTCCGGCTGGCGTGCGGAACTGATGGCGGAAAAACTGCGGAATCTGTTGCAGGAATATCCGCTGTAATACGGATGATGGCCGCTATCCGGCCGCTCCGTCATTAGCGCAGCGCCTGACAGATAGCCTCCGCCATCTGCCGGGTGGAGGCGGTGCCTTTCAGATCCGGTGTTTTCGGGCCGTTGGCGATAACCTGCTCAATGGCCGCGAGAATACCGTCATGTGCCTCCCGGTAGCGCGTATCGCCATTGCCGAGGAAATCCAGCATCATGGCGCCCGCCCAGATGGTGGCAACAGGGTTGGCGATATTCTTGCCGTATATATCCGGCGCAGAGCCGTGTACCGGTTCAAACAGCGACGGAAATGTGCGTTCCGGGTTCAGGTTTGCGGAAGGCGCAATGCCGATGGTGCCGGTACAGGCCGGGCCAAGATCGGACAGTATATCGCCAAACAGATTTGAGGCGACAACCACGTCAAAGCGCTCCGGCTGCATGACAAAGCGGGCGCACAGAATGTCGATATGCTGCTTATCCCAACGAATCTCCGGGTAGTGCTGCGCCATGGCTTCAACGCGTTCATCCCAGAAAGGCATACTGATGGCCAGGCCGTTGGATTTGGTGGCGGACGTCAGCGTTTTGCGCGGTCGGCTTTGCGCCAGCTCAAAGGCGTAGCGCAGAATGCGATCCACTCCGCGCCGGGTAAATACCGACTCCTGAATCACCACTTCGTGCTCGGTTCCGGCATTAACGCGCCCGCCCAGCGAGGAGTATTCCCCTTCGGTGTTCTCGCGCACGACGTAGAAATCAATATCTCCCGCTTTTTTTCCGGCCAGCGGGCAGGGAACGCCGGGAAACAGACGTACCGGACGCAGGTTAACGTACTGGTCAAATTCGCGGCGGAATTTCAGCAGCGATCCCCACAATGAAACATGGTCCGGGACGGTATCCGGCCAGCCGACGGCGCCGAAATAGATCGCATCAAACGATTTTAGCTGCGCATGCCAGTCGTCAGGCATCATCGTACCGTGATGTGCATAATATTCGCAGCTGGCCCACTCAATCGGCTCAAAGCTGAGCGAGAGATCCCAGCGTTCGGCGGCGGTCTGCAATACGCGAATACCTTCAGGCAGGACTTCTTTACCAATACCGTCTCCGGGAATAGCGGCAATACGACAGGTTTTCTTCATACCAGCTCTCACTTATCAGTAGTCAAAATTGACTTACCCCTTATCCTATAATTGACTGATTGAGAGTTAATCCTTCCAACTGGTGAAACATAAAACACAGATCATGAATAATCTGCCTCTCCTGAATGATTTACGCGTCTTTATGCGGGTTGCCCGGCGTGCGGGTTTTAGCGCGGTTGCGGAAGAGCTGGGCGTTTCGCCGGCGTTTATCAGCAAACGGGTGGCGTTGCTGGAGCAGACGCTGAACGTGGTGCTGCTCCACCGAACGACCCGGCGGGTGACGATCACGGAAGAGGGCGAGCGTATTTACGAATGGGCGCAGCGCATTTTGCAGGATGTGGATCAGATGATGGATGAGCTGTCTGACGTGCGGCAAGTCCCACAAGGTATGCTGCGTATTATCAGCAGTTTTGGCTTCGGTCGGCGGATTGTTGCGCCCGCGCTGTCGGCGCTGGCGAAGCAGTATCCACAGCTGGAGTTGCGGTTCGACGTTGAGGACCGGCTGGTGGATCTGGTGAATGAAGGGGTCGATCTTGATATTCGTATTGGTGATGAGATTGCCTCTAATTTAATCGCGCATAAGCTTGGAACCAATTACCGTATTTTATGCGCATCGCCGGCGTTTCTGGCGCAGCACGGCACGCCGAAGCAGCTCAGCGATCTGGCAGCCTTTCCGTGTCTGGTGATTAAAGAGCGTGACCATCCCTTTGGAATCTGGCAGTTACGCACAAAAGAACGGGAATATTCGATTAAAGTGACAGGGTCACTGTCCTCCAACCACGGTGAGATTGTGCATCAATGGTGTCTGGACGGGCAGGGCATTGCGTTGCGGTCGTGGTGGGATGTCTGCGATAACATTGCCAGCGGCCATCTTGTGCAGGTTCTGCCGGAATATTATCAGCCTGCCAATATCTGGGCGGTCTCTGCTTCCCGTCTTTCCTCGTCGGCAAAAATTCGCATTACGGTTGAATTTCTGCGCCGCTATTTTCAGGAGCGTTACCCGAAGTTCAGCCTGGAATAAGCACCGCCGCGTTATTGTTTATGGCACAGCAGCAAATAAAAGGCAGAATACTCTGCCTTTTTATCGCGTTGCGTTATCCGAAAAGAGATTATCTGGACTCTTCGGCTTCCGGTAATGTCACGTTAAGCTCGAGAATTGAAATATCGCCGTCTTTTTGCTCAAGCTGTACGGTGACCATTTCTGGATCAATTTGCACATACTTGCAGATGACTTCGAGAATATCTTTTCTCAACTGCGGTAAATAATGCGGCTCGGCGTCGCTGCGACGGCGCTCCGCAACAATGATTTGCAGTCGCTCTTTAGCGATGTTGGCTGTACTCTTTTTCCGCGAGAGAAAAAAATCCAGTAATGCCATAACTTATCCTCCGAACAGGCGTTTGAGGAAACCTTTCTTCTCTTCTTCAATGAAGCGGAAAGGACGTTCTTCTCCCAACAGACGTTCTACGGTATCTGCATAGGCTTTACCCGCATCAGCAGTGATGTCGAGAATAACCGGCTCTCCCTGGTTGGATGCGCGCAGGACTGACTGATCTTCCGGGATAACCCCCACGAGTTTGATGCGCAGGATTTCCAGCACGTCTTCCATACTGAG
This sequence comes from Citrobacter sp. CK185, assembly GCF_030333565.1. Lineage (NCBI taxonomy): Bacteria > Pseudomonadati > Pseudomonadota > Gammaproteobacteria > Enterobacterales > Enterobacteriaceae > Citrobacter > Citrobacter sp. CK185. The sequence continues at coordinate 404,613 of NZ_JAOWFR010000026.1, read as the reverse complement.
CATATCGCCTCTGTTAACGCGGCCTGGGTTGTAACGCGTCAGCAGCAGATGCTCTTTAATCGGGTCTTCGCCGTTTTCAGCACGACGGGATTTTGACGCCAGAATGCCCAGAATACGGTCAGAGTCACGTACTGAGGAGACTTCCGGGTTCGTGGTGATAATCGCTTCATCGGCAAAATAGAGCGCCATCAGCGCGCCGGTTTCAATGCCCGCCGGAGAGTCGCAGACGATAAAGTCGAAATCCATTGTCTTCAGGTCATCGAGAACTTTTGCTACGCCCTCACGGGTCAGCGCGTCTTTATCGCGGGTTTGCGATGCCGGAAGAATAAAGAGATTCTCAGTGCGCTTATCTTTGATTAACGCCTGGTTTAGCGTCGCATCGCCCTGAATCACGTTCACGAAATCGTAAACGACACGACGCTCACATCCCATGATCAGGTCGAGGTTACGCAGACCGATATCGAAATCGATAACGACAGTTTTCTTTCCCTTCTGGGCCAAACCAGTAGCGATGGCCGCGCTGGAGGTGGTCTTGCCAACGCCCCCTTTACCCGAAGTAACTACAATAATGCGTGCCATAGAAATTCCTTGTTAAAAAGGGATCAATTCAACGGTTGAACTGCCAAAGCGTTATCTGCTAACCGCAGACGCGCCGCTTTGCCATAAAATTCTGCCGGGATTTTATCACTCAGCCAATAAACACCTGCGATAGACACCAGTTCTGCCGTCAGATGGGTACAAAAAATTTGCGCTTCCCGATCGCCGCTGGCGCCTGCCAGCGCGCGGCCCCGCATCATGCCATAAACGTGGATATTACCGTCTGCGATTAACTCTGCGCCAGCGCTGACGTGACTTGTAACAATTAGATCACATTGTGGAGCATAAATGCGCTGACCGGAACGAACCGGTACGTCAATTAATCGCGTTTTTGTGATGGGGGTAACATTTTGCGGCGGCGCGCTCGGTGCCGGGGCTTCGACCGGGGCGGAACGAGCGACTTTCTCTTTACCTTCAGTCAGTAAAGGAAGACCCATCTCGTCAATTTCCGCTTTTAGCGCCGCGTCTTTGCAGCCGCTAACGCCGATAATACGCAGACCGGTAGACGTCACCACCTCTTGCAGCGCAGGCCAGTTTACTGGACTTTCAAGGCCGCTGACGTTAATGACCACGGGAGCATGTTTTAAAAAAGCAGGTGCCTGAGCGATTTTGTCTTCCAACGCCTGACGAATAACCTTGGGTTCAGCTTCGTGCAAATGAACCACTGATAAGGTGAAGCTACTGCCTTTAAGCTCGATTGGCGTGTTTGACATCCTGGCCTTACTCAATTTGCTATTTATCATCCCCAATGCGGGGCGATATTCCGAAGACTAGAAGGCATGTTATAGTCAGTATTATATTGAGGCAAGTCACCATCCCGTTAATTCAGAGTAAAAGTATGTTTTGTGTGATCTATCGAAGTAGCAAACGCGACCAGACCTATTTATACGTCGAAAAAAAAGACGATTTCTCACGGGTTCCTGAAGATCTGATGAAGGGATTCGGGCAGCCAACGCTGGCAATGATTCTGCCGTTGGATGGGCGTAAGAAATTAGTGAATGCCGACCTGGAGAAAGTAAAACAAGCGTTAACCGACCAGGGGTATTATTTACAACTGCCGCCACCGCCGGAAGATTTACTCAAACAACATCTTTCTGCGCCGGGCGAAAATAAACCAGACGCTAAAAGTTAAACTGTATCCGGCAACGCGAATGCCCTGTCGATGCAGTTCCTGAAATCCACGATTACGTTAGGGGAAAATAATGTATCAACATCACAACTGGCAAGGTGCTCTGCTTGATTACCCGGTAAGTAAAGTGGTTTGTGTAGGCAGTAACTACGCAAAGCATATTAAGGAGATGGGTAGCGCAACGCCGGATGAACCCGTTCTTTTTATTAAACCGGAAACGGCGCTGTGCGATCTGCGCCAGCCGCTGGCGATTCCGACGGACATGGGCGCCGTTCACCATGAAGTCGAACTGGCGATATTGATTGGATCGACTCTGCGCCAGGCGACGGAAGACCATGTCCGCAAGGCGATTGCCGGTTATGGCGTGGCGCTCGATCTGACGCTGCGGGATATTCAGGGCAAAATGAAAAAAGCCGGTCAGCCCTGGGAAAAAGCAAAAGGGTTTGATAATTCCTGCCCGCTGTCAGGTTTTATTCCGGTTTCGGAGTTTCATGGCGATCCGCAAAATACCGCGCTCGGGTTGAAAGTGAACGGCGAAATCCGTCAGCAAGGCTCGACGGCGGAGATGATCCACCACATCGTGCCGCTTGTCGCCTACATGAGCCGTTTCTTCACGCTCAAAGCGGGAGACGTGATCCTGACCGGCACACCGGAAGGCGTCGGCCCGTTGCAAAGCGGCGACGAGCTGGAAGTCAGTTTTAACGGTCAAACGCTGACGACGCGCGTCCTGTAATCTCTGCTTGCCGCCTTTTCGGGCGGCAAAACTTGCATCAGCGTGCCAGACTGGTTATAAGGTGCAGCTTTACAGCAATGGCGGATACCCTGATGAGCGACATACCTTTCTGGCAAAGTAAAACCCTGGATGACATGACCGATGCCGAGTGGGAGTCGTTGTGTGATGGATGCGGCCAGTGTTGCCTGCACAAACTGATGGATGAAGACACCGACGAAATCTATTTCACCAACGTGGCGTGTCGCCAGTTGAATATCAAAACCTGCCAGTGTCGTAACTATGAACGTCGGTTCGAGTACGAGCCAGACTGCATTAAACTCACCCGCGATAATCTGCCTACCTTTGAATGGTTGCCGATGACCTGCGCCTATCGCTTGTTAGCGGAAGGAAAGGGGCTGCCGGGCTGGCATCCGTTGTTGACCGGGTCGAAAGCGGCGATGCACGGCGAGCGTATTTCTGTGCGCCATATTGCGGTGAAAGAATCTGAAGTGCGGGACTGGCAGGATCACATCTTAAACAAACCTTCATGGGCGGACTGAACCGCCCATTGTTCAGCAAGCGTTAATTACGCTTTTTTCGCCTGATACATTTCATCGCCGTGGTTGTCGTCTTCAACCCAGAAATTGATATTGAATTGCGCATCGTCGCTTAATTCGATGCGGTGCCAGTATTGCGGCGGGCTGGTCGCAAACTGACCGGCGTTAATGACCACTTTGAGTTCAGGTTCTTTGGCGTCTTCGTTAGCGAAACCGTAGTAAGTGACCGTGCCTTCCATCACGCAGAGTTGCCCAAATACACCCGCAGCGGTGTTATGGTGGGAGAGCAGTGCGGCTGGCACATTCTCTTTGGTGAAGAAGGGAGTGGAACGTTTAATTTTCCAGTTTGCCGGGATGCGTAAATGGGACATAAGGCGTCTCCTTGTGGGGGCATCTATAAGATGTATTTAATATACATCTTATAGATGCCCGGAAGCAACGCCGTCAGGCGAAAAAAAAACGCTCCCGAAGGAGCGTTCTGTTATCGACTAAAGAGATCGCGTCTTTTCGGCTTAAACGGTTGAGCAATCAACACCAGGATCGCGATCGCCAGATACGCCGCAAAAATCCCCAACAGCCACTGCGGCATCTCCAGGGTTAAAAACGACCACTGACGCTCGGCGCAGTCGCCGGAAGCCAGGAAGACCTGCGGCAGCCATTTATCCAGCGGCAGCCACGTCGGGAAGCGCGCAGCAAAATCACAGGTCATGAACGGCGAAGGATGAAGCTGGATCATCGTGTGTTCATAAGCCAACTGCAACCCGCGCCAGGCGCTGTAAATCCAGATCGCTATCGCCACATAACGCAGCGGCGTTTTAGGGGCGACAGCGCCAACCAGACCCGCGCCCATCACGCCGAATAACGCGCTACGTTCGTAAATACATAGCACGCAAGGTTTGAGCAGCATGACGTGCTGGAACCACAGCGCTACCATTTCGAGCGCAAAGGCAGTTAACGCCATCAGTAACCACGCGCCCCGACCCCGTGAGCACTGGTTTAAAAATCGCAACATAATTATTTCCCTGCAACATGCGTAGACACCGCAGTGTAAACCAATTCAATTTATGCGCCAGTAGTGGGAAATGAAATAAAGTATAATCGGATAATTATCATGCAAAAAGTCAAACCGGGCAGTGATTTGCCCGGTTTGATGTTATGAGAATGTAGCTAACCAGCCAGATTGCGTCATCCATTCCGTGATGGGGGTGAGGGTAAACTCGACGCAGAGTAAACCAACGAGGGTGAGCACCAGCGTGTATGGCAACGCCATCCAGACCATACGGCCATAAGAAAGACGAATCAGCGGCGCCAGCGCAGAGGTAAGCAGGAACAAAAATGCCGCCTGGCCGTTTGGCGTCGCTACGGACGGCAAATTGGTGCCGGTGTTGATCGCCACTGCCAGCAGTTCGTACTGTTTCATGCTGATTGCGCCGCTTTCCATAGCCGCTTTGGCCTCATTGATGTAAATCGTCCCGACGAACACGTTATCGGAAATGGACGACAGCAGGCCATTGAAAAGGTAGAACAGCGTTAACTGCGCATGTTCGGAAGCCTGTAAAACGAACTGGATAATCGGGGCGAAAAGGTGCTGATCGATAATGACCGCCACGATGGAGAAGAAAACCGTCAACAGCGCGGTAAACGGCAAGGACTCAGTAAATGCTTTGCCAATCGCGTGTTCATCGGTGACGCCGGTGAGTGACGTGGCCAGAATAATGACCGACAGGCCAATTAAGCCCACTTCCGCCAGATGCAGCGCCAGCGCCGTCACCAGCCAGACGCCGATAATCGCCTGCACAAACAGATTGAGTTTGTCCTGGCGTGTACGACGTTGACGGCTTTGATCGTCGAACTCCTGCAAAATATGACGCACTTTCTCCGGCAGCGTTTCACCATAGCCAAACCAGCGCAGTTTCTCGACCAGCACGCAGGTGAACAGCCCGCAAATTAGCACCGGAACCGTCACCGGCGACATGCGCAGGAAGAAATCGCCGAAATGCCAGCCCGCCGCTTTGGCGATAATCAGGTTCTGCGGTTCACCGACCATCGTCATGACGCCGCCCAGCGCGGTGCCTACGCCCGCATGCATCATCAGGCTGCGCAAGAAACCGCGAAACTGTTCCAGCACCGCTTTACTGTTCTGGTCGAGGTGGTCGTCATCCTGGAGATCGTTCTCTTCGCCGCGCGCAGAGGCGACGCGATGATAAATGCCATAAAAGCCGACCGCGACGCTGATGACCACCGCGACAACGGTCAGGGCATCAAGGAAAGCGGACAGGAAGGCGGCAGCCATACAAAATGCGAGCGACAGCAGCATCTTGGAACGAATGCTAAGCAGCAGGCGGGTAAAAATGAACAGCAGCAACTGCTTCATAAAGTAGATGCCTGCGACCATGAACATCAGCAGCAGCAGCACTTCGAGGTTGGCGGCAACCTCTTCGCGCACATGCGCTGCGCTGGTCATCCCAATGATGACCGCTTCAATCGCCAGTAATCCGCCTGGCAGCAGGGGATAGCACTTCAGCGCCATCGCCAGCGTGAAAATAAATTCAGCGACCAGCAGCCAGCCCGCTACAAATGGGTTGATGAAGAAAATCAGTGGATTAGCAATTAAAAAAGCGATTAATGCAAGTTTATACCAGTCAGGCGACTGGCCCAGAAAGTTGCGCCAGAATGCGCGACCCCAGGAGAGCTCCATGGCAGTTTCCCTTACCTGTAAATGTGAGAATCATGTTTTTATGTTTAGGCGCAAAGCTTAGCGGTCAGGGTAAAAGCAGGCAAGTCCTTAACGTGATGGCGCGGCGTTATCCAGAAAATGAAGCCTTGATCCCCTTTTTCTTCATCCTGTCCGCTATCAGCCATGAAACCCGTCTGGTATGATGAGTGTAACTATGTTTTGCTGTGTAATGGAAATCTCACTATGGTCATTAAGGCGCAGAGCCCGGCGGGTTTCGCGGAAGAGTACATCATTGAAAGTATCTGGAATAACCGCTTCCCACCTGGCACTATTTTGCCTGCCGAACGTGAACTCTCCGAACTTATCGGAGTGACGCGCACCACGTTACGCGAAGTATTGCAGCGCCTGGCGCGAGACGGCTGGTTGACGATTCAACACGGCAAACCGACAAAGGTGAACAATTTTTGGGAAACGTCCGGGCTGAATATTCTTGAAACGCTCGCGCGTCTTGATCATGAAAGCGTGCCGCAACTGATTGATAATCTGCTGTCGGTGCGAACCAATATCTCCACGATTTTTATCCGCACCGCGTTTCGTCAGCATCCTGATAAAGCGCAGGAAGTGCTGGCGACGGCGAATGAAGTGGCCGACCACGCCGATGCGTTCGCGGAGCTGGATTACAACATTTTCCGCGGTCTGGCGTTTGCCTCCGGTAATCCGATTTACGGTCTGATCCTGAACGGGATGAAAGGGCTGTATACCCGCATTGGCCGTCACTATTTCGCCAACCCGGAAGCCCGGAGCCTGGCGCTCGGTTTCTACCATAAGCTGTCATCGCTTTGCGAGCAGGGCGCGCATGACCAGGTGTACGAAACGGTACGCCGTTACGGTCATGATAGCGGTGAGATTTGGCATCGTATGCAGAAGAATTTGCCCGGCGATTTGGCCATTCAGGGCCGCTAATCGTTATACGCCGGATGGCGCTCCGCTTATCCGGCCTGCGATGGTGTGCTGATTGTTTGCGCCGGATGGCGCTTTGCTTATCCGGCCTACGGTGATGTGCTGATTGTTTGTGCCGGATGGCGCTTCGCTTATCCGGCCTACGGTGATGTGCTGTTTGTTTGCGCCGGATGGCGCTTTGCTTATCCGGTCTACGGTGATGTGCTGTTTGTTTGCGCCGGATGGCGCTTTGCTTATCCGGCCTACGGCGGTTGTGCTGTTTGTTTGCGCAGGATGGCGCTTCGCTTATCCGGCCTACGGTGGTGTGCTGTTTGTTTGTACCGGATGGCGCTCCGCTTATCCGGCCTACGGTGATGTGCTGTTTGTTCGCGCCGGATGGCGCTTCGCTTATCCGGCCTACGGCTACGGTGATGTGCTGATTGTTTGCGCCGGATGGCGCTTTGCTTATCCGGCCTACGGCGGTGTGCTGTTTGTAGGCCGGATAAGGTGTTTACACCGCCATCCGGCAATTAAACTACAGGCTGTTCATTCTCGGCGGGCACCGCTCCAGCAGTTCAACGCTGCCATCCTCATTCTGCTGCTCCAGCATGACATCAAACCCCCACAGGCGATGCACATGTTTCAGCACCTCTTTACGTCCCTTGTCCAGCGGTGCGCGGTTGTGAGGAATATAGCGTAGCGTCAAAGAGCGATCGCCGCGTAAATCCACATTCCAGATCTGAATATTCGGCTCCAGATTGCTCAGGTTGTACTGTGACGAAAGCCGATTGCGGATCTCGCGATAACCTTCCTCATTGTGAATGGCCGAAATTTCCAGATAATTGTGCCGGTCGTCGTCCAGCACGGTAAAGAAACGGAAATCACGCATCACTTTCGGCGACAGGAACTGGCTGATAAAGCTCTCGTCTTTAAAATCACGCATCGCGAAATGCAGGGTTTCCAGCCAGTCTGAACCGGCGATATCCGGGAACCAGTATTTGTCTTCTTCCGTTGGCGACTGGCAAATGCGTTTGATGTCCTGGAACATCGCGAAGCCAAGCGCATAAGGGTTAATTCCGCTATACCACGGGCTGTTGTACGGCGGCTGGAACACCACATTGGTGTGGCTGTGTAAAAACTCCAGCATAAAGCGCTCGGTCACTTTACCTTCATCGTAAAGATGATTCAGGATGGTGTAGTGCCAGAACGTCGCCCAGCCTTCGTTCATCACCTGCGTCTGTTTTTGTGGATAGAAATACTGGCTGACCTTGCGCACGATGCGCAAGATCTCGCGCTGCCATGACTCCAGCAACGGCGCGTTCTTTTCCATAAAGTAGAGCAGGTTTTCCTGCGGTTCAGACGGGTAACGCCGCGTTTCGGCGACGGCTTTCTCTTCCTCTTTCTTCGGCAGAGTACGCCACAGCATATTCACCTGGCTTTGCAGATACTCTTCGCGACTTTTCTGCCGGGCTTTCTCCTCCTGCAACGAAATTTTTTGCGGGCGTTTGTAGCGATCGACGCCATAGTTCATCAGCGCATGGCAGGAATCCAGCAGCTTTTCAACTTCGTCCACGCCATAGCGTTCTTCGCATTCGGTAATGTAATTACGGGCAAAGATCAGGTAATCGACAATCGAACTGGCGTCGGTCCAGCTGCGAAACAGGTAGTTATTCTTGAAGAAAGAGTTATGCCCATAGCACGCGTGCGCCATCACCAGCGCCTGCATAGTAATGGTGTTCTCTTCCATCAGATAAGCGATACACGGGTTGGAGTTAATGACGATTTCATAGGCCAGCCCTTGCTGACCGTGCTTATACAGGCGTTCGGTTTCAATGAATTTTTTGCCAAACGACCAGTGAGGATAGTTGATCGGCATCCCGACGCTGGAGTAGGCATCCATCATCTGCTCAGAGGTGATCACCTCGATTTGGTGCGGATAGGTATCCAGTTTGTAGAGTTTCGCGACGCGGTCAATCTCCGCCAGATAGACATCCAGCAGATCAAACGTCCAGTCGGGTCCATCGCTCAAACGTGTGCTGTCCTTGTTCATGGAATCAATCGTAGCCATTCGCGCACCCTCATTGTTGGCGGCACTCTCTGTCTGGAGCACCTCATTTCAAGCATAGAACACCGTGTTAAAAAACGTGCTGATGAAGAAAATTTTTCTTTGCGATTTCGCAGCGCCGGCACGCCAGAAAATGGCATGGCTGCAATATTTTATGCTGGATAAAAATGACGCACAGCAGGAGATGCCAAAGCAGAGAGATCCCTGACAACAGAGGCAGATGTGAGGTGCGTCACCATAAAAAAGCCATATGTTGAATAATATTTTCAACTGAGTTATCAAGATGTAATTAGAAGATTGTTCTTTTACTGTTAACGGAGTGGCTATGCGAGTTGTCATACTGGGAAGTGGCGTCGTTGGCGTAACCAGCGCCTGGTATCTGTGTCAGGCTGGGCATGACGTCACCGTCATCGATCGTGAACCTGGCCCGGCGCTGGAAACCAGCGCGGCGAACGCCGGACAAATTTCTCCGGGCTATGCCGCGCCGTGGGCGGCGCCGGGTGTGCCGCTGAAGGCCATCAAGTGGATGTTCCAGCGCCATGCGCCGCTGGCTGTTCGCCTGGACGGGACGCAGTTTCAGTTGAAGTGGATGTGGCAAATGTTGCGTAACTGCGACACCCGCCATTACATGGAGAACAAAGGGCGCATGGTGCGTCTGGCGGAGTACAGCCGTGATTGCCTGAAAGCGCTGCGTGCCTCAACCGGCATTCAGTATGAAGGGCGTCAAGGCGGAACATTGCAGTTATTCCGTACCGCGCAACAGTATGAGAACGCCACCCGCGATATCGCCGTTCTGGAAGATGCTGGCGTACCGTATCAGCTACTGGAATCCAGCCGCCTGGCGGAGGTTGAACCTGCGCTGGCGGAAGTGGCGCACAAACTGACCGGCGGCCTGCGTTTGCCTAATGATGAAACCGGAGATTGCCAGCTGTTCACTCAGCGCCTGGCGCAGATGGCGGAACAGGCGGGCGTGACGTTTCGCTTCAACACGCCGGTGGAAAAACTGCTGTACGAAGGTGAACAAATTTACGGCGTGAAGTGCGGGGATGACATCATCAAAGCCGATGCTTACGTGATGGCGTTTGGCTCTTACTCGACGGCGATGCTCAAAGGGATCGTCGATATTCCGGTCTATCCGCTTAAAGGTTATTCGCTGACGATTCCGGTCGCACAGGACGATGGCGCGCCAGTTTCGACTATCCTTGATGAAACCTACAAAATTGCCATTACCCGTTTTGATAAGCGTATTCGCGTGGGGGGAATGGCGGAAATTGTTGGCTTTAACACTGAATTATTACAACCGCGTCGTGAAACGCTGGAGATGGTCGTACGCGATCTCTTCCCGCGCGGAGGGCATGTGGAACAAGCCACGTTCTGGACCGGGCTGCGGCCAATGACCCCGGATGGTACGCCGGTGATCGGACGGACGCGCTTCAAAAACCTGTGGCTGAACACCGGGCATGGGACGCTGGGCTGGACAATGGCCTGCGGTTCAGGGCAATTACTGAGCGATATTCTTTCAGGTCGTACACCTGCTATTCCTTATGACGACCTGAGCGTAGCGCGGTACAGCCCTGGCTTTACGCCGTCACGACCCCAGCATCTTCATGGCGCGCATAACTAATAAGGAAGCGAGATGACCCGCCCTATACTGGCCAGCCTTGACCTGCAGGCGATGAAACAAAATCTTGGCATTGTGCGCCAGGCCGCCCCGGACGCTCGCGTCTGGTCGGTGGTGAAAGCCAATGCCTACGGACATGGTATCGAGCGTATCTGGACGGCGTTGGGGGCGACCGACGGCTTTGCCATGCTCAATCTCGAAGAGGCGATTACACTGCGAGAGCGGGGATGGAAAGGGCCGATCTTAATGCTGGAAGGGTTCTTCCATGCCGACGAGCTGGCCATATATGACACATACCGTCTGACAACCTGCATACACAGCAACTGGCAGCTCAAAGTGTTGCAAAACGCGCGCCTGAACGCGCCGCTGGATGTTTATCTCAAAGTGAATAGCGGCATGAACCGGCTGGGTTTTTTACCCGAGCGGGTACAGACTGTCTGGCAGCAACTGCGGGCGCTGCCGAATGTGGGCGAAATGACGTTAATGTCGCATTTTGCCGATGCTGAGCACCCGGAAGGGATCGACCAGGCGATGACGAAAATCGCCCATGCGACGGAAGGGCTTGAATGCCGTCGCTCGCTGTCGAATTCAGCGGCTACGCTGTGGCATCCTGAAGCCCATTTCGACTGGGTGCGACCCGGAATTATTCTGTATGGCGCATCGCCGTCAGGGCAGTGGCGGGATATCGCCAATACCGGGCTGAAACCGGTTATGACCCTGAGTAGCCAGATTATTGGCGTACAGACGCTGAAAGCGGGCGATCGGGTCGGATATGGCGGACGCTATACCACTACCCAGGAGCAGCGCATCGGGATTGTGGCGGTGGGCTACGCGGATGGTTATCCCCGTCATGCGCCAAACGGCACGCCAGTGCTGGTGGACGGTGTGCGTACCGGAACGGTTGGCACCGTGTCGATGGATATGCTGGCGGTGGATCTGACGCCGTGTCCGCAGGCGGGTATCGGTACGTCTGTGGAACTGTGGGGGAAAGAGATCAAGATTGATGATGTCGCCTCTGCGGCGGGAACGGTGGGGTATGAACTGATGTGCGCGCTGGCGCCGCGTGTTCCGGTTGTGACGGCGTAACTTTTTTGTGGTGCCGTAGGATGGCGCCAGTGCTTATCCGGCCTACAGAAGACAGAGTGTAGGCCGGATAAGGCGTGTCAACGCCGCCATCCGGCAGCGTTTCCATTATTCCATTTCATCCCCCGCGACGCGAACCCCGACCTTACGCACGGCGTTGTCTTCTTTCTCTGCGACCGTCCAGATCATGCCGGCAAACTCCACCTGGTCGCCCACAACCGGCGCAGCGCCCAGCAACTGCTGCACGATTTCCCCCAGCGTCTGCTGTTTATCGCGATATTCCGTTCCCTCGTCCAGACCGTAAATCAGGGCGACGTCAGCAAATTTCGCATTGGCTTCGAGAATAAAATCGCCGAAAAAACGCTGATCCAGCGCGACCGGCGGCGACTGGCTGAACAGTTTGCCCAGCGCCGGAAGGTCGCGCTCACGTCCGATAACGCACAGAACGTCGCCTTCGCGTAAACGGGTGCTTCCGGTCGGATGGAACAGCACGTTGTCGCGGAACAGGGCGGCGATGCGGGTCTCCTGCGGCATGTGCAGATCGCGCAGCGCGGCGCCGACGCACCACTTATCTTCACTCAACTGGTAGACAAACTGCTCCCAGGGGTTTTCCGGGTGAATATCCAGCCCGATACGCGAAACCGGCCAGCCGACGGGAGGCACCACCACTTTGGCTTTTTTGGCCGCCCAGGTCAGGGACGTTCCCTGGAACAGCAGCGATATCAGCACCACAAAGAATGCGACATTAAAAAACAGTCGGGCATTCTCCAGCCCAGCCATCATCGGGAAAACCGCCAGGATAATGGGTACGGCGCCACGCAGCCCCACCCAACTGATGAAGATCCGCTCACGCAGATTAAAGCCCCGAAACGGCAGCAGGCCCGCGAAAACGGAGAGCGGGCGAGCCACCAGAATCATCCAGACCGACAGCACCAGCGCCGGAACGGCGATAGGCAGCAGATCGGATGGCGTAACGAGCAGTCCCAGCACGAGGAACATGGCGATTTGCGCCAGCCAGGCCAGGCCGTCAAAGTTTTGCAGGATGCCAAACCGGTTGCGGATAGGGCGGTTGCCCAGCAGGAATCCACACAGGTAAACGGCCAGAATGCCGCTGCCTTCCAGCGCGGTGGTTACGGCGAAAACGAGAATTCCCCCGCTCAGCGCCAGCAGCGGATATAACCCGGTGGGCAAGGCAATCCGGTTAATCATTTGCTGAAGCAGATATCCGCCGCCTAACCCCAGCATGATCCCCAGTCCAAACTGCTGGATGATATCGAGCACGAAGAGCCAGCTCAGGCCGGTCTCATGTTTCTGAATCATCTCTATCAGCGTGATGGTCAGGAAAACCGCCATCGGGTCGTTACTCCCGGATTCGATTTCCAGCGTCGAACCGACGCGTTCGTTAAGCCCTTTACCACCCAGCAGAGAAAAAACAGCAGCCGCATCCGTTGAACCGACAATGGCGCCAATCAGCAGCCCTTCGATGAGATTCAAATGAAAGAGCCAGGCGGCCATCATGCCGGTGAGACCGGAGGTAATCAGTACCCCTACCGTCGCGAGCGAGAGCGCCGGGCCCAGGGCGACGCGAAAGGAGCTGGCCTGGGTACGCATCCCGCCATCCAGCAGAATAATTGCCAGCGCGAGGTTACTCACCATGTACGCGAAAGGATAATTATCAAACGGGATACCGCCAACGCCATCAACACCCGCGAGCATGCCAATCGCGAGAAAGATAACCAGAATAGGGATGCCAAGACGAGATGAGAATGAACTTAATAAGATACTACAGGTTACGAGGACTGAACCTAAAATGAAAAGACTAATAATGGCTGCGGCATCCAACGTTATGTTACTCCTGAATTACGCTGTTTCTAATAATAAACCCTAACATAATAACGACAGAAACAGCGTTTTACTTAGCCCAGGCGACGGCTTTTTTTATGATTTGAGGACAGGATGGCCGGAGAGTGTGAGTTGGCTGCCATTTTCGCCATTTTTTAGCACCGCGTGGGCGCCGAGCGGCAGCGTAACGGTGCGTTGCTCATGACCAAAATCCAGACCGGTCACGACGGGGATGGAGATACGGGAACGCAGAAACGCGTAAACCGCGTCAAGATCGTAACCGGCATCGTAATCATTCGGCGCGCTACCGCTGAAACTGCCCAATATCAGCGCGTTCTGCCGGGACAGAATCCCCGCGTGATACAGTTGCAGGAGCATTCGCTCAACGCGGAAAGGATGCTCGTTAATATCCTCCAGCACCAGTACGCCATTTTCAATGGCGGGCATCCACGGGGTGCCGATAAGGGAGACCAGCATGGCCAGATTGCCGCCCCACAGCGTGCCTTCCGTTTCACATGTCGGGCCGTTACCTTGCCACTCCACCGTGAACTGCGCGTTGCACAAGGCCCGCCAGAAATGGCGCTCGGTGAAGGTGTTCATCTCCTCCGCGCCGAAATTCGCCGCCAGCATGGGGCCGCTAAACGTTATCACCTTGCCCAGCGCCAGCAGGGCGGACTGAATCACCGTAAAATCGCTGTGGCCGCAGATCAGCAGCGGGTTCGCCTGTTGCCGTGCGATGAGCGCCTGCCAGTCAATGCTCTCCAGCAGACGACTGGCGCCGTAACCGCCGCGAACCGGCATCACAATGGTATCGGGCGTCGTCAGGCGGGCGAGGCCGTTAACATCCGCCAGACGCTCGGCGTCTGAACCGGCAAAACGCTGGTCACGGCGGCCAATGACGGCGGCGTTATCCACCTGGTGGCCAGATTCGATCAGCCGTTGTACGCCGCGTAAAGCCGCTTGCTGATTGATGCAGTAACCCGATGGGGCGATTAAGTGAAACAGGGACATGGCAATTCCTTGCTGACATCTAAAACCAAATGTATATCATGCCGATTGAGCATGTCGTTGTCACTCGCAGCGGCGAATTCCGGCTATAAGGATAGATGACGTGAAATTGAGATGGTTTGCTTTTTTGGTTGTATTGCTGGCGGGCTGTAGTTCAAAGCAGGATTACAAGAATCCGCCCTGGAACGCCGAAGTCCCGGTTAAACGGGCAATGCAGTGGATGCCGATAAGTGAAAAAGCCGGGGAAGCCTGGGGCGTCAGCCCGCGTCTGATTACCGCGATCATCGCAATTGAATCGGGCGGTAATCCGACGGTGGTCAGTAAATCCGGGGCGGTTGGGTTAATGCAACTGAAGGCCTCGACGTCCGGGCGCGATGTTTATCGTCATATGGGCTGGAGCGGCGAACCGTCGACCAGCGAACTGAAAAACCCGGAGCGGAATATCTCGATGGGGACGGCGTACCTGAGTATTCTGGAACACGGGTCGCTGGCCGGTATTAACGATCCGCAGGTGATGCAGTACGCGCTGGTGGTCTCTTATGCCAATGGCGCGGGCGCGCTGCTGCGCACGTTCTCTTCCGATCGCAAAAAAGCGATTGAGAAAATCAACGATCTGAGTGCGGATGAGTTTTTCGAGCACGTTGCCAAAAATCATCCTGCGCCACAGGCGCCGCGTTATATCTGGAAACTCCAGCAAGCGCTGGATGCGATGTAACCCACACGGGGGTTATTCACGCACCTTATTGGATTTTTCCCGCGCTTCCCGTTCAAGAGAGAAAATAATCCGCTGTAATTCCCGCTCCACCGCCGGGCTGACGTTGAGAAAACGAAAGCTCAGGCGGGGAGTGGTAATCGTCTCATTTTTCCCGTCAATCACTCTGCGTTCGCTGATGGAAATAAGCTGGGCGTCAAAGTGGAAAACGCCCCATTGCCCCATGTTCAGCTCAAGTTGCGAAAAGCGCATGCCTTCGGTTAATCCGGCGGGTTTTGTCGCTTCCAGCAATGCGCCCATGCCGCCCAGCGAGAGATCGAACAAGCGAAAACGTAGCGTGTTGTCGTCCGGCATTTTCGCCTGACAGTAGTAGGGGGGATGCAAAGGCGCGGAAATACGGAAATACTCCCGGCGCTGAACGAACCACAGCTCGGGCGGCAGCGCGGTAATAAATGCCGGAAGCTGCTGGTATTCGCCACGGGTGAGCTGATCCAGCATGAACTCCACTTTCGCGCCCTGCGTTTCTGCGGTAATGGTTATCTGTCTGGCGCGCTGAACGGCGATGTTTTCATAGTCCTGGCTGCCGAAATCCATCACCAGTTTTTCCGCGTTAACGTCCAGAATCTTACTGATGAACTGCCCCCCGGCCCAGGAGATGCGTAGCGGCACCTGGCTCTTGTATAAATCTTTGAGTACGCCTAATACCGCCAACGGGTTTTGCTTCAGGAACTGCTCACTGTAGTGACTCACGCGTAATGACTCCTGGATGCCTGACAGATTATCGTTTGGTTATCGGCATGGCATGACGGAACTTAAGACAAATGGGTGAAATTTTTATCAACGCCAGCGCATAACGTTGCAGGATGAAAAGCACGACCGGTTGATTTGCCTATACTTAAGGGACTGGCGCAAGAACGTCTTGCGCATGCTTTCACTGGAAAGAGGGCCTGAATATGGGAATTATTGCCTGGATTATTTTTGGTCTGATTGCAGGTGTTATCGCTAAGCTGATTATGCCGGGTCGCGATGGCGGTGGTTTTATACTGACCTGTATTCTCGGTATCGTTGGTGCGGTTGTCGGCGGCTGGCTGGCAACCATGTTTGGTATCGGCGGCAGCATCAGCGGGTTCAATCTTCACAGTTTCCTGGTGGCCGTCGTCGGGGCGATTGTTGTGCTCGGCGTTTTTCGCCTTCTGCGGCGCAATTAAATGAACAGAGCGGATGTGGGGATGAGGGCGTAAATCGGCGACATGCTACCCTGGCATGTTTTCCGTTCACTTGATGCCCATTATCGCTCTGGCGCATTATCAGTCGTGAACGTGTCAGGGGAGGCGTCTTCCCGGCACGTTTACGGGGATTCAACAGACGTCAGAACAATCTGTATTCCTGAGCAACGCCTGGCCGGATTAACGGCGAAAGCTGGCTTGATTTGTGAATAAAAATGAGAATAATTGTCATTCCATTTCACATATAATAATTTGCTCATGAAAACAACTCATCGTTTCACATTACGCGCGCTCTCTGGATGTATCACCTTAGCCCTGACGGTCCCGTCTTATGCTGAAGAGGCAAAAGAGTCGACCATTGTGGTCACCGCCGCCGGGCAGGAGAGCCTTCTTCCGGCCTGGACCAACAGCGCCACCAAATCCGCCGTGCCGGAAAGCAAAACGCCGCAGGTGATCAACACCATCGACAGGCAGGAGATTGAGCAACGCCACGCCAACTCGGTGAATGAAATTCTGCGCTACGCGCCGGGCGTGTCAACGGAAGTTCGCGGTAATACCTCCTATATGAGCGAATATAAGATTCGCGGTTTTACGGTGGATCAGGAGTATTACAACGGCCTGCAACTGCCGTACAACGTGACCGGGAATACCAAAGCGCGTATTGATCCGCTGCTGATTGAAAGCGTGGATATTCTGAAAGGCCCGGCCTCGGTGCTGTACGGCAATGGCTCGCCGGGTGGACTGGTAAACATCCAGAGTAAAAAACCGCAGGCGGAACAGAAAACGGAAGTGGGCTTCAACACCGGCACCCGTAATCTGAAAGAGGGTTATCTGGATTCAACCGGGCAAATCAGCGACAGCGACTGGAACTACCGTTTACTCGGCAAAGCGACGGAAGGGGATGATCAACCGCATACCTCCCGCTATGAAAACTATCTGGTTGCCCCGTCCGTTACCTGGCAACCGGACAACAAAACGCGTCTGACGATTGATGCGCTGGCGCAGAATACACCGTCGCTGTCGCCTTCCAACCCGCTGCCCATTTCTTATCTGCGTTCAGAGTATGCGGGGCGCCGTGATTTTGCCGGAGATGAGTGGAGCGGCTTTAAGCAGCGTCAATGGATGCTGGGTTACAGCTTTGAACACCAGTTTGACAGCGGCTGGGGCTTCAATCAGAAAGCGCGCTACTTTGATGTGGATACCCACCAGCGCAGCGTCTACTCCACCGGAAATACGGGGAATCCGGTCTGGGAGTTGAACCGGTTTGCCTACACGACCGATGAAGATCTGAAAAGTTTTAACATCGACAACCAGGTTACGAAAACGGTAGTGTCAGGCGACTGGCAGCACCATCTGCTGGCAGGCTTCGATTACCAGAAGCTCGACAGCCATTACTTCTACCGCTATGCCAGCAGCACGCCGGGGATCGACATGCGCCACCCGAACTATCGTCAGATTCATACCGACGATTTAGGGCTGAGTACTGCGCAGAATAACCGTCTCTCTTATCAGCAGAATGGTTATTACCTTCAGGATCAGATTGCGTTTGGCGGCCTGAACCTGCTGGCGAGCGTGCGTTACGATGACTATCGCTCCACCACGACCGACTATCTGCAAAACGGCGATAAAACCTGGATTTCACAGGATCGTGTCACCAAACGTTTCGGTGCGTTATACGCGTTTGAAAATGGGATCTCTCCATTTATCAGCTATTCCGAAGGCTTTAAGCCGATCTCGCCGCAAGGGACTCTGACCTCGAAAGAGGTGAAGCCGACCACCAGCAAGCAGGTTGAGGGCGGGGTGAAATACCTGCTGGCGGAATACGCGACCACCTTTACCGCATCGGTGTTTAATATCCGCCAGAAAAATGTGCTTTCCGCCACGCCGACCTGGGATTACCGTCAGACCGGCGAGATTGAGTCAAAAGGGGCCGAACTGTCGATTGTCAGCCGTCCGGCGGATAACGTCACGCTGATCGCCAACTATGCCTATACCCATGCGATCAACACGGAAGATGAAACGTATGAAGGTAAACGTCCGACCCAGGTGCCGGAAAACGCGTTTAACCTGTGGGGCGATTACACCTTTGATAATACGCCGCTGCGCGGGCTGAACGTTGGCGCGGGCGTCCGTTATACCGGGCCGATGGAGATCTCGCCAGCTAACGACAAAGGCAAACTCGGCGGCACGACGCAGTATGATATGGCCGTCTCTTACCGTCTGGGAGAGGCGATCCCATCGTTGAGCGGGGTGACGCTGAAGGCCAGCGCGCAGAATATTACCAACAAAGAGACGTTTAGCTGTTACGACGACAACAACTGCTGGATTGGTCGCGACCGCACCGTTCAGGTTGGCGCCAGCTACAGCTTCTGATAGCAACCCGGCCTGCAATTGCGCAGGCCGGGTTCGTTTTCATTCGGCGGAACAATCAGAACTTATATTCCACCCCGGCCCAGAAATTACGGCCTTCCTCGATAAACCCTTCGCTGTAGGCATATTTCGTATCGAACAGGTTGTTCACGGACGCGTTGACGCTAAAACCGTAGCCCACCGCATAATCCGCGCGGATATGGGTAATGGCAAATCCGCCCGCTTTCTGTGAACCGTCTGAATTGCTGTAGCTGGAGGAACGCGCCTCTTCTGACAGCGTAATACTCAGCGGTTCCCACGGTTTGAACGTCATCCATGCGGTGAGCGTCTGCGTTGGCAAATCGGTGATTTCACCGATTTCATCACGCTTGACGTCCGCGTGGATCAGCCCGTAGCTCAGCCCGACATCCAGCATTTCAGACACATTGCCTTTGATTCCGGCATCCAGACCGGTGTAATCCACCCGGCCGCTATTGCGGTTCTGGATCGTATCGGCATCAATGTTGTGCGACAGGATTGCGTCGGTCACACGGTTATAGTACACGCTGACCTCGAATCCCCAGTCGCGGGTCAGCGAACCGTTCCAGGTCAGATCCACGCTGCGGGCGCGTTCGGGTTTTAACTGCGGGTTGACGATAGCCACCTGGTTATACGCCGGTTTCGACGTGGTATACCGCTCTTTGAGCGTCGGGAAACGCGTCCGGTCAGAGTAAGAGAGCGCCAGCGTGTCCTCGTTTGCGAAGTGGTATTTGGTCATGATCTGCCAGTTAAACGCCGACTGGTTGTTGTCGTCGTAGTGGGTTACGCTGCCGTCTTTTTCGTGTTTCATCCCTTCCAGACTGTCACGCCAGTCATAGCTAATACCGGCCACGACATCCACGTTATCGGCGGCGGCCCACTGGTATTCGCTGGCTAACGACCAGGTACGGTCTTCATAGCGATCGTATGCCGCATGCGGCGCGCCTTTTTCACGGTGGACGTCATCTTTCCAGTTAACGGCGAACGAGAGCAGATCGTTTTCACGCATTTCGGCAGCGAGTTGTAACCCTGCGCCATCGCTGTAATCGGAATAGTGGCTATAGCTGCCTTTCTTGTTTTTCAGGTCGGCAAGGGAGTTGTACATCATCAGCGTGTTTTCAAAGGTGTCGCGATAAAGCCGGCTTTTCAGCGTGAAGCGATCGCCCAGATGCGTGGTGCCCTGATAGTAATAACTCTCTTTATCGTATTGCGGCCACTGCCAGTAGCGCGACTTCTGGCTGCTGGTGCCTGCGTATGGCGGGTTGTCTTTTTCACCGTCCTGGTTGATATAGGTCAGGGTGTACTCGTCATTTTCGCGCGGCGTGAAGCCCAACTTAACAATGCCCCGTTTATCATCTGCCGACGAGTTGATCATCTTCCCGTTGCTGCCTGCAATGGCGTTGTCCACCCCGTGCGGCAGACCCAGGAAATCCTGCTTCAACTGGCTACCGCTGACTTGCAGATAACCCAGCTCATTACTGGCGCCAAACGAGGCGTGCATATCGTGGGCGTTATCTTTGCTCCGGCTCCATCCCTGGCGATAACCGATGCTCCCTTCGAGAGGTTTTGTCGGTTTTTTGGTGGTGATGTTGATCGCGCCGCCCATCTGGTTAGGGCCTTGCAACAGCGATGAGTAGCCTTTGGACACCTCAACGGAGGCAATGTCCGAGGTGAGGAAGCGCCCTAAGTCGAGGTTGCCGTCGTAAGGGATGTAAACCGGCACGCCGTCGAAAAAGATCGGAACCTGGCGGCTGTCAAAACCGCGAACTTTGACCTGCTGTTCGTTGCGGTTGCCTGATTTTTGCAACGCCACGCCGGGGATGACGCTTAATGCCTGCGCCACATTCTGCTTATCCAGATCCTGCATGGTTTGTTGACCAAGCACCGTGGTGGTCGCCGCAGAGGCGGGGCTCGACCAGACGGTCATGGTGTCGCTTTCTTGCCCAGCAAACGCATTATGCGCAAAAGCTACCGATAATGCCGTGTAAAGACAACTCTGAGTGAATTTCATTGTTTTTATTCCATTTATCAATGTTATATGTCACTTTCGTCCGGGTTCAGGATGACGTTGATATCCATCGGTGGTGCGTAGTACGGTGCGGATGTAATAAAGAGCCTGATACCACAGTCGAGATAACTCGCCAGAGTGGCGAGGTTGATGCCGCCAGTCAGCGCCAGCGTGCAATGGGGAGCCAGTGAAGGCGCCGTCCGGGCCACCTCCGCCGCCTGATGTGGGGTAAATTTGTCGAGTTGCAAAACGTCGGGGCCAGCGCGGAGCGCTTCAAGGGCTTCCTCTGGGGTGTCTGCTTCGACGACGATCTTTTTTTCTGGGGCATGACGGCGCAACTGCGAAATGGCCCCGGCCCAGTCGTTACCGGGGGCGAGAAAGCGGCGGTGATTTGCAAACAGCAGCACGGTCTCCGCGCACCCGGCGCGGTGAATGATTCCACCTGCGGCGAGCACCGCCTGTGCGGCTAGCAGCCGGGTGCCGGGAATGGCTTTACGCGTGCAGGCTATTTGCCCGTCGGGGTAACGGCTATGCAGGATGTGAAGCATGCTGTCGAGATAGTGTGAAACGCCGCAGCTCCACTCCAGTACGTTTTGTACGGCCTTCCAGCCCTGGTGCAGCGCCGCCGCATTCCCGCTGACGCTGATCAATTGTTGACCGGCTGCGGCGCGCTCACCGTCGTTCATCTGCTCCAGGACGGTCAGCCCCAGCGACTGCAACATTTGTCTGGCCACGGCAATGCCGCTCACGCAGCCGCCCTGGCGATGGCGGAAGGCCATGCGGCCTGGCAGATTGCCGATGCCCAGAGCGCGCGTGGTCAGGTCGCCTCCCTGAATATCCTCCAGCAGCAATGCGTCCGTCTGTGCGTGTGAGAAGTAGATCATTTCAGCGCCTTTTGTGGAATGCTGTCCCACCAGATCAGCGCCCAGTCCCGGCTGGCCGGGGCAAGGGCGCTGGCATCCTGCTGTTGATACCAGCGGTACAGACGCTCACGCTCTTCATCGCTGATGTCGCCCATGCTCCAGCGAATGTTCTCAGCAAAGCGTTCCCAGGTACTGTTGTCCTGCTGGCAGTTCTGCCCACGGATAAAATCGACATGGGCGCAGATCCCCATCTGGTACAGGACATTGAGGGCATAAATATAGTTAGGCAGCTCGATAACCTCGCGACCCAACGCGCGCTGGATAGTGGGGGAAACAAAAGAGGAACTGACCAGGTGCGTGGTATAGACGCGCAGCCGCGCCTGGTTGTTGAGCTTTGTCATCGCCTGGCGCATATCCGCAACGAGCGTTGAGCGGGAGGCAACGGCGATATCGCAGCGCGGAAGATCGCTCCAGTCCTCTTCCCAGGCGCGTTGCACCCAGTGAACATGGGTTGCCCGTTGCTCTGTCGCACGACGGGCGGCAACGCGCAGCATTCCGGGGCTGTAATCCACGCCGCAGATATGCGGTATTTTGCCCGCCAACGCCAGCGAGACGGTGCCCGGGCCGCAGCCCATATCAAACAGCGAGTTCACGCCCTGCAAATCCATTTTCTCCATCAGCTGTTGCAGGTAGGTGTCCGTCGGTGACGCGCAGTTTTCTGCCATTTTCTCTGCCCGTTTATCCCAATGGTCGGGAGTTTTTTCCGTTCGTTTCGCCTGCAACAGCTGCTGGCGGTAGAGGTCTGCAAAATCAATGTCATCAATGAGCATGGCTGTCCCTTATTGCTGATCGCCAAAAAGATGGCGGTGGATTTGTGTGGGCGAGACCCGATAAAGCGCGGCCAGATTGTCGGCAGCGAGCTGGCGTTCTGGCGCGCCTTGCGATACCTGGCCGTCGGACTCCACGCGCACGACGCTGTCGGCTATCGCCCTGGCATGGAGCGGATGATGGGTTGACATCAGTAGCGCCATCCCCGTTTTTTTCAGTGTCACCAGCGTGTCGAGCAGGCGGATCTGGTGACCAAAGTCGAGGCTGGAGGCGGGTTCATCCAGCAGTAGCAGGCGAGGGCGTTGCGCCAGAGCGCGGGCGATCAGCACCAGTTGACGCTCTCCGCCGCTCAGGGTGTTCCAGCGTCGGTGCGCCAGATGGACGATTTCAAGCGCGGCGAGCTGCTGCTGGGCAATTTCTCGCTCCCTGGCGCCGGGAACGGCGAATGCCGCCATTTTCGGCGTCAGCCCCATCATCACCATATCCAGAGCAGTGAAGGCGAACGCGCCGTCGTGCGCCTGTGGCACCCAGGCAATGGCGCTGGCGCGCTCCCGGTCTGAAAAACGCTGCACCGCCACGCCATCAAGCAGGATGTCGCCGCTGATCAAGGGGAGAACGCCAAGAATGGTGCGCATCAGCGTGGTCTTGCCGCTGCCGTTTGCGCCGAGTAAACAGCAAATTTCTCCCGCCGGTACGGTAAAAGAGACGTCGCGCAAAACCGGGCGTCGGGCGTATCCCAGGTTGGCGTGGCGAACTGTCAGTCGTGTCATTGGCGTCCTCCACGCAGCAGAAGCAGCAAAAAGAAAGGAGCGCCGATAAATGCGGTGAGGATACCCAGTGGAATCTCCGTACTGCTGATTGCGCGCGCGAGCGTGTCGGTCAGCAGCAGTAAAATGGCGCCGGCGCCCATTGAGACAGGAAGCAACTGTTGGTGGTTATTGCCGGTGAGCAACCTGCCGATATGCGGCACGACTAAGCCTATCCAGCCGATAATCCCGGCAATCGCCACCGTGCTGGCGGTGATGAGCGTCGCGCAGACAATCAGCGCGAGCCGAAGGCGGGTAACGTTGATGCCCAGGGAACGGGCTTCATCATCTGAAAGCGTCAGTAAATTCATACGCCAGCGCAGTAGCAGCAAAGGGATGGCGCCGAACAGAATCAGCGGCGCTGAGAAGCAAAGATCATGCAGCGTGATGGTAGAGAGTCCGCCGAGTAACCAGAAGGTGATGGAGGGCAACTGGGTATAGGGATCGGCCAGCGTTTTTATCAGGGAAATTCCCGCTCCGCACAGCGTACCGAGCGCGATACCCACCAGCACAAGGGTTAATACGGGGTCGTGACGCGTCACCCGACGGGTAATCAGCCAGACGCCAGCAACCACCAGCAGACCGCCGCCGAACGCGTAGAGCTGGATAAACAAAATCGGCAGGCCCAGCAAAATCGCCGTACATGCGCCTAAACCCGCTCCGGCGGCAACGCCGAGAATATCCGGGGAGACCAGCGGATTGCGAAACATCCCCTGATACGTCGTGCCCGCGCCCGCCAGCGCAGCGCCCAGCAGCAGCGCGGCGAGAATGCGGGGGAGGCGGATCTGCCAGAACACGATTTGATCCTGTGTCGGCACCGTGTCATGGCTGAAGATCATCGCCAGCACCTGCCGGGCATCGAGGTGATAAGCGCCCGATACGCTGGCAAAGGCAATACAGAGAAGGGCAATCCCCAGCATCAGGACAGAAAGGGTGGTCGTTCTCATCAGATGATCGCCCACTGTTGATACTGTTCGTCAGTCAGCGACGTATGCCAGAACAGGCGCGCATAACGCACCATATCGTCTTTAAAATGTTGATTAACGTTCGGGTCCAGCCAGGCATGCAACCGGCGCAGCCCGAGTAAACGGTTAATGCCCGGCGGCGCATCCAGCCAGCCAAATGGCAGGCCGCTCAGGAAAAGAATGCGCTTGTCCGCAACCGCCTTAACGCCTTGCCAGACGGGGTCATGACGCAGGTAGTGCGCCGTGGCGGCATCCTGTACCAGAATGATGTCGGGCTGCCAGGTGAGTAAGTTTTCCATAGATACCTGGGCCAGTCCGCTTCGTCCGGGGATTCGCGCTACGTTGTGTAATCCCAGTAACTCTGCCGCTTCCGTATGCAGCGATCCCTGTAATCCCGTCTCCAGACCTCGGGCGCCCCGCGCCGCATAAAAACGAATACCGGCAGCAGGCGTGCGGGAAAACGCGAGCGCTTGCGCAATGAAGCGCTGAGCCAGCGCCGCCTGAGCGGCAGTACGCGCCTCCATTCCCAGCGCTTGTCCTGCGGCTTGCAGTTGTTCCGGCGTTTGCCGCAGTTCACCGTTAATCAGCAACCACGGAATCCGGGTCTGAGCGCTGACCTGGCGCGCCTGCGAGAGCCAGGTTTCATCGGCGTTGCCGCAATCCACTACCAGATCGGGATGCAGGGCCAGCAGTCCTTCCAGAGACAACGTGCTGGCGCGCCCCGCCAGCCTGCCCAGTTTGGGCAACGTCTGAATGGACTCGGGGAAGGGAATCGCCGCCTGGCGCGAGAAATCAAAAGAGGAGAAACCCACCAGCTTTTCCGGCGCGACGGCCAGCAGTAACACATCGGCGGGCGCACCGGCGCTCACCACGCGGCGAATAATATTGCCTTCCGGCGGGCGGCCAATAGCAAACGTCAGCGGTGTCTGCGCAATGCCAGGGAGGTGGCGAAACAGCAGCGCAGAGGCCATTGCCTGAGCGAATCTCCGTCTTGTGAGCGGCATTGTTTTCATCCTGAAATGGTTAAAAAATCGCTATATGTTTACATATATAACGTTAAAAAACTTGTTCAGTATCAAATTCTCACCGATGAAAAGGGGGAGTAACCCTTAAGAGCTATGAGGGGCAGAGATGAACGCGCGGCATTGCCAGGAAGAAAAATCCGCGACGGCGCGCGGATTTTTGTCAGCATGATGGTCGGGTCACATTACGGCGTGGTTTCAACCTGTTTTTGCGGCGCAGGCTGGGAAGCGCCTGGCGCTGCGGGGCGAGTGGCCGGTACGCTGTCGCACGGTTTCTCTTTTGGACAGATCAGGTCGAGCATTTTTAACGTCACGCCGTTGGTCCAGCCGAAACCATCCTGAAGAGGGTATTCTCCACCGCCGCCGCCGGTTCCCGTACTGCTGACGTCATATTTCTCAACCAGCTTTTGTTCGCGGTCGTAGGTATGCTGAACGTTAGTGAGGAAGCGCCAGGTGACATCCATCGCGATGTTGTCCTGCCCGTAATTCTGCAACCCTTCGGTCGCCACCCACTGTAACGGCGCCCAGCCATTGGGGGCGTCCCATTGCTGCCCGCTTTTCACCGAGGTGGTGGACAGTCCTCCAGGCTGCAACAGGTGCGCCTGGGTCGCGGCAGCCACTTTGCTGGCGCGATCTTTCGCCGCCGCGTTGACATACAGCGGGAACAGCGTGGCCGCCGTCAGTTGGTTACGCACCTTTTTGCTTTTCAGATCGTAGTCGGCATACCAGCCTTCCTGATTGTTCCACAGGTGCGTTTCAATGCCTTTCTGACGGGCGCTGGCGAGCGCTTCATACTGGTTCGCGTTGGCGTCATCGCCTGCCGCTTTGCTGGCGCGCGCCAGCATTTTCTCCAGTTTATACAGCAGGGCGTTGAGATCGACAGGGACGATGCTGGTGGTGCGAATGGTGCTCAGCTGATTCGGATCGTCCATCCAGCGCGAGCTGAAATCCCAGCCCGATGCGGCGGCAGATCGCAGGTCGCGATAAATCTCGGTTGCCGGGCGGTTCGGGTTGCTCTTCGCGGTGGTGATATCTTCCATCCACGACTCCGGTCGCGGCGTGTCCCGGTCATCCCAGTAGCGGTTCAGGACGGTGCCGTCATCCAGTTTCACCACGCGCTTATTCTGCTCGCCGGGCTGGAGATTCTCCACGCCCTCCATCCAGTAGGCATACTCTTTTTGCAACTGCGGCAGGTATTTTTTCAGGGCGTCGTCGCCCTCATGCTGCGCCAGCAATTCCACCATAAATGCGAAGAAAGGCGGCTGCGAGCGGCTCAGATAGTAGGTACGGTTGCCGTTGGGGATATGCCCCCAGGAGTCCAGTTCATAGCCGAAATTCGCCACCATATCGGCGACCTTATCCCAGTGATCGCTTTCGGCAAGTCCCAGCATGGTGAAATAGCTATCCCAATAATAGACTTCCCGGAAACGTCCGCCAGGCACCACATACGGTTCCGGCAGCGGCAATAACGAATCCCATTTTCCGGCGCTTTCCGTTGTGCGGGTCAACACGGGCCACAGGCCGTCAATATGTTCACGCAGCGACTGTCCTTCCGGCGGAACGTATTTTTCCCCTTCTTTGGGCAGCGTAAAGTTCACATCAACAAAGTGACGCAAATCGAAGCCTGACTGGTTTCGTTGCATCCGGTAATCCGCGAGGATCATCAGCGGATCGCTGTTAGGCACGGCATCGGCGAACGTTTTCTGATCGGGGAACAGTTTGGCGCTCTGCACGTCATTAAACAGCGGCCCCAGCAGAATATCCGGGGGCTGCGGAGGACTGGCTGGCTGTTCCTCAGCGTGCGCCGAGAGCGACGCGAATGTCAGCAGGGTGCCTGCAACGGTCAGTTTTATGGCGAAAGAGAGCGTGCCGGAATGGCGAAGCGCAGGTGTTATCATCAATATTCTCCTTAACGGCGTGCCGCAGTCAGCGGCATGAACCATGACAAAACCTTAGTCCAGGATTGCCATGTGCGCGTGATCGAACCGCTATTTTGGGAACTGGTAAACATTTCCCGTTATCGCCGGTTGAAGCGTGGGGATGAACGCGGTGATGCGACAGCGCGCCCTCAGAAGAGGACGCGCGATGGGAGAGAGGTCAGTCAGAAAAGAGAATGCGCTGTGCCGCGAGATCCAGCGTAATCGACTCGCCGGTGCTCAGGGCGTATACCGCTTCCCCTTGCTGACAAAGCCAGCCGATCCCCATTTCACGGGCGATGATTGCCGAATGTGATTCATTGCTGCCTGCGCTCAGGCAGATCCCTTTAACCGTCTGTGGGTCGAACTGCAACACGGTGGACGGGAAGATATTTTCCGCCGCCACGATAGTCGGGCGCGTGAATACCGGCAAGCGCGCGTTTATTCCGCTCAGGTGCCTCAGCGTCCGATGGAGAATATCGTCGATATCGATATAGCGGGCTTGTAAATAGGCGTCGTCGAGCTGTCGGTACTGATCGCGGAGATCGTCCAGCACGCTGCGCCACGCCGTTTCTGCCCGACACGATTTATCACGCATCACCTCACACGCCATCTCGTACAGCTCGGGGTCATCCAGCAGCGTGTGATGCCCGGAAAAAATCGCCGCCAGATCGGCGGAGTATTTATCTTCCGCCAGCGTGGTCAGCGCGTTGAGATCGTCCAGCGTCTGACGAATCGCCGTTTGCAGGCGCTGCTGCTCTTCCGGCAAATTGACGGTCGTCGGATTCGCGACGTCCGGTGCAGCGGGGGAATAGCAGAACACCACGCCGGAGACCTGCGCGGGGAGCTGACGCGCCGTGCTGCTGGCAGGCGTCTCCTCCACGGACTCGCCAAAGTTTTCCGTCGCCAGCTGTTTGAATGCCGCCAGCGCCTCGTCGGCCTGTTCTCCTTTGGCGATCAGGCGCAGAGTATCGTTGCAGCGCACCTGTAATAACGCTATCTGATTCAGGCTGTCCGGCGTCACGCATTTGCCATTTTTCTCCAGCAGCATGTCGGCCCGAAACCCCGACAACGTGGAGACCAGGTGCGATGCCGGACGAACATGCAGCCCGTTTGGATTTTTCACCACAACAGAAATGGAGTGGGCGTCGTTATCCTGAAATGCTGGTTTTGTGGCGACGCCCCCGGTTTGAGTGGGTGACGGTAAACCCAGTTGTTCACGCTTGGCGTCCAGCGCGCTCATGGCGTCATTGATGACTTTATCAATACCGGCGCCCATTGCCGCGCTGACCGTCGCCGCCAGCGTGCCTTCTACCAGCGGCGCCGCGCATAAGCGGACTTTCGCCGCAATCGCCGGGTCGAGCAAATCCAGGGCGGTTTCGGCGCTCAATAATGCGCTGCCCATATCCATCATGACCAGGATATGGTCCGCATCAGCCACGGATTCGATGGCTTCCATCACCTTGAGCGGATCGGTGCCAATCGGATTTTGTGGGTCGTCGATACCGGCTGCAATCGCGAGTTTACAACCATCGCCGATTAACATCTGCCGGGCTAACTGCCCGACGCCTTCACCCAACAGGGCGCTGTGCGAAACAATGACCAGGTTTACCATCGCGTTATCCTTACTCTTTTGCCGCTGCCGCCAGCATTTGCATCATGAACATCACGGAGGTTGCACCCGGGTCCTGATGGCCGATGCTGCGCTCGCCAAGATAGCTGGCGCGCCCTTTGCGGGCCTGCATGGTGATGGTGCTCTGCGCCGCCGCTTCGGCCTGGGCGCTGGCGGCATCCAGCGCCGCCTGCACCGACAGGTGCTGTTCGCATGACTGGCGCAGCGACTCCACAACCGGCCCCCAGACGTCACACATGGTTTTATCGCCAGGCTCCGCTTTACCTCGGCTGGTCACGCCTTCCGCACCTTCCCGCATCATCTGGTACAGCTCGTCGAGCGTCAGGCTCTGGTGCGCCTGTGTCACCTGGGCGGCGCGAATGAAGAACGTGCCGAACAGCGGGCCGCTGGCGCCGCCGACGCTGGAGAGCAGCACCATCCCTGTGTTCTTCAGAATGAAGCCGATGTCTTTATCCGCAATCGCGGGTAATTTTTCGACGACTTTACTGAAGCCGCGATGCATATTCAGCCCGTGGTCGGCGTCGCCAATCTCTCTGTCCAGACCCGTCAGATAATCACTCTCTTTGGTGAAAATCTCACCGCAGCGATAGAGCCAGTTAACAATGTGTGTTCTGTTGAGTGACATACATAATCTCCTTATTTGCCCCAGTTGAGCGCAGGCGTGTGAACCGGCGCATCCCAGAGCGCGAGCGTTTCATCGTCCACTTTTAGCAGGGTGATGGAAAAGCCGGTCATATCCAGAGAGGTGCAGTAAGAGCCGATCAGGTTGCGTTCAATGGTAATGCCGCTTTCCTGACAGCGGCTTTCAAGCCGGTTATAGACGCCGAACAGTTCAGACAGCGGCGTAGCGCCGAGGTTGTTGACCAGCGCAATGACGCGATCGCCACGCTGCAACGGCTGTTTGCTCTGCTTATCTTCCTGCCAGCTTCCCTGATGATGATCCCAGTGACGCAGCGTGCGGCTGTATGCGCCGTTTTCCAGCAGCGTGTCAAACATTTCATCGACAGTTTGATCGAGAGAAGAGAAGGGGCGACGGTCAATGCCGGGTTCGCCGTGAATTCCCACGCCAAACTCCATTTCGTTATCCTGCAATGTGAAGGACGGTTTGCCCGCCGCAGGCACGGTACAGGCATTGAGCGCGATGCCGATTGAATGCCCCTGATTATTCAGCTTACGGCCAAGCTCCGCGCAGGCTTCCAACGTGTCACCGCGTTCTGCGGCCGCGCCCACCAGTTTTTCAATTAATACCGTATTGGCGACGCCGCGACGACCGGCGGTATAAAGGCTGTCTTTGACCGCTACATCATCATCCACCACGACGGTGGTGACTTTTACGCCGCTGTCGTGCAGCAGCTCCGTGGCGGTTTCAAAATTCAGGATGTCGCCGGTGTAATTTTTAATGATCAGTAAGACGCCTTCGCCGCCGTCAATGTGCATGGCGCACTCAAACATTTTGTCTGGCGTCGGTGAGGTAAATATTTCGCCCGGGCAGGCGCCGGAGAGCATGCCAGGCCCAATATAGCCGCAGTGCATGGGCTCATGCCCGCTGCCGCCGCCGGAAAGCAGCGCCACTTTTCCTGCCACTGGCGCATCTGACCGGGTAACGTAGACCGGGTCCTGATGCAGCGTCAGCGTCGGGTACGCTTTTGCCAGACCAGCGAGTTGTTCGTTCAGTACCTCTTCTACACGGTTAATCAGCTTTTTCATTATTTTGCTCCGCATCTTCTGCTGTAGGGGTATCGGTTGTGTACCATGACACGGCTACCACTCACTGCCGATAACCTTATTGTGCAACAGTGAGCGGAAAAGAAAATTCGGCCATAACATGTTTCATCAACGGAACATTTATGCTTAATCACGTTTCATTATGGAACGTAAAGGCGAGGTAATCGTCAGAATTGCGATCCCGACCAACGAATGCCGCCGCTTTAAGCGTAAAAAACGGGGGGTTAGAAACGAGAAGGGAGGTGATTAATTGCGATTAATTTGCCCTGTTCCAGTTCGATATAGCCGCCTTTTTTCAGCGCTGACAGCATCTTCATCACGCTGCTGCGCGAAAGGCGGGTACGTTCAAGAATATACTGGTAGGCCGCCATCTGAGAACGGATGCTTTCCGGCTCCTGGCTTAGCGCCTGCAACTGGTAGCACAGCAGGTCGTAAGCGGTCGGCGCTGTCGCCATTTCATTCTGGATAAACAATTTATTGGTGACGATGATCATATGCTTTG
The DNA here is from genome assembly GCF_030333565.1 of Citrobacter sp. CK185. Classification (NCBI taxonomy): domain Bacteria; kingdom Pseudomonadati; phylum Pseudomonadota; class Gammaproteobacteria; order Enterobacterales; family Enterobacteriaceae; genus Citrobacter; species Citrobacter sp. CK185. Next base: position 373,789 of record NZ_JAOWFR010000026.1, on the reverse strand, counting down.
CCATGATCTCCCACAGGTGCTTGCGCTCAATGGTTTCCATCACATCATCCAGGGGAATTGTCGCCGCTTCGCACTCTTCGAGCGCGCGAATCAGCAGTTTATCCGACAGGGCGCTGGTGAACCCCAGGGATACCGGGGCAGAAGCTATCCCCAGCAACAGACTATTTTCGATGTTCTCAATGCTTACAACGCCCGTGCGGAAAAACAGGCACTGGTGCTCGCCCCCCTGGACGAAGACAAAGCGACTTCCGCGAGGATACCGTTTGAAATCCTGTTCTGACGTGAGTGCGTTGAGCAGCGCAATTGCATAGGGCGAAGGCTGCTTCAGTTGATTAAAGGAAGAATCCAGGGGCATGGTAGGTGTTATCCGGTCACTGTCATTGTCATTCTATTTTAGTGGCTCTGCGTTAATGCGTGTTGAGCATAGCTAGTATTTCAGGGGAATATTCTGCTGAATTTGCTTCAGAACACCACGATCGGTCACGATGTAGCCGCCTTTTTTTAAATCGGCCAGTATCTTCATCACGCTGCTGCGCGACAGAAATGTTCTTGACTGAATATAATTTGCGGCAGTTATATTTTGCCTGAATTCATTAGACTCACGCATTAATTCATACAACTGAGCGCGAATAATATCATAGGATGTCGGCGCTGAAATGCGCGTACAGTGGTCGTACACCCGACCGGCGGTGTAGATAAGCACCTTCGCCAGACTTTCCCAAAGATTCTCATTTGCTATAACGTCGTTAACTTTCTCCAGTGGAATAAAGGCGATCTCAGAGCACTCCTCACTGCGCATCAGCAAATATTCAGCATCAACCAGTTGATTGCTGAGGCCAAAAATAAAGGGGGCGACTTCTGAGTTAAGCATGAAGCCGTCCCGTGCTCTGAAAACCCCAATGGTTCCCTTCAGCAATAAATAACATTGATGTGGTCTATTATTTTCGTTGTTAATAATTTGTCTGCATTTTGTTTCTCGTGTGTTTGCGTGTGGCTTCAGGTGCGCAATCAGTTTTTCTACATGTTCAATTGGCTTCAGAGGCAGAGCCTTATACATACTTGATTCAATAGCTATTTTGGTTTCAGGCATGATCTGTCCTCCCATATAATAGTTTCTGTAATAGCGTAACGTCTTGCTTGAGCTAATAATTATGGTGACAGACTAAAAATAAGTGAATCCAGAACAAGGTGTAAAATTACACCAAAAAATCACTTGAGCAAATATGTGCATTTATATGAAAATTTAAATTAAGGAGAACTTAATTGACATCGCGCCTTGATTCAGGATTCAAACCGCTAACGTGATGCGGCCCGGAATGATGAAGGGGAAATCGCATGTTATTTATCTCCTTGTCTTTACGATGATAGCCAAAAATAAGCGTTTCCCGGCAGCCCATTTCCAGAGCAGAAAATGTATGGACATTATGTCGTAACGCGATAAATAAACAGGTGTTAAGGATAGCGATGATGAAAAAAAATATGATAGCAATGGCGCTTTCCGCTGCGGCCATTTTGTCAATATCAAATGCGATAGCGTATGACGGCACGGTCAAATTTGTGGGTCAGGTTCTTGATACCGCCTGTACCGTAGATATTGGCGCCAATAATACGATGACCGTTGATATGGGAAGTGTCTATAAAACAGCGTTTACCAACGCAGGGGATGAAGCGTCAACGACCAAATTTACCTTGCGTCTGATTAACTGCCCCTCTTCCGTCACGTCCGCGCGGGTGAAATTTGATGGCGTTAATCATTCGGGTAATACCGATCTGTTGGCGCTTTCCGCCGATCCTGGTTCGGCAAGCGGGGTGGCCATTCGACTGATGACGGCAGACAGAGCGCCTTTAGGCCTTAATCAGATCAATGGCTATTCCTATTCACTGTTAGATATGGTTGACAACCAACTGGATTTCTACGCCGCCTATGTCGCCACCAGCGTGCCTGTTGTGCCGGGCGTCGTGAACGCCGTAGCGAACTTCACCGTTAACTATAACTGACGAGCATATGTTGTTTGGGGGGCCGATAACCGGCCCTCTCAGAGGTTTACCATGAGAGTATTACGTGTTTGCGCCACCGCGTTGGCGCTGTTTGTTACCGGCGTTTCCAGTGTGAATGCTGGCGTTTCCATTGGCGGAACACGGGTTATTTACGATGGCGGTAAAAAAGAAGCGTCATTAAGCGTCAGTAATCCCGATAATATTCCGTATTTAATTCAGTCGTGGATCGAAACGCAAAATGACGGTAAGGGCAAAGCCCCTTTTATTATTACACCGCCGCTTTACCGGCTTGATAACGGGCAGCAAAACGTAATGCGTATTATTCGGGCGGGAAATCTGCCTGAGGATAAAGAGTCCCTGTTTTGGCTGAATATTAAATCGATACCGTCGGCCCAACGTAAAGATAATACGTTACAGATTGCGGTTAAAACACGAATAAAACTGATTTATCGGCCTGCGTTGCTAAGCAAGTCAACGCCTGAAGCGCAGCTCGGAAAGTTAAGCTGGAGCCGGAGCGGGGCGTTTATTCAGGTAAATAACCCCACGCCTTATTACGTTAATTTCAATGAAATTACCGTATCCGGTAAGAAAGTTGACAATGTAACGTTTGTGGCGCCGGGGAGTACCGCCCGTTTTGCACTGCCTTCGGGCGGAAATGGCGGAAGCGTGAAATTCAGGATTATTAATGATTACGGTGGAATCAGCGAGGAGTACAGCGGTTCTGTTTAAGTAGCGACGGGTCGGAATTACGTTAATGATGATAGCCAAATATATAATTAATCCGTATCCGGCCAGGCTTGTATTGTTTATCTCCCTGGGAATATTCAGCGTGCTGAATGAGGTTCTGGGTCGGGATTACTTTAATCCGGCGCTACTGGAGCATATACCATCCGGTAGCGAGAATATCGATCTTTCTGGTTTTGAAATGGGAGGGCAGGCACAGGGCACTTACCATGTCGATATTATCCTCAACGGGCAGTTTCTGGACACGCAGGATATCGCATTCAATAAAACACCAACGCCTTCTGGTGAGGATGTGCTTGAGCCCTGCCTGTCGGGGGAAATGTTGCAACGCTATGGTGTTAACATCGCGCAGTATCCGGGTGTGCAGGGCAAAGGGGATTGCGCCGATTTGTCCGCTATTCCACAGGCTTCAAGTGAGTTCCAGTTTTCGACGCAAAAGCTGTTGTTAAGTATTCCGCAGGCGGCGTTATCTGCCAGAGCGCGGGGGGATGTCGCGCCGGAACTCTGGGATGAGGGCATTACCGCCGCGATGCTTAACTACAGTCTGAGCGGTGATAACAGTAATAGCCAGTACGTTAATTTACGCCCCGGAATAAATATCGGCCCGTGGCGTTTGCGCAATTACACCACCTGGCGGCGCAGCGGTCAGGGCAATGAGGACTGGGATTCGATTTATACCTATGTCCAGCGCAATATCGTCCCGCTGAAAGCGCAACTGGTGCTGGGAGACAGCGCCTCTCCTGCGGATGTTTTTGACAGCATACCGTTTCGTGGCGGCCAGCTTGCGTCGGATGACGACATGCTGCCCGATTCGCTGAAGGGGTATGCGCCCGTGGTGCGCGGTATTGCCCGCACCAATGCGCAGATCGTCATCCGGCAAAATGGCTACCAAATCTACCAAAGTTACGTGGCCCCTGGCGCGTTTGACATTACCGACATGTTCCCCACGGGAGGCGCCGGCGATCTGGAGGTCACGGTTAAAGAGGCGGATGGCAGTGAGCAGCACTTCACCGTCCCGTTCGCATCATTACCGGTGTTACAGCGTGAAGGCCGGTTCAAATATGCGTTAACCGGCGGGCGCTATCGCTCCAGCGACAGTCGTGTGGAACAAACCGATTTCGGCCAGGGAACCGCGATTTATGGTTTGCCGGGCGGTTTCACGCTTTATGGCGGCGTCCAGACTTCCCGTAACTATCGGGCGATAGCATCCGGCGTCGGTAAAAATCTGGGAACGATTGGCGCGCTTTCTGCCGACGTAATCCAGTCATGGGCGCAACCCGCTGATGGCAGCAAGACTCAGGGGCAATCCTGGCGTGTGCGCTATAGCAAAAATAGCGTCGCGACAGGAACAAACTTTTCGATTGCGGGTTACCGATATTCAACGCGCGGTTACTACGGTATGCAGGACACTTTCGATACGTATGGCGGTAGTTCCGGGCAGATAACGAAACGACGTAACCGTATGGAAGCCAACGTCAACCAGTCCCTGGGCGCAGGCGGCGGATCGTTGGCGTTAAGCGCGGTACAGGAGGACTACTGGCATACCGGAAAACCGATGCAGTCGTGGAGCGTGGGGTATCACAATGCCTGGAACGGCGTGAGCTATAGCGTCGCCTGGACGCTGAGTAAAAACGGCAGCGGCGATCGTTATGATAAAGACCAACAGCTGGCGCTGAATATCAGCATTCCGCTGGATCGCTTTATGAGCAATACCTGGGCCAGTTATGGCATGAATGCCAGCAGCGGGAAGGGCGCGACTCATAGCGCAGGGCTGAGTGGAACGGCGCTGGCTGGCAACGCGCTGAACTGGAATATTCAGCAAGGTTACGGCACGGATGACGTGGGGTATACCGGTAGTCTGAGCGCGGATTATAAGGGTACTTACGCCGATGTTAGCGGGGGGTATCGTTACGATCGCCACTCGCAGCGCGTGAATTACGCTCTCGCGGGGGGCGTGCTGGCATATGCCGATGGCGTAACGTTCTCTCAGCCTCTGGGGGAAACCAACGTGCTGATTGGCGCGCCTGGCGCATCGGGGGTCGGGATTAAAAACCAGAGCGGCGTACGAACTGATTTTCGTGGCTACACCGTTTCCGCCAATGTTTCACCGTATCGCAAAAATGATATTGGCCTGGATACGGCATCCGTTGCGGACGATGTTGAACTGGCGCTTACCAACAAAACCGTTGTGCCGACCCGTGGCGCGGTCGTGAGGGCGGACTATGTCGCTAATGTTGGGCTGCGCGTGCTGTTGACGTTGACCAGACCCCACGGTTCGACGGTGCCATTTGGGGCGATGGTGACATTAAAAGGCGCGCAAGAACAACAATTTATTGTCGGTGACGAGGGGCAGGTTTATTTAAGCGGCATGCCGCCGGAAGGGACGTTGAATGTGGTCTGGGGACGTGACGGCGAGCAGCGCTGCACGGCAAATTATTCATTAACCGCAGCCGAGAACTACAGCGGCGTTAGCGTGACCGGCTCTCTTTGCCGCTAAGTGGGCTGACCTCTCGTGAGAATCTGACAATGAAACGAACTTATCTCTTATTCAGTTTACTGATGCTTTTTTCAGGGCTCGGCGTTGCCGATGACTGTACCGTGAATACGACATTATTTAATGCCGTCTCAATGGGGAATATTGTCGTGCAGCGAGATGCGCCGGTAGGGGCAGAAATCGCCCGCGCCAGGGTCTCCGGGTATGCCAAACTGTTGGTCACGGCGCCTGGCGGTGCCGTCTATTGCAACGGCGCTTATGCGATCAATTACCTGTCAGCGACGCCTTCGCCGATAAATCATGTTTACAACACCAATCTGAAGGGGGTGGGAATCAGGCTATCCATTCCCGCAGGGGATTTTGTGCTGCCGTCAAATGGCGCCAGCTATATCTATAACCTCGGTAACTATGACGTGATGCTGATTAAAACAGCAACGATCCAATCGGGATATTTGACGCCGGGAGTGGTTGCACAGGGATGGTTTGGTACGCCGGATCATTATTTTATGCAGATTTCAATGGGCGCCGATACCCAGGTGACGGCGCTCGCATGTTCGTTTTCCAGCCAGATTCTTAATTTTCAGCTCGGTGATATTAATGCCGCCGAGTTCACCGGCCAGCCCGGAGCCGTGCTGTCGCACAGCGATACGCAAAATCTGGGGCTGAACTGCGATCCGGGGGCGAATATCAATGTTGAACTGGCGGGAACGCAAAACCCTGATGCGCCGGCTGACGCCAGCGTTCTGGCGCTGACCGGGCAGGGTAGCTCCGAAACGGCAGACGGCGTGGGAGTCCAGATAGTTTATAACGATGTGCCGCTGCAACTGAATAACCGCATCGTATTGAAAAAATCCGCAGGCGGGCAGGAGACATTTCCGCTGGTGGCGCGTTATTACCAGACCAAAAGCCAGGTGAAGCCGGGCAGCGCGAATGCCACCGCCACGTTGAATATTACCTACCAATAACCCAAGGAAAAAGTATGCCTGGAAGAAAACGCTGGCTGCTGGCCCTGATGCTTACTGGTCAGGTATGGGGTCAGGGCGATCCGATCGCATTAAACATCAAAGGGAATGTGAAAGCCGTGCCGTGTCAGGTGAGCAGCGACAGCATCACTAAAACCGTTGATTTAACGGCAGGGAGTCCGGTAACGGCTTCATCAATGTATACCGCAGGGTCAACGACGCCGTGGGTCAGTTTTGATTTCAGCATTGAACATTGCCCGGAAGGCACAACCGGCGTGATGATTCAGTTTAACGGCAACGCTGATGACATGCATCGCGATGATATGTATCGCAATCTGGGAACCGCTACCCCTGTCGCGATACAGTTGCAGGCGGCGGACGGCCGACCGCTGGGCGACGGTCAGGTTCTGACCAGTGAAATTGTCGCACAGCGTTACACCTGGAATTTACGCGCCCGGCTCTACAGTGAACAAGGGCAGGTCTCACCGGGAACCATTGATTCGGTTGTGACGGTTTCATTGAGCTATCAGTAATTATTACCCGGAGCCGCGTATACATGAATATTGTCATCAGATGTCAGGATCGTTTTTATCAATACGGATTGCGCGCGTTACTGTGCGAAATATTTCCACCAAACCTGAATCGGACCACGCTCACCTTTAACGACTATGACTACGCAAACGCCGCCTGTGCCGATATCTTAATTCTGATGCTGCACCCCGGTGAACAGTATATTTGTCATGCTGAAATGCGATTTCGTGCGCCACACCTGATGATTGGCTTGGTGGATAAAAAACATATTCCTGCGCGAGGAGAAATTCCCTCCTGTATAGGAAATATCGTGTTTATTCCGCTCAATACAAGCGTCAGTAAGATCAGTAAAGTGATTAAGCAGCATTGGTTTTCTTTACAGCAAGCAAAAACGCCCCATGCCGTACACCACTGCGGGCATTGCCCGCATAAGACGCTTACCGGGCAACAAAACCAGCTCGCTGCCTTTCTTTATGCGGGGATGACGTCAAAGCAGATTGCCTACAAAATGGCGATCGGTCAGAAAACGGTGCTGGCGCATCGAAATGCGTTAATGACGAAATTCCGCTTAAGAACCGATCGTGAATTATTACTGTTTTTAAATGCCGTAAAGGAAAAAAACCGGCACAGAAACGGCATGTGCGAATCCTGCAATGATGACGATGGATGGCTTGTGTAAGCAATCCACGCAAAGGCGCGGATTGCGGGTATTACGAATGCTGTGGGTTGTGGGCGGCGTAGATGTCGCGCGCGTCCGTAAAGCAGCGCAGCGCGAGCGAAGAAACCGGCGCTTGCTTACGCATGATCAGGCCGACAGGGGCTTCAATGTTGGAATTGACGACCGGCGTAATATGGAAATTACTGTTTAAATTCTCCAGCCCATTATTGAGCGGCATAATGGCGCAACATATGCCACGCTGCACGGCCTGAATAATCTGGAATGTCGAATCGCTTTCGAAAATATGTTTAGGCGAGATTCCGGCTGATTTAAAACTCATATCCATGTGTTCTCTGTAATGCATACCTTTGGTCAGAAAACCCAGCGGGAAATTAATGAGATCGTTCCAGGAGAGGCTCTCATTTTCTATTTTGAAATGGCGCGTGTCGTGCAGCAGACCCATCCGGGTTTTCGCTAACGGGATAACATCAAACGGACTGACATCAATGTTATTCAGATAACATATTCCCAGCTCCAGCTGGTTGCTGTTTACGCCTTCGGCAATTTGCTCCGAGGTCATGGAATAGAGACTAAATTGCAGTTCCGGGTATTTGGGGGTTAATTCGCGAATAAACAGCATAGGATCGACGCTGGCGAGCGGCACCATACCCAGACGGAGCACACCGACAACCTGTCCTTTGCAGAGCGCGGCCTCGGCCTGTAAGCCATCGTGCGCGGCCAGCAGGGATTTTGCCCATGCCAGAATACGTTCGCCTTCCGGGGTAAAGCCTTCAAAGCGTTGCCCGCGAACGATAAGCACCAGACCAAGTTCCTCCTCCAGATTGCGAATGCGCATGGAGAGGGTGGGTTGCGTGATATTACACTGCGATGCGGCCTTACCAAAGTGACGGGTCTGATCCAGCGCGATTAAATATTTGAGTTGTTTTATGTCCATCATTCATCTCTTCGGCAGACGGTCTGTTGGGGGCAAAGAAGAGGCTCCGGCAGCCGTTTGCGCTACGACATGGGTTCACATTATTGCATAAATGTATAAATTTTGTAACCGAATTGCGGCGTGACAATACCGTTTCTGCGCGTCAGTGGCTGAAAAATAAATCCCCTTATTCAGCAGAACGCCATGAATAAGGGGCGAATTTTACAGCGCGCGAATTTCTTTTGAACGCAAGGTGATATTTACCGGTACGGATTTATAAGAAGGCGTACCGCTCTCTTTATCAATATAATTGAGCGGAACCAGAACATTGGCCTCAGGATAATAGGCGCCGACAGAACCTGCCGCAATGCTGTAGGCCACGACGGTGATATCTTCCAGGCAGAGATCGCTGTCAGGCAGGGCCGTTCGGATATCGACGCGATCGCCATGTTCAAGCCCTAACTGCTCCATATCGCCTTCGTTCATAAAGATAATGTCACGACGGCCAAATACGCCGCGATAACGATCGTCCATCGCGTAAATGGTGGTGTTGTACTGATCGTGACTTCGCAGGGTAATCAGACGCAGCGTATTTTCACCTTCGCCGGTCACGTTCTCGTTAACGCCGTGGAATACGGAGAACATAGCTTTGCCCGTCGATGTCGGCCAGACGCGTTCGGTCGGCGGCAGCGGCATACGGAAACCGCCAGGCACCCGGATACGATCGTTGTAATTGTCGAAACCGGGAATGGTTTGTTCAATCAGTTCGCGGATGAGATCGTAATCAGCAACCAGCTCCATCCAGCCGATTTTGCTGTTTGTCAGCGTGGCTTTCGCCATTCCGGCAATAATGGCTGGTTCCGAACGCAATAACGGCGACGCCGGTTTCAGTTTGCCGGAGGAGGCATGCACCATCGACATAGAATCTTCTACCGTGATGGATTGTCTGCCGGTGCGCTGAATATCCAGTTCGGTGCGTCCGAGGCAGGGGAAGATGAACGTCTCTTTCCCGACCAGCAGATGCGTTCGGTTCAGTTTGGTGCCGATGTGGACGCTCAAGTCCAGCCCGTTCATTGCCGGGAACCCCTGTTCGTGATCGGGCATTGCCACGGCAAAGTTACCGCCCAGGCAGATCAGCGCCTTGGCGCGCCCGTCGATCATGGCCTGCGTCGCCTGTACGGCGTCGTGTCCGTGTTTCGACGGGGGAACAAACCCGAAAACGTCGCTCAACCGTTCGAGGAATTCTGGCGCCGGTTTCTCGGTAATGCCGACGGTGCGGTTCCCCTGAACGTTGGAGTGTCCGCGAAGCGGGCAAATACCTGCGCCGGGTTTGCCAATATTGCCGCGCATTAACAGCAGGTCGGCAATCAGACGCACGTTCGCCGTCCCTTTGTTATGCTGGGTAATGCCCATGCCGTAGGTGATGATGGTGGCGTTGGACCTGGCGTAGGCTTCCGCGACTTTTTCCAGTTGCTCACGGTTTAAACCTGATTCGCGCTCAATGGATTCCCAGGAGGTTGCGGCAATATCTGCGGCAAAATCGTCAAAGCCCAGCGTATGGGCGGCGATAAACTCGCGATCCAGAACATCGCCACGCTCGGCTTCCAGCTGCAACACATGTTTGGCAATGCCTTTCAGCGCGGCGGCATCACCGCCAGCCCTGACCTGGAAATAGGTTGAGGCAATGTCGGTTGAGCTGTAGGTCGCCATTTCGATGATGCTCTGCGGGTCGGCAAAGCGTTCCAGCGCTCTTTCACGCAGCGGGTTAAAGACGATAATCGGCACATCGCGGCGCGCAAGCTCGTGAAGCGTCCCCATCATACGGGGATGGTTTGTCCCTGGGTTATGGCCGATGGCGATCACCAGTTCCGTCTTTTCAAAATCATCCAACGATACGGTTCCTTTACCGATGCCAATTGAACGAGGCAGGCCTACGCTGGTGGCTTCGTGGCACATATTGGAACAGTCGGGAAAATTGTTGCTGCCGTATTCGCGCGCAAAAAGCTGGAACAGATATGCCGCTTCGTTGGAGGCGCGACCGGACGTGTAAAATTCCACCTGTTCAGGGGAGAGACCGCGAAGCACTTCGCCGATGCGGGCAAAGGCCTGTTCCCATTCGACAGGGCGAAATGTGTCGCTTTCTTTGTGATAGGCCAGCGGATGAGTCAGGCGACCATACCCTTCAAGTTCGAAATCTGTTTTCTTCAGCAGCGCGCTGACGGTATTTTTGGCCAGAAACGCCGGTGTGACACGCTTGCTTGTTGCTTCCCACGTGACGGCCTTCGCACCGTTTTCGCAAAACTGAAACGTTGATTTATGTTCTTTATCCGGCCATGCGCATCCTGGGCAGTCAAAGCCGTCTGGCTGATTTGTGCGTAACAGGGTAACGGGTGCTTCAAGCGCGTCCATTTGTGTACGAACGGCAATGGCCGTTGCTTTTAACGCGCCCCAGCCGCCAGCAGGACCGTCATAGTGTCTGACTCCGGGAACTGAACGTCTTTTCTTATTCATATGAACTCCTGACTATTCTGGTCACATTGGCATCCTGAAATAGCTACATAACAGGTAGGGTTATTCCAGTGTATTTAACAATTACGTTTAGCGGCTGCGCGTTATATAAATAAAAGCCAGCCGGACAAATATCCATTTGAAAAGCCATTAACCTTATTTAAAAAATGGGTAATGGTGATGGTTAATAAATACAAACAGTTGTCTCTACCCGGGAGATAACAGCAACATCTTTTATTATTCGTTATATAAAAATTTATATAACAGATGGTGGAACCCAGTTAATTCGCGGGGTTTGCCCGGATTATGCGGCGTCTGCGCTGTCGATTTAAAGAAATTATAACAGGATTTTATCATTATCATAATAAATGTTATCTATCACTTATTAAATTTAACCTATTTGAACTTTTTGAATAATTGTTTGAGACTAATTAAACACGCCGAAAATTATTAGATTCACCTGCTCTGAAATATTCAGAAAATCGCTATTAATCAAAGAAAAAGGCTGGAAATGAAAGCGTTGTACAAAATAAATCAGTCAATGTCGACTCCGTGGGGGGAATTATGTTTGGAATAGATGCTTTTCACCTTGCGAGGATACAATTTGCCTTTACCGTATCTTTTCACATTCTTTTTCCCGCAATAACAATTGGCCTGGCAAGTTTTCTCGCCGTCCTTGAAGGGCTATGGCTCAAAACCAAAAATGAAACGTATCGCGACCTTTATCACTTTTGGTCAAAGATCTTTGCCGTCAATTTTGGGATGGGGGTGGTCTCAGGCCTGGTCATGGCTTACCAGTTCGGGACTAACTGGAGCGGCTTTTCACAATTTGCCGGAAGTATCACCGGTCCGTTGCTGACGTATGAAGTTCTGACGGCATTCTTCCTTGAAGCGGGCTTTCTGGGCGTGATGCTGTTCGGCTGGAAGCGCGTCGGGCCGGGACTGCATTTCTTCGCGACCTGTATGGTTGCGCTGGGAACCTTGTTTTCAACGTTCTGGATCCTCTCTTCCAATAGCTGGATGCAAACGCCGCAGGGTTACGCGATTGAGAACGGCGTTGTCGTGCCGGTGGACTGGATGGCCATCGTCTTTAACCCGTCGTTCCCGTACCGTTTATTGCATATGTCCACGGCGGCGTTTCTGGCGAGCGCGTTCTTCGTCGGCGCCTCGGCAGCCTGGCATTTGCTGAAAGGAAACGACACGCCCGCGATCAGAAAGATGTTTTCGATGGCGTTGTGGATGGCGCTGTTTGTCGCACCGGTTCAGGCGGTGATTGGCGATGCGCACGGTCTCAATACGCTGGAACATCAGCCGGCGAAAATTGCGGCGATTGAAGGGCACTGGGAAAACCCGCCAGGCGAAGCCACGCCGTTGGTTCTGTTTGGCGTACCGGATATGGATGCGGAAAAAACGAAGTACAGCCTTGAAATCCCTTATCTGGGAAGCCTGATTCTGACGCACAGCCTCGACAAACAAGTGCCCGCGCTGAAGTCGTTCCCGAAAGAGGATCGCCCGAACTCAACCATCATTTTCTGGTCGTTCAGGATAATGGCGGGGCTGGGGATGCTGATGATCCTGACCGGCGTGGCGAGCGCGTGGCTGCGCTGGCGTGGCCGGTTGTATCAGTGTCGTCCTTTCCTGTGGTTCGTATTCTGCATGGGGCCATCGGGGTTAATCGCTATTCTGGCGGGCTGGTTTACCACCGAGATTGGCCGCCAGCCGTGGGTAGTCTACGGTTTGCAGCGCACGCGTGATGCTGTTTCCGCACACGGCGACATGCACATGTCCGTCAGCCTGCTGGCGTTCATCCTCGTCTATTCGTCCGTCTTTGGGGTGGGCTACCTCTACCTGGTGCGGCTGATCAAAAAGGGGCCAGTGCGCGAGCATGCGCATGATATCGCTCAGGGGGGTACGCCAGCGCGTCCGTTATCGGCGGTGAGCGAACCCATGAACACACGCAGGGGAGAATAAAATGGGCATCGACCTGTCAATAATCTGGTTCGTCATCATTGTCTTCGCAACGTTGATGTACATCGTGATGGACGGCTTTGATCTGGGGATCGGCATTCTTTTTCCGTTCAATAAGAACGAGAAAGAGCGCGACATGATGATGAATACCGTGGCTCCCGTCTGGGATGGCAATGAAACCTGGATGGTGCTGGGCGGCGCGGCGTTATATGGCGCGTTTCCGTTAGCTTATGCGGTGATTGTCGATGCGCTCAGCGTGCCGTTAACCGCCATGCTGCTGGGGCTGATTTTCCGGGGCGTGGCGTTTGAATTTCGCTTTAAAGCGACGCCGGAACACCGTCCGCTTTGGGATAAAGCCTTTATCGGCGGTTCTGTGCTGGCAACCTTCAGCCAGGGCGTCGCCGTGGGAACGCTGGTTAACGGTTTGCAGGTAACCGGACGGGCGTTCAGCGGCTCGACGATGGACTGGCTGGCGCCTTTCCCGCTGTTCTGCGGCGTGGGGCTGGTGGTGGCCTATGCGTTACTGGGCTGCACCTGGCTTATCATGAAAACGGAAGGCCCGCTGCACCGAAGCATGTCGGAGAAGGCGATTATCCTGACGCTGCTGCTGCTGGCGATCATCGTCATTATCAGCCTGTGGACGCCGTTGACGCATCCGGCGATTGCTCAACGCTGGTTCAGCCTGCCAGAGATCATCTGGTTTGCGCCTGTCCCGCTGTTAGTGCTGGTTTGCTGCTGGGGAATTGTGCGTTCCGCCTATAACCGCAAAGCGAGCTATGGGCCGTTTATGCTGACCCTTGGACTGATTTTCCTGGGATTCAGCGGGCTGGGCATCAGCATCTGGCCCAATATCATTCCGCCGTCGATCTCTATCTGGCAGGCCGCGTCACCGCCGCAAAGCCAGGGCTTTATGCTGGTGGGGGGGCTACTGATTATCCCGGTAATTCTGATGTACACCTGCTGGAGTTACTACGTCTTTCGCGGAAAAATTAATCCTGATGAGGGGTATCATTAATGGCTTCACTATCAGACACAGAGCACGCTAAACCTGCGGATACCGCCCCACGCGCCTGGTGGAAAAGGGTGGGCTGGATGGTCATCATCTGGGCGGCAAGCGTTATGGCGCTGGCCGTCGTCGCATCCGGGTTTAAGCTGCTGATGCTGGCGGCGGGGATGAAAACCCACTAACAACACGTCTTACTTCCTGTCTCAGGCCACATCAGCGTGATGTGGCCTGCCTGTTCGTTGTCTCCCGAGGTTATCTATGCAACCGCTTATGGACTCATGGCAGCGTAAATTCACCTATTTACGTCTGTCCGTTACCGATGTGTGCAATTTTCGTTGTACCTACTGTCTGCCGGACGGGTACAAACCCGGCGGCGTGAGCAACAAGTCATTCTTGTCGGTGGATGAAGTTCGCCGCGTCACCCGCGCGTTCTCCGCGTTGGGTACGGAAAAAGTCCGTCTTACCGGCGGGGAACCCTCCTTACGCCGCGACTTTATCGATATTATCGCGGCGGTGCGTGAAAATGCGGCGATTCGCCAGATTGCGATAACGACCAATGGCTATCGCCTGGCGCGTGACGTCGCACGCTGGCGTGAGGCCGGATTAACCGCCATCAACGTCAGCGTGGACAGTCTGGACGCTCGCCAGTTTTATGCCATCACCGGGCAGGATAAATTTCAGGACGTGATGAACGGTATTGATGCGGCGTTTGCCGCCGGTTTTGAAAAGGTCAAAGTGAATACGGTTCTGATGCGCGATGTGAATCATCATCAACTGGACACGTTTCTGGCCTGGATTAAGCCTCGCCGCATTCAGTTGCGCTTTATCGAACTGATGGAAACGGGTGAGGGCAGCGAGCTGTTTCAACGCCATCATATTTCGGGCGCGGTGCTGCGTGATGAACTGCTGCGACGCGGCTGGGTGCGCCAGATTCGCCAGCGCAGTGATGGCCCGGCACAGGTCTTTTGCCACCCGGACTTTGCAGGCGAAATTGGCCTGATCATGCCCTATGAAAAAACGTTCTGCGCCAGTTGCAACCGGCTGCGCGTCTCTTCCATCGGCAAACTGCATTTATGTCTTTTTGGTGATGGCGGGGTCGATTTACGAGACGTGCTGCAAGACGATACGCAGCAGGATGCCCTTAAGATGCGTATTGCCGATGCGCTGACGCATAAAAAACAGACGCATTTTTTACATCAGGGGAACACCGGCATTACGCAAAACCTGTCGTACATTGGTGGGTAGCGGGCAATGGACTCAGGTCAGATTGAAGTAGCGATCGGGCTGATGCGGCTCCGGCAGGGGCTGTTGCCCGGTCATCTCTTTCAGATTGCGCTCAATAGTGTTGCAAATCGCGTTGAGCGGTAAATCGTTAGCCGATGTGCCAAAGGGATCTTCAAGTTCTTCCGCCAGGGAATCCCAGGATAAAAAGGTATAGGAAATAAAAACGGACACGAATGGCGTCATGTAATGCAGGTCGCCAACCAGCGCAAAAGGAAGAAGGGTACAAAAAAGATAAACGGTTCGCTGGAGTATTAATGTATAAGCAAACGGCACCGGGGTATTTGCAATTCGTTCACAGCCGCCAATAACGTGGGCGATTTCATCTATTTTATTATCGATGAGGCCGAATGTAATATCGCTCAGCTTGCCTTGTTCACGCAATGCTGCCATTTCATCGCCGATCAATAATAATATCCGGTTGGTTTTCATCGGGCTGAACATGACCTGGGTAAGAATATGCCGGGGCAGAATTCGGTACATATCATATCCGGCGTCGGTTTTACGTAATTCATGTTTCAGGCTCCAGCAAAGGGCGATCAGATAACCTGAAATTCTTTTATGTAGCTCAACGTCATTCGGCAACAAATTTTTTAACTGACGGATGATGGAACGCTCGGCAATCAGTAAGGTTCCCCACAGTCCCCGAGCCTCAACGAAACGGCTGTAGCTGGCGCTGTTGCGAAAGCCGAGAAAGATAGCGATTGCGATCCCCAGCAGGCTAAAAGGGGCAACGGTTAAGTGGATGCCCAGTTGCTCATACCATTGATAAATGATAATTGCGATAGCTGACATGACAAGGTTTAAAAATAACCGAAATGTTATTTTTGACAATACCGAGCCATGCCAATCAAATAATCGAAAAAACCAATGTTGCTCTGGTCTGATAATCATGACTGACGATTTCTCTGAAGATGTAATGAGAAGGATTCAACGAAGGGTGAATGCGATAGAAACTATTTTAATCGTTATCTTGCCGTCTGACAATCAATGACGAATAAAAATAAGGCGGAATAAAAGTAATGGTATTGGCTTTATCATTCGCTGGTGAATTTAATCATTACGTTATGTCTGTTGGCTTAGATTTGAACTGTCACCGTTACGGCGCAACCAACGTACATGCAACGTGAAGTATGACGGGTATATTGACCTTGAAGTTAACTTTAAGGTTATGCTGTGACGTAAGCCGGGCAATTTATTTATTAAAGGGGTTAATGCAATGAATGAGCAATATTCCCATCCAGAATTTCCGCGCTGGATGATCTATGGCGCGAACGGTTATACCGGAGAAATGATTGCCCGTGAGGCCGTACGGCGAGGATTCAGGCCAGTTCTGGCGGGGCGCAGGCAAGAAACGGTAGACTCTCTGGCTCGCAATCTCGGGCTTGAGGCTCACGCCTTCGCCCTTGATAACCCGGCTGAACTGCTCAGACAGCTTGAAGGGTGTGCTCTGGTATTAAATTGTGCGGGGCCGTTCTCCGCTACTGCGGCGCCTTTGATGGAGGCCTGCCTGCAAACCCGAACCCATTATCTTGATATTACAGGGGAGATAGGCGTGTTCGAAGCGGCACAACTGCTGAATACCCGTGCCCGGGATGCCGGTGTTGTATTGTGCCCCGGCGTCGGGTTTGACGTTATTCCTACGGACTGCGTGGCGGCCGCCCTGAAGGAGGCCCTGCCGGATGCGATCCGCCTTAACCTGGGATTCGATTCACGCTCTGTTTTTTCTCCGGGTACGGCGAAAACAGCGATCGAGGGGTTGGCGCAGGGCGGAAAAATTCGGCGAGGAGGGAAGATCATTACCGTGCCGCTTGCTTATGAAGTTCGCCGTATTGACTTCGGCGATGGCGAGAAGGACGCGATGACAATCCCCTGGGGGGACGTGTCCACGGCGTATTACACGACAGGTATTCCAGACATTCAGGTCTTTGTGCCGGGGTCGACGCGCATGATTTCCCAGGCCCGGAGAGCAAACTACATCAGGCCATTGCTGCGACTGGCGTGGGTTCAGAAGCTCCTCAAGGCTTATATATCCCGAACGGTGAAAGGCCCCGGAGAAATGAAACGTGAACAGACGCCCTCTTTTGTGTGGGGAGAGGCCATCAACGCCCGTGGCGACAAAAAAACTGCCCGTATCCGTACACCGAATGGTTATACCCTGACCATTATGGGGGCGTTAGCGGTGGTTGAGCACCTGATGATGAACCGGATTGCAGGAGGGGCCTACACGCCGGCAACGTTAATGGGCGCAAATCTGATAACCCGGTTACCAGGGGCTGGCCCGCTGAGGATTGTATAATTGCTCAGGGCGGGACAGGGGATGCTCCCGCCCTTTGCGCTTATTCAAGGGTAAGGATAACTTTACCGATATGAGTTCCGGCATCCAGTAACGTATGTGCCTGACGGACATCCTCAAATTTAACTATCTGGTGAATGACGGGTTTACACTTTCCGGCTTCGATTAAAGGCCATACTTTTTGTATGAGCTGTTGGGCGATTTCTTCCTTTTCAGCGGCGTCCCGGCTCCTCATCGTTGAACCGGTTACCACCGCTCTTTTAAGGATCAGTTCCTGGATATCGAATTCCTTAACCATCCTGCCCCCCATAAATCCAATCAGTACGAGCCGACCGTCCTTTTTAAGAAGGCGAAGGTTCTTGTTAAAATAAGCGGCGCCGACAATATCAAGAATAACATCAACGCCTTTTCCGTCGGTTCTACTGAGGATTTCTTCTTCAAAATCATGGGTTCTGTAGTTAATGATTTCCCCATATTGTTGCAGGAACGGAATTTTATCGTCACTTCCGACGGTGCTGAACGCTTTAATATTCATGGCATTACACAACGCCAGCGCGGTCGTCCCTATGCCGCTTGCGCCACCGTGGATCAAAACAACATCCTCTTTTTTCACTTTTCCTAACGAAAAAAGATTGGCCCATACCGTAAAGAATGTTTCCGGGAGCGCTGCTGCTTCTGTAAAACTTAAATTTTGTGGGACAGGCAATACCTGACCTGCCGGAACGGCGCAAAATTCTGCATATCCCCCGCCATTGGTGAGCGCACAGACGCGATCGCCAACTGAAAAGTGAGCAACGTTTTTCCCGATTGAGTGTACGATACCCGCGACTTCCAGCCCGGGAACCGGCGTAACACCCTCTGGCATGGGATATTTTCCCTCTCTCTGCATAATATCCGGGCGATTTACGCCGGCCGCTTTAACTGAGATCAGGACATCGTTCTCGCCACATTCCGGCATTTTTCCCTGGCTTACCTTCAGAACTTCAGGGCCGCCAGCTTCTGTTATCTCAATGAGTTTCATCTGATTCTACCTGTTTAATGTCAGGGGTTGATTAGCGATACTACCTGCGTGGTTGTTTATTTGTCTTTCTTTACGGTGAGTGGCGCTTTCCATTCACGGTAAAGGGTTTCCAGTCCCTGACGGTACGTTGTTATCTGAAAGTCCGGGAATCGCCGCTTAAATTTTGATGAATCAAACAGGTTATCATGTTGATAGCGGGGCAGGAGCTCCCGGAGTTCCCGTGGGCCTTTGGAAAAGATACCGGCGGCGAACAAGGCGAATTTGCTCAGGACAGACCATGACGTTTCTTTCCCGAACACGTTACAGGCCAGAGAAACAAACTGCGCATAGGTGAGCCGTTCATCGCAACAGGGCAGGTGCCACGTCTGACCGAAGGCATCAGGGGTGTTGCCAAGGCGCGCTAAAGCCCGACTGGCATCGGGAGTCCATATGAGCGTACGTAACGTGTCGTCACGTAATGGCACGCGTGGCTTTTTCCCTGCTTTAAGTCTGTCTAAAATTAAGGCATTGGTAAAACTCTGGGTTTTCCCCGGCCCATAAAACTCGGGCGCGCGCCCGATAAGCACAGGGATGTCGCCCCGGCGCATCTCCTCCAGCACTTTGTTTGCCATCAGGGCCCGAACCCGCCCTTTGCGCCCTGACGGCAGGAACGGCGTTTCCTCGGTCTGCAATCTGCTGTCCTGTGGGTACATATAAGTATTGTCAAAATAAACAAAACTTGCCCCCACTGTCCGACACGCGTTCAGCGCGTTTTGCAGCATTACCGGAAACTGCTGTTCCCAGAGGTCGGCATCCGGCGGCAGACCCGCCGCAAAATAGACAATGCGGCTTCCTTTAACCGCTTCCAGTGTCTGACGGGCATCCAGTAAATCAGCGGGCATAAGGCTATCGCTGTCATTTACCTTCTGTGGATTACGGCTTACAAGCCTCAGTTCAGCACTGTAAGAATGCGTTAACTCGCGAGCAAGTTCCCGGGCAATCTGTCCGCTTGCCCCCAGAATCGTTTGCATCTCACTTCCTCTTCGACAATTTCAGACGGGTGTCCCGGCCCATTGGCCTTTTTCAAAGTATAAGTTTAAAGTTCACTTGAAGGTCAATGGGGTGTTGCGACATTGTTTAAATGTCGTCTGGTATTGGGATACAGCGCCAGCAACGGAATGGCGCCGAAGCCGAACATCAAACGATGAAAAATACGAGATTGCGCGTTGTCGAGGCATGGTAGAGTGGGGGGGCTCAAAGAATGATTCGAGGTTTGCGCTATGCAACAAATTGATTTTTACATGGTTGATGCCTTTAGCACGGCTACTTTTGGCGGCAATGCCGCAGCCGTGTGTCCGCTCACCGAGTGGTTGCCTGATGAGACATCATTGAAAATGTCCAAACAGCATAACCAGTCAGAAACGGCTTTTTTTGTCCCAAATGAAAACGGCTTCGAGTTGCGCTGGTTTACCACTCAAGGGGAAATAAATCTGTGTGGGCATGCCACACTTGCTGCCGCGCACGTCATCTTTGAACATCTTGATTACCCGGGCGCGACTATCCATTTTGATACCCGGTTTGTTGGCCCATTGACAGTAGCACGCAGCGGCGAGTGGTTGACGCTTGATTTTCCTGCCTGGGAAACCGAGCCTGTCGTGCCGCCGTCCTTATTGCTGGAAACGTTGGGCATCACAGAATACAAAGAAGTGCGCGTGGCGCGTGATTACATGGTCGTGCTGGATAATCAACGGCAGGTAGAAGCGCTACGCCCGAACATTAATGCCATGCTCCCTCTGGGAAAAATGGTTTGCATAACCGCGCCCGGCGAAGAGAAATACGATTTTGTCAGCCGTTTCTTTTGCCCGGGAGAAGCCGTAGCGGAAGACCCCGTTACAGGTTCAGCACATAGCATGCTAATTCCGTACTGGGCTGAAAAACTGAAAAAAACGCAGATGCTGGCGCACCAGGGCGCCGAACGTGGCGGGGATTTACGCTGCCAGCGAGTGGGGGATCGAGTCCACATCGGCGGACAGGCAACAACTTATCTGCTGGGTAAGGTACTGTTGCGCTAGAACGTCCAGAATGCGGTCCGGAATGGGCTTTCAGGTATAAGGTCTGCTGTACGATTATGGCAGACCTGACGGCGCTTTAGACTGACTGTGTTGTGCCAGGAGGGGACGTTGCTAATGCAACGGCGTATTAATCAGCGGAGTGCAGGTCAGTGCCATAAGAAATAGATATTAGACAAAGATACTGCCGCTTGCTTGTATGTTACAAATATGTAATCAATTTTTTTGGAAAAGTCTTGTTCACTATCAAAACTGACGATCTCTCCCATCCAGCAGTGCAAGCGTTGGTGGCCTATCATATTTCCGGCATGCTGGAGCAGTCCCCACCAGAAAGCAGCCATGCTTTAGATATTCGAAAACTGCGTGACCCAGCTGTGATATTTTGGTCAGCATGGGAAGGGGTACAACTCGCAGGAATTGGCGCGCTGAAAATACTGGATGATGAACATGGTGAGCTGAAATCAATGCGTACCGCGCCAAATTTTTTGCGTCGTGGCGTAGCGAATCAGCTTTTACAGCATATCTTGCAGGTTGCGCATATCAAAGGCCTACGACGTTTAAGTTTAGAAACCGGAACACAGCCAGGGTTTTCCGCTTGCCATCAACTTTATATCAAGCACGGTTTCGTTAACTGCGAGCCGTTTGCTGATTATCAGTCTGACCCAAATAGCCGTTTTATGACATTAGTTTTATGTGAGAAAGATAAATTGTCATGACTAATGCAGAGAGAATGGTGCCATATTTTTTCAAAAAAATTCTGCTCCTTGCTCACTGTAGACGTGACGACCACTCAGCCCAGCCGCTGCGTGCCAGGAGGGGAAGTTGTATACTTTATACGTGCGCCAGTCAAAGTTGATCATTCAGGTGTGAATGATAAAGTTGTTAACTCCTCTCTCTAAAAAGGTGATTAAATCTAATGCATCATATCTCTTCTGTCAGTCTCAATTATCGCTGTCTCCAGCATACAGACTGGCCATTTTTTTTGGCATTAAATCAGGATCGTCATGTGATGCATTTTATTAGTGATTCACGTACTGATGACGAGATTAGAACCCAGTCTTTTGAAAGCCGTCTACAGCCTTGGCATAAAGGCAGTGAACGCTGGTTATGTATGATAATGAGTCGAAAGGATACAGATATACCAATTGGTGTAACTGGCTTTATTGATCGTGGTGAAGGCATGGCGGAAGTGGGGTTTATCTTGGCATCAGAATTTCACGGCAAAGGTTTTGGTACAGAATCGTTAAAAGATATTGCCCGCTTTGCTTTCGATGAGCATGGGTATCGTAAGCTCACTGCTACGGTAACAGCTGGCAACAATGCATCGCGGAGAATATTGCATAAAGTCGGATTTCAGCAGGAGGGAACTCTAAGAAAAAACTATTTCCTGCATGGTTGCTGGCATGATGATTGGGTATTTGGATTGTTGAGAGAAGAATTTAGTTACTGAAAAATGAAACGGCAAAACATGCCCAATTCTGGAAATGTTGCAGCGAGGTTCTACACATACATTCATTTCAGAATGGCATTTGAGTCAACCGACATATATGTTGTACCAGGGGCATCGTCAATGCCTGCTTCTCGCTCATAGTAGACCTTCGCACTTGTCCGCTGTGTGCCAGGAGGGGACATTACAGATATGGCCGCGCGGTGTCACTTGCGGGGGTTACATGATTTACCTGTAATCAAGTGCAATAGCAAACGGGCAAATATTCTTGAGGCTACGGGGAAGTGCAGCCTCAGTGATATGACTGTGGAAAGCGGTTTATTATTTCTTTGCTGCTCGAATCAGGCCGTCAAGCCATTCCTGATGACCATTAAGCATTGGGTTCGGGCGGGTATTTGCCAGATCTTTTGCCGGGACTCCGTTCTGTGTTTCCTGCGTTAGGATACGGACCCTGTGACCGGAAAGATCCTCCAGTAGCCACGCATGATGGACATCGAGTCGTTGAGCGGTATCTTTTTCACCGGCCCATCCGTGCCATGCCAGACGAGCAGGTTTACCTTCAGCAGGTGGAACAAACTCCACAACCTGAGCTTCAACTGGGAAACCAAACGTGCTGAAGTAGAAGCGAACCCCATTTTCCAATTCTGGACCTTTGTTGTCATAAAAGCGCACATCGGCGGAATTTTTATAGTATTCCGGCCATAGCAATGGCTGACTCAGGAGCGGCCAGACATCATTGACGTTCAGACCTGAGATGATCATTTCATTAGAAACAAAGTTATCGGTAAAACCCGGAACAAAGTCTTCTGGCCAGTTAATCGCGTTCATAAATTTCTCCAATTGCTATAGTTGAGTGCACTGCGTGTGTCATTACGGCAGTAACGTGATGGCAGTGAT
Organism: Citrobacter sp. CK185; assembly: GCF_030333565.1. Lineage (NCBI taxonomy): Bacteria > Pseudomonadati > Pseudomonadota > Gammaproteobacteria > Enterobacterales > Enterobacteriaceae > Citrobacter > Citrobacter sp. CK185. Next base: position 350,996 of record NZ_JAOWFR010000026.1, on the reverse strand, counting down.
TATTGGTGCAATGGAGTTATAAGGCGAATTGTCATTACTTATATTCTTAATAAGATAAATTATATCAGGACGCGGGATGTTGGCTTACTTCTGCGCATAAAGCACGAATCCACTGATGACTTGGGTCACGATGGGTTCGCTCATGCCAGGCCATGCTCTTGGTAAAGCCGGGTACTTTCAGGGGCAAAGGGAGAATGATGAGATCGTTGTTAGTCAGGACCATGCGGTGAGGTACAACTGCAATCATATCAGTCACTCGCAATATATCAGGTATCACCTGAAAACTATTAACTGACATGCCTACTCGTCGTGTCAGACTGAGCTTAGCCAGTGCTTCATCTGTAACACCGGTGAAGTTACCTTCTGAAGACACCAGAATATGTTCCTGTTTGCAAAATTGTTCGAGCGTCATTTCTGAACTCGCTGCCAGAGGATGATGACGTCGTGCTACGCAGACATAATCTTCTTCATAGAGCGCTCTTCCATGCAGGTCTTCGGGGGTTGTTTGCGGTGTTATCAAAGCCAGATCAACTTCACCCCGAGACAACTGCTGATACATTCGCTCATTGTCCACGGGCCGCACGGCGATTTTAATATACGGTGCACGTTGTTTTAGCTCAGCCATCAACGGAACGACAACAGCCTTAAGTGCATAGTCCGTTGCGACGATGGTATAAGTCAGTTCCACCGTCACGGGATCAAATTTCTTTGGTTTCAGCAGGATAGCGATATCGGTGAGGATTTGTTTTACCGGCGTAGAAAGTTCGTTGGCCCGCATTGTGGGGACCATACCGTGGCTGGTGCGAACAAAGAGTGGATCGTCAAAGTAATCACGCAAGCGAATAAGCATACCACTGACGGCAGGCTGCGTCAGGGAGAGGCGCTGTGCAGCCCGAGTCACGCTTCCCTCATCCAGTAATGCATCAAGGGCCTTAAGAAGGTTAAGGTCGAGGGTTCTGATATCATTTTTCATAATGAACTAGCCTGACAGATATTAAAATTTTAATTCAGGCTAAATGCTCGGGAAAAGGTTGTCTAGAAGGTTTGCGAGTGTTTTCCTTTTGGGGGAACTTCCATTTCTGGATGGTAAGCCTTGTACGGATAAGTCCGCTCTTCGCTCAAAGCGGACCTGACAGACAACTGTACTGTCCGCTGTGTGCCAGGAGCGGAAGTTTAATTGTTCTGACCAGCTCTCAAATCGCGGTCAGATTTTGTCGACCGTTTCAGATGCTTCTCAGCAAACCTTTGTTCAACGACAACAGCGACTTCTTAATTTCGTTATCGCCGATGTGAATGCTAAAATTCCTGAAAGTTTCACTATTGCCAAAGCATCCATTTATGAAGAACGCTGATTTTAAACGCCCGCAACTGACGCTGCCGAACGGCGCAGACAAGCTACTGCTGCACTCGTGCTGTGCGCCCTGTTCGGGGGAAGTCATGGAGGCGATTCAGGCCTCGGGCATTGATTACACAATTTTCTTTTATAACCCTAATATTCATCCGCAAAAGGAGTACCTCATCCGTAAGGAGGAGAATATCCGTTTTGCCGAAAAACACGGCGTGCCTTTTGTTGATGCGGATTACGACACCGACAACTGGTTCGAGCGTGCGAAAGGGATGGAGTGGGAGCCTGAGCGCGGTGTTCGGTGTACCATGTGCTTTGATATGCGCTTTGAACGCACCGCGCTGTATGCCGCGGAACATGGGTTCAGCGTGATCAGCAGCTCACTCGGGATTTCCCGCTGGAAGAATATGCAGCAGATTAACGACTGCGGACAACGCGCTGCTGCCCATTATCCGGGAATGGCATACTGGGATTACAACTGGCGTAAGCAGGGCGGGTCATCGCGCATGATTGAGATCAGCAAACGCGAGCAGTTTTACCAGCAGGAGTATTGTGGCTGCGTCTATTCACTGCGTGATACTAATATGCACCGTAAATCGCAGGGCAGGCCGCTCATCAAACTCGGTAAACTTTACTACGGTAAGGAAGGCGAAGAACAGTAATACCAGAAGCCCACATTCGCATGTGGGCTTCTGTAAGCATTGGCACAACCACGGCGTTTATCCCATATATTGCATTCATTCTTGTAACGTAAGGACACTGACACTAAATAAAAGCCAGCACCATCTTCGAAACCATTGGCTGCTATTCTCTCACCGCGGACTTTTAGCCCAGTTAACGTGTCCGCTGTGTGCCAGGAGCGGACATTAATACCCTTTTTATGTTAGTCACCTGGCCTGAACGCGTATTTAGAAGTGAATACGATTGACGATAGAGGATTGCATCTTCATTAATATATTCATATTTTCAGCATGATAAGGGTGAGGGGACAGATGTGATTTCTTTCCGAATGATGACAAAAGATGAGTATCCTGCTTATCTCGAATATTTTGTTAATGATTATGCATATGAGATTGAATCAAACTACGGGGCATCCCTTCGTGATTCTCTTGCCAGAGCGAAGCAGGAAATTTCGGAAATGCTTCCCGATGGAGTTAATACTCATGGGCAAGTATTAATGTGTATTGTTGCTCAGTCGGACAAGACTAACAACCATGTAGGTTATCTCTGGTACAAACCGAACTCGACTAAGCGAACTGTTTTTATCTACGATTTTCATATTTTCAACTCCAGTCAGGGGTTGGGGCTTGGCAAACAATCCCTACGTGCTTTTGAAGAGTATCTGCAAGCGAAGGGTTTTAAAGAGATCAGATTGCGTGTTGCAGGTGATAATGCTCGCGCCCGGCATGTCTATGAAACCAGCGGATTCAGGGTTACGGGTATCAATATGAGTAAACCTATTACGGACTGAGACACTGACACTAAATAAAAGCCAGTAATATCTTCAAAACCATGTCTGCTCCTCACTCACAGCCAACAGCCAGATTTGAAACGGGCAGCTCAAGTCTGAGCTGCCCTGGGCGGGATAAGCGCGTCAGGGATGCCGTGACGGCATCCCTGTTTGTTTAAAGGATCAGAAGAAATCAATTCGCGTATTGATACCGACGGTGCGCCCCATATTGACCTGCGCGACGGCGCTGCTGCCGTTCATGTAGCCATAGGTACGGTAACGACGGTCGAACAGGTTATCGACATAGACGGAAATGTTCATCCGTTCAGTCGCCTGCCAGCCCAGGCTGCTGTCCAGGGTGGCATAGGTACCTTGCCGCAACTGGTTGTCGCCATCGAAATAATGCGGCCCGACCAGATTAACCGCCAGTCGGGGCATCAGTGCGCCATAGCGCGTATCAATCACGCCGTTCACGCTGCTTCCCGCGCCATAACGTGGTACGAACGGCACCCGGTTGCCGTGATACAACTCACTGTCATTGGTGAATTCGGAACGGATCACGTTGCCATTGATATCCCATGACCAGCCTGGCGCAAACCGCCATTTCGCTTCAAGCTCAACGCCGGTGGCGTCGGCTTTACCCGCATTGCTTAATGTCTGCATCCCGACCGGGCCAGAGTAAAGCTGCATGTCTTTGGTGTGGGTATAAAACGTCGCGGCTTGCAGTGTGACGTCAGCGGTTTCGTAGCGAGTGCCAAGTTCATAGTTGATGGATTTCTCGGCGACGAACGGTTTAGCATCAAGACCCGCAGTAGGCACGATGTTGTACCCGGAAGGTTTATATCCCTGGGCTACACGGGTATACACTCTCCAGTCGTCGGTCAGCATATAGCCTGCGGATAGCTGCCCGAGCACCTGATCGTCATTGCTCTTACCCTGGTCGCCAAACGGGTTGCCGAGCATGCTGCCGTGATATTGTGTACTGGATTTATCATGCGAGAAGCGCACGCCGCCGCCGATATCAAAACGATCGGTTAAATGCCAGGTCAGGTCACTGTATGCGGCCAGCGTTTCAGCGGTGGTATAGCCGGTACTGCTTAAATAAGGCATTGTCGGCATGTCGTAGGCTGAATTTAACTTCTCGCGGGTGTTCTGCCGGTACAGCCCAAACACCATATCAACGGTACGCGCATCGCCCAGGGTTGCGGCGCGCAGCTCCTGCACATCCTGATTCCAGCGCTGAGGCATATTGACGATTAACGAACCGGAAGGGAAGGTGCGCGAATAATGCTGCTGCTGCCAGGCGCTGATCAGGTTGAAAACCCAGTCATCGGTGGTGTATTTCCCACTCAGGGTCTGGCTGTCAGTGCAGCGCCGCATGTACGGGTCTGGTGAACCATCGCTAATCGACAGCTTACGGCCCTTAATATCATTCCATCCCACATAGGCGTCCTGGGTGGCGCGGGTACATTCGCGTGAGGCGGCAAAGCCCATTTCCCAGGGCTGGTCGTCTGGGGCGAGACGCAGTTTCACATTCCCTATGCTGGCGCGGGTGCCGCCTAAGTCATCGCTTCCCGTCGCGGGGTTAATCATGTCGCCGTCATCAACCTGGCGTAACAGGGTGACGCTGCCGTACAGCAGGCCATCCTGAATGGGGCCGCTCAGGTTGAACTTACTTCGATAACTGTCGCGGCTGCTGACGCCGCCTTCAATATAGCCGCGCGGCGTGCTGTCCGGCTGCTGGGTGACGATGTTGATGATCCCGCCCTGAGCGCTTTTGCCATATAACGTTCCCTGTGGGCCTCGCAGCAACTCCACGCTTTGCACATCGGTAAGCGCCTGGATGGTGTTGGTGGAAAGCTGAGGGACGCCATCGACATACAGGGTGACGGCGGGGTTATAGAAGTCCTGCGCCGAAGAGACGCCGCGTAGCGAGATCGTCGAAAAAAGCATGTTGCCGCTATTTTCAATATTAAGCCCGGGCAACACTCTGGGGAGTTTGTCGCTGGCGGTGACGCCGGCGTCGCTTAATTCCGGCGCGCTGACAACGGTAGACGAGACATTGTTGGCTGATGCCGAGCGGGAAGATTGTTTACTGGCGGTAACCACCAGCGTGCTTTCGTCTTGCTGTGAAGTCTGGGCATTAGCAATGGCGGGGAGCAATAATCCCCCCAAGGCCAGAGGATAAAGCCGTGTCATTTTCATTGTTGTGAGTCCCTGTAAGACGGCGAAACGCCAAAAATACCGACAATGGTGAATTGAAAATGATAACTATTTCTAATAGTGGTGCTACCCGAAACGGGTTTATTTCAACCTGTTTCGGGTCGGTTTGCGCTTATTGGGCTGAATGGCGATAACGGTCGACGGCGAGAGCCGTCAGGCGTTTTTTGTCTATCTTGCCGACGGCGGTGAGCGGCCAGTGGTCCAGATACTCGATTTGGTCAGGAATTTTCCACGCGCTGAGTCCCATACGGGTCAGTTGTTGACGCAACTGCTGATAGTCAGTTGGCACCTGCTGCGCGATGATAAACGCGCAGATCCGTTCGCCAAGCAGCGTGTCCGGCGCGGCGACCACCGCGCAATCTTGCACTTCCGCTAAACGCATCAGTGCCGATTCCACTTCAGCCGCGGCTATTTTTTCTCCGGCGCGGTTGATCTGCTCTTTTATGCGTCCCTCAACGTGCAGGTTCCCCGCCTCATCCAGCCTGACATTGTCGCCTGTGCGGTAAAACCCTTGCGCGGTAAAGGCCTGCGCGTTGTGAGCAGGGGCGCGGTAATAGCCCGAAATGGTATAAGGGCCGCGCGTTAACAATTGCCCGGTTTCGCCCGGCGCGACGTCGTTCTCGTCTTGATCAACGATGCGGATTTCATCCAGAGGGGACAACGGGCGCCCCTGGCTGTGGAGAATGGTGGTATGCGGATCGTCCAGCCGGGTAAAACAGAGCAGGCCTTCCGCCATACCGAAGACCTGTTGCAGGGTACAGTCAAAGGTGGCGATAACCTGCTCAGCAAGCGTCGGGTCGAGCCGGGCGCCGCCTGCCTGAATGACGCGCAGCGACGAGAGGTCGCTGTCTTCCCACTCCCTGGCCTGCACCCATAATTGCGCCAGCGCCGGAACCAGGGCGACGTGAGTCACGCCTTCCCGCGCGATTAAAGGCATCACCTCATCACAGCTGGCGCTGTCGGTCAGCACCACTTTTCCGCCGCAGGCAAGCGTTCCCAGAATGCCGGGGCAGGCCAGCGGAAAGTTATGCGCCACCGGGAGGACGGCGAGATATACGCTCTGTTGGCTGATGCCGCACAGTTCAGCAGAAGCGCTGAAGTTATAGCTATAGTCGGCATGTCGGCGCGGGATGAGTTTGGGCGTGCCGGTTGTGCCGCCTGAAAGCAGCAACAACGCGGTGGCGGAAACATCAGGCTGCGGCCACGCCTGTCGCTCACCGTGAAGGGAGAAGAGCGGCGTAAAATCGTCGCTCACGGTCTCTCCTGCGACCAGGACATGACGCAAGCAGGCGTGTTTGTGCGCCATCTGTCGGGCCAGCTCTGCGTGGTTTTCCCCGTGAATAACGTAAGCGACGGGTTGCGCCAGCTCAATCAGCGCGTCGATATCCAGCGCCCGTTGCGAGGGCATCGCCAGCACGGGGATAACGCCCAGTCTTAACAAGGCGAACAGCAGGGTAACAAACGCGTTGTCGTTGGGAAGCTGCACAATTACATGCTCCCCCGAACGCAAACCCAGTGATGACAGACCAGCGGCAAGTTCGTCGACCCGTGCATCAAGCGCGCTGTAGGTTAACGACCCCTTTGCATCAACGACGGCAATTCGCGAGGCATAACGGGCCGCCCAGTGGCGCAACTGTTCGGCAATGGGTAAGGGATACTGTTCAATCAGAGATTCAAAGGAAGAATTCATGCGTCACCTTTCTGAAGTACTGGGCTGTTTTTGCAACGCGGTCATTGCAGAAAATGCGTGGGGAAAATGGCGGACAATCTGCGTAAAAAAGGACCGGGCTTGTTGAATGGGATAGAAATGATCGCCGTCAATCACCACCGGGCCTGTAACGTGGCTCAGCCACTGACGCCAGGCATCGACCTGCTGCCAGGAGGCTTCGCGATCGTGGCTGCCGCACAATAACAGCGCAGGCGTGCGCAGCGGCGGACAGACGTCGGGCGAGTCGTAGTGATAGCTCTCGGTGGCGTAAAAATCAGCGCGCAGAAGAGGAAGAAACAGCGACATTAATTCCTGGTTTTCCCGCAGTTCAGGAGAACATCCGCCAATGTCTATCAGCTCAGCGATAAAGTCGGCATCATCGCGATGGCTGAGCTGGCGTTCAGAATGCAGATGCGGGGCATGGCACCCGGAAATAATCAGTCCTTGTGGCGCATGCCCCCGTTGCTCCAGAAGTCGGCAGGTTTCAAACGCCACCTGCGCTCCCATGCTGTGCCCGGCGAGTAAAAGCGGCGTGTCAGGCGATACGGACGCTTCCAGTTCGTTCGCCAGCAGTGCCGCCAGTTGTGTAATGCTTCTGAGCGGTTCCAGATGGCGAAGGCGATCGCGCCCCGGCCAGGTCACCAGAGAAAGCGCGCTGTTCGCCATTTGATTGTCTCGCCAGTGGCGAAACGCGCTACTGCTGCCGCCAGCGAAAGGGCACATGACCAGATGCGCAGTATTGCCGTTCCGGGCGGGCCATAGCGGGATGCACATTGCAGATTGCGTCACAGCGCCTCCTTATCATCATCGTTGTAGAAACCGGCTAACCGGTCGTGGTGCGGCGGCGTCAGGCGTCTGATCTCCGCATTGCCGGTCTTACGTAAAATCTGCTGCCATAAACGTGATAACGCGATCTGATGTACGCTTTGGCAGGCCGCTGGTGGATGTTCGCCCGCCAGATGGCTGCGCAACTGGTGTAGCAACCAGTTGACGCCCTCCGGCCCGACGGTTTCGCAGCAGTCACGCCAGCTCAGGGGCGCCGCGCTGCGCGTCAGACCCGGCGGATCGCGCAGGATCTCCGGTCTGCGGTAGAGACTGTGGGCGTTCTCCTGATGGTCTGCGACAAACAGGCTGGATGACCAGATGACGGGGCCGTAGCTCGCCTCCAGCGAAAGATGACCTTCCGGCCAGCCCAGCAGCAGGCGGTGCATGATAAGGCTATGCATATCTGGATCGTCAGGATCGAGATAGCGCTGAAGCAGCAGGCAGGCTTCTCCCTCCGGCCAGAAGAGTCTCAGGCAGTGAAAATCGCTAAAGCTGCCAACCACGTCGCACTCCACGGCGGCGGCATCAACGCCCAGAGCCAGCAACAACAAATCCAGCGTGGAGTAGAGCAACTGTCGGCTGGTGGTGGCGTGGACTACCGGCGGCGTCTTAGCCAGGCAGCGACGCAGCTGCTGCGCATCGCGAAGCCATGTGCGTCCCGCGCGCGTATGCGGATAAAACGTGTTTACCCAATAGCAGCAGCCCTGTTCCTGCGCCAGCGTTTGTAAGGAACTGATGTCATCCGGGTGGAGGGGATGCTCCTGAATAACGTGTACGCCGCGCGCCAGAAAGTGTCTGGCAAGCTGCGTACCGGTTCCTCCGGCGACGGTCGAACGCACGACAATACAGGCGATATCCGGCATCCCGGTTATCTGTTCCGGCGAGGTATACAGCGGAATGCCAAACGCATGGGCCAGCTCTCTTGAGCGGGCGCTTCCCTGCGCCAGCAGGCCAACCAGTTCCAGCCCCTCCGGGGGCTGCATAAAGGCATTCAGGTACATTTCGCCAAATTTGGCGCCCACAATCAGTACGCGTTGTTTTGGGGAGGCGGACGGCATCATAACGTGTTCTCCGGTTGCGTTGAGGTTGCGCAAAGCCAGCGCGTAATGTGTTGCGCACAAGCCTGAACGTGGGGGGCTTCCATCATGATTTGCCAGTGGCTGGCTTCAATCACAGCGTCGTCGGCGTTGTTTATCCAGCCCTGCCACTCGGTTTCTGCTGGCGTCCAGCGTGCGGGTCTCCCGGCGGCATACACCATGAGACAGGGGACCGGAACGCTTTCGCCCGGCGTATGCTCAGTCAGTAAACGCAGCAGATGCGCGATGTTATCGAGCCACGTTTCTGCCGCTTGCAGCGTCAGGTTTTGCGACACCATACCGGCCGTTTTAGCGAGGCTGATAAAGTCGGCAAGCTGGCTGTCGGGCGTCTGCTGGTCGAAATGTTCGGGCAGCGCCAGAGGCGTTTGTCCTTCGGCTAACAGGCGCAGCAGGGTCGCCCGGTTTTCGCAACAGAAATCCTGTCGGCACACGGGATCGATTAACACCATCCGAACCTGCTCGCCTTTGGCGTACAGGCGCTGTGCGGCGCCCGCCGCAAGAAACGCGCCATACGACCAACCTGCCAGCACATAAGGGCCGTGAGGCTGCTGACGACGGATGCACCCGACATACTCATCGATCATCTGGTCAAGCGTGGCAAAGCGCTGCGGCGATTTTGCTTGCAGGCCGAAAACGCGCCTGTTCAACGCGCTGGCGAGCGGCAGCCAGGCGCTGATATCGCCGTCCGAAGCGTGGAAGACGAACAGGGTTTCGTCGCCGTCGCCCTGGCAAAGGGGTATCGGGTTGTCCTCTCCTGACGTAGCCGCCTGTAGATGGGCGCAGAAGTCGCTCAGCGTCGAATGGCTGAACAGATCCTGAAGGTTAGCCCTGGCAATCCCTCTCCGGTTTAGCTGCGCGACCATCCTTGTCGCCATCAGGCTGTCGCCGCCCAGTTCGAAAAAGTCGTGATGCCTTGCCACGGGGCGAGACAGCAGCGATTGCCAGAGTTCAGCCACCTGTTTTTCCAGCGCCGGATTCCCCCCGGCAACTGGCGTGGGTTTGGCTGGCTCAGTCGGCGCATCAGACGGGGCATGCAGCGGCGTAAATAACGCTTCTCTTTGCCGGATCTGTAAAACGGGCAGACCGGTGCCAAAGCGCTGCTGTAAATAGCGGCTCACGGCTTCTTTATCCGGGCGATTTACGCCAGGCGAACGCGCCACCAGCAGATGCTGGCGCAGCGGCGACGATTCCTGCGCGGGCCACGCCAGCTCGTTTGCAAACCCGGCCTGAACGAGAACCTCCTGCCATGCGGAGCGGGTGAGCATCGGTTTCTCATCCCGGCGGCGGAAATCGCGGTATCCGCTTAATCCCTCAATAAAGCCCACGCTCGCCAGCTGGAATACGCTGTTTCGCTCCGTCGCTTCAACGATCAGCAAACGTCCGCCGGCTTTCAGCAACAGTTTTAATCTGCGCAACGTCTGGACGACATGGCTGGCGTCGTGGAGCACATTGACGGCAACGATCAGGTCGTAACCCGCCTCCGGGTGGGCGGTGAAATCCAGCGGCTGGTTGATGTCGAACAAGGCATAAGACACCCGCGATTCATCATGGAAACGGGCTCTGGCGTCATTGAGGAACTGCGCGGAGACGTCCGTGAAGTGGTACGACTGCCGCGTGTTCCGCGTGGCCTTTAGCACCGGCGCGGTAGTGGCTGCGGTTCCGGCGCCAACCTCCAGAATCCGTTCTGCGCCGCACAAGGCGGCAATCTGCGCGGTATAGCGATTCAGACAGGCGCTGGCGGGGTTGTCGCGATACAGCGCGTCGGTCACGCGATGCTGCTCGTTGAACAGCAATTCCAGCGGTGAACACTGCCCGGAGAAGAGGGCGTCGTGCCAGGCGATGCAGGTTTCCAGATACTGCGCCAGCGCCTGGCTCCATTGGCTTTGCGGGCACGCTTCCTGAGGCTCAGGAATCTCGCTGAGCGGAACGCGGCAGCGCCAGCTTTCACCTTCGCGGGTTAACCACGCTCTTTCCGTCAGACACTGTAGCCACTGGCGCAGCAGACGCTGGTGAGACGCTTGCGCGGACAGCGCCTGTACTATTGCGCTAAAGCGATGGGCGATCTCCGGCGTGGTAAACAGGCCATGACGATTTAGCGTGGCCGCGATCCCCTGTAGCGCACGCGCCTCCAGCCAGCGCCAGGTCGCTTCCAGCTCATCAAGCTGCGCCTGCTCAGGCAACGGCAGCGCCAGTTGGGTAAGTTCGTGCTCATCAGGCGTCGCCGCTGATGGCGACGGATCGTCGGCCATTACGATATCCAGCGTCAACGCGCCCTGTTCGGTTATTTCCGCTCTGGCCTGCCGGATGCCGGGGTATTCGAGCGTCGCCTGCTCAATATCCCGCAGGTCGTAGTCCGTCTGTGCGTTCAGCGGCCAGCGTCGGCGGGGAATGTGCCCGGCGATGCCGCTGGCGAGAGTCTTCAGGCTTTCAGGGGCGGTGATGACGGCTTGCAGGATGGCGCAGTAGTCATTAAACATCGCCCCGGCAGCGCCGGGTTCCAGCACGTTGTCCATGCAGTACCAGCTAAACATCAACTCGCCGTCGCTCTCCATGACCTGATGATCCAGCCAGACCTGCGGCGTTTGCGTGAACACATAGCAGGGTTCGCCGAACAGATGGCTCATCGCCTGATCGATAGTCATGCCTTCCAGCGTCATCCCCAGCATACTGGTAAACACCACCGGCATCAGCGGTTGACGTTGTGACCCGCGCAGGCGGCCCAGTTCGCGGATCACCTCAACACCGTTCATTTCACTGTGCGCCATGTTTTGCCAGAGGCGCTGTTGGGTCTGTTGCATCTGCTCTTGCAACGTCACCGGCGTTGAGAAGTTAAAATCAACTAGCGTGACGGAGGTAAAATCACCAATCAACTGGTTGATTTGCGGATGGATCGGCTGGCGATTGAAGAACGTCAGGTTCAGCGTAAATGCCGTGGTGCGGCTCCAGCGCTCAAGGGTGGCGGCAAACAGCGTGAGCAGCGCGGCAGACGGTGTGACGCCTTGCTGCTGCCAGCGCTGTTTCACGGCCTGCCATTCTGTCTTGCCGATCGTCGATTTGAAGGTGGTGAAGTGTGGCGTTTCCGGGGGCGTCTCAACCACCGGCAGCTCTGGCGCTAAGGGCAGTTGCGGCAGTTTTTCCTGCCAGTAATCCCAGGCATCGTGCCATGCCGATGTCTGTCGGCGCGCCTGTTCAGCCATCACATAATCACGGAAGGTAATAGCGAGCGGCGCCAGCGTTTCACCGCGCCAGACCTGCGCCAGATCGTCCATCATGACTTTAAAACTCTGCACATCGAACTGCAAAAGGTCGAGGTTCATGTGCAGGCGGTAATGGCAATCGTCGATTTCGCTGACCACCAGCTCAAAAAGAGGCCACTGGTCGGCAGGCAAAACGCGATAGCTCAGTTCATGCCGCCGTTTTTCCAGCGCGATGCGCTGTTCTTCCGGGGAAAGCGCGCGCAGATCGTCACGCTGGATGTGATACTCCGGCGTTGTCGCCAGGACTCGCTGCTGCCCGTCGGCATCAACCACCATGCGCAACATATCGTGGCGTGCGATAAGCTGGTTCCATGCTTTCTCCAGTATGGCGAGATCGAACTCATCGTGGCGTTTATCCCACTCAAACAGGACGTGACAGGCGACGCCGCCATAGCCAATGAGGTGGGTTCGCCCCAGCCAGTAGGCGTGCTGAATGGGCGTCAAAGGGAAGGGCGCATAACGCTCGTCGGCGTCGTGCTGCAACACTTCCGGCTGCGAAGTGGAAGGCGCCGCCTCTGGCTTAGAACAGATAAGCTGCGTGAGTCCATGAGGAGACAGATCCTGCCACGCCCGTTCCGCATTGATGCGTACGCCCAGGTAGTGCTGAATATCGCTACTGAGTTCAAGGAAGAGCAGCGAGTCCATGCCGAGTTGCAACAGATCCTGGTTTGGATGCAGTGACGCCGGATCGCTCAGCCTTAGCTGAACCGCAATCCGCTTTTTCAGCCATGCCATCACCGCCGTTTCATCGCTCAGGCTGCCGTTAAAGGCGTTGTCATCAGCAGGAGGAATGACAGGCGTTGCGGCTTTTTCTGTGGCGCTGATGTTAAACAGAGCCTGTTGTAACGGGGGCATTTTGTCGGTAAAAACGCGCATCGCCAGTCGCCACGGGGCACCGCGCATCACCGCCTGTTCCAGGTGCCAGCAGCCTTCGGCATCGCTTAACGCGCCCATACCACGGCTGGCGAGCGTCGCCAGCATTTCCGGCGTGGCCGCCCGACCGCTTTCTCCCCATGCGCCCCAGGCGACAGAGAGCGTTTTCGGCGCATCAAGGGTGGAAAACTGCTGGGCCAGCCCGTCCAGGTAGCCGCAGGCCAGCGCATGGGCGCTCTGACCCGGCGCGCCGAGGGTGGCGGCAGCGGAAGAGTAGAGAATAAGATAGCGTCCGTCGTGGCTGCGCAGGGTTTGCAACAGCTGGCTTGCCGCCTGCGCTTTTACCGCGAAAACGGTGGCCAGCTGGTGGTCGTCAAGCTCCTGCAAGGGCGCGTCAGCCAATACGCCAGCGGCATGAATCGCTCCGGCAATGCCGCCGTTGGCCGCCAGATCGTCAAGAACCGTGGCCAGTTGCCCGGCATCGCCCACATCACAACGGCAGACGCGCGTCTGCCCGCCCTCCACGTCGCGTAGCCATGACTCATCCACGCGCGGCGCCAGCAGGGCGATGCGTCGCGCCCCTTTTTCTCTGAGCCAGTTCACGGCAAGGCGGCCTAATCCGCCAAACGCTCCGGTCACCAGATGCCAGCGGCTATCGCCGGTAAACACGTTTGCCGGTAATTCAGCGGCGCATCCCGTATTGGGCGCCAGTGAAGGGAGCCAGAGGGTGTCACCCCGTGCGGCGAGCCAGCGCTGTGATAGTGAGACTGCGCTCAACCCTTGATGCAGCGTTTCCCACGGGGTGTTTTCGGCGAGATCGATGGCGGCAATCAACCGTTCCGGCTGTTCGTTGGCCGCGACGCGAAGCAAGGCCCATAGCGCGTGATGGGACGCAGAGAGTGCCTCATTGTCCTCGACTCGCCACGCGCGGCGGGTGACCACAATCAATCCGGCTGCGCTGGCGGTGAGCGCCGCTATCACTTTCTCCGCTAAGGCCAGCGTATCCTCGCTCTCCTCAACAATCATCAGTCGCGAAGAGGCGTGCGGATCGTGAATGATGCCGTATTGCGCCAGCTCGTCGCTGCGCGCAAGCGTACCGGTGCTGAAGCTGAAGGTAAGCGGATGGTCAACGCTGGCGACGTTGAGGGGCGTCCAGCGCCATTGATAATGCGTCTGCGGCGCAGGAAGAGGCGCGGCGGGCGATAGCGGCAGCCACTCGCCATCAGGATAACGGGCTTCAACGCGCATCTGACCGCGGGAAAAGGCTTCGTTTTGCCAGCTTAAGCGGACCTCCCCCAGCCACTCCGGGGCGGCGACGAGGGGCGGTTCCACAGGCAGAGCGTCGCCATGACGCTGTGAGAGCAGACGCCAGGCCTCCTGCCAGCGGGCGTTAAACCGTTCGGGCTGACCTGCGCAATCGGACCAGTCGGCGAGATAATCACCGTTATCCGTCAGCGCCTGCCCCAACACGGGTTCTGATGGCGCGGTAAATGTTACGGCACTAACCGCCTGACCGGGCAGCGTGGCGAGAATGATATGTTCGCTCATCCCGGCGGTCGGGCTGCCATCCTGCGGTAGCCACGCCACTTTGCTGAATCCGGCGTGGCGGCACTGTTGCTGCCACTGAGCGGTGGTGAGGAATAACTCACCTTCGCGGGCGTCGAGATCCTGTAGCGGAAGAACCAGCGGGCCGAAAACGAAGTCAAACAGACGCATTGGCTGGGTGATTTCGCGCATCAGCAGGCGCCCGCCCGGCTTGAGCAGGGGGCGCAGATTATCGAGCGTGCGACCAATATGGCGGGTGGCGTGAATCACGTTCGCTGCCACGATAAGATCGTAAGACTGTGCCTGGAAACCCTGAGACTGCGCCTCTTTTTCGAGATCCAGCTCGCTATACTTCACAAAATCATAGTCGGCGAATTTCTGCTGGGCGCGGCGGGTGAACAGCGCCGAGATATCGGTGAAGTGGTACTCCAGCGCCGGAACGCCGTTGAGTTCCGGCAGTAGCCACGCGGTGGTGCCGCCGGTTCCGCCGCCAACTTCAAGAATACGCAACGGCTGGCGGGGCTGACGCGTCTGGACAATGCCGCGTAATACCCCGGCGGCGATTTGGTTGAAATAGCGGCCAAAGCTGAATTCCTGATACAGCACTTCCACGCCGTCAGAGGCGCTTTGCGGGAAGATAATCGCCACCGGTTCTTCCGCGCCGCTCATCATTTCATATAACCGATCGCCGGCACGGGCGATGGTGTCGGGAATAGCCTGAAAACCTTCACAATAACCGGCAAGTTCCGTCAGCAGTGATTCCCGCTGTTGATGTTCAATGGGGCGGGCGCGAGCGTATCGCCCGTCGGTGCAGCGGTAATCGCCGTCGACCACGCAGTTATTCAGCAGGCGCTGGAGTAGCTGCTGGTAGCGGGGCAGCAGACGTCCACGGCGCATGATGGTCATGGCGTCCACGCCGTTTTCAATGGCATCGCCGGTACAGCGTTGTACCAGTTGATCGACGTAGATGGCGTGCAGTCGCGTGGCGCACTGTTTAAGCGCTTCCAGACGGGGGAGATCGAGCGCTGTCGCGGCGCGACTCGCCGCCTCCAGCCCGGCAGACAGCGCTGCGTCGGCAGGCTCGCAGGCCGGGGAGACGCGCTCTTTCCAGTAACGCTCAGTATCAAACGGATAACATGGCGCAGCGATACGTTGTCCATCGCCCGCCAGCAGGTCGGCCCACGGTAGGGCGACGCCGGCAGCGTAAAGCTGGAGCAGGGCCTGATTGAGGACATCGCTCGCCTCTTTGTTACGCCGGGCGCTGGCTATCCAGTATGTGTTATCGCGGTATTCGCGCTGCCCGGAAGCAACCAACTGGGCATCGGGCCCCATCTCCAGAAAAACGCGGGCGCCGAGCTGATGCGCCACCTGAATACTCTGGATAAAACGCACCGGCTGGCGCATGTGTCGGCGCCAGTAATCCGCCTGGTTGAGCGTTGACTCATCAATGACGTCGGCGGTGAGCGTGGAAATAATCGGTATTTGCCCCGGCTCTGCGTGCAGCCCCGCGCAGGCGTCCTGGAACCGATCGAGTATCGGCTCCAGTAAAGCGGAGTGCGCCGCGCCGGTTACGCTCAGGCGACGATAGTTAATATCATGCTGCGAGAGCGTGGCGCAAAATACCGCGAGACGGGCTTCCGGCCCGGAAAATACCGTATGTTGCGTACCGTTGTTGGCGGCGAGATCCAGCTCAAACTGGCGAGCCAGCGGCATCAGCGTGTCTTCGTCTGCAAATACCGCCACCATCGCGCCGCTTGCGCACTGCTGCATTAGCGCGCCGCGCCGACAAACCAGTGGCATGACCTGTTCAATCGTATAGTGTCCGCAGACGACGGCAGCGGCAAATTCACCGACGGAATGCCCAATGGCGAAGTCTGGCTTCAGTCCTTCAGCGCGCCAGTGCGCCGCCATCGCGATTTCAAACGCGACAATCGCTGGCTGCGCCCAGGCCATATTGTCCAGCTGCGCCGAATCGGGGTTAAACATCGCTTCGCGCAGTGACGGCGTGAGCATTTCGCTACAGGCGGAAAAACAGCGATCCAGCGTGTCGGCAAACGCCGTTGAGTGCTGGTACATCGTTTGACCCATAGTGCGCCAGTGCGAGCCCTGGCCGGTAAACAGCCACACCTGCTTGCCGCTGGCGCCGTGGCCGCTGTAAACCAGCGCCCCCGATTTCTCACCGGCCCAGGCGCTGAGCGCCGCAGCGGTTTCACGGTTTAATGGCGCCGCCAGGCGGAAGGGAAGATCGAGACGGCGCGCGTGCAGGGCCGTGAAGGCCAGATTGCTGGCATCCGTATTCTCCCTCAGCGCCCCGGCATAATCCGTCGCCAGCCGCCGCAACGCGCTGTCGCTGGCGGCGCTGAGCAGCAGCGCGGTACTTTTTCTGCCGCCATCCGTATTGGGGAGGCGCGCGTTGAGCGCGTCGGGCAGCGAGGCGACGATCATATGGCAGTTGGTGCCGCCAATACCAAAGGAGGAGACGCCCGCATAGCGCATTTCGTCCTGCCACGCCTGCGCCGACACCGGTATGGTAAAGGGACTCTCTTCAAGCTTCAGCGCCGGGTTGGGGGTGTGAAAATTCAGTAAGGGTGGAATTTGCCCGCGGCTGACTGCCAGAACGGTTTTCAGCAGTCCGGCAATGCCCGCCGCGGTATCCAGATGGCCCATATTACTTTTCACGGAACCGAGCGCACAGCGCTGATCCTGCGGGCGAGGCGCATAGACGTTGCGTAACGCTTCAATTTCAATCGCGTCGCCCAGCGGTGTGCCGGTGCCGTGGGTTTCAATGTAACCTACCTGCCTGTCGTCGATGGCCGCCAGCATTAACGCCTCTTCGATGACTGCCTGTTGCCCTGCGACGGAAGGGGCGGTATAGCCGACCTTTCTGTTGCCGTCGTTGTTGACCGCGCTGGAGAGGATCACCGAGATAATCGGATCGCCTGACAGCAGCGCGTCTCTCAGGCGACGCAGCACCACGCAGCCGAGACCGTTACCGGCCCAGGTGCCCTCAGCCGAGGCGTCAAAAGGACGACAGTGACCATCAGGAGAGAAAATCATTCCGGGCTGGTAGCGGTAGCCCGCTTGCTGGGGGAAAGAGAGCGCCACGCCGCCGGCAACCGCCATATCGGATTCGCCTGCGCGCAGGCTTTCACAGGCCAGATGCACGGCAACCAGCGAACTGGAGCAGGCGGTCTGTACCGATAACGCCGGGCCGTGCAGGTTGAGTTTGTACGCGGCGCGGGTGGCAATATAGTCTTTATCATTGCCCATCAGAGATTGCAGACCCTTTACCTGCGCGACTTCTGTCACGTTCAATGCTTCGCGACCGGGGTAGGTACTCATCCGGGAAGAGGCGAAAACGCCGGTCTTATGGGGGACGGCGCCGGGGGCATAACCGGCATGTTCCAGCGCATGCCAGACCGCCTGCAAAAACAGGCGCTGCTGCGGGTCCATCGACTCCGCTTCCTGTCGCGAATAGCCAAACAGGGTGGCGTCGAAGCAGTCGGCGTTGTCTAACACCGTACCGATATTGACATAATGAGGATCGTCAATGATGGCGGCATCCAGACCGACGGCCAGAAGCTCTTCGCGCGTAAAGCGTCGGCTGCATTCACGACCTTCCAGCAGGTTTTGCCAGAACGTTTCGCCATCCGGCGATTCAGGAAAATGGCAGGCGTAGCCGATAACCGCGACAGGTTCGCAGTCCGGGTAGTGTTGAGCGATCGATGCATCAATGGAATCTGCTGTCGGCGCAGAAGAGAAGCGCAAGTTATCCATAATCGGTCCCGTTTCCTAAGATTCACAAAGTCAATGGAACGCCATGCGTTCGCGATGGCGTTCCGGGGAAAATCAGTTTGCTTCGCGCTATATCCGCCGCTGACGACGGCGAACAGGGCGAGGACGTTTTGTTTTCTCCACCGTGGCGACGCCGGCCAGATAATCGGCCAGGGCGGCAGGAGAAGGGTGGGTGAAGAGGTCAAGCAACGTCAGGGTGGAAAATTCGTGACGTTGTAACAAAACGTGCAGTTGCACCAGATTCAGCGACGTTGCACCCGCCTCAAAGAAGTTTTCTGCGGGTGTGACAGACTCGCCAACCACCTCGCGGAAGGCGTCGCAAATCAGGCTGACGGTGCTCTCGTCCGCCGCAATGTGTGGCTGAGAGTGCTCAGGGCATACGCGCGGTGAGCGCTCTGCGCATTGCCCTGCGTGTTTAACGGGAGGCACCAGCGCGGCGAGCGGCAGTTGCCAGCCGCTTTCATCCTCGGCCATTCGGTTTAGCAATGCGCAATACTGTTCAAACTGGCGCTCTACCTGCCCGGCAGGAAACAGCGCGGCGACAAAATCCCAGTTAAAGCGCAGTTCGCCTTCGGATTCATAAACCTGGTGATCGAGCCAGACCTGCGGCGTCTGGGAGATGCCCCAGACCGGTTTGAGCAGATTACGCCGGGCGAGGAAGTTATCCTGCTCAAAGCCCAGCGCGCTGGTAAAGACGACGGGCATCGGAACGGCAGGCACGTTTTGCCGTTGCGCCAGTTGACGCATCACGCGGATGGCCGACACATCGCGGTGGTTGAGGTTCTGGCTCAGCCGCTGCTGTAGTGACTGCGCGCTGTGCAGCCAGCTTTCGCCGGGATGCCAGCTCAGCAACATCAGCGAGGTGAAATCGCCCAGAATCTGGTTGATTTGCGGGTGCAGCGGTCGCCTGTCGAAAAGCGTAAGGTTAAGCGTGAACTCAGGCTGCGCACTCCATGCAGAGAGAACCGTTGACCACACCGACAACAGCACGGCCGACGGGGTGAGATGGGCGTCAGCCGCCCGTTTTTTCAGCCGATGCCAGCGCGTGCTGTCCAGCGCGCCGTTCAGGCGGGCGAAGCGCGGTGTTTCAACTTCCTGAGGCAAGCAGCGCAGCGGCAACGCTGGCGCCGGAGGAATATCATCAAGCTGCGCCTGCCACCATGCCAGAGAATCTGGATTGGGCGACTGTAGCGAGGGCTGTTGCAGATAATCCCTGAAGGTGACGGGCAGCGGCGGAAGCAGCTGTTGCGGGTAGCGGTAGCCGTGCTCCAGCTCCGCCAGCAGGATCTGCATGCTCAGACCGTCAAGCAACAGGTTATCCAGACACAGCCACAGGCGGGCGGGCATCCCGTCCACGTACCCGACCTGGAGATCGAATACCGGCCACACTTCGGGGTTGAGTACCTGATGCGCCAGTTTTTAGCGTACCCGCAACGCCTCTTCAGGCGTATGGAGGGTGTGTGCGGGTATCACCCAGGGGGGCGTCTGTTCGAGCACCTGTTGCTGTCCATCACGCACGACGGCGCGCAGCATATCGTGGCGGGCGATTAATCGGTTCCAGACCGTCTCCAGCCGGGTGAGATCCAGATCGGTAATTTCAAATTCAACAAAGAAATGTGAGCCGACGCCGCCCAGGGCAAAGCCTGGCTGACGCCCCACCAGGTAAGCCTGCTGCACGTCGGTAAGCGCAAAGGGCTGGTAGCGATCTTCAGGGGAGTGGACGAATGGTTGTTCAACCGGGACGTCGGTTTTCCGCAGCGTGGCGGCAAAATCCGCCAGCCGGGGATGATTAAACAGGTCGCTTAATTGCGCTTCATAACCTGCCTGATGAAGTTGCCCGGTCAGACGGGTCGCCAGCAGGCTATCGCCGCCTTGCTGGAAGAAGTCGGTTTCTCTGGTGACATTGCCAGTCGATAAGAGTTGCTGCCAGAGGGCGGCAACCTGTTTTTCAATGTCGCCCTGGGGTAAATCCGCTTCGGCCGGGTTTTCCGCTTCAGGGGTATGACGACGCTTCAGCGCCTGATAGTCAATCTTCCCGTTAGCCGTCAGCGGTAAGGCGTCGAGGAAGACGATCCGTTGCGGCACCATCCACCCCGGCAGGCGCCCGGCGAGGGCGGCCTGAAGTTGACGGGGATCGCGGCGCACCTGCCTGTCAGGGCATTGTACGAGGAAGCGTTGTAACCCCGCGATCTCATCGCCATGCTGACAGTTGAAGGCGGCTGCGCTAAATAATGCCGCCCAGTCGGCGCTGTTATGCAGCAAGGCCTCCGGCTGCCCATCGGTTAACAGAAGCGTGCTGAGCAAGGCGGACGGCGTTAACTGGCGAAACTCCATCACGTAGAGCAGCGCGCCGGGAACGGCAAGCTGTTGTAATGTTGCAAGGAGCCCGGGATCTTCCGGCAGCAGACGATGCAGGGCGTTATTAAGCCAGATAATGTCCGCCGAGTGAGCGTGCGCCGCCAGCGTGTCTGCATTCCAGGGGGACAGATGAGCGCCAGGCCAGGGGGCAAGCCTCTGCCGGGCGCTCAGCAGCATCTCCTGGCTCTGCTCAAGCCCGACATACTCAATCTGTCCGGCGTTGAGCTGTGCCAACAGCGATTCTGCGGCGCGGCCGGTGCGGGTTCCCACCTCAAGCAGGCGTACCGGGCGCTGTAAGCGCTGTGCAAGCTGTTGGCAAATTGTCGCCAGTTCCTGAATATACGGGGCGCTGGCCGGATGGTTGAAGGCCAGGCTTTCCGGCGACCACTGCGCGTCGTTCAGTAACGACAGTTCGTCACGGGCGCCGCGAAGAATTTGCGATAACGTTAAATCATGTCCGCTGAAATGCGGGTGTTCATCCTCGCGTTCTTCACCAGCGCAGACCTGATAACCTTCAGCAGCGGGCTTCAGTCGCCGTTGCGTCACCAGAAATGCTAACCAGCGTTCCACCACGGCCTGCCAGCGCGGCTGGATAGCAAGTGAGTTCATCAGGGGGAGAGGATCGGCGCCAGCGGTGTGACCCGGCTTCAGTTTTAACAGGCGATGCTGAAGGAAATCGGCTACCTGTTCTGCGGAGATCTCTGGCGAGATGGCGCAACAGGGCAACGTTCCCGCAAGCGTGTGCCACACCTGCGGCAGTGCCGGGTCCCGATGATCGGTAACGCAAAAAGCCTCGCCCTGAGGAACCACGTATGCCGCCAGCGTTTTTTCTTTTTCGCCGATCGCCAGAACGGTTGCTTGTTTCACCCCCGCCAACTGGCTGAGTGCGCTTTCGATTTCGCCCAGCTCGATGCGATATCCTCCGACTTTGACCTGCTTGTCGCGACGACCGAGGAACTCGATTGTGCCGTCTGGCCAGTAGCAGCCGAGATCGCCAGTGCGATACCAGCGCTCGTCCGGGAGCGTCAAAAATTGCTGCTCGCTGCGCAGGGGGTCGTTGAAATAGCCTTCCGCGACCCCGATGCCGCCAATCCATAATTCGCCCGGCACCCAGTCAGGGCAGTCCCGGCCCCGTTCATCCACCACCCGGTAGCGTTGGTTGGTTAGCGGAAAACCGTAAGGGATGGAGCGCCAGTGGGCAGGGACGTCGTGAATTTCGCAGGCGTTAGACCAGATAGACGCCTCGGTGGCGCCGCCCATCGCGATAAATTGTCCTTGTGGCCGGAAGGCCCGATAACGGGCGGGGAGGTCAAGCCCGATCCAGTCGCCGGAAAGCATCACTGCGCGCAGGTTTTCCGGCGTGGCGTCGGCGAAACCTTCACACCAGGTCAGCAGCATATCGAACAGCGCCGGGACGCTGTTCCAGAGCGTGACTTGATGGCGCTGGATCAGCTCACACCATGCGTGAGGATCGCGCCGTTGATTTTCCATCACCATCACCAGCGCGCCGCCCGCACGCAGTACGCCAAAAATGTCGTAAACCGATAAATCAAAATGCAGGGCGGAGAGGGCCAGCACCCTGTCATGCGGGCCAACCTGATAGCGGGTATTGATATCGCAACAGGTGTTGAGCGCTCCCCGGTGAGAAATGACTACTCCTTTCGGCGTGCCGGTAGAGCCGGAGGTGTAGATAATGTAGGCCGGCTGCGTGGGGGCGCGTACCACCGGGTTGACGATCGGCTCCGCCTCAATGGCCTGCTGCCAGGCAAGGACGGGAATATCGTCTGACCAGGCGCTGGCGTCGTGCTGGCAAATGAGCACCAGCCGGACGCTGGCGTCAGCGTAGATTTTCTCGCGCCGTGCGGCAGGCTGGTCCAGCGAAACCGGAACGTAAACCGCCCCGGCCAGCAGGACGGCCAGAACCGCAACAAGTTGTCCTGCGCCTTTCGACATCGTGATAGCCACATTATCGCCGGGCTGAACCCCGCACTCGATTAACCTGCCCGCGCAACGGCGGGCATAGTCTGTCAGCTCATGATAATTCCACTGATAACGCATGTCCGTTACCGCCAGCGCCTGCGGCTGTTGCAGAGCGATACGGAAAATGCCTTCATGCAGCAAGCCTTCGGGAATGGGGGCGCCGGTGGCGTTGACCCGTTCGCGTATCGCGCGCTGGCTGGCGGGCATCATATCTGCGAACGGCTTTTGCCAGGCGCTTTCGTCATCGCAGAGTTGGTTAATCAACTGGCAGTAGGCGTCGAACAATGTTTCGACTAACGCCGGAGGGAACAGCGCGTCGTTGCTGTCCCATTGCAGCCAGACCTCGCCGTGATGCTCGAATGCCAGATGATCTATCCAGACCTGCGGCGTTTGCGAGATGCCCCATTCCGGCTCGCCCAACGGCGATTCTGCGCGGCTGCTGTAGAGGGAACGCCCCAGATTGCTGGTAAATACCACTGGGGCGCCGTGGGGGTAGCGCTGCTGGCGTTTGAGTTCACGGAGTAGCTCGACGCCGGACCAGTGGCGATGCTCCCAGTCCTCCGTAAACGTGAGCTGGTTTTTACGCGCCAGGTTGCTGACGGTATCGCCATCGCAGGCGGTATCCAGCAGAAGAATATTGGTGAAGTCGGCAAGCATTGCGCCAACCGCCGGGTGCAGCGGCTGGCGGTCGAATAAGGTGATGTTAAGCAGCAGACGCGTCAGGCCGCCCCAGCGAGCCAGCACGGCAGAAAAACAGGTCGCCAGCGCCATTGTTGGCGTCACGCCATATTCGCCGGCCCGGTTGCTAAAGGCGTGCCAGCGTGTTGCCGGGACAATCATGCGGCGTCGGGTATTACGGACTTCACGTAGCGTGGCGGGTTCGCAGACTAGCGGCAAGACGGGCGCGGGGGGAAGCGTCGATGCTTTCGCCAGCCAGTAAGCGCGTGCGTCGTCTCTCAGTGGTTGATTGATCTTCTGCTGGTGCAGCAAATACGAACGGAAATCATAGCGGGTGTCGATAGCCGGCAGCGATTCTCCGGCCAGCAGGGCGTTAAGCTCATCGAAGAAAAGCGTAAAGCTGGAGGCATCCATAATCAGCAGGTCAATATTGACATGGAGGCGGTGGCGATTGTCCGGCAAGAGCGTCAGCTGAAAATCAAACGTTTCGCCGATCTCCACGCGTAAAAGACGGTGGCTCAGGCGCTGGCGCAGTGCGTCCAGATAGGCCTGGCGGCTTTCAGCGTCGTTATGGCGTAAATCATGAACGGTGACGCCGTTCCAGTAAGGTTGCGGTAGCCAGACCTGCTGCCCGTCGGGGCGAAAGGCGATATGCAGCATTGGGTGGCGTTGCAGCAAGGTCGTGATGGCCTGCTCCAGCTGCGACGCCGTCAGACAATGGCCTTCAAACTCCTGATACAGGTGGCAACCCACGCCGCCAAGCGTCTGCCCCGGCATGCGGCCCGTCAGGTAGGCGTGCTGTACCGGCGTCAATGGGAAGGGGGTACTTTCGGTCATGTTCGGCCAGGATGATTCGTCGGGCGGCGTTTCTTCTTCCGCGTTCTCCGGCGACCGGCTGAGCATTAACTGGTTCCATGCCGCCAGCGTGGGGGCGGCATACAGCTCGCGAAGGGTAAGGCGGTAGCCATTTTTACGAAACCAGTGTAACCATCTCATCAACCTTATTGAATCCAGGCCGGCCTGGATCAGGTTGCTTTCGTCATGTAACTGCTGCGGCGTTAAATTCAGTTCCTGTATAAGCCGCTCGCGTAATTGTTGGTAATCAGCCGCGTGGCGGTTGTCCGGTAACAGCGAATCCTGAGATGGTGCGCCAGAAATCATTCTTCCTCCTGATGGCACGTCTTACCGAAAAGCATTGCTTATATGAGAATAATAATTATTAACAATTGGGTGCTACCCGAAACGGGTTTATTTATGCCCGTTTCGGGTTGGTAACAGGCGGAAAGAACAGAGGCCCGGATGGGGTATCCGGGCCTCTGTCAGGGAGAAATTTAGGGGGGCGCGACCCCGGTTACATCACGCGTTTAAAGGTCGAAGGGGTTACGCCAAACTGTTTCTGGAAGGCGGCAGAAAAATGGCTGGCGTTGGCATAGCCCAGATCGGCCGCCACCGTCATGACGGAGGTATTGCCGTTGGCCAGGCGTCTTCTGGCTTCCTGCATTCGTTCAGCCTGAAACAGGCCATAGACGCTGTTGTTGAACAGAACGCGGAAGCCTCGCTTAATTTTGAGAACGCTCAGACCGGACTCTCTGGCCAGCTCCGCGACGCCCGGCGCTTGCGTCAGATCAGCCAGCAGCAGATCCTTCGCCCGCAGCAGTTTCTGACGTTCCATCGGGTTGAAGTGGCAGGAGAGGCAACTGGCGTCTTCGCGATGTTCATCCAGCACCAGACTGAGCATGACCAGACTTTGCCCCTGCAACCATAGCGTCGACGGCTTTTGTTCATGGCTGAAGCCGCCGTGCATGCGCATCAGCGCGTGACGCAAGGCCTGAGCCGTTAAGTGGGTTTCAGCATTACAACGCTGCTGCTGGCAACAGCAGTGGGAATCGATCTTATTCTTAATGACCGCGCTAATATCCGGCACCCACAGCGCGAGGGTTTCAGGGCTGAAGGAGAGGGTAATACTCTCGAATCGGCCACAATAGGAGGCGCTGCCACGGCAGTCTGGCGTATGGGTAATGTAATGGCGATTGCGCGCAAGCTCCCAGTCGGTATGGCGCCGGAGTCCCTGAATCGCAAAGCGCGATGTGCCTTCCAGGATGCACGAGAAGTTAATCCTGCCCAGATCGTCGTGTAGCTGCAACGTCTCAGGCCGCGCAAAATGGCCCCTCCAGAGCAAAATATCCATACCTTCCTGCAACGAACAGCGCAGCAGTTCACACTGAGCAGGAATATTGCCATCGTTTGCAGGTTTCCCGACCACCAACTGGTGAATAGAGATTTCAGATTGCGTTTGCGGTGACTCCGTCATGACCTGGTTATCTCCCTGTGGCTTAGACCAATGCGGGTATAAATAGAACCGAATGGGGTAGATGAGTTATTGATAATGGTTATTATTCACATTAATTCTCAGAACGCCACCCTGAATTGTCGTTTTTGGCGTCCGTAAAAATTCATCAGGAAATTCAGTTACTCCCATGTCATCTCAATCATCCAATACTGAATCGCTGTCCCGATTTCCTCTCTGGCAGGTGATTACACCGGTTCGCAGGAAGGTTATTTTAGCTATGGCGCTGGCGGGGCTGGCGGCATTAACCAGCCTGGGGGCGCTCCTTTTTCTGGCGTGGAGCCTGCGTGACATTCGCGCGACGCCTGACGCTATTCCGGCCTGGCCGCTGGGCGGCGTGATCGGCTGCGTGGTCTTAACTTTTGTTCTGCGCTTACAGGCGTTCAACACCTCTCATTACGCGGCTTTTCATCTGGAGAACATTCTGCGCAGCAGATTAGCCCGTAAAGCATTGCAGCTTCCGCCTGGCGTGTTACAGCAAATGGGCAGCGGGTCAGTGGCGAAAGTGATGCTGGATGACGTGAAGTCACTGCATATTTTTGTGGCCGACAGCACGCCGCTCTATGCCCGCGCGATCATCATGCCGCTGGCGACAATCGTTATCTTGTTCTGGCTGGACTGGCGGCTGGCAATCGCGACGCTGGGGGTACTGGCGTTTGGCTCGGTTGTTCTCGTGCTTGCCCGCCAGCGTTCGGAAGATATGGCTCAGCGTTATCATAAGGCGCGCGAGCAGGTCAGTGCGGCGGTTATTGAGTTCGTGCAGGCCATGCCCGTGGTGAGAACGTTTGATAGCGGCAGCACCAGTTTTTTGCGCTATCAACGCGCCCTTGAAGAGTGGGTCGATGTGCTCAAAACCTGGTATCGCAAAGCCGGTTTTTCAGCGCGTTTTTCCTTCTCGATTCTGAATCCTCTCCCGACCCTGTTTGTCCTGATCTGGTCGGGATACGGCCTGTTGCACTATGGCAGTCTCGATTTTATCGCGTGGGTGGCCGTTTTACTGCTGGGCAGCGGAATGGCCGAAGCCGTAATGCCAATGATGATGCTCAATAACCTGGTCGCGCAAACGCGTTTAAGCATTCAACGTATTTATCAGGTTCTCGCAATGCCGGAGTTATCGTTGCCGCAGTCTGACCAGCAGCCGCAAGAGGCGAGCATTACCTTTGAGCAGGTGAGCTTTCATTATCCGCAAGCGCGTACTGGCGCCGCGTTGCAGGAGGTGAGCTTTCATGTGCCTGCCGGGCAAATTGTGGCGCTGGTCGGGCCAAGTGGCGCCGGAAAAAGCACCGTGGCGCGCTTGCTGCTGCGTTACGCCGACCCGGACAAAGGCCATATCCGTATTGGCGGCGTGGATCTGCGCGATATGCAGACGGACACCCTGATGAAGCAACTCTCGTTTGTGTTTCAGGACAACTTCCTTTTTGCCGACACGATAGCCAATAACATTCGTCTGGGCGCGCCGGATACGCCGCTGGAGGCGGTAATAGCGGCGGCCAGAGTGGCGCAGGCCCATGATTTTATTAGCGCGCTGCCAGAAGGTTACAACACGCGAGTCGGGGAACGTGGGGTATTTCTCTCCGGCGGCCAGCGGCAGCGCATCACTATCGCCAGGGCGATTTTGCAGGATCGCCCCATCTTGGTGCTTGATGAGGCGACGGCGTTTGCTGACCCGGAAAACGAAGCGGCGCTTATCAAGGCACTCGCGGCGGCCATGCGCGGCCGGACGGTCATCATGGTCGCGCATCGTCTTTCAATGGTGACTCAGGCCGATGTGATATTGCTGTTTTCCGACGGACAGCTCAGGGAAATGGGGAACCATACGCAACTGTTGGCGCAGGGCGGCCTGTATCAACGGCTCTGGCAACACTATCAGCAGGCGCAGCATTGGGTGCCGGGTGGAACACAGGAAGAGGTGGTGGAAAATGAAAGACAATAATCCTGCGGATAACCTGGCCTGGCGCGTCATCTGGCGCCAGCTTATCTCCAGCGTTGGCAGTCAGGCCAGGATGCTGCGGCGCAGTATGCTGGCGCTGTTGCTGGCGGCATTCATGCAGGGGATCGCCTTTGCCTGTCTTTATCCGATCATTGATGCGCTGTTACGGGGAGACGCGCCGCAACTTCTCAACTGGGCTGTGGCCTTCAGCGTTGCCGCGATTGTGACGCTGGCGCTACGCTGGTATGGTCTGGGCTTTGAATACCGTGGTCATCTGGCGCAGGCCACCCATGAGTTGCGCCTGCGACTTGGCGAGCAGTTACGCCGCGTGCCGCTGGAGAAGCTCCAGCGCGGCAGGGCGGGCGAAATGAACGCCTTGCTGCTGGGCAGCGTGGATGAAAACCTTAATTATGTTATTGCGATAGCCAATATTTTGCTGCTCACCATTGTCACGCCGCTGACGGCGTCGCTGGCGACATTGTGGATAGACTGGCGGCTGGGGCTGGTGATGTTGCTGATCTTCCCTCTGCTGGTGCCGTTTTATTACTGGCGCCGTCCGGCGATGCGGCGACAAATGCAGACGCTGGGGGAAGCGCACCAGCGTCTGAGCGGCGATATCGTTGAATTTGCTCAGGGGATGATGGTATTGCGCACCTGCGGCAGCGATGCCGATAAAAGCCGGGCGCTGCTGGCGCATTTCAATGCGCTGGAAAACTTACAGACCCGCACTCACCGCCAGGGCGCTGGCGCGACGATGCTGATCGCCAGCATCGTGGAGTTGGGCCTACAGGTGGTGGTGTTATCCGGGATCGTCTGGGTGGTGACGGGCACTCTGAACCTCGCCTTTCTGATTGCCGCCGTCGCGATGATTATGCGCTTCGCAGAACCGATGGCGATGTTTATCAGCTACACCTCGGTTGTGGAACTGATCGCCAGCGCCCTGCAACGGATTGAGCAGTTTATGGCGATAGCACCGCTTCCCGTCGCAGAGCAAAGCGAGATGCCGGAGCGTTATGATATCCGCTTTGACAACGTCAGCTATCGCTACGAAGAAGGCGACGGTCACGCGCTTAATCATGTTTCTTTGACGTTCCCGGCAGCCAGTATGAGCGCGCTGGTGGGTGCCTCCGGTGCAGGCAAAACCACGGTCACTAAACTGTTAATGCGCTATGCCGATCCGCAGCAAGGGCAGATTTCTATTGGCGGCGTCGATATTCGCCGCCTGACGCCGGAACAGCTCAATAGCCTGATTTCTGTTGTTTTCCAGGATGTCTGGCTGTTTGATGACACGCTGCTGGCGAATATCCGTATCGCGCGCCCACAGGCGACGCGACAGGAGGTGGAAGAGGCCGCCCGCGCGGCGCAGTGCCTTGAGTTTATTTCCCGTCTTCCGCAAGGCTGGCTGACGCCAATGGGGGAGATGGGCGGCCAGCTATCGGGCGGCGAGCGCCAGCGGATTTCCATTGCCAGAGCGTTATTGAAAAACGCGCCGGTCGTCATTCTCGATGAACCGACCGCCGCGCTGGATATTGAAAGCGAGCTGGCGGTGCAAAAAGCGATCGATAACCTGGTTCACAACCGGACGGTGATTATCATTGCCCACCGTTTATCCACCATCGCCGGGGCCGGAAACATTCTGGTGATGGAAGAGGGACAGGTGGTTGAGCAGGGTACTCATGCGCAATTGCTCTCTCATCATGGACGTTATCAGGCGCTGTGGCAGGCGCAAATGGCCGCGCGCGTGTGGCGCGACGACGGGGTTTCCGCGTCTGGAGTGTGGGAACATGAGTGATGTTCAGTCGAATGTGAAACCGCTGACGTTGACGACCGGGCGGGTGATTTTTGCTATTGCCGGCGTCTATGTGACGCAGAGCTTGGTATCGGCGCTGTCTATGCAGTCCTTACCCGCGCTGGTGCGCGCTGCTGGCGGTTCGCTGGCGCTTGCCGGTGCGACAACCCTGTTCATGCTGCCCTGGGCGCTGAAGTTTATTTGGGCGCCGTGGATCGAGCGCTGGCGGCTTCCGCC
This sequence comes from Citrobacter sp. CK185, assembly GCF_030333565.1. Classification (NCBI taxonomy): domain Bacteria; kingdom Pseudomonadati; phylum Pseudomonadota; class Gammaproteobacteria; order Enterobacterales; family Enterobacteriaceae; genus Citrobacter; species Citrobacter sp. CK185. The sequence continues at coordinate 321,559 of NZ_JAOWFR010000026.1, read as the reverse complement.
CGGTAGCCAGGAACGCCGTTCCCGCATGTTAATCCTGCGTGGTCAGGTCGCGCTAGCGGCGATCCTGACTATTGCCGCAGCGATTGGCTGGTTTGGGCAAGAAGGGGGATTTCCTGATACGCAAATCGTCGCGTTATTTGTTCTGTTTATGGTGGCAGGCACGGTCGCCTCCACCATTGATATCGCCAGCGACGGCTTTTGCGTCGATCAACTGACCCGCGCGGGTTACGGCTGGGGAAACAGCGTGCAGGTCGGCGGCAGCTATCTGGGAATGATGTGCGGCGGCGGGGTGTTCCTGATGCTGTCGGCAGCATCCGGCTGGCCTGTCGCCATGCTGATGATGGCGGTGCTGATTATGGCGCTGTCATTCCCGCTGTGGCGCATTACGGAGCCGACGCGAACAGCGACTATCCCGCATGTTCCGGCGTTAGGTTATGCGCTACGGAGGAAACAGGCGCGCCTGGGCTTACTGCTGGTATTGATGCTGAATTCAGGCATGCGGTTTGTGCTGCCTCTTCTGGCGCCGCTGTTGTTGGATCATGGGTTGAGCATGTCCGCGTTGGGCGCGCTGTTTAGCGGCGGCAATATTGCAGCGGGCATAGCAGGAACGCTGGCTGGCGGATTGCTGATGAAATACACCTCACCCGGCAGAGCGCTGTTGACGGCTTATGGCGTCCAGGGGATCGCGCTGCTGGCGGTGGTGATGACGCTCATGATGGCGCCGGGTCATCTGCTACTGCCGATTCTCCAGTGTCTGGTCATTGTCCAGTCCATTTCGCTGGCCTGCGCGCTGGTCTGTCTTTACGCCACGCTGATGTCGCTTTCATCGCCTTTGCAGGCCGGTGTCGACTTCACCCTCTTTCAATGTACTGACGCGGCAATCGCCATTCTGGCAGGCGTTATCGGCGGCGTTGTTGCTCAACATTTTGGTTATGCAGCCTGCTTCCTGTTTGCCGGGGTATTCACGTTGCTGGCGGCGTGGGTTGCTTATATCCGGCTGCATTCGGCAAGAGAACTGATGACAAGCGCAATTGATTGATCCGGGAATAACACAGAGAGGTAAGGGATGAAAATCAGTGAATTTTTACACCTGGCGTTACCAGAGGAACAATGGCTGCCGACGATTTCTGGCGTTTTACGCCAGTTCGCAGAAGAAGAGTGTTATGTCTATGAGCGTCAACCCTGTTGGTATTTAGGCAAAGGGTGCCAGGCACGGTTGCACATTAATGCCGATGGAACGCAGGCGACATTTATTGATGATGCCGGGGAGCAAAAATGGGCGGTGGATTCCATTGCCGACTGCGCGCGTCGTTTTATGGCGCATCCTCAGGTGAAAGGACGTCGGGTATATGGACAGGTCGGGTTCAACTTTGCGGCGCATGCGCGGGGGATTACCTTTGACGCCGGGGAGTGGCCGCTGCTGACGTTAACCGTTCCCCGTGAAGAACTTATTTTTGAAAAGGGAAATGTCACCGTTTATGCGGACTCCGCCGACGGGTGCCGACGTCTGTGCGAGTGGGTAAAAGAGGCCGGTACAACGACGCAGAACGCACCACTGGCGGTGGATACCGCCCTCAATGGTGAGGCGTATAAACAACAGGTTGTACGCGCCGTTGCGGAGATCCGCCGTGGCGAGTATGTCAAAGTGATTGTCTCGCGCGCCATTCCCCTGCCATCGCGGATTGATATGCCTGCCACGCTGTTATACGGGCGGCAGGCAAACACGCCTGTGCGCTCGTTTATGTTCCGTCAGGAAGGACGCGAAGCGCTGGGCTTTAGCCCGGAACTGGTGATGTCAGTGACGGGCAATAAAGTGGTCACTGAACCGCTTGCGGGCACCCGCGATCGCATGGGAAACCCGGAGCATAATAAGGCGAAAGAGGCAGAACTGCTGCACGACAGTAAAGAGGTGCTTGAGCATATCCTTTCTGTCAAAGAAGCTATTGCTGAACTGGAGGCCGTTTGCCAGCCGGGCAGCGTGGTGGTTGAAGATTTAATGTCGGTTCGCCAGCGCGGCAGCGTTCAGCATCTGGGGTCTGGCGTGAGCGGTCAGCTTGCGGAAAACAAGGATGCCTGGGATGCGTTTACTGTATTGTTTCCGTCGATTACCGCCTCAGGCATCCCTAAAAACGCTGCTCTGAACGCGATTATGCAAATTGAGAATACGCCGCGAGAGCTTTATTCCGGCGCAATCCTGCTGCTGGACGATACGCGCTTCGATGCGGCGCTGGTTCTGCGTTCCGTATTTCAGGACAGCCAACGCTGCTGGATACAGGCGGGGGCGGGGATCATCGCGCAATCTACGCCGGAACGCGAACTGACGGAAACCCGGGAGAAATTAGCGAGCATTGCGCCCTATTTAATAGCGGCAGAGCAGGGGTAGTCGGGTGAGATTGCCCGTTAGTCAGCGGCTGGTTATTAATGTGAAGTGCAGCGTTATGAAAAAAATCCACGCTTTGGCGTGGATTTTTGTTATTCGTGAAAGGTGACTCTTTCACGAAGATACGTTATGGGTCAAAAGCTCAGATCCCTGAAAACCACAATTCCCTTGAGCGAACATTTAACCATGCCAACATTGAAGGGAGTTCGCTAACCATTATCAACGGGGATGGCCGGATATCTTAGATTGACTCATACTCGGTTCTGAATTCTCTGCTAGCGTTGATAATTTGTAGTTTCCATTATCCGTAAAAATAACTAGATAGTTCGACCGGGAACTGCTTTCCCAGAGTAATGACCTGGGTAAGGTTAGCTGCTTCATTTAGCTCTCCCGCAAGCATTCGAAAGCTATTATCAAAGCGATGTATCTTAGCTGCTGTCAAACCATATCGCTTCTCGCAGGTTTTAACAAACTCTTTTATCCCGACTAACAGTTTTTCGCTGACGGGTTTTATTTCTAGATGACTTTCTGAAGAGTCATCAATTTCAAAGGAAAATTGATGGGCTGCCTCATTTCTTAAATTTTTCAAAAGCCAGACTATATTAATAAGTTTCATCTTGAGTAGCTTGTTATTTCTGCAAAATACTATTTTCTCATTAAATGTCATTTCATCAATGGACCCGGTTACTGACAGTCCACTATTAATTATTATTTTGTACAACATTCCTTCTACATATGTAGCATGAGAAATTATATCTGAGCGGCATTCGAAATGATCAATACCAGCATGATGAGGGCGTGTTTTTATTTTGTTAAATTCGTCACCAATCGAGTTTCCCGGCAGTGTGATGCGGATGAAATGAGGGAATCGCAGGTTATCGAGATTGAGTTTCTCTCTCAAATTTAGCTGAAAAGAAAGCCCGTAATGCTCAGAATATTGTGCTATAGCAAAGTTATTTGTAATAACATCCCAAAATCGTGAAAAAGGATATTTTAGAATTAATTTAGTACCGCTGTCATCGTTTTTATAAATCGTGTCGCCATCAATCGAGGTCCAGTAAAGCCGTTCGACCAAGAGAAAAACTTCTTCGGGTAAAAGGGGGCAGGATGCAACAACTTCTTCTGTGCCAGAGAATGTTGCCTGAAAGAGCGTCTCGATGTAGCCTGACCTGGAGTCATCTATATAACCCTTAAGGTAATAATTTCCTGGAATCCCCATAGGACCCTCACTTGCATAGTGCTTCTTAATGATTCGGATTAGATATATCTTACCTGTGTTACTTGGTTGATCAACTTTTTCCTATTGGTCAATGATGAGTAAAGCTTCCGTTCATGAACACCCATTTCGGGCAGATTTATGTTTAGTGCAAAGGGCAATGATGAGTCGACAGCGGCTGAGCGCAGCTGGCGACCAGATGTTGTCGCTCATTGCGGAGAATCTTCACTCAAAAACGGTGAGTGGAAATCTACTGACAAAATCGTATGATGCAGGTAAAGATACTCGAATATGCTGTACGCATCTGCAAGATGCGCGTCAGGATAAATAAAATACACTGCTAAAGTTGAGATTGTGCTAATGGAATTTGAGGCGGAAAAAGTAACCTTTGAGAGAAAGGTAAGACGTTATCTCTCCGCTAGCGTGAAGCGGCAGGTAGCTATATTGAGCGGCTATCGATGCTCGTTTCCAGGTTGTGATCAAAACCTCATGCTTCAGGACTCATCATTTATTGGGGAAATAGCTTCGATTGAAGCCATTCACTCTCACGGGCCAAGATACAACCCTTCTACAAATGCAGACCAACTACTTCAAACAGAAAACTATCTTCTGTTGTGCCCGAATCATCATGCGATTATTGACAGGCAGCCGGAAATATATTCGGCTGAGTGGCTAAGAAAGGCTAGGAAAGAACATTTAAATAAAATATCAGAAATAGTGTCTGCCTCTAAGTGTGTAGCAGAGGTCAAGCTGGATGAGCAGGTCGAAATCTCTTTAGAGGAAGCAATAGGTGTCTGGAAAGTAAATCGTGAAAATGCATCCGAGGAATTCTGGCAAACTCTTCTACAAAAATGTCCTGCTGTATTATCACAGATATTTCCACAAAGTATGTTTCAGTTAGGCAGTAAATGCTATGTTGGTGGAAAATCGATAAACAATTCGGGTGGTAATCTTGTCGATTTTATCTACGCAAGCAGGCTGACTGGAAATATAGTATTGGTCGAAATAAAGACCCCAAAGACGATATTACTGGGGAGAAGATATAGAACTAATGCCTATTCAATTAGCGAAGAACTATCTGGGGCGTTTGTTCAGGTGTTAAATTATAAAGACCAATTAATGAAGGAATATTTCAAACTAAGTGAAGGTAACGGAGGTGATTCATTTTCGGCATTCAATCCTAAATGCTTAATTGTTATTGGTACACTTGAGTCGGAGCTTAAAAATAATAGTCAATACAAATCATTTGAGCTATTCAGAAATAGTATGACAAACGTTGAGATTGTCACTTATGACGAGCTATTTCAAAAGGCTCAAGACATTCTGGATATGATCAAATAACATGTAATATCGTTTTTAGCCGACTTCCGCCTGTCATTGCGGACAAGAAGCCTCATACAAAGGATAATTTATAACTACAACCACTTAAGGCGTCTACAAAATGGGTGGCTATTCAGATTATACCACCGCTATACTCAGTTCCGATCGCGCTTCCATGATATCAACGGATACGCTTTAAATAAAAAATCCACGCAATTGCGTGGATTTTATGGGTTTTTGTGGACTTTACGAGGTTTATTGAAACCTCATAAGGCAACAATTAGACGTTGAACAAGAAGTTCATCACATCGCCGTCTTTAACGATGTAGTCTTTGCCTTCCGCACGCATCTTACCGGCTTCTTTCGCGCCTTGTTCACCTTTGTACGTGATGAAGTCGTCGAAAGCGATGGTCTGCGCACGAATAAAGCCTTTCTCAAAATCAGTGTGAATTTTACCCGCAGCCTGCGGTGCGGTTGCGCCGACAGGAATCGTCCACGCGCGTACTTCTTTCACGCCAGCGGTAAAATAAGTTTGCAGATTCAGCAGCTTGTAGCCCGCACGAATTACGCGGTTGAGACCCGGTTCTTCAATACCCAGCTCAGCCATAAACTCGTCACGGTCAGCATCGTCGAGTTCTGCGATGTCGGCCTCGATAGCGGCACAAACCGGAACCACGACAGAGCCTTCTGCATCGGCAATGGCGCGAACCTGATCCAGGTACGGGTTATTTTCGAAGCCATCTTCGTTGACGTTAGCGATATACATGGTCGGCTTCAGCGTCAGGAAGCTCAGATAGCGGATCGCCGCTTTATCTTCGTCTGTCAGATCCAGTGAGCGCAGCATGCCGGCGTTTTCCAGGTGCGGCAGGCATTTTTCCAGCGCGGCCAGCTCAGCTTTCGCGTCTTTATCGCCGCCTTTGGCTTTCTTCTGCACGCGGTGAATGGCGCGTTCACAGGTATCAAGGTCGGACAGCGCCAGCTCGGTGTTGATAACGTCAATATCTTCCGCCGGGTTTACTTTCCCCGCAACGTGGATGATGTTGTCGTTTTCAAAGCAGCGTACTACGTGACCAATCGCTTCGGTTTCACGGATGTTTGTCAGGAACTGGTTACCCAGGCCTTCGCCTTTCGACGCGCCTTTTACCAGACCGGCAATGTCGACGAACTCCATAGTGGTAGGGAGAATGCGCTGCGGCTTGACAATCTCAGCCAGTTTGTCCAGACGCGGATCGGGCATCGGCACTACACCGGTATTTGGCTCGATGGTGCAGAACGGGAAGTTTGCCGCTTCAATACCGGCTTTAGTCAGGGCGTTGAACAGGGTGGATTTCCCGACGTTGGGCAAACCAACGATACCGCATTTGAATCCCATGATTTAAATCACCTTAATATCTTGATAATCAACCTGTTGCAGAAAACAGATTGTAGAAAAGTAAACAACTTTGCCTATTATACACAGCGCGCGGCAAAAATGCCGCACATCACTGCTTATTGTGCTTTAAAGGCATGTAATCGGTTCGTCGCTTTGGTTAACCCTTCTTTGAACCAGACTTCAGTACAACGCGCCGCTTCGTCAATGGCGTCGTCAATTAACTTTTGTTCCGACACCGGCGGTTTACCCAGAACAAAACCGACAACTTTATTTTTATCGCCCGGATGACCAATTCCGACACGTAAGCGATGAAAGTTAGGGTTATTACCCAGTTTGTTGATGATGTCTTTCAGGCCATTATGACCACCGTGTCCGCCGCCTAACTTAAATTTCGCGACGCCAGGGGGGAGATCCAGTTCGTCGTGGGCAACCAGAATCTCATCGGGCATGATGCGGTAAAAACTGGCCATCGCGCCGACGGCTTTACCGCTCAGATTCATAAACGTGGTCGGTACCAGCAGGCGAACATCTTCCCCTTCGAGGGGCACTCTGGAGGTGTAACCGAAGAATTTCGGCTCTTCACGCAGAGGCGCGCGTAGTCGCTCTGCCAGTAAATCGACGTACCATGCGCCCGCATTGTGGCGTGTCGCCGCGTATTCTGCGCCGGGGTTCGCCAGGCCGACAATCAATTTAATCGTCACGTTTTTTGTCCTGAGTGTGTCTATAACTGGCGCGTAGTTTACTGTCTGCGGCCGCGCTTGACAAAAAACAGCGTGGATTGCGCCGGAAGCTGAATAATTGCCTGTTTGAACTATTGGAAAGTCAAGCTGTTCAGAGGGTTATTTGTAAAGTTTTGTTGAATAACAGGTTGTAATTGTGATCGCCCACGCACTCATAAAGCACAGTGTTGTCTATACTTTACACATAAGGATTAGGGGTATTCCCTGAAACAACCCAAAAGTTCCGGAGGTGACATATGAAACGCAAAAACGCTTCGTTACTCGGTAACGTGCTCATGGGGTTGGGGTTAGTGGTCATGGTGGTTGGTGTTGGTTATTCTATTTTAAACCAGTTACCGCAGTTTAACCTGCCACAATTTTTTGCACATGGTGCGGTGCTGAGCATCTTTGTCGGTGCCATTCTCTGGCTGGCAGGCGCCCGCGTAGGTGGGCATGAACAGGTGAGCGATCGTTACTGGTGGGTTCGCCACTACGACAAACGTTGCCGCCGTAACGACAATCGCCGTCACAGCTAAGGTATCGCGTCGGTTTAAGACCAGTCAGCGTTGAACTGACTGGTCATTGTCTTAACCATTCTCACTCGTTTTTTCTGACGAGCGTTTCTTTAATCGGCGTAAAATCAGCAGCAATGCCAGCATAATGACCAGATAACTCATTACGTAATGGCCCTGATGCTTTCGCTGTTCAAGCGCCGGATCGGCAGCCCATGCCAGAAAAGCCGTAACGTCTCGCGCGTACTGCTCTTCGGTTTCTGGTATATCGTCCTTTTCTGACCTGGTGATCTCCCCATCAGACAACGGCTTCGGCATGTTAATTATGCCGCCGGGAACGTATCGGTTTGCCTTCATTTCCGGGTCGTCAGGCAGATAACCGGTCAACAAGGCATAGACGTAATCCGCCCCCTGATCGGTATAGGGCAAGAAGGCATCGAACAGAAATTGCGGGAACCCCCGGTCGTACGTTCTGGCGCGAACGATATAGGTTAAATCGACGGGAAGGGCGCCATTATTAAGATATCTTGCTTCCTGATCGTTAAGGTAGGGTGAGACAAACGTATCATTGAGATTGCCTTCCCGCTCGCCGGGTTGACCATCATCCTGAATGTCGGGAAAGACGTAGCCGCTGGCAAGACGCTTTGCCTCTGTGAGCGAGAGTTCGGGCCCGCCTGGCTTTGTCAGGGTGCGAAAATTAAGATGAACCATCCCGTGGCAGGCGCGGCATTTCTCTTCGTAGACCTGTAAACCGCGCCGCAGTTGTTCTTTATCATAGTGGCCCGTTATGCCGCTAAAACTCCACGCCTGGCGAGGTGGCGTCTCTTGCGCACAGACAGCGCTGGCGCCCAGAATGCACAGCCATAAAACGCTATATCTTACTAATCCCTTCATGGCGGTTAATCCTGCTTTTCCAGAAAACGTCGGCAGGGCAGTACGATGACAAACCATCCGAAGTAAACCAGCGTTGAAAGTTGCGATGCCGCGCGTATCCAGCCCTCTTCATTACTGAAACCGTCAGGCAGGTCGGGGCCGACCAGCGCTTTTGAACCCAGCCATCCTAAAAAGAATGCATTAGCAACCCAGAGCCAAAAACCACATTTAACGAGCTTGCTGTAATTGCGAAAGCGGGCGCGTGAAGTGTCGAGCCAGGGGAGAAAATAAAAAATCAGCACTGAAGCACACATGGCGACTATCCCGAGAAGTTCGTTTGGGAAGCAGCGCAAAATGGAAAAGAACGGCAAAAAATACCACTCAGGCGCCACGACAGCGGGCGTTACGGTGGGATCTGCCGGGATAAAATTGTCGGCGCTGCTGAGATAGTGCGGGGCAAAGAATAAAAACCAGGCGAACAGCATCATGAAAAGAGTGAGCTTGATGGCATCACTGTCGGTGATTTTATAATCGAAAAACAGTTTCCGGGACTCGCTTTGCGTAAATGTCTTTTTCATTGCCTGCGCAAATGCGGACTGCACGGTGCGGATATGCCATATCGTTCCCCCGACAATGACGAAGGGGATAATAAAATGAAGCACATAAAAACGGCCTAATGTGGGTGTTCCTGGTGCATAGCCGCCGACTAAAAACGAATACAACGTATCTCCCACCCACGGGATCGCACGAGTGAATCCGGTAATAACGGTAGCGGCCCAGTAGCTCTTTTGCCCCCAAATCAGGCTATATCCCAGAAATGCGGTGATCATCAGTAACACGTATAACGTCACGCTTATCATCCACATTTTGAGATAAGGCTTTCGGTACACGTTGTAATACATGGCGCGGAAGATGTGCAGGTAACAGGCGAAGAAAAATAGCGATGCGCCAATAGAATGCGCGTTGCGCACCAGTTCGCCGTGTCTCACGGATCGCATAATATGAATGATTGAATCAAAGGCCAGCCCTTCCGTGGGTACATAAAACATCGCCAGAACGAGACCAGAAAGGATTTGTACTCCGAGCATCACCAGCAGAATGATCCCGACGGCAAAAACCCAGACGCCTGCGACCGTACGAGGGAAGGGAATACGCCACACTCGTTCTCGTCGGGGTACGGATAGATGTTCTGCCGCCATTTCAGACTTCCTTCGCGCCAATACGCACAGTCAGGCCATCAGGATGAAACGCGTAATCGGGGATTGCGAGATTTGCCGTAGCGGGCCCCCGCGTGACGCGCCCTGAAGTGTCAAACTCCGAGCCATGACAAGGGCATACCCAGCCTTGCCCACCGGGTTTGGCATTGGGCACACAGCCTGCGTGGGGGCAGTAACCTTGAATGACCAGCCACTGCGGATACTCTGTCTTGATACGTTCGCCGTCAGCCTGCGGATCGATAAAACGATGGACATCCGCCTGCTGCGCTGAGCGAATTTCCTCCGGGGTACGGTGATGAATAAGGATAAGCTTTCCCTGCCAGACCCTTTTCACCGTCTGGCCGACGGCAACCCCGGCGAGAGGGACATCGACAGGTTCGTTTTCCGCTACGGTTTTATCATCCGGCCCCAGTGCGGAGATGAGCGGCCAGACGGCGGCGGTGACACCCGCAGCCCCGACAAATTTTGTGAGTTTACACAGGCATTCTCGCCGCTGTACCTGAACATCTTCATTGCCCTGTTTTTTATCCGCCACCGTGCGCCCCCACCATTTTCGCGTATCTGGATTACTGTTTCTCAATGCGTGTATAAATGTCCTGGAAACGCTTATCCGCGATCCCCGGCGCCTTAAAGGTTCGATAGCTGTCAGGCAGGGTTGCATCACCCACTTTAATGAGCATCACCATCCCTTGCGCGTAATGCGGGGTGCATTTAATACCGTAAAATCCAGGTTTGTCGTACTTGACCTCAATTTCCTCATCAATCTTGCCGACAAATCCGGGGTAGCCTGCTGGCGAAAGCTCTGCGATTGACGCAGCGTTATGGCTCTTATGCTTGCGAATAAACTTCACGGTGTCGCCTGGCTGAATCGCCAGATAATCCGGTTCATATACCATCGGGCCGCCCGCGCCTCTGTTTTTCATCAGCACTTCGTGGGTCTGAGCGAAAGTCGTGGTGGTCAGCGCTAACAGACATAACATGCTCAGGCTTTGCTTAATCAATTTCATGGGTTCTCCCTTAGGTGTTTATTCCGGTCGTTGGTAGCGGATGAAGCAGCTCAATCCATCCGGCGCCTGCTCAACGATGGCATTAATGCCAAACCACTGGCTGAGGTTTTCAGGCGTAAAAATGGTTGCAGGGCTGCCCTGCATCGCCAGTTGACCCGCTTTCATTACGAGAATGCGGTCGCAGAACATGGCGGCATGGTTCAGGTCGTGCAGAGCCGCAATGACGGTGAGCTTCTGGCGTTTCACCAGATTAAGCAGACCTATCTGATGTTGAATGTCGAGATGGTTCGTGGGTTCATCCATCAGCAGCACTTTCGGTTGCTGCGCCAGGGCCCGGGCGATATGCAGACGCTGTTTTTCCCCGCCAGAAAAGGTATTCCAGCAGCGATTTTGTACGCGCTGTAGATCTACCTTCTCCAGCATGGTCTGGACAATATCGTCATCTTGTTTAGACCAGGGCGAGAGCAGACTCAACCACGGGGTGCGCCCCAGAGAGACAGCCTGCAATGCGGTGAGACGTTCACTGGTTTCCGCTTGTTGTTCCACCAGCGCCACTTTTTGCGCTAAATGGCGGCGTGAGTAATGGCGAATATTTTTATTCTCCAGCGTTACGCTGCCTGACGAGGGTTTCAGTAAACCGGCAAGCAATGAGATCAGTGATGTTTTGCCTGAGCCATTGGGGCCGATAATGCCGACAAACTCACCGGGCGCGACGTGAAAAGAGACGTCGCTGACGATGGCTTTGCCTTTTACTTCCCAGTGCAGTTGCTGCGCCTGCACCAGGTTTCGGACTGTTGCAGAAGGATAGCGTGGAGCGGCGAGAGCAGAATTTACCGTCATTTTGTCTGGTTTCCTCTGATCAAAATGATGGAAAACGCAGGTGCGCCTACAAGCGCCGTAATCACCCCGATGGGTAACACCTGCCCGGGAAGTAATGTTCTGGAGATTACGTCGGCGATAATGAGAAAAATGGCGCCGATCATGGCGCTGACCGGCAGCAATCGATGGTGTTGATTACCCACCAGCAGGCGGGCGGCATGAGGGATCACCAGGCCGACAAAACCAATCGCCCCGACAATGGAGACCATAATTGCCGTCATCCCGGTAACGGCGGCAATCAGGACTCCGCGCGTGCGTTTTACCGGGATGCCAAGTGACGCTGCGGACTCTGCGCCAAACGAAAAAGCATCCAGATGACGGGCGTAACAAAAACATAACGCCACACCGACCAGCGCGGTAGGGACGGCCAAAACGACATCTGGCCAGCGAACGCCGCTCAGATTGCCCAGCAGCCAGAACATAATCCCACGAGCCTGTTCCGCATTCGCAGAACGAGTGATGATTAGCGAGGTGAGGGCATTAAATAACTGTGAACTGGCGATCCCGGCCAGGATGATTTGTGTGGTGGCGCTTCCCTGTCTCCCCCCGGCGGCGATCGCCAGTAACGCCACGAAAAGAAAAGCCGTTAACGCCCCAATAAAAGCCCCGAACGACATGCTGACGATCCCAGCGCCAATCCCTGTTAAGGCGATCAGAACAGCGCCGGTCGAGGCGCCGGCAGAGATCCCCAGTAGATAAGGCTCTGCCAGCGCGTTTCGTAGCAATGACTGCAATACGACGCCGGAAACCGCCAGACATGCGCCACAACAGGCAGAAACCAACGCCCGCGTCAGGCGATAGTTCCAGATAATGCCCGCATCCAGCGCATCAACGGCATAGCGCGTATCAAAGAACTGGTTAGAAAGCGTATGGATGACATGCTGCCAGGGGATAAACGTCTCGCCAATGGAGATCCCCGCCAGTAGAACGCAGCCCATTAACACGCTGACCCAAAGGGCGTGTCCCCCGATTCTTATCGTTAACTGGCCGACAGCGCGACGCGTCCTGCGAGTTTCGCTCATCATCTACCTGCAATCCTGAATACCAGAGGCGCGCTATGCCCGGTAAGACATAGCGCGACATAAAGATTATTGAGCCGTTTTCGGATGCGCCAGACCGTATTCAACCAACGCATCTGCGAGTTTTTCGACGCCATCTATCGTTCTGATGCCGGCGTTCATTGTTTGCACATCCACCACTGGCAGATGGTTCTCCTTCACGGCGGGGATGAGTTTAGTCACGGGGTCGGACTTGAGATATTCCAGTTTGACCTGCCAGTCATCTGCCGGGAAACGACGGCGGCTCATTTCACCGAGAACAATGACGGACGGGCTGGCTTTCGCGATGGTTTCCCAGCCAACGGTTGGCCACTCTTCAGTAGAATCAATCACATTTTTCACCCCCAGCGTTTGGGCGATCCATGCGGCAGGGCCAAATTTCCCGGCCACATAGGGGTCCAGTTGCAGGTCGGCGCTGGAAAACCAGAATACGGCGGAGACGTTCTTATCCATTCCGGCAATTTTGTTTTTGGCGGCAGCTTCACGGGCCTTCAGACTGGCGATCAATTCATCGCCTTTGTCCTGCACGTCAAAAATTTTCGCCAGATCGGAGACTTCCTGATAAACCATAGCAATATCAAACATGCCTTTACGTACACCGTCTCCACCGTCTTCGTTGTCTTTAGCGCAGTCCGCAGGCGCGGTATATACCGGCACGTTCAACTCGCTAAACTGCTCGTAAGAGGCGACGGTTCCGGCAGGTCCAATTTGCCATTCAAACTGACTGGCGACCAAATCCGGTTTTTTGGCAATAATGCCTTCAAAGCTGGGGATGTTCTGCGCAATCACGGCCACTTTTTCATTTGCCGCTTTGTAAGCATCCGGGACGGGACCGAACCACAGCGATGTGCCGACAACGCGCTCGGCCAGCCCCAGGGAATAAAGAATTTCAGTGCTGTTTTGCCCGACCGTGGCAACGCGTTCCGGGGCTTTATTGAAGGTAATATCGCGGCCGCAGTTTTTAATCGTCAACGGATAGACTGTTTTTGCCGCATGAGTCAATCCTGATGTGAATAATAACGCTGCGCCAGCCACAGCCAGAAGGTATTTTTTATGAGGTAAAGTAAAGTCTGCGTACATTGTTATCGTCCTGTACATGCCAGAATCTGAACGTCTGGTCATGGTTTATTTGGTTCCATATATCGGGACAGGTACATGACGATAGATGACATTGAATGATGAAATTATGAGAATGCAAAATCTCAGCAGGAATAGGCTCATCAATTCATAATGGTATTTATGCCAAATAAATCATCCCATGGACCATCCCGTCCACTCAATGTGTACAACCCTGACAGCAGGTCTCCTGGCTCGCGGTAATCAGAATATCGGCCTTCCCATAAAGCAAATCTTTACAGTGACCGGTGGTTACAATAACCACACGCAGATATTCGGTATCCGCCTACAGTTGCGGGGGCAGCTATGGAATGAGATTAAAATAATCCGCACCATATTCCTTTCAAAACAACGGCTGTGTTATGAATACTGTCACTGGCGACTGTATCGGCAATCAATAACCTCGTCAACCGTATGAAAAAAGAACAAAAACATCATACTTTATGGTGATTTTTATATTAATTAATTTAAATTCAAATGGTTGTGTTTTTGTTGGAGTGGTGATTATTGCAACCGCAAGTAATAACGGAAAGGCAAATGAGAATTGATTGACGTTGATCAATTAATCGCGATGAGAAAGAAGGCGTTATTATAAATAGTGAATGTTATCAATATTGTCGCTGGTAACAATATATTTACACGGTTTTTCCATATGCACGATCTGCCACTCGTCGCCCACATCCATGAAGACGTTAAACAGATTTCGCCGCCAGAATTGATACCCGCCGGGTAAAAAATGATGGGTGTGCAAATATAATATTTTATAGCGTTGCTGATCGCAAAATTGTTCAGCCAGCGAGACCAGTTGGCTGCCAATACCTTGCCTGCGATAATGCTGATCGACATAGCAGCGACAAATCTCAGCTGTCTCCGGTAAATTATAACGACCGTGCAACATCTCTATTCTGTCATCGTACTGACATATCGCCAGCGTCCCAATTATCTGCTGTTGTTCATTCCAGACGCCGAACAATTGGTTTCTTTCCCGCTCAAGATAATTTCCCCGGAGGTCGAATACGTCGTCACTCGCAGTGGGTAATGCTCTGCCGGCATTAAAATAAAGATTAAGATGCCGAATAATAAAGGACTGTACGGCAGGAATATCGTCCCGCGTTATTTCACGAAAAACAAACGGAGAGGTCGGTTTCATATCGGTTATCGCTAACAAATATCAGGAAAACGATAATAACAAGCCAGACGCAGAAAACCAGTTTTCAACAAGAAAACTTGCCGGTCTGTTGAGGTACAGACCGGCAGCCGGGATTAGATATCCGCCAGCGCGGCATCTTTGTTCGGGAAGAATGCCAGACGACCTGGAATGGGTTTGATACCGGCGCGGGCCATGGTGCGCAGCGGCTGGAATTCCACGTTACTGACGCGCAGTTCACAGCCTTCCGGCAAACGCTTCACAAAGCGCTGGAAGGCGTCCAGACCACCGGCATCCAGCACCGGAACGGCGTCCCACTTCAGCACCACGATGTGTTTACCCTCAATGCGTGATTCGAGGTCGGTAAATAACCCTTCCGCGGCGGCGAAAAAGAGCGGCCCGATAACGCGTAATACCAGCACATCATCGGGAACCGTGATGTTTACCGCCGCGAGGCGCGTCATACGGGCAATACGGCGCATAAACAGCAGGGAGGCCAGGACAATCCCGACGCTGATCGCAATCACCATATCGAAGAGCACCGTCAGCGACATACACATCATCATCACGATGATGTCGTCTTTGGGCGCATGTCGCAGTAAATCGACCACCTTATGGGCTTCACTCATGTTCCACGCAACCATCAGCAGCAGCGCGGCCATGGCGGAAAGCGGCAGCCATGACAACAGGGGAGCCAGCGCGAGGAGGGCGAGGATGACCAGAATTGCGTGGATAACGGCGGAAATGGGCGAGGTCGCGCCTGCGCGCACGTTTGCCGCAGAACGGGCGATCGCCGCCGTCGCGGTGATCCCGCCAAAGAACGGCGCCACGATATTCCCCAGCCCCTGGCCGATCAGTTCGCTGTTTGCTTTGTGTTTGGTGCCCGTCATGCCGTCGAGCACGACCGCGCACAGCAGGGATTCAATCGCCCCCAGCATCGCCATCGAGAAAGCGGCTGGCAATAACGCCCGCAATGAATCCCAGCTTAGCGTGAAATCTGAATCCGGGAGATTCCACGGCAATACCAGCTGCGGCAGCAGCTGAGGAATGCCGTTGCCCTGCGAACCATCGGCCAGCACATAGTGGAACTGTGAACCAATCGTCGCCACATGACCACCCAGCAGATTAACCACGGCCATAACGGCGCAGCCCGCCAGCAGCGCCGGAAGATGGCCCGGCAGACGAATCCCCAGACGCGGCCAGAACATCAGCATACCGAGCGTCACCACGCCAATAGCAGCATCGCCCGGATTAATGGTCGGCAACGCCATAACCAGCGCCCCGACTTTTTGTAGGTAATGCTCCGGCACATGGGCCATTTGCAGACCGAGAAAATCTTTAATCTGCATTGTCCCGATGGTGATGCCGATCCCTGATGTAAAACCTAACGTGACCGATACGGGAATGTATTCGATCAGGCGGCCAAAACGCGCGAGGCCGAAGAGGATCAGGAACACCCCGGACATGAGGGTGGCGACCAGCAGACCTGCCAGCCCGAATTGTTGCGATACCGGGTAGAGAATAACGACAAATGCGGCGGTCGGGCCGGAGACGCTGAAGCGCGACCCGCCGGTTAAGGCAATAACAATCCCCGCCACAGCGGACGTATAAAGACCGTACTGCGGTGCAACACCACTGCCAATTGCCAGCGCCATCGCCAGCGGGATAGCGATGATCCCGACGGTTACCCCGGCAATCACATCACGGGTGAACCGTGAGGCGGTATATTTTTCTTTCCAGCAAGCGTCGATGAGGGCGCGGAAAGGCATCACATGTGAGGAAAATATTCTGTTCACAATAATGTTTCATCCATGAGCGCATCATCTGTCAACTAAATGGCAGGTGAAGGAGGCATTGGTCATACAAATAAGAGTTACAGACAAAAAAACCCGCCGCAGCGGGTTTTTTAGCCGGGTTCTATTAATGTTCGAACATAGCTGAAATGGATTCTTCGTTGCTGATACGACGAATCGCTTCGGCCAGCATACCCGACAGTGTCAACGTGCGCACGTTCGGCAGTGCTTTAATTTCGTCGGTCAGTGGAATGGTGTCACAGACAACGACTTCATCAATCACCGAATTGCGCAGGTTGTTTGCCGCATTGCCTGAGAAAATCGGGTGAGTCGCGTAGGCGAATACGCGTTTGGCACCACGTTCTTTCAGTGCTTCTGCTGCTTTGCACAGCGTACCACCGGTATCGATCATATCATCAACCAGTACGCAGTCGCGGCCGGCAACGTCACCGATGATGTGCATCACCTGAGAAACGTTAGCGCGCGGACGGCGTTTGTCGATGATCGCCATATCGGTATCGTTCAGCAGCTTAGCGATAGCGCGGGCACGCACAACGCCACCGATATCTGGAGAAACCACAATCGGGTTATCCAGGTTCAGTTGCAGCATATCTTCTAACAGAATTGGGCTACCGAATACGTTATCAACCGGAACGTCAAAGAAGCCCTGGATCTGTTCAGCATGCAGGTCAACGGTGAGAACGCGGTCAACGCCAACGCTGGACAGGAAGTCAGCGACGACTTTTGCGGTAATCGGTACACGAGCGGAACGTACACGACGGTCCTGACGCGCATAGCCAAAGTAAGGGATAACGGCGGTGATACGGCCTGCGGAAGCACGGCGCAGCGCATCGACCATAACAACCAATTCCATCAGGTTGTCGTTAGTAGGGGCACAAGTGGACTGGATGATGAAAATATCACCACCGCGTACATTTTCGTTAATTTGTACGCTGACTTCGCCGTCGCTAAAGCGACCTACAGCGGCGTCGCCGAGAGAAGTGTACAGGCGGTTGGCAATACGTTGTGCTAGTTCCGGGGTGGCGTTACCAGCAAAAAGCTTCATATCAGGCACGAGAAGAACCTCAGGCATGCGTCCATTGGTGGATAGAATCTGCCGAAAACTGTGCGGGCCAGGCAATATCCTATCCAGGCGGTGTATTAAAGAGCGCGATGCAACGTCTGGAACAGGGTGACGTTGTCACCGAAACTCAGCTTGCCCGGCTTAAAGCATGGCTTTTTGCAATGGAGAGAGGTTGACACCCTTCGCCACAAACGCATTGAGCCATTCCGGGGCTTGCTTAAGCACCTGACGAGCAGCGGATTCTGTATCGAATTCAGCAAAGACACAGGCCCCTGTACCAGTCAGGCGCGACGGCGCGTATTCTAACAGCCAGGAAAGCGCCGCATCAACCTCGCGAAAACGTTTTCTTGCGATAACCTCGCAATCATTGCCGAATTCACATTTTAATAACGTTTCTATTGACCTTTTTGGCGTGTTGCGCGGTAATTCGGGGTCCTTGAAAATAACCGGCGTGGGGATGCTTACTCCAGGGTGGGCAACCAGATACCACTTCTCCGGCGGGTCTACCGGCGTCAGGATTTCACCCACGCCCTCGGCGAAGGCCGCATGTCCACGGACAAACACCGGGACGTCTGCGCCCAGCGTTAAGCCTGTTTCCGCCAGTTCATCGACCGATAATCCGCACTGCCAGAGATGATTCAGCGCCACCAGAACGGTCGCCGCATTGGACGAGCCGCCACCCAGACCGCCGCCCATGGGCAAACGTTTCTCGATGCTGATATCCGCGCCGCTGCCTGCGGGCAAACGCCCGTGGGCGGACGCTGTCTTCATCAGCAACCGCGCCGCGCGGACGATCAGATTGTCGTCATTTTCGACGCCCTCGACAGGCGTCAAAAGATGAATTTCGCCGTCGCCGCGTGGCGTAATGCCGATCGTGTCGCCGTAATCAAGAAACTGGAACAGCGTTTGCAATGTGTGATAACCGTCCGCACGCTGTCCGGTGATGTATAAAAACAGATTCAGTTTTGCCGGAGATGGCCAGTGGGTCATCATTTTACAATCCAGTTATCCATCTTCAGTTTGATGCGCTGACCTCCGTCAGAGAGTTCCATATTTGCCGGCATGGCGGGCTGCGTTTTACTGTCGTATCCGCTGTATACCACTTTCCAGTTTTTACCGTCCTGGCGGTAGTTCACTTCGCTCAGGCGATACTGGTCGTCGAGGGTGTAATCGGTGGCGTCGCCCGGCAGACCGAGAATCCACTGGCGTAAGCTGTTAAGCGGAATGGGCATCCCGGTCAGCTTGCCGATCATCTCTTCGGCGTCGTCGGCGGTGTAACGCTGCCCTTTATTGTCGACCAGTTGCACATTGCCCGGCTGGGCGTTCAGCTCCAGTTCGGTGCTGCCCAGCGGATTGGTCAACAGCAGACGGTAGCGGTCCTGGCCGGTTTGCTGCCAGAAGAAGCGGGCATACACTTTCTGATCGTCGGAGATATAAGCAAACGCGCCACGCGTCTGATACTGATTCAACTTGCGCACATCCTGCTGATGCTGACGCCACTGAGGGGAGTCGGGACTTTTGCCAGGACCTTTCGGCGCATTGATCGTACAGGCGGTGAGGACCAGGCTAGCCAGCGGGAGCAGGCGGATCAGGCGAAAATCAGGCAGGGTCATAGTGATGACGAATCCTTGTAATACGATGCGATAATTGCCTGATGGCGCTATGCTTATCAGGCCGACAAACTGAACCCGTCGGTTGGTTGCAGTTATAACCCTTAATGCTAGCGCTGACCGGGTACATCGTCTACGTTCACGTTATCTTAATTTAAACGGTAAGCTATTACTCCAAAAGGAGGCTGTCTCTTTTATTGACCACGAGCATCCTGTATGATGCACCCAGTCTAACCTTATCAACGCTGGTACTATTCCCGCACACATGACCCTTTTAGCGCTCGGTATTAACCATAAAACGGCACCTGTATCGCTGCGAGAACGCGTAACGTTTTCGCCAGATACGCTCGATCAGGCGTTGGACAGCCTGCTTGCGCAGCCGATGGTGCAGGGCGGCGTGGTGTTGTCGACGTGCAACCGTACGGAGTTGTATCTCAGCGTTGAAGAACAGGATAACCTGCAAGAGGCGCTGATTCGTTGGTTATGTGATTACCATAATCTCAATGAAGACGACCTGCGCAATAGCCTCTACTGGCACCAGGACAACGACGCCGTCAGCCACCTGATGCGCGTCGCCAGCGGGCTGGACTCGCTGGTGCTGGGCGAACCGCAAATTCTCGGTCAGGTGAAAAAAGCGTTTGCGGATTCGCAAAAAGGTCATCTGCATGCCAGCGCGCTGGAACGCATGTTCCAGAAATCGTTTTCCGTCGCCAAACGCGTACGCACCGAAACAGACATCGGCGCCAGCGCCGTGTCCGTTGCTTTTGCCGCCTGTACGCTGGCGCGTCAGATTTTCGAATCCCTCTCCACGGTGACGGTGTTGCTGGTCGGGGCGGGTGAAACCATTGAACTGGTCGCGCGCCATCTGCGTGAACATAAAGTACAGAAAATGATCATCGCCAACCGCACCCGCGAACGCGCGCAAGTGCTGGCGGATGAAGTGGGAGCTGAGGTTATTTCGTTGAGCGACATCGACGAACGTCTGCGGGAAGCCGATATTATTATCAGCTCAACCGCCAGTCCGCTGCCGATTATCGGCAAAGGGATGGTGGAGCGCGCGTTAAAAAGCCGTCGTAACCAGCCGATGCTGTTGGTGGACATTGCCGTGCCGCGCGACGTGGAGCCGGAAGTCGGGAAACTGGCGAATGCCTATCTGTACAGCGTTGATGACCTGCAAAGCATCATTTCGCATAACCTGGCGCAGCGTAAAGCGGCGGCAGTGGAGGCCGAAACGATTGTCGCGCAGGAAGCCAGCGAATTTATGGCCTGGCTGCGCTCGCAAAGCGCCAGCGAGACCATCCGCGAATACCGTAGTCAATCAGAGCATGTACGCGATGAACTGACAGTTAAAGCGCTGGCAGCCCTTGAACAGGGCGGCGACGCGCAAGCCATTTTGCAGGATCTGGCATGGAAACTGACCAACCGCCTGATCCATGCGCCAACTAAATCTCTTCAACAGGCCGCCCGTGACGGGGATGACGAACGCCTGAATATTCTGCGCGACAGCCTCGGGCTGGAGTAGCAGCACACCAATCTATTTTTTACAGGGTGCATTTACGCCTATGAAGCCTTCTATCGTTGCCAAACTGGAAGCCCTGCACGAACGCCATGAAGAAGCTCAGGCGCTGTTGGGTGATGCGGGAACCATCGCAGACCAGGAACGCTTTCGCGCGCTGTCGCGTGAGTATGCGCAATTAAGCGATGTTTCTCGCTGTTTTACGGACTGGCAACAGGTTCAGGATGATATCGAAACGGCACAGATGATGCTCGACGATCCTGAAATGCGCGAGATGGCGCAGGATGAACTGCGCGAAGCCAAAGAAAAAGGTGAACAACTGGAGCAACAGTTGCAGGTTCTGCTGCTGCCAAAAGATCCCGATGACGAACGTAACGTTTTCCTCGAAGTGCGCGCCGGAACGGGCGGCGATGAAGCCGCGCTGTTCGCAGGCGATCTGTTCCGCATGTACAGCCGTTACGCGGAAGCGCGTCGCTGGCGGGTAGAGATCATGAGCGCCAGTGAAGGCGAGCATGGCGGCTATAAAGAGATCATCGCCAAAATCAGCGGCGATGGCGTTTACGGGCGACTCAAGTTTGAGTCCGGCGGCCATCGCGTTCAGCGCGTTCCGGCGACCGAATCGCAGGGGCGTATCCACACGTCCGCCTGTACCGTCGCCGTTATGCCGGAACTGCCGGAGGCCGAACTGCCGGATAT
Organism: Citrobacter sp. CK185; assembly: GCF_030333565.1. Taxonomy (NCBI): domain Bacteria; kingdom Pseudomonadati; phylum Pseudomonadota; class Gammaproteobacteria; order Enterobacterales; family Enterobacteriaceae; genus Citrobacter; species Citrobacter sp. CK185. Next base: position 300,044 of record NZ_JAOWFR010000026.1, on the reverse strand, counting down.
TAACCCGGCTGATTTACGTATCGACACTTTCCGCTCTTCGGGCGCGGGCGGTCAGCACGTTAATACCACCGACTCCGCAATTCGTATTACGCACTTACCGACCGGTATCGTGGTGGAGTGCCAGGACGAACGTTCACAGCATAAAAACAAAGCGAAGGCGCTGTCGGTGCTGGGCGCGCGCATCCATGCCGCAGAAACGGCGAAGCGTCAGCAGGCTGAAGCCTCAACCCGGCGTAACCTGTTAGGCAGCGGCGATCGCAGCGATCGCAACCGTACCTATAACTTCCCGCAGGGTCGCGTGACGGATCATCGTATTAACCTGACCCTCTACCGTCTGGATGAGGCGATGGAGGGGAAACTGGACATGCTCATTGAGCCGATTGTTCAGGAACATCAGGCCGACCAACTGGCGGCGTTGTCCGAGCAGGAATAATGGATTACCAGCACTGGTTGCGTGAGGCGATAAGCCGCTTACAGGAGAGTGAAAGCCCCCGACGTGATGCCGAGATTTTGCTGGGTCACGTTACCGGTAAGGCGCGCACCTTTATTCTGGCATTTGGCGAAACGGCACTGACCGACACGCAGCGTGAGCAACTGGCGCAGTTGCTGGCGCGTCGTCAGCGCGGCGAACCGGTTGCACACCTGACTGGCATGCGCGAGTTCTGGTCACTGCCGCTGTTTGTCTCGCCCGCCACGCTGATCCCGCGCCCGGACACCGAATGTCTGGTCGAACAGGCGCTGTCGCGTCTGCCTGATTCGCCTTGTCGGATTCTCGACCTCGGCACCGGAACCGGCGCGATTGCGCTGGCGCTGGCGACAGAGCGACCGGACTGCGAAGTCACGGCGGTAGACCGTATGCCAGACGCCGTGGCGCTGGCTGGCCGTAATGCGCAACATCTGGCGATTCACAATGTTCGCATACTGCAAAGCGACTGGTTCGCGGCGTTGCCGGGGCAGCAATTTGACATGATCGTCAGCAACCCTCCGTATATTGATGCTCATGATCCCCATCTCGCGCAGGGCGATGTGCGTTTTGAACCGCTGTCGGCGCTGGTCGCAGACGATAGCGGCATGGCGGATATCACGCACATTATCGCGCAGGCGCGCCATGCGCTGGCGCCGGGGGGGTATCTGTTGCTGGAGCACGGCTGGCAGCAAGGGGCGGCGGTCAGAACCGCGTTGACGCAGGCGGGGTACGTTCAGGTTGAGACCTGCCGTGATTATGGCGACAACGAACGAATCACGCTTGGGCGGATCGCGCCATGAATACATTTACGCTGCTGCTGGGCGTCCATCTGACCAGCGTTACGCTTTCCGTTAGCCTGTTCGTGCTGCGTTTCTGGTGGCGCTATACCCGCCATGCGCTGGCATCCGCACGCTGGACGCGGGTTGTCCCGCCGATTATTGACACCGTTTTGCTGCTTAGCGGAGCGGGGTTGATCATAAAAACGCACATCCTGCCATTCACCGAACAGGGGACATGGCTGACTGAGAAGTTGTTTGGCGTTATCATCTACATCGTTTTGGGTTTTATTGCGCTTGATTATCGTCAGGCGCGCAGTCAGCAGGCGCGCGTTATCGCCTTCCCGCTGGCGCTGGTGGTGCTGTACATCATCATTAAACTCGCCACCACAAAAATACCGTTACTGGGGTAAGTCATGAGGTCGTTAGCTGATTTCGAATTTAATAAAGCGCCACTGTGCGATGGGATGATCCTGGCATCGGAATCGATCCGCCTGGATTTTCCGACGCAAGCGGTCTATGACGAACTGGAACGTCTGGCCAGTCTGGCGCATGAAGAAATTAGCCAGCTCCTGTCTCAGGATGAGCAACTGGAAAAATTGCTGGCACTTTTTTATGGCGAGTGGGGGTTCAGAGATACCCACGGCGTCTACCGTCTTTCTGATGCATTATGGCTCGATCAGGTTCTGAAAAACCGCCAGGGGAGCGCGGTATCGTTAGGCGCAATCTTATTGTGGCTGGCTCACCGGCTGGGTCTCCCATTGGTGCCGGTCATTTTCCCGACCCAGTTGATTCTGCGTATTGAATCGCTGGAGGGGGAAATGTGGCTGATCAACCCATTTAACGGCGAAACGCTCGATGAGCATACGCTGGAAGTCTGGCTGAAGGGCAATATTAGCCCGGTCGCTGAGCTGTTTAACGAAGATCTGGATGAGGCGGATAACGCTGAGGTCATTCGCAAATTGCTGGATACGCTGAAATCTTCCTTGATGGAAGAGCGGCAAATGGAACTGGCGTTGCGCGCCAGCGAAGCGTTACTGCAATTTAACCCGGAAGACCCTTACGAGATCCGCGACCGGGGCCTGATTTATGCGCAACTGGAGTGTGAACATGTTGCGTTGACGGATTTAAGTTATTTTGTTGAACAGTGTCCAGAAGACCCGATCAGCGAAATGATTCGTGCGCAGATTAATACCATTGCGCACAAGCAAATTGTTTTGCATTAATTAATCGACATTTTACCCATGGTTAAGGCGATCCTATGAAACAAAAAGTGGTTAGCATTGGCGACATCAACGTGGCAAATGACCTGCCGTTTGTGCTGTTTGGCGGTATGAACGTGCTGGAATCACGCGATCTGGCGATGCGTATCTGTGAACACTACGTAACCGTGACCCAGAAGCTGGGTATTCCTTATGTGTTCAAAGCCTCTTTTGATAAAGCCAACCGTTCTTCTATTCACTCTTACCGTGGCCCGGGTCTGGAAGAAGGGATGAAGATTTTCCAGGAACTGAAACAAACGTTTGGTGTGAAAGTGATCACCGACGTTCATGAAGCCAGTCAGGCGCAGCCTGTCGCTGACGTGGTGGATGTCATTCAGCTTCCGGCATTCCTCGCTCGCCAGACCGACCTGGTGGAAGCGATGGCAAAAACCGGCGCGGTCATTAACGTGAAAAAACCGCAGTTCGTCAGCCCTGGTCAGATGGGCAATATCGTGGACAAATTCCACGAAGGCGGCAACGATAAAGTGATCCTGTGCGATCGCGGTGCGAACTTCGGCTACGACAACCTGGTTGTTGATATGCTGGGCTTTAGCGTGATGAAGAAAGTTTCCGGTAACTCGCCTGTTATTTTCGACGTCACCCATGCGTTGCAGTGCCGCGACCCGTTTGGCGCCGCGTCTGGCGGTCGTCGCGCGCAGGTTACCGAACTGGCGCGCGCCGGTATGGCGGTAGGTCTGGCCGGTCTGTTCATTGAAGCGCACCCGGACCCGGAGCATGCGAAATGTGACGGTCCGTCCGCGCTGCCGTTAGCGAAGCTGGAACCGTTCCTGAAGCAAATTAAAGCGATTGACGATCTGGTGAAAAGCTTCGGCGAGCTGGATACCGAACACTAAGCGGGGATGATGTGTGCCGGAGGGCGTCTGACGCCGTATCCGGCCTACAATAAACGCGGTTTCGTAAGCCCGGAAAGCGTAAACGCTACCGGGCTTTTTTGTCCGTCAGGCAAAAATGGTCATCAGGTAAGCGATAAACAGAGCCAGATGCGCCGCGCCGTTCAACACATTGGTTCGCCCGGTCGAGAAGGAAATGTGGCACAGCACCAGTGAGGCCACCATTACCACCATCTCCGGGGCGCCCAAACCGAAGAGCAGGTCATTTCCGGTAGCCCATGCAATCAGCGTCACCACCGGTACGGTCAGGGAGATGGTTGCCAGTACCGAACCAAAGAACAGGTTCATGGCTCGCTGTACCTGGTTATTCAACACCGCTTTCAGCGCGCCCAGCCCTTCAGGGGAGAGGATCAGCAAGGCCACGAGGAAACCGGTAAATGCCACTGGCGCATTCAGTTCGGTTAACAGTGTCTCCAGTGGATTGGCGTTCATTTTCGTCACGGCGATAACGGCAATCAGATGTACGATCAGCCATACAGCGTGCCAGATGTTGCTGTGCGCGGACGGTTTGCCGTGGTGCGGGTCATCGTCATCACTTTCATCTTCATGCTCGTAAACGAATAAACTCTGGTGCGTTTTTGTCTGAATCAGCAGGAAAACGCCGTACATCGCGGCGGAAATAAGCGCCACTAACAGCGCCTGAGCCGTAGTAAAATTCGCCCCTGGCAGCGCCATAGGGAAGACCAGTACGATAATCGCCAGCGGAAACAGGGCAATTAAATACTGTTTAATGCCAAACAGGTTCATATATTGCGTGGCGAATTTACGACCGCCAAGCAGCAGAGAAAAACCGACCAGTCCGCCAGTTACAATCATGATGATTGAATAGAGCGTGTCGCGCATCAGCGTTGGCGCGGCGTCGCCGGTGGCCATCAATGCGGAAATTAAACTCACTTCCAGAATAACGACAGAAAGACTTAAGATCAGGGAACCGTAGGGTTCGCCGAGTCGGTGCGCTAATACATCCGCATGGCGGACAACGCTGAAAGCGCTGCTTAAAATACCAATAAGGGCAAGTATATTAATACCGATGACCACTGGTAGTGACTGACTGCTTCCCCATAAGAACAGCACCACCAGTGCCAGAACCGGGAAAATAAGCGAGGTCTCCTTGTGGCGGGTTTTCACCGCCTCATGTGCGTGTGTCATTATGATTCTCCATCTCCGCAGGTGTTTTTAATTATAAATGTATTAAAGATTGTAAAAAATAACAGAAATCGCGGCTTCATCATTGTGTTTTTACGTAATTTTACGGCATGGGCTATTTTTCCCCGCAGAGTGAATAAAAAAGTACGTCTTGTTTAGAGAGTATATGAATAACAGTGGGTTAGTGACAAATAAAAAGTAAAATAGCACCCGACTGGCGAGACAAAACATTGTTGACCACACTAAAGGTTTACAGCAAAAAGAGGAGTCAGCAATGCCTTATAAAACGAAAAGCGATTTGCCGGAAAGCGTGCAGAATGTGCTGCCTGCGCACGCGCAGGATATCTATAAAGAGGCGTTTAATAGCGCCTGGGAACAATATAAAGATAAAACGGACAGACGTGACGACGCCAGCCGGGAGGAGACCGCGCATAAGGTTGCCTGGGCTGCCGTCAAAAATGATTACCAAAAAGGGGGCGATGATAAGTGGCATAAAAAGCGCTGATCGTCTTCGTGCCAGGCCAGGCAAATGATGCGCGTTGAGTGTCTGTTGCCTTGCAAGCGGCGATTGAATTGCATATTGTCCTGTTAGTGGTTTCAAAATGAGCAGTTAAAATGCCCGGAAGGCGTCAAAAAAGTGTTGCAGGGAAGTTTGCAGTGGCGGAGGTGTAAGGTGTTAACGCGTGATTTTTTACTGAATGCCGATTGTAAAACGGCGTTTGGCGCTATTGAAGAATCACTACTTTGGTCAGCAGAACAACGGGCCGCTTCACTGGCGGCGACGCTTGCCTGTAGGCCCGATGATGGACCGGTGTGGATCTTCGGTTATGGATCGTTGATGTGGAATCCGGCGTTAGAATTTGACGAGTCCAGTACCGGTACGCTGGTCGGCTGGCACCGGGCGTTTTGTCTGCGTCTGACGGCAGGGCGTGGAACGGCGTGCCAGCCCGGACGGATGCTGGCGCTGAAAGAGGGCGGGCGAACTACTGGCGTGGCTTATAAACTGCCGGAGAACGCGCTGGAGCAGGAGCTGACGCTGCTGTGGAAGCGGGAAATGATTACCGGCTGCTATCTTCCCACCTGGTGCCAGCTGGCGCTGGATGATGGCCGGACGGTCAATGCGCTGGTGTTTATTATGGACCCGCGACACCCGCTGTATGAGTCGGATACTCGCGCTCAGATTATCGCGCCGCTGATCGCTGCCGCCAGTGGGCCGTTGGGCACCAACGCGCAATATCTGTTCTCGCTGGAACAGGAGCTTGCCAGACTGGGGATGCGGGACGATTGCCTGAACGATCTGGTGGCGAAAGTCAGAGGCTTGTTAGGCGAGAATCAGCCGGAAAGGGGATTCAACCCCGGATTTGCCTGAGCGTTGCCCCTGAATCCAGGGGCAAAAACATCAGGCTGCGATATAACTGATGGAGTGTTCCAGTGACTGGCTGTGGCTGTCGATCAGCACGTTCCAGACTCCGGTGTACGGTACGGTCAGCCAGGCATTATCACGGTTCTGCACGCTTAAAATATCGGTCTGCGTGTCTTTGACGTGTTTTTTCTCGCTCATTAAATGAATGTGGCAGCGTTCAGAACAACGCACTATCACCGTATCCCCACCAAACAATTTCAAACTTGCTTTCACTAATGCCATTTTTCACCCCGTTCTTGAAAACAACGTACTCCCTTGCGGAAGTGCTGCGTGATGTTGTTCACATTTCACTCATTGCATAACACCAAAGGGTGAGCTCACGGATGCTGATTTTGATCAAAAAATGGCATAACCATTAAACAAAAATGACAAAATGCCTGAAAATCATTGAAAGGGCGTGGTAACTTTCGACAAAAACACGCCCTTATAAGATTAAATTCGGAAATGCCCGGCAGTTTCAGCCAGCTCGCCTGCCTGGCTCTGCAAGGCGCCTGCGGCGGCGGCAGACTGCACCACCAGTTCAGCGTTCTGTTGCACCATGCGATCAAGGTGGTTCACGGAGTGATTTATTTCCTGAATGCCTTTCATCTGTTCACTGGTGGCGATGCTGATTTCATGCATGATGCCGGAGACATGGCCGATGCTGGACAGGATCTCCTGCATACTTTCTCCGGCCAGATGAACATAACGTGAACCTGTCGCGACGCTGGTGGTTGTGGAGTCGATCAACGATTTAATCTCTTTTGCCGCCTGCGCGCTGCGGCTGGCAAGGTTGCGCACTTCACCCGCGACAACGGCAAACCCGCGGCCTTGCTCTCCCGCCCGGGCGGCTTCGACCGAAGCATTCAGCGCCAGAATATTGGTCTGGAACGCAATGCCGTCGATCACGCTGGTGATATCGCCGATTTTCGCCGATGCCCCTTCAATAGATTGCATTGTCGTGATTGCCTGCGAGACCACGTCGCCGCCGCGCGTGGCGGCCTGTGAGGCTTTTTGCGCCTGATCGTTGGCTTCGGCGGCAGATTCCGTGGACTGGGCGACCGATGCGGTGATTTGCTCAACGGCGCTGGCGGTTTCACGCAGGCTGGAGGCGGCCTGCTCGGTACGGCCTGAAAGGTCGCGGTTACCGGCGGCAATCTCCTGCGCGGCCATTTTCACCGAGGCGCTGGCATCGCGTAGCTGTACCATCACCACGGACAGCTTATCGCTAAAACCGTTAAACGCCCTGGCGATTTGCGCGACTTCGTCCGTGCCGCTGTCCGGCAAACGCTGAGACAAATCGTTCGTCCCGTTGGCAATGGCATGCATCGCGTCGCGGATCGTGGACAGACGCTTCATCAGGCGAGCCACCAGAAGGTGCATCACTGCGCCGCCCGCGAGAACCAACAGCAGCAGAGACAGGGTGGACGCCTTCAGCAGCGCCAGCATACCGGAGGTCGCCTCTTTTTCGTCTAACGCCACGACCAGCCACCAGTGGGTTCCTTGCACCGGCGTCGCCAGCAGCGTTTTACTGCTCTCGCCGATCAGCGCCTGAACAGGGTGTCCGCTTTTTACCTGATTGAAATCCACGCCGCTGACGACCTGCGCGAAAGGTTTCATCGTCAGCGCCGGATCGTTGGCGGCGATGAGCGTTCCGTTTTGGTCGAGCAACATACCGCTGCTGGCGGGCGTCGGTCGAATACCGTGTACATTCGCTACGACGGCATCCATCGCGACATCACCGGCGACCACCGCTTTCAGTTCGCCATTCTCTTTCACCGGAACGGCGAACGTTACCACCAGCTTGCCGGTTCCGGCATCAACATAGGGGGCCGTAACGACGGCAGCGTCAGCGCTGACAACCTGTTGATACCAGGGACGTGACGTCGGATCAAAATCTGGCGGTATGCCTGCCGGGTCGGAGAATTTTGCTGTTTTGCTGGCATACCCGACATAGATATTCGTAAAGCCGCCGCCCAGCGCCATTTGACGAAATACCGGCACCGGATCGTCGGTTAGCGCCGCCTGCTGCAACGAGGAAATCATATTCATTTTACCGCTAACCCAGTCGGCAATCGCCAGACTGTGGCTGGCGCTGGTACTGGTGAGCGTATCCTGCTGCGCTTGTCGGTTATCGAGACGCGTTACCTGAAGGTTAATCAGCGTGTTAAGGAGGAGGGCGACAACCAGACATCCCGTTGTCGCCGCAATAATACGGGCGCGAATTGAGCTGAACATAGTATTTCCTTCAGTGTGGTATTGGAAATCCTATCGGCTACCGGGCGGCGAATCTTGAGGCTGCAACCGCGTCCATAAGAAAATAGTATCAGCAGGGCTAAACGCGCGTTAAGCGCTAATGAAGGTGCGCGGAAACCAGGGGCAATTCCCGCGCCAGGGATCAGAAGGTCAGAACTTTATCCGCCGCCAGCGTCCACTGGGCCAGTTCGACCAGCGTACCGACTTCCACGCCGTCAATGAGCGGCAATGTGGTGATTCCCCGCCCGTCGGTACAGGTTTTACACAGTTTCACCGGGACGTCCTGCGCGGTCAGGATCTCCAGCATTTGCTGGATATTGTAACCTTCCGCAGGCTTCTGTCCGCGTAATCCTGCGGTGACGGCATCCGACATTAAAAATAAACGCAGGTCGAGGTCGCCGGCCTGTTCACGTAGCGCAATGGCCAGACGCAGGCTGTTAAATAACGCTTCGCTACCGTATGCCGCACCGTTTGCGACGATCACTATCTTTTGCATTTTGACTCCTGTTGTCAGGGGGGCATGGATATTGCTTGTAGTACGGGTAGACCTGTTACCCGGGAGAGCAACGATGATGACGAATATGGAAAGCCGCCCCGGCGCCACCCAATGGTTTCATTATGCGCGCCAGCTTGAGAATACGCAGCTTCGCCAACTGGCGCAGTCAGGGAAGCTGGTGTCCCGGATTAGCCATCTGGTGCATATGCTACAGTGCGAACGCGGCGCATCCAACATCTGGTTGTGTTCCGCAGGGCAACTTTATGGGCCGGAGATACGCGCCAGCCGCGCGCTGGTGGACGAAGAACACGCCCGGTTGCAGTCCCTGTTGCAGGAGATGAGGCCGATGGCGAACAGCGCGCTCTGTCATCGCATCGCCGGGGCTGTCTGGTGTCTGGAGCAGTTGCCGCAGCTGCGCGAAGCGGTCAGTGGACGGCATAGCGATGCGCCACAGGCGATGGATCAGTACAGCCGCACGCTGCGCCACCTGCTAAGCATTGTGCCGCAGCTTAACGACAACATCGACCATCCCCACATCGCCGGAGGGATGGTCGCGCTGTACAGCTTTATGCAGGGTAAGGAGCTGGTGGGGCAGGAGCGGGCGCTGGGGGCGATAGGGTTTACGCAAGGGGCGTTCAGCCACGAGATGCGACAGGAGCTGGTGGATCGCATTGACGGACAGCAGCTCTGCTTTGACACCTTTATATCGCTGGCGTCTCCGACGGTGGTTCACGCATTTCGCCAGCAGTGCGAAGCGGAAGCCGCTATCGAACAGTGGCGCCGCCTGGCCTGTACGCGCCAGCCTGCGCCCGATAAGGGCGAAAGCGCTTTACGCTGGTTCACGCTCCAGACGCAACGGCTGGAGCAACTGCGCAGCATCGAGGAGATGCTGATCGCCGAGTTAATGTCTGCGGTGGAGCGCCGTCTGGCGCAGGATGAGACAACGTTGCCGCTCGCCAGCTGGCTGGATGATGCCACCGACGATACGTTCTCATTGCGCCGGGATAAGCAGTTGCTGCTGGTTGTGCGGCAACAGGCGCGGGAGCTGGAGCAGCTTAGCGGGCAACTGGCGTCACTACAGGATGCGCTGGAGGAGCGAAAGGTTATTGATAAGGCCAAATATGTGCTGATGCATCACCAGAATCTGTCTGAAGAGCAGGCCTGGCAGTCGCTGCGCAAAATGGCGATGGATAAGAACCAGCGGATGGTGGACATCGCGCGTGCGCTGCTCACGGTGAAATCGCTCTGGCAGGTGACAACCAAAGGGTAGCTGCACAACGGCTGGGCATCGTGTGCCAGATTCGGGTGCAAGCGCGTTCGCGTACCGCCTGAAAAGCGGCGGAATAGGGGCATGTTGATGTTGGCATCTGAATTGCAGGACTGAAATGGTAAAAGAGTTCTGAAAACAGTTTAGCGGCAAACCAACGACGGTTTGCGCGCGTTTGGGATAAAGGCGTCCTGCAATGCTTCGGCATTGCCGGGCGCTTTTTTTTTGCAATGGGGAGCATGTATGGGTGACAGGTCTGTTTCATTGACGCGACGTCGATTATTGCAGGCAGGGGCCGCGATGGGCGGGGCGCTGCTGGTACCCGGTTTGATGCAGTCCGTGTGGGCGGCAGGGTCGGACAAACCCGAACTTGAAACCGTCAGAGTAGGTTTTATTCCGCTCACTGACTGCGCGCCGCTGATCATCGCCGCGTTGAAAGGGTTTGATAAGAAATACGGCATTACCCTTGTGCCGACCAAAGAGGCCAGTTGGGCGGCGGTGCGCGACAAACTCGTTTCCGGCGAACTGGACGCGGCGCATGTGCTGTATGGCCTGCTCTATGGTCTTGAGCTTGGTATTGCCAGTAAGCCGCAGCCGATGGCGAACCTGATGACGCTAAATCAGAACGGGCAGGCAATCACGCTGTCGACGGCGCTTCAGGAGAAAGGCATTACCGACGCTGGCGGATTGAAAAACATGATCGCCGGACAAGCGCCCGGCACTTACACCTTTGCGCATACCTTTCCGACCGGAACGCATGCGATGTGGCTCTATTACTGGCTGGCTAGCGCGGGGATTAACCCGTTCTCTGATGTCCGAATGGTCGTCGTGCCGCCGCCGCAAATGGTGATGAACATGCGTATTGGCAACATGGTGGGCTTTTGCGTCGGTGAACCGTGGAATGCCCGTGCGATTAATGATCGCATTGGTTTTACTGCCGCAACCTCGCAGGCCATCTGGCCCGATCACCCGGAAAAAATCCTGGGAACGCGCCGTGACTGGGTTGAACAGCATCCAAACACCGCCAGAGCGCTGGTCAGCGCGGTACTGGAGGCGGCGCGCTGGATCGACGCCTCAGTGGAAAACCGACGCGAAACCGCACAAATACTGGCCCGTCGCGCCTGGCTTAACACCAAAGAGCAGTACCTGACCGGACGTATGTTGGGCGAGTACGACAACGGCGCAGGGCATCGCTGGCAGGACGCGCACGCCATTCGTTTTTATCACGATGCGGAAGTGAGTTTTCCGTGGCATTCCGACGGGATGTGGTTCCTGACGCAGTTTCGTCGCTGGGGGCTGCTCAAGGACGCGCCGGATTATAACGCCATCGCCGCCCGGATTAACCGCACGGACATCTGGCGGGACGCCGCCGCAGCGGTAGGCGGCATCACGCCGCCTTCTCAGCTGTTACGCACCAGCACCCTCATGGATGGTTCCGTATGGACCGGGCGGGACCCCGAACGTTACGCCAACAGCTTCACTCTCCATCATCAAGGGGCCTGACATGAAAACAGTACAAAACGCGCAAAGACGCATTCCTGAACCCGCCGCCGGTGAAGTGATTACGCTGCCGCCCGTTACGGTGCGCAGGCGTAATCCGCCGCTGTCGCATCTGATGCGAACGCTGGCGCAGCGAACCGTTCCCGCATTGCTGGGGCTGGCGCTGCTGGTGGTGGGCTGGCAACTGGCGGCCATTAACAGCAAAGGCTTCCCGACGCCGCTCAGCACCCTTGATTCCGCGCTGACGCTGTTTGCCGACCCGTTTTATAACGGTGGGCCTAATGATATGGGGATTGGCTGGAATGTGCTGGCGTCGCTACAGCGCGTGGCGATTGGTTTTGGGCTGGCGGCGCTGGTGGGTATCCCGCTTGGTTTCCTGATCGGCCGGTTCACTTTTTTCTCGCGCATGTTTACCCCGCTGATCGCACTGCTGCGACCGGTCAGCCCGCTGGCCTGGTTGCCAATTGGCTTGCTGCTGTTTCAGAAAGCGGAACCGGCATCAAGCTGGACCATTTTTATCTGCTCTATCTGGCCGATGGTGATCAACACCGCCGAAGGCGTGCGCCGCATCCCACAGGATTACCTTAACGTTGCCCGTGTCCTGCAACTCCCGGAATGGACGGTGATGCGCCGTATTCTCTTTCCGGCGGTTCTGCCTGCGGTGCTGACCGGCGTACGCCTGTCTATCGGCATCGCCTGGCTGGTGATTGTGGCGGCGGAAATGCTCACCGGCGGTCTCGGCATTGGCTTTTGGATCTGGAACGAGTGGAACAACCTCAATGTGGAAAACATTCTCATCGCTATCGTCATCATCGGCGTGGTTGGCCTGCTGCTGGAGCAGGGCTTAATGCTGGTGGCGCGTCGTTTTAGCTGGCAGGAAAAATAAGGGGAACACCATGAAACCGTTAATTCAGGTACAGGCCGTCAGTCAGCGTTTTTCTACCGCCAGCGGCGAATTTCTGGCGTTGCAAAACGTCTCTTTCGACATTCATGAAGGTGAAACCGTCAGCCTTATTGGGCATTCCGGCTGCGGGAAATCGACGCTGTTGAATCTGATTGCCGGAATTACGCTCCCTACCGACGGGGGGCTTATTTGCGACAACCGGGAAATCGCCGGGCCGGGGCCGGAAAGGGCGGTGGTCTTCCAGAATCACTCGCTGCTGCCGTGGCTGACCTGCTTCGATAACGTTGCGCTGGCGGTTGATCGGGTCTTTCGCCGCACGATGGGGAAAACAGAGCGTCGGGAATGGATTGAACACAATCTTGAACGGGTGCAAATGGGGCACGCCATGCACAAGCATCCGGGAGAAGTGTCCGGGGGGATGAAGCAGCGCGTCGGCATCGCCCGGGCGCTGGCGATGAAACCCAAAGTGCTGCTGATGGATGAACCGTTTGGCGCGCTGGACGCCCTGACGCGCGCGCATTTGCAGGACACGGTGATGCAAATCCAGCAGTCGCTCAATACCACCATTGTGCTGATTACCCACGATGTGGATGAAGCGGTGCTGCTCTCCGATCGCGTGCTGATGATGACCAACGGCCCGGCGGCGACGGTAGGCGACATTTTGCCCGTCACGCTTCCTCGCCCGCGTAATCGCGTGCAGCTGGCTGACGACAGCCGATACCACCAGCTGCGCCAGCAGATTCTTCACTTCCTCTACGAAAAGCAGCTGAAGGCGGCGTAGGGAGGCGGTATGACGCAGCGACTGGTCATTATCGGCAATGGGATGGCCGCCACCCGTCTGGTGGAGGCGCTGTTGGCGCAGGCGCCGCAGGCCTTCACGATAACCGTGGTGGGGGAAGAACCGCAGCATGCGTATAACCGCATTCAGCTTTCGCCCGTACTGGGCGGCGAAAAGCGCTTTGCGCAGACGCTGCTGCATCCGCCTGAGTGGTATCAGCGCCACGGCGTCACGGTGCTGACGGGGGAAACCGTCATCGCCGTTGACGCGATAGCGCGTACCGCCACCACCACCGGTCGAACGCTGGCGTGGGATGCGCTGGTGTTTGCCACCGGCTCGGTTCCGTTTATTCCGCCGATCCCCGGCGCTGATTTACCCCATGTGCATGCTTTTCGCACGATTAACGATGTGGACAGCATCCTGCATGGCTGCGGGCCGGTTGTCGTGCTGGGCGGCGGTGTGCTTGGCGTCGAGGCGGCTGCCGCGCTGCGACTAAAAGGTGACAATGTCACGTTAATTCATCGCGGCAATCGGTTCATGGAGCAACAGCTTGATGAGCAGGCCGGGGAACTGCTGGCGGAACACCTTAACGCACGCGGGATTGACTGCGTGCTGTCGTCCGGTATCGACAGGATTACGCCTGATGACGTCACGTTGACGAACGGTTGCGTGCTGTCTGCAACGCGCGTGGTGATTGCCACTGGCGTAAAACCCAATACGGCGCTGGCGCTGGCAAGCGGGGTGCCCTGTCAGCGTGGAATTGTGGTGGACGGGCAACTGCGCACGGCGGTGGCGGGGATCAGCGCGATAGGCGAGTGCTGTGAAATCGACGGTCAGACCTGGGGGCTGGTCGCGCCCTGTCTGGCACACGCGGAGGTGCTGGCGGCTCGCCTGGCGGGAACCCCCGGCGCTGATTTTCACTGGCAGGACAGCGGTACGCGTCTGAAGGTGACGGGCATCGATCTGTTCAGCGCCGGGGAGGTAAACGCCACGGCAGGTGATGATCTGCTGCGCACATTTGACCCGCTGAGCGGCCATTACCGTCGTCTGCTGATCCGCAATGGACGGTTACAGGGAGTGCTGCTGATGGGCGATTGCCGCAGCGCCGCACCGTTGACTGATTTGCTGGCGCAGGCTGCGTCGGCGAATCCTGACTGGTTATTCGACAGATTTGATACGCAGCCTGCGGCTGCAGGACAGGTGACTATGACAAAACCCACGTTGGCTGTTGTTGGACACGGTATGGTTGGCCACCATTTTCTTGAGCAATGCGTTAGCCGCAATCTGCATCTTGACTATCAGATTGTGGTCTTTGGCGAAGAGCGTTATGCCGCCTATGACCGCGTTCATCTGTCGGAGTATTTTGCCGGGCGCAGCGCAGAATCGCTCTCGCTGGTGGAAGGCGATTTTTTTGCCCGCCACGGTATTGAGCTGCGGTTGTCGCAATGCGTCACGGCGATCGATCGGGATGCTCGCGTTATTCGCACCGCCAGCGGACATGAAACGCACTGGGATAAACTGGTGCTGGCAACCGGATCATATCCCTTTGTTCCGCCGGTGAAAGGCGGTGATTCGGCGGCGTGTTTCGTCTATCGCACGTTGGACGATCTGGATGCGATTGCCGCGAAGGCAAAACACTCTCGCCGTGGGGTGGTAATTGGCGGCGGGCTGTTGGGGCTGGAGGCGGCAAACGCTTTGCGGCAATTAGGGCTGGAGACGCATGTTGTCGAGTTCGCGCCATCTTTAATGGCGGTTCAGCTTGATAACGCTGGCGCGGCGATGCTGCGTGAAAAAATCGAGGCGCTGGGCGTGAGCGTGCATACCTCGAAATCCACTGCGGAAATTGTCTCCACCCCGCAAGGGTTACAGTTGGTGTTTACGGATAGTGAGCGTCTGGAGACGGATATGGTGGTGTTTTCTGCCGGTATTCGCCCGCAGGATGCGCTGGCGCGCGGCGCCGGACTTCATGTCGGAGAACGCGGCGGGGTGTGTATTGATAACCACTGTCTGACCTCTGACGCGGATGTTTTGGCCATCGGTGAATGTGCGCTCTGGGACGGCAGGGTGTTTGGGCTGGTTGCGCCGGGCTACCAGATGGCGCGCGTGGCGGCAGCGCAGTTGGCCGGTGAAGATGCGGCGTTCAGCGGGGCGGATATGAGCACCAAACTCAAATTACTGGGAGTGGATGTGGCCTCGTTCGGCGATGCGCAGGGGCGCACGCCAGGCGCGCAAAGCTATCAATGGACGCATGGCCCGGAGCAAATCTACAAAAAAATTGTGGTCAGCGCGGACGGCAAGACGCTGCTGGGCGGCGTGCTGGTGGGTGATGCGGCGGATTACGCCACGTTATTGCAAATGATGCTTAACGGTATGGCGCTGCCTGGGCAGCCGGAATCGCTGATTTTACCTGCACTGGCGGGCAGCGTGCCGAAAGCGTTGGGCGTTGCGGCATTACCGGACAGCGCGCAAATATGCTCTTGTCATAACGTCAGCAAGGCGGACATTTGCCAGGCGGTCAGCGCGGGCGCAACGGAGATGGGCGCAATCAAGCAGTGCACCAAAGCGGCAACCGGCTGCGGTGGGTGCAGCGCGCTGGTGAAACAGGTGATGGAGTTCCAGCTGGCGGCACAGGGCGTGGAGGTTAAAAAGGATATCTGCGAACACTTCGCGTACTCGCGACAGGAGATTTACCACCTGGTGCGGGTGAACCGCATCCACACCTTTGAGCAGCTGATTAGCCGCTATGGTCGCGGGCATGGTTGTGAGATTTGCAAACCGCTGGTGGGCTCGGTGCTGGCCTCCTGCTGGAATGAGTATCTGCTAAAACCTGCGCATCTGCCGTTGCAGGACACCAACGATCGTTATTTTGCCAATATCCAGAAAGACGGTTCGTATTCCGTCGTACCGCGCATGGCGGCAGGCGAGGTGACGCCGGATGGGCTGATCGCCATTGGCGAAATCGCCAAACGTTATCAGCTCTACAGCAAAATTACCGGCGGGCAGCGTATCGACTTGTTTGGTGCGCGCCTCGAACAACTGCCGGATATCTGGCGCGATCTGGTTGCCGCCGGTTTTGAAACCGGGCACGCCTACGGGAAGTCGTTGCGCACGGTGAAATCCTGCGTCGGGTCAACCTGGTGTCGCTATGGCGTTCAGGATTCAACCGGTCTGGCCGTCACGCTGGAGAACCGCTACAAGGGACTGCGCGCCCCGCACAAAATCAAAATGGCGGTCTCCGGCTGTACCCGCGAGTGTGCCGAAGCGCAGGGGAAAGACGTTGGCGTGATCGCCACCGATAAGGGCTGGAACCTGTATGTCTGCGGAAACGGCGGTATGAAGCCGCGTCATGCGGATTTGTTCGCCAGCGATCTGGATGACGCCACGCTGATTAAATTCGTGGATCGCTTCCTGATGTTCTATATCCGTACCGCCGATCGCCTGCAACGCACCAGCACCTGGATGGATAATCTTGAAGGGGGCATCGACTATCTGCGCGAGGTGGTTATACACGACAGCCTGGGTATCGGCGAGGAGCTTGAACAGGAGATGGCGCGGATTGTGGAAACATACCAGTGTGAATGGCAAACCACGCTGAACGATCCGCAGCGTCTGGCGCTGTTCCGCACCAGCGTGAACGGTGACGAACCGGATGAAGCCGTAGCGCGCCAGATGCTACGTGGACAGCCGCAGCTGGCGAAACCGGCGGCGCCAGCGAGAGCCATCCTGCCGACAAAACCCTGGCAGGAGGTTTGTCAACTGGAGGAGATCCCCGAGCAGGCGGGCATTGGCGCCCGTCTAGGCAACCTGCAAATTGCGCTGTTCCGCTTTGGTCAGACGATTTACGCCCTTGATAACCATGAACCCGGCAGCGACGCAAACGTGCTTTCCCGGGGAATTCTGGGGGATGCCGGCGGTGAGCCCGTTGTCATTTCACCGCTCTACAAACAGCGTATTCGCCTGCGCGATGGTCGGCAGTATGACAGCGGTGAGCCCGTTGTGCGCGCCTGGCCGGTGAAAGTCGAAGCAGGCAAGGTATGGGTAGGGAATCAGGCGCTACTGCTGCGTGCGGAGGCGTCATGAATGAAACCCGGACAACGTGCCCTTACTGCGGCGTCGGCTGTGGGGTGATCGCCCGCGTCAGCGAACAGGGCGTCACGGTTCAGGGCGATCCCGATCACCCGGCCAATTTTGGGCGACTGTGTGTGAAAGGCGCCGCGCTGGGGGAAACCACCGGACTGACCGGGCGGTTATTACACCCGCAGGTTAACGGTGAAACGGTAAGCTGGCAGCAGGCGCTGAACACGGCGGGCGAGCGCCTGCGCAGCATCATCGCGCAATATGGCCCAACGTCGGTGGCTTTCTACGCCTCGGGACAACTGCTGACGGAAGACTACTATGCGGCGAATAAACTGATGAAGGGATTCATCGGTGCGGCCAATATCGATACCAATTCACGCCTGTGCATGTCGTCAGCCGTTACGGGCTACAAACGCGCGTTTGGCGCGGATGTGGTGCCATGCAGCTACGAAGATATAGAGCGCAGCGATCTGGTGATTCTGGTCGGCTCGAACGCGGCGTGGACGCATCCGGTGCTCTATCAGCGCCTGGTGCAGGCGCGAAAAGAGAACCCGTCTATGAAAGTGGTGGTGATTGATCCCCGGCGCACCGCCACCTGTGATATTGCGGATATGCACCTGGCTCTGACGCCCGGCAGCGATGGCGGGCTGTTTGTCGGGCTGCTGCACGCCATCGCGACAAGCGGCGAATATGACGTCGATTTTGATGATGCGCAGGCGGCGTTTGCCCGCGCCAGCCGCTGGCCTGTTGAGCGAGTCGCGCAATTTTGTGGTCTGGAACCCGCGGAAATCCGCCGGTTTTATGATGGTTTTCTGACCGCGCCGCGCGCAATCACTCTTTACACGATGGGGATTAACCAGTCCGCCAGCGGCAGTGATAAATGTAACGCGATCATTAATGTACACCTTGCCAGCGGTAAATACGGGCGGGAAGGCTGCGGGCCCTTTTCGCTGACCGGACAGCCAAATGCGATGGGAGGGCGTGAAGTCGGCGGGCTGGCGACACAGCTGGCGGCGCACATGAATTTTGAGCCGCAGGATCTGTCGCGGGTTGCCCGTTTCTGGGGCACGGAGCGGCTGGCGCAGACGCCAGGGTTGATGGCGGTGGATCTGTTCGACGCTATCGCGCGCGGTGAGGTGAAGGCGGTGTGGATCATGGGCACGAATCCGGCGGTATCGCTGCCGGACACTCATGCCGTCTGTCAGGCGCTGTCTGCCTGCCCGTTGGTCATTGTCTCGGAGGTGGTGGCCGATACCGATACCAGTCGACTGGCGCATATCCGGTTTCCGGCGCTGGCCTGGGGGGAGAAAAACGGCACCGTCACCAACTCTGAACGGTGCATCTCGCGTCAGCGCGCATTTTTAACCGCCCCCGGCGAGGCCAGAGCAGACTGGTGGATTGTCGCGCAGATGGCGAAACAACTCGGCTTTGGTGAGGCATTCGCCTGGCAGGATGCGTGGGATGTCTTTCGGGAACACGCTGCGCTGTCGGGGTTTGAAAATGACGGCGACCGCGCGTTTGATATTGGCGCGCTGGCGGATCTGAACCGCGCGGCGTGGGATGAAATGGCGCCTGTCCGCTGGCCGGTCAGCCGTCACCACGGAGCGCTGGACCTGGCTCGCGGCTGGCATCGCAATAAGCGTCTGCGGCTGGTGCCCGTTGAACCGGAGGGCATGAGAACGCGCTGTGACGCGCTCTATCCGCTTATTTTAAACAGCGGTCGCCTGCGCGATCAGTGGCACACCATGACCCGAACCGGAACGGTGGTTCGGCTTATGCAGCACATTAGCGAACCGATTGTTGAGGTTTCACCGTCCGATGCCGCCCGTTTTCACCTGGTGGATGGCGCATTTGGCCGTATCAGCTCTTCGCGCGGGGTAATGGTCGCCAGAGTGGTGATTCAGGCCGGCTTGCGGGAAGGGACGGCGTTTACGCCGATGCACTGGAATAATCGCTTTGCCCGTCAGGGAAGGGTGAATGCGCTGGTCGCGCCCGTCTGCGATCCTCAATCAGGGCAGCCGGAGAGTAAACAAACGGCGGTGCGCATCACGCCGTGGCAGCCGCGCTGGCAGGGGGAGCTGTTCATCCGCGAAGAGATAACCTTTCCTCCTTTTGTTCACTGGTGGCGTAAAGCGGCGGAAGGCGTGGCGCGTTTCACTCTCGCAAGCGATCGTGACGATCGCGACTGGTTGCTGGCGATGTGCCGCGAACAGCGCTGGCAATTGCAGACCGCGCAGACGCCGCAGGGGCTGAATATTCTGGCCTGGCAGGCGGAACAGTTAATGCTGGGGTTCTGGTCAGATGCGATAAAACCCGAAACAGACGATGCGGCGGTGATTGCCGCGTTCCGCCATCCGCCGGAAAACGCCCCTGAACGGCATGGCCTGTTGAGCGGCAAACCGGGCGGCGGGATGCCCGACCAGGGACGCATTATCTGTAGCTGCTTTAGCGTGGGGGAGTGTGCTATTCAGCAGGCTATCGCACAAGGGTGCGACTCCGTTCAGGCGCTGGGCAAAACATTACGCTGCGGCACCAACTGCGGCTCATGCGTACCGGAGCTGAAAGCGTTGCTGGCGCAAACGGCATCCGCCGGAAGCCTGGGATTCTCCTGAAAATGCGATAAAGGGCTGCAAAACGCGGATGGAAACGTTATGGTTTTAGTTAAGTGTGAGATTTCATTCGTTTAATATAAAAGCAGCTGACAATTTGAGCCGTATTGTTTATCGCCCTCTTTCCCTTTGCATACTCTTGCTGCTGGCAGGCGGTACTGCCAGCGCGCAATCCTCGTTTATTCAACAGGCGGAAAATCCCTTCGATAACAACCAGGATGGTTTACCTGATTTGGGCATGACGCCTGAGTCACACGAAGGTGAAAAACAGTTTGCTGAGATGGTGAAAGCCTTTGGCGAAGCGAGCATGACCGACAATGGGCTGGATACCGGCGAGCAGGCGCGTCAGTTTGCGTTTGGCCAGGTGCGGGACGCCGTGAGTGAACAGGTTAATCATCAACTGGAGTCCTGGCTTTCGCCCTGGGGGAATGCGAGTGTCGATCTCAGGATTGATAACGAAGGGAGCTTTACCGGCAGTCGTGGGGGCTGGTTTATTCCCTGGCAGGACAACACGCGGTATCTGACCTGGAGTCAACTCGGGCTGACTCAGCAGGACGATGGCCTGGTCAGTAATGTCGGCATCGGCCAACGTTGGGCACGCGACGGCTGGCTGTTAGGGTACAACACTTTTTATGACAATCTGCTGGATGAAAATCTGCAACGGGCGGGATTTGGCGCGGAAGCGTGGGGCGAATACCTGCGATTATCCGCCAATTACTACCAGCCTTTCGCTTCCTGGCATGAACAGACCACCGCCTTAGAGCAGCGTATGGCGCGCGGCTACGATGTTACCGCGCAGATGCGTATGCCGTTTTATCAACACCTCAACACCAGTGTCAGCGTGGAACAGTATTTCGGCGAACGGGTGGATCTGTTTGACTCAGGCACGGGATACCATAATCCGGTAGCGGTAAAACTGGGGCTTAATTACACGCCGGTGCCGTTGGTGACGGTGACGGCGCAACATAAACAGGGCGAGAGCGGGGTGAGCCAGAATAATCTGGGGTTGAACCTGAATTACCGTTTCGGCGTGCCGCTGAACAAACAGCTGTCGGCCAGCGAGGTGGCGGAGAGTCAGTCGTTGCGCGGCAGTCGCTATGACAACCCGCAGCGCAATAATCTCCCGACGATGGAGTATCGTCAGCGTAAAACGCTCACTGTTTTTCTGGCGACGCCGCCGTGGGATCTCCAGCCTGGCGAGACGGTGCCGCTGAAGGTGCAGATTCGCAGTCGGCATGGCGTTCGTCATGTGACGTGGCAGGGCGATACGCAGGCGCTGAGTCTGACGGCAGGAGCGAAGGCGGACAGCGCAGAGGGCTGGACCATTATCATGCCGGCCTGGGACAGCAGCGAAGGGGCGACAAATCGCTGGCGGTTGTCGGTCGTTGTTGAAGATGAGCAGGGCCAGCGTGTCTCCTCCAATGAGATCACGCTATCACTGACTGAACCGTTTATGGCGATGCCCGATAACGATCCGCGCTGGAAGCTGCTCCCGGAGGAGTAATCAGAAGATGCGTTCCTGATGCACCCATACCGCCGCTTCGACGCGTGACTTCAGCTTCATCTTCTTCAGCATATGTTTCACATGCACTTTGACCGTACTCTCGGTGATATCCAGGCGGCGGGCGATCATTTTATTCGGCAGTCCCTGGGCGATCAGCTTCAGGATATCGCGTTCGCGCGGCGTCAGTTGGGTCACGTCGCGGTCAGAGGTCGCGCGGTTTGCCCGCAGGCTGGCGGCCAGAACCGGCGTTAACGCTTCGCTCAGCACCATTTCGCCAGCGGCCGCTTGCTGTAAGGCTTTCAGCAGATCTTCCGGCTCCATATCTTTTAACAGATAGCCGTCTGCGCCGCGCTTCAGCGCCGTCACCACGTCTTCTTCATGATTGGACACGCTGAATACCACGATACGGCCTGACAGTGATTTCTCACGCAGCTTATCCAGGGTTTCCAGACCGTTCATGCCCGGCATGTTCAGATCCAGCAGGATCAGATCGGGATCAAGAGACTCTGCCAGCTCAATACCCTGCTCGCCATTACTGGCTTCGCCGATCACGCTAATATCGGGCGCCATGCTGACAAGCTGTTTAACACCGGTCCGTAACATCGGATGATCGTCGATCAGCAGGATGGTAGCCGGTTCCTGATTACTCATGGGTATCTCCTTGGACTTCTGTGAAGTTTGTTTCGGGAATAAAGGTGACAGCAACTTCCGTACCGCCCGTCTCACGACGGCGTACACGACAATCGCCACGCAGGCTCTGCGCGCGGTCACGCATAATAATCATGCCATAATGGTTACTGCGCTCGGCGTTTTCTGGTACGCCGCAGCCGTTGTCTTTTACTGTCAGTTTGACCTGATTGCCATTTTGCACCACGGCGACGGCCACCTCATCGGCATGGGAATGCTTGAGGGCGTTACTTAACGCTTCGCGGGCAATTTGCAACAGGTGGATAGCCTGATGCGACGGCACCCGTCGCGGCGGGAGCTGATAATCCAGCTTCACCGTAAAACCAAATCGGGCGCTATATTCCTGACAGCTCGCCTCCAGCGCAGGCCGCAGGCCGGGTTCGGTCAACTGTAACCGGAAGGTGGTCAACAGTTCACGTAGCTGTACCCAGGAGGTATTCAGTTCGTTGCGGATCTGGCTGAGCAACTCGCGGCTGCCTTCCGGCAACGTCGCGCCCTGCATTTGCAGACAGCTGACCTGCATCTTCATGCAGGAGAGCGATTGTGCAATAGAATCATGAAGTTCGCGGGCAATGGTGGCACGCTCTTCCATCACAATCAACTGTTGCTGGCGTTCCTGATTTCTGTCCAGCGCCAGCGTAGCGGTCAATTGCTCGACCAGCGTATCAATCATCTGCTGCTGATCGTGACTCAGATGGCGCCCGTGCGGCAGCGTCGCCAGCAGAATGCCGTATTGCGTATGGGCATCGGTAAGTCGCCATTTCAGCGTGGTGCCGCCGTTGATCGCGGGCAGCGCGCCGCGCGGGCAGAGGTGGCACCCTTTGTCATCACAACTGCTGTCGGACTGGCAGGTGAACTCCTGATGATTATCTTCATCTTCCAGGTCATAAACCCGCAGTTCAATATCGTGCAGCAGCGTCAGGTTTTGCAGGCCGTTCAGCACCGGGGAGAGGCGCTCGCACAGCGGCACCTGGGAATGCAGGCGGCGGTTGGCCTGCCACAGGAATGAGAGGATCTGATTTTTATGCTCCAGCCCGGCTGTCTTTTCCTGCACGCGTTGTTCCAGTACGGCGTAACTTTCGGCCAGCTCTTCCGACATGTTGTTGAGCGCTGAGCCTAACATCGCCATCTCATTGCGCCCGCTGATATGCGCCCGCTGGGTGAAGTCGCGCTGGCTGACGGCTCGCGCCATCGAAAGCAGTTGTTTCCACGGTTGCAGCAGGCGCGCCCGTAGCCAGATGATCGTAAAGACGAACAGCAGCGCCATAAAGATGGCCATTAACCGATGCACCATCACCACGCGCTCAATGCGCAGCTCGGTCGTGTGATCAAAGGCGGTGACTAACCGATCCAGACCGGAGACAAAACGCATAACATCTCCGGCAACGGCGTTTCTGTCCTGCGCGCGTTGCAGCCCAGGCGCCAGTTCCGTATGCCAGTAGTCCTGTAGCGCGCGAAGCTGCTCTTGTTGCCCGTCGCGTTCCGCAGCGCGGGTCAGTTCAGGGCTGAACGCCGTCTGTTTCATCTCATCCAGCAGTTTTTGGTCGTGGGCGCTCAGCGGCACTGCTGCCAGCAGGCGATAGCTCTGCATACGCAGCGAACCGGCCTTGTTGATCGCATGGGCGCTGCCTTGTACGCCCTGAACCAGCCAGCCAGAGATAGCCATGCCCGCCACACCGATAGCGGTGGACAGGAGAACAATAAGCGCCAGTTGGTTGACCAGCGTGAGTGGAGAGAGACAACGTTTAAACATGTAGACTTCTTCCTTCAGGCTTCCTGCTCAGGAAACCTTAATGAATGACGATTCTGCCGGGATGCTCACCGAGGGGCGTTTCGACAGTGACGTTATTCTCAGCCATACCCTGGAGTATACCCATACCTATAACGAGTTACCTCTTAATTGCTGGTGGTGGGAGGGGATCGCGAAGCCGGGGGGTAGGGTTATACAGCACCGTGAAAAACCACATCTTTTTTGTCGACAAAGCCTACTCACTAAGGGGCATGATAATTTTTAGCCGCGAATAATGACGGCTTTTCCTTTGATTTATATCAACTTACCCCCGGCTGTAAACCCTAATGTGGCAGACATCGAATCGAGTAACAGAGGTGTCTATGAGTCACTCATCTGCCCCCGAAAGGGCATCTGGAGCTGTAATCACAGAATGGCGGCCGGAAGATCCCGCTTTCTGGGAACAGCGTGGTCATCGTGTTGCCAGCCGCAACCTGTGGATTTCCGTCCCCTGTTTGCTGCTGGCGTTTTGTGTATGGATGTTATTCAGCGCTGTCGCGGTGAATTTACCGAAGGTCGGTTTTAACTTCACCACCGATCAGCTGTTCATGCTGACCGCCTTGCCGTCTGTTTCTGGCGCATTACTGCGTGTGCCGTACTCCTTTATGGTTCCTCTGTTTGGCGGCCGCCGCTGGACGGCGTTCAGCACCGGGATTCTGGTCATTCCTTGCGTATGGTTAGGTTTTGCCGTGCAGGACACCTCCACGCCGTTTAGCACCTTTATTCTGATTTCTCTGCTGTGCGGTTTTGCCGGCGCGAACTTTGCCTCCAGCATGGCTAACATCAGCTTCTTCTTTCCAAAACAGAAACAGGGCGGTGCGCTGGGTCTGAACGGCGGTTTAGGCAACATGGGCGTGAGCGTTATGCAGCTGGTCGCGCCGCTGGTGGTCTCGTTGTCTGTCTTTGCCGTATTTGGCAGTCACGGTGTGGAACAGCCGGACGGTTCGCAGCTGTATCTGGCGAACGCCGCCTGGATTTGGGTGCCGTTCCTGGCCATTTTCACCCTGGCCGCCTGGTTCGGTATGAATGAGCTGGCGACCTCGAAGGCTTCGCTGAAAGATCAGTTGCCGGTACTTAAACGTGGGCACCTGTGGATGATGAGCCTGCTGTATCTGGCGACGTTCGGTTCATTCATCGGCTTCTCCGCCGGGTTTGCGATGCTGTCTAAAACGCAGTTCCCGGAAGTACAGATCCTGCATTATGCCTTCTTCGGCCCGTTAATCGGCGCGCTGGCCCGTTCTGCGGGCGGGGCAATTTCCGACCGTCTGGGCGGAACGCGCGTGACGCTGGTTAACTTTGTGCTGATGGCGATTTTCAGCGCCTTACTGTTCCTGACCTTGCCTTCTAACGGCCAGGGCGGCAGCTTTATCGCCTTCTTCGTTGTCTTCCTGGCGCTGTTCCTGACTGCCGGGCTGGGCAGTGGGTCTACTTTCCAGATGATCTCCGTTATTTTCCGTAAGCTGACGATGGACAGGGTTAAAGCGGAAGGGGGTTCTGAAGAGAAAGCGCTGCGTGAAGCCGCGACCGATACCGCAGCCGCATTGGGCTTTATCTCTGCGATTGGCGCAATCGGCGGTTTCTTTATTCCGAAAGCATTCGGGACATCTCTGGCATTAACCGGCTCACCGGTCGATGCGATGAAAGTGTTCCTGATTTTCTATATCGCCTGCGTAGTCATCACCTGGGCGGTATACGGACGTCATTCTAAAAAATAAAAAAGTAATTGTTTGATTATCCATTGCGCGGCGTTAGACCGCGCTTTTTTTTGCCTGTTTTTAGTTACAACATACTTATTTATAAATAAACAGCGCCGGTTTGTCAGAACGGCGTTCATTTATGCCTTGCAGGGGGCATACCCCTTAATACCCACTTATAAAGAATTTAACATTTACATAATGGATGAATTTAAAAATATTCATATTAATCAGCATGTTGAATGAATAAAAATCATCCTCCTTAAGGGGTATGTCAAAAAATACCCCCGATTTTCATCCCCGTCTGCCTTGATCGTTATCAATTCTGACGCCCTTTCAGAGCGTTACCTTCACAGCCAATCCAGCAATGTCGATTTATCAGAGAGCCGTCAGGCTCCAAACAGGAGAAACCCGATGAGTAAATTCCTGGACCGGTTTCGCTACTTCAAACAGAAGGGCGAAACCTTTGCCGATGGGCACGGCCAGCTTCTCGAAACAAACCGGGACTGGGAGGATGGATACCGCCAACGTTGGCAGCATGACAAAGTCGTGCGTTCAACCCACGGAGTAAACTGTACCGGCTCTTGCAGCTGGAAAATTTATGTGAAAAACGGTCTGGTCACCTGGGAAACACAGCAGACAGACTACCCGCGTACCCGCCCGGATATGCCGAACCATGAACCTCGCGGCTGCCCGCGCGGCGCGAGCTACTCCTGGTATCTCTACAGCGCAAACCGCCTGAAATATCCGCTGATGCGTAAGCGCCTGATGAAAATGTGGCGTGATGCGAAAAAACTGCACAGCGATCCGGTAGAAGCCTGGGCTTCCATCATCGAAGACGCCGATAAAGCAAAAAGCTTCAAACAAGCGCGTGGTCGTGGTGGCTTCGTTCGTTCTTCCTGGCAGGAAGTGAACGAACTGATTGCGGCATCCAACGTTTATACCATCAAAAATTACGGTCCCGATCGCGTGGCGGGCTTCTCGCCGATTCCGGCAATGTCGATGGTCTCTTACGCATCCGGCGCGCGTTACCTGTCTCTGATCGGCGGGACTTGCCTGAGCTTCTACGACTGGTACTGCGACCTGCCGCCTGCGTCTCCGCAGACCTGGGGCGAGCAGACGGACGTACCGGAATCCGCTGACTGGTACAACTCCAGCTACATCATCGCCTGGGGTTCTAACGTTCCGCAGACCCGTACCCCGGATGCCCACTTCTTTACTGAAGTGCGTTACAAAGGCACCAAAACGGTTGCCGTTACGCCTGACTACGCTGAAATCGCCAAGCTGTGCGACCTGTGGCTGGCACCGAAGCAGGGGACTGACGCCGCGATGGCGCTGGCGATGGGCCACGTCATGCTGCGTGAATTCCACCTTGATAACCCGAGCCAGTATTTTACCGATTACGTCCGTCGCTATACCGACATGCCGATGCTGGTGATGCTTGAAGAACGCGACGGTTACTATGCCGCTGGCCGTATGCTGCGCGCCGCCGATCTTATTGACGCGCTGGGTCAGGAAAACAACCCGGAATGGAAAACCGTTGCCATCAACACCCGCGGCGATATGGTTGCGCCGAACGGTTCTATTGGCTTCCGTTGGGGCGAAAAGGGCAAATGGAACCTCGAACAGCGTGACGGTACGTCAGGCGAAGAAACCGAACTGCAACTCAGTCTGCTGGGTAGCCAGGACGATATCGCAGAAGTGGGCTTCCCGTACTTTGGCGGTGAAGGCACTGAACACTTCAACAAAGTCGAGCTGCAAAACGTTCTGTTGCACAAGCTGCCGGTGAAACGCCTGCAACTGGCGGACGGAACCACCGCGCTGGTGACTACCGTTTACGATCTGACGATGGCGAACTATGGCCTGGAACGCGGTCTGAACGACGAAAACTGCGCAACCAGCTACGACGACATTAAAGCCTATACTCCGGCGTGGGCAGAGCAGATAACCGGCGTACCGCGTGCGCAAATCACCCGTATCGCCCGTGAATTTGCAGATAACGCCGATAAGACGCATGGTCGTTCAATGATCATCGTTGGCGCCGGTCTGAACCACTGGTATCACCTCGATATGAACTATCGTGGGCTTATCAACATGCTGGTGTTCTGCGGCTGTATCGGTCAGAGCGGCGGCGGCTGGGCGCACTATGTCGGCCAGGAAAAACTGCGTCCGCAGACTGGCTGGCAGCCGCTGGCGTTTGCTCTTGACTGGCAGCGTCCGGCGCGTCACATGAACAGCACCTCCTATTTCTATAACCACTCCAGCCAGTGGCGCTACGAGACGGTTACCGCGCAGGAACTGCTGTCGCCAATGGCGGATAAATCCCGCTACAGCGGTCATCTGATCGACTTCAACGTGCGTGCTGAACGCATGGGCTGGCTGCCGTCTGCGCCGCAGCTGGGCACCAACCCGCTGTACATCGCGCGTGAAGCGGAAAAAGCCGGGATGACGGCGGTGGATTACACCGTGAAATCGCTGAAAGAAGGCTCGATTCGTTTTGCGGCGGAACAGCCGGAAAACGGGAAAAATCACCCGCGTAACCTGTTTATCTGGCGTTCGAACCTGCTTGGTTCATCCGGTAAAGGGCATGAGTACATGCTGAAGTACCTGCTGGGTACGGAAAACGGTATTCAGGGCAAAGATCTGGGTATGCAGGGCGGCGTGAAGCCGGAAGAAGTGGAATGGCAGGATAACGGTCTTGACGGCAAACTGGACCTGGTGGTGACGCTGGACTTCCGTCTGTCGAGCACCTGCCTGTACTCCGACATCGTACTGCCGACCGCCACCTGGTATGAAAAAGACGACATGAATACCTCGGATATGCATCCGTTTATTCACCCGTTGTCTGCCGCCGTTGACCCGGCCTGGGAATCGAAAAGCGACTGGGAAATCTATAAAGGCATCGCGAAGAAATTCTCTGAAGTCTGCGTGGGACACCTTGGCAAAGAAACCGATGTGGTGACGCTGCCGATTCAGCACGACTCCGCTGCCGAACTGGCGCAGCCGCTGGACGTGAAAGACTGGAAAAAAGGCGAATGCGACCTGATCCCAGGTAAAACCGCGCCGCACATCATTCCGGTGGAACGCGACTACCCGGCGACGTATGAGCGCTTTACCTCTATCGGCCCGCTGATGGAGAAAATCGGCAACGGTGGCAAAGGCATCGCCTGGAACACTCAGAGCGAAATGGATTTGCTGCGCAAGCTCAATTACACCAAAGCTGAAGGCCCGGCAAAAGGCCAGCCGATGCTGAATACCGCGATTGATGCCGCCGAGATGATCCTCACGCTGGCGCCGGAAACTAACGGCCACGTAGCGGTGAAAGCCTGGGCAGCGCTGAGTGAGTTCACCGGTCGTGACCATACGCATCTGGCGACCAATAAAGAAGAAGAGAAAATCCGCTTCCGCGATATTCAGGCGCAGCCGCGCAAAATTATCTCCAGCCCGACCTGGTCTGGCCTGGAAGATGAACACGTCTCTTACAATGCCGGTTATACCAACGTTCACGAGCTGATTCCGTGGCGTACGCTGTCTGGCCGCCAGTCCCTGTATCAGGATCATCAGTGGATGCGTGACTTTGGCGAAAGCCTGCTGGTTTACCGTCCGCCAATCGACACGCGTTCAGTGAAAGCGGTGATGGGTGAGAAATCTAACGGCAACCCGGAAAAAGCACTCAACTTCCTGACGCCGCACCAGAAGTGGGGTATCCACTCTACCTACAGCGACAACCTGCTGATGCTGACGCTGTCGCGCGGTGGGCCGATTGTCTGGATGAGCGAAACCGATGCCAAAGATCTGGGTATTGAAGATAACGACTGGATCGAGGTCTTTAACAGCAACGGTGCGCTGACGGCACGCGCGGTGGTAAGCCAGCGTGTTCCGGCCGGGATGACCATGATGTACCACGCGCAGGAACGTATCGTTAACCTGCCGGGTTCAGAAATTACCCAGCAGCGCGGCGGTATTCACAACTCGGTAACCCGTATCACGCCGAAGCCGACCCACATGATCGGCGGCTATGCGCAGCTGGCCTACGGCTTTAACTACTACGGTACGGTCGGTTCAAACCGCGATGAGTTTGTTGTGGTGCGTAAGATGAAGAACATTAACTGGTTGGATGGCGAAGGCAATGACCAGGTACAGGAGAGCGTAAAATGAAAATTCGTTCACAAGTCGGCATGGTGCTGAATCTCGATAAATGCATCGGCTGCCACACCTGTTCAGTGACCTGTAAAAACGTCTGGACCAGCCGTGAAGGTATGGAATACGCCTGGTTCAATAACGTGGAAAGTAAGCCTGGCGTCGGTTTCCCGAACGACTGGGAAAATCAGGAAAAATGGAAAGGCGGCTGGGTCCGTAAAATTAACGGCAAACTGCAACCTCGCATGGGCAACCGTGCGATGCTGCTGGGTAAAATCTTCGCTAACCCGCATCTGCCGGGCATTGATGATTACTACGAGCCGTTTGATTACGACTACCAGAACCTGCATACCGCGCCGGAAAGCAAGCATCAGCCGATTGCGCGCCCGCGCTCGCTGATCACCGGTCAGCGGATGAACAAAATCACCAGCGGTCCGAACTGGGAAGAAATTCTGGGCGGCGAATTTGAAAAACGCGCCAAAGACCAGAACTTCGAAAACATGCAGAAGGCGATGTACGGCCAGTTCGAAAACACCTTTATGATGTATCTGCCGCGTCTGTGCGAGCACTGCCTCAACCCGGCGTGCGTGGCGACCTGCCCGAGCGGCGCCATCTACAAGCGTGAAGAGGACGGCATCGTCCTGATTGATCAGGACAAATGCCGCGGCTGGCGTATGTGCATCACCGGTTGCCCGTACAAGAAGATCTACTTCAACTGGAAGAGCGGGAAGTCCGAGAAGTGTATTTTCTGCTATCCGCGTATTGAAGCGGGTCAACCGACCGTATGTTCCGAAACCTGCGTGGGTCGTATCCGTTACCTTGGCGTGCTGCTGTATGACGCCGATGCGATTGAAAGCGCAGCCAGCACGGAGAACGAGAAAGATCTGTATCAGCGCCAACTGGATGTGTTCCTCGATCCGAACGATCCGGCGGTCATTGAACAAGCGCTGAAAGACGGCGTTCCGCAGAGCGTTATCGATGCGGCGCAGCAGTCCCCGGTTTACAAAATGGCGATGGACTGGAAGCTGGCGCTGCCGCTGCACCCGGAATACCGTACGCTGCCGATGGTCTGGTACGTGCCGCCGCTGTCACCGATCCAGTCTGCGGCGGACGCAGGTGAACTGGGCAGCAACGGCATCCTGCCGGACGTGGAAAGCCTGCGTATCCCGGTTCAGTACCTGGCGAACCTGCTGACCGCAGGCGATACCCAGCCGGTACTGCTGGCGCTGAAACGTATGCTGGCGATGCGTCACTACAAACGTGCGGAAACCGTTGACGGTAAACTGGATACCCGCGCGCTGGAAGAAGTGGGTCTGAGCGAAGCGCAGGCGCAGGAAATGTACCGTTACCTGGCAATTGCGAACTATGAAGACCGTTTCGTTATCCCGAGCAGCCATCGTGAGCTGGCGCGTGAGGCGTTCCCGGAGAAAAGCGGTTGCGGCTTTACGTTCGGCGATGGTTGCCACGGTTCAGATACCAAATTCAACCTGTTCAACAGCCGCCGCATTGATGCCATCGATGTGAGCAGCAAAACGGAGCCGCACCAATGATTGAACTCGTCATTGTTTCGCGTCTGCTCGAGTACCCGGATGCTGCCTTATGGCAGCATCAACAGGAACTTTTCGATGCACTCGCGTCATCCGAAAACCTGGATAAAGAAGATGCTCAGAGTCTGGCGGTTTTCCTGCGCGATCTCACTGCGCAGGAGATGCTGGATGTACAGGCAAGCTACAGCGAACTGTTTGATCGCGGTCGCGCCACGTCGCTGTTGCTGTTTGAGCATGTTCATGGCGAATCCCGCGATCGCGGCCAGGCAATGGTCGATTTAATGGCGCAGTACGAGCAGCACGGCCTGCAACTCGACAGTCGT
Organism: Citrobacter sp. CK185; assembly: GCF_030333565.1. NCBI lineage: Bacteria > Pseudomonadati > Pseudomonadota > Gammaproteobacteria > Enterobacterales > Enterobacteriaceae > Citrobacter > Citrobacter sp. CK185. The sequence goes on along the minus strand of NZ_JAOWFR010000026.1, from coordinate 268,510 downwards.
GAGTTGCCTGACCATTTGCCGCTGTATCTGGAGTATCTGGCGCAGTTGCCGAAAAACGACGCGCTTGGCGGCTTGCAGGACATCGCGCCGATTCTGGCGTTGCTGGGCGCACGTCTGCAACAGCGGGAAAGTCGCTATGCGGTGCTGTTCGATCTGCTGCTGAAGCTGGCTAATACCGTTATCGACAGCGACAAAGTGGCAGAGAAAATTGCGGATGAAGTCCGTGACGATACCCCGCAAGCACTGGATGCCGTCTGGGAAGAAGAACAGGTGAAATTCTTTGCTGAGCAGGGTTGCGGCGAGTCGGAGATTTCCGCTCACCAGCGTCGTTTTGCCGGGGCTGTCGCTCCGCAATATTTGAATATCACCACCGGAGGACAGCAATAATGCACTTCCTGAATATGTTCTTCTTTGATATCTATCCGTACATTGCCGGGTCAGTGTTCCTGATTGGCAGCTGGCTGCGCTATGACTACGGTCAGTACACCTGGCGTGCGGCTTCCAGCCAGATGCTGGATCGCAAAGGGATGAACCTGGCTTCGAACCTGTTCCACTTCGGTATTCTGGGGATCTTCGCGGGTCACTTCCTGGGGATGCTGACGCCGCACTGGATGTACGAAGCGTTCCTGCCGATTGAAGTGAAGCAGAAAATGGCGATGATTGCAGGCGGCGCCTGTGGCGTGATGACGCTGGTTGGTGGCGTACTGCTGCTCAAACGCCGTCTGTTCAGCCCACGCGTGCGTGCAACGACCACGGGAGCGGATATTTTGATCCTTTCTCTGCTGGTGATTCAGTGCGCGCTGGGACTGCTGACTATTCCGTTCTCTGCGCAACATATGGACGGTAGCGAAATGATGAAACTGGTGGGATGGGCGCAATCTGTGGTGACGTTCCACGGCGGCGCGTCTGAGCATTTAGAGGGCGTAGCGTTCATTTTCCGCCTGCACCTGGTGCTGGGGATGACGTTGTTCCTGCTGTTCCCGTTCTCGCGCCTGGTTCACATCTGGAGCGCGCCGGTCGAGTACCTGACGCGTAAATACCAGGTCGTGCGCGCCCGTCGCTGATACGGCTTTGCGTGCGGCTAAACCCTGCTTCGGCAGGGTTTTTTTATGCCTGTCTGCCGGATGGCGGCTGCGCCTTATCCGGCCTACGATCGGACATAAGATGTGGTTATGTAATCATGTAGGCCCGGTAAACGGAGTGCCACCGGGCAAAATATGGAACACAGGAATTTAATTTGGCTGGGGTGCAACAGATAAGTAATGGTGGTGGGGGAAGGATTACTCGGCGCGTTGCGCCTCGCCCTTCGGGTCGTTGCCTTCGGCAACGCTTTCTCGCTTCCGCTCGAATCGAACCTTAGTCGAAGCTTCTCATCCTTCCCCGTGAGGGCAGAATATGAGGCAAGATTATTAAAAGTAGTTTGTGTGCTTTCAGGAAATAATGGTGGTGGGGGAAGGATTCGAACCTTCGAAGTCGATGACGGCAGATTTACAGTCTGCTCCCTTTGGCCACTCGGGAACCCCACCAGGGTAATTCAAATTGTAGAGGTCTTGCGAAGAGATGGTGGTGGGGGAAGGATTCGAACCTTCGAAGTCGATGACGGCAGATTTACAGTCTGCTCCCTTTGGCCGCTCGGGAACCCCACCACGGGGTAATGCTTTGTACTGGCCTGCTTCCTGTTGGGAAGCGGGGCGCATCATATCAAATGACACGCCGCTGTAAAGCATTCCTTTGCTTAAAATGAACTGTTTGCGTACTTTTCATCCGTAACGGAGTAAAGCTAATCAATTCATATCGTTGACGATTACAGAATGATGGTGCGATTCCCGTAAACAAACACACGTTGGGCCAGCACCTTATACAATGCGCGGCTTAACACATTCTTTTCAACATCACGCCCTGCACGCATCATATCCTCAGCCGTATAGGTGTGATCGACATGAATTACGTCCTGCATAATGATCGGGCCTTCGTCCAGATTATCGTTAACGTAGTGCGCGGTAGCGCCGATAATTTTCACGCCACGCTCATAAGCCTGATGGTAAGGACGTGCGCCAATAAAAGCCGGCAGGAACGAATGGTGAATATTGATAATCTTATTCGGGAAGCGGGAAACGAATTCCGGCGTCAGGACGCGCATATACTTAGCCAGCACGACATAATCAGGCTGGTGCGCATCAATGGCGTCCGCCATCTGTTTATCGTGCTCGTCGCGCGTTAACCCTTCGTGGCTGACCAGCTCGAAAGGAATATCAAAACGTTCAACCAGAGGTCGCAGGGTTTCGTGGTTGCCGATTACGGCGGAAATCTCAACGTCGAGCCCGCCATAGTTGGCTTTCATTAACAGATCGCCCAGACAATGCGCTTCTTTGGTGACCAGAATAACGACGCGGCGACGCCCGGCAGGATTCAACTCGCGCACCGAACCTTCCGGTAATGCGCTGTCGAGATCGGCAAGCAGCGTGACATCATTAAAAATGCCTTCCAGCTCTGTGCGCATAAAGAAGCGCCCGGTTCGGTGGTCAACAAATTCGTTGTTTTGCACGATATTGAGTTCGTGCTTGTAGCAGATATTTGTAATACGCGCGATGAGGCCCTTCTGATCGGGGCAGATAGTGCGCAGAACTTTTCGTTGTAGTGAGTGCATTACCGGGTAAATCCTGTTTAATGTGTTTGCTGTATCAGCACTGTCAGGCGTTTTAGCCGCAGCACTTTTTAAATTTTTTGCCGGACCCGCAGGGGCAGGGATCGTTTCGACCAAACTGGGGGCGCGTACCGTCAATATAGTACCACTGACCGTTTTCTTTTAAGAAACGCGAACGTTCAATAATCGCGCCGGGTGTTCCCTGTTCGATAAAACGGGCCACAAAACTGACATACCCTGTGTTTTCCGCGTCTGACCCGCTCTCTTCAAAAATGGTCAACCCAAGCCACTCAGTATTGGCGAACCCCGCGACAATATCGTCCCGAAAGGCGGTTGCACCACATGCGGGATGCCAGGTTCTAATCAGGTAATTTGCGTCTTTCATCACAAAAGCGCAGTAGCGAGAACGCATGAGATGTGACGGATCGGGTGCAACTCGCTCACCGGACACAATAGGGCCGCAACATAGGCTATACTCGACAGCGCTACCGCAGGGACAAAGCTGAGACACAATCATCTCCCTGGATAAAAAAAACGGCGTACAAACGCCAGGGTAGCGCTATGTTAACCGAGTGGTGACGATGTTGCTACGTCTGGAAGTCAGGGGAAGTTTTTACGTACGATGAGAAAAATTAAAATAGGGCTGGCGCTAGGTTCCGGCGCCGCAAGAGGATGGTCGCATATTGGTGTCATCAAAGCCCTGAAACACATGGGCATTGATATCGATATCGTGGCGGGATGTTCAATTGGTTCGCTGGTTGGCGCCGCATACGCCTGCAATAAACTGCCCGCGCTTGAACAGTGGGTGTGCTCATTCAGTTACTGGGATGTCCTGCGCCTGATGGATCTCTCCTGGCGCAGAGGAGGGTTGCTGCGCGGCGAGCGCGTCTTCAATCAGTACCGGAACGTTATGCCGGTACTGGATTTTGAACAATGCACCCGACGTTTTGGTACGGTGGCGACCAACCTGAGTACAGGGCGAGAATTGTGGTTTACCGAAGGCGACCTGCACCTTGCGGTTCGCGCGTCTTGCAGTATGCCTGGCCTGATGTCTCCGGTGGCGCATAACGGCTACTGGCTGGTGGATGGCGCCGTCGTTAACCCTGTTCCCGTTTCTCTGACGCGTGCGATGGGCGCCGATATTGTTATTGCGGTCGATCTTCAGCACGATGCGCACCTCATGCAGCAAGATCTTCTGTCTTTGAATGTCAGCAATGATAACGACGAGAGTGATGATTCGCTCTCCTGGCATGCGCGTTTGAAAGAACGCCTCAGCAGCATGACTTCACGCCGTGCGGTCACCGCGCCAACGGCGATGGAGATTATGACAACGTCCATTCAGGTGCTGGAAAACCGCCTTAAACGCAACCGAATGGCAGGCGACCCGCCGGATATTCTGATTCAACCGTTCTGTCCGCAAATATCCACGTTGGACTTCCACCGTGCCAGTGCCGCTATTGCTGCGGGACAACTGGCGGTAGAGAAAAAGATGGACGAACTTTTGCCTTTGGTGCGTACCGACGTTTAACGCACCTTTTATACACACTTAAGCAAATTCTGACAGGCGCGAGCGGCAATAGCATGCCACTATTTACTAAAGCCAGTCAGGGGAGAAAACATGACGCAGCCATTGGTCGGAAAACAGATTCTTATTGTGGAGGACGAGCCTGTATTTCGCTCGCTTCTGGATTCGTGGTTTTCCTCTTTGGGAGCGACAACGGCACTGGCGGGCGATGGTCTTGACGCCCTGGAGTTACTGGGAAGTTTTACGCCTGATCTGATGATCTGCGATCTTGCGATGCCAAGGATGAACGGTCTCAAACTGGTAGAGCATTTACGTAATCGGGGCGATCAGACCCCCATTCTGGTTATCTCGGCGACAGAAAATATGGCAGATATCGCCAAAGCGCTGCGACTGGGCGTTGAGGACGTCCTGCTAAAGCCAGTGAAAGATCTCAATCGTCTGCGGGAAACCGTCTTCGCCTGCCTCTATCCCAATATGTTTAACTCTCGGGTTGAAGAAGAAGAACGCCTGTTTCGGGACTGGGATGCGATGGTTGATAACCCGGTGGCGGCAGCAAAGCTGTTGCAGGAGTTGCAACCTCCGGTTCAGCAGGTTATCTCGCATTGCCGAATCAATTACCGCCAACTTGTTGCGGCAGACAAACCCGGCCTGGTGCTGGATATTGCGCCGCTGTCTGATAACGATCTCGCTTTTTATTGCCTCGACGTGACGCGGGCAGGGGATAATGGCGTACTGGCCGCGTTATTACTGCGGGCGCTATTTAATGGCTTATTGCAGGAACAGCTCGCTCATCAGAATCAGCGTTTGCCGGAACTGGGGGCGTTATTGAAACAGGTCAATCATCTGCTTCGGCAGGCGAATTTGCCGGGACAGTTTCCGCTATTAGTGGGTTATTACCACAGCGGTCTTAAAAATTTGATACTGGTTTCAGCAGGCCTGAATGCGACGTTAAATACCGGTTCTCACCAGGTACAGATCAGTAATGGCGTTCCGCTGGGCACATTGGGCAATACCTACCTGAACCAATTAAGCCAACGCTGCGAGTCATGGCAGTGCCAAATTTGGGGCGCGGGCGGGCGTTTGCGTCTTATGTTGTCTGCGGAATGAGCAAATGAAAAGGCAAAGTGAAATTGATTTACCCGCCTTTCTCTGTGGGTGCTACTATCAGCGCCAGATTATACGTATTTGTCTTAATTATACTAACACGCATCCTTTTCGGAACTGAGGCTTGTACCAGTGCTGATATACTCGGATGCGATACAGATTGATGAACACGTTCAATACATGAACAGTCCAGGAGATTTTTAAATGGCTGCCCTAAATTCGAAAGTCAAAAAAGCCGTTATCCCGGTCGCGGGATTAGGAACCAGGATGTTACCGGCGACGAAAGCGATTCCGAAAGAGATGCTGCCGCTGGTTGATAAGCCATTAATTCAGTATGTCGTGAATGAATGTATTGCTGCGGGCATCACTGAAATTGTGCTGGTGACGCACTCTTCCAAAAACTCGATCGAAAACCATTTCGATACCAGCTTCGAGCTGGAAGCCATGCTGGAAAAACGTGTTAAGCGTCAGCTGCTGGAAGAGGTGCAATCTATTTGCCCTCCGCACGTAACGATTATGCAGGTGCGTCAGGGGCTGGCGAAAGGCCTGGGTCATGCCGTATTGTGCGCGCATCCTGTTGTTGGTAATGAGCCCGTCGCGGTGATTCTGCCGGACGTTATTCTGGATGAATACGAATCCGATCTGTCTCAGGATAACCTTGCTGAAATGATTCGTCGTTTTGACGAAACCGGCTGTAGCCAGATTATGGTTGAGCCTGTTGAAGATGTTACCGCGTACGGCGTTGTTGATTGCAAAGGCGCGGCGCTGGCACCGGGCGAAAGCGTGCCGATGGTTGGCGTTGTAGAGAAGCCGAAAGCGGATGTCGCGCCGTCTAATCTCGCGGTAGTTGGCCGTTATGTCCTGAGCGCGGACATCTGGCCTCTGCTGGCGAAAACCCCTCCGGGAGCGGGCGACGAAATTCAGCTGACCGACGCGATTGATATGCTGATCGAAAAAGAAACGGTCGAAGCCTACCATATGAAGGGCAAAAGCCACGACTGCGGTAATAAATTAGGTTACATGCAGGCGTTCGTTGAATATGGCATCCGTCATAATTCTCTGGGCGCTGAATTTAAAGCATGGCTTGAAGACGAGCTGGGTATTAAGAAGTAAGCGGTATAATCTGAAAGGCGCGGCGCTGTTTAACAGCGCCGTTTTTTTTGCCCTGGACAGAAGAGGTATGAGGGAAGGGCAAAAAAAATCCCGCCACTGGCGGGATTTTAAGCAAACATATTCCGAATTATCCCTTGATCAGGAAATCGTCCAGTTGTTTACCTTGTTCTTCCATCGCTTTTTTGATCACTGCCGGTGTACGACCCTGGCCAGTCCAGGTTTTCGTTTCACCGTTTTCATCAACGTAGCTATATTTAGCCGGACGAGCAGCGCGTTTAGCTTTAGTGCCAGATTTAACGGCAGCCATGCTATTCAGCAGTTCGTTCGGATCAATACCGTCGGCAATCAGCATTTCACGATATTGTTGCAGTTTACGGGTACGCTCTTCAACTTCAGCTGCGGCGGCGCTTTCTTCTTCGCGACGCTCGTTAACAACAACTTCTAATTTTTCCAGCATTTCTTCAAGCGTTTCCAGGGTACATTCTCTTGCCTGTGCACGAAGAGTACGGATGTTGTTCAGAATTTTAAGTGCTTCGCTCATTGTAGTAATCTCAAACTTATATTGGGGGTGGTTTGTTGAGCTAATAATAGAGCGATAAATTCAGATGTGCAATAGCCTGGAATGTAAGGAATTCAAAATTGCTCTTTATTAAGTACAGATATTAATTATCCCATCTTAAATTTTTCTTGAAGAACCGCACAAAAAAGAGCTTATTGGCAACGAGGTTACTCCTGGCATAACGTTAAAATTCCAGGATTTTAGTCACATTTTATCAGGGTGGAATAGGCTGTCATTGCAGTAATTTCAACCTTTTGTATTAGTTTCCCTTACGGGAAAGTCCTAATACGTTGCCACATTTATGAGGAAGCGTAACAATAAGTATGAGCGCCCGGTAATGCGATGAGATGATAAGCAGCATTGATGAATATCTTAGGCACAATTTGTGAAGGAATGTGTATAACCGAACGATGTTTGCTCAATTCTTTATACCGGCGGCGTGACGAGGCGCCCCCGACATGCCGGTAAATTATGATACAATCCCGCCCAATCTTTATTTCAGCCAGGTGAGGGCCAGCTGCCAATGGCACAGCTATATTTCTACTATTCGGCAATGAATGCGGGTAAGTCGACTGCATTGCTGCAATCTTCATACAATTATCAGGAACGCGGGATGCGTACCGTTGTATATACAGCGGAAATTGATGACCGCTTCGGCGCCGGTAAAGTCAGTTCGCGTATCGGTCTCTCCTCGCCTGCAAAATTGTTTAACCAAAATTCATCGTTGTTTGAAGAGATTCGCGCCGAGAATGCGCAACAGACAATACATTGCGTTCTGGTTGATGAGTGTCAGTTTTTGACTCGCCAGCAGGTGTACGAATTATCTGAGGTTGTTGACCAACTGGATATTCCGGTGTTGTGTTACGGGCTGCGTACTGATTTTCGTGGCGAGTTATTTGGCGGCAGCCAATACTTACTCGCGTGGTCAGATAAACTCGTCGAATTAAAGACAATCTGTTTTTGTGGCCGTAAGGCAAGCATGGTATTGCGTCTTGATCAGTCTGGCAGACCTTATAATGAAGGGGAGCAGGTTGTGATTGGTGGGAACGAGCGTTATGTCTCTGTATGCCGCAAGCATTACAAAGAAGCCCTTGCCGAAGGCTCCCTGACGTCGATTCAGGAGAAACACCGCCACGCGTGATTGCACGCGTTCTGTAGGCCGGATAAGGCACTTGTGCCGCCATCCGGCGACCCCTACAACATTACGCAGAACCTGTAGGCCTGATAAGGCGCTTGTGCCGCCATCAGGCAAAAAAAAGCCCCCGAAGACGGGGGCTTTTTCAGAATGTCGCCTGGGCTAACGAATTAAGCAGATTTCTTCGCTTTCTTGTCAGCTTTCGGTGCGGCAGCTTCTTTCTTCGCAGCAACTTCACCTTCAGTGAATTCACGGCCGTAGTAGGTATCCAGCAGAATCTGTTTCAGCTCGGAGATCAGCGGGTAACGCGGGTTAGCGCCGGTGCACTGGTCATCGAATGCATCTTCAGACAGCTTGTCTACATGAGCCAGGAAGTCAGCTTCCTGCACGCCAGCTTCACGGATAGACTTAGGAATACCCAGTTCCGCTTTCACGCTTTCCAGCCATGCCAGCAGTTTCTCGATCTTAGCGGCAGTACGGTCGCCCGGTGCGCTCAGGCCCAGATGGTCGGCGATTTCTGCATAGCGACGGCGAGCCTGCGGACGGTCATACTGGCTGAACGCCGTCTGCTTGGTCGGGTTGTCGTTCGCGTTGTAACGGATAACGTTACAAATCAGCAGGGCGTTTGCCAGACCGTGCGGAATGTGGAACTGAGAACCCAGTTTATGCGCCATAGAGTGGCACACACCCAGGAAGGCGTTCGCAAACGCGATACCGGCGATAGTTGCTGCACTGTGAACGCGTTCACGCGCTACCGGGTTTTTAGACCCTTCGTGGTAGGACGCTGGCAGGTTTTCTTTCAGCAGTTTCAGCGCCTGCAAAGCCTGACCGTCAGAGAACTCAGATGCCAGTACGGAAACGTAGGCTTCCAGAGCGTGAGTGACTGCATCCAGGCCACCGAACGCACACAGAGACTTCGGCATGTCCATAACCAGGTTCGCATCGACAATCGCCATATCCGGCGTCAGCGCATAGTCTGCCAGCGGATATTTCTGACCGGTCGCATCGTCGGTAACAACAGCAAACGGCGTTACTTCAGAACCGGTACCGGAAGTGGTAGTGATTGCGACCATTTTCGCTTTCACGCCCATTTTCGGGAACTTGTAGATACGTTTACGGATGTCCATAAAGCGCAGCGCCAGTTCTTCGAAGTGGGTTTCAGGATGTTCGTACATGACCCACATGATTTTCGCCGCATCCATCGGGGAGCCACCGCCCAGCGCGATGATCACGTCTGGTTTGAAGGAGTTCGCCAGCTCTGCGCCTTTACGAACGATAGTCAGCGTCGGGTCAGCTTCAACTTCAAAGAAGACTTCAGTTTCAACGCCAGCCGCTTTCAGCACGGAGGTGATCTGGTCAGCATAGCCATTGTTGAACAGGAAACGGTCGGTCACGATGAGCGCACGTTTGTGGCCATCAGTAATCACTTCATCCAGCGCGATTGGCAGAGAGCCACGGCGGAAGTAGATAGATTTCGGAAGTTTGTGCCACAACATGTTTTCAGCTCGCTTAGCAACGGTTTTCTTGTTGATCAGGTGTTTCGGACCAACGTTTTCAGAGATGGAGTTACCACCCCAGGAACCACAACCCAGAGTCAGGGAAGGTGCGAGTTTGAAGTTATACAGGTCGCCGATACCACCCTGAGAAGCCGGGGTGTTAATCAGGATACGCGCGGTTTTCATCATCTGACCGAAGTAAGCAACGCGTTCTGGCTGGTTGTCCTGGTCGGTGTACAGGCAGGAGGTATGACCGATACCGCCCATTGCAACCAGTTTTTCTGCTTTATCAACAGCGTCTTCGAAGTCTTTAGCGCGATACATTGCCAGCGTCGGAGACAGTTTTTCGTGAGCGAACGGTTCGCTATCATCAACAGCCGTTACTTCGCCGATCAGAATCTTAGTGGTTTCTGGTACGGTGAAGCCTGCCAGTTCAGCAATTTTATATGCCGGTTGACCAACGATAGCCGCGTTCAGCGCGCCATTTTTCAGGATAACGTCCTGAACGGCTTTCAGCTCTTTGCCTTGCAGCAGGTAGCCGCCGTGGCTGGCGAAACGTTCGCGAACTGCGTCATAAACGGAGTCAACAACAACAACGGACTGTTCAGATGCACAGATTACGCCGTTATCGAAAGTTTTGGACATCAGTACGGAAGCCACCGCACGTTTGATATCTGCTGTTTCGTCGATAACAACCGGCGTGTTACCTGCACCAACGCCGATAGCCGGTTTACCAGAGCTGTATGCAGCTTTAACCATGCCCGGACCGCCTGTCGCCAGGATCAGGTTGATATCAGGGTGGTGCATCAGCGCGTTAGACAGTTCAACGGAAGGTTGATCGATCCAGCCAATCAGGTCTTTCGGCGCACCCGCAGCGATAGCCGCCTGCAAAACGATGTCAGCCGCTTTGTTCGTTGCATCTTTGGCACGCGGATGCGGAGAGAAGATGATTGCGTTACGCGTCTTCAGGCTAATCAGAGACTTAAAGATCGCAGTAGACGTCGGGTTAGTGGTCGGTACGATACCGCAGATGATACCAATCGGTTCAGCAATGGTGATAGTCCCGAAGGTGTCATCTTCAGACAGCACACCACAGGTTTTTTCATCTTTATAGGCGTTATAGATGTATTCGGAGGCGAAGTGGTTTTTAATCACTTTATCTTCGATGATACCCATGCCGGATTCGGCAACGGCCATCTTAGCGAGGGGAATTCGAGCATCTGCGGCAGCCAGAGCGGCGGCGCGGAAGATTTTGTCAACCTGTTCTTGAGTGAAACTGGCATATTCACGCTGGGCTTTTTTCACACGCTCTACGAGTGCGTTAAGTTCAGCGACATTAGTAACAGCCATAATGCTCTCCTGATAATGTTAAACTTTTTTAGTAAATCATCTGCTCGATACGAGAGTATAGACAGATTGACGAAAGTTTGTATAACAGTCTAAAAATCAAACGGTTACTTAACGTCCATTTCGCTCTGATTTACTAAAAGAGCTTAAGCGATAGCGTTATCTAACTCTAACGCGTTACCTCCAGGTGGCGTAAGCAAGGTTACTCACTTCTGAGTAGTAATTGCGTGATCCAGATCAAATTTAAGCAAAGCTGACACCTTTCAGCAGCCCATTTGAGCCATTTTCGCCAAGTGTTAATAAATAGTGGTGATGAATAGAGGTGAAGTTAGCATAATCTACACATATTTATAACACCGAGAAATAGTCGTAATTTCAAGCAGTCAGGAGGTGAAATATGCTGACAAAAGGCGTATCTTCAGCGCGTTTTTCACCATTTTTATCGACATCATTTATCCGGCTAACGTTTCGGAGCTAACCGTGACCCAAACGCTTTTTGATTTTCCTGTTTATTCCAAGTTTTTCATAGGGTTATTTGCGCTGGTAAACCCGGTGGGGATTATCCCCGTCTTTATTAGTATGACCAGCTACCAGACGGCAGCGGCGCGCAACAAAACAAATCTCACGGCAAACCTGTCGGTAGCCATCATTTTGTGGATTTCGCTCTTTCTCGGAGATGGCATTTTGCAACTCTTCGGCATTTCGATCGATTCGTTCAGAATTGCCGGTGGGATTCTGGTGGTGACGATCGCGATGTCGATGATCAGCGGGAAGCTGGGTGAAGATAAGCAAAACAAACAGGAAAAATCAGAGACCGCCATTCGCGAAAGTATTGGCGTGGTTCCGCTGGCCTTACCATTAATGGCAGGGCCGGGGGCCATTAGTTCGACGATTGTGTGGGGAACGCGTTACCACACCATTATGCATTTAATCGGCTTCTCTGTGGCTATCGCTCTGTTTGCGTTCTGTTGTTGGGGAGTGTTCCGCATGGCGCCCTGGCTGGTGCGGTTATTGGGGCAAACGGGCATCAACGTCATTACGCGTATTATGGGCTTGTTGCTGATGGCATTGGGCATTGAATTCATTGTTACGGGGATTAAAGCGATTTTCCCCGGTTTACTGAATTAACGATCCTGACCGATAAAACGGAGCCGCTTCAGGCTCCGTTTCTTTTCCATTATCAGTAAATCTTCTCACTAAAGTTGAAATTCAGCGTTGAAATAATAAAAGATACTGATAATGTTTATGCCTCTTTGTTATTGATTCTATTATAAATTATTCTAATAACATTCACGCCTGCCGTTATGTCGCCTGTTATTTTCTTAACATCATACTCTGGGGCTTGATGAAGGATTATCGAAATGTTATTAGTTATTTCAACGCTCTCTCAGATGAATGTGCTAAATAATAACCAATTGTTAAATTTATGTGCATTTTGGCCTGACGGCAGCAACAGAACGAGGTCAGACTGTGGGTGAGTAGTTAACGTATTGACTGGGCAAATAATTTTTCCTAAACGTCTCTTTTGGAGATGTCTTTCTGGTCAAAAATTTTTCCGTAAAAGAGAATTAGTTAACAAATCTGTAAAATGTATTGGCGGTTAAGAAACGCATTTGGTACTTTCCGGCCAGATATTTTGCAGAAGATTTTGCGGTGATGAGAATTATTTTCAATAAGCTTCTTGCACCAGACAGAATAAATGTCCGTCTCTGACAGGGGAGGCGGATACGGAATCGACGTAAGGCGATCGTACGAATCGTTAGAATAAATAAAGTCGGTGATAGCAAAGCAGTAAACGACCTGGCAGCAGCAAAATCTCCAGTGCTGTACAGGACCCTAACGGGATTAAACAGGCTGGTTAAGAAAACCAGTAATTATAATGAGTGGAGTACAAACACAATGTCCAACATCACAAAAAAAAGTTTGCTGGCGGCGGGGATTTTAACTGCGCTAATCGGCGGGAATGTCGCAATGGCCGCAGATGTCCCGGCAGGTGTTCAGCTGTCTGACAAGCAGACGCTGGTTCGCAATAATGGTTCTGAAGTTCAGTCTCTCGACCCACATAAAATTGAGGGTGTCCCGGAGTCAAACGTCAGCCGCGACCTGTTTGAAGGTTTACTGATCAGCGACGTTGAAGGCCACCCGTCACCGGGCGTTGCTGAAAAGTGGGAAAATAAAGATTTTAAAGTCTGGACATTCCATCTGCGTAAAAACGCAAAATGGTCAGACGGCACGCCTGTTACCGCGCACGATTTTGTATATAGCTGGCAGCGCCTGGCAAATCCGAACACCGCATCACCGTATGCCAGCTATTTGCAATACGGGCACATCGCGAATATCGATGACATTATTGCGGGCAAAAAACCGGCGACCGATCTCGGCGTAAAAGCCATCGACGATAATACGTTCGAAGTGACGCTGAGCGAACCGGTACCTTATTTCTACAAACTGTTGGTTCACCCGTCCGTTTCTCCGGTTCCTAAAGCGGCTGTGGAAAAATTTGGCGAGAAATGGACCCAACCTGCGAATATCGTGACCAACGGCGCGTATAAACTCAAAAACTGGGTCGTCAACGAGCGGATTGTTCTGGAACGTAATACCCAGTACTGGGATAACGATAAAACGGTTATCAACCAGGTGACTTATCTGCCAATCTCTTCTGAAGTAACTGATGTGAACCGCTACCGCAGCGGTGAAATCGACATGACCTATAACAACATGCCGATTGAGTTATTCCAGAAGCTGAAAAAAGAGATCCCAAATGAAGTGCGCGTTGACCCGTATCTGTGCACTTACTATTACGAAATTAATAACCAGAAAGCGCCGTTTAACGACGTGCGCGTTCGCACCGCGCTGAAACTGGCGATGGATCGCGACATTATCGTTAATAAAGTGAAGAACCAGGGCGATTTGCCAGCCTACAGCTACACCCCTCCGTATACCGATGGCGCGAAACTGGTTGAGCCTGAGTGGTTCACATGGTCACAGGAAAAACGTAACGAAGAGGCGAAAAAATTGCTGGCGGAAGCCGGTTATACCGCCGATAAGCCGTTAACGTTTGATCTGCTGTACAACACCTCCGATCTGCATAAAAAACTGGCAATCGCGGTCGCATCAATCTGGAAGAAAAACCTGGGTGCCAACGTGAAGCTGGAAAACCAGGAGTGGAAAACCTTCCTTGATACCCGTCATCAGGGGACGTTTGATGTCGCGCGTGCGGGCTGGTGTGCAGACTACAATGAACCGACGTCCTTCCTGAACACTATGCTGTCCGACAGCTCAAACAACACCGCTCACTATAAGAGCCCGGAGTTTGACAAGCTGATTGCCGACACGCTGAAAGTGACCGACGAAGCGCAACGCACCGAGTTGTATGCCAAAGCGGAACAGCAGCTTGATAAAGATTCTGCGATTGTGCCGCTCTATTACTATGTGAACGCGCGTCTGGTGAAACCGTGGGTAGGCGGCTATACCGGTAAAGACCCGATGGATAATATCTACGTTAAGAACTTGTATATTATCAAGCATTAATGGCAAAGCGTGGGGCAAACGTGTTTTGCCCCACAGTGTCTTATTTTCATCGCACTATAAACATCTCTCTTTCAGTGCGTCTGAATGACGAGATGTAAAGGCACACGCCAGAAGGTACGGGCAATGTTAAAATTTATTTTACGTCGCTGTCTGGAAGCGATTCCGACGCTTTTTATACTTATTACGATTTCGTTCTTTATGATGCGTCTCGCACCGGGAAGTCCTTTCACCGGAGAGCGCGCATTACCGCCGGAAGTGCTGGCGAATATTGAAGCGAAATACCATCTTAATGATCCCATCATGACGCAGTACTTCAGCTATCTGAAACAACTGGCGCATGGCGATTTTGGGCCTTCGTTTAAATATAAGGACTATACGGTCAACGATCTGGTGGCGTCGAGTTTCCCGGTTTCGGCGAAGCTGGGCGCAGCCGCCTTTTTCCTTGCCGTTATTATTGGCGTGAGCGCGGGCGTGATTGCGGCGCTGAAACAAAATACGCGCTGGGATTATACGGTGATGGGGGTGGCAATGATCGGGGTCGTGATTCCCAGTTTCGTGGTCGCCCCCTTATTAGTCATGATATTTGCCATCACCTTAAAATGGCTGCCCGGCGGCGGCTGGAATGGCGGGGCGCTGAAATTTATGATTCTGCCGATGGTCGCGCTGTCGCTCGCCTATATCGCCAGTATCGCCCGTATTACCCGTGGCTCCATGATTGAAGTGTTGCACTCCAACTTTATCCGTACCGCGCGCGCAAAAGGTTTGCCGATGCGCCGGATTATCTTCCGTCATGCCTTAAAACCGGCGTTGTTACCCGTACTGTCTTATATGGGCCCGGCCTTTGTCGGTATCATTACGGGTTCAATGGTTATTGAGACGATTTATGGTTTGCCGGGTATCGGGCAACTTTTCGTGAACGGGGCGCTGAACCGCGACTATTCGCTGGTGCTGAGTCTGACCATTCTCGTCGGTACGCTCACCATTCTGTTTAATGCGATTGTCGATGTGCTGTACGCCGTTATCGACCCGAAAATTCGTTACTGATACTGGAGCTCGCTATGATGTTAAGTAAGAAAAACAGCGAGACGCTGGAGAATTTCAGTGAGAAGCTGGAGGTTGAAGGGCGCAGCCTGTGGCAGGATGCTCGCCGTCGTTTTATGCATAACCGCGCGGCGGTGGCCAGCCTTGTCGTTCTGGTCATTATCGCGCTGTTTGTCACACTGGCGCCGATGCTGTCGCAGTTCACCTATTTCGATACCGACTGGGGCATGATGTCCAGCGCGCCGGATATGGAGTCGGGCCACTATTTTGGTACGGACTCCTCCGGTCGCGATCTGCTGGTTCGCGTGGCGATAGGCGGGCGAATCTCGCTGATGGTCGGCATTGCTGCCGCGCTGGTGGCGGTGGTTGTCGGTACGCTGTACGGGTCGCTGTCCGGCTATCTTGGCGGCAAAATTGACTCCGTAATGATGCGTCTGCTGGAAATCCTCAACTCCTTTCCGTTTATGTTCTTCGTCATTTTGCTGGTGACCTTCTTCGGCCAAAACATCCTGCTGATTTTTGTGGCGATCGGGATGGTCTCCTGGCTGGATATGGCGCGTATCGTTCGCGGGCAGACGTTAAGCCTGAAGCGCAAAGAGTTTATCGAAGCGGCGCAGGTTGGCGGGGTCTCAACGGTCAGCATTGTTGTGCGTCATATTGTGCCGAACGTGCTGGGCGTGGTGGTGGTTTATGCATCGCTGCTGGTACCGAGCATGATCCTGTTTGAATCCTTCCTCAGCTTTCTGGGTTTAGGTACGCAGGAGCCGCTGAGCAGTTGGGGCGCATTGTTGAGCGATGGTGCGAACTCTATGGAGGTCTCTCCCTGGTTGCTGCTGTTCCCGGCGTGTTTTCTCGTTGTGACCTTATTCTGTTTTAACTTTATCGGCGATGGCCTGCGTGACGCCCTCGACCCGAAAGATCGTTAAGGAGTGCAGCCATGAGCGTAATTGAAACCTCAACCGCGCCACTCGCGCAACAACGGGCTAACGCACTGCTGGACGTGAAAGATCTTCGCGTGACGTTTAGTACACCCGACGGCGATGTGACGGCCGTAAACGACCTGAACTTTACGCTGCGTGCCGGGGAGACCTTAGGCATTGTCGGCGAGTCAGGTTCAGGCAAATCGCAAACGGCGTTTGCGTTGATGGGGCTGCTGGCGGCGAATGGCCGCATTGGTGGTTCTGCGACGTTTAACGGCCGCGAAATTCTCAACCTGCCGGAGCGTGAACTCAACAGGCTACGCGCTGAACAAATCTCAATGATTTTTCAGGACCCAATGACCTCTCTTAACCCGTATATGCGGGTTGGCGAGCAGTTAATGGAAGTGCTGATGCTGCATAAAGGCATGAGCAAGGCCGAAGCGTTTGAAGAGTCTGTCAGAATGCTGGACGCGGTGAAAATGCCGGAAGCGCGGAAACGGATGAAGATGTATCCGCATGAGTTTTCCGGCGGGATGCGCCAGCGTGTGATGATTGCGATGGCGCTGCTGTGTCGGCCGAAATTACTGATTGCGGATGAACCGACAACCGCGCTGGACGTGACCGTTCAGGCGCAGATCATGACGCTGCTTAATGAACTGAAACGCGAATTTAACACGGCGATTATCATGATTACGCACGACCTTGGCGTCGTGGCCGGTATTTGCGATAAGGTGCTGGTGATGTACGCCGGGCGTACGATGGAATACGGCAAGGCGCGCGACGTCTTTTACCAGCCTGTTCATCCGTATTCTATCGGTTTGCTTAATGCGGTTCCGCGTCTGGATGCCGAAGGGGAAACGATGCTGACCATTCCGGGCAACCCGCCGAACTTGCTGCGCTTGCCTAAAGGGTGTCCATTCCAGCCGCGTTGCCCGTATGCGATGGAGATTTGCAGTTCAACTCCACCCCTGGAGGAGTTCAGTCCGGGGCGTTTGCGCGCCTGCTTTAAACCGGTGGAGGAGCTGGTATGAATGCTGTGACCCAGGAGAGAAAAGTGCTCCTCGAAATTGCCGATCTCAAAGTGCATTTCGATATTAAAGATGGCAAACAGTGGTTCTGGCAGCCGGCGAAAACCCTGAAAGCGGTCGATGGCGTTACGCTGCGATTGTATGAAGGTGAAACGCTGGGGGTGGTTGGGGAATCCGGCTGCGGTAAATCGACCTTTGCGCGGGCGATTATTGGTCTGGTGAAAGCGACTGATGGCCGCGTGGCGTGGTTAGGGAAAGATCTGCTGGGGATGAAACCTGATGAATGGCGGGACGTACGCAGCGATATTCAGATGATTTTCCAGGACCCGCTGGCGTCATTGAACCCACGCATGACCATTGGAGAAATCATCGCTGAACCATTACGCACCTATCATCCAAAATTGCCGCGCCAGGAAGTGCGCGATCGGGTGAAAGTGATGATGATGAAGGTGGGGCTGCTGCCGAATCTGATTAACCGTTACCCGCATGAGTTTTCCGGCGGCCAGTGCCAGCGTATTGGTATCGCGCGTGCTCTGATCCTGGAGCCGAAGCTGATTATTTGCGATGAGCCGGTTTCGGCGCTGGACGTGTCGATTCAGGCGCAGGTGGTGAATCTGCTGCAACAGCTACAGCGTGAAATGGGGTTATCGCTGATCTTCATCGCTCACGATCTGGCGGTGGTGAAGCATATTTCCGATCGTGTGCTGGTGATGTACCTGGGTCATGCGGTGGAATTGGGAACCTACGATGAGGTGTATCACAATCCGCTGCACCCTTATACCAAAGCGCTGATGTCCGCCGTGCCGATTCCCGACCCCGATCTGGAAAAGAACAAGACGATTCAGTTGCTGGAAGGGGAATTACCGTCACCCATCAATCCGCCGTCGGGGTGTGTTTTCCGCACGCGTTGCCCGATTGCCGGGCCGGAGTGTGCGAAAACCCGACCGGTGCTGGAGGGCAGTTTCAGGCATGCGGTTTCCTGCCTGAAGGTGGACCCGCTATAAATTTAAGGGCTGACATGATGTCAGCCCTTTTTTTGGCATCAGCCTGATTGCTCGACGTCTTTCTTATTCACGCCAAAGGATATGGCAAAGTTTGTGATCTTTTTCGCGGCATAACAGCACGCGGGCAAAAATATCGTTAATTTCACCGTCTTCGCTATCCGCCAGGCCAATCACGACTTCGGCAAAAAAGTCAGGGTTGAGGTCAAAATCAACGTGTTCCTGCCAGTCTTCTGACGGATCGAATAACTCCGCGCCGCCGCGCTCTTCGAACTGTAAATTGAACAGAATAATATCTGCCGGATCGAGATTATCTGCCGCCAGTTCGAGAAAAATATCATAAGCCTGCTCAAGCGTTTCATCTTCAGTCAGGCGATTGTTCAGATCCATTTCCATAATGACTACCCGTTTACCGTCTCTTGGGCACGTTTTACAGCAACGGACTGAAGAAGTAAAACAGTCGCTCAGTAATCCGCTGCCATAATGGCCGTTTTACCCACAGGCGGGCATCAAGCAGGCGAGAACGCGAAATATAATCATCCTGAACCGCAGCCAGATCGCCGCCGAATCCGGCGTCGTCAATCACCAGCGTGATTTCAAAATTTAACCACAGGCTGCGCATATCCAGGTTCACGGTGCCAACCAGACTCAGCTCGCCATCCACCAGCACGCTCTTGGTGTGCAACAATCCACCTTCAAACTGATAGATTTTGACTCCGGCGGCCAGCAGTTCAGTGAAAAAGGCGCGGCTGGCCCAGCCGACCAGCATGGAGTCATTTTTACGCGGCAGGATGATGCTGACATCCACGCCGCGCTGCGCCGCCGTGCAGATCGCGTGCAGTAAATCGTCGCTGGGGACGAAATAGGGTGTTGTCATGATCAGATATTCACGAGCGGAATAGGCTGCCGTCAGCAGCGCCTGGTGAATCAGATCTTCCGGGAAGCCGGGTCCTGAGGCGATAGTATGAATGGTGTGTCCGCTGGCCTGTTCAAACGGCATGATATTGACGTCTGGAGGCGGCGGCAGGATGCGTTTACCCGTTTCGATTTCCCAGTCGCAGGAGTAGACAATCCCCATCGCGGTCGCTACCGGGCCTTCCATTCTTGCCATCAGATCAACCCATTGTCCCACGCCGGCGTCCTGTTTGAAGAAACGCGGATCGACCATATTCATGCTGCCGGTATAGGCGATGTAGTTATCAATCATCACCATCTTGCGGTGCTGACGCAAATCCATACGGCGCAGAAAGACACGCATCAGATTGACTTTCAGCGCCTCAACCACTTCAATTCCGGCGTTACGCATCATGGCCGCCCACGGGCTGCGGAAAAAGGCCACGCTCCCGGCGGAGTCCAGCATCAGACGGCAATGAATGCCGCGTCGCGCCGCCGCCATCAGCGACTCTGCAACCTGATCCGCCATGCCGCCGGGCTGCCAGATGTAAAACACCATCTCAATGTTATGGCGCGCCAGTTGAATGTCGCGGATAAGCGCCTGCATCACATCATCAGAGTCGGTCAGCAGTTGCAGCTGATTGCCTTTAACGCCAGCGATTCCCTGGCGTCGCTCGCACAGCTTAAACAGCGACGAAGCGACGCTGCTGTTTTCTTCGGCGAAAATGTGTTTACAGGCTTTGAGATCGTTCAGCCACTTCGCGGTGGACGGCCACATTGCTCTGGCGCGTTCGGCGCGGCGTTTCCCTAAATGCAACTCGCCGAATGATAAATAAGCAATAATCCCTACCAGCGGCAGAATATAGATGATTAAGAGCCAGGCCATCGCGGAGGGAACGGCGCGTCGTTTCATTAAAATACGTAACGTCACACCGGCAATAAGTATCCAGTACCCCAGAATGACCAGCCAACTCACCACTGTGTAGAAGGTTGTCATAAATTTAAAAATCCTTTTGAAAGCGTATTGTTAAGAGTTTACGCATCAGGCTTCATCTGGCAAATAAAAACACCGGAAAAGCGCTGGTCTGCTCCCGACGAGAGGGTATAATGCCTGCTCTGGCACTGTAAGAGTAGTTAACATGAAGCGTAGTAGAACGGAAGTGGGACGCTGGCGCATGCAACGTCAGGCTAGCCGCCGTAAAGCGCGTTGGCTTGAAGGACAATCGCGTCGTAATATGCGTATCCACTCAATCAGAAAATGCATTCTCAATCATCAACGTAACACGTTATTGTTTGCGATTCACAGCATCTGATACAACCAGGGCACCGTATTCGGTGCCCATGAATGCAAACCCCGCCTGATTTAAAAGACTTTCTTATACGGTTTTACAGAGACTTGCGCATACACGCCCGCAGCCACATACGGGTCTGCGTCTGCCCAGGACTGCGCTTCTTCCAGCGATTCGAATTGTGCAATCACGGTTGAGCCGGTAAACCCGGCGGCACCGGGATCGTTGCTGTCGACGGCTGGCATAGGGCCTGCGGTCAACAGTCGGCCCTCATCATGGAGCAGTTGCAGGCGCGCCAGATGGGCAGGGCGGACGGAAAGACGTTTTTCAAGAGAATCGGCGATATCCTGAGCGTAAATGACATACAGCACGGGTAGAGCTCCTTAATCGGTAAAAGTCGTTAATTACGTTATTGGAAAGGTCTTTCAACTGCAACGCAAAGATAACGACTTTGTTAAGACCGTGCATAACACAGGGACTTTTTGCGGTAATATTGCGTTTTAAATGCGGCTTACCGTGATGTCTTATTGAATATGATTGCTATTTGCATTTAAAATCGAGGCCTGGTTTTTTAACTGAAACGATTATGACTTCAATGACCCTTGATTTACCTCGTCGCTTTCCCTGGCCGACGTTACTTTCCGTTGGCATTCATGGTGCTGTAGTGGCGGGTCTGCTGTATACCTCGGTACATCAGGTTATTGAACTGCCTGCGCCCGCGCAGCCGATCTCAATCACAATGGTCGCGCCTGCCGATCTTGAGCCACCACAGGCGGTTCAGCCGCCGCCGGAACCCGTCGTCGAACCTGAGCCGGAACCGGAACCTATTCCTGAGCCGCCAAAAGAGGCGCCGGTGGTGATTGAGAAGCCGAAACCTAAGCCGAAGCCAAAACCTAAACCGGTGAAAAAGGTTCAGGAGCAGCCTAAACGTGATGTTAAGCCTGCTGAACCGCGCCCGGCTGCACCGTTTGAAAATACGGCGCCGTCGCGTCCGACAACGAATACCGCAGCGGCAACCAGCAAACCGGCCGTCAGTGTTCCTGCGGGGCCTCGCGCGTTGAGCCGCAATCAGCCGCAGTATCCGGCACGAGCGCAAGCGTTGCGTATTGAAGGCCGCGTGAAAGTGAAATTCGACGTCACTTCAGACGGGCGAGTGGAGAATGTTCAGGTGCTTTCCGCTCAGCCGGCGAACATGTTTGAGCGTGAAGTGAAAAACGCGATGCGCAGATGGCGCTATGAAGCAGGGAAACCGGGGTCGGGCTTAGTGGTTAATATCATCTTCCGTCTGAACGGCACCACGCAGATCGAGTAATCGCGATCCCCTTAAATCGTAGAGCGGATAAGGCGGCGCACCGCCTTATCCGGTAATTCATGCCTGAACCGGCAGCGGGCGAGGTTTACCGTCACTGTCTACCGCCACATAGATGAACAGCGCCTCGGTTGCTTTATAACGCTGACCGATTGGCTCTGACGCCACCTTTTTCACCCACACTTCAATATTAATGCTGACAGACGTTGTGCCGCGTTTAACGCAGCGGGCATAACAGCATACGACGTCGCCTACGGCGACAGGGCGCAGAAAACTCATTCCCTCAACGCGCACGGTCACCACGCGACCATGAGCAATTTCTTTAGCCTGAATCGCGCCGCCAATATCCATTTGTGACATGAGCCAGCCGCCAAAAATATCGCCGTTAGCATTGGTATCGGCGGGCATGGCCAGCGTGCGTAAAACCAGTTCGCCCTGAGGAGCGTTATTTGTTGTTGTCATTGTAGAACCGACTGTGAAGAAAGATTTCAGGCGCGAATGCTACTATGATTTGCGCAGGGAGAACAGAGGGGAAACGCGCGCCAGGCTGGCGTGAAGGGGATGCCAGACCAGACGGCCTGGCAAACAGAACTCAGGATTTATCTTCCTGCGGCAGATGGCGGTAAATGTAGACTCCGCTCAGAAGGGTAAAAATCAGCGTCAGCGCGGTTAAACCGAACACTTTGAAGTTGACCCAGATGTTTTGCGGCAGCCAAAACGCGATGTAGATATTGGCGAGCCCGCAGAGGATGAAAAATACGGCCCATGCCAGGTTCAGCTTAGACCAGACCGGCTGCGGCAACGTCAGTTCTTTCCCTAACATGCGTTGAATCAGTGGCTTTTTCATGACCCACTGGCTTATCAGCAGCGCACCGGCAAACAGGCCGTAAATCACCGTCACCTTCCACTTAATAAACTCATCGTTGTGGAAGAAAATGGTCAGGCCGCCGAACACGGCAACCAGAACGAAAGTGATCAACGCCATCTTTTCGACCTTGCGATAGCGAACCCAACTGTAGATCAACACAATGGCTGTCGCGACAATCAGGGCGGAGGTCGCCGCATAGATGTCGTACAGCTTATAAAAAGCAAAAAAGACAACCAGCGGTAAAAAATCAAGAAACTGCTTCATTCTTCGATTCCGTAATCAAAAGTTTTGGGCAAACCGGCCCTTAACACGTTCAGGGTTATTGGCGAATCAACATATACAGGCGGAACAAATAGATGAGCAATATGGCGGAAATCAAATTGCTCAGCGTATTCGCCAACACTGCGCCAACATTCGGCGTCAGCGCTGCAAAGCTGGGGGCAAACAGCAGCAAGAGCGTTTTCGCCAGTAACCAGCCGATCACCGCCGGAGCGACCAGTCGCATATTAGACCACGCCAGACGCATACTGTTGCGCATGGCGGCAAATACGCCCATCTTGTCCTGAACCAGCATCACCGGCGCAAGCGCCAGCAGAATCGCCATCAAAATCCCCGGTACGACAATCAGCATAATACCGATTTGCACTAACAGGGTAGTCAGAAAAATCAGGACAAACAATTTAGGTAAAACCGGCGCGCTGGCACCGATAGCACGTAATGCGCTGACCCGATGACCGGCGGAAATCAGCTGGATCATCAGCAAAACGCCCCCTGCCAGGATCGCATTGCCAATGAGTCCTGAAAATGTTGATGCCGCTGAAGCCCGTAATAATATTTGCTGCTGTTCCGGCGTCATGTTCTGCACCAGATCGAACAGGCCAACGCTACCGGTCAGATGCTCCCCTTCACTGAGTTGCGCGATTTGGGCATCGCTGGGGGAAAAGGCATGACCTAAAACCACCGTAATAAATGCGCACAGCAACGAAACCAGCAAGATGGTTACAAATTGATTACGGAAAAAGTTCCCCGTGTCACGGTAAACGGACTTCGCCGTGATAGACATGCACTCTCCTTGAGTTTTGCAGGTGTTAATTTGCGGGCAATTGTACCCTGGATAACTCTACAGTGGCAGCATCACGGGGTGTATGGAAAAGCATATCTTTGTAAAGCGCGGGTAATTTTTGCTGCGAAAGCGCCAGTCGTCCTCTTTTTTACAATCCATCCGCCTGGTTGAAAAAGGCCATTTATCACTAAAATTCGGAAAATTTGATTCAAACGGCTTTAACCAGGATTTTAGATGCAAGTTCTAAATTAATCTGGATCAATAAAGGTTAAATTACAGGGCCTAATGTGATCTGTATTGGATCACTTATTACTCCATTGTAGGTATATTCGTGACGCATTTATAACCATAACGATGGAGCGGATATGAAAAAGTTAACAGTGGCAGCCCTGGCAGTAAGTACTCTTCTCTCTGGTAGTGCGCTTGCGCATGAGAGCGGTGAGTTTTTTATCCGTGCGGGCTCGGCGACCGTGAGACCGACGGAAGGGGCAGGCGGAACGCTGGGGCATCTGAACGGTTTTGACGTCAGTAACAATACGCAACTCGGTTTGACTTTTACTTATATGGCAACCGACAACATTGGTATTGAACTGCTGGCGGCGACGCCGTTCCGTCATAAAATTGGGACAGGGGATACCGGTGATATCGCTACCGTGCGTCACCTGCCGCCGACATTAATGGCGCAGTGGTACTTTGGCGACGCCAGTAGCAAACTGCGTCCTTATATTGGCGCGGGTGTAAACTACACCACCTTCTTTGACGAAGGTTTCAACAACAATGGTAAAGAGACAGGGTTGTCCGATCTGAGTCTGAAGGATTCCTGGGGAATGGCCGGGCAGGTGGGTATGGATTACCTGATTAACCGGGACTGGTTAATTAACATGTCGGTCTGGTATATGGATATTGATACTACCGCAAGCTATAAACTCGGTGGTGCCCAGCAGCATGACAGCGTCCGCCTCGACCCGTGGGTATTTATGTTCTCTGCCGGTTATCGTTTCTGAGTTTATGTGACCCATCTAAAAAGCGGGCTGTCATACAGCCCGCTTTTTATATTCTGCTGATTTCAACATCATACCTCTCCCTGAGATGCTATCTTTGAAACAAGCCTGTTTTGAGAGCATTGACGATGATAGTAACTCAAGCCCTTCTGCAACAAAAAATCGCGACCCTGGAATCGATAGTCAGAGATGAAGAGGCTGAGTTCACTTTACAGGCGCTGCGAATGCTGCTGGATGCAATGCATAAGATTGATGCGCTGGAAGAGAATATTGCTACGCCCGTCCGTTTACCTTATTGCAGTTCGAGTCCGGTTTGTGAGATTGAAGCCGGGTACGCCGCTGGCGTCAGTGACTGCCGTGAGGCTATTCGCAGGGCGGGATACCCGATTGAAGGAGATGATTAATCACTGAAAACTGTACTGTATCAGCAAAATCTACTAACGTATTCGGCCCCGCGATTCAGGCTTAAGGTGCCTCAGTGAAGATTGTTCAGGACAGCCTAAGAAATAGCCAGGCGTTGTTGATGTCAGCGCTTATCACTTTACTTTTTACTTCACTGTATCTCTTTATTATTTACGAACAACGACAGGCCGTTGTGAATGAAGGGATGAGTCGTCTGCAAACGCGGATGATGGATATTTTCAACGATAACGAACTCATCGCCGATGCGACAGGGGTTCGCTATCACCAGATCAAAAATGCCGGGCAGTGCGGCAACCTCTCAAGGTTTTCCCCCAGGGATGCGGATTCATGGGGAATCAATGCCGACCGGGCGCGGATCCATTCCGCAACGGGCACTATTGTTTCCCGTCAGCCCAATATTAACGCTTTATGTATGTTTGCGGCGGCGGAGTTTATTCGGGATCGGATGAACACCCTTAATCCGGGGGATTATGCCGCGCATCGCTACATTATCGCCAAAGATGCCAGCTATTTTTATTGGTTCACGCCAGCAGATGCAAAACCCTTCTATTTTAGCGACTCTAAAATGGCGGGCGATATCACCGACTTTTTCTTACCGCCCGTGGGCTTTTATACGCGTCTGCTGCAAAAGAATGTCAAATCCAAGTCGCTCAGTTCAACGGACTTTTATACGGACAAAATCACGAATGAAAAAGCGTACAGCGTAGTCAGTTATATTTACGATCTTTCTGGAAAAGAGATCTCCGATCATATCGTTGCGTATCTGGTGTATGACCATTCTAAACCTGAGCTACAGGAGGCGCTGACGGAGGCCTTTGAACATCATATTCCACCCGGCCTTAATGTGGCTCTGGTGCATACGCCCACGCAGGAAAATCTCTGCCTGAGCGGTGATTGCCAGCCTGTCGCCGGGGAGTCCATCCGTGCAATGTCCGCAAAATATGCGTTCCATTCTTCACTCTCTCTGCATCGGTTCGTCAGATACGACACGCAGGCCGGGATTGCGATTCTGCTGGCGCCATTCTTCTTTATCCTGATCTTTCTCGGCTTAAAATTCTGGCTGAACGCGAGCGACCTGAAGGTGTATATCGACTCGCTGACGGGCTGCTTTAACCGCAAGATCCTTGATATTGTGAAGCGCAGGGACTTAACGCGCAGCTGCGTGGTGCTGCTGGATTGTAATAAGTTTAAAGCCATCAACGACACCTGGGGGCATGTGGCGGGAGACCGGGCGTTGCAGATCATCGCCAACAGAATGCTCTCTAACACCCGCACCAGTCATGACCTGGTGATTCGTACCGGCGGCGATGAGTTCGTTATTTTGCTTTATCGCGCGCAGATTGGTGACGCGATAGCCATCGCGGAGCGGATAACCGGCCAGATAAATGATTATGCATTTATGGTTGATGGTCATGTTGTACCGCTGTCGGTGTCATGGGGCGTCGCAGAAGTAACCCGCGATCTGGATACGGCTATTCAGGATGCGGATAACGAAATGTACAAAATGAAGCAGGTGAGGGAATGACAGGATTGGCCCGATAAGCATGGAATTATCGGGCCTGTTGCCTGCGCAATATTATGCGCGGGTCGCGGCTTTCATTGCCGTGACAAACGCTTTCAGCTCGGTCAGCATCTGCCCGGGGTTTGCGACGTTTTTCTCAATGAGCTTAACGATCGCTGACCCGGAAATCGCCCCGGCGGCGCCGGCTTCAATGGCACCTGTAACCTGTTCCGGGGAAGAGATGCCAAAGCCCTGCAACGGGGGCGCGGCGTTATACTCTTTCAGTTTTTCCACCAGATGATGCAGTGGTAATGCGGCGCGGTTTTCTGCACCCGTCACGCCTGCCCGCGAAAGCAGATAGGTATAACCGCGGCCATAAGAGGCTATCTGGCGCAACAGATCGTCATCGGCATTGGGCGGGCAGATGAAAATCGGCGCCACGTTGTGGAATAATGCCGCCTGACGGAAGGGCGCAGACTCCTCAACAGGCACATCCGCCACCAGTACGGAATCCACGCCGACTTTCTCGCACTGCGCGTAAAATTCGTCGATCCCTTTGCTGAACACCAGGTTGGCGTACATAAGCAGACCAATCGGAATCGTCGGATGTTTCTGACGAATCAGCGCCAGCATCTCAAAGCATTGCGTAGGCGTTACGCCTGCGGCAAACGCGCGCAGCGTGGCTTCCTGGATGGTCGGCCCGTCTGCCAGCGGATCGGAGAACGGAATGCCGAGTTCAAGGGCGTCGGCGCCGGCTTCAATCAGCGTATCAATAATGTTCAGTGACTGTTCAACGGAAGGATCGCCCAGGGTCACGAAGGGGACAAATGCGCCTTCCTTGCGATCCTTCAGCTGTGCAAACAGGTTTTCATAGCGTTCCATCAGATTTCCCCTCGCGCTTTCAGAATATCGTGTACGGTGAAAATGTCTTTGTCGCCGCGACCGGAAAGGTTAACGACCAGCAACTGTTCTTTTTCTGGATTTTCACGCATCATTTTCAGGGCGTGAGCCAGGGCGTGGGACGACTCCAGCGCCGGGATAATCCCTTCATGCAGACAGAGCG
Source organism: Citrobacter sp. CK185 (assembly GCF_030333565.1). NCBI lineage: Bacteria > Pseudomonadati > Pseudomonadota > Gammaproteobacteria > Enterobacterales > Enterobacteriaceae > Citrobacter > Citrobacter sp. CK185. The sequence goes on along the minus strand of NZ_JAOWFR010000026.1, from coordinate 240,655 downwards.
TTTTAAAGGCTTCCAGCGCTTCATCATCGGTGATCGACACATAATCGGCGCGACCAATGCTGTTCAGATACGCGTGCTGCGGCCCAACGGACGGGAAATCCAGCCCGGCGGAAATGGAGTAGGACTCTTCAATTTGCCCTTCCTCGGTTTGCATCATCGGCGCTTTCATGCCGAAATAGATGCCTACGCGCCCATGCTTCAGCGGTGCGCCGTGCTCGCCTGTTTCAATTCCGTGGCCGCCAGGTTCGACGCCAATCAAACCCACGCTGGTTTCGTTGATGAAGTCCGCAAACATGCCGATTGCGTTGGAGCCGCCGCCCACGCAGGCAATCACGGCATCCGGCAGACGACCTTCTTTTTCGAGGATTTGCGCTTTCGTCTCTTCCCCGATCATGCGCTGAAATTCACGGACGATGGTCGGGAACGGGTGCGGGCCTGCCGCAGTTCCGAGCATATAGTGCGCGGATTCATAGCTGCCGGACCAGTCGCGAAGCGCTTCGTTGCAGGCGTCTTTCAGGGTGGCGGAGCCGCTGTGTACAGGGATCACTTCCGCGCCCATCAGTCGCATACGAAAGACGTTTGGCGACTGACGCTCGACGTCTTTTGCGCCCATATAGATACGGCATTTCAGACCGAGCAGGGCGCTGGCGAGCGCGGAAGCCACGCCATGCTGACCTGCGCCCGTTTCGGCGATAATCTCTGTTTTACCCATGCGTTTCGCCAGCAGCGCCTGACCCAGTACCTGGTTTGTTTTGTGCGCGCCGCCGTGCAGTAAATCTTCACGCTTCAGATACAGCGTGGTTTTGGTGCCGGCAGTGATATTCTGGCATTTGGTCAGCGCGGTTGGACGGCCTGCATAGTTCTTCAGCAGATCGGCAAACTGGGCCTGAAACTGTGGATCTTTCTGCGCGCTGACGAACGCTTCTTCCAGCTGGCGCAGGGCAGGCATCAGAATCTGCGGGACATACATGCCGCCAAATTCACCAAAGTAGGGATTGAGTAATGTTGTCATGTTTTCTTCCTTAATATGCGCGCAGTGTCTGAAAGACCGAGGCCAGAAGGTGTGCATCTTTGATGCCCGGCTGCGACTCTACACCAGAATTAAAATCGAGACCGGCACAGCCGGTTTTTGCCGCTTCCACGCAGTTGTCTGCGCCTAATCCACCCGCCAGCAATACGTTGTCCAGCGTTTCACCGTTCAATAACGACCAGTCAAAACGTTGGCCGCTGCCGCCCTGACCGTTATCGAGAACGTACTTATCAACGTGCTGGTAATCACGAGCTGGCAGTGCGTCGCCCACGCTAAGCGCTTTCCAGATTTGTACCTGTTCCGGTAATGCGGCGCGCAGAGCATCGACATAAGCCTGGTCTTCACTGCCATGCAGTTGCACGGCCTTGAGCGACAAGGTGGTCGCTTTTTCACATACCTCGGTGATAGCGGTATTGCGGAATACGCCGACATATTGCAGGGGGGCGGCGGCTATCACCTCGCGCGCCTGGTCGAGATTTACGACGCGAGGCGACGAGGGAACAAAAATCAGCCCGCCATAAATGGCGCCTGCTTCGTAAGCGGCTTTTGCATCCTGCCCGCGCGTCAGGCCGCAGACTTTGTTCTCGCCAAGCAACACGCGACGCACGGCGGCGTGCAGATCGGCATGGGACATCAATGCAGAACCGATCAGGAAACCGTTAGCGAAGTGGCTTAGCTCGCGCACCTGTGCATAGGTATTAATCCCGGACTCGCTGATCACGGTCACGCCGTGCCCCAGTTTTGGCGCAAGCTGACGGGTACGGTTAAGGTCAATCGACAGATCGCGCAGGTCGCGGTTATTAATGCCGACGACTTTCGCACCCAGTGCGATGGCGCGCTCCAGTTCTTCTTCGTTACTGACTTCCGTCAGCACGCCCATTTTCAGACTGTGGGCGACGGCGGAAAGCTGGCGATATTGCTCGTCATCCAGTACGGAGAGCATCAGCAGACAGGCATCGGCCTGATAGTAACGCGCCAGATAGATTTGGTAAGGATCGATGATGAAGTCCTTACACAGAATCGGCTGCGGCGCGATACGGCTGACAACAGTGAGAAAGTCAAAACTCCCCTGGAAATATTTCTCATCGGTCAGAACGGAAATCGCCGACGCGTAATGTTTATAAACACCGGCAATCTGCGCGGGGTCGAAGTCATCACGAATCACTCCTTTGGAGGGGGACGCTTTTTTACACTCCAGAATAAATGCGGTACGCGTGCCTTGCAGCGCATCATAGAAATGGCGGGCACTTGGCTGAACCTCATTCTGGAAACTGGCTAACGGTTGTTGTTGTTTACGGGCTTCTACCCAGATCGCCTTATCCGCGACGATTTTCGCTAAAACGGTTTGCATCATTTACCCTCTTGCCGCCAGTGCGGTAACCCGGTCATAAGCTGCGCCACTGCGCAGTACATCAATCACAGTTTGCGCATTGGCCTTTAAATCTTCCTTACCATGCAGGCGCATTAACATGGCGACATTCGCAGCGACAGCGGCCTCGTGAGCGGCTTCACCTTTACCTTGTAACAAGCGGGTGAGAATGTCACGGTTTTCTTCCGGCGTGCCGCCTGCCAGCTGTTCCTGGTGATACGGGGTGAGGCCGAAGTCTTCCGCCGTGAGCTGGTAGCTCTTGATTTCGCCGTCGTGCAGTTCAGCCACAATGGTTGGCGCATGCAGCGACACTTCATCCATACCGCCGCTGTGAACCACCGCCGCACGCTGATAACCCAGTACCCGCAGGGTTTCGGCAATGGGCAGCACCAGCTCCGGGCTGTAGACGCCAATCAGCGCCAGCGGCGGGTGAGCCGGGTTGATCAGCGGCCCCAGCACATTGAACAAGGTGCGGGTTTTAAGCTGCTGGCGAACCGGCATCGCATGACGGAAACCGGTATGGTATTTCGGTGCGAACAGGAAGCAGACGCCCAGGTCGTCCAGCGCCTGACGCGATTTATCGGCGTTCATATCCAGATTGATACCGAATGCTGCCAGCAGATCGGACGAACCGGATTTACTGGAGACGCTGCGGTTGCCATGTTTGGCCACCTTCAGTCCGCAGGCCGCCGCCACAAAGGCGCTGGCGGTGGAAATATTGATGCTGTTGCTGCCATCACCGCCGGTGCCGACAATATCGGCAAACAGATAGTCCGGGCGCGGGAATGGCGCGGCATTTTCCAGCAGCGCGGTAGCGGCGCCAGCGATTTCATTCGGATGTTCGCCACGCACTTTCATACTGACCAGCGCCGCCGCCAGCTGTTCTGGCTTCAGTTCGCCACGGACCACGGCAGAGAAAAGCTGGTGGCTTTCCTGCTGGGTCATGGTTTGCGCCTGGTACAATTTTTCCAGAATCGGTTGCAGCGTATTGGTCGGCTCCAGTTTTTGTTGCGCCCAGGCCAGCGTTTGTTCCAGCAACAGCGCACCTTGCGTAGTAAGAATGGACTCCGGGTGGAACTGAAAACCGCAGACGCGATCCGTGTCGTGACGCACCGCCATCACCATGCCGTTAAAATGGGCGTTAATCGTCAGCCCCGCAGGCACGTTGCTGCCCACCAGAGAGTGATAACGAGCAACCGGCAGCGGGTTCACCAGACCGGCAAACATCGCCTGTCCGTCATGTTCAATGCTCGACGCTTTACCGTGGAGAATCTCGCCCGCCTGACCGACGTAACCACCGTAGGCTTCAACAATCGCCTGGTGTCCGAGGCAGATGCCGATAATGGGCAGCTTGCCACGCAAACGGGTCAACAACTCCGGCATACAACCAGCTTCGCTGGGGACGCCTGGCCCTGGAGAAAGCATCAGCACCGGGTTTTTCATCGTCGAAAGACGGTCGATTAAGGTCTGCGCCGGGATATGGTTACGGTAAATCACCACATTGTGGCCGTTGGCCCGTAGCTGATCTGCCAGGTTGTAAGTAAAAGAGTCGATGTTATCGAGCAGCAGAATGTCAGCCATTAGAAAATCTCCTGTGCATGGTGCGCGGTGGCAATAGCACGCAGAACCGCGCGCGCTTTATTACGGGTTTCGTCGGCTTCAGACTGCGGAACAGAATCCAGCACGATTCCGGCACCGGCCTGCACGGTGGCGATGCCGTCTTCCACCAGAGCAGAGCGAATCACAATGCAGGTATCGAGATCGCCATGCGCGGTGAAGTAGCCCACCGCTCCGCCATAACTGCCGCGACGACGCCCTTCGGCACCGGCGATAAGCTGCATGGCGCGAACTTTTGGCGCGCCGCTCAGCGTGCCCATATTCATACAGGCGCGATAAGCATGCAGCACATCCAGATCGCTGCGTAATTCACCCACCACGCGGGACACCAGGTGCATAACGAACGAATAACGATCGACTTTCGTCAGGTCGGCAACGTAGCGGCTGCCGGGAGTACAAATGCGCGCCAGATCATTACGCGCCAGATCGACCAGCATCAGGTGTTCAGACAGCTCTTTATGGTCGGTGCGCATCTCCAGCTCAATGCGGCTGTCGAGATCGCGATCCAGCGAGCCGTCGGCACGGCGACCGCGCGGGCGCGTGCCGGCGATGGGGTAAATCTCAATCTGGCGACTGGTCGCGTCGTACTTCAGCGAGCTTTCCGGGGAGGCGCCAAACAGGGTGAAATCGTTATCCTGCATAAAGAACATGTATGGACTTGGGTTGCTCTTTTTCAGTACGTAATAGGCCGCCAGCGGTGACGGGCAGGGTAATGAGAAGCGGCGGGAAGGCACCACCTGGAAAATCTCTCCTGCGCGAATCGCTTTCTGCATGGTACGCACAACGGCGCCAAACTCTTCGTCGCTCTGGCTGCATTCGCAGCGCATTTGCGGCACTGGCGTAACGGGCAACGGCGGCGCGGGTTCGGTTAATTGCTGCGTCAGCTGCGCGAGGCGCGCCGTCAGACGCTGTTTTTCCGCTTCATTATCGGTAAAGAGGCTTGCCTGAATACGGGTGCTTTTCTTCTGATGGTCAATCACCATCAGCGTTTCCGCCAGATAGAAGCAGTAATCCGGGCAGCGATTACCGGCTTCCAGTTGCGGTAACACTTCAAATCCCGCCACCAGGTCATAGGCAAACAAACCGCCGAAAAACATGGCTTCGCGCTCTTCAGCAGGCACATTTACCAGGTTCTGCAACAGACGGAATGCGTCAAATACCGACAGCGAACACAGACGCGCATCCTCATCTAACAGCGGGCTTACTGCGGGAAAGCGCAGCTTCCGGCTGCCGGGCAGCGCTGTATTTTCAACGCCAGCGGGCAGCGCGGCATCCAGCAGCGGGAGCAGGGATGCACCGTTATCCGTTAACGCTTCGATAGTGACAGTGTCACCCAAAGCGGTAATGCGCAGCGCACTATCGACCAACAGCAGGCTTTTCAGATCATTTTTACTGTCGATATCAGCAGATTCCAGCAACAGCGTTGCCGGGCGGTCGCCACAAACCTGATGGAACAACGCCGTCGGGTTCTCACGGTAGGCGGCATTGCAGGAAAGCAATTCGAGTGTTGGTTTTTGTATTTGCATCGTTATTCTCATTCATTCTGTTCAAAAAAAAGCCCGCTCATCTGGCGGGCCGGGTATCTGGTTGCTTATTGCAGACGTCATACACTGCCCGAAATCAGGAAGTGCGCCACCAACCGTGCAGTACGAATGTTGCTTTCATCTCAGATACCTTCTTCATGTGAACTTGCGTACTAGTTAACTAGTTCGATGAAATAAAGTCAACACCTGATTTCAGTATATTTGCCGGAACCGTTATGATGTTTGTGAAAGAACATTTATTAAGACGGGAGCCGCCTTGAGCGACACGAATTACGCAGTGATTTACGACCTGCACAGTCATACAACGGCGTCCGATGGTCGGTTAACGCCAGAAGCGTTAGTACATCGTGCGGTAGAGATGCGAGTCGGCACACTAGCGATCACCGATCATGACACCACAGCCGCTATTCCGGCGGCAAGAGAAGAAATTTCACGTTCCGGGCTTGTCCTGAACCTGATTCCTGGCGTGGAAATTTCAACTGTCTGGGAAAATCATGAGATCCATATTGTGGGTCTGAATATCGACATTGCGCATCCGGCGATGTGCGCGTTCCTGGCGAAACAAACCGAACGTCGTCAGCAGCGTGCGCGTCTGATTGCCGAGCGTCTGGAGAAAGCGCATATTCCTGGGGCGTGGGAAGGCGCTTTGCGGCTTGCCGACGGTGGGGCCGTGACGCGCGGGCATTTCGCCCGTTTTCTGGTGGAGTGCGGCAAAGCCGGGAGCATTGCCGATGTTTTTAAAAAATACCTTGCGCGTGGGAAAACCGGATACGTTCCGCCACAGTGGTGTACAATAGAACAAGCTATTGATGTGATTCATCATTCTGGCGGTAAGGCAGTATTGGCCCATCCGGGCCGCTACGACCTTAGCGCTAAGTGGCTGAAAAGGTTGATTGCGTATTTTGCGCTGCATCGTGGTGATGCGATGGAAGTGGCGCAATGCCAGCAGTCGCCCAATGAGCGAACCCAACTGGCGACCTATGCGCGCCAGCACCATTTATGGGCATCACAAGGCTCTGATTTTCATCAGCCGTGCCCGTGGATTGAACTGGGTCGCAAGCTCTGGCTGCCAGCAGGCGTCGAAGGCGTATGGCAGTTGTGGGAAGAGCCACAAACACCACAGTGAGGGAAGTATGAGCCAGTTTTTTTATATTCATCCTGAAAACCCGCAACAACGGCTGATCAATCAGGCGGTTGAAATTGTGCGTAAAGGCGGGGTGATTGTTTATCCAACCGATTCCGGCTATGCGCTGGGTTGTAAAATCGAAGATAAAGGGGCGATGGAGCGCATCTGCCGCATTCGCCACCTGCCGGACGGGCATAACTTCACGCTGATGTGTCGGGATCTGTCTGAGTTATCGACCTATTCGTTTGTCGATAACGTCGCCTTTCGCTTAATTAAAAACAATACGCCGGGCAACTACACTTTTATCCTGAAGGGAACGAAAGACGTGCCGCGCCGCCTGTTACAGGAAAAACGGAAAACAATCGGTCTGCGCGTGCCGTCGAACCCGATCGCGCTGGCACTGCTGGAAGCGCTGGGCGAACCGATGCTCTCCACCTCGCTGATGCTGCCCGGCAGCGAATTTACCGAGTCCGACCCGGAAGAGATCAAAGACCGCCTGGAAAAACAGGTCGATTTGATCATTCACGGCGGTTACCTCGGCCAGCAACCGACCACGGTGATTGATTTAACCGATGATTCTCCGGTTGTCTTGCGCGAAGGCGTTGGTGACGTTAAACCTTTCTTATAAGGGCGCAACTCTGTATACTACGCGGCCTTAAAATGGCGCTGTAAAGCGCCGTTGATTCTCCTGTTCGACGCCTGTGAAGGCGACACCTGAAGGAAGCTCTATGAGCGAAAAGTTACAAAAAGTGCTGGCTCGCGCTGGCCACGGTTCTCGCCGTGAAATTGAATCCATTATTGAAGCAGGCCGCGTAAGCGTTGACGGCAAAATCGCCACGCTTGGCGATCGCGTTGAAATCACGCCGGGTCTGAAAATCCGTATCGACGGTCATCTGATCTCGGTGAAAGAGTCTGCGGAACAAATTTGTCGCGTTCTGGCCTATTACAAACCAGAAGGTGAGCTGTGTACCCGTAACGACCCGGAAGGTCGTCCTACCGTTTTTGATCGCTTACCGAAACTGCGCGGCGCGCGCTGGATTGCCGTAGGTCGTCTGGATGTGAATACCTGCGGTTTGCTGTTGTTCACGACGGATGGCGAACTGGCGAACCGTCTGATGCACCCGAGTCGTGAAGTTGAGCGTGAATACGCCGTGCGCGTATTTGGTCAGGTTGATGACGCGAAGCTGCGTGACCTGAGTCGTGGCGTTCAACTGGAAGATGGCCCGGCGGCGTTTAAGACCATCAAATTCAGCGGTGGTGAAGGTATTAACCAGTGGTACAACGTCACGCTGACCGAAGGGCGTAACCGTGAGGTACGTCGTCTGTGGGAAGCGGTTGGCGTGCAGGTTAGCCGACTGATCCGCGTGCGCTATGGTGATATTCCATTGCCGAAAGGGCTGCCGCGCGGTGGCTGGACTGAACTGGATCTGGCGCAGACCAACTATCTGCGTGAACTGGTGCAGCTGGCGCCGGAAACCACCTCCAAAGTGGCCGTGGAGAAAGACCGACGTCGTATGAAGGCGAACCAGATTCGCCGTGCGGTGAAGCGTCACAGCCAGGTTAGCGGCGGTCGTCGTTCAGGCGGTCGTAACAACAACGGTTGATGCTGAATGCCCGGTGGCGCTTACGCTTACCGGGCCTACGTTTTGGCCGTAGGCCGGATAAAGCGTTTACGCCGTCATCCGGCACCGTTTCCTAATAATCAATTCCCATCTGGGCCTTTACGCCCGCTTCAAAAGCATGTTTGACCGGACGCAGCTCGCTGACCGTGTCGGCCAGTTCCAGAATATCGCGATGACAACCGCGACCGGTAATAATTACCGTCTGATTCTGCGGACGGGCATTTAAGGCATTGATGACCTCTTCAAGCGGCAGATAGTCATACGCCACCATGTAGGTCAGTTCATCCAGCACGACCATATCCAACGTTGGGTCCGCCAGCATACGTTTGCCATGTTCCCAGACAGCCATACAGGCTGCGGTGTCGGTTTCGCGATTTTGCGTTTCCCAGGTGAACCCGGTCGCCATCACCTGAAACTCCACGCCGTGGGGCTCCAGCAGATTGCGCTCGCCGTTAGGCCATGTGCCTTTAATGAACTGCACTACGCCCACTTTTTTACCGTGGCCGACGGCGCGCGTTGCGGTGCCGAATGCCGCCGTGGTTTTGCCTTTACCGTTGCCGGTAAACACGATGATGATGCCGCGTTCGTCCTGCGCCGCCGCAACGCGGGCGTCGACCCGGTCTTTCACACGCTGCTGGCGTTGTTGATAGCGTTCTTCAGTCATTGGGCGATTCCTGGTTTACGGCCCGGCTGGGCATCAAAAGTCATACCGGTTTTACGGCGGCTGTCGTCGCCCATCAGCCACAAATAGAGGGGCATGATATCGGCGGGCGTTTTTAACTTCTGTGGATCTTCCGTAGGGAAGGCGCTGGCGCGCATACTCGTGCGCGTGCCGCCTGGGTTGATGCAATTTACACGTAAGGGGTGGTTCTGGTATTCGTCTGCCAGTACCTGCATCATGCCTTCGGTGGCGAATTTAGAGGTGGCGTAAGCGCCCCAGTTGGCGCGTCCCTGACGACCGACGCTTGATGAGGTAAAGACCAGCGAACCGGCGTCGGATTTAAGTAATAAAGGAAGCAGCGCCTGGGTCAGCATGAATGTCGCATTGACGTTAACCTGCATAACATCCTGCCAGACGTGCGGATTTTGTTCGCTCATTGGGCAGATATCGCCCAGTAACCCGGCGTTATGCAGAACGCCATCCAGTCGTGGATAGTGTGCCGCAATCCGCTGGCCTAACTGGTGGCATTCTTCAGCGGTGCAGGTCAGTAGATCCAGTGTAAACCACTGTGGCAATGCGCCTGTATCTTCGGCGACAGTCTGTGCGACCTGACGCAGTTTTTCTTCATTTCGACCCAGCAAAATAACGTTTGCGCCGTAACGCGCATAGGTGAGCGCGGCTTCGCGACCAATGCCATCACTGGCGCCGGTGACCAGAATAATGCGATTTTGCAATAGATCTTGTTTAGGTTGGTAATGCACGGCTACTCCTCGGCGACGCGTTGGGTCACCCTGCCAGTTGTCTTATCTTCTCTTTAACTTTTCGGCTTTATGCCTGAAAGCCCGCGTCATTTCAATCAGTCAACGGCGATAACGCCGAAAAATGAACACTTTGTCATACTTTTCACCCAGTAACCGCAACGCAGGATCAAACGAGACGGGCTAACACGCCTGTTGTACACTGAGCCAAAATAGCGTTGTGTAACCAAGGTGGGACTCGTGGAATTGTTGTCTGAATATGGGTTGTTTTTGGCAAAAATCGTCACTGTCGTGGTGGCAATCGCCGTCATTGTGATGCTGATCGTGAATGCTGCCCAGCGTAAACGCCAGCGTGGGGAGCTGCGGGTAACGAATCTCAGCGAACAATATAAAGAGATGAAGGACGATCTGGCGACGGCGCTGATGGACGGCCATCAACAAAAACTCTGGCATAAAGCGCAGAAAAAGAAGCAGAAGCTGGAGGCAAAAGCGGCGAAAGCGAAAGCAAAGCAGGGGGAAAATGCCGCGACGGAGAAACCTCGTGCCTGGGTGCTGGATTTTAAAGGCAGTATGGATGCCCACGAAGTCAGCGCGCTGCGTGAGGAGGTGACGGCGGTGTTAGCGGCGTTTAAACCGCAGGATCAGGTGGTCGTGCGTCTGGAAAGCCCCGGCGGCGTTGTGCATGGCTATGGCCTGGCGGCTTCGCAATTGCAGCGTCTGCGCGATAAGCAGATCCCGTTGACGGTAACGGTGGACAAAGTCGCCGCCAGCGGCGGTTACATGATGGCCTGTGTGGCCGACAAAATTGTTTCGGCGCCGTTTGCGATTGTTGGCTCTATTGGCGTTGTGGCGCAAATCCCTAACTTTAATCGCTTTTTGAAAGGGAAGGATATCGATATTGAGCTGCACACGGCGGGCCAGTATAAGCGCACGCTGACGCTGCTTGGCGAAAACACGGAGGAAGGGCGCCAGAAATTCCGTGAAGATCTGAATGAAACCCATCACCTGTTTAAGCATTTTGTGCAGCAGATGCGCCCTGTGCTGGATATCGAACAGGTGGCCACAGGCGAGCACTGGTATGGCCAACAGGCGCTGGAGAAAGGTCTGGTGGACGAAATCAACACCAGTGATGACGTCATTCTCCGCTTGATGGACGGTTATGAGGTGTTCAACGTTCGCTTTATGCAGCGTAAGAAATTGATGGATCGGTTTACGGGTAGCGCCGCAGAAAGCGCCGATCGTTTGTTGCTACGCTGGTGGCAGCGCGGACAAAAACCGCTGATGTAAAATTTTCATTGCCCGGTGGCGCTAACGCTTACCGGGCCTGCGGACTGTTTTGTAGGCCGGATAAGGAGCCCGGTGGCGCTAATGCTTACCGGGCCTGCGGACTGTTTTGTAGGCCGGATAAGGCGTAGCCGCCATCCGGCAAAACCTTTCCTGCGTTAATCGATCAGGTGATACTTCTCAGAAAGCACATGTGCCAGATGTTTAAACATATTAAACACGGCGGTGCTTTTTGGCGTCGGTAAACCTTGCTCGTCTAAAAAGTAATCGCCGCTGAAGACCAGCACGCCGTTTCGTTGCGTCACACCGGTGGCGACAATCCCCGCCAGCGTGTCCTCATGCTCACGAATGATTTTGTTGGCTTCAATCAGCAGTGTTTCACGATCGATAGGTTGGGTGTCTTTATGCATTATTTACTCCTTAAACAAGGACATTAGTCTACGCCGGGCGCTGCTTATGGGCAAATATTCCCTGATAAACACGAAGGTCTTGTAAAGGTGCTGTTACTGGCAAGATTTGTTTTTGCATGCTAATAAAGTTGCGTAACGAATTTTATCAGGTACAGTGTGACGCTTTCGTCAATCTGGCAACAGATTTGCTTGACATTCGACCAAAATTCCGTCGTGCTATAGCGCTTGTGTGCTAAAAAGCCTGTTAACTCAGTCACCTGAGGATCACGTTTCGCGCACCGAGTCAGTACAAGGGGTTGATATCCGCCGACACAGAGACCATATCGGTGTCTCGTCGCCAGTGGAAGGTGAATCAACGTGCGACGCATTCCAGGAAGAATCAATTTAGGTAAAGGTGAATATGGGTAAAGCTCTTGTCATCGTTGAGTCCCCGGCAAAAGCCAAAACGATCAACAAGTATCTGGGTAATGATTACGTGGTTAAGTCCAGCGTCGGTCATATCCGTGATTTGCCGACCAGTGGCTCAGCAGCTAAAAAGAGCGCCGACTCTACCTCCACCAAAACGGCTAAAAAGCCCAAAAAGGATGAACGTGGCGCTCTCGTCAACCGAATGGGGGTTGACCCTTGGCATAACTGGGATGCGCAGTATGAAGTGCTGCCCGGTAAAGAGAAGGTCGTCTCTGAACTGAAACAATTGGCTGAAAAAGCCGACCACATCTATCTCGCAACCGACCTTGACCGCGAAGGGGAAGCCATTGCCTGGCACCTGCGGGAAGTGATCGGGGGTGATGACACGCGCTATAGCCGCGTGGTGTTTAACGAAATAACCAAAAACGCGATTCGCCAGGCGTTTGATAAGCCAGGCGAACTGAATATCGACCGTGTTAACGCGCAGCAGGCGCGCCGCTTTATGGACCGCGTTGTGGGCTATATGGTGTCGCCATTGCTGTGGAAAAAAATTGCGCGAGGCCTGTCGGCAGGCCGCGTACAGTCCGTTGCCGTGCGTCTGGTTGTTGAACGCGAACGTGACATCAAAGCGTTCGTACCGGAAGAGTTCTGGGAAGTGAACGCCAGCACAACAACGCCTTCTGGCGATGCCTTGCCGCTTGACGTTACGCACCAGAATGATAAACCGTTCCGTCCGGTTAACCGCGAGCAAACGCTGGCGGCGGTCAGCCTGCTGGAAAAAGCGCGTTACAGCGTACTGGAGCGTGAAGATAAACCGACCAGCAGCAAGCCTGGCGCGCCGTTTATCACGTCGACGCTGCAACAGGCGGCGAGCACGCGTCTGGGCTTTGGCGTGAAAAAAACCATGATGATGGCGCAGCGCTTGTACGAAGCGGGCTACATCACCTACATGCGTACTGACTCCACCAACCTGAGCCAGGATGCGGTAAACATGGTTCGCGGTTATATCAGCGATAGCTTCGGCAAGAAATACCTGCCGGAGAGCCCGAACCAGTACGCCAGCAAAGAAAATTCACAGGAAGCGCACGAAGCGATCCGTCCTTCTGATGTCGCGGTGATGGCCGAAGCGCTGAAGGATATGGAAGCGGACGCGCAGAAACTGTATCAGCTGATCTGGCGTCAGTTTGTCGCCTGTCAGATGACGCCAGCCCAGTACGATTCCACCACGCTGACGGTCGGTGCGGGTGATTTCCGCCTGAAAGCGCGTGGCCGCATTCTGCGTTTCGACGGCTGGACGAAAGTCATGCCTGCGCTGCGTAAAGGCGATGAAGACCGGACGTTGCCTGCGGTGAATAAAGGCGATGTGTTGACGCTGGTTGAACTGACCCCGGCGCAGCACTTCACCAAACCACCGGCGCGCTTCAGTGAAGCATCGCTGGTTAAAGAGCTGGAAAAACGCGGTATTGGTCGTCCATCCACCTATGCGTCGATCATCTCGACCATTCAGGATCGCGGTTATGTCCGCGTGGAAAACCGTCGCTTCTATGCTGAAAAAATGGGTGAGATTGTCACCGATAGACTGGAAGAAAACTTCCGCGAGCTGATGAACTACGATTTCACCGCCCAGATGGAAGACAGCCTCGACAAGGTGGCCAGCCACGAAGCCGAGTGGAAAAACGTGCTTGATAACTTCTTCAGCGATTTTACTCAGCAGCTTGATAAAGCGGAGAAAGATCCTGAAGAGGGCGGCATGCGTCCTAACCAGATGGTGCTGACCAGCATTGACTGCCCGACATGCGGGCGCAAGATGGGGATTCGCACCGCCAGCACCGGCGTGTTCCTGGGATGTTCCGGCTATGCGCTACCGCCGAAAGAGCGCTGCAAAACCACCATCAACCTGGTGCCGGAAAATGAAGTGCTGAACGTACTGGAAGGCGATGATGCGGAAACCAACGCCTTGCGTGCAAAACGTCGTTGCCAGAAGTGCGGCACCGCAATGGACAGCTACCTGATCGATCCGAAACGCAAGCTGCATGTCTGCGGTAATAACCCGACCTGCGACGGTTACGAAATCGAAGAGGGCGAGTTCCGCATTAAAGGTTATGACGGCCCGATCGTTGAGTGCGAAAAATGTGGTTCTGAAATGCACCTGAAGATGGGGCGTTTTGGTAAGTACATGGCCTGTACTAACGACGAATGTAAAAATACCCGTAAGATTCTGCGTAACGGTGAAGTCGCGCCGCCGAAAGAAGATCCGGTGCCGTTGCCGGAACTGCCGTGCGAGAAATCGGACGCGTATTTCGTGCTGCGTGACGGCGCCGCAGGGATCTTCCTCGCGGCGAATACCTTCCCGAAATCGCGTGAAACGCGTGCGCCGTTAGTGGAAGAGTTGTACCGCTTCCGCGACCGTCTGCCGGAAAAACTGCGTTATCTGGCCGATGCGCCGCAGCAGGACCCGGAAGGCAATAAGACGCTGGTGCGTTTTAGCCGTAAGACGAAACAGCAGTATGTTGCCGCTGAAAAAGACGGGAAAGCGACGGGATGGTCCGCATTCTTCGTTGATGGCAATTGGGTAGAAGGTAAGAAATAACAGTCACCTGGCTGAATTTCACTTAAGAGGGTCGCGCAAGCGGCCCTTTTTTATTCCGGGCTTATTATTTTTTCTTCGCATCTATACAGCTCTGATATAAATGATATAGTGGTTATAGTTAACGGCTTTTTTATTATTAAATCGTATTAGCAGCGCATGACGTGCTGCTTATCAAACGATGACATGACGGCGCTAATCTGGATGGTTTAACATGAAATTACAGCAGCTTCGCTACATTGTTGAGGTGGTTAATCACAACCTTAATGTCTCTTCCACCGCCGAAGGGCTTTACACCTCCCAGCCGGGCATCAGTAAGCAAGTTCGTATGCTGGAAGATGAGCTTGGCATCCAGATTTTTGCGCGTAGCGGTAAACACCTGACGCAGGTGACGCCAGCGGGGCAGGAAATTATTCGCATTGCGCGCGAAGTGTTGTCCAAAGTCGATGCCATCAAGTCCGTGGCGGGCGAACACACCTGGCCGGATAAAGGTTCTCTGTATATTGCCACCACGCACACTCAGGCGCGCTATGCGCTGCCAAATGTGATCAAAGGCTTTATTGAGCGCTATCCTCGCGTTTCATTGCATATGCATCAGGGGTCGCCCACGCAAATCGCGGAAGCGGTTTCGAAAGGGAATGCCGACTTCGCTATCGCCACCGAAGCGCTGCACCTGTATGACGATCTGGTGATGCTGCCATGCTACCACTGGAATCGCTCTATCGTCGTCACGCCAGAGCACCCGCTGGCCGCTAAATCATCGGTGACGATTGAGGAACTGGCACAGTATCCGCTGGTGACCTACACCTTTGGCTTTACCGGGCGCTCCGAGCTGGATACCGCGTTTAATCGCGCCGGGCTGACGCCGCGTATTGTCTTTACGGCAACCGATGCGGACGTGATAAAAACATACGTCCGACTTGGCCTGGGGGTAGGGGTGATTGCCAGCATGGCCGTCGATCCAATTTCCGACCCGGACCTGGTGCGTGTCGATGCGCATGATATTTTCAGCCATAGCACCACGAAAATTGGTTTTCGCCGCAGCACGTTTTTACGAAGCTATATGTACGACTTTATTCAACGCTTTGCGCCGCATCTGACGCGCGATGTTGTGGATACCGCCGTGGCCTTGCGTTCTAACGAAGAAATTGAAGCCATGTTTAACGATATTAAATTACCGGAAAAGTAATCACGCGCGTGAGTTTTCAGGTATCTCCAGACATGAGGAGATACCTGAATAACCACTAAATTTATGGATTATGGTTTTCGCTTTTTCTGCGATCATATTACCTGCATGGTATTCATGGAAAAGCGCCAGTAAAGTAGTTTCGAATTACCCGCCTCGCAAATTCCGCCTTTCAAATATTTATTTCCGGTCAAAAGATTGATTTATTCATGGGAAACGATTCGTAAATTCACTGGATTTTTGACTAAAGTTTCTTTAGGATTTGTCTCATCTGATGATTAATTGTACCGATTGTTTGGTGCTGAAATGATAAGTGATGCCGATTGTATGAGGTTAGCAATGCCTTCTGGAAACCAGGAACCCCGCAGGGACCCCGAGCTTAAACGCAAAGCATGGCTGGCGGTATTCCTCGGCTCTGCGCTGTTCTGGGTTGTGATTGCGCTGGTTATCTGGCAAGTGTGGGGGTAAGTCATGGTTTCGCAGGAACATCAGCAACCCTCAACGCCAGCACGTCAGCCTCGTGATAGCGTGAAGGAAGCGCGGAGCGAATGTGTGACGAATATTCCAGAATCCTGGAAACTCACACAACAGCAACAGGCATTTATTGATTCATTCGCTGAAGATGAGCAACAGAAACAATAATTGGCGATTTTTTTAATCATCATTTCCAGTACAGGTCATTAACATCCCGTACTGTACTTTCTTATACACCACAGCAATAAGCGCTGAGTAAATCTCAGCATAAAGTATTAAACAAATGTCGGTGTAGCCTATGCAAACTGTGAATCTTAAATATTGGTCATGGATTGGGGCGTTCTCAGTATCGCTCTTGTTCTGGGCTCAACTTATCTGGATTGTCTCTTTCTGATCGTATGCCGGTAAATGCCCGATGGCGCAACGTCATCGGGCCTGCGCATGCCGATTCCCGTCCGTAAGGTTTCTCCTCTTTTATCAATTTGGGTTGTTATCAAAACGTTACATTCTGTTTGTGTTATCTTTAATACTAACCCTGAGGAGAGTCAGGGTATCCAACCCTGTTATTAAGGAGGAGCTATGTCGTCAACCCTACGAGAAGCCAGTAAGGACACGTTGCAGGCCAAAGACAAAACCTATCATTACTACAGTCTGCCCCTGGCTGCCAAAAAACTGGGCGATATTACCCGCTTGCCCAAGTCGCTAAAAGTTCTGCTTGAAAATCTGCTGCGTTGGCAGGACGGTGACTCTGTTACCGAAGAAGATATTCAGGCGTTAGCCGGGTGGCTGAAAAAAGCCCATGCCGACCGCGAAATTGCCTATCGACCCGCCCGTGTATTAATGCAGGATTTTACCGGTGTCCCGGCGGTGGTGGATCTGGCCGCCATGCGCGAAGCGGTCAAACGCCTCGGCGGGGATACTGCGAAAGTGAATCCGCTATCCCCGGTAGACCTTGTTATTGACCACTCGGTAACGGTCGATCGCTTTGGCGATGATGACGCTTTCGAAGAGAACGTGCGTCTGGAAATGGAACGCAACCACGAGCGCTATGTGTTCCTGAAATGGGGGCAACAGGCTTTTAGTCGCTTCAGCGTGGTGCCGCCAGGAACCGGGATCTGCCACCAGGTGAACCTGGAATACCTTGGTAAGGCCGTCTGGAGCGAATTGCAGGCGGGAGAGTGGGTCGCATACCCGGACACGCTGGTCGGTACCGACTCCCACACCACGATGATCAACGGCCTTGGCGTGCTGGGATGGGGCGTCGGGGGGATTGAAGCGGAAGCCGCGATGCTGGGCCAGCCGGTTTCAATGCTCATTCCCGATGTTGTTGGCTTCAAGTTGACCGGTAAGCTGCGTGAAGGTATCACCGCGACCGACCTGGTGCTGACCGTGACCCAGATGCTGCGTAAACACGGCGTCGTTGGTAAATTCGTTGAATTCTACGGCGACGGTCTGGACTCCTTGCCACTGGCCGATCGCGCGACGATAGCAAACATGTCGCCGGAATATGGCGCGACCTGCGGCTTCTTCCCGATTGACGGCATCACCCTCGAATATATGCGTTTAAGCGGCCGTAGCGAGGAGCAGGTTGAGCTGGTCGAAACCTATGCCAAAGCGCAGGGGATGTGGCGAAACCCTGGCGATGAACCTGTTTTCACCAGTTCGCTGGAACTGGATATGGGGGATGTCGAGGCGAGCCTTGCCGGGCCGAAGCGCCCGCAGGATCGGGTTGCGCTGGCAGATGTGCCGAAAGCCTTCGCCGCGAGCTCGGAGCTGGAACTGAACACCGCGCAAAAAGACCGGCAGCCAATCGATTATGTTATGAACGGCCATCAATACCAGCTCCCGGACGGCGCTGTCGTGATTGCGGCTATCACCTCCTGTACCAATACTTCAAACCCCAGCGTGCTGATGGCCGCCGGTTTGCTGGCGAAAAAAGCGGTAACGCTGGGACTGAAACGGCAGCCGTGGGTGAAAGCCTCGCTGGCGCCGGGATCGAAAGTGGTCTCGGATTACCTGGCGCAGGCGAAACTCACGCCTTATCTTGATGAACTTGGCTTTAATCTGGTGGGGTATGGGTGCACCACCTGTATTGGTAACTCCGGCCCACTGCCGGAGCCTATCGAAACGGCAATCAAAAAGGGCGACTTGACGGTGGGCGCGGTACTTTCCGGCAACCGTAACTTTGAAGGCCGAATCCATCCGCTGGTGAAAACCAACTGGCTGGCGTCGCCGCCGCTGGTTGTCGCCTATGCGCTGGCGGGCAATATGAATATTAACCTGGCGAAAGAGCCGCTGGGCCACGATCGCAAAGGCGACCCGGTTTATCTGAAGGATATCTGGCCTTCCGCGCAGGAGATCGCCCGCGCCGTTGAACTGGTGTCGTCGGAAATGTTCCACAAAGAGTATGCCGAGGTTTTTGAAGGGACGCCGGAATGGAAAGCGATCAATGTTGATCGCTCAGACACCTATGGCTGGCAGGATGACTCCACCTATATCCGCTTGTCGCCGTTCTTTGACGAAATGCAGGTTCAACCCGATCCGGTGGAGGATATTCATGGCGCCCGTATTCTGGCCATGCTGGGTGATTCCGTCACCACTGACCACATCTCCCCGGCGGGCAGCATAAAGGCGGACAGCCCGGCAGGGCGCTATTTGCAGAATCATGGCGTTGAGCGTCGGGACTTCAACTCCTACGGTTCGCGCCGTGGAAACCATGAAGTGATGATGCGCGGTACGTTCGCGAATATTCGTATCCGCAACGAAATGGTTCCCGGCGTTGAAGGGGGAATGACCCGACATTTGCCGGGGACGGAGGTGATCTCCATCTATGATGCAGCGATGCTGTATCAGCAGGAGAAAACGCCGCTGGCGGTGATTGCGGGTAAAGAGTACGGTTCCGGTTCCAGCCGTGACTGGGCGGCCAAAGGCCCGCGTTTGCTGGGTATTCGCGTCGTGATTGCCGAGTCGTTTGAACGTATTCACCGTTCAAACCTGATTGGTATGGGGATTCTACCGCTGGAGTTCCCGCAGGGCGTTACGCGTAAAACGCTCGGGTTAACCGGTGAGGAGACAATTGATATTGCCAGTCTGCAAAACCTGAAGCCTGGCGCCGCCATTCCGGTGACGTTAACCAAAGTGGATGGCAGCACAGAGGTGATTTCGTGCCGGTGCCGTATCGATACCGCAACTGAATTAACCTACTACCAGAATGACGGCATTCTGCATTATGTGATTCGTAATATGTTGCATTAAGATATAAAAAAGGCCTGATGGCGCGGTGCTCATCAGGCCTTTAATAGCAAAAATTTATTTACCCAATAAATGCCCCATCTTAGCGGCTTTGGTATCCAGATAGTGTTCGTTATTTGGGTTACGGCCAACAATCAGCGGTACGCGCTCAACAATATTGATACCTGCTTCCGTCAGAATTTCGACTTTCTTCGGGTTATTGGTCAGCAGACGGACTTCATCGACGCCCAGCAGTTTAAACATATCGGCACACAGGGTGAAATCACGCTCATCGGCGGCAAACCCCAACTGATGGTTGGCTTCTACGGTATCGTAACCCTGATCCTGCAACGCGTAGGCGCGAATCTTATTGAGCAGGCCAATATTACGTCCTTCCTGACGGTGGTAGAGCAGAATACCGCGACCTTCTTCCGCGATATGCGTCAGCGCCGCCTCTAACTGAAAACCACAATCGCAGCGCAGACTAAACAATGCGTCGCCGGTCAGACATTCTGAATGGACGCGAGCCAGGACAGGGGTTTGACCAGAGATATCGCCATAAACCAGCGCGACGTGGTCGTGTCCGGTTGCCAGTTCTTCAAATCCCACCATCAGGAAATCGCCCCATGGGGTTGGCAGTTTGGCTTCTGCCACTCGTTTAAGCTGCATGTATTTCTCCAGATAATGCTGGTGTCATCGCCAATTGGCTTCTGTATGTTTCTATTTTGCCATAAGGCGGCGGACTTCACCTAATCGCTGCCGTGCGATCGCTTTTGGAATGGCACAAATTTGTCAATTTTCCGGCACGCCAGGTTTTCAGTTATGATTGTGGCACTTATCGACGAAAGGAGAGGTCATGCTTTCGATTGCGAAGCGCACAACCGTAGGCGCTGCTCTGTTGCTTGTGATGCCGGTTAGCGTATGGATTTCAGGCTGGAACTGGCAACCCGGACACTCGGTCTGGTGGTTAAAATCCTTATACTGGGTGACAGAAACGGTGACGCAGCCGTGGGGAATTATTACGCATGTGCTTCTGTGCGCCTGGTTTCTTTGGTGCCTGAGATTTCGCCTGAAAGCCGCAATGATGCTTTTTGCTATTCTGGCCGGTGCGATCCTGCTGGGTCAGGGGGTAAAATCGCTGGTGAAGGAGCGGGTGCAGGAACCCCGACCCTTTGTTATTTGGCTGGAAAAAACGCACCATATTCCCGTTGATGAGTTCTACACTTTAAAACGTAAAGAACGCGGGCACTTAGTCAAAGAACAACTGTCCGGGCAGCAGGATATTCCGGCTTTTCTGCGTCAACACTGGCAAAAAGAGACCGGATTCGCGTTTCCTTCCGGGCATACCCTGTTTGCCGCAAGCTGGGCGTTGTTGGCGGTAGGACTATTATGGCCGCGCAGGCGTACCCTTACGATTGCGATTTTGTTAGTCTGGGCGACAAGTGTTATGGGCAGTCGCCTGTTGTTGGGTATGCATTGGCCGCGCGATTTAGTTGTCGCGACGTTGATATCCTGGCTTCTGGTGACGCTGGCGACCTGGTTTGCTCAGCGCATTTGCGGGCCGCTTACGCCACCCGTTGAAGAGGCTCGCGAGATAGCGCAGCGGGAGCAAGAACGTTGACGGTGGTTGATTTTCCGTAATTTGCCCTTAAATCATGAGTGGACAGAACGCTTTTCCGTTTCGCGCGCGTCGCGAAAATGGTAATTTAAAGGGCTGAATGCGGTAAGTTGAACACGATTTATTCGCTCAAACCACATAACGGGAAGTAATGTGAAATATTTACTCATTTTCTTACTGGTGTTGGCGATTTTTGTTATTTCGGTGACATTGGGTGCGCAGAACGATCAACAGGTAACGTTTAATTACCTGCTGGCTCAAGGGGAGTACCGTATTTCTACGTTGCTTGCCGTTTTATTTGCCGCAGGCTTTGCTATTGGTTGGCTAATTTGCGGCCTGTTCTGGCTGCGTGTTCGCGTCTCCCTGGTGCGTGCCGAACGTAAAATCAAACGACTGGAAAACCAGCTTTTGCCTGCGACCGACGTTGCGGTATCTGCCGATTCGTCGGTTGTGAAGGAATAATCATTTATGCTGGAGTTGTTGTTTCTGCTTTTACCTGTAGCGGCAGCCTATGGCTGGTATATGGGTCGCAGAAGTGCGCAACAAACAAAACAGGACGAAGCTAACCGTCTTTCTCGCGACTATGTGGCGGGGGTTAACTTCCTCCTGAGTAACCAACAGGATAAGGCGGTGGATCTGTTCCTCGACATGCTGAAAGAGGATACCGGCACCGTTGAGGCTCATCTCACTCTTGGAAACCTGTTTCGCTCTCGCGGTGAAGTAGACCGCGCCATCCGCATCCACCAGACCTTAATGGAAAGCGCGTCGCTGACTTATGAGCAGCGTCTGCTGGCTGTGCAGCAACTGGGGCGTGATTACATGGCGGCCGGGTTGTATGACCGGGCGGAAGATATGTTCAACCAGCTCACGGATGAAACGGATTTCCGCGTAGGGGCGTTGCAACAGCTGTTGCAAATTTATCAGGCGACCAGCGACTGGCAGAAAGCGATTGATGTGGCAGAGCGGCTGGTGAAGCTCGGCAAAGACAAACAGCGCATTGAGATCGCACATTTCTATTGTGAACTGGCGCTGCAACAGATGGGCTGCGATGATATGGATCGCGCCATGACGTTGCTGAAAAAAGGCGCCGCCGCAGACAAAAACAGCGCCCGTGTTTCTATCATGATGGGCCGTGTGTTTATGGCAAAGGGGGAATACGCCAAAGCGGTGGAGAGCTTACAGCGGGTTATCTCCCAGGATAAAGAACTGGTCAGTGAAACGCTGGAGATGTTGCAGACGTGCTATCAGCAGCTTGGTAAAAATGATGAATGGGCGGAGTTCTTACGTCGGGCCGTGGAAGAAAACACCGGTGCCGCCGCTGAGTTGATGCTTGCCGATATTCTGGAAGCGCGGGAAGGGCACGACACTGCGCAGGTCTATATCACTCGCCAGTTACAGCGCCATCCGACCATGCGGGTGTTTCATAAGCTGATGGATTATCACCTCAATGAGGCAGAAGAAGGGCGCGCGAAAGAGAGCCTGATGGTGCTGCGTGATATGGTCGGTGAGCAGGTGCGCAGCAAACCACGTTATCGCTGCCAGAAGTGTGGGTTTACCGCCTATACCATGTACTGGCATTGTCCTTCCTGCCGGGCGTGGTCGACGATTAAACCTATTCGCGGTCTCGACGGGCAGTAGTTTTAAAAAAGTCTGCACTTTAGTTACAACATACTGTTGGTTTTTACTTGGCCCTCACGCTGGCATCCGGGCAATATCGCCTCGCAGAGGTACAATCGCGCCTGTTCATTTTGCCCTTGCGCAGGTAGAATGCACGCCGTTTACCCATTTCGCGCCGCACCCGGTGCCCATCATCAAGAAGGTCTGGTCATGACGTTTACTGCTTCATCTTCTTCCCGCGCTGTTACCGATTCTCCTGTCGTTGTTGCTCTGGATTACAATAATCGTGATAACGCGCTGGCTTTCGTCGACAGAATCGACCCGCGTGATTGCCGCCTGAAAGTCGGCAAAGAGATGTTCACGCTGTTCGGCCCGCAGTTGGTTCGTGATTTGCAGCAGCGCGGCTTCGATATCTTTCTTGACCTGAAATTTCATGATATTCCAAATACCACGGCACATGCCGTTGCGGCGGCGGCAGATCTGGGCGTATGGATGGTTAACGTCCATGCGTCGGGTGGGGCGCGAATGATGACCGCAGCGCGCGAAGCCTTACTGCCGCTGGGTAAGGATGCGCCATTGCTGATTGCGGTGACGGTACTGACCAGCATGGAAGCTAGCGATCTGGCGGATCTTGGCGTGACGTTGTCACCGGCTGAGCATGCGGAACGTCTGGCGCGCCTGACGCAAAATTGCGGGCTGGATGGCGTGGTCTGCTCGGCGCAGGAAGCGGTGCGCTTTAAGCAGGAATTTGGCTCAGAGTTTAAACTGGTAACGCCGGGTATCCGTCCTCAGGGGTCTGACGCTGGCGATCAGCGCCGCATCATGACGCCGGAACAGGCGCTGGCGGCGGGCGTGGACTATATGGTTATAGGACGACCGGTTACGCAGTCTGCTGACCCTGCGCAAACCCTGAAGGCCATTAATGCATCACTGAAACGGGGAGCCTGATGAACAATTCTGACAGCCGTCTGGTCTATTCCACGGAAACGGGCCGGATTGACGAACCGAAAGCGGCGGTTGAACGCCCAAAGGGGGATGGTATCGTCCGTATTCAGCGCCAGACCAGCGGGCGGAAAGGTAAGGGTGTGTGCCTCGTTACCGGCATTGATATGGATGATGCTGAACTGACCAAACTGGCCGCAGAGCTGAAGAAAAAATGCGGCTGCGGTGGGGCGGTTAAAGAGGGAATAATTGAAATTCAGGGCGATAAGCGCGATCTGATTAAATCATTACTGGAAGCCAAAGGAATGAAAGTTAAACTGGCGGGCGGCTAATGAAAAAAGCCACGATAGTTATTTATCGTGGCTTTAAATTTCACTGTGTATATTTAGAGTAAAGACCTGTAAAGAATTATCGTATTATTATTTCGAGCCGGTCGACCGTAGATTATTTACCTACCTGATGGCCGATAACACCACCTACCGCAGCCCCGCCAAGTGTACCCAGCGTGCTACCATCAGTTAAAATGGCACCGCCCAACGCCCCAGCCCCTGCACCGATCGCAGTGTTACGGTCACGTTTAGACCAATTAGAGCAAGCGCTCAGAGACATCGCCAGGGTAATTGCCAGAACAGCGGCGGTCATTTTTTTGCTCGTCATAAACATAATACTTTCTCCTGAATAATTGATTCACGGAAGTAAGTTCTCTTTAATTATAGCTAAAATGATGTTCATTAAAGCCATTAAAGAGACTGTCCGCAAAACCTCGTTGCGCAGGGGTAACAGCTTAAAATCACGCAGGTGATAGTCACTTCCTGTTATATCGCTAATATAAATTTTACGACTTTACCCTGTTAATAACAGGTAAATAGTCTTAATTAGATTGTCGGAAAAATCTCAGAGGGGAGAGATGATTTGCCATCCGGCAAATCATCTGCAATGCGCTCAGGCGCGAGGTTCGATGATGTTCACCGTCAGCCCGGTGCGTTCCAGTTGCATTTGATGGTCCGCACTTATTCTGGAATCGGTGATAACGCGGCTAAAACGTGTTAACGGCCCCAGCGTATAAGGATGTACTGCGCCGAATTTAGAGCTGTCCGTCAGAACAATGGCTTCAGAGCCTTTTTCCAGTACGGCATTAACCACATCCGATCGCATCATGTCCCGTCCGGTAAAACCGGTATCCGACTGCCAGCCATCGATACCGATGAAGGCCTTACTGAAGTGAACCTGCTGGATAAACTGGCGGGTCAATGGCCCGACCATACTTTCACTTTTTTTCTGGTAGATTCCGCCAAGGAGGATCACTTCGCACGGCGTCTCTTTGAGCAAGTGAGCGATATAGCTACTCACCGTAATAATGGTGACATCCTTTTGTTCCGCTAACGTTCTGGCCAGCAGGGCATTGCTGCTGCCGTTTTCAATAAACACCGATTCGCCGGGGCTGACCAGTGATGCGGCAAATTCAGCCAGTTCGCGTTTGAGCGTGTAATTGGTCATCATGCGCGTTTCGACGTCATCGCTGTCCAGCGAGACGGCAAAACCATGCGCACGGCGCAGATAGCTCTGTTTTTCCAGGGTGTTAAGATCCTGTCGGATCGTGACTTCAGAGACGCCGGTGATTTTCGCCAGCTCAGCCACGCTCATCTGGCCTTTATCAATGACCATTTGCAAAATTGATTGTTGTCGGGAATTCATAATTTTAATTTTTATAACGGTATCAGTACCGGGGAGTATAAGGGATGCTGCGTTTCCTGAGTCAGGTGCCACGAAAAGCTCGCGTCACTTAGATCTCCCACGGAGCCCGGGGTTTCGTCGAGGAGGCGTCGGTATCTTCTTTCACCTGACTTAACAACTCCGCTTTAAGAATTTCAAGGTTGTGGATGGCAGAGTGGTAATCGCCAGCAACAAGGATATCCAGCACGGTATCAATGCGTTCGGCAACACGTTGGGCGTCGATATCAGACATGGTTATCATCCTTACGTCAAAAATGTATGAATTTCATGATGCAAAAAATAATGCCAAAAGAGAAGGGGAAAAACAGGATTCGCCAAAACCATTGGGTAATATTATATATTCTGTTATTACATGCAGATAAGTTTGTTATCAGATGTCTCTTACCCTGTCCCGAACGCCTGTTTTTTGCCCATCTCAGCGCATCTTTTTATTCAGATAGCGTTTATACCAGCGTTCAAAAGCGGCGGCGGGCATGGGTTTGGCAAACAGGAACCCCTGCCGCTCGTTGACGCCATTCTTGGTTAAAAACGCATCTTCTTTTGCGCTTTCGACGCCTTCCGCAATCACCTGTAGATTTAACGCCTGCGCTACGGCGACGATCGCGCGTACTAACGATTGCGAAACCGACCGCTTATGAATGTCTCTGACAAACGTCTGATCCAGCTTGACCGCATCAATGGGGAAGCGGGCAAGCTGAGAAAGCGACGAGTAGCCGGTGCCAAAATCGTCCAGATGTATCTGCGCGCCAAGCTGGCTGAATTGCTGGATGACGGTCAGCGCCAGCTCTTCGTTTTCAATCAAACAGCTTTCTGTCAGTTCGACATCAATCGGGCAATATTCGAAGTTCAGTTCATGAAGCACCTGCTTCAGGTCGGTAAAAATAGTTTGATCCGCGAGCTGGCGGGCGGATACATTCACCGCGACGCGCAGGTTGATGCCTTTGCTGCGCCATTTGGCGACCTGCCGTACAACATCCATCATCACCCATCGCCCCAGCGGGACAATCAGCCCAGACTCTTCGGCGTAGGAGATAAACTCCAGCGGGGGAATTAACCCGCGTTCCGGTGATTGCCAGCGCACCAGCGCTTCGAGGCTACGGACTTCGCCGCGCCAGGTCATCTTCGGCTGGTAGTGGATCAGGAGCTGATCGTTTTCCAGCGCTTTGCGCAGATTTGTATCCAGCCAAAGATACTCAAAGACGCGCTGGTTCATCTCAGGAGAGAACACGCAAAACTGTCCACGTCCGCCTTCTTTCGCGGTGTACATTGCGGTATCCGCATTACGAATCACGCTTTCGCTGTCATGCCCATGCTGCGGCGCAAGGGCGATACCGATAGAACAGCCGGTATACACCTCGATAAGGCCAATGCGAAAGGGTTGACGTAAGCGTGTGAGAATTCGCGATGCCATGGCCTCCAGCGACCCTTGCGAAGTCTGCGTGGCGAGAACGATGAATTCATCGCCGCCGAGGCGGGCCAGCAGTTGATTCTCCTCAAGGCAACTCAGGATCGCCAGCGAGACGGCCTGTAGCAACTGGTCTCCAAACATATGCCCGTAGGCGTCGTTCACCCTTTTGAAGTTGTCCAGGTCCAGATAGACGATACCGACCTGATTGTCGCCCGCGTTTTCAATGGCATCGTTAATCAGCTCATGAATGGCATTCCGGTTAGGCAGCCCGGTGATTGTGTCCGTATTCGCCAGTACGCGTAAACGCTCCTGCGTACGCCGCTCCTCGGTAATGTCGGTGCCTGAACAGATTAAAAAGATTTCGTTCTTACCGCTGCCGCTATGGACAAATTTATTCCGAAACAGAAACAGGCGCTGGCCTTTGCGGGTCTTTACCCAGCGTTCGATCTCATAAGAGTTGCCGTTGCGGAAAAAACCGCTGATGTTGCGCCTGGAGGCCGCGGCTTCGCGCCGGCTCATAAATAATTTGAAGACGCTTTGCCCAATGACGTCATGTTCTTTTAACCCGGTGTATTCTTCGCAAAGACGGTTAAAACGCTGGATATTCCCGCGGCTGTCAAGGATCACGATCGCTGAGTTGGCCTCTGATACCACCTGCTCGGCAAAGGAGAGTCCCAGAACGGCCTCCTGCGTATCTGAGGGCGCATCATGCCAGACCGATACGTTTCCTGCCCATTCGCGCTTGTTGATTTTTCGCCCGACAAGTTGCACGGGAACGGCATTATGTTCACCGGGAAGGGTGAGTAACAGGCTTGACGTGATGACGGTCATCTCCCGGATGCGGTCAGCCTGCTCGGAAGATAACGCAACGGTCTGGTCAGCGTCGGCAGCCTCAGTCGCGGATAAACGCAGGGTGTCGCAGTCATCCGATAAACGCCAGTAAGGGCTATGGGTTCCCAAATCGCTAAACAATGAAACAGGCTCCAGAACGTCTTTCATGATGCTTACCATCCCGTTTAAAGCGCATACAGCCTCAGGAGAAAGGTTAGCCATGATTCGTACGAGGTAATTATGGCTGAACATATTGTTTTACTTATGTATTTATATGTAATCCAGATTCAGAAAAAAGCATAGCGAGCGGATAAAAATAATTCTGAACGGATGAGTGAAGTGTAGCGTGAGGTGGGTGGAGCGGGCAGAAAAAAAACGGCCTTTCCGGTTAAAGAAAGGCCGCTACATCAAAAACGTCAGGCGACAGGCCGGGCGATAATGCTACGGGTTTCCATGCGAACTTCCGCGATCGTTACATCGATCACATCCGTCACTTTGTATACCGTTTCACCTTTGATCTGCACGGTGCCGCTTTCCTGGCTGCAAACCAGCTCGTCACGTACGGCATGCAGGAACGGCGCCGGGATAAAGGCCATTGCGCCATTATCGACCAGGCGAACGCGCATCCCGCCGCGGCTGATATCAACGATTTCCGCCGCAAAGCGTGTTTCTGTACCGGCTTTATCATTCAGGAAGCGCGCATATAACCAGTCTCCGACGTCACGTTCCGCCATACGGTTCAGGCGGCGGCGTTCAGCCATCTGCTGCGTTGTCTCTTCCTGCGGACGCGCGATGGTTTCGCCTTTGATGACGGCTTTCAGCAGGCGGTGGTTAATCATGTCGCCGTATTTACGAATCGGAGAGGTCCAGGTCGCATACGCTTCCAGACCCAGTCCGAAGTGAGGGCCCGGTTCGGTGCTGATCTCTGCGAATGACTGGAAGCGACGAATACGGCTGTCCAGGAAACCGGACGGTTGGGCATCCAGCTCGCGGCGCAGTTTGCAGAAGCCTTCCAGGGTTAATACGTCTCCTGCGTCAACGTGCAGGCCATGCGTTTTCAACAACGCTGCCAGCGCGTCGGCGTTGGCCGGGTCGAAGCCCATGTGAACGTTGTAAATACCAAAGCCCAGTTTGTCGCGCAGCACGCGGGCGGCGCAAATGTTTGCCGCGATCATGGACTCTTCCACAATGCGGTTCGCAATGCGGCGAGGTTCCGCGACGATATCCAGCACTTCGCCTTTCTCTCCAAGAATAAAGCGATAGTCCGGGCGATCTTTGAACACCAGCGCATGGTTGTGACGCCATTCGCCACGGCTCAGGCAAATGCGCTGGAGCAGGCGGATCTGTTGGGCGATAGCGTCACTCTCAGGCTGCCAGCTGCCGGTATTTTCCAGCCAGTCGGAGACATTGTCGTAGGCCAGTTTGGCTTTCGACTTGATCGTGGCCGCAAAGAAGGTGATGTCATCTTCAATAGTGCCGTCGGCGGCAATGGTCATGCGGCAGGCCAGTGCCGGACGAACTTCCTGCGCGCGCAGGGAACAGAGGTCGTCAGACAGTTCGCGCGGCAACATCGGGATGTTGAAGCCCGGCAGATAGTTGGTAAACGCCCGGATTTTTGCGATGTTATCCAGCTTGCTGCCTTCCGCAATCCACGCGGTCGGGTCAGCAATCGCAACCGTCAGTTGCAGCTTACCTTCGCCCAACTCTTGCGCATAAAGGGCGTCATCCATGTCTTCGGTGCTGGCGCTGTCGATAGTGACAAAATCCAGCTCGGTCAGATCCTGGCGTACCAGACCTTCATCAAGCATTTCTGTCGCCGCGCCGTTCGGCGCTTCTTTTTCGAGATTATGGCGAGCCAGCGTGACCCACCACGGTACGAAGTGGTCGTCGGCGAAGGTGATAAACTGGGTTAACTCGGCGTAGAAAGAGCGGTCGCCTTTCAGCGGATGACGGCGCATTTCAGCAACGGCCCAGTCACCCTCTTTAAATTCGTGTTCCACGCCACGGGCGGCACGGCATGGGATAGCGTCTTTCAGCAACGGATGATCCGGTACGATGGACAGACGATCGTTTTTACCCTGGATTTTGCCCACGAAGCGGGTCAGGAACGGCTCGATCAGTTCTTCTGGCTCGGCGGACTCGCGTTCTTTTTCCGTATGGATCACCGCGACAATGCGGTCGCCGTGCATGACTTTTTTCATCTGCGGCGGCGGGATGAAATAACTTTTTTGTGCATCGACTTCCAGGAAGCCAAAGCCTTTTTCCGTGGCTTTTACCACCCCTTCAGCACGCGGCGTCTGGGAATGTAGTTGCTGTTTAAGCTGCGCTAGCAGCGGGTTGTCCTGAAACATAATTGTCTATTTTCGTGGCCAAAAGAGCGGCTGACAGTTTTACGCGATTCTGCCTGGCGCAGCAAGCGCTCTTTCAGTAAAGGCGCGGTTAATGTGTTTCGCCCAACGCGATTTTTAAACGGTTCAACCAACCGCACAATCCGCACCAGCCCAGCAAGTTGACGGCCTGTTCCAGTGACGCCCCTTGTTCGAGTAACGGCGTGAATTGCGCAGCGCTAAAACGATCGGGCGCCCTGGTCAGCCATTGTATCGCTTGCGTGACAGGACGCTCAACCGGATGTTGGCTTTCCCAGTGCTGTATCTCCCGTTCACCCCGGCGGAACACCGAAATGGTCTCTGCCCATTCGCCCGCGTGGCGTGACTGTTCATTAAAACAGGCGACGCTGCCATTGATGCGTGACGTGAGCAGCGTGGCGAGCGGGAGCGACGCCGGTGGCGCATCCGTACGCAGGGCGCTGGTGAGCAGTGTGCCAAGTAAAGAAAGCAGGGCGGGTTCGTGAACCAGGACTGGCGCGAGCGTCAGCAGTTCTGCAACCGGCTGATGGTGAGACAGGCACTCCAGCTGTTCGGCGCTGGCGTAACGTATTTCCACGCCTTCCTGAGCCGGGTGCCATTGCGCGTCCTTTTCCTGGAAAAGCTGCGCATCGGCGAATTGCTGTATATCCAGGCCCGGCACCCAGCGGACGGGGTGTCCATGATAAGCCTGGAATATTGCCACGACGCGCGCCTGAAAACCCACAAAACCAATAATCTGGTTTATCAGAATGATGTCGCAGGTCGTCAGACCCACATCGTCAAGATGCTGGCGGTCGCGGGCATTAATGACCGCAGGGGAACTGGCCAGTTGACGCGCGTATTGCGTGATTTGCGCCAGTCGGTGGTTACTCTCCCGGGAGGAGTCCGGGCCGGGAAGCGGGGTCAGTCGCGCGGCGTAATGGTTACAGAGCCGCTGTACGCCATAGACCTGGGCAACGGTCAATGCGGTACTCATCCGTTCATAGGCGCTGAACGTGTGGAGACGATTCTGTGTGACGCGCTCGGGAAAGAGGCGTTGAGCAAGTTGACGGGCAGGGTGCAACCAGGACTGAAAGGGTAAAAGCACGTCTTCGGCGATCGCTAAATCCAGCAGAAAACTGTCCTCGACGTTCGCGGCTTCCGGCACCAGCGGGAGAACCTCTTGCGGATAAGTGCTGGACTGAGTTTCATGATACCAGTGGCTTTTGCCTTCAATTCGGCGTTGTTCCATGGGCGTTCCTTGGTCTAAAAGTGGCGACCCGGACACGTCGTCGTCGAATCACGCCGGATCGTTTTCGCTGCATTATCCTGGCGTAAGCAAGAGAGGGGATAAAAGATTGTTAGGTGATAATAAATATCAGAATGATATATACCGCGATGCGACAGCGCGCGAAGAATGGAAGGGGGTGAAAGGCGTCATCAGTGAAGGGAATAATGGGCGACGCTGCGCCGCCCATTGCGGGAAGTGAAACGATTATTTCAGTTCCAGTTCGTTCATGGCTGCGATGCTGAAACCGCCGTCGACGTGAACGACTTCACCGGAGATACCGGCAGACAGATCAGAGCACAGGAAGGCGGCAGAGTTGCCCACATCTTCAATGGTAACGGTGCGGCGAATCGGCGTAACCGCTTCGCAATGCGACAGCATTTTACGGAAATCTTTGATGCCGGACGCGGCCAGAGTACGGATCGGACCTGCGGAGATTGCGTTAACACGAACACCTTCCGGGCCCATCGCGTTAGCCATGTAACGCACGTTTGCTTCCAGAGACGCTTTTGCCAGACCCATGACGTTGTAGTTCGGGATTGCACGCTCAGCACCCAGATAAGACAGGGTCAGCAGGGCGGAACCCGGATTTAGCATGGTACGGCAAGCTTTTGCCATCGCCACAAAGCTGTAAGAGCTGATGTCGTGCGCGATTTTAAAGCCTTCACGGGTAACGGCATTCACATAGTCGCCATCCAACTGATCGCCAGGTGCGAAGCCGATAGAGTGAACGAAACCGTCGAATTTCGGCCAGACTTTACCCAGCTCGGCAAACATAGCGTCGATGCTGGCATCTTCAGCCACATCACACTGCAACACGATGCTGGAATCCAGTTGAGCGGCAAACTCTTCCACGCGGCCTTTCAGTTTGTCGTTCTGGTAGGTGAACGCCAGTTCAGCTCCTTCGCGGCGCATCGCCTGAGCGATACCGTAGGCGATGGACAATTTGCTGGCAACACCCGTTACCAGAATGCGCTTACCGGAAAGAAAACCCATAGCTTTAATCCTTATAGTCATTACTTATTTTTTGCTTTTAATATCAATAAATTAAAAGCAACATTTCAAAGTTATTCGAAATTAGCTCGAAATTATATCCCACTCACAGCCCTTTGTGTCACGATATTTTTCCGTCATTTCCCGTGACTTAGCTCCGGGGCGGCGCAGGACGAGCCTGTTTACTTTCGATATTTTCCTGCATCCGTCCAGTATATCACCCGCTATCAGGTTCGCCTCATCCAACCAGCACGAGCGGGCGACGCGCTGCGAATATAAGGGATAAATACATTTGGACGAATCATAATGGTTGCATGACTAATTCTACTTATGTATTATTCGCAGCCGGTTCGTTATGACGCGTAAGTGCGTGATAACTCACAAGAACCGTCAAACCGCCATTAGCTCATCTGGAAGAGCGAACGACATTTGTTGTGGGTGTTGTAGGGAACGGGGTTCGAGGCCTCGATGGCGGCCCAGGCCGACTTAGCTCAGTAGGTAGAGCAACTGACTTGTAATCAGTAGGTCACCAGTTCGATTCCGGTAGTCGGCACCATTTCAAACGTTTCCAATGTTTTCTGACTTCATAAAAGCCCGCGTATCGCCGTTTCTTCTCTCCCGTCAAAACCGCGCTTCAACGGGAAAGAAGAGTCTGAACTTACGGTTTACCTGCCAGTCGAGACCTTTTCAAATCGATAAAACAGGTTCGGCTCACTCATAATATAAATGTTGCCGGCCTTATCCATCGACACGCCTTCAGGTTGCGGGATATCTTCCTCAAGACCATTTTCGCCCTGCGTTAATGACATCCGGCGCAGCACATTGCCGTTCAGGTCTATCTCTGTCAGGCTGCGTGACTCATCAGATAAGATCAGCAGATGTTCACCGTGGATGTGAAGGGCGGAGATATCGTCTACGTCCAGATTTTTAATCAGATCATCCAGCGGGACGATCTCAGAAAAACGAGTAAGGCCACCGTCGCTTTGGGTTCGGTACAGCATGACCGGTTTACGTTCTTTGGCGAAATAGAGTTCATTTCGTCCGGCCATCCAGGCAATGCCTTCGATTCCCCGGTTGCGCGCGTTCTCAAACAGGTCTGTTTCTATTTTTCTCACTGATCTGATGTCCAGATCCTGGCTGAGCTGGTAAACATACATCGCAGAGTCTGCTTCATCGACCAGTAAGTATGTCCCGTTACCCGCGTATTCGATTGATTCAGCATCTTTAATCCGATCTGCGATGCTTTTTCTGGCGAGTATTTCTCCATTTTTAGACAGTTTGAGGATGGTGGCGGGTCTGTTGAGGGTGGCGACAAAAACATCTTCTTCGGGCACGTAGCTCAGGGAGGATAAATTGTCGATCCCGGACAACGGTTTTTTGAAGTCCAGAGTGTAGCCGAATGCCGGTTCAGTCTGGTTGTCAGCGCGAGTGAATACGAAAGCGGACGCCAGTAGCATAACCAGCGCCAGACACAGGATCAGCCAAGAATATTTTCTCATGGGCGCTCCTGCATTCGGGGCGCGTGGTGGATGACCAAATGGCCGCTAATTGATTCAGACAACAACATCATAACGCTCCTTCAGGCTAGCGATCTTTTCGCCAGGCGTCGGCGGTGAGGGCTTCGCCGAAGTGTCCTGCGATCAAACGGCGGGTGAGTTCATGTAACGGAGAGACGAGAACATCAGCAGTGCTGCCGCGTTCGACCACTTCGCCCTGGTGCATGACCAGCACCTGATCGCTGATGTGTTTCATCATCCCCAGATGCTGAGTGACGTAGATATACGAAATCCCCTGTTTTTCCTGGAGTTCCAGCATCAGGTTGATGAGCTGCGAGCGCATCGACATATCGAGCGAAGCCAGCGCTTCGTCGGCGATGATCACCTTCGGTCGTAAAATCAGGGCGCGGGCTAATCCCAGACGCTGTTTCTGCCCTGGCGCCAGCATGTGCGGATAATAGCTGACGTGGTCAGGGAGAAGGCCGACCATCCGCATGGTTTCAATAATCTGCTTACGTCGCTGCTCCGGTTCCAGATCGGTGTTCAACCGCAGCGGGAAATCCAGAATCTGCGAGATGCGCTGTCGCGGATTGAGTGACGTTGACGGGTCCTGAAAAATCATGCGGATGCGCTGGCTGCGAAACGAGTAGTCGCCATATTTCAGCGGATGATCGTCAATCAGCAGTTCACCGCTGGTCGGCGCGATCATTCCTGCCAGCATTTTCGCCAGCGTGGATTTGCCGGAGCCATTCTCGCCAATAATGGCGAGCGTCTGGCGTTCGCGTAAGGTGAAGCTGAGCGGCTTTACCGCCTCGACGGTCTGACGCCGGAACCATCCTGTACGGTAGCGGAAGGTTTTACTCAGGTTACGCACTTCGAGCAGGGTTTCCACCATGTCACTCTTTCTCCATATTCAGCGGAAAATGACAGGCGTAGAGATGATTCTTCGCCCCGGTCAGACGCGGGGTTTCAATGCATTCTCGTTGAGCATACGGGCAACGCGGCCCCAGACGACAACCTATCGGTAATTGTTCCAGCAGCGGGATTGCCCCTGGCATGGTATTCAGGCGGCTTTTATGCGGCATGGCGCTGCCAA
Source organism: Citrobacter sp. CK185 (assembly GCF_030333565.1). NCBI lineage: Bacteria > Pseudomonadati > Pseudomonadota > Gammaproteobacteria > Enterobacterales > Enterobacteriaceae > Citrobacter > Citrobacter sp. CK185. The sequence goes on along the minus strand of NZ_JAOWFR010000026.1, from coordinate 205,980 downwards.
AATCCGGTATCGCGCGGATGAGCGCCTGAGTATAAGGGTGGTGAGGCGTCGCCACCAGATCCTTACTGGGCGCAGTTTCAACCGTCTGCCCGCAATACAGAACGTTAATTTTGTCTGCCCACTGGCTGAGCATTTGCAGGTCATGACTGATCAGCAAAATAGTGGTATTGCTGTTCTGGTTCAGGCGCGTCAGCAGGCGGAAAATCTGCGCCTGGGTGGTGGGTTCCATCGCGTTGGTCGGTTCGTCGGCAATCAGCAAGCGCGGCTGATTGGCGAGCGCAATGGCGATCATGACTTTCTGACATTCGCCATCCGTCAGTTCATACGGAAAACTGCGCATCGCGTCTTTGTGATCTTTAATGCCGACCCGGTGCAACAGTTCAATGGCACGGCGTTTTCGCCAGCCAATACGCTGCCACCAGCGACCTTTATAGGTCCAGGCGGGAATATTCTGCATCAGTTGACGGCCAATGCGCTCCGAAGGATCAAGGCACGACTGCGGTTCCTGAAAGATCATCGACACGTTATGGCCGACCAGTTTGCGACGCTCGCGCGCGGAAAGACGCAGCAGGTCGATATCGTCAAAGCGCATACGGTCGGCGGTGACGCGCCAGTTGTCTTTCGCCACACCGCAAATGGCTTTCGCAATCAGGCTTTTCCCGGAGCCGGATTCGCCGACCAGTCCACGAATCTCCCCTTCATTTAACGTCATGCTGACCCGATCTACGGCTTTAACCCAGTCTTCGCCGGTTTTAAATTCAATGGTCAGGTTACGGATATCCAGTAACGGCATTATTCCACCCCCGCGATAATCGCGCGCCGGATGCCGTCGCCAAGCAGGTTCACCAGCAGAACGCTGATCATAATTGCCGCGCCTGGTAACATCACCGTCCACGGCGCGACATATATCAGCTCCAGCGCGTCGCCGAGCATGGCGCCCCATTCAGGAGAGGGGAGTTGCGCGCCGAGGTCGAGAAAACCGAGCGCGGCGATATCGAGGATCGCCATCGACAACGCGCGGGTGATTTCGGTAATCAGACCGGCGGTAATATTGGGCAGAATGGCAAACCAGAGAATATTGAGCGTGGTGGCACCGTCGAGGCGCGCGGCGATCACATACTCTTTTTCCAGCTCGTCATGCACCATGCTGTAGACCGAGCGCACCATACGCGGCAGCAGTGCGAGCCAGACGGCAAACATTGCGTGACTCAGATGCGGCCCGGCAAAGGCAACAACGATAATCGCCAACAGCAACGACGGAATAGAGAGCAGGGTGTCCAGAATATGGTTGAGTACGGCGGAGCGTAAGCCGTGTGTAGCCCCGGCGACAACGCCCAGAATCAGGCCGCACAGCGTTGCCGCCAGCGTGACGATAAACGCGCCGCCGACGGTGGGCGCCGCGCCGCTCAGCAGGCGACTTAAAACGTCACGCCCCAGATCGTCCGTCCCCAGAAAAAACGAGACTTCGCCATAGCGCGACCAGGACGGCGGCAGCAACTGGTAGCCGAGGAACTGCTGATCGATGCCGTAGGGAGCAAACCAGCTGCCAAAAATACACAGCACCACCAGACCTGCGCAGCCGTAAAGACCGACCATCGCAGAAGCGTCGCCATAAAATTTGCGCCAGGCAGTGCGCAGTGTTCCCGGTGGGCGCTTTTCGCTGTACACACTATCGTAAGGCATACCATTCCTTATGTTTCAGAGGGTTAGCCATAGCACCCAAAATATCAGAGATCACGTTGACGATAATCACCAGCGAACCAACCACCATTACGCCTGCGGAAATAGCGGCGTAGTCCTGCTGGCGGATAGCGTTGATCAACCAGCGTCCCAGCCCCGGCCAGCTAAAGACCATCTCGGTGATCATCGCCAGCGTCAGCATGGTGGAAAACTGCAAGCCGAGACGCGGGATCACCGGCGGCAGCGCGTTGTGCAGCACATGCCGACGCAGAATCGTCAGCCGTGACAGACCGCGCGTCGCCGCTGCCTTCACGTAATTCTGGTCATACACTTCAATAGTGCTGATGCGCATCAGACGAATCACTTCCGTGGTGGGGGCGACGGCCAGCGTCAGCACCGGCAATACCATGTGACGTACTGCGCTCATCACCATCTCATCGCGCCAGGGCGAGTCGGAAATCCAGGCATCAATAATGGCGAAACCGGTGACCGGCTTCACTTCGTAAAGCAGATCAAAACGACCTGATACCGGCAGCCAGCCGAGCGTGAGCGAGAAAAACAGCGTCAACAGCAGCGCCAGCCAGAAGACCGGAATCGAAAATCCCACTAAGGCGAGGGCGCTGATGAAACGGTCTGGCCATTTATTCCGCGTTACGCCTGCCAGCATCCCCACGGGGATTCCGACCATCAGGGCAAAGCCGAAAGCGAGAATGCACAGCTCCATCGTGGCGGGAAAAACCTCTTTGAGCTGTTCGGAGATCAGCTGGCCGTTAATGCTGGAAACGCCAAAATCCCAGTGGATCAGGCTGTTAAACCAGAAAACCCAGGCGTTCCACAGCGATGCGCCCTGTAATGGCGCATGGGGCGTGAAATAGCTCAGGCTAAAGCCGATAAAGGTCAGAAAGAACAGCGTGACCAACAGCAGCAGAAACCGACGCAGGGTGAAAATAATCATGGTTTTTTCACCTCATCTTCTTTTTCCCGCGAAACACCGGCAAACGAGGCGTTACCAAAGGGACTTAAAACCAGTCCTTTAATATCATAGCGATAAGCCTGTAAACGCAGCGAGGAGGCGAGCGGCAGTATCGGCAGCTCTTTTGCCAGAATATTTTGCGCTTCATCATACGCGTCAATACGCGCCGCAAGCTGCTGGGACGAGAGCGCTTTTCGCAGAATGCCGTCAAACTCAGGATGGCACCAGTGTGCAAAGTTGGTCTGCGAGTTAATGGCGGCGCAGCTCAGCAACGGCCTGAAGAAGCTGTCTGGATCGTTACTGTCGGTTGCCCAACCGGACAACGTCAGATCATGGTTCATGTCCATCAACCGCGCCTCCTGGAAACGACCTTCTACCGGAACAATCACCACTTTTACGCCGACCTGCGCCATATCCGCCTGGATCAGCTCGGCGGTTTTCAGCGGGCTGGGGTTCCAGGCCTGGGAACTGGTCGGCACCCACAGCTGTAGCGTTAAGTTTTCCAGCCCCAGCGCTTTCAACTGCTCGCGGGATTTAGCCGGATTGTATTCTGTAATTTTAGCCTCGTTGTCATAGGCCCACGAGGCGCGCGGCAAAATAGAGGCGGCGGTTTCCGCTGTACCGTAGTAGATCGACTGCATCAGCCGCTGGTTGTTGATCGACAACGCCAGCGCATGGCGTACGGCGGGATTATTCAGCGGCGGCTTATCGGTATTAAAGGCCAGGTAGGCGATGTTCATACCGGGGCGCAGCGTCAAACGCAGGCGCGGATCGTCGCGCAGAATCGTGAGCTGACTGGCAGCGGGCCAGGCCAGCACATCGCATTCGCCGGTGAGCAATTTCGATAAACGGCCTGTGCCGCCGGAGCCTAAGTCAACCACCACCTGCGGCATCAGCGGTTTACCACGCCAGAATCCCTCATGACGTTGCAGACGAATATATTGTCCGGCGCGATATTCCGAGAGCTGGAACGGGCCGGTGCCGACCGGCTGGCGGTCAATCAGTTCCGGGTGATCCTGCTTTGTCAGCTGCGCCGCATATTCCGCTGACATGACCGACGCATAGTGCGTCGCCAGATGCCATAAGAAGGAGGCGTCTGGTTGGGTCAGGCGAAATTCGACAATATTGTTGTCCAGCTTACGCACGCTCTTTACGTTATCGGCAAACTGCAAACTGTCGAAATAGGGAAAACTGCCGCCGTTAACGTTATGCCAGGGATGTTTGCGATCAAAAATGCGCTCGAAGGTAAACACCACGTCATCCGCGTTCAGCTTGCGGGTAGGGGTGAACCAGGCGGTCTTCTGGAAAGAGACGTTGCGACGCAGGTGGAAACGGTAGGTCGCGCCGTTGTCCAGCACTTCCCAGCTTTCTGCCAGTTCCGGCACCAGACGATAAGTATAAGGGTCCACATCCAGCAGTCTGTCATACAGCTGGGCGGCAAGCGTATCAACGATCAGGCCACTGCTCGCTTTTTGTGGATTGAAGGTGTTGACCTGCCCACTGACGCAATAGACAAAACCGCTGTCGCGAATATCAGCATGCATAGTCGGTTCAGGCGCAGCCGCAGCCTGACCACTCAGGAGTCCAGCCATCACGATCAGAGACGATAAAACCAGGCGCATAATTTTTAAGGGATTATGTATAAAGATGCTATCTTACTAATATTTAATGACATTTGCCATTGCCATTGCCATTGCCGTTTGTGTTTAGGGGCATAATGGGGGCAGTAGTGATGGTAATCGGGCGTTTAACATTGCAACCTGATCAGCGTTCATACCAGCTATCCACTTCGAATATACCTCATAAACCATCTTAGCATTTTCATGGCCCATCTGACTCGCAATAAACGAAGGGTTAGCCCCGGTGGACAATAGCCAGCAGGCGTAAGTATGGCGCGACTGATAGGGTGGGCACCTCCTGATGCCGGATCGTTTCCAACTGCTTGCGATGGAACCCCGCGAAAAATAAGTGCTCCCATCCTTTGACTGTTTTCCTGGAACAAACACGAATCTGAGGCTTTGTTGTTCAGTGTGTCCATGCTCTCTATGATTGAAAACGATATCTGTCTTTTCCATATGCCCGGTAAGCCAAAGCAGCAGAGTACGCTGCAACAGCTGCAGTCAGAAAAGCCGCTGCAGATAAAGATGCTGCTCTACCGTCGTATAGCCAGTACAATACTGTGACGAATTTCGGCTCAGGTAAAAACGGGGCTGAACTGGCTGGCATTGACGTAATAATTAATGCGGCAAAAACTTAAAGATGAACAGGGGGAGGGAATCCTCCCCTATGTGTATTAATAGTTGTTATTCGCTCGACTGTTTTTTCTAACAAGTCGAAAGGTTATGATAATGAATAAACTATTCAGCAAGGCTGTAGTCAATAGAGTGAATAATGAATAGTAAATATCCCACTTCTCAATATCAATAAACCCATATTTATTTGACAGCCATGTGAACAATTGTTGCTCTGGTACTACCGCAAAAAATGCAATAAAAATGCAAGCATACGATAATAAATAAATATGCCATAACACTGTAAATTTCAAAGTATTCATCAGTACACCTGCACCGTGCCGAACGCGACGAGGTGCGTCCCGTTTATTCTAAATGTCGGCTGTCTTAAAATGGCTTCTCTCAATATGTTGTAATGAGTAGTGCTGACGAACGTTATACAGCCGTTGCTTACTCCTTTGTATCCCGCGGGATGCAGTCTGGAATTCCCTCTCTTTACTTCCTCGACGAACGTATAATCATCAATATTCGAGTCTTCACGATATAACGCGAACCAGTTGAAATAATTCGAGCCAGACGCTACCGAATATGCCACGTTTTTGATGAAATGCACCGCGCCGCTACCCGGTCTGGCGACAATATAGTATTTGCCGGGTGGAAGCGGCCCCTTCTCCGGAACGCCGGTTTTGCCCGGATTGTTTCTGTTCTCACCCGCGTTTCCAGAGTAAGCCGGAAAGAATCCCACGCAAGGGCAGCTCAGCGTCGACAGCTGTCCGCTATTGAGATGAAACGTGCAGCGGATCATCTGTCTTTCCATTCATCAGAAAAGATGATGTTGCCGTCGCAGTGCTTCCAGGTGATTTTCTCGTATCGTAGCGCAACGCTTTCGAGATGGTTATGCTTCTCGGTGGCAGGGGTCTTCACGTCGTGCATCATCGGGCAAATCGAGACGACTTTGACGTTCTCTAGCAGCATGTTGATGTATTCCACCTCCTGCCCGGCGTCATTAATGCGGTACCATTTGAACTTCGCACTTTTCAATGTCTGACCCTTTGCCACTGCTTTGTACAGATATGGGCTTGAGCTGTCGAACTCCTTTTCAAATACAAGAGCGCTATGTACGCGTGTGCCGGTGATCTTCCCTGTCATATTATCGGTCGGCAGATGTAGTCCATGACCGAACCCCAAAACCTCAATACTTCCTTCGCGATCTTGTACATCAACAGCGCTTTTGATATCTGCGCCGCCATCATCTTTCAGCCAAAGATATGCCGGGATTGCCATTTCAAAACTCCTTTTTTTATTAACGGTTCATATGCTAGAAACGTTAATAATCCCCTAATTATTAAGATTATTAGGCAAAATGTGTTATGCAAAATCTATATATTTCAGTTGGTTATTGATGAGGTTTGCAATATTGATTTTTTCAATTATCCGCATTGAACCGAATGGACGCAGAACTGTCACTACTCAGGCATTCTTGAGCGAGCTGGGAAAAGTGAACTGGAACTGGTCTCTGGGACAGGCCAACACCTGGATAGAAACGTATGTGACGACGTTCAAGGATGTTACTGACCACGAAGGCAAAGATCGTACTTTCCAGCTTTTCAATCCGAACGGAGGGCTATGAGATGGGTTTCCCTTCACCAGCTACCGATTACGTTGAGTGCGCGCTCTCACCTGCAGTTCTATGCAATATAGGGGCGGAAAGCAGAGTGCTTGAAACTGACGTCGGGTTTGCTGTCATTGAGCCTGCAACCAGAAAGACACCAGGTGACGTGCTGCTGATCCTATTCGATGGAAACACTCAGTTTGCAAAGCTTATGGGGGAGGTGCTTATCACAGACGATGGCGAAGCGATCGAAGGTACTGCTCTGGCTGAAGTTGAGGTGTTGGGACGTGTAACGTTTTTCATTAACCGTGCAACTGAAGATGATATCCCTGTCTAAAAAGCGGTGCGCACCGAAACTTTATGATTTTAAACACGAACATCATGAAGCAAGATCAGGAGCCGGTAAAACTGGGTGTTTCGAAACTGGAAGGAGCTACGCAAAGTGGGATTTTTGGGGGCAAATTTGGGGGCGAAAATTGCTTGGGGACAGGTTTTGGGGCAGTAAAATGACCAGTAATGACTCACATTGTCTTAATGGTGATTGTTCTAACTAATTGTTTATTTTATAAATTATTGATTCGCAAGAGAGATTTAAAATGCGCAAATAATTTTTAAGGTTTTTAGATTCGATCAGCAAAGTGTATCGCACTTCGGCCCGCCAGGTAAAAATGACTGCGGACAACTGGCGTAAATGTACACAATTGCGATGAAGGAATCGTCATACTGGTTGAATAAACACCAAAGGAAATGCCCGTTCAGTTAAGTTACGGGCTTTGATACATGATTACTTCAGGCTTACGTTTCGCAATATTTTCTGGCCTGCGACAGATTGTACTTTCCAGGTACCGTTTTCTTTCACCATGCAGTCTATTACTGTGTGTTTCTGTTCAGCGCCGAAAGAGACATAGACCTGTGTACATACGGGATCTAAGTCTGATGAGACGATCTCTATTTGCTGCCAGTCATCGTCAAAATCCTGGGCTTTGATGAACATATCAGAATCGGGTACATCTTCGGAGCCTGGGTCTGCTGTATTTGAGGTCTTTAACGCAGCAATGGTGTTTGCTGTAACGTAGGGCTGGAGTCCCTCATAATCAGCCAGTGGATTTTTCTCCTGTATTAACTGGGATATGTACCAGCGATTAAATGTTAAAGCTGTAGCTTCGGGTCCGCCGGGAGACAACGCCGCAAAAGCAGAAGAGCTGATTAACAAGCCAGCCAGTCTCGCACCCATCATAGCGTGTCTGCGTGCGTATTCTACGGTTGCGTGTTTATCCCAATTCATGGCATTTCCCTTGTATGCAAAATCGTTGGGTATAACATTACGCTGGAAATTCAATCACCTTTGTAATTATTTTTATTATGTTATTAACCAATATCGAAATTAATTATAAAGAAAACCTCATTAATTCACTTAACATATTACCCCCACAGAATGAGAACAACTGTCCCGGGCATGAGCGCTAAATCTGATGTTTTTTGAGCAATGCGCGCAACTGGTGGTAGGTCAGACCCAGCAATTCTGCTGCCCGTTTTTGATTAAATTTCGCCTGTTGCAGACTGATTTGCAGAAAGTCTTTCTCCTGCTGTTGCTGAAATTCGCGTAAATCCAGCGGCAATGATGGCACAGAAACGGGCGTTTCCGGCGGCGTCGGTTCGGGAGTGTCACGCTTAAACGGGTCGATGATAATTTCATCTAACGGATAATCGCTGCTGCCATGCCGATAAACCGAACGCTCAACCACGTTTTTCAGCTCACGAATATTTCCCGGCCAGCGGTACTGAAGCAGGGTTTCTCTCGCCCGCGCGGTAAAACCCGGGAAGAGGGGCAGATGAATCTCACGGCACATCTGAATGGCAAAGTGTTCGGCCATTAACATGATGTCGCTTTGACGCTGGCGTAAAGGGGGAAGCTGCACGACGTCGAAAGCGAGCCGGTCCAGCAGATCGGCGCGAAATGTCCCTTCGCTCACCATTTGCGGCAAATCGGCATTCGTCGCGCAGACCAGACGCACATTAACCTGCAACGGCTGGCTGCCGCCGACGCGCTCCAGTTCGCCGTATTCGATCACCCGCAGCAGTTTTTCCTGAACCAGCATGGGAGCGGTCGCCAGCTCATCCAAAAAGAGCGTACCGCCATCGGCGCGTTCAAAGCGCCCGGGATGACGTTTTTGCGCGCCGGTAAATGCGCCTGCCTCATGACCAAATAACTCGGAGTCGAGCAGGTTTTCATTGAGCGCGGCGCAGTTAAGGGAGATGAACGGCCCTTGCCAGCGCGTTGAGAGAAAATGCAGCCGGTTGGCGATCAGCTCTTTCCCTGTTCCGCGTTCGCCAATGATAAGCACGGGTTTATCCAGCGGCGCCAGATGGGAAACCTGCTCCAGCACTTCAAGAAAGCTGTTGGCTTCGCCGAGAAGGTTATCTTTGTATTCTGCCATGATGAGATTCACCACTTGTTAGTGTTATTCACCACTTTAGCCTATTTCTCTCGTGAGGTAAAATCGTACATTGTTTTAATAATCAATATATTAAAAAGTTGGCACGCAGATTGTATTAACCCTGTAGCAGGGCATAGCCCGATATCAGAACATACCGTGTGAGGATTGAATTATGGGTATTTTTTCTCGTTTTGCCGACATCGTGAACGCCAACATTAATGCGCTGCTGGAAAAAGCGGAAGATCCGCAAAAGCTGGTGCGCCTGATGATTCAGGAAATGGAAGATACGCTGGTGGAAGTCCGTTCTAATTCCGCGCGCGCGCTGGCAGAAAAGAAACAGTTATCCCGTCGCATTGAGCAGGCCGCCGCGCAGCAGGCGGAGTGGCAGGAGAAAGCCGAGCTGGCGCTGCGTAAAGACAAAGAGGATCTGGCGCGCGCCGCGCTGATTGAGAAACAAAAACTGACGGATTTGATCGCCACCCTCGATCAGGAAGCGGCACTGGTTGACGACACGCTGGTGCGGATGAAGAAAGAGATTGGCGAGCTGGAAAATAAACTCAGTGAAACCCGTGCCCGTCAGCAGGCATTGACGTTGCGCCACCAGGCGGCAAGCTCTTCCCGTGATGTTCGTCGTCAACTGGACAGCGGCAAACTGGATGAGGCTATGGCGCGTTTTGAATCGTTTGAACGCCGTATCGATCAGATGGAGGCGGAAGCGGAAAGCCAAAACTTTGGCAAGCAGAGAACCCTGGATCAGCAGTTTGCCGATCTGAAAGCAGATGATGAAATCAGCGAACAACTGGCGCAATTGAAAGCCAAAATGAAGCAAGATAACCAATAATAATACCTGGCGGCGCCCGAACGCGCCGCCGCTCATCACCTGTAAGGAGCACTCATGAGCGCGTTATTTCTGGCCATACCGTTAACCATTTTCGTGCTGTTCGTGTTACCGATTTGGTTATGGCTGCATTACAGCAACCGTTCCGGTCGGGGTGAACTGTCGCAAAGCGAACAGCAACGTTTAATGCAGCTAACCGACGAAGCGCAACGCATGCGCGAGCGTATTCAGGCGCTGGAAGCCATTCTTGACGCCGAACATCCGAACTGGAGGGATCGCTAATGGGAGGAATTAACCTGAACAAGAAATTATGGCGTATGCCGCAGCAGGGGATGGTGCGAGGGGTGTGTGCCGGTATCGCGCAGTACCTTGATGTACCGGTGAAACTGGTGCGTATCCTGGTGGTGTTATCGATCTTCTTTGGTCTGGCATTTTTCACCCTGGTGGCTTACATCATTCTCTCTTTTGTACTGGACCCGATGCCGGACAGCATGGCAACGGGCGAGCAACAGCCTTCCAGCGGTGAACTGTTAGATGCGGTGGATCGTGAACTGGCCGCAGGCGAAAAACGTTTACGCGAAATGGAGCGCTATGTGACCTCTGATACCTTCACGTTACGCAGCCGCTTCCGTCAATTGTAAGAGGACAGAGATGAATACTCGCTGGCAACGCGCCGGGCAAAAGGTGAAGCCGGGCTTTAAACTTGCAGGGAAGCTGGTTTTCCTGACCGCGTTACGCTACGGTCCCGCAGGCGTAGCGGGGTGGGCGGTGAAATCCGTGGCCCGGCGCCCGCTGAAGATGTTGCTGGCGGTGGCGCTTGAGCCTTTACTGAGCCGGGCAGCGGCTAAATTATCTCGGCGTTATACCGGAAATCATCCCTGACTACGATTCTGTGTACGCAGAGTAACACTTCGATTACATATTCCCCGGTAATTTGCGGCAGCTCACAAATACGATTTTTGGGCTGCCAAAATTCTTTTTTATCCCCCCTCTAAACCCGCTCGCCTGATTGACAGCTTATTTTTCACAGAGTAGTCTCTTCTTTCATGGGACCGCTACCACGGAAAGAAAAAGTGAGCCAAAAAATCCAGAAATACCTGCTTGAAGTTTATGGGAAAACATTTTCGCAACGCCACTACGACGTACTGGAAAGGCGTATTGAAAAATCACGTTCATTAATTAAAAAACAGCGTAAGTTGCATTGGGATGAAAGTGATGTTGTGCTTATTACCTATGCCGACCAATTTCACTGTAAGACGTCAAAACCGCTTCCCGCATTTAATCAGTTCTTCCGTGAACGGCTAAGCGCGAGTTTTTCTCATGTCCATCTGTTACCTTTTTATCCATGGTCATCTGATGATGGATTTTCGGTCATTGATTATCACCAGGTGGCGCAGGAAACAGGGGAGTGGAAAGATATCGGTGAACTGAATCAAACAAGTCAATTAATGTTTGATTTTGTCTGCAATCATATGTCTGCCAAAAGTAAATGGTTTAAAAACTATTTACAGCAAAAGCCGGGCTATGAGCATTTCTTTATTGAAATGGACCCTTCGACAGACCTGAGTGCAGTGACGCGTCCGCGCGCATTACCGTTACTGACGCCTTTTACATTGCACGATGGCACCGTCCGTCATTTATGGACGACATTCAGTGATGATCAGATTGACCTGAATTATGCTTGCCCTGACGTGCTGCTGGCGATGGTTGATGTTTTACTGACCTACCTCGAACAAGGGGCGGACTATATTCGTCTGGACGCCGTCGGGTTTATGTGGAAAGCACCGGGTACAACGTGTATTCACCTGGAAAAAACGCACCAGTTAATCAAGCTGTTCCGGGCTATTGCTGATGAGGTGGCACCGGGGACCGTCATCATTACTGAGACCAACGTTCCGCATCAGGATAACATTTCCTATCTGGGTAATGGCTATGATGAAGCGCACATGGTCTACCAGTTTTCTCTTCCGCCGCTGGTATTGCATGCTGTGCAACGCCAGGATACGCGTGCGTTGTGCGACTGGGCGAAAACGCTGTCGCTGCCATCCTCGAAAACGACCTGGTTTAACTTTCTGGCTTCCCATGACGGAATAGGCCTGAATCCATTACGCGGTATTTTGCCGGAAGAGGAAATACTGCAATTAGTTGAAGCATTGCAGCAGGAAGGGGCGTTAGTCAACTGGAAAAACAACCCGGACGGGAGTCGAAGCCCTTACGAAATCAATGTTACTTATATGGATGCGCTCAGCAAGCGCGACAGCAGTGATGATGAGAGACTCGCCCGGTTTATTTTAGCGCATGCCATATTGTTGAGTTTCCCTGGCGTACCTGCGGTATATATTCAAAGTATTCTGGGCTCTCGTAATGACTATGATGGTGTGGAACAACTGGGGTATAACCGCGCTATTAATCGTAAAAAATATGATCTGGCAACAATTGAATCGGCTTTAAACGATGACGACACGCTAAGACATAACGTCTTTCAGACATTATCAAAGCTTATTATTATACGTCGTCATAATAATGCCTTTCATCCGAACAGCGCTTTTGAAATAGAGAGTCTCACATCAGAAGTTATGCGAGTGACGCGTACAACAAAAGATGGCGAAGCCATTACTGCATTGTTTAATGTAAGCGATCAAATTCAAACTGTGAATATTTGTTGCTCGGGTGGTTATGACTTAATTAGTGAAAGTTATATCACCGGGGAAACATTAACGCTGCACCCATGGCAGGTTATGTGGATTAAAAAATAATAAGGAACATCTAATGCTTAAATCTAACGTTGTGCTGTTATCAGCACTGGTTTCCTGCGCCCTGATTTCAGGGTGCAAAGATGACAAACAATCTCATGTCTCCATTGAATTTATGCATTCGTCGGTGGAACAGGAGCGTCAGGCCGTTATTACAAAACTGATTACGCGTTTTGAGAAAGAAAATCCTGGAATCACCGTGAAACAGGTTCCTGTTGAGGAAGATGCCTATAACACCAAAGTGATCACGCTGGCGCGCAGCGGCTCGCTGCCGGAGGTTATTGAGACCAGCCATGATTACGCCAAAGTGATGGATAAAGAGCAACTGATCGACCGTGATGCTGTTGCGGATGTTATTCAGAACGTGGGTGAAAGCGCGTTTTATGACGGTGTGCTGCGCATTGTGCGTACTGAAGATAGCGCGGCGTGGACCGGCGTTCCGGTAAGTGCCTGGATTGGCGGTATCTGGTATCGCAAAGATGTTCTGGCGAAAGCCGGGCTGGAAGAGCCAAAAAACTGGCAGCAATTGCTGACCGTCGCGCAAAAACTCAACGATCCCGCCAGTAAGAAATACGGTATTGCGCTACCGACGGCGGAGAGCGTGCTGACTGAACAGTCTTTCTCGCAGTTTGCGTTGTCAAATCAGGCCAACGTCTTTGATGCACAAGGAAAAATAACCCTTGATACGCCAGAGATGGCGCAGGCGCTGGAATATTATCGTGCGCTGGCGGCAAATACGATGCCGGGTTCTAACGACATCATGGAAGTGAAAGACGCTTTCATGAACGGGACTGCACCAATGGCGATTTATTCCACCTATATCCTCCCGGCCGTCATTAAAGAAGGCGAACCGCAGAACGTGGGGTTTGTCGTTCCGACGGAAAAAACCTCTGCCGTCTATGGCATGTTGACTTCGCTGACCATCACCAGCGGACAGAAAGCGGAAGAGACGGAGGCGGCCGAGAAATTTGTCACCTTTATGGAGCAGGCGGACAACATTGCGGACTGGGTGATGATGTCTCCGGGAGCGGCACTGCCGGTCAACAAAGCCGTGGTGAACACGCCCGTGTGGAAGGAAAACGATGTGATCAACGCGCTTGGCGATCTGCCTTATCAGTTGATTGCAAAACTGCCTAATATCCAGGTGTTTGGCGCGGTGGGCGACAAGAACTTTACCCGTATGGGCGACGTGACGGGCTCTGGCGTGGTGAGTTCGCTGGTGCATAACGTGACGGTGGGTAACGCCAGCCTGTCTTCGGCCCTTAAGGAAAGCCAGAAAAAGCTGGATACCCTTGTTGAACAGCGCTAATGCGGAAAGAGGAAAGCAGTTATGACCAGGCTTTTTTCCGGTCGTTCCGATATGCCATTCGCGATGTTGCTGCTGGCGCCCAGTTTATTACTGCTGGGCGGTCTGGTGGCATGGCCGATGATATCGAATATCGAAATCAGTTTTTTGCGTTTGCCGCTTAATCCGCGAATTGCCTCAACGTTCGTGGGGTTTAGCAACTACATTAACATTCTCTCCGATCCTGGGTTCTGGCACGCGCTGTGGATGACGATCTGGTATACCGCGCTGGTTGTGGCCGGTAGTACCGCACTGGGGCTGGGCGTCGCGATGTTCTTTAACCGGGAGTTTCGCCTGCGTAAAACGGCACGTTCGTTGGTGATCCTCTCTTATGTGACGCCGTCCATCTCGCTGGTGTTCGCCTGGAAGTACATGTTCAACAACGGCTACGGCATTGTGAACTACCTCGGCGTGGATCTGCTGCATCTCTACGATCATGCGCCGCTGTGGTTCGACAATCCGGGCAGTAGTTTCGCGCTGGTGGTGTTGTTTGCAATCTGGCGTTACTTCCCGTATGCGTTCATTTCATTCCTGGCGATCTTACAGACTATCGATAAATCGCTGTATGAAGCAGCCGAAATGGATGGCGCGAATGCCTGGCAGCGATTTCGCATCGTAACGCTGCCCGCCATCATGCCGGTGCTGGCGACGGTCGTGACCTTACGCACCATCTGGATGTTCTACATGTTCGCCGATGTTTATCTGTTGACGACGAAGGTCGATATTCTCGGGGTGTATCTCTACAAAACAGCATTTGCATTTAATGACTTAGGTAAAGCAGTCGCCATTTCCGTGGTGCTCTTCATCATTATTTTTGCCGTCATCTTGCTGACCAGAAAACGGGTGAATCTCAATGGCAACAAATAAACGCAAACTTGAGCGTGTCGGCTTTTACTGTGGCCTGATCGTCTTTCTTCTCATCACGCTGTTTCCTTTCTTTGTGATGCTGATGACCTCGTTTAAAAGCGCGAAAGAGGCGATTTCACTGCATCCGACCCTTTTCCCGCAGCACTGGACGCTGGAACACTATATCGACATTTTTAATCCGCTGATTTTCCCGTTTGTCGATTATTTCCGCAACAGCATGGTGGTGTCGGTAGTGTCATCCGTTGTGGCCGTATTTTTGGGCACGCTTGGCGCGTACGCGCTGTCACGTCTGCGCTTTAAAGGTCGCATGACCATTAATGCCAGCTTTTACACCGTGTACATGTTCTCCGGCATTTTGCTGGTGGTGCCGTTGTTCAAAATCATCACTGCGTTAGGCATTTATGACACCGAAATGGCGCTCATTATCACGATGGTCACTCAGACGCTGCCGACTGCGGTGTTCATGCTGAAAAGCTACTTCGACACCATCCCGGATGAGATTGAAGAGGCCGCCATGATGGATGGCTTGAACCGTCTGCAAATTATTTTTCGCATTACCGTTCCGCTGGCGATGTCTGGCCTGGTCTCGGTGTTTGTCTACTGCTTTATGGTGGCCTGGAATGACTATCTGTTTGCGTCGATTTTTCTCTCCAGCGCCAGCAATTTCACCCTTCCGGTAGGGCTGAATACGCTGTTTAGCACGCCGGATTATATCTGGGGACGCATGATGGCGGCGTCGCTGGTAACGGCATTACCTGTCGTCATTATGTATGCGCTTTCCGAACGTTTTATTAAGAGTGGTTTGACCGCTGGTGGCGTGAAGGGCTAAGGCGGCCAGTTTAATTAAGGAGTTGTAAATGAAAAAGTTAGTTGCCACCGAACCGCGCGTTGCGGCGCTTGTGGAGTATGAAGATCGCGCGATTTTAGCCAACGAAGTGAAAATCCGCGTTCTGTTTGGCGCGCCGAAGCATGGTACTGAGGTGGTTGATTTCCGCGCTGCCAGCCCGTTCATTGATGAAGATTTTGATGCGCAATGGCAGATGTTTATGCCACGCCCGGAAGGCGCGCCGCGCGGTATCGAATTCGGTAAGTTCCAGCTCGGTAACATGGTGGTGGGCGACATTATCGAATGCGGCAGTGACGTGACGGACTATGCCGTGGGCGATCGCGTATGTGGTTATGGTCCGCTTTCTGAGACGGTCATCATCAACGCCGTTAATAACTATAAGCTGCGCAAAATGCCGGAAGGGTGTTCCTGGAAAAACGCAGTCTGCTATGACCCGGCACAATTCGCGATGAGCGGCGTGCGTGACGCGAATGTGCGCGTGGGTGACTTTGTCGTGATTGTCGGGCTGGGCGCGATTGGTCAGATTGCGGTGCAACTGGCGAAAAAAGCGGGAGCGTCAGTGGTTATCGGCGTAGACCCGATCGCTCACCGCTGTGATATTGCGCGTCGTCATGGCGCGGATTACTGCCTGAACCCGGTCGGCACGGATGTCGGTATGGAAATTAAAAAACTGACCGGGAAACAGGGCGCTGATGTGATCATCGAAACCTGTGGTTATGCTGACGCGTTACAGTCGGCGCTGCGCG
Organism: Citrobacter sp. CK185; assembly: GCF_030333565.1. Classification (NCBI taxonomy): domain Bacteria; kingdom Pseudomonadati; phylum Pseudomonadota; class Gammaproteobacteria; order Enterobacterales; family Enterobacteriaceae; genus Citrobacter; species Citrobacter sp. CK185. Next base: position 189,650 of record NZ_JAOWFR010000026.1, on the reverse strand, counting down.
GGCTGGCCTACGGCGGCACTATCTCCTATGTGGCTTTCGCTAAACCGTTTGCGGCGGGATTCAATCTCGGGCGTGAAGCGCACTTCAATAACGCCAAAATCGTTTTCGCTCGTGCCTGTAGTGAGCCGAACCCTGATTACCCGCGCTGGAACCGTAAGCGTATTGAAGAAACCTGCTGGGAATTGCTGATGAATGGTTATCTCGATTGCGAAGAGATTATCGACCCCATCGTAACGTTTGCCAACAGCCCGGAAAGCTATATGGAGTTTGTCGACAAGCACCCGGAAAAGAGCATCAAAATGGGCGTGACGTTTTAATTCTAAGGGAATGAATACTATGAAAATTGGAACTCAGAATCAGGCTTTCTTTCCAGAAAATATTCTGGATAAATTTCGCTATATCAAAGAGATGGGGTTTGACGGATTTGAGATCGACGGCAAATTGCTGGTCAATAACCTTGATGACGTCAAAGCGGCGATTAAAGAAACGGGTCTGCCTGTTACCACAGCCTGCGGTGGTTATGACGGCTGGATTGGCGATTTTATTGAAGAGCGCCGTCTGAACGGCCTGAAACAAATTGAACGCATTCTTGAAGCGCTGGCGGAAGTGGGCGGCAAAGGCATTATCGTGCCGGCCGCGTGGGGAATGTTTACCTTCCGTTTGCCGCCAATGGCCTCGCCGCGCAGCCTGGAAGGCGATCGCAAAGCGGTGAGCGACTCGCTGCGTTTCCTTGACAACGTGGCTGAGCGCACTGGAACGGTGGTGTACCTGGAACCGCTTAACCGCTACCAGGATCACATGATCAATACGCTTGCCGACGCTCGTCGCTATATCGTCGAAAACGATCTCAAACATGTAGAGATTATCGGTGATTTTTATCACATGAACATCGAAGAAGACGATATGGCGAAGGCGCTGCATGACAACCGGGATCTGCTCGGCCATGTGCATATTGCCGACAACCACCGCTATCAGCCGGGAACCGGCACCCTGAATTTCGGCGCGCTGTTTGAGCAGTTGCGGCAGGACAATTATCAGGGGTATGTGGTGTATGAAGGGCGGGTACGCGCAGATAATCTGCCGGAAGCCTACCGTCAGTCATTGGCCTGGTTGCGTACCTGCTAAGAGGGTTCCCGTGAAAAGTGCAATGACAAGCGCGCCGTTGCGTGTCGCCATCATTGGCGCCGGGCAGGTGGCGGATAAAGTTCATGCTTCGTACTACTGCACCCGCGAGGATCTGGAACTGGTGGCTGTCTGTGACAGCCGCCTGTCCCAGGCGCAAGCGTTGGCAGATAAATACGGTAATGCACAGGTCTGGGATGACCCAGAGAAGATGCTGCGCGACGCTCAGCCGGATATCGTCAGCGTCTGTTCGCCAAATCGTTTTCATTACGAACACACCATGCTGGCCCTGGAAGCCGGTTGTCATGTGATGTGCGAGAAGCCTCCCGCCATGACGCCAGAACAGGCGCTGGAGATGTGCAAAACCGCGCGACGAATGGGAAAGGTGCTGGCCTACGATTTTCATCATCGCTTTGCGCTGGACACGCAATTGTTGCGTGAACAGGTTGTGGCTGGCGTGCTGGGTGAAATCTATGTCACCAATGCCAGAGCCTTGCGCCGCTGCGGAGTGCCCGGCTGGGGTGTATTCACCAACAAAGCCTTGCAGGGCGGGGGGCCGTTGATCGATATCGGCGTGCATATGCTGGATGCGGCAATGTATGTCTTAGGGTTCCCGGCGGTTAAACGGGTTTGCGCGCACAGCTTTCAAAAAATCGGCACCTGCAAAAACAGCGGGCAGTTTGGTGAATGGGACCCGGCAACGTACACCGTTGAAGATGCGCTGTTCGGCACAATCGAATTTCACAATGGCGGCATCTTGCGGCTGGAAACCTCCTTTGCGCTCAACATTCCAGAGCAGTCGGTCATGAACGTGAATTTTTGCGGTGATAAGGCCGGAGCAACGCTTTTCCCGGTACAGGTTTACACCGACCGGGAGGGGGAGCTGGCGGTCCTGTTTCAGCGTGACGTTGCGGATGATCACCGCCATTTTCGGAGTATGGATGCTTTTGTCAATCATGTGAAAGGGGAGCCGGTGACGATCGCCGATGCAGAACAAGGTTTTGTCATTCAACAAATTGTGGCTGCGTTGTATCACTCTGCTGAAACAGGAACCTGCGTGGAATTATGATGAAGCCTGTAATGTTAACAGACCCGTTTTTTTGCCTGCACAGCCTGAATAAATATGCCTCACTTATGGCGTCAGGTAATGGTTATATGGGGATCCGCGCAAGCCACGAAGAAGCGTATACAGTACAGACTCGCGGCATGTTTCTGGCGGGTCTCTATCATCAGGCTGGCAAGGGAGAGATTAATGAACTGGTCAATCTCCCCGATGTGGTTGGCGTAGAGATAACGCTGAATGGCGATATTTTCTCCCTGCTGAGCGGCACAATTGAAAGCTGGCGGCGCGATGTGGATTTTGCCACCGGAGAGTTGCGCCGTTCGCTGATATGGCGCTCGCCTGGCGGCATGCGCTTTGCGATCGAAAGCCGCCGTTTTGCATCCGCAGAAAAGTTACCGCTGTTTGCGATGGAAATGACTATTACGCCGTTGGACGCCGACGCCACGCTTTCTCTCTCGACCGGTATTGACGCGACGATAACTAACCATGGCCGTCAGCATCTGGACGAAACACAGGTCAGAGTGTTCGGACAGCACCTTTTGCAGGGGGTCTATACGACTCAGGATGGCCGCAACGATATTTCCATTTCCGCTTTCTGCCGCGTGAAAGGCGATGTGCAACGTTGCTTTACGGCAAAAGATCGCCGCCTGATGCAGCACAACAGTTTGTGTGTAAAAGCGGGCCAGCGTATCACGCTGGAGAAATTGGTCTGGATTGAGTGGACATCTGAACGGAATACCTCGCCTGAAATCTGGGGGAGTCAGGCCCTTCGTCAACTGGAAGCCTGTGCTGAGCAGGGGTACGACGCGCTAAGAGCAGAAACCGCCGCTAACTGGCATCGCTGGTGGCAGCGTCGCCGTGTTCAGGTCAGCAGCGTGGCGCCTGGCGATCAGCGCGCGTTGGATTTCGCGCTCTATCACTTACGCATCATGACGCCGGTTCATGATGAGCGCAGCAGCATCGCGGCAAAAGGATTAACCGGAGAAGGTTACAAGGGCCACGTATTCTGGGATACCGAGGTTTTTCTGCTGCCGTTTCATCTGTTTACCGAGCCAGACACTGCCAGAGGCCTGTTACGTTACCGTTGGCATAACCTGTCCGGCGCGCGTGAGAAAGCGAGACGTAACGGCTGGCAAGGCGCGTTGTTTCCATGGGAAAGCGCGCGTAGCGGTGAAGAAGAGACGCCGGAGTTTGCGGCGATCAACATCCGTACTGGCCTGCGGCAAAAAGTGGCGTCGGCATTAGCGGAACACCATCTTGTCGCCGATATTGCCTGGGCTGTTATCGGCTACTGGCAAGCCACAGGCGACATGAGTTTTATGGCGCGTGAAGGTATGGCGCTGCTGCTGGAAACCGCCAAATTCTGGATAAGTCGTGCGGTTGACGTGAACGGACGTCTGGAGATTCATGACGTTATTGGCCCGGATGAGTACACCGAGCACGTTAATAACAATGCCTTCACCAACTACATGGCCTGGTACAACGTGGAGCAGGCGCTGCGTTTTGCGCGTGCGCAGGGTTGTGCTGACGACACGTTTATTTATCGTGCGGAATACTTTTTGCAGAAACTTTGGCGGCCTGACATTCAGCAGGATGGCATTTTGCCGCAGGATGATGCGTTTCTCAGCAAACCGGTTATCGATTTAGCGAAATATAAAGCCAATGCGGGCAAGCAGACGATCCTGCTTGATTATTCACGCGCTGAAGTTAATGAGATGCAAATTCTCAAGCAGGCGGACGTGGTAATGCTGATGTATATGCTGCCGGATCTGTTTACGCCGCAGACATGCCTGGCGAACCTGCGCTTTTATGAGGCGCGCACGATTCATGACTCCTCTCTGAGTAAAGCGATCCACGGTATCGTGGCGGCGCGCTGTAAAGATCCAGAAATGGGGTATCAGTTCTGGCGCGATGGGGGGCAAATCGATCTTGGCGACGATCCGCACAGTTGCGATGACGGCATTCATGCCGCAGCGACAGGGGCTATCTGGCTGGGCGCGATACAAGGATTTGCAGGGTTAAGCGTGCGTCATGGCGAACTGCATCTGCATCCGGCGCTCCCGGCGCAGTGGAAACGCCTCGCTTTTCCGTTGCAGTGGCAGGGCAGAGAACTGTTTATCACCATGGATGCAGATAACATCAGCATCACCAGCATCGGCCCCGTCGATGTGTGGATTTGCAACCGCAAGGTTACTGTCGACGGTGAGCGGTCATTCAAATGCAGTGACGTTATTTTACCTGTTAATGGGACCGCTACCAGGGAGGGGAAATGAAACCTCAGGCCATCATTTTTGATTTAGACGGCGTGATTACTGATACCGCGCACCTGCATTTTCTGGCGTGGAAACAGATAGCCGATGAGACGGGGATCGTGATTGATGAGGCGTTCAATGAACGTTTGAAAGGCATTAGCCGTAATGAATCGTTGTGTCGCATTTTGCAGCATGGCGGTAAAGAAGGGGTGTTTACCGATGCTGAATGTTTGCAGCTAGCTGCGCGTAAAAATGCCCTGTACGTTCACGCTCTGCGCCAGTTAACGACCGACTCTGTCCTGCCCGGTATTCGGGCGTTATTGACCTCGCTGCATGAATTACAGATTCCGGTAGGGCTGGCATCCGTCTCTCTCAATGCCCCTGCAATCTTACAGGCGCTGGAGATTGCTGACTTTTTTGATTTTTGTGCAGACGCAGCGCACATATCCCGCTCGAAACCGGATCCTGAGATTTTTCTTGCCGCCTGCAACGGTCTTGGGGTGAGGCCTGATGCGTGCATCGGTATTGAAGATGCACAGGCGGGTATTGATGCCATCAATGCCTGCGGTATGCATTCTGTCGGTATAGGTCCGGGGTTAACCGGCGCGGAGTTACATCTTCCTTCAACGGAATTTCTGACGTGGCCGTGCTTATCGGCTTTCTGGCTAAACGCAAAGTAAAGGAATCAATATGGCACAGCTTTCGTTGCAACATATCCAAAAAATATACGATAACCAGGTGCATGTGGTTAAAGACTTTAACCTGGAGATTGAGGATAAAGAGTTCATCGTTTTTGTCGGTCCGTCGGGCTGCGGCAAATCCACCACGCTACGCATGATTGCGGGGCTGGAAGAGATCAGCGCCGGTGAATTATTGATCGACGGTAAGCGGATGAATGATGTACCGGCAAAAGCGCGCAATATTGCCATGGTCTTTCAGAATTACGCCTTATATCCGCACATGACCGTTTACGACAACATGGCGTTTGGGCTGAAAATGCAAAAGATGGACCCGGGCATTATTGATGAACGCGTGAACTGGGCGGCGCAAATTCTTGGATTGCGGGATTACCTGAAACGCAAACCGGGCGCGCTTTCCGGCGGACAGCGTCAGCGTGTTGCGCTTGGGCGCGCCATCGTTCGTGAAGCGGGTGTGTTCCTGATGGATGAACCGTTGTCTAACCTGGATGCAAAATTACGTGTCCAGATGCGCGCAGAGATCAGTAAGCTGCACCAGAAGCTGAATACCACCATGATTTACGTTACGCACGATCAGACTGAAGCCATGACGATGGCAACGCGAATCGTCATTATGAAAGATGGCATTGTTCAGCAGGTCGGTGCGCCTAAGATGGTATATAACCATCCGGCCAATATGTTTGTCGCAGGATTTATTGGTTCTCCTGCAATGAACTTTATTCGTGGTGCAATTGATGGCGATAAATTCGTTACCGAAACGCTGAAATTAACAATCCCGGATGACAAGCTGAACGCGTTAATAAAACAAGGCCACGAGCATAAAGCGGTGGTAATGGGGATTCGCCCGGAGGATATCCATCCTGAAAAACAGGATGGTAATAGCATAACGGCGCGTATTAGCGTGGCTGAATTAACCGGTGCGGAATTTATGCTTTATATCACCGTTGGGGGGCACGAGCTGGTCGTCCGTGCCGGGGCGATTAACGATTATTCTGCGGGAGAAAATATCACCATACATTTTGATATGGCGAAATGCCATTTCTTTGATGCTGAAACCGAACTGGCTATTCAATAAATAATTCCTCCGGGGGAATTATCCCCCGGTAGCAGGTGCATTTTTTTGTCGGTATTTTAACAAGGAATAAAAATGAAAACCTTACTGTACTCTACTGCGCTGGTCATATGCGCAGGAATGGCTTGCGCGCAGGCCGCTGAAAACAATGACTGGCATTTTAATATCGGTGCTATGTATGAAATAGAAAACGTCGAAGGCTATGGTGAAGATATGGATGGGCTGGGTGAACCGTCCATCTATTTTAATGCGGCAACCGGTCCGTGGAAAATTTCACTGGCGTATTATCAGGAAGGACCTTTCGATTATAGTGCCGGTAAACGCGGTACATGGTTTGATCGCCCGGAACTGGAAGTTCGTTATCAATTCCTCGAAAGCGATGATGTTAATTTCGGTTTAACCGGCGGTTTTCGTAACTATGGCTACCATTACGTAAATGAAGTGGGTAAAGACACCGTCAATATGCAACGCTGGAAAGTACAGCCGGACTGGGATGTGAAACTGACCGACGATTTACGTTTCAGCGGCTGGCTGGCGATGTATCAATTCGTCAATGACCTGAGTATCACCGGCTACTCAGACAGTCGTGTCGAAAGTGAAACCGGCCTGAATTACACTTTTAATGAAACGGTTGGTCTGACGGTGAATTATTACCTGGAACGTGGCTTCAATCTTGCCGAAAACCGTGATAACGGTGAATTCTCCACACAGGAAATCCGTGCCTATTTACCGATAGCATTAGGCAATACCACCCTCACGCCTTATACCCGTATCGGTCTGGATCGCTGGTCCAACTGGGACTGGCAGGATGATCCTGAGCGTGAAGGTCACGACTTTAACCGTCTCGGTTTGCTTTATGCGTATGATTTCCAGAATGGGTTATCAATGTCGCTGGAATATGCCTTTGAGTGGGAAGATCACGACGAAGGTGAGAGTGACAAATTCCATTATGCGGGGATCGGCATCAACTACGCGTTCTAAAATGTACTGGGGCATATTCATGCCCCAGTTTTTAAGCGAGGGAGCCGGCTAATGATATTTGCGTTTTTACGATAATATTTTGCAGGCCTTTCTTGCCGGCAATCAGGTTAAATAACAGATTACAACTTTGCTCGCCTAATTCCTGCGTGGGAACGTCAATGCCGCCTGGGGCGGGAGTCAGCATAAACGAGAGCAGTTCATTACTGTAACCGACAACGGCGAGTTGTTGTGGAATCGCGATATTTTTCTCTGCCGCCACCCGGTATAAACTCATTAACTTTAAGCTGTCTGTTGCGAAAACGGCATTTGGCAATGGGGTCTGGCTTAACAGTTTTCTGGCGGCCAGTAGCGCGCTTTCATGCGTGTATCCACCATCAACGATCCATTCATCACGGCACTGGATTTTATGGACTTCCAGACTGGCTTTATAACCATTAACACGGTCGATGGAAACATGGAAATCAAGTGGCGCATGCAGACAGGCAATATGCTGATGACCACTGTCAATTAATGCATTTGTGAGTTGAATACTGTCCTGGAAATTATCCGTATCGACAGAGTAAACATGAGCGTATTCGCCTTCCACTTTGCCAATGACGACAACAGGAACATCATACTTATTCAGACGCGCAAAGAAGAACTCATCCGCCGGGGAACTCAGCATAATAATGCCTTTGATCATTTTCTGCTTAATTTTGCTTTCGCATTTTTGCAAGTCATCTTCCGTACTGCGGGAGGTCTGTAATATGACATCAAAACCTTCCTCTTCGGCCTTTGCCGTAATCGCATGCAGAACTTCAGAGAAAAAAGGATTACCGACCGTTGTTTTTGCTGAACGAGTAGAAATAACCATAATGGCGTCAAACCCGGAAGAGGTCAGGGCGCGCGCCAGTTTATTCGGTTGGTATTGCAGTTCATCAATGGCGCGTAATACTTTCTCCCGTGCTTCCGGGGAGATATTGGTTTGTTTATTCAGCACGCGCGATACCGTGGATTTTGATACTCCGGCGACGCGCGCGATATCATAAATAGTAGGGGACATAGTCGGGGGAACTCCGTTCGAGAGTTAATGACGCACATCTTATGGAGTTAACTGGCGGATGACAACACAAGGCGGTTGATTATCAACAGCCTGCCCCCACATCAATACGCATAGGTTATAATTTTTTTCTGGTCTTCAGGCACAACAGGATGGCGATGAAGCGACTCAAAAACGAACTTAACTCGCTGGTTAATCGCGGTGTAGACAGGCATTTACGTCTGGCCGTTACCGGACTTAGCCGTAGTGGGAAAACCGCGTTTATCACTGCGATGGTTAACCAACTGCTCAACATCCATGCCGGATCGCGACTGCCGCTGCTAAGCGCGGTGCGTGAGGAGCGTTTGCTGGGCGTGAAACGCGTTCCACAACGTGATTTTGGTATTCCACGTTTTACCTACGATGAAGGGCTGGCCCAGCTTTATGGCCAGCCGCCTGCCTGGCCGACGCCAACGCGCGGCGTGAGCGAAATCCGCCTCGCGTTACGCTATAAATCCAATGATTCTTTGCTGCGTCATTTTAAAGACACCTCGACGTTATACCTGGAGATTGTCGATTATCCCGGCGAATGGCTGCTCGACTTGCCGATGCTGGCGCAGGATTACCTGAGCTGGTCCCGGCAAATGACCGGCTTACTGCAAGGGCAGCGGGGCGAATGGTCGGCCAAATGGCGTCAGCTATGCCAAGGGCTGGACCCGCTGGCGCCTGCTGATGAAAACCGCCTGGCGGAGATCGCCGCGACCTGGACGGCGTATCTGCACCAATGTAAACAGCAGGGGCTGCACTTTATTCAGCCTGGCCGCTTTGTGCTGCCGGGCGATATGGCGGGCGCGCCTGCGTTGCAGTTTTTCCCGTGGCCGGATGTGGATGCGCATGGCGAATCGATACTGGCGCAGGCGGATAAACACACCAACGCCGGAATGTTGCGTGAACGCTTTAATTACTACTGTGAAAAAGTGGTGAAAGGGTTCTATAAAAACCATTTCCTGCGGTTTGATCGCCAGATTGTACTGGTGGATTGCCTGCAACCGTTGAACAGCGGGCCGCAGGCGTTCAACGATATGCGTCTGGCGCTGACGCAATTGATGCAGAGTTTCCACTATGGTCAGCGAACGCTATTTCGCCGACTCTTTTCCCCGGTGATTGATAAACTGCTGTTTGCGGCGACCAAGGCAGACCATGTGACTGTCGATCAACATGCCAATATGGTCTCTTTGCTCCAGCAACTGATTCAGGATGCCTGGCAAAACGCGGCGTTTGAAGGCATCAGCATGGATTGTCTGGGACTGGCGTCCGTACAGGCGACGACCAGTGGATTGATCGACGTAAATGGTGAAAAGATCCCGGCTTTACGCGGCAACCGTTTAAGCGACGGAACGCCGTTAACGGTGTACCCCGGCGAAGTGCCCGCACGCCTGCCGGGACAAGCGTTCTGGGACAGTCAGGGTTTCCAGTTTGAAGCGTTTCGCCCGCAGGTGATGGATGTGGACAAACCATTGCCGCACATTCGTCTGGATGCCGCGCTGGAATTTTTAATAGGAGACAAATTGCGATGAGCGAACCGTTAAAACCGCGTATCGATTTCGCAGGTCCACTGGAGGTGGAGCAAAACCAGACGCTTAAAACGCAACAGACCTTCAGCGAGACGCAGGCGCAGACCTTTGCCCCCGCGCAGGTGGATGAACCTCTGGAAGACGAGGGACAGGCGGAAGCGGTCATTGATGCCGCGCTGCGCCCGAAACGCAGTTTGTGGCGCAAGATGGTGATGGGGGGACTGGCGTTGTTTGGCGTCAGCGTTGTGGGCCAGGGCGTGCAATGGACCATGAACGCATGGCAAACCCAGGACTGGGTGGCACTGGGCGGTTGTGCCGCCGGGGCGTTGATCATTGGCGCAGGCGTTGGCTCGGTCGCGACTGAATGGCGTCGGTTATGGCGATTACGCCAGCGGGCGCATGAACGGGATGAAGCGCGCGACCTGTTGCACAGCCACGGTACGGGAAAGGGTCGTGCGTTTTGCGAAAAGCTGGCGCAGCAGGCCGGTATCGATCAGTCTCACCCGGCGTTGCAGCGCTGGTATGCTTCGATTCACGAAACGCAAAATGATCGGGAAGTGGTCAGCTTATACGCTCAACTGGTGCAACCGGTGCTGGATGCCCAGGCGCGACGTGAAATCAGCCGTTCGGCCGCCGAGTCCACGTTAATGATCGCCGTCAGCCCGCTGGCGTTGGTGGATATGGCATTTATCGCCTGGCGAAATTTGCGACTGATCAATCGCATTGCGACGTTGTATGGCATTGAACTGGGGTATTACAGCCGTCTGCGCCTGTTTCGTCTGGTGTTGCTCAATATTGCGTTTGCGGGCGCCAGCGAGCTGGTGCGTGAAGTCGGGATGGACTGGATGTCGCAGGATCTGGCGGCGCGTTTGTCTGCCCGTGCGGCGCAGGGTATTGGCGCCGGGCTGTTAACCGCTCGTCTGGGCATTAAAGCGATGGAACTGTGTCGTCCCTTACCGTGGATCGACGATGATAAGCCGCGTCTGGGGGATTTTCGTCGCCAGCTTATCGTTCAGGTCAAAGAGACCTTGCAGAAAAGCAAAACCCCGCGCGAAAACTGATCGCTGGAAGGGCGCTGACCGTATAACTTTACGGCCCGGCGCCCAATTTTCCGTCATGCTGTCAATAATTGTTGACAGAATCCTTCCTGCTAATCGAATACTGGCTTATCATCTATCTAATAGCTCATTGTTTTAGGTGAAAGTTCCCATGCGTCTGGAAGTCTTTTGTGAAGACCGTCTTGGTCTGACCCGCGAGTTACTCGATTTGCTGGTGCTTCGTAGCATTGATTTACGCGGTATTGAGATTGACCCCATCGGGCGAATTTACCTTAATTTTGCTGAACTGGAGTTCACCAACTTCAGCAGCCTGATGGCGGAGATCCGCCGCATTTCCGGCGTAACCGATGTCCGTACGGTGCCGTGGATGCCGTCTGAACGCGAGCATCTGGCGCTGAGCGCACTGCTCGAAGCGTTGCCGGAACCCGTCCTCTCTCTGGATATGAAAAGTAAAATAGAGATGGCGAACCCCGCGAGCTGTCAGCTTTTCGCACAAAATCAGGAGCGTATGCGCAATCACACTGCCGCGCAGTTGATCAACGGCTTCAACTTCCAGCGTTGGCTGGAGAGCAACCCGCAGGTCTCTCACAACGAGCATGTGGTGATCAATGGGCAGAACTTCCTGATGGAGATTACCCCGGTTCATTTGCAAGGGGAAAATGACGAGTACATGCTCACGGGCGCTGTCGTTATGTTACGTTCCACCATCCGAATGGGGCGTCAGTTGCAGAATTTGACGACCCAGGATTTGAGCGCGTTTAGCCAGATTATCGCCGTCAGCGCGAAAATGAAGCATGTCGTAGAGCAGGCTCGTAAGCTGGCTACGCTGAGCGCGCCACTGCTGATTACCGGCGATACCGGAACCGGTAAAGATCTCTTCGCCCATGCCTGTCACCTGGCAAGCCCGCGTGCGGCAAAACCGTATCTGGCATTGAACTGCGCCTCCATTCCTGAAGATGCGGTTGAAAGCGAACTGTTTGGTCATGCGCCGGAAGGTAAAAAAGGCTTCTTTGAACAGGCTAACGGGGGTTCGGTGCTGCTGGATGAGATTGGTGAGATGTCGCCACGCATGCAGACCAAATTGCTGCGTTTTCTTAACGACGGCACTTTCCGTCGTGTTGGCGAGGATCATGAGGTTCACGTTGATGTCCGGGTGATCTGCGCCACGCAGAAGAATCTGGTGGAGCTGGTGCAAAAAGGGTTGTTCCGCGAGGATCTCTACTACCGTCTGAATGTGCTGACGCTCAATCTGCCGCCGCTGCGTGATTGCCCGCAGGATATCATGCCGCTCACTGAACTTTTCGTGGCGCGTTTTGCCGATGAGCAGGGCGTGCCGCGTCCAAAACTCTCTGCCGATCTCAGCACCGTATTAACCCGTTATGGCTGGCCGGGCAACGTGCGCCAGCTTAAAAACGCCATCTACCGGGCGCTGACGCAGCTTGAAGGGTACGAATTACGTCCGCAGGATATCTTGCTGCCGGATTACGACGCCACGACCGTTGCCGTTGGTGAAGATGCGATGGAAGGCTCGCTGGATGATATCACCAGTCGTTTTGAACGTTCCGTGTTGACGCAGCTTTATCGCAATTATCCGAGCACGCGTAAACTGGCGAAACGCCTGGGCGTCTCACATACCGCGATTGCCAATAAGTTACGTGAATACGGTTTGAATCAGAAGAAAAGCGAAGAGTAGAAACGACACAAGAATTAGAAGCCCGATGAGCATTGCGCCATCGGGCTTTTTTACCGTCTTACGCTTTCAGCACGTCCAGCGCAGCAGCATAGTCAGGTTCGTTGGTGATTTCGTTCACCAGCTGGCTGAAAATGACGTTGTCGTTTTCATCAATGACCACCACGGCACGCGCCGCCAGACCTTTCAGCGGGCCTTCAGTGATTTCAACGCCGTAGTCTTTCAGGAAGTCAGGATTACGCAGAGTGGAAAGGGTAATGACGTTGCTCAGACCTTCCGCGCCGCAGAAACGAGACTGGGCGAACGGCAGATCCGCAGAAACGCACAGTACGACGGTGTTGTCGATTTCTGTCGCCAGTTGGTTAAACTTACGTACCGATGCCGCACAAACGCCGGTATCAATACTTGGGAAAATATTCAGCACCTTGCGCTTGCCTGCAAACTGAGCCAGTGTGACGTCAGACAGATCTTTTGCCACGAGGGTAAAAGCCTGTGCTTTGCTACCAGCTTGAGGAATGGTGTTGGCGACGGCGACTGGATTGCCCTGGAAATGAACGGTTTGTGACATGGTTATCTTCCTGTTTACATATAGTTAACGTCGTGGCTAGTTTATGCCATCAGCAGTTAACACGGCAAACGCTATTTGTGTTTAATCCACCGCCACGCATCTGCAACGTGAAAAACGGCGAGAAAAGGAGAACCAATGAGATCTGTTAAGGTGTATGAGGAGGCCTGGCCGCTGCACACGCCCTTTGTGATTGCCCGGGGAAGTCGTACCGAAGCGCATGTTGTGGTCGTGGAGCTGGAGGAAGAGGGCGTAAAAGGCGTAGGGGAATGTACGCCTTATCCACGTTATGGCGAAAGCGATGCCTCGGTGCTGGCGCAGATCATGAGTATCGCGCCGCAACTGGAACAGGGGCTGACCCGCGAAGCACTACAAAAATTGCTGCCTGCCGGCGCGGCCAGAAATGCGGTGGATTGCGCGCTGTGGGATCTGGGCGCTCGCCAGCAGCAGCAAACGCTGGCGGAGTTTGTGTCCGTTGAATTGCCCGCTACGCTGACAACAGCACAGACTGTCGTGATCGGTACGCCTGAACAGATGGCGGCCAGCGCGGCGGCACTGTGGGAAAAAGGGGCGAAACTGCTCAAAATTAAGCTGGACGATCGCCTGATCAGCGAACGAATGGTCGCGATTCGCTCCGTCGTGCCCGATGCGACGCTAATCGTGGATGCAAACGAGTCCTGGCGTACAGAAGGGCTGGCGGCGCGATGTCAGCTGCTGGCGGATTTAGGCGTCGCGATGCTGGAACAACCGTTACCTGCGCAGGATGACGCCGCGCTGGAAAATTTTGTTCATCCGCTCCCTATTTGCGCGGATGAAAGTTGCCATACCCGCAGTAGCCTGAAGGCGTTACAGGGGCGCTACGATATGGTCAATATCAAACTGGATAAAACCGGTGGTCTGACGGAAGCGCTGGCGCTGGCCGTCGAAGCCAGAGAACAGGGTTTTGGGCTGATGCTGGGATGTATGCTGTGTACCTCCAGGGCCATCAGCGCAGCGTTGCCGCTGGCCCCACAGGTGCGTTTTGCTGACCTCGATGGCCCCACCTGGCTGGCGGTGGATGTCGAGCCCGCTTTACGGTTTACGACCGGGCAACTTCATCTTTAGGGTGCCAGCGCAGCAGAGTAGACATCGCCATCAGATACTTTTCGCTGGCCTCATCGGATGAGATCGGCGGGAACTCTGCGGTAATACAGTGCAGATTGAGGTCGGCGCACCAGCTTCCAAACGAACCGGGCGTTTCGTAACCTACGCTGGAGACCAGCGGCAGTTCGAATGCCCGGGCCAGCCATTCGCCTAACTCGCTATGTCTGGGATCTTCAATACAGGCAAGAGGATCGTGAAAGGAGACCACCCAGGCAGGATGCACCCGGTGTATCAGTTGGCACAGCGCCTGGGTTTCGGGTTCGGACCCCGGATGTTCGCCGGTAAGCAGCACCACATCGCGCTCCTCGGCGCTGCTGTTCCAGCGATAAACCGTCTCACCCGCTTTCCAGTTCGCCGCCGGAAAATTACGGTTCAAATCGACGCCATTGGCATTGGCGCGCAGACCAAGCTGGCAACCGTCCGGGTTCACCGCCAGCACCACATGATGACGGCGGAGTGAAGGATTCAGCGTACGCAGCGCACACGAGAGCGTCACCACTGACGCGTTCTCATCGCCGTGCGTTCCGGCCAGAATCAGGCCGCTTTCGCGATCGGCCGCCGTAGCCGGAAACCAGATCAACGGCGCTCCCAGCAATGAACGCCCATAATGTTCGGTTCCTGGCGGAAATGCGCCGCGCTCGGCACGAGGACGGGTAACGGTCATAAGTGTCTCTGAATGCTGTTGTTATTACTCGCAGTGTTGTGCAAATTGTCCAGATAATCAAATCGTTTTCACGCGTTGCGCGCGCTATGCAATATCCTCCATCTGGCTTCCTGGAAGCGGATGCGTATATCGGGTTAATATCAACTTTCTGTAGGAAGACATTTGCATTTCCTTCATGCGAAACAAATAATTACGCAGTCATCTAACTTCATCATTTAAGGGCATCTTATGAAGCACTCTGTTTCAGTTACCTGTTGTGCGCTGTTGATTAGCAGCGTCTCCCTGACACACGCTGCGGATGTTCCCGGCGGAACGGTACTGGCAGAGAAGCAAGAACTGGTCCGCCATATTAAAGATGAACCGGCGTCGTTAGATCCGGCAAAAGCGGTTGGGCTGCCGGAGATTCAGGTCATTCGCGATTTGTTTGAAGGTCTGGTGAATCAGAATGAGAAAGGGGAAATCATTCCTGGCGTCGCTACGCGCTGGAAGACCAATGATAACCGGATCTGGACGTTTACCCTGCGCAATAACGCAAAGTGGTCGGACGGCACTCCGGTGACCGCGCAGGATTTTGTCTACAGCTGGCAACGTCTGGTTGATCCGAAAACCCTGTCACCGTTTGCCTGGTTTGCCGCCCTTGCTGGCATTAATAACGCCCAGGCGATTATTGATGGTAAAGCGTCGCCGGATACGCTTGGGGTTAGCGCCGTGGACGCCCGCACGCTAAAAATACAGCTGGATAAACCGCTGCCGTGGTTTGTTAACCTGACCGCCAACTTTGCTTTTTACCCGGTACAGAAAGCCAATGTAGAAAGCGGTAAAGACTGGACGAAGCCCGGAAACCTGATCGGCAATGGCGCCTATGTGTTGAATGATCGCGTGGTCAACGAAAAACTGGTGGTGGTGCCCAATACCCACTACTGGGACAATGCGAAGACGGTGCTGCAAAAAGTGACTTTCCTGCCGATTAATCAGGAGTCGTCAGCGACTAAACGTTATCTGGCTGGCGATATCGATATCACCGAATCTTTCCCGAAAAATCTGTATCAGAAGTTGCTGAAGGATATACCGGGGCAGGTTTATACGCCGCCGCAGTTGGGCACCTATTATTATGCGTTTAACACCCAAAAAGGCCCGACGGCGGATTCCCGCGTTCGTCTGGCGCTGAGCATGACGATTGATCGCCGCATCATGGCGGAAAAAGTGTTAGGAACCGGGGAGAAACCGGCCTGGCGTTTCACCCCGGACGTGACGGCAGGCTTTACTCCTGATCCTTCGCCATTTGAACAAATGAGCCAGGAAGAACTCAATGCTCAGGCGAAAACGTTATTGCTTGCGGCTGGCTATGGCCCGCAGAAACCGCTCAAATTGACGCTGTTATATAACACGTCTGAAAATCATCAGAAAATCGCGATTGCGGTCGCCTCGATGTGGAAAAAGAATCTGGGCGTAGAGGTGAAGCTGCAAAACCAGGAATGGAAAACCTATATCGACAGCCGCAACACCGGTAATTTTGATGTTATCCGCGCCTCTTGGGTGGGGGACTACAATGAACCGTCTACTTTCCTGTCATTGTTAACCTCGACCCATACGGGCAATATCTCGCGCTTCAATAACCCGGCCTACGATAAAATCATGACGCAGGCGACAGTAGAAAATACGGCGAAGGCGCGCAATGCGGACTATAACGCGGCAGAGAAAATCCTGATGGAACAGGCGCCGATTGCGCCGATTTACCAGTATACCAACGGACGTTTGATCAAACCGTGGCTGAAAGGTTATCCCATTAATAACCCGGAAGACGTGGCGTATAGTCGGACAATGTATATTGTGAAGCACGACAAATAATATGCAGCAGTAAGCGAAAAGACGCGGAATACCGCGTCTTTTTTAATTTGCGGATTGCGGTGACGCGACGTTATCCAGATAAAGCGTCTGGCTTGGAAACGCAAAATCTGTGCCGTTCGCCTGAACAATGTCGATAATCTTCAGGTAAACATCCTGCTGAACCGCAAGCCAGGCTTCCCATTCGGTGGTTTTGCTAAAGCAATAGACCATGATATTCAGCGATGATTCGCCGAATTCATTGAAATAGACCAGTAGCGTCTGGCGCTGATCGATATCAGGGTGGTTTTGCAGCATCGTTCTGACCGCATCAACAATAACGCCTGTTTTACTGGCATCCTGATACCGTAACCCGATCACCGTTTTAATACGTCGGTTGGTCATCCTGCCGGGATTCTCCACGCTAATGGAGGAGAAAATCGAATTCGGCACATATAAAGGGCGGTGGTCGAAGGTGTTAATTTTGGTCATTCGCCAGCCGATTTCAGTCACGGTGCCTTCAATATTTCTGTCCGGGGAACGAACCCAGTCGCCAATGCTAAAGGGGCGATCAAAATAGAGCATAATCCCCGAGAAAAAGTTGCTCAGAATGTCCTTACCCGCCATCCCAACAGCGATGCCGCCAATGCCGCCAAAAGTCAGCAACCCGGACAGACTCATGCCAAAGTGTTCGCCATAGAGTAAAACGATGGCGATAATAATGGTGATCTTAATAATGCGAGACAGGATCTTCGCACTGGTGACATCTCTGCCTTTACCGATCTGTGATTTTTCAAAGCGGTTGATGAGTAAAAACAGTTTTATTGTCAGAATCAGCGCAATCAGAGATGTGCAGATAAAATCGACGGCATTTGGAGAGATGAATTTCAGATCGTAGTTTTCAATAACATTATTGGCGATACTGCCCAGCGTGCCGATGATAAGGGCATAAACGAAGAACTGTACGGCATGAAATATAAATCCTTTTCTTCTTTTCTCGCCACGACGAAACACAATATTCATCAGAAGTAAGGCGGCGCCACTGCCAAAAATTATTGCCAGATTAAACGCGTTTTTGAAAAAAAATTCTGCAATCATTTTGGTCTGTCACTACCCCGTATGGTTGATATAACGCTAAAAGATCCTGAGGTGCAGATATTTTATCCGCTTCGAATGCGCTGGTCATTGATCAAAAAGAATAAGACGTAGCGCATTTTCAGACAGGGACGCGCGATGTGAATATTATGTCACGACTTGTGTGGCAGACAACGGGGGATTGTCATGGTATTGTTACGCGCAAGTAACAGAGCTTTCATCTGCAAAAGGACGATACCATGATCATGACAAAGCTGAAGACAGCAAAGGGGAAGAAATTTCTGTTGGGCCTGCTGGCGGTGTTTATTATTGCGGCATCAGTGGTTACGCGGGCGACTATCGGCGGCGTGATCGAACAGTATGATATTCCGTTGTCCGAGTGGACAACCTCGATGTATTTCATCCAGTCATCAATGATTTGCGTCTACAGTCTGGTTTTCACCATTCTGCTGGCCATTCCGCTGGGGATCTATTTCCTCGGTGGTGAGGACAAACAGTAACGTGAGTGAGCGGCTTCGCCGGGTAGGCATACGCTACCCGGCACGAAAATAGGCTTAATCGTCTTCTTCGTCGTCCAGTTCGACCGGTGTCTGATACTGATCGGGTTTAATGACGAGCAGATCGCAGCGCAAATGGTCGATAACCTGTTCCGCTGTATTGCCCAGGAAGGCCGCAGATATCCCGGTACGACCAACCGTACCCAGTACAACGATACCTGCCTGTAGGTGCTCGGCTAAATCCGGGATAACCTCTTCAGGCAACCCTTTTTCAACATGCGTCACTTTCTCATCAATGCTGAATTTCTGCCGTAGCGCCTTCATCGCCAGCAAATGCTGACCGCGAATCGCGTCGTTGTAAACGCTCGGATCAAATTCAGGCAGTTCGATTGCGATATTGATGGGCGTCACGGGGTAGGCGCCAACCAGATGGACTTCGGTGTGGTTCACCTGTTCTGCGAGTTGCAGCGTTTCTTTGACCAGCTTTTCATTCAGCGCATTGTGATAAGGTTCTTCGCTCGCCAGATTCACGGCCACCAGCGCTTTACCGCCTTCAGGCCACGGTTGATCCTTGACCATCCATACCGGGCTTGGGCATTTACGCAACAAATGCCAGTCAGTCGGCGTAAAGATTACCGCTTCCAGGCGGTCATGCTGGTGCGCCATTTTGAGCACCAGATCGTGATCGTCGCTGATCACTTCCTGGATAATGGCTTCAAAGGGACGGTTGTGCCAGACCACTTTTATCTCAACGGGAACACCTGCTTCGATGTAGTATTTCGCTTGTTCGCGTATCCAGGCTGTTCGCTGGCTGATGACGCCCTGACGCATCGCGGTACGCTCATCAGGCGAGAGCAGGGTAGTCATTTCATAAGAAAAATCATAGATCGGCAAAAAGGCTTTAATTTTGCCACCAATCCGTTGATGCAAATAAACAGCGCGTCGTAATGCGGGTTGATCGTCCTGGTTTGGGTCGATGACCACCAGCATATTTTGATACATAGCCATACAGGGTCTCCTTACAACTGTCACCGCAGTTTGTAATTAAAAGAGTAACCCATATATGTTGAATGAAACAGGGGGGAACCTTCTGCCAGATCAATAAATCAGGAAAATTTGCTGTTCTATAGAGCAGTGTATTGAATGTAAACAATTTCTATCAGTAAAATCAGACTTCCGGGGCATACCTGGGGTAAATAGCGGCTTAGTAGAGTCTGTAATTAAATCTGTTTGATTCATGAATGCCGCCATAGCGGCATTCTTATCGTTAGTGGGAACCAAGACGGATCAGTTCAACGGGTTCGAACTGGCCTTCACAGCCTTCCACTTCGACGGTTTTGTTGCGGCGTAACTGGGCTGGAGTTAACCCGTTAGAATGTATGGCAACGATTTTACCCGTTCTGCCCGTCCCATTAATCATAACCCGACTGCCATTAGTAATAGGATTATGGTTACGATCATAAGTGATCATGGTTCTTTCTCCTCTTAATATCTGGGTATCAAAAAATCCGCTTAACAATCCGGGCCGCAGTCCAGAAGCGAACGTAATATAAATACACCTTTGCCATAATCTTTTTTTGTTTTTGATCAAGGTCACACTTTTTCTATACTCACTAAACCGCTGTTTTCGGGGGGAGTTAAATCAATAATCATTGTAAATGACACGGTGTTAGGGTTGCCGCAGTTGCGTCGTATGCAAGAACGCAACTGCGGCCAGCTGGCGATCGTTCGATAGTGCGAATATAGAACGGTTGCCAGCCGCTGCGGATTGTACTTTTCCGGCATGATGAATCAATGTGGTTAATCCGAAAACGGCCTGGCAGGGCGTAAACCATGCCAGTGGTGTCCAACTGGAGTGATGGCTACGTATTTGAGATTTCTTTAGCTTATTGACGTGGTGTGATTCCTTCTGTCAAACCAATAAATCAGGAAAATTTAATGATTTAACAGAAGGATAACTGACTTACTTGCGGAAAGATTAAGCAACGTTGCGAGTATGACCAGCAAGCACTGCGAGCGCATCGCTGTTTTCGATGGTGATGTATTTACCTTTCACCGCCAGCATACCGCTTTTCTGGAAACGACCCAGCAGACGGCTGATCGTTTCGACCGTTAAGCCAAGGTAGTTACCGATATCGCCACGGGTCATCGTCAGGCGGAATTCACGCGGAGAGAAACCGCGCTGGGCAAAACGACGGGACAGATTGTAGATAAAGGCTGCCAGACGTTCTTCCGCATTTTTCTTCGACAGCAACAGGATCATATCCTGATCGCCTTTGATCTCGCCGCTCATCAGACGCATCATCTGTTGACGCAGGTTAGGCATCTTACCGGAGAGATCGTCCAGAGTCTCAAACGGGATTTCACATACCATTGAGGTTTCCAGCGCCTGGGCAAAGCTCGGGTGGTGCCCGCTGCCAATCGCGTCAAAGCCGACCAGGTCGCCCGCTAAATGAAAACCAGTGATTTGCTCGTCGCCCTGCTCGGTAATGGTGTAGCTTTTAATCGTACCGGAGCGGATAGCATAGAGCGATTTCAATTCATCACCTGCTTTAAACAGCGTTTGCCCTTTCTGAATAGGCTTTTTACGCTCGATGATATTATCAAGCTGATCAAGCTCATGTTCGTTAAGTGTGAACGGGATGCAAAGCTGGCTGATACTGCAATCCTGGCAATGGATAGCACAACCGCCAGACTGAATGCGCCGTATAATTCGCTTTTCCGGGATCATAGGTCTGCTCAAGCCGTAATTGATATTTGTCAATTTTAACATCTTTTTGGTGAGCACGTAAGCCTGAGCTACTCCCAATAGAGGATAATTCAGGCATAAGCAGGAGAAATATTTATATCCCTTTGAAAATCCATGCTTTATAAGTGGTTACTTTACATCAAAGTGTGACGGGTAAGGCACAAAATGCCTGGTTTCTACAGCAGCAGATACCCTTCATGGCGTAATAACCACTCTTTTCTTTGCACGCCGCCAGCATATCCCGTCATTGTCCCGTTGCGCCCGATTACGCGATGGCAGGGTACAACGATACTGACCGGGTTAGATCCGTTAGCGGCGCCTACGGCGCGAGCGGCTCCCGGACGGCCTAATTTTTCGGCAAGTTGACCATAATGCATAACCTGACCGCAGGGGATGGTGCGCAGCGCCTGCCACACTTCCCGCTGAAAAGGTGTTCCCCCGGTGGCGGTCTCCAGCGTATCAATGATGCTGAGATTTCCCTCAAAATAAGCGGTGAGCTTATCGCTCAGGCCACCCGGATTTTTGGCGGCGATGCGCTCGTATCCCTCTGAACGATAATGTATGTCCAGTAGCTGTTCCATACGGTCGCTGTGTTGCTCCCATTCGACGGCGCGCAGGCGGAATTGCTCATCGCAAATCACCCATAACGGCCCCAGCGGGGTCGCGATATTGTCTTCAAGTAATCTCAGCATCCGTTATCTCTCATTGCAGGCGGGATAATTCCCGGACTCATCAGCAGTTCAACAAGATACCATGCGACCAATATCCGCAACCATACCCCTAAAAAGATAAGCGGGCATAATACGTTTAGCGTCATTGTTTGTTGAAAAAACGAACAAATAAAGATGCTGGAAAAATGAAGCACGGCAGGAGAATAAAAAACAGGGACTGTCGACATCCGCCAGCCCCTAAAATCTACACAGCAGTGCTTCCTTAACCTTTTCCCGGCCTGGTTTTCCCTCAGCGGGTAATAAAGTTATAACGGCTATAAAAGAGATATTCCACTTTCAGGGCATAATTGATTTTACAAAAGCCCCGCTGAAATTGTCGGTTAACGCAGGATAAAACGTGGCTTTACCGGGGATGAAATAGTGAGATGCGCATAGCCAGATAATTGAGCCAGTGTCGTTTATTGGAAATAACTGTAAACCGTTGTCGGTATAATAGCGTGCGGTTATGATAGTGCCTGTCTTAACGCGCTGGAGGAGGAATCATGAACCTTGACGACAAAACGCTGTTTCTTGACGCCATGGAGGATGTCCAACCGTTGAAACGTTGCGCTGATGTACACTGGCAGCCCACGCGCAATTCACGGACGCCGCAGCGTATCGATACGCTCCAGCTCGACAATTTTCTCACTACCGGGTTTCTGGATATTCTTCCTTTGGGCGAACCGCTGGAGTTTCGCCGGGAAGGGTTGCAGCAGGGCGTGCTCGACAAACTGCGTTCGGGAAAATACAGCCAGCAGGCGAGTCTCAATTTGCTTCGTCAGCCGGTTGAGGAATGTCGCAAGATGCTGTTTAGCTTCATCTGCCAGGCGCGTCAGGATGGTTTACGCAACGTGCTGATCATTCATGGCAAAGGGCGAGAAGATAACGCGCATGCCAATATTGTGCGCAGTTATGTGGCGCGTTGGCTGACGGAATTTGACGACGTTCAGGCTTACTGTACGGCGCTGCCTCATCATGGCGGCAGCGGAGCGTGTTATGTTGCGTTGCGTAAAACGGCGCAGGCAAAGCAGGAAAACTGGGAGCGCCACGCGAAACGCAGCCGTTAAGGGCGTTCACAGGCTACTTACGGGCAGCCTGTGACGTTTATTACGCCGCCAGCACCCGATTTCTGCCGTCGTTTTTGGCTTTGTACAGGGCATCGTCCACCCGCTTAAATAATTCATCAATACTTTCATTCGATTCGTGCCGTGCGACGCCGATGCTGACGGTAAAACGGGGCAGGCCAGGAATACAGACTTTCGCCACGGCGGCGCGTATTGATTCTGCAAGATTAAGCGCAACCTCCAGCGAGGTTCGCGGCAGCAGCAAGACAAATTCTTCACCGCCCCAGCGAAAGACCAGGTCGCCTTTACGTGCGCAGGCTTCCAGCGTTCGCGCCAGAGCGCACAGCACTTCATCGCCTTTCAAATGACCGTACAAATCGTTAATGCTTTTGAAGCGATCGGTATCGATGAGCAGCAGGCTGTAATCCATTGTCATCGACAGATGGGGCGTATGGTTTTGCTCAGTAAGAAGATAAAATTGCCTGCGGTTCAGTAAGCCAGTCAGCGCATCATGCAGGGCAGCGCGTTCCAGCTCCTGTTCCAGCCGTTTTTGCTCGGTAATGTCATGAATGATGCATAACATGAGTTTATCGCCGTATATCTCAAGGGGCCCCGCATAGGTTTGTACGTGCCGGGTGGTGCCGTCAGAGAGTTTATGGACGAAGTTTAAGGGCTTATGACCGCCGGGCAGACGGGCAATCTCATGCATAACGGGTAAGATCTGGCGGCCTAATACGTTGATTTCCCATGTATGTTTCTGGCACATCGCTTCATGGCTGTAGCCATAGAAATTGAGTGCGGCCAGATTGGCATCGACGATCAGACCGTCCCGCGAAGGGTCTATCAACAGCATCGGCGCGGAGTTCGTCAGGAAAAAACGGGCGTAAAACCCTTGTTTTTTACGCTGATAGTTTGCCGAACGGCTGGCCTTGAGACCTTGCGCCGTGGGTGTCTCTATGCCTTCAAAAATAATAACGTCTCCCTGCGTCGACAGGGTTTTAACCGAGAGGCGGCAGGTTAAGGCGATTTCTTTACCATCACGACAGACCGTCAGAATTTCAACAATATCGTGATGGTGGTGTAAATCAGCAACGTACATGCGCAGTTCATTTTGCGCATAAGTTGAAAATATCCCCTTTCTGAGACGGCTGAAAGTCTGTTCCTGTGTCAGTTCGCGTGCGGCGGTATTAGCGAAAACTAACTCTTCTGTGTGTGGTAAAACAATCCAGACAGGAAAACTTAATAAATCCAGAGCATTGAGTTCGTGAGCAATCATCGATAATCCCGTTATCTTCACATGCTGTGTTGCCGGTTTATTGGTGAATGGCTTTTTTATTAACAGCTTACAGTGATATGGAGCGTTTTTTCACAAATCGGGAGACAACAATAGACGTGCAGATAAATCTAGCAGGGAACCAGGACAAATCCACGAATGATAAGTTTTTTTTCAATGGTCGATATAAGTGTGAACGAGTAAAAAGGGAGAAAGGTTGATGGCGACTTATATAAACATTACTCAGGCTAATCATTCTGAAAGAGGTTAACCCTTTCCCGTACGACATATTAAAGCTGATGATGCAACGCAAGGTTATCGATCTACAGACTAAAATTCATAAATTTCGATTAAGTAAATTATCATCCGTTGAACACCCCATATTGTCTCGCACAACACATTTGCGCCGGTGATGCCGGCGCCTTTCCTGCCATATCGTACTTTTCTGAATCATTTCAGCGCAATGGGATAATGAGGTATTGCTTAACATACGCCGAAGGCTAGACTAACGAAAAAGCGTTGAATGAATGTGGAGGCGTTGTGGAAGCCATCAAGGGATCGGAAGTCAATGTGCCGGATGCCGTTTTTGCCTGGCTACTGGATGGTCGCGGCGGCATTAAACCGCTTGAAAATGACGATATTATCGACAGCCAGCATCCCTGCTGGTTGCATCTCAATTACACCCACCCTGACAGCGCGCAGTGGCTGGCGTCGACGCCTTTGTTACCGAATTCTGTACGCGATGCGCTGGCTGGCGAGAGTTCGCGCCCACGCGTCAGTCGGATGGGGGAAGGCACGCTGATCACCTTACGCTGCATCAACGGCAGTACCGATGAACGCCCTGACCAGCTAGTGGCGATGCGTGTATATATGGATGAACGTTTTATCGTCTCAACGCGACAGCGAAAAGTTCTGGCGCTTGATGAGGTGGTTAGCGACTTGCAGGAAGGGACTGGCCCGTCCGATTGCGGCGGCTGGCTGGTCGACGCGTGTGACGCCCTGACGGATCACGCCAGCGAATTTATCGAGCAATTACACGATAAAATTATCGACCTGGAAGACAATCTGCTCGATCAGCAGATCCCGCCGCGTGGATTCCTGGCGTTACTGCGTAAGCAACTGATTGTGATGCGTCGATACATGGCGCCTCAGCGTGATGTTTATGCGCGACTGGCAAGCGAGCGTCTGGCCTGGATGAATGATGATCAGCGGCGTCGAATGCAGGATATCGCGGATCGTCTGGGAAGGGGGCTGGATGAGATCGACGCGTGTATTGCGCGCACGGGCGTGATGGCCGATGAAATCGCGCAAGTTATGCAGGAGTCCTTAGCGCGCAGAACCTATACGATGTCGCTGATGGCGATGGTCTTTCTGCCCAGCACATTTTTAACCGGCTTGTTCGGCGTGAATCTCGGGGGAATTCCGGGCGGCGCATGGCATTTTGGATTTTCTATGTTCTGTATTCTGTTAGTTGTCCTGATTGGTGGTGTTACCTTATGGTTGCATCGTAGTAAATGGTTGTAACAACAACGCTTTTCATCGTCCTTTGAGCAGAAAAACGCCGCATAATTTGAGCGAAGTCAATAAACAATCTACCCATTCGGGGCAATATCTCTCTCGCAGGTGAATGCAACGTCAAGCGATGGGCGTTGCGCTCCATATTGTCTTACTTCCTTTTTTGAATTACTGCATAGCACAATTGATTCGTACGACGCCGACTTAGATTAGTCGGCTTTTTTTTGCCTGCGGGATATCAGCGTCTACCCTAAAAGAGTCAATCTGTATGACCGGAGGGTAATATGACCAGCCTGTTCACGTTGTTGCAAATGCAAACGCGCCAGTCGGATTCCGTACCAACCGATCCGGTGCCGATTCCCGATCCTATCCCGCGCCCACAACCTATGCCAGATCCGCCGCCGGATGAAGAACCGATTAAATTGTCGCATCAAGAGCGGAGATCTGCGAGGATACGCGCCTGCTGACTGTGTGTCTTTTACCGCGAGATTAAATTGTGACCGCTTTTTCTACTCTGAATGTCCTGCCTGCCGCCCAACTCGAGAATCTTAACGAGTTGGGTTATCTTGAGATGACGCCTGTCCAGGCCGCTGCGTTACCGGCGATCCTGGCCGGAAAAGATGTGCGCGTGCAGGCAAAAACCGGCAGCGGAAAAACGGCTGCATTTGGTCTCGGGCTTTTACAGCATATTGATGCCAGTCTGTTCCAGACCCAGTCGCTGGTGCTTTGTCCTACGCGCGAACTGGCCGATCAGGTGGCAGGGGAGCTGCGTCGTCTGGCGCGTTTTCTGCCTAATACCAAAATCCTGACGTTGTGCGGCGGGCAACCTTTCGGCGCGCAGCGAGACTCTCTCCAGCATGCGCCGCACATTATTGTCGCGACGCCGGGCCGCCTGCTTGACCATCTGCAAAAAGGCACCGTTTCTCTGGATGCCCTGCAAACGCTGGTGATGGATGAAGCCGACAGGATGCTGGATATGGGCTTTAGCGACGCTATTGACGAGGTGATTCGCTTTGCGCCGTCACGCCGTCAGACTCTGCTGTTTTCCGCAACCTGGCCTGAGGCCATCGCGGCGATCAGCGGTCGGGTTCAGCAAAATCCACTGACGATTGAAATTGATTCGGTGGATGCGCTGCCATCTATCGAGCAGCAGTTTTTTGAAACATCTTCGCAGGGGAAAATCCCGCTGCTGCAAAAGCTGCTGAGCCAGCATCAGCCTGCGTCATGCGTTGTTTTCTGTAATACCAAAAAAGATTGTCAGGCGGTTTGTGATGCGCTCAATTCTGTTGGGCAGAGCGCATTATCGCTGCATGGCGACCTTGAGCAGCGCGATCGTGACCAGACGCTGGTTCGTTTTGCAAACGGCAGCGCGCGCGTACTGGTAGCGACGGACGTCGCCGCGCGTGGGCTGGATATCAAGTCGCTGGAGCTGGTCGTAAACTTCGAGCTGGCGTGGGACCCGGAAGTTCACGTACACCGTATTGGTCGTACCGCCCGTGCAGGCAACAGCGGTCTGGCGATCAGTTTTTGCGCGCCGGAAGAGGCGCAGCGCGCCAATATTTTGTCTGAAATGTTGCAGCTTAAACTGAACTGGCTGACGCCGCCGGGCAACGTTCCGGTTGCACCGCTGGAAGCTGAAATGGCGACGCTGTGCATTGATGGCGGTAAAAAGGCAAAAATGCGCCCGGGCGACGTGCTGGGAGCATTAACGGGAGATATTGGTCTGGATAGCGCTGATATTGGCAAAATTACCGTACATCCGGCCCATGTCTATGTGGCGGTTCGCCAGCCTGTGGCGCAGAAAGCCTGGAAGCAATTGCAGAACGGAAAGATAAAAGGGAAGAGCTGTCGGGTTCGTTTATTGAAATAAATGCCCGTTCCGGCCTACAGGTGCTTATGCGCATCGTAGGCCGGATAAGACGTTTACGTCGCCATCCGGCTGAGTCAGAAATTACTTCACTTCCACGATGTTCAGACGCAGTTCATCCAGTTGGTTATCGTCTTCCTCTGGCTGCCAGCCTGCGGGTTGCAGAGGGATCTCTTCGCGGTCAAAGGCTAAATCACCACCGTCTACCACATCGGAATCATGATTAATGCCTTTGAAATCAAAAAGATTAATATCGCTCAGATGAGAAGGCACCACGTTCTGCATCGCGCTGAACATGGTTTCAATACGCCCTGGATAACGCTTATCCCAGTCGCGCAGCATGTCGGCGATGACCTGGCGTTGCAGGTTTGGCTGCGACCCGCACAGGTTGCACGGAATGATCGGGAACGCTTTGGCTTCTGAAAAACGCTCAATATCTTTCTCGCGGCAGTAGGCCAGCGGGCGGATAACGATGTGTTTGCCGTCATCGCTCATCAGCTTCGGCGGCATCCCTTTCATTTTCCCGCCGTAGAACATGTTCAGGAATAACGTTTGCAGGATATCGTCGCGGTGGTGGCCTAACGCAATTTTGGTTGCACCCAGTTCTGTTGCGGTGCGGTAGAGAATACCGCGGCGCAGTCGGGAGCACAGAGAGCAGGTCGTTTTGCCTTCAGGAATTTTCTCTTTAACGATCCCATAGGTGTTTTCTTCAACGATCTTATACTCTACGCCCAGTTTCTCGAGATATTCCGGCAGAATGTGTTCGGGAAAACCCGGTTGCTTCTGGTCAAGGTTAACGGCGACCAGAGAAAAGTTGACGGGCGCGCTTTGCTGCAAATTACGCAGAATTTCCAGCATGGTATAGCTGTCTTTCCCGCCGGAAAGGCACACCATGATGCGATCGCCTTCTTCGATCATATTGAAGTCAGCAATCGCTTCGCCCACGTTACGACGCAGACGTTTTTGTAATTTGTTCAGGTTGTATTGTTCTTTCTTGCTAATATCTTGATTTTGCGACATTTAATAGAGGCTCAATTCATTGTGTGGCATCAGAAAAGTATGCATCACGCCGGAAAGACCGGCAAAAGAAATCTGATATAAAAACTGTGGCGTGTATGGTACGGATTGGCGAGAAGAATGTCAGCACATTTATACCCGTTATACCTCAGGTTGCAGGTAAGCGTGCAGGGTTGAAAAGTGGATATGAAAAGCCCGCAACGGCGTGCGGGCTGATGCGTTTAGCGAACCACCAGGACGGAACATTCGGCATGGCGTACGACCGCTGCGGCGTTGGAGCCCAGCAGATACGTGGTGATGTCCGGGCGGTGAGAAGCAATAATCACCATGTCTGCCGGTAATTTTTTAGCCATTTCCAGAATTTTATCTTTCGGAGAACCTTCCGCGATATGAATCTGTACTCTGTCGGCAGGAATACTGAACTTCTTGATAATCTCTTCCAGTTGAGATTTTGCTTCGGCTTTCAGATCGTCCATAGCCGGTAACTCTGCTGAGTAGGCCAGGCCTAAAGAGGCGTAATAAGGCAGTGACGGAATAACGGTCAGGAAATGGACCTCTGCGTCATCTATTTTTGCCTCGGCTTCAACATGGGTGATAACGCGTTGAGTTAATTCTGAATCTGAAATATCGATGGGCACAAGAATCGTTCTGCTCATAAAACCTCCTGTTTAAGTATCCGATTAAAGTTTAACCCTTAATGGCACTTTATGTACAATGACAGGAGTCACATTTTAGCGTGAGTTTGGTTTCTGCTCTGGAAATTTCCCTTTGATCACGCCGTCATAAAAGCGGCCTTTAGAAACCACGACAAGAAAATCACGGAAAATACGCGACGGGACGCCGAGATATTGCAGAGTACCGGTTCGATGAAAACGAATTTCCAGCGTGCTGGAGGTTTCGTCATAGCCGACGGATGCAATACGGGATGATTTAACGGGATGATGGTTCATTGCCGGCGTCCTCTACAGCAGATCTTTATGCAATATATCATCTATCAATGGAGAGTTTTAGCGCAACAAATATATTGTTTTAGTATAGATAAAACACTGTTGTTATGAGAAAAGCCCGCCGTTGCCAGCGGGCTGACGGACTTAGAACTGGTAAACCATACCCAGAGCAACGACGTCGTCAGTAGACATATCGTTGCGAGTGTAGAAGCTGTCATCTTCATCCAGCAGGTTGATTTTGTAATCAACATAAGTGGAGAAGTTTTTGTTGAAGTAGTAGGTCGCGCCTACGTCAGCATATTTAACCAGGTCTTTATCTTCACCGCCGGCCAGATCCTTACCTTTAGACATCAGGAAAGATACGGCAGGACGCAGACCGAAGTCGAACTGGTACTGCGCTGTAACTTCAAAGTTCTGGGTTTTGTTGGCAATGGTGCTATCACTCCAGCTGTCTTTTCCACCATATGGCGTCATGTTACGTGTTTCAGAATACATGGTCGCCAGATAGATGTTGTTAGCGTCATATTTCAGGCCAGCAGTCCACGCATCTGCTTTATCACCGCCAGCAGTAGAGTGATTTGCTTGCTGATTCGTTCGGTCGGAAGTGGTATATGCCGCACCGAAGCTTACGCCCATACCCAGATCGTAAGTTGAGGAGATACCGAAGCCGTCACCGTTGGAGTTTTTCACATCACGGTCGCCGCCGTTATTTGTCCCCTCCTGGGAATACGTGTCTTCGCTGCCGGATTGGTTTTCATTCGCACCCTGATATTGCAGCGCAAAGCTCAGACCATCCACCAGACCGAAGAAGTCGGTATTACGGTAGGTTGCTACGCCGTTAGCACGACCGGTCATGAAGTTGTCTGCTTTGGTATAAGAGTCGCCGCCGAATTCTGGCAGCATATCGGTCCAGCCTTCCACGTCGTACAGTACGCCGTAGTTACGGCCGTAGTCGAATGAACCATAGTCACCGACTTTAATACCTGCGAATGCCAGACGAGTCCAGGAGTCACCTTTATCACCTTCGGTACCGTTAGCCTGAACCTGATATTCCCACTGGCCGTAACCCGTGATCATATCGTTAACCTGAGTTTCACCTTTGAAACCCATACGCATGTATGTTTGATCGCCGTCAGAATTTGCGTCATCAGAGAAATAATGCAGACCGTCTACTTTGCCATAGAGATCTAATTTATTGCCGTCTTTATTATAAACTTCAGCGGCGTGGGCCGCGCCTGCGGCTAACAGGGCAGGGATTACGAGAGCCAGTACTTTTCTTTTCATTGAAATAACCCTTTAGTTTTTTTATTTACCTGTGACTCCCCATAAGGGAAGTGAAATCATGCTAAAGGAGAAGTTCCGTAAAGAGATAAATATGAATTGTTACGTCTTAAGTAAAATCTTAATTAAATAATTCTACAGAAATGATGATAATTGACATGAATGTTTTTTAATAAAACATATAAAATAAAAATTATACAATTTAATTTTGTTGCGATATTCTGCGCGGGTTATATGCCTTTATTGTCACATTTTGCTTTTTTCGTTGGGCCATTGCGATAAGTACTGATCTTCCAGCGAATGAATTGACAAGCCCGAACCTTGGTTCGGGCTTTTTTTTCGTTCTGACGAATACTCAAACAGCCGTATTATTCAGCACCGCTCTTTTCCGCTTTACCTGCCAGTTGAGCAAGGAAGTCATAGCGTTTTTGCAGATCCGCCGTCGCATCCTTCCAGAGCTGTTCAGCAACGTCTGGCTGCTGTGCATTCAGGCGGCGGAAGCGTTGCTCGTTGAGCAGCGTCTCTGCCAGCGCGTCTGACGGTGGACGGGAGTCCAGCGCCAGCGGCAGTTTACCCTCATCGGCGCGACGCGGGTCAAAGCGGTACAGCGGCCAGAAGCCGGTAGCCGTTAACTGACGCATCTGATCGTGGCTCAGCGCCAGGTCGTAGCCGTGTTCTTCACATGGGCTGTACGCAATGATCAGCGATGGCCCCGGATACGCTTCCGCTTCCTGGATTGCTTTCACCGTCTGATTTAACTGCGCGCCCAGCGAGATCTGCGCGACATACACATGACCGTACATCATCATGCTCACACCCAGATCCTTACGCGCTTTGCGCTTGCCGTGTTCGCCAAACTTCGTGACCGCGCCAAGCGGCGTCGCCTTCGACGCCTGCCCGCCGGTATTGGAATAACACTGCGTGTCCAGAACCAGAATATTGACGTTCTCGGTCAGGCTCAGCACATGATCCAGACCGCCAAAGCCAATATCGTAGGCCCAGCCGTCACCGCCAATCAGCCAGATTGATTTCTCAATCAGCGCATCGGCATCGGTTAACAGTTCATGCGCGCCGTCGACATCTTTCAGATGCTGGCGTAATGCGGCGACCTGTTCACGACGAACTTCCGGCGTCGCGTCGGCGTGCAATGCGTCGTTTAAATCCGTTGGGATGCGATCGGCGAACTGTTCCAGCAGACGCATGACGCGCACGCGATGTTGATCAACCGTCAGGCGGAAGCCCAGACCGAATTCGGCGTTATCTTCAAACAGCGAGTTCGCCCATGCGGGGCCGCGACCGTTAGCATCGGTGGTGTAAGGCGTTGAAGGCAGGTTACCGCCATAAATAGAAGAACAGCCGGTCGCATTGGCAATTAACATGCGGTCGCCATACAGCTGGGTCAGCAGCTTGATATACGGCGTTTCACCACAACCGGAGCAGGCGCCGGAGTATTCGAACAGCGGCGTGATCAACTGAGAGGTGCGAATATCAATACGCTCCAGCTTGCTCTTGTCGATTTCCGGCAGATTGAGGAAGAAGTCATAATTCACTTTTTCTTCTTCGACATGTTCAAGGCGGGACATCATATTGATGGCCTTGATTTCAGGGTTCTGGCGGTCTTTCGCCGGGCAAACTTCAACACACAGGTTACAACCCGTGCAGTCTTCCGGCGCCACCTGCAACACGTATTTCTGACCACGCATATCGCGTGATTTCACATCCAGCGAGTGCAGACTGGCCGGGGCGTTCTCCATTGCTTCCGGCGAAACCACTTTAGCGCGGATCGCCGAGTGCGGGCAGGCGGCGACACAGTGGTTACACTGGGTACACAGCTCTTCTTTCCAGATAGGGATCTCTTCGGCGATGTTGCGTTTTTCCCAACGGGTCGTCCCCATCGGCCAGGTGCCGTCTGGCGGCAACGCTGAAACGGGCAGGGCGTCACCAAGCCCGGCGAGCATGGCGGCTGTAACCGTTTTAACGAAATCGGGCGCGGCGTCAGACACCACCGGAGGACGATTTGCGCTGTGCGGGTCCACCGCCTGCAACGGAACTTCTGTTACCGATTCGCGCGCCAGCGCCAGCGCCTGCCAGTTACGCTCAACCAGCTCCTGGCCTTTACTGCTGTAGCTTTTCGCTATCGCTCCCTGCAATTCCGCCAGCGCGCTATCACCAGGCAGAATCTGCGTCAGGTGGAAGAAGGCCATCTGCATCACGGTATTAATACGTGCCGCCAGTCCGCATTCGCGGGCGATTTTAGCCGCGTTAATCACAAAGAACCGCGCTTTTTTCTGGTTCAGCACCGCCTGAACTTCCTGCGGCAGACGGGCCCAGACTTCATCTGCGTTGTACGGCGTATTGAGCAGGAAAATACCGCCTGGTTTCAGACGTTCCACCATCTGATACTTATCAATAAACTGCAACTGGTGGCAGCCGACAAAATCAGCCTGCGCCACCAGGTAAGCGGAACGAATCGGCTGCTCGCTGACGCGCAGGTGAGAGACCGTCAGCCCGCCAGCTTTCTTCGAGTCATAGACAAAGTAACCCTGTGCATACCACGGCGTGGAGTTACCAATAATCTTGATGTTGTTTTTGGTTGCAGAAACGCTGCCGTCGCTGCCCAGACCGTAAAATAGCGCTTCCAGCTTCGCTGTACCGGGCAGGGTGTTTTCCGGCAGGGGCAGAGACAGATTAGTGACATCATCATAGATGCCAACCGTGAAGCGGGATTTGGGTCTGGCGCTCGCCAGTTCGTTGAAAACAGCCAGCACGCAATCGGGGCCAAACTCTTTTGAAGAGAGGCCATAGCGCCCGCCGATCACCCGCGGTAAGGTTTCTCTCTCGCCGCTGTTGAATGCCTCCGCCAGCGCGGTCATCACATCCAGATACAGCGGTTCGGCCTGTGCGCCAGGCTCTTTGGTGCGATCCAGTACGGCGACGGTACGTACGGTTTCCGGCAGCGCCTGTAATAAATGTTTTGCTGAGAACGGACGGAACAGACGGACTTTCAGTACGCCCACTTTTTCGCCGCGCGCCAGCAGCTCGTCCACCACTTCCTCACAGGTGCCGATTGCGGAACCCATCAGAATAATGACGCGTTCCGCCTGCGGATGGCCATAGTATTCAAACGGCTTGTACTGGCGACCGGTGGCCCCGGCGAAATCATTCATTGCCTGTTCAACGTGGTCATAAACCGCGTTGTACCACGGGTTCGTGGCTTCACGGGACTGGAAGTAGGTATCCGGGTTGGCAGACGTGCCGCGAATCACCGGATGTTCAGGATTGAGCGCGCGGGAGCGGTGCGCGTCAATTTCAGCCTGCGGCATCAGTTTCAGAATGGTGTCATCCGCCAGCGGCACAATTTTATTGATTTCATGCGAGGTACGGAAACCATCAAAGAAATGAATAAATGGCACGCGGCTTTTCAGCGTGGCAATCTGCGAAATGAGCGCGAAATCCTGCGCTTCCTGAACGCTACCGGCGCTCAGCATGGCGCAGCCTGTCTGGCGAACCGCCATCACATCAGAGTGATCGCCAAAAATAGACAAGGCATGAGTAGCAATGGTGCGTGCGGCGACGTGGAGTACAAACGGCGTGAGCTGTCCCGCCAGTTTGTACAACGTTGGGATCATCAGCAGCAGGCCCTGAGATGAGGTAAATGAGGTCGAGAGTGCGCCGGTCTGTAATGCCCCGTGAACGGTGGCGATGGCGCCGCCTTCCGACTGCATTTCTACGACGCGAGGGGTATCGCCCCAGACGTTCTTAAGCCCGTTTCCGGCCCAGGCATCCGCCTGCTCAGCCATTGTCGAACTGGGCGTAATTGGGTAGATGGCGATAACTTCGCTGGTACGGAATGCGACCGAAGCAACCGCGCCATTACCGTCAATAGTGATCATATGACACCCTTACATTGCACAAAAAGAGGGACTCGCGAAACATCGGCGGGCCCTGATAGTTATTCCTCTATTTTAGCAAACCCCGATCTCTACCATTTTCGCTTTTGTGTCCCTGGAATAGAGGGAATGAATGATTTGATCAAAGAGAGGGCAAAAAAATTGCTAAAAAATGTCAATGAACCGCATAAATGGGCAGTTTGCCTCTCGACGACGCAGGGCTGCCTGCCTATTATTTATGGCGGTGTCGTTTTGGCTAACGTTCAGAGGGGAGAGAGATGCGCGCAGCGTTTTTAGTGGGGTGTGCCGCGTTATTATTGTCGGCCTGTAGTAATGAGCCTGTTCAGCAGGCGACGGCAGCGCATGTTGCGCCGGGGTTAAAGGCGGCAATGTCCAGTTCCGGGGACGCTAACTGCGCCATGATTGGCGGGTCGCTCTCTGTTGCCCGTCAGCTTGACGGGTCGGCGATCGGCATGTGCGCATTACCCAACGGCAAACGCTGTAGTGAACAGTCGCTCGCCGCTGGAAGCTGCGGCAGCTATTAATGCACTAAATCAGCCAGTCGGAACATCAGCGTTTGTTCTGCGGTCGCCAGCGTCAACTGGTTAGCCGTTAAGTCGACCTGCGCGCCTTGTTTGAGCATCGCGCTAATGGTGTGATCCAGTTCATTTAACTGCGGGTCGGCGCACATCATACGCGTCATCGCCATGTCTTTGACTTTCAGCTCGCCATCAGACAGCTTGCCCTGGCCGCTGAAGCGGTTGCACATGCGGCCAGAAACCGTCATTTTTTCACCGAAGCTTAACTCCGGGGCGTTCTTACCCGCAGCGACTGGTTTTCCGTTTACACTCTCCAGAACAAAACGGTGATGCTGTAGCTGATCACGGTTAACGGAGACTTTTCCATTGCTGACGCAGCCTGCCATAAGCATGCTGAGTGCAACCAGTGCGACGATCTTCTTCATTAAAACTCTCTACATTTGCTGACGGGAAATCATTCATAATTGTAATGATATAGCCTGGTATATCATCGGGGATTATCTGAAAGTGCTCCCCTGAACGCAGGGGAGCAGAAGGGTCAGAACAGGGCGTTCGGGCAGGTTTCACCTTTTGAGAGCTGTTCCAGATTTTGCAGAGTGGTTTCCGAGATGCTGGTCAACGCTTCCGCGGTCAGGAAAGCCTGGTGCCCGGTGAATAGCACGTTATGGCAGGCAGACAGACGACGGAATACGTCATCCTGAATCACATCGTTGGACTTGTCCTCAAAGAACAGATCGCGTTCGTTTTCATAGACGTCCATCCCCAGTGAACCAATCTTCTGGTTTTTCAGCGCTTCAATTGCCGCCTGCGAATCAATCAACGCCCCACGACTGGTGTTGATCACCATCACCCCGTTTTTCATCTGATCGAACGCGGCATGATTAAGCAAATGGTAGTTTTCAGCTGTCAGCGGGCAATGCAGAGAAATGACATCAGACTCCGCAAACAGCGTCGGCAGATCGACATACTCCACGCCAAGCTCCAGCGCGGCGGCGCTTGGGTAAGGATCAAACGCCAGCAGTCGCATACCAAAACCTTTCAGAATACGCAGCGCGGCGACGCCGATCTTGCCCGTCCCGATCACGCCAGCCGTTTTACCGTGCATGGTAAAACCGGTCAGACCTTCCAGTGAAAAGTTTGCATCACGGGTACGTTGATAAGCGCGATGAATGCGACGGTTCAGCGTCATCATCATACCAATCGCATGTTCGGCGACGGCTTCAGGAGAATAGGCCGGGACGCGCACGACTTGCAGACCCAGCTCTTTTGCGGCGTCCAGATCGACGTTATTGAAGCCAGCGCAACGCAGCGCAATGTATTTTACGCCGTGCTTTTTCAGCTCTTCCAGAACCGGGCGGCTGCCGTCGTCGTTAACGAAGATGCATACCGCCTCGCAACCGTTGGCGGTTTTTGCCGTTTTTTCAGTCAGCAGAAAGTCAAAAAATTCAAGTTCAAAACCAAAGGACTCGTTAACATGTTGCAGGTACTTCTTGTCGTACTGCTTTGTACTGTAAACTGCGAGTTTCATAAGACTTTCTCCAGCGATGGTGGAATAACATTGAATCAATTAAAATTATCTTACAAAATTTAAAAAATAATTGATAGGCGTAACCATGACATAATGAATAATTTTAGAACATCTCTTCTTAAGGCACCTATCATACTAAAATTAAACAACTTTCTTTAACACATATTTCCCTTTCGGTCATTCTGAACCCACGCCTTATCAGTGGGTCAGTTACTCTTCCACAGACTGACGTATTCTTTCTGTAGCGAATCAGTCTGACAGACGTTCGTAACGTCGAACAACCGACAGACATAACCTGCAAACCCTCACTTTCATACGAAATCACCTATCGCTTCAATTGATTGACAAAAATTGATAATTGCTCCGCCCATCGCTCCATTCCATGATGAATTTCATGAACTTTTTCATTTGCTGTGATATTTATCACATTTCTGTAAATTTCACCAATTGTCCTGTCTGGTGTGACCAGCAGTAATTTCCCTTTTATTTTTTGCACTTATTTAAACAGGCGTTGATATGCTCCTGTTATCCCGTTTATCAAGGGATTGTCAAAGGATTCCAAATAAGCATAATTTAACCAAGAAATTAGTTTTGTTATTTTAACTTGAATCCTCGTGATTTTTATTAACACGTTTAATACAAACAAGAGTGGAGGGGTGATATTGCCGTAACTTAATACATACTATTAACAACACAGCATGTTAAATCCTGTCTTATCCGGCTAAGTTAAGTTGGAGGTGTTATTATGACTGCGCGCAGTATCGTAGCGACTTTTTAATGGAATAAAAATGTACGCGATGAATCTGTCGATGAATAAGCCTGGAACAGTAAGCAAGATAACCTTATTGAATAAACCAATTTCAATAACTGAAAATGCCTGCTCTACATGTAGTCTACTGGAGCAGCTTCACAGGTATCCTTCAGCTACTGTCGTAATATATGGGCGGCCGTCTTTATTTTTGAGTTTCTGGCTGCATGTTCGGGAATGTTACCCGTGCGCAGCATTGATATTTAAGCATGGCTATTTTTTGCCTGTGGATGAGACCATTGCTGAGTTTTTTAACTACTTCACTATTGAAGGGAGAAGCGGTGTAAAACACCACGATAAAACAATACAGCGTGTAATTTATTTTCTTCCTCCCGTTTTACTAAGGAAAGAATCTGTTCAGGATACAGCATATCTTACGGATACAGTACCTTTACTTAATGAAATAACACATGCGCGACTTTCTTCCGGGAGGTTATCGAAGCTGTCTAAAAGTGTTCTTGCACTAATACTTTCTGGCTTCAGTCGAGAGATGATAGCAATTAATTTAAAAGTTGGAATCAGGCAAGTCTGGTTGATTGAAAACTTCCTACGCAAAAGATGGCGAATTCCAGATTGTTGTTCTCTGGTTGAGTCTGTTTATTTCTGCAATAGATAAAAATTGTTCCTAATTTTAATTTAAGGGTGTTTACATGCATAAGAATGTTATGGCCTCTATGTTAGGTGTGGTTTTGTTTGGTGCTCTAAGCAATATCAGTTGGGCAGAAGAGCAGATCGATCCCAACAAAACAATTACCAGGGGAGAACTAAATAATGAACTGTTCGAATTAGCCCGATCTCTTTCTCAAAAAGGGGAGAATTATCGAAACGAGGTGGTTAGATATGTAAATGGGCGTGTAAATGATGCTGCAAATACGACGAAAAATTATATTAATGAACAAATTAATGCTCAAAATCGCTCGCTGGCTTCACAGCGGGACGCAATAAATACGGTGAAACAGGACGTGACCGTAAGCGTTGGGAAGGTTAATAAAGAACTGGATGAACAAAAGGATGTTCTGCGCGGCGAAATCGGCCAGGCCAAAGCTGATGCAATTGCACAGGCTGACAATAATGCGAACGTCGTGCGTGGCGAGCTTAAGCAGCAGGGTGATTCCCTGCGTGGTGAAATCGGCAGCGCCAAAAGGGATGCCTACGCACGGGCCGACAGTAATGCAAAAGCCGTGCGTGGCGAGCTTAAGCAGCAGGGTGATTCCCTGCGCGGCGAAATCGGCAGTGTCAAAAAGGATGCTTACGCGCGTATAGACAGCAATACGGAAACTGTTCGTGGCGAGTTTTCTCAGACCAGCAAATATTTATCTGGAAAAATCAATGCTAACCAGTCTGCGGCCAGTAAGAATAGTCGCCGTTTAGATCTTCATGAATCCTGGCAAAAAATGGCGGCAGACAGAATGAATGGTCTGCAAAAACAGATATCTAACAACCGCAAAGAAATTCGTGAAAGTGCAGCTCAGAATGCGGCGCTTGCAGGTTTATTCCAGCCTTATAGCGTGGGTAAATTTAATGCTACTGCGGCATTGGGAGGATATTCAGATAAGCAGGCAGTAGCCGTTGGGATCGGCTACCGCTTTACAGACAATGTTGCAGGTAAAATGGCAGTTGCGGCCGGTGGAGATTCCGTTTCATGGAACACGGGTATTAGTCTGGAGTTCTGATTAAAGCTTACAGCAGGGGGGTATTTTACTCCCTGCTCAGGGAGCAATAATGAAAATTATCGTCGCGACGCATGATTTTTATTTTCAGCAAGGCGCTGAAGTATTATTCAATTCGTGTGAGGCACTTGGCGTTGAACATTTTAACAGCGAAAGAGAAACGTATTTTATTATCTGTGATAATGAGTTCGCCGGACTCATGAGCATACTTTTCTACGGGTATGATTTTTACCTTGCCTGCAAGTCAGAGCCTTGCAATATGAAGCATGGATCTTGTTTGAATGATCAAGGTAAATCATTAACACATAATGAAAGAATTATCGCTTTCCTTTTATACTATAAACACTTTAGTGTAGAGCAAATCGCCAGGGTGAGAGGTCGAAGTAAGAAAACAGTATATTCGCATATTTACAATATCAAGAAAAAAATCGGCTTAAAAAATGGAATGCACCTGCCATTTAAAAGTAACGGCATTGATCGGAATGCTTTTTTTGAACTGATATTTCTCATCTGAGATAAAATCTGGCTGGCATCTCATTATTATCTTCCCGGAGAATATGAATGAAGAATTTCATTAATCGATTTATTCGCTCAGATTACGATATCGTCATTCTTCGCCTGAGCGTTATCGGTGTATTTATGCTGTTTGGTACTTATAAATGGTTTGATTTTGAAGTTATGGCCCTGGAGCCTCTGATTTCATCAACATGGCTCAATATTCTGTATTTGATTTTTGGTGTCCACGGGGGAAGTTATTTCCTTGGCGTTATGGAAACCATTACATTTCTTGCGTTGATCATTGGCTTCGCCCGACCTGGTGTTGGCATATCTGGCGATCTCATTGTTATCACTACAGGAGTAACGACTCTGAGCCTGCTGCCACAACTGGGGAAAATTGACAGCTTCATTATCAAGGATGTTCTCTTGATTGGCGCTGGCGCAGTTTTGCTGAAATATGACCTTACCCGGTATCTGGCATTCAGGAATGGAACATACCGGGTATAAACGCTGCTACAGAATGGCAGGAATGTGAGCCCTGGCAGAGGATCTGCAAATGGTCAGTCCTCTGCGCCTCTGTTTTCCGTAATAAATCAGGAGACTGAGTTAATTCAGTACAAAATGTTTGCCTGACTGCGGATGTGCGCCATCACGGTGAGATGGCAGAAGGATCGGATACTAACGCTCTGTTATATCATCAACTTTATCATTTCTAAGACGACCTCAAAATTGTTGGGTCGCGGCAGAACATCTATCCTTAGTGAGGGCGACGCCTTCAACTGAGCGCCCAAACATGCCACAATACGGGCCTTACCGGCTTAATTTTTGCTAAATCAGGATATTAACTACCCATGAAGGGTAAATACAAAGCCGTTCTCGCGCTACTTTTATTATTGATCCTTATACCGTTAACGCTGCTCATGACGCTTGGCCTGTGGCTTCCTACGCTGGCGGGCATCTGGTTACCGGTTGGTACGCGTATCGCGCTGGATGAAAGCCCGAAACTTACGCGCCACGGCCTGCATATCCCGGAGCTGCGTTATCTGGTGGAGGACTGCCCGTTAGCACGCATGAGCGGCGCGGAACTCACCCATCCCAGCCGCTGGCAGCTGAATATCGGTACGCTTGAACTGGACTCCGCCTGTTTGGCAAAACTCCCTGAATCTGAACCATCGCCCGCAGCGCCGCGCACGCTCGCAGAATGGCAGTCTATGCTGCCTAATACCTGGGTTAATATCGACAGGCTTATTCTTTCTCCCTGGCAGGAATGGCAGGGGAAATTGTCGCTTTCGCTGACGCCAGCCCTCCAACAGATTCGTTATCAGGGCGAGAAGGTCAACTTTCAGGGGCGGCTGCACGGGCAAAACTTCACCGTCAGCCAACTGGAGGTGAGCGCCTTCGAAAATCAGCCCCCTGTAAAACTGGAAGGGGAATTTACGCTACCTCTGGTGCCGGACGGGCTGCCAGTGAACGGACACGCCGTCGCAACGCTGAGCCTGCCGCAGGAACCGTCGCTGGTGGATGCGGAACTGGAGTGGCGGGACAACGCCGGACAGCTGATCGTCATGGCGCGCGGTAACCCGGAGCCGCTGCTCGATCTCCCCTGGCAGGTTACTCGCCAGCAACTTGCCATCAGCGATGGACGCTGGAACTGGCCGTATCAGGGCTTTCCGCTGAGCGGACGTCTGGGGATCAACATTGATAACTGGCAGGCAGGTCTTGAAAATGCGGTGATAAGCGGCCGGTTGAATGTTCTGACGCAAGGCGATGCGGGTAAAGGCAATGCGGTGCTGACGATTGGGCCAGGCAAGCTGAGTATGGATAACAGCGACATGCCCCTGCGTTTAACCGGTGAAGCGAAACAGGATGATCTGATTTTTTATGCGGTACTGCCGACACAGCTCACCGGCAGTCTGGCCGATCCACAACTGACCTTTGAACCCGGCGCGCTGTTGCGTTCTCGTGGCCGGGTGATTGACTCTCTGGATATTGACGAAATTCGCTGGCCGCTGGCTGGCGTAAAAGTCACCCAACGCGGAGTTGATGGCCGATTACAGGCAATTTTACGCGCGCACGAAAATAAGATGGGCGACTTTGTCCTGCATCTTGATGGGCTGGCGGATGATTTTCTTCCCGATGCAGGGCGCTGGCAGTGGCGTTACTGGGGCGAGGGCAGCTTCACCCCGATGAACGCCAGTTGGGATGTCGCCGGGAAAGGAGAATGGCACGACAACACCATCACGCTGACCGACCTGTCCACCGGGTTCGATCAACTGCAATACGGCACGATGACGGTGGCGTCTCCGCGCCTGGTGCTCGATAAACCGATCGTGTGGGTTCGTGATGTCGGGAACCCGACCTTCAGCGGCGCGTTATC
Organism: Citrobacter sp. CK185; assembly: GCF_030333565.1. Lineage (NCBI taxonomy): Bacteria > Pseudomonadati > Pseudomonadota > Gammaproteobacteria > Enterobacterales > Enterobacteriaceae > Citrobacter > Citrobacter sp. CK185. Next base: position 147,601 of record NZ_JAOWFR010000026.1, on the reverse strand, counting down.
GCTGGATGCGGGCAATACCGTGTTCACCGGCGGCAGCGTCTTACCGCCGTCAACGCTCAAATTCAGCGTTGAAGGAACGGACCCAACGGTATTCCAGTTCAAAGGCGACCTGCACGCAGGGGCGATTGGGCCAGTACGGGTAAATGGGCGCTGGGACGGCATTCGTTTACGCGGGCAGGCCTGGTGGCCAAAACAGTCGGTTACGGTCTTCCAGCCCTTGCTGCCTCCTGACTGGAAAATGAATTTGCGCGCAGGCGAACTGTACGCGCAGGTGGCTTTTTCCGCCGCAGAGGAGCAGGGGTTTGAAGCGGGTGGACACGGCGTACTGAAAGGCGGTAGCGCCTGGATGCCGGACAACCAAATCAACGGCGTCGATTTTGTGTTGCCGTTCCGTTTCAGTCAGGGTGCCTGGCAACTGGGGACGCGCGGGCCGGTGTCATTACGCATCGCAGAGGTGGTAAACCAGGTCACCGCGAAAAATATCACGGCCGATCTCCAGGGAAGCTATCCGTGGAGCGAAGAGAATCCTTTATTGCTGAGTGACGTGAGCGTGGATGTGCTGGGCGGCAAAATCATCATGAAACAGCTGCGTATGCCGCAGCACGATCCGGCACTACTGCGGGTGCAAAATGTCTCTTCCAGCGAACTGATCAGCGCGGTGAATCCCAAACAATTTGCGATGTCCGGCCCGGTTAGCGGCGCGCTTCCGCTGTGGCTGAGCAATGAAAAATGGATCATTAAAGACGGCTGGTTAACCAATCCAGGCCCGATGACGCTGCGTATCGATAAAGATACCGCCGATGCGGTCGTCAAAGACAATATGGCGGCAGGCGCGGCAATCAACTGGCTACGCTATATGGAGATTGCCCGTTCGTGGACGAAGATTAATCTGGACAATCTGGGCGTGCTGACCATGCAGGCGACGGTCACGGGTAAAAGCCATGTGGACGGTAAAGTCGGCACGGTTAACCTGAACTATACCCATGAAGAAAATGTCTTTACGCTCTGGCGCAGTTTGCGTTTTGGCGACAACTTACAGGCATGGCTTGAACAAAACACCGCGTTGCCGGAAACCCGTTGCCCGGAAGGCAAGGAATGTGAGGAACAACAATGAAAACGATGATTGCCATGCTGGCGCTCTTCTTACTGGCTGGCTGTACGCCGCGTATTGAAGTTGCAGCGCCGAAGGAACCGATCACCATCAATATGAACGTCAAAATTGAGCATGAAATTCATATCAAGGTTGATAAGGACGTGGAAAGTTTATTGAAGTCACGCAGTGATTTGTTCTGAGGTCATGATGAAAAAACAGCTTAGAGCGACCGTTCTTATCCTGAGTTTATTGAGCTGCAACGCCATCGCGTTGACTCTGAGCGAAGCGAGAACGCAAGGGCGAGTGGGGGAAACGCTTAATGGTTATCTGGTGGCGCTGGCAACCGATCCAGAAACGCGCTCGCTCGTCAGCGAGATTAATAAAGAGCGTAGCGCCAGTTATCAACAGCTGGCGAAAAGCCATCAGATTCCGGTGGATGAGGTGGCGAAAATGGCCGGACAAAAGCTGGTCGACCGTGCAAAACCGGGTGAGTATGTGCAGGGCATTAACGGTAAGTGGCTGAAAAAGTAACTGGCAACAGTGCGTAGCTTCTGCGTATTTTCTGTTTTGTATGATAAAGCGCGATAATTTGCAGGGTAAGTTTCTATACTGTCTGCTCTGAAGCGATATTCAGCAAGAGGGGCAGTTATGGCAAGTCACGGTAATTCAGCGACGTTTTCTCTCGGTTCCCGGCAGGTAAAACGGCTGGGCTATGGGGCAATGCAACTGGCAGGACCTGGTGTATTTGGCCCGCCGAGAGATCGTCACGTCGCGCTGACGGTGCTTCGGGAGGCGATTTCGCTGGGTGTGAATCACATTGATACCAGCGATTTTTACGGCCCGCATGTTACGAACCAAATCATTCGAGAAGCGCTGCATCCGTATCCTGACGATCTGGCGATCGTTACCAAAATTGGCGCCCGTCGCGGGGAAGATGCGTCGTGGTTGCCCGCTTTCTCGCCTGCGGAATTGAAGCAGGCGGTTCACGATAATCTGCGTAATCTCGGACTTGATGTGCTGGATGTGGTCAACCTGCGCGTTATGTTCGGCGACGGTCATGGCCCGCATGAAGGATCTATCGAAGAGAGTTTTAGCGTGCTGGCAGAACTTCAGCAGCAGGGGCTGGTGAAGCATATCGGTCTGAGCAATGTCACTGCGAAACAGGTGGCTGAGGCGAGGAAGATTGCCGAAATTGTTTGCGTGCAGAATGAGTACAACATTGCCCATCGCCAGGATGACGCACTCATTGACGCGCTGGCGGGCGAGGGTATCGCTTATGTGCCGTTCTTCCCACTGGGCGGGTTTACGCCGTTGCAGTCATCAACGCTCTCCGACGTTGCCGCCAGCCTGAATGCGACGCCAATGCAGGTAGCGCTGGCATGGTTGCTGCAACGTTCAGCCAATATCCTGTTAATTCCGGGAACGTCGTCAGTGACGCATTTGCGTGAAAATATGGCGGCAGGGGATTTGCAACTTTCGGATGAGGTTCTTGCGGTGCTGAATGGCATGAATGCCTGATGGAGGTTATCCGGCCTGCGGGAGGATGACACCCCTTGCAGGCCGGATGAGGCAAATAAATCTTATGCAGCAACAACGCTGTCAATCGCCGCTTTGGCATCAGACTGCGCTTTGGCCGCGACTTCCGGGCCGTAAGCAATCCCTTCAGCAAACACGAAGTTCACGTCGGTGATACCAATAAAGCCCAGGAAGACTTTCAGGTACGGCGCGATCAGGTCAGTCGGCGTATCTTTGTGGATACCACCACGGCTGGAGAGAATCACCGCACGTTTACCGGTCACCAGACCTTCCGGCCCTTTCTCGGTGTAACGGAAGGTGACGCCCGCGCGGGCAACCAGGTCAAAATAGTTTTTCAACTGAGTCGGGATGTTGAAGTTGTACATCGGCGCCGCAATGACGATCACATCGTGCGCTTGCAGTTCTGCGATCAGCTCGTCGGACAACGCCAGCGCGTCCTGTTGACGCGGAGTCAGCGGAGCGTCGCTCGGGCGCAGGGCACCCACCAGTTCGCCATCCAGTACCGGAACAGGATTCGCGGCCAGGTCGCGCACGGTGATTGCATCCGCAGGATGCTTTTCGCGCCACTGTTCAACAAAATAATCAGACAACTGACCAGACTGAGAGTACCCTGCCAGAATACTGGATTTAAGAACTAATACTTTGCTCATGGGTGTTTCCTTTTATGTGTTTGAATGGGGTGAGCCCCGTTGCTTGTTGACACTCTATTCACAATCCTGTCGCAGAGATAGCGCAATATATCGAATCCTATGTTCGAAATTATTGAACAACACACGAAAAGCGCCGATGTGGTACTCTATACCAATCATTAAAAAGAGATTTTACCCGGCAGAGCACTGCCCTCTAATGCTATGACAGAACAACAGAAAATCACCTTCGCCGCACTTCAGCAACAGCTGGATACGCTGATGCTGCGTGACAGGCAGCGCTTTGCCCGCCGCCTGCATGGCGTGAAGAAGGTTAAAAAACCTGATGCACAACAGGCCATTCTCCTGGAGATGGCGAAAGAGATTGAACAGGCAGCAGGTAAAATTGTGCTGCGCGAAGCCGCCAGACCGGAAATAACGTATCCAGAAAACCTGCCTGTCAGCCAGAAAAAACAGGCCATCCTGGAGGCCGTTCGCGACCACCAGGTGGTGATTGTGGCGGGGGAGACCGGCTCTGGTAAAACCACGCAATTGCCGAAAATTTGTATGGAGCTGGGGCGCGGTATTAAAGGGCTGATCGGCCATACGCAGCCGCGTCGTCTGGCGGCGCGTACCGTTGCCAACCGTATTGCCGAAGAGTTGCAAACGGAACCGGGCGGCTGCATCGGTTATAAAGTCCGTTTCAGCGATCACGTCAGCGACAACACGATGGTCAAGCTGATGACGGACGGTATCCTGCTGGCGGAAATCCAGCAGGACAGGCTGCTGATGCAGTACGACACCATCATCATTGATGAAGCGCACGAGCGCAGCCTGAATATCGACTTTCTGCTTGGCTACCTGAAAGAGCTGTTGCCGCGTCGCCCGGATCTGAAAATCATCATCACCTCCGCGACCATCGACCCGGAGCGCTTCTCGCGTCATTTTAACAATGCGCCGATCATTGAAGTTTCCGGCAGAACGTACCCGGTTGAAGTGCGCTATCGTCCGATTGTCGAAGAAGCGGACGATACCGAGCGCGATCAGCTTCAGGCTATTTTTGACGCGGTGGATGAACTGGGGCGTGAAAGTCCCGGCGATATCCTGATCTTTATGAGCGGCGAGCGTGAAATCCGCGATACCGCCGATGCGCTCAATAAACTCAATTTGCGCCATACCGAAGTATTGCCGCTGTATGCACGCCTCTCTAACAGCGAGCAGAACCGCGTGTTCCAGTCGCACAGCGGACGTCGCATCGTGCTGGCGACTAACGTGGCGGAAACCTCGCTGACCGTACCGGGCATTAAGTACGTTATCGATCCCGGCACCGCGCGCATCAGTCGCTACAGCTACCGCACCAAAGTGCAGCGGCTGCCGATTGAACCGGTTTCACAGGCTTCCGCTAACCAGCGTAAAGGCCGCTGTGGACGTGTGTCGGAAGGGATCTGCATCCGCCTGTATTCGGAAGATGACTTCCTGTCGCGCCCGGAATTTACCGACCCGGAGATTCTGCGTACCAACCTGGCTTCGGTTATTTTGCAAATGACGGCGCTGGGGCTGGGCGATATCGCCGCATTCCCGTTTGTTGAAGCGCCGGATAAACGCAACATTCAGGACGGCGTGCGTCTGCTGGAAGAGCTTGGGGCGATTACGACCGATGAGCAGCAAACGGCTTATAAACTGACGCCTTCAGGCCGCCAGTTGTCGCAGCTGCCGGTAGACCCACGTCTGGCGCGGATGGTGCTGGAAGCGCAGAAACACGGCTGCGTGCGTGAGGCGATGATCATCACCTCCGCGCTGTCTATTCAGGACCCGCGTGAGCGCCCGATGGATAAACAGCAGGCGTCCGATGAGAAGCACCGTCGTTTCCATGATAAAGAGTCTGACTTCCTCGCCTTTGTGAATCTGTGGAATTACCTCGGCGAGCAGCAGAAAGCGCTGTCGTCGAACCAGTTCCGCCGCCTGTGCCGCACCGATTACCTGAACTATCTGCGCGTGCGCGAATGGCAGGATATCTACACCCAATTGCGCCAGGTGGTGAAAGAGCTGGGTATTCCGGTAAACAGCGAACCGGCGCAATACCGTGAAGTGCATATCGCGCTGCTGACCGGGCTGCTGTCGCATATCGGGATGAAAGATGCCGACAAGCAGGAGTATACCGGCGCGCGTAACGCCCGTTTCTCCATCTTCCCGGGTTCCGGTTTGTTCAAGAAGCCGCCGAAGTGGGCGATGGTCGCAGAACTGGTGGAAACCAGCCGCCTGTGGGGGCGCATTGCGGCGCGCATCGATCCCGAGTGGGTGGAACCGGTTGCCCAGCATCTGATTAAGCGTTCTTACAGCGAACCGCACTGGGAACGGGCGCAGGGCGCGGTGATGGCGACGGAGAAAGTGACCGTGTACGGTCTGCCGATAGTGGCCGCGCGCAAGGTGAATTACAGCCAGATCGACCCGGCGCTGTGTCGCGAGTTGTTTATTCGTCATGCGCTGGTAGAGGGCGACTGGCAGACGCGCCACGCCTTCTTCCGCGACAACCTGAAGCTGCGTGCGGAAGTGGAAGAGCTGGAGCACAAATCGCGTCGCCGCGACATTCTGGTCGATGATGAGACGCTGTTTGAGTTCTACGACCAGCGCATCAGTCATGATGTGATCTCCGCGCGCCACTTCGACAACTGGTGGAAAAAAGTCAGCCGCGAAACGCCGGATCTGCTCAACTTTGAAAAGAGTATGCTCATCAAAGAGGGCGCGGAAAAAATCAGCAAGCTGGATTACCCGAACTTCTGGCACCAGGGAAATCTTAAGCTGCGGCTGAGCTATCAGTTTGAACCGGGCGCCGACGCCGACGGCGTCACCGTCCATATCCCGCTTCCGTTGTTAAACCAGGTGGAAGAGTCCGGGTTTGAATGGCAAATTCCAGGTCTGCGCCGAGAGCTGGTGATTGCGCTGATTAAATCGCTGCCGAAACCGGTACGACGGAACTTTGTTCCGGCGCCGAACTATGCCGAAGCGTTTTTAGGTCGCGTAACGCCGCTGGAGCTACCGTTGCTGGATGCGCTGGAGCGTGAATTGCGGCGGATGACCGGCGTGACGGTAGATCGCGAAGACTGGCACTGGGATCAGGTGCCCGATCATCTGAAGATCACCTTCCGCGTGGTGGATGACAAAAACAAGAAGTTGCAGGAAGGGCGCGCTTTGCAGGGGCTGAAAGAGGCGCTGAAAGGGAAAGTCCAGGAGACGCTCTCGGCGGTGGCTGATGACGGCATCGAGCAGAGTGGGCTGCACATCTGGAGTTTCGGTCAGCTGCCGGAAAGCTATGAGCAGAAACGCGGCAATTACAAAGTGAAGGCGTGGCCTGCGCTGGTAGATGAGCGTGATAGCGTCGCCATCAGGCTGTTCGACAATCCGCTGGAGCAACAACAGGCAATGTGGTGCGGTTTACGCCGCTTGCTGCTGCTGAATATTCCGTCGCCGATTAAGTATCTGCACGAAAAGCTGCCGAACAAAGCCAAGCTCGGTCTGTACTTTAACCCGTATGGCAAAGTGCTGGAGTTGATTGACGACTGTATCTCCTGCGGCGTGGACAAGCTGATTGACGCCAATGGCGGCCCGGTATGGACGGAAGAGGCTTTTGCCGCACTGCATGAGAAGGTGCGCGCTGAGCTGAACGACACCGTTGTCGATATCGCGAAGCAGGTCGAGCAGATCCTGACCGCCGTGTTCACGATCAACAAACGTCTGAAAGGACGTGTGGATATGACGATGGCGCTGGGGCTGTCTGATATCAAAGCGCAAATGGGCGGGCTGGTGTATCGCGGTTTTGTCACCGGCAACGGCTTTAAGCGCCTCGGCGATACGCTGCGCTATTTGCAGGCGATTGAAAAACGGCTGGAGAAACTGGCGGTTGATCCGCACCGTGACAGGGCGCAGATGCTGAAAATCGAAAGCGTGCAGCAGGCCTGGCAGCAGTGGATTAACAAGCTGCCGCCAGCCCGCCGTGATGACGACGACGTCAAAGAAATCCGCTGGATGATTGAGGAGCTGCGCGTCAGCTACTTTGCACAACAGCTCGGCACGCCGTACCCGATCTCCGATAAGCGCATTTTACAGGCGATGGAGCAAATCAGCCTGTAGCTCCATGCTCAGCTCAGGCAGGAGATACCTTCGGGTATCTTCTCCTGCGGGGCGGCGCACTTTAGCCTGTCATAAAGCAGCGCAATGTCTTTTTCGAATGCCGTATCTTGCGGCCAGACCAGATAGTAGCCTTCTCCGGTTGCCACTGCTTCATTGAACGGAAGGGTGAGCAGACCGCTTTTTACCGCCTCCAGACTGAGCAGCAGATCGCCCACGGAGACGCCATGCCCCCTTATCGCCGCCTGATTTCCCTGTTCCAGCGTGTCGAACACTTTTCCCCGACGGGTATTCAGCCCGTTAAATTTACCGCTGCGTGCCAGCCATCGCGTCCAGTCGCGCCGGTCCGGCGAAGGATGAATAAGCTCGCAGTCGGCAATGTTTTCTCGTACCTGTTCAAGCAGCGCAGGGGCGCATATTGGGATCAGCCACTCTTTAAAAAGCAGCCTGCTTTGCGTGCCGGAACCAAAATGACCGTTGCCTAACAGGATGGCGCAGTGAAAGGGTTCGCGATTGAAATTCACCGTATCGGTGTCCATCCAGACGCTGGAAAGCTCCACGTTAAGCGAGGGCTCCTGCTGATGTACGCTGTTCAGCACGTCCAGCAACCAGCCCATTGTCAGGGTTGAGGGCGCCTTTAAGCGCAGACCGTGCTGCTGGTTGCGAAACGCGGAGCAGGCGTTTTCCAGCGTCCGAAAGCCTGCGGCCAGCTGCTCCGCCAGCGCGCGTCCCGCTTCCGTTACCTCAACCTGCGGGCCGTTGCGGTGAAACAGCGGGCAGTCAAATCTTGTCTCCAGGGTACGGATGTGTCTGCTGATCGCGCCCGGAGTGACGTTCAGCGCGTCAGCGGCTTTGCTGAATGATCCGAGGCGGGCGGCGGCTTCAAAAGCGCGCAGGGCATACAGTGGCGGCAGAGTCATGGCGATACGCTATTGTGAGTTTTACTCACATTAAATAGCAGTTTTATTCGTTTTTCAAATGTCATCGCTCGCTGAATAATGCCGGGAGTTTCCGGGCCTGTGTGCGTTATGAAGGAGAAAAGGCGTTGATTAATCTGACATTGCTGAGTGCGTATAGTTTATCGGTTTTACTGTTGCTGGTCACGCCCGGCCCGGTGGTTGCGCTGGTAACCGGAACGGCGGCCCGGCACGGTGCGCGTAAAGCCTTTGCGACGGTGATCGGAACGAACAGCGCCTCTCTGGTGCTGATTATCCTGGCGGCGCTGATGCTGGCCGGGGTGGTGTCGATCTCCGGTTTGTTTCTGTCTTTGCTGGGGATCGCAGGGTCGTTGTATATCGGCTACGGCGCGTTAATCAGCCTGCGGGCGGGGAATCCGCAGGCAAATGCGCAAGAAAACACGGTCGCTGCGGGCGACGGCGGGGTGATCCGGGGATTTATTACCGGCATTTCAAATCCGAAAGACATCCTTTTCTTTGTCGCTTTCTTCCCTCAGTTTATTGCGGTGACGCAGAACTTCGCCGCCAGCATTATGACGCTGACGGTGGTGTGGATCATTTTTGATTTTGCTGTTTTATCGCTGTACATCCTGCTCATCAATAAATGGTTGTCACCGCATCACAGCAGGCGTATTGGGCTGGCGTCATCGCTGTTTTTGCTGGTGGTATCGCTGTCTGGCATGGTCTATAACGTCCGCGAAATCATTCACCACTTGCCGTACGGATGACGTCAGACTGACCAGCCGCCGCCCAGCGCTTTGTAGAGATCAATCTGCGCCAGCAGCAGATTGTTTTTCACCTGCACCACATTGGTTTGCACTGAGAACAGCGTGCGCTGGGCGTCCAGTACATCCAGATAAGACGAATAGCCATTGCGATAGCGATTCTGGGCGATGCGCAATGTTTCCTGCGCCACATCCTGCTGCGCCTGTAATTCACTGAGCTGTTCCTGATAGCGGGTGATGGCGTCGAGGCTATCGTTTACCTCTCTGAAGGCGTTACGCACGGTTTTTTCATAACTGTACAGCGCCTGATTACGCTGGGACTGGGAAATATCAACCTGCGCATTCAATGCCTGACGATTAAGCAGAGGGGCGAGAATGCTGCCGCCAATACTCCATAAGCGGAGCGGGTCGTCAAGCAGACCGGGAAGCGTGCGATCCTGCACCGATCCGGTCGCTGTCAGGTTGATCGACGGCAGCAGGCTGGAGCGAGAGGCGGCAAGCGTCGCATCGGTCGCAATAAGCTGTCTCTCGGCCTGCACAACATCAGGACGGCGGTTGAGCAACGAAGAGGGCAACTGTGACGGCAACGTTAAGGGCGTCAGCGCATCAAAACGGTCGCTACGGGCCAGCCGCGTCGGGTTGCTGCCCAGCAGAAGACTCAGCGCGTTTTCCTGTTGTGCGATCTGGTGCTCAAGCAGGGGAATTTGCGCGCGCGTCGAGCGAAGCTCAGAATCCGACTGCATCAATTCCAGGCGCGAGCTGTAGCCTGTTTCATATTGCCGTTTTGCCAGATTCCAGGCTTCTTCACGCGATTTCAGCGTCGATTTTGTCACGTTGAGCTGCTCATCCAGCGCCAGCAGCGTGACATAACCGGACGCAACGGACGAGGCAACGGTCAGATCGGCGGCGGCCGCCGCCGCTTTTTGCGCCGCCAGCGAGGCCTGCGCCGCACTGGCGGTGCTGCGATTAACGCCCCAGATATCGACATCGTAGCTTGCCGTCAGGCTGCCCTTATACAACGTACTGTAGATCGGAAGTCCGGTTGCCGCAGACTGCGTTCGCGCCCGCGCTCCGCTAACGCCCGCATCCAGCGAGGGGAACAGGCTGCCTTCGGCGGCATAGACCCTGGCCTGGTATTCATTTACCCGTTCGCGGGCAATCAGCACGTCACTGTTATTTTGCAGCGCCTGATCGACATAACGATTCAGATGACTGTCGTGAAAATTTCTCCACCATACCTGTTCTGTTGCGCTGGCGGGGCCGGTGGCGGTTCGCCAGGCGGCGGGGATTTGCAAAGACGGTTTTGCGGGTGCCACATCAACCGACTGACAGCCACTGAGCAGCAGGGCGAACAGCAAAGCGGCAACGGGACGGCGCGTCATTGTTTCGCCTCCCGGGTATCGATATGTACCTGCACCGACATACCCGGACGCAATCGCGCAATCTCCTCCGGTTTACCCAACACCTCTACCCGAACCGGAATACGCTGGGCGATTTTGACAAAGTTGCCGGTCGCGTTGTCCGGCGTAATGGCGCTGAACTCCACGCCGGTTGCCGGAGAAATGCTCTCCACCCGGCCTTCATAAACCCGATCATTCAGCGCATCGACGGTAAACCGTACCGGCTGACCCACGCGCAGCTCCGCCAGTTGCGTCTCTTTAATATTGGCGATAACCCAGTGCTGCGGCGGCACCAGCGTGGTGAGATGCGTTCCGGCGGTGACATACGCGCCGAGGCGGACGGCAATCTGCCCAAGCTGGCCGTCGCGCGGCGCGACAATGCGGGTATTTTGCAGATCGATCTGCGCCAGTTCTAACGCTGCGCGGGCATTTTCAACGTCGGCTTCCAGCGCTCCCCGGTTGACGATTACCGTTTGTAAATCCTGTCGTGACATCTCCAGCGTGGCTTTCGCCTGGTCGATATCCGCGCTGCCTTGCGCCGCGCTGGCCAGCGCCGCATCGCGTTCACGAATCGACAGCGAACCGTCGGCGGTGAGATCTTTCACGCGTTTCAAATCTGCCTGGGTTTTCAAACTTTGCGCTTTGGCGTTCTTCAGTACCGCTTCATTGCGCGCAATCACGGCTTCGGCGCTTTTACGCTGTTGCAGGTTGTTATTTAACGCGGCAATTTTCATGGCCAGCTGTGTTTCGGCCTGATGGACACGCTGGCGATAAATACGGTCGTCGATCTGCATCAGCAGTTCGCCTTTTTTCACCTGCACAAAGTCCTGCACATTCACCTGCGTGATATATCCATTCACCTGCGGGCTAATAAAGGTGGTTTGTCCACGCACATAGGCGTTATCCGTAAATTGCGTATGGCGGGTAAACGGCGGTAATTGCCAGGCGTAGAGGATCACCAGAACCCCGACGAGGCCAATGGCGGCAGCGGCAAAAATTGACACCACACGGAGATTGTTTCGGGTATTTGCCTGCTCTTTGGCGGCATCCTGCTGACTCATAGCGGCTCCTGAGGTAAAGCGATAAACATAATTTTCATCTGTTACTTGGTTCCGGTGGCTTTTTTCAGCGCCATCCGGGCGGTAATACGCAGTCGCAGCAAGCGCCATAAAATCCAGATTAGCGTAGCGGCGGCAATGCTGGCCGTCAGTAAATAAGTATCGTTATAGGCGAGGATATTTGCCTCAAGCGACGTAACGGTTTGTAGCTGGGCGATCGCCTGGGTGTTCAGCAATGCGCTGTCGCCAATCAGGCTTTTGTACATCTGGCTGTACATCTGTAGACGCTCATTCACCAGCGGATTTAGCGTGGTGAGCTGATCGGCCAGCAGGCTGGAGTGATATTTTTCACGCCAGGTCTGGAACGTGCCGAGAATGGCGGAGCCCAGCAGACCGCCGATGTTCTGACTCATCCCAAATAAGACGGAAAAACTGACCAGGTTGCGCGGATCGGCGATGACGCCGCCGATACCCGCCAGCATTGCCGGGGCAAGGAAAAACGCGCTGCCAAAACCGAGTAAGAATTGGCTGACCATTAACTGGTCGGGGCGCGTCAGGTTTGTGGAGTGGCTGTCGAGCAGCGAGGCGACGATCATCAATGCCAGCGACGTAATCACGGGCCAGGCCAGCCGCGTCGGTTTAATCGTCAGGCAACTGGTGATGATGCCGCACACAATGCCAGCGAAAATTGACCAGGCCAGATGCGTCATTTGCTCATTCTGTAAGCCAGCGTATTGCAGCCAGCCAATTACGCCGGTGTTTTGCTCCGCCAGCACAATGCGGATCAGCAACATAATCAGCCCCAGGCGGAGAATACTGCCGCTGGAGAGCCAGCGCGTATTCAACAGCGGATTGCTGCGGTTATGCTCGAACACAATTGCGCTGATGATGAGTACCGTCGCCAGCGCCAGAGACCAGCCAATCCAGGGCGCTTCAAACCACCAGTCCAGTCGCCCCAGCGACAGCACGGCACAGACCAGCGCCATGCCGGGCGCGAGCAGAATAAAAGTAATAAAGTCTTTCTTTTCAAAAACCTTACGTCTGTCGCCGGGAGGCAGTTTTAAGGCGATGACGCAGCCCAGCGAAACCAGCGCCAGTCCCAGCTCAAAGAAGTACAGGCCGCGCCACTCATCCAGTTGCAGCAGTTCGGTAGAGAACAACCGGGCGAGGGGAATAGCCAGCGACGACCCGGTAATACCGATCGTTAACGCTTTCAGACGGTGTTTCGCAGGCCAGGCCTGTATCTGATAATAAATACCCAGCGAACTGAGCGCGGCGGCGACCATACCGTGCGCCGCGCGTACCATTAGCGCGGAACTCAGATCGTTGACGAAGAGGTGAAAAAAGGTGACCAGCACATACAGCACCAGAAAACCTTCGGTAAATGCCCGCAGACCAAACTGCTGGCGAAATTTCACCAGCAGCAGGTTAATTGAGACATTGGTCATGACATAAACGGCAGGCAGCCAGGCGATCTCCGTCGACCAGGCGGCAAAGGTGCCCTGTAAATTTTGCAGATTCGCGGTCACGACCGCGTTCCCGAGTGCGCCGGTCAGACACACCAGCAGGCCGACCACGCCGTAGGCGATGCGTTTCGGCGTGCTGTGAATGGGAGTCGAAGGTGAGCCTAACAGCGCGGGCTTTTCGTGAGGCTGCCACTCGCGAGGAGCATAAGGATCGCGTTGGGGCAGGCGCATAACGTCGTATACCTTTGTATTATTTTAATGGTTAGCGGGCTAATGATTCTACGTCTGACGTAAACCATAATTCAAGTGAATATGAAAACGCCCGGTAAATCAAATATTCATTGCCGTTAAGCCGGGATTTTCTCTCATTGAACGTTGTTTGACATCAACGCTTTATCTCACCCTCGCACCACAGGATAATCAGCGGATCGTCTTTCGGAGTGATCTGGTACTCACCAGAAGCCACTCCGGTACTCTGCAAGGAACACAGGAGGAAGAACCATGAGAATGAGACCGTTTCCGGCATTATCCAGTACAACGCTGGAAGCAGCGAACACGCTGGGGCATTGGCTGGCCCAAAATGACTTCTCTGGTGACGCGCCGTATCAGGCTGACTGCGTTGTGCTGGCGGGGAATGCCGTCATCCCGGCGATAGACGCCGCCTGCAACATAGCGAAAGCGCAGCAGATCCCGCTGTTGATCAGCGGCGGCATCGGCCATTCCACCACGTTTCTCTATGCCGCCATCGCCGGGCACCCGCGCTACAACACCATACGCACCACCGGGCGTACGGAAGCCAAAATCCTCGCGGATATCGCTCATCAGTTCTGGCAGATCCCGACGGAGAACATTTGGCCAGAAGACAAGTCAACAAACTGCGGTGAGAACGCGCAGTTTAGCTGCGCCCTGATTAGTCAGGTATCGGCGCCCATTAACACCGCCATTATCGTACAGGACCCGACAATGCAACGCCGGACGATGGCGACGTTCCGCCGCGTCACCTGCGACGATCCCGATTCGCCCCGCTGGTTGAGCTATCCTGGTATTGTCCCGACGCTGTGCCAGCACGATGACGGCGTGGATTTTGCCGGAGAACAGAAGGGGTTGTGGTCCGTGGATCGCTATCTCTCCCTGATTGCGGGAGAGCTTCCGCGCTTACGGGATGATGAAACCGGCTACGGGCCGCGTGGCCGCGACTTTATTGTGCACGTTGATATTCCCGCTGACGTTGAGGCGGCGTGGCAGACGCTGCAAAATGACGCTGACCTGATTGAGACCATGAACAGTCGTTCGTTGCGTTAATGTTACTTTCTTGCCCGTTTGCGGAAATTTACGCTCAAACGGGCAAACTCTCTCCCCGATATCGCCCCTCTGACAGAACCTTCCTGGCTGCTTTTATGAAGCACATCACAAAACCAGCACCGCAGACGACCCTGAGAACATGTGATTGTTATTACTTAACAATGATTTTACTTGTTAAAAACAATTCAATTACAGGAGCAGCGCATGTCCGCACCCGTACAACACCCGATGTATATCAATGGTCAATTTGTTAGCTGGCAGGGAGACGCATGGATTGATGTGGTGAATCCTGCCACCGAAGAACTGCTCTCCCGTATTCCTGATGGCGGCGCGCAAGAGGCGCGTCAGGCCATTGACGCCGCTGCGCGCGCTCAGCCGGAATGGGAGGCGCTGCCTGCGATTGAACGCGCGGGGTGGCTGAGAAAGATCGCGGCAGGGATTCGTGAGCGGGCAGAAGAGATCAGCGCGCTGATTGTCGCGGAAGGCGGAAAAATCCAGCAGCTGGCGCAGGTGGAAGTCGCGTTCACCGCCGACTACATCGAATATATGGCCGAGTGGGCGCGCCGTTATGAAGGCGAGATCCTGCAAAGCGACCGCCCCGGAGAAAATATTCTGGTCTTTAAACGCGCGCTGGGCGTCACCACCGGGATTCTGCCGTGGAACTTTCCGTTCTTTTTGATTGCCCGGAAGCTCGCTCCGGCGTTGTTGACCGGGAATACCATCGTCATTAAACCCAGCGAATTTACGCCAAACAATGCCATTGCTTTCGCGCAGATCGTGCATGACATCGGCTTACCGAAAGGCGTATTCAACCTGGTGCTGGGACGCGGTGAAACGGTTGGGCAGGAGCTGGCGGGGAACCCGAAAGTCGCGATGGTGAGCATGACCGGCAGCGTGGTCGCCGGCGAGAAAATTATGGCGGCGGCAGCGAAAAACATCACTAAAGTTTGCCTGGAACTGGGCGGGAAAGCCCCGGCAATCGTGATGGACGATGCGGATCTTGAGCTGGCCGTGAAAGCGATTGTGGATTCCAGAGTGATCAACACCGGGCAGGTCTGTAACTGTGCTGAGCGCGTTTATGTACAAAAAGGGATTTACGATCGCTTTGTGAATCGTCTGGGCGAGGCGATGAAAGCGGTTCAGTTTGGCGATCCGGCACAGCGTGATGACATCGCAATGGGGCCGCTGATTAACGCTGCCGCGCTGGAGCGGGTAGAGCAGAAAGTGGCGCGTGCCGTACAGGAAGGCGCTCGCGTGGCGTTGGGCGGCAAGGTCGTGGAGGGCAAAGGTTATTATTATCCACCGACGCTGCTGCTGGACGTTCGCCAGGAGATGACCATCATGCATGAGGAGACATTTGGCCCCGTGCTACCGGTTGTGGCGTTTGATACGCTGGAAGAGGCGCTGGAGATGGCGAACGACAGCGATTACGGTCTGACATCGTCTGTATATACGCAAAACCTGAATGTTGCGATGAAGGCGATCGGCGGGCTGAAATTCGGCGAGACCTACATCAATCGCGAAAACTTTGAGGCGATGCAGGGATTCCATGCTGGCTGGCGCAAGTCAGGTATTGGCGGGGCGGATGGCAAACACGGTCTGAACGAGTATCTGCAAACGCAGGTGGTCTATTTGCAGTCCTGATGTGGCAGGCCGGGGTTTTCCCCGGCCTGCTAATGGCGGTCACACTTTGGTCGCAATCCAGTTCATCATCAGTTCCGGCCAGACCGCGATCGGCAATCCCTGCGTATCACGAATGCCAAACCCGTGTTTTCCTCGCTCAAACAGATGCATTTCCACCGCTACGCCAGAACGGCGCAGCGCGTTAAAAAATACCAGGCTGTTTTCCACCTTTACCGCCGGATCGTCGATGGCATGCAGCAGAAATGTGGGCGGCGTAGCGGCATCCGCGCGTTCCTCAAGCGAGTAGTGGCGAATCTGTTCATCGTCAGGTTCCGCGCCCATCAGCTCAAGGCGTGAGCCGGGATGATGAATGTCGTCACGCATGGTGATGACCGGATAGACCAGCGCCATAAAAGCAGGGCGGGCGTTGATTTCATCCAGGCTATCTATAGGGGAATAGACGGGTTCAGCAAAACGCGTCCCCAGACTGGCGGCGACATGCGCACCGGCAGAAAAACCCAGCACCCCGATGCGTTCCGGGTCGATCTTCCACGCTTGCGCATTGGCGCGAAGATAGCGCATCGCGCGCTGCACATCCGCCAGCGGCGCGTTTGCCCCTTCATCATGGCCATCTCCGGGCATCCGGTAGGTCATCACGAACAGGGTATAACCACGCGCATTAAAAAAGGGCGCCAGCGCGCTGCCTTCTTTGTCCAGCACGACGCGCCGGTAGGAACCGCCTGGCGTCACGAGAAGCCCCACGCCGTTGGGTTTATCTGGCGCGTAAACGGTGATTTCAGGAGATCGGACGCCCGTGACGGCGCGATCGAAGATGGATGTACCGGTATGCCGCGGTTCTGGCGTAAAAACAGTATCGCTGTTTTTCGCTCCGGGGGCTTCGCCATCAGGCCAGAGGGTAAATGTGGCTGAGCGGGAGACGGCTTGCGCCATCATTTCTTCTAAGGTTTCGCGGCTGAATACGTCCATGACTGTGCTCACTCAGTGATAAACGTTATCTATAACACAGTTAATCCATTGAAAATCGGAAGGGATTCACATCGTCTTGAATGACCAGATAAATGTGAAAACGGCGGAGGAACAATGCCTCCGCCAGAGGGTCAGAGTTTGGCGAATTTATCCAGCGTGCGAATAAGTTGGGTCACAAAACCGTACTCGTTATCGTACCAGGCGACGGTTTTCACCAGTTGCAGATCGCCCACTGTGCTGATTTCAGTTTGCGTGGCATCGAACACCGAACCGAAATGTGAGCCGATAATATCGGAAGAGACGATCTCTTCATCGGTATAGCCGAACGACGGATTATGGGTTGTCGCTTTCTTCAGCGCCGCGTTGATCTCTTCCGCAGTGACTTTTTTCTCCAGAATCGAGACCAGTTCGGTTACAGAGCCGGTTTTCACCGGAACGCGCTGAGCATGGCCTTTAAGTTTTCCGCTCAGTTCAGGAATCACCAGACCAATGGCTTTCGCCGCGCCGGTGGTGTGGGGGATGATGTTTTCCGCCGCCGCCCGCGAAGCGCGCAGATCCTTCCCGCGCGGCCCGTCGACCAGCGACTGGGTTCCGGTGTAGGCGTGAATTGTGGTCATGGTGCCAACCTGAATGCCAAAGTTGTCATTCAGCGCTTTCGCCATCGGCGCCAGGCAGTTGGTGGTGCAGGATGCGACAGAAACAATCTGGTCGCTGGCATCCAGCGTGTCGTCATTCACGTTGAAGACAATGGTTTTCATATCGCCAGCCGGGGCGGAAATCAGCACTTTTTTAGCGCCAGCGTCGAGGTGCGCTTTGGACTTCTCGGCTGAGGTATAGAAGCCGGTGCACTCGACAATGATCCCGGCACCGGTGGTTTTCCACGGAATATTTTTAGCCTCTTTTTCTGCGTAAACCGCAATTTTTTTGCCGTCCACAATCAGCGCGTCTTCGGTGAAATCTACACTCCAGGGGAATACGCCGTAGTTTGAGTCATATTTCAACAGATACGCGAGGATTTTAGGGGAGGTCAGGTCATTGATGGCGACGACATCAATGTCGCTTTTCACTTCCAGCAGACGACGTAACACCAGACGACCGATACGACCAAAGCCGTTAATGCCAATTTTACTCATGGTTTTCTCCTGTCAGGATGCAACGGTACGACACATTTTTTCCCTACCAGGCATAGTCCAGTCAGGCGTCCAGGGCAATAACAGATTTTGCGGCTAAGCGTAACTGGTTGAAATTGGGTGAACAAAAGTTAATGAATTTTTAACAAAAGCTCGCTATGTTGACGCTTTATTTTTTTACTCAGGACGTGTTATGAGCAATAAGTACACAAGCCTGCAAATTGGCATCCACTGGCTGGTCTTTTTACTGGTTATTGTGACCTACTGTGCAATGGAGTTGAGGGGATTTGCGCCCCGCAGCTATCGTCCGTGGATCAATATGGTTCATGTCTCGTGCGGGATGACAATCCTGGTGTTGATGGTGACGCGTCTGCTGGTCAGACTGAAATACCCGGCGCCGCCCATTGTGCCAAAACCAAAGCCGATGGTGACCGGAATGGCGCATCTTGGGCATCTGGTGATCTATCTGCTGTTTATTGTCTTGCCGATTATTGGCCTGGTGATGATGTATAACCGGGGCAATCCCTGGGTTGCGTTCGGCCTGGTGATGCCGCATGCGTCAGACGCTAATTTTGAGGTGGTGGATATGCTGAAAACCTGGCATATCACGCTGGCGAAACTGGGGTATTTTGTCATTGGTTTGCATGCCGCCGCGGCGCTGATGCATCACTACGTCTGGAAAGACAATACGCTATTGCGCATGATGCCGCGCAAACGTTCCTGACTCTTCTCACCACCCCGCGTAATGCGGGGTTTCTTTTAGAAAACACCTGCGTGTAACCAGACCCGTGACGCAGGTGAAGGAAACGGGTCTACATCGGAAGCGGGCAGTATAGCCATTTGTCATACAAATTGCGAGATGCTGCTGTTGGTTTTACAGTCACATAACAAATCTGATAGTATACCCCCCTATAGTATGGAGGGCGTATGCCGCATTCACCTGAAGATAAAAAACGTATTCTCACTCGGGTTCGCCGTATCCGCGGGCAGGTTGACGCGCTGGAACGGGCGCTGGAGTCAGGAGAACCTTGCCTGGCGATCCTGCAACAGATTGCCGCCGTTCGCGGCGCATCTAACGGGCTGATGGGAGAGATGGTTGAGATTCACCTGAAAGATGAACTGGTCAGCGGTGACACCACGCCGGATCAACGCGCCGTGCGCATGGCTGAAATCGGCCACCTTCTGCGCGCTTATCTAAAATAAACAGATCACCTCACAATAATGGGAAGAGACAAATGAAATCACGTGCAGCAGTTGCATTTGGCCCCGGCCAGCCGTTAAAGATTGTTGAAATTGACGTCGCGCCGCCGCAAAAAGGTGAAGTGCTGGTTAAAATTACCCATACCGGCGTTTGCCATACGGATGCGTTTACGCTCTCCGGCGACGACCCGGAAGGCGTGTTCCCGGCGGTTCTGGGTCACGAAGGCGGTGGCGTGGTGGTTGACGTTGGCGAAGGCGTCACCAGTCTGAAGCCTGGCGATCATGTTATTCCGCTGTACACCGCAGAATGCGGCGAGTGTAAGTTCTGTAAATCCGGCAAAACCAACCTGTGTCAGGCGGTGCGCGCCACGCAGGGTAAAGGGTTGATGCCGGATGGCACCACCCGTTTTTCTTACAACGGCGAACCTGTCTATCACTATATGGGCACCAGCACATTCAGTGAATATACCGTTTGTGCTGAAATTTCCCTGGCGAAAGTCAATCCGCAGGCGCCGCTGGATAAAGTCTGTCTGCTGGGGTGCGGCGTCACCACAGGGATTGGCGCGGTACACAACACGGCAAAAGTAAAAGAAGGGGATAGCGTTGCGGTCTTTGGCCTGGGCGGTATCGGCCTGGCGGTGATTCAGGGAGCGGTGCAGGCGAAAGCCGGGCGTATTCTGGCGGTTGACACCAACCCGGAGAAATTCAAACTGGCGGAAGAAATGGGCGCGACCGATTTCATTAACCCGAATGACTATGACAAACCCATTCAGGATGTGATTGTTGAGCTGACCGATGGCGGCGTCGATTTCAGTTTTGAATGTATCGGTAACGTCAATGTGATGCGCGCAGCGCTGGAGTGCTGTCACAAAGGCTGGGGCGAGAGCATCATCATCGGCGTGGCTGGCGCAGGCCAGGAAATTAAAACCCGTCCGTTCCAGCTTGTTACCGGGCGCGTCTGGCGCGGTTCCGCTTTTGGCGGTGTGAAAGGGCGTAGCCAACTGCCAGGCATGGTGGAAGAGGCGATGGCGGGGAAAATTCGTCTGGACCCGTTCATTACCCATCGCTTGCCGCTTGATCAAATCAACGATGCCTTTGATTTAATGCATCAGGGCAAGTCCATTCGTACCGTTATCCATTTCGGTGATAACTGATTCACATGCCAGCGGGTCTGCCGCTGGCACTTTCCTGAATTTTCAGGAATAAATGTTGTGAAAATGTGACAAACATTCCGATTTTCACCGTAAGCAAACTTCCTGGAATGCCGATGACTATCTAACGGGCGTGTTTTATACGCAATAACCTACAAGAGAGTCGACGGTCATGGACAACACATCAACGATGCAAGCACCGCATAAGCTGGGTTTTCTGCATCATATTCGGCTGGTTCCGCTGTTTTCCTCCATTCTCGGTGGCATCCTTCTTCTGTTCGCACTTAGTTCCGGGCTGGCGGGGTACTTTCTGCTACAGGCAGATCGTGACCAGCGGGATGTGACGGACGAAATTCAGGTGCGGATGGGCTTATCCAACAGTTCTAACCATCTGCGTACCGCGCGTATCAATATGATCCATGCAGGCGCGGCGAGCCGCATTGCTGAAATGGATGACATGAAAGCCAATATCGCTGAGGCGGAGAAGCGGATTAAGCAGTCGCAGGAAGGCTTTAACGTCTTTATGGCGCGGGCGGTAAAAACACCGGCGGACGAAGCGCTGGATGCGGAGCTGAATACCCGCTTCAAAGCCTATATCGATGGCCTGCAACCTATGTTGAAATACGCCAGAAACGGTATGTTCGAGGCGATTATCAACCATGAAAATGAACAGGCCAGACCGCTTGATACCGCGTATAACACCGTATTGCTCAAGGCGATTGAGCTACGCACGGCGCGCGCGAATCAGCTTAGCGACCAGGCGCATCAGCGCAGCCAACTGGGATTGATGTTCATGATTGGGGCGTTCGCGCTGGCGCTGGTGCTTACGCTACTGACGTTTATCGCGCTCCGCCGGACGGTAATCAACCCTCTGCAACGTGCTGCGCAGCGTATTGAACAGATTGCCGCAGGCGATCTCACCATGCCGGATGATCCAACCGGACGCAGCGAAATCGGTCGCTTAAGCCGCCATCTCCAGAAGATGCAGTCCTCTCTGGGGCAAACGGTGGGAACGGTACGCCAGGGGGCGGAAGAGATTTATCGCGGCACCAGTGAGATTTCCGCCGGTAATACCGATTTGTCATCGCGTACGGAAGAGCAGGCCGCAGCAATTGAACAGACCGCAGCCAGCATGGAAGAGCTCACGGCCACGGTGAAACAAAATGCGGACAACGCGCATCATGCCAGCAAACTGGCGGAAGACGCCTCCGGCAAAGCCAGTCACGGCGGTCAGATGGTGTCTGGCGTCGTGAAAACAATGGGCAACATCTCCAATAGTTCGAAGAAAATTTCCGAGATCACGGCCGTCATCAACAGCATCGCTTTCCAGACCAATATCCTGGCGCTTAACGCGGCGGTCGAAGCGGCGCGAGCGGGTGAACAAGGGCGCGGCTTCGCCGTGGTCGCCAGTGAAGTGCGCACGCTGGCAAGCCGCAGTGCGCAGGCGGCGAAAGAAATTGAAGGGCTGATCAGCGAATCGGTCAGACTGATTGACCAGGGTTCCGGGGAAGTCGTCGCAGCAGGCAACACCATGAATGATATTGTCGATGCCGTGCGACGCGTAACGGACATTATGCTGGAGATCGCCGCAGCCTCTGATGAGCAAAGTCGTGGGATTGTGCAGGTGAGCCAGGCGATTTCCGAGATGGATAAGGTCACGCAGCAAAACGCCTCGCTGGTCGAAGAGGCCTCTGCCGCCGCCGCGTCTCTGGAAGAGCAGGCCGCTCGCTTAACCGAAGCGGTCGGGGCGTTTCGTTTGCAGGGGGGAAGTGCGATTAAACGCGCGCCGTCTGTGGACGTCGTCGCCAGTTCATCACCGCAGCCGGTAACAACCAGCGGTGATAACTGGGAAACGTTTTAAGCCTTAATATTGCCGGGTAACGACGCTAATGCGTCTTATCCGGCATTTATTTGAGGGCGCATTCAGTGCGGCATGGATTTGCGGATAGCGGCGATCAGCGCCTGCGCGCCGGGAGAAAGCGGCGTGTCTACGCGGGTGAGGATGCCAATCGGTTCGCCAGCGCCCAGGGTGGGAATCGGCAGTGATACCAGCGTAGCCTGGCGCAGATCTTCTTTCACCGCGCCTGAAGGGACAAACCAGACGTAGTCATAATCAACGGTAAGCTGGCGAGACAGCGAGGCCGACAGCGTTTCGATGCAGCCAACGGGCATTTTGCAGCCCTGACTTTGTAGCAGACCTTCCGCATTCTGCCGGGGAGCGGTGCCTTTGGGCGACACAACCACCGGCCATTCCATCACACGGCTTAAGGTGACGGTTTCCTGTAACAGCGGGTGATTAGGGCGCACAACCAGCTTCAGCGACTCCAGAAACAGCAGCTCGTAATTCAGACCGCTCATCAATTCCGGGTCGGACATCCGGCCAATACCGAGGTCGATTTCCCCCGTTTTTAAGCCAGCGAGCAGCATCGGGTTATTCATGGTGGCGACCTGTAACGTCGTCTCTTTTTGCTGCTTATGGAACTGACCAATAACGGCCGGAAGGATACCCAACGCGGCGGTGGGCAATGCGCCAATGCGCACCACATCATTATTGAGGCTTTCTTTGCGATTCAACGCCTGGCCCGCGGTATTAAGCGCATCAAGCACTTTTACCGCATGGGTGAGGAACTGTTCGCCGGGCAGCGTTAACTGCGCGCCGAGGCGACCGCGCTCAAAAAGGCGGGTTCCGGTCAGTTGCTCCAGCTCGTTAAGCGTTTTAGAGAGTGCAGGTTGACTCAGGTTAAGGGTTTCAGCCGCGCGCCCCAGTGTTCCTTGTTGGGCGACAGCTACAAAAGTATGAAGATGGCGCAAACGGATGCGCTGACTAAACAAGCTATTTTTTTCCATAAGCGATGTTAAAAACAGAGCGGTGCCGGTGACAAGTAAAGTTATTGGTTTTTGATAACCTGATAGCAAAATATTATTAACATCTAACTCATTTCTTTTACAAGAAGTTTGTTTTGCTTATGTTTTGTACGATTCACAGTGATGTGAGAATAATGACAATGCGTGGCGCAGAAAGCGACAGGTCATAACGTGAGTTCATACTTGAAAGAGACATCAAGCGGGTTCACAATCCTGGGCAGGGTGATGGCGTTCCACCTTATTCCAACCGCCTCGTTTCAGTAGGCTGATGACGCCTGATATGACTCTTTATCACCAGGAGCGTGTCGGGCTGGTCAATACTCTTCCGGTTCCTCATGCTTTTTCCAACAGGAAACAACAATGATATATGTAATTGGTCACCTCAATCCTGATAGCGATGCTATCTGTACGGCCATGATGACGGCGCGCTGGCTGACGTTGCGCGGGCAGGAGGCAGTGGCGTTCCGCACGGGGGAAGCCAACCGTGAGACGCAGTTTATTTTTGCGCAGGCGGGGTTGCCCATTCCTGAACGATTAAGCGTTCCGCTCACCGATCGGGACGTCTGGCTGGTTGATTTTACCGAACCAGCCCAGGGGCCGGATTCTTTAGCGCAGAGTAACGTTGTTGGCATTATTGACCATCACCGCTTAGGCGGGTTGATCACCCGACTGCCGCCGGAAGTATGGGTAAAACCTGTTGGCAGTAGCGCAACATTACTGTGGCAACTGATGACGGATGCCATTCGAAAACAGCTTTCACCCGCAGAAGCGACGTTATTACTGGGCGCCGTTCTGAGTGACACTGTCACGCTTCGTTCGCCGACAACGACCCCGGATGACCGCCTTGCGGTGGAATCGCTCAGCCAGCTCGCCGGTTTGTCTCTTGAACGCTTTAGCCGCGATCTTCTGTACGCGAAAACCAGCGTGGAAGGGATGAGCGCCAGCCAGCTTCTTCAGAAGGACATGAAAACCTTTACTGTCCACGGGCAACGGGTTTGCGTGGCGCAGCTTGAGCTGTATGCGCTGGAACAGGTTGATGCGATGATGGACGACCTGCGTGAGGAAATGACGCGCTATGCCGCCGGGGCAGATGCGGCGCTGGTTGTTCTGATGCTCACGGATATCAATCTCGGTTATTCCCGCCTCTGGTTTGCCGGAGATACCCAGCCGGATGTCCCGCACCCCTGCGAGGTGGAAGGGATGCTGAGCCGTAAGAAACAGATGCTCCCCTGGCTGGAACATCACCTGAATCCGCACAGGTGAGATCACACTTTGTAAATTCTTCCCACCAGAGTGAACGGCGTTTTCTACACTCCAGGTAATATTCACTGGAGGCATGACATTATGGCGAACACCATCGCGGCTGATGAGATTCGGGAACACTTTTCGCAGGCAATGTCAGCAATGTACCAGCAGGAAGTTCCACAGTACGGTACATTGCTGGAACTTGTCGCTGATGTGAATCTGACGGTACTGGAAAATAATCCCACGCTGCATGAAAAGCTGGCCAACGCGGATGAGCTGGCGCGGCTGAACGTTGAACGGCATGGCGCGATTCGGGTGGGTACGGCGCAGGAGCTTTCCACCTTGCGCCGAATGTTTGCGATTATGGGGATGTATCCCGTCAGTTATTACGACCTTTCTCAGGCGGGCGTTCCCGTTCATTCCACCGCCTTTCGCCCCATTGACGATGCGTCGCTTTCCCGCAACCCGTTTCGCGTCTTCACCTCGCTATTACGGCTGGAGTTAATTGAGAACGCGACGCTGCGCCAACGCGCGGCGGATATTCTGGCGAAGCGCGATATCTTTACGCCGCGCTGTCGCGAACTTCTGGACGTCTTTGATGCGCAGGGCAATTTTACCGGGGCGCAGGCGCGAGAGTTTGTGCAGGAGGCGCTGGAGACTTTCCGCTGGCACCGGCACGCCACGGTGGACAGGGAAACGTATCAGGCATTACATAATGAACACCGTCTGATTGCTGACGTGGTGTGTTTTCCGGGGTGCCACATTAACCACCTGACGCCGCGCACGCTGGATATCGACAAAGTGCAGTTGATGATGCCGGAATGCGGTATCGAACCCAAGATCCTGATTGAAGGGCCGCCGCGCCGTGAGGTGCCGATTCTGTTACGCCAGACCAGTTTCAAGGCGCTGGAAGAGTCGGTGCTGTTTGCCGGTGAAACGGAGGGCAGCCATACGGCACGTTTTGGTGAGATTGAACAGCGCGGCGTGGCGCTGACGCCTGAAGGACGGCGGTTGTACGATGCGTTACTGCATAAGGCGGGGACGGGCAAAGATAATCTTACGCATCAGCTGCATTTGCAGGCGGTCTTTAACGCTTTCCCGGACAGCGAATTTTTACTGCGCCAGCAGGGGCTCGCCTGGTTTCGCTACCGGTTAACGCCTGCTGGTGAATCGCACCGCCAGTCTATTCATCCGGGCGACGACCCACAGCCGCTGATTGAACGCGGTTGGGTGGTGGCACAACCCATTACCTATGAAGATTTTCTGCCGGTAAGCGCGGCCGGAATATTCCAGTCTAACCTGGGTAACGAAACCCAGGCGCGCAGCCACGGCAATGCCAGCCGCGACGCCTTTGAGCAGGCGTTAGGGTGCCCGGTATATGATGAGTTTGCGCTTTATCAGGCGGCGGAAGAACGCAGTAAACGGCGTTGCGGACTGCTCTGATCGCGGTATGCTGTCGGGATGTGAAGGAAAAGGAATGCGTCATGTTGAATCCCTCCATCCCGCTTGTCGAAACACAACAGGGAAATGTCATGGGTGTCGTGCAAAACGACATCCACATCTGGCGCGGTATACCGTATGCCGCGCCGCCTACGGGTCAGCTCCGCTGGCGGGCGCCACAGCCTGCCGCTCCCTGGCAGGGCGAACGCCCTGCGAATACATTTTCATGCGCCAGCTGGCAGGATATTGAATATTGTCGCGAGCTTGGCGGGGGCGATCCGGGGCGTTTTTCCGAGGATTGCCTGTATCTGAACATCTGGGCGCCCGCGGTGCGCCCGCAGCCGTTGCCGGTGATGGTCTGGCTGCATGGCGGCGGCTACACCATCGGCGCGGGAGGATTACCGCCTTACGACGGTTGTGCGCTGGCGAAGCGCGATGTCGTGGTAGTCACGCTCAATTATCGTCTTGGTCACCTGGGATTTTTTGCTCATCCGGCCCTTGATGGCGAGGACGGCGAATGCGTGCATAACTTCGCCTTGCTCGATCAGATCGCGGCGCTACGCTGGGTGCAGGACAATATTGCCGCTTTCGGCGGCGATGCGCAGAATGTGACGCTGTTCGGCGAGTCCGCTGGCGCGCGTAGCGTCCTGTCGTTGATGGCGTCCCCACGGGCAAAGGGCCTGTTCCATAAAGCTATTATTCAGAGTGGTTATACGTTACCGGATACGCCGCGCGAGGTCGCGCTGCAAAAGGGCATCGAACTGGCGGCGCATTTTAATTTGCCGGACGCTACTGCTGAACAGTTGCGGGCGCTACCGGCGGAGGCATTCTGGCCGCTGGGCGCACCGTTGAAAATCGCGCCGACGCCGATTTCCGGCGATGCGGTATTGCCACAGCCGATGATGGAGACCTTCTTTGCCGGAAAGCAGCACCCAATGCCGGTTCTGGTTGGCTCCAACAGCGACGAAGCGAGCGTGATGGCAGTGTTTGGCGTTGATCTCGCCGGGCAGATCGCGAAATTGCGGCGCGAACGCCGACTGGGGTTAGGGCTGATCAAGCTGCTCTATCCCGGCGTGAAAGGCGATGAAGAACTGGGGCGTCAGGTCTGCCGCGATATGGCGTTCACCACGTTGGGTTATGTGGTGATGCAGGCGCAGCAGCGGGTAGGTGAACCGTGCTGGCGATACTGGTTTGACTATGTCGCGGAAACTGAACACACAACCTACGCCAACGGCGCCTGGCACGGAAATGAAGTGCCGTATGTCTTTGATACGCTGACGCTGGCGGAACCCGCGCGCAATTACGTGAATGACAACGATCTGGCGTTTGCCCGGCATATCGCCGATTACTGGGTTAATTTCGCCCGTCACGCCAGCCGGACCTGCGATGTTCTGCATGGTCCGGTGCGCTGGCCCGCCAGCGTTCAAGGGCGGGATCGCTTGTTACGCATCGGACTGAATAAATTTGCCGGTTTTAAAGTAGAGAACCGCTTTATGGGCGCGCGGATGGCGCTGTTCAAACGGGTGATGAAACATCACGTCAGTCTGGAATAATGGCGAGATGTCTGGCAGGTTGCGCTTTTCATAACCTGAAAGCGCGCCCATCTGTATTTACACGGTATTCAGTCTGTTCTTATCGACATAAAATATTTTGGCTTTTGTACAGATTATCGACAGCCAACAATTGGATTATTAATGAATTTTGTCTAGAGTGAGCGGTCAGAAACGTTGCACTTCTTGCCGCTGATAGAGACCAGCGCGGGACCATTCACACGACCAGAAGGACTCACTTTCAGGTATGGATCGTAGACGATTTATTAAAGGTTCAATGGCAATGGCCGCCGTGTGCGGTACGAGCGGTATTGCTTCACTCTTTTCCCGCGCCGCTTTCGCGGCAGAGTCTGATATTGCAGATGGTCAAACCGTCCGTTTTGACTTTTCCGTTCTGCAATCAATGGCGAACGATTTAGCGCAAAAGCCGTGGGGCGGCGAACCCCGGGCGTTACCCAATACGCTGGCGAATCTGACGCCGCAGGCCTACAACAGCATTCAGTACGATGCGGCGCACTCTCTGTGGAACAACATCGAAGGCCGCAAGCTGGATGTGCAATTTTTCCACGTAGGAATGGGCTTTCGTCGTCGCGTGCGTATGTTCTCGCTTGATGCCAGCACGCATCAGGCGCGCGAAATTCATTTCCGCCCGGAACTGTTCAAATACAACGATGCCGGTGTCGATACCCGTCAACTGGAAGGGCAAACCGATCTTGGCTTCGCGGGCTTTCGCGCCTTTAAAGCGCCTGAACTGGCGCGTCGCGACATCGTCTCCTTCCTGGGGGCAAGCTACTTCCGCGCGGTAGATAACACTTATCAGTACGGGCTGTCCGCGCGAGGCCTGGCGATAGACACCTATACCGACAGCAAAGAAGAGTTCCCGGACTTCACCGCATTCTGGTTTGAGACGGCGAAACCGGGCGACACCACCTTTACCGTGTACGCGCTGCTGGATAGCCCAAGCGTCACTGGCGCCTATAAATTTGTGATCCACTGTGAAGAGAGTCAGGTGATCATGGATGTGGAAAACCACATTTATGCGCGTAAAGACATCAAGCAGCTGGGTATCGCGCCAATGACCAGCATGTTCAGCTGCGGCAACAATGAACGCCGGATGTGCGACACCATTCATCCGCAAATTCATGACTCTGACCGCCTGGCCATGTGGCTGGGCAATGGCGAATGGATCTGCCGTCCGCTGAATAACCCGCAGAAATTGCAGTTCAACGCCTATCTCGACAATAACCCGAAAGGGTTCGGCCTGCTGCAACTTGACCGTGACTTTTCCCACTATCAGGACATCATGGGCTGGTATAACAAACGCCCAAGCCTGTGGGTGGAGCCGCGTAACAAATGGGGGAAAGGGTCTATCGGCCTGATGGAAATCCCGACGACCGGTGAAACGCTCGATAACGTGGTGTGCTTCTGGCAGCCGGAAAAAGCGATCAAAGCGGGCGATGATCTGGCGTTCAAATACCGTCTTTACTGGAGCGCGCAACCGCCGGTTCGCTCGCCGTTGGCGCGCGTGATGGCGACCCGTACCGGTATGGGCGGTTTCCCCGAAGGGTGGGCGCCGGGTGAACACTACCCGGAAAAATGGGCGCGCCGCTTTGCCATTGATTTTGTCGGCGGCGACCTGAAAGCCGCTGCGCCGAAGGGGATCGAACCTGTCATTACGCTGTCTAACGGCGAAGCGAAACAGATTGAGATCCTCTACGTCGAACCGTTCGATGGTTATCGCATCCAGTTTGACTGGTATCCGACGTCAGATTCGACCGACCCGGTGGATATGCGTATGTTCCTGCGCTGCCAGGGGGACGCCATTAGCGAAACCTGGCTGTATCAGTATTTCCCGCCGACGCCGGATAAGCGCCGCTACGTTGATGACCGCGTGATGCGTTAATCCGCTCTGCTGCCCCGAGCCGCCACACTGCTGGCGGCTCTTTTCTCCCGACGATTCCCGGCGCATTTTCTGCTCATTATTTAAACTCGATCCCGTTCGCATTATTCCTTATGTCAAATGCGTAAGCTGACGGTGTGTACTTCAGTACACGTTTTACAGCCACTAACAGGGAGTGCGTATGTTTCCAGAATACAGAGATCTGATTTCACGACTGAAAACCGAGAATCCTCGCTTTCTTTCCTTGTTCGAAAAACACAACACCCTTGATCATGAGATTGCCCGGCTGGAAGGTTCTGACGGCAGGGGATACAGTTTGGATATTGTTCGTCTGAAGAAAGAGAAACTCCATCTGAAGGAGGATCTGCTCAGAATATTGCAGAAAGAAAGTTTGAATGAGAGCTGATTCGTTGTAGGTACTGCGCAGTCTTTGTCCTGCTTAAAAGGGCTTCCTGACAGACAAGGAAGCCCTTCCTGTTTTCAGGTATGCGGGCAAGTCTGTGATAAGCTAATAAATCCTGCTGTTGTCACCGTAAAGGATGGAGAAATGGCTGAAGTCATCACGATCAGCGAAACACTGGAACTGCGAGCGGTGGAAGAGTGCCATGTTACGCCGTTACATCAACTGGTGCTTAAAAACAAAGACTGGCTACAGGCATCGCTAAACTGGCCGCAGTTTGTCGCCAGCGAAGACGATACGCGCAAAAATGTGCAGGGTAATATGATGTTGCACCAGCGCGGCTACGCCAAAATGTTCCTTATCTTTCAGGAAGAGGAGGTGGTGGGCGTCATCTCGTTTAATCTGATAGAGCCGTTGAATAAAACCGCCTATATCGGTTACTGGCTGGATGAATCTCACCAGCGGCAGGGCATTATGTCGCGCGCGCTTCAGGCGTTTATCGGCCATTATGCCGGGCGCGGCGAGCTTCGACGCTTTGTGATTAAATGTCGGGTTGCGAACCAGGCGAGCAACCAGGTGGCGCGCCGCAATGGTTTTGAACTGGAAGGATGCCTGAAACAAGCGGAGTTTCTCAACGGGGAGTATCACGACGTTAACCTGTACGCCCGCATTATCGAGAACGCCTCAGAGTAACCCTGCCAACGGTGTTCGTGTAATATGCTGTTCACCGTTAACCACTTTTGGGCCACGCAGATGGATGCTGTCGCCATCAAAGGTTTCGATCGTCGCCCGATCGGTGATTTCCACATGATGCTCAATCAGCACGTCCCCCAGAATGCGGGCATGGCCTTCGATCAGGATATGATCGTCAAGCAGGACAGGGCCGCCGCGTAGTTCGGCATGACCACCGACCAGAACGTGATGTTTCAATACGCAGTTACCTTCAACCGTCGCGTGCTCCGCCACCTGAGCACTGTAACGCAGCGTAGGGATGGCATCTTCCTCCGTTCCCGCAATAACGCGGGCGTGACCGTACACTTTGGCACAGTCGCAAAGCCAGACGTTATTCTCTTCATTTCCTTCGACGATCGCGAAATCAAACACTTCCGCGCGGTGTTCAATAAACGCCTGGGTGACTATCGCATCGCCGTAGATTTGCGCCTGATGGACAATGCGCGAGTTGCTGACGGTGGCGCGATCGTAGATTTGCAGCGTCAGGTCGCTTTCCTGGGTTAGGCCTTTTGCGGCGATAATCTCCGAATGGTGCAGAATACGAGCGTCGCCAGACAGATGACATTCACCGCGAACGAGCGAATTCTGCACGGTGACGTTGTTGCTTATCCGGGCGCCGTGACTGATCTCGGCCAGATCAATCCAGACGTTATCACTGATTTGCGCGCGATCTCTGATGATGCAGGCCTGGGTGATGCGGGCGTTGCCTGAAATCATCGCCCCGGCGAATGCGAGGGCATTCTCGTCGTAAATCCAGCAGTGTCCTTCTTGCGCCAGCACGCTTTCGTCGTCTACCCAGCCACCAGCGGTTCCGGCTTTGACGTCGTTAAAGTCGGTAAGGGCAATGATCTGGCGCAGCAGGACGCTTTTCTTGTGGCCGTTATCCTGATAACTAAAGGCACGCGATTCTTCACTCAGGTGATATTTGCTCATGGGGAATTTCCCTTTGCTCGCTTAAGATAACCGTAGCAAATTTTTCAGCACTGGCTAAACAGGGCGAAATTCCATAAAATGCATTTAAAATATACTTTATAAATTAAACAAAATGAGTAAGAACAAGCAGAGCGACCGGGTGCTTAATCTTCCGGCTGGCTATTTTGGGATGGTACTGGGCACCATTGGCATGGGCTTCGCGTGGCGCTATGCCAGCCATATCTGGCCCGTCAGTCACTGGATTGGCGATGGTCTGGTGATCCTGGCAATGATCATCTGGAGCTTGCTGACGCTTGCCTTTCTTAACCGTCTGCTGCGTTTTCCACAGAGCGTACTGGCGGAGGTTCGGCATCCGGTAAAGAGCAGTTTTGTCAGCCTTTTTCCTGCGACCACGATGCTGGTGGCGATTGGCTTTGTCCCCTGGTGTCGTGGGTTAGCCGTGGGATTGTTCAGCATTGGCGTCGTGGTGCAACTGGCTTATGCCGCATGGCAAACGGCGGGACTCTGGCGCGGTTCGCATCCTGAAGAGGCGACAACGCCGGGGCTGTATCTGCCGACGGTAGCGAACAACTTTATTAGCGCGATGGCTTGCGGCGCGTTGGGTTACAACGACGCCGGGCTGGTCTTTTTAGGGGCTGGCGTATTCTCGTGGCTGAGTCTGGAACCCGTTATTTTGCAACGTTTGCGCAGTTCCGGTGAATTACCGGCGGTACTGCGCACATCGCTGGGCATTCAGTTGGCTCCGGCGTTAGTGGCCTGTAGCGCCTGGCTGAGCGTCAACGGCGGAGAAGGCGATACGCTGGCGAAAATGCTGTTTGGCTATGGCTTGCTGCAACTGCTTTTCATGCTGCGCCTGATGCCGTGGTATCTGTCGCAGCCGTTTAATGCCTCTTTCTGGAGCTTCTCGTTCGGCGTTTCAGCGCTGGCGACGACAGGGCTGCATTTAGGGCACGCCAGCGCGTCGGGATTTTTTCATACGCTGGCGATTCCGTTGTTTATTTTTACCAATTTTATCATAGCGTTATTGCTCGTACGCACGTTTGCGCTGCTGATGCAGGGGAAACTTCTCGTGCGCACAGAACGCGCCGCATTACTGAAATCTGAGGATAACTAATGACCCTTCGTGACGAAAATTACTTTACTGAAAAATACGATTTAACCCGTACGCACTCCGACGTCGTTGAGGCGGCAAAGGTGGTCGCGCCGGGTAAAACGTTGGATCTGGGCTGCGGAAATGGCCGTAATAGCCTCTATCTGGCGGCGAACGGCTATGACGTTACCGCCTGGGATAAGAATCCGATGAGCATCGCCAACGTTGAGCGCATCAAAGCGGCGGAAGGGCTGGAAAACCTGCAAGCAAAGGTGGTTGACCTTAACGCGTTAAGCTTCGAAGGCGACTACGATTTTATTCTCTCAACGGTCGTGATGATGTTCCTGGAAGCGAAAACCATTCCGGGGCTGATTGCCAATATGCAGCGCTGCACCAAACCGGGCGGGCATAACCTGATTGTGGCGGCAATGGATACGAAAGATTTCCCCTGCACCGTGGGTTTCCCGTTTGCGTTTAAAGAAGGGGAACTGCGCCGTTACTACGAAGGCTGGGAATTGCTGAAATACAACGAGGATGTGGGTGAACTTCACCGCACGGACGCCAACGGCAACCGTATCAAACTGCGTTTTGCGACGCTGCTGGCGCGTAAAAGCGCATAACGCAATTTTATGATAGCGTTGCAGGCCTGATACGGCCTGCAACTCGCCGTGTTGAATTTGTGCTGGCGATACCATTTATAGTCCATCCAGATTAGTTTCCTTTTGCTACTATTCCAATTGCATATCTGCAAAAACAAAAGGGATAGTTTCCATGCGTACTCATACTTTATTTAAAGTTGCAGTGCTTTCTGGCTTATTGGCTTTATCTGGCTGTGCGTCAAAAATTACTCAGCCGGATAAATATTCTGGGTTCTTAAAAGATTATTCAGGGCTGAAAGAAACAACCTCCGCAACGGGAAAACCGGTGCTCCGTTGGGTTGACTCCAGCTTTGATGAGTCTAAATATGACAGCATCGTCTGGAACCCGATAACCTACTATCCGGTGCCAAAACCCACGACGCAGGTCGGGCAGCAGGTTCTGGATAAATTACGAAGCTATACCGATACCCAACTGAAAACGGCCATTGAGAAACGTAAACCTCTGGTAACGACCCCAGGGCCGCGTAGCCTGATTTTCCGCGGCGCGATAACCGGCGTTGATACCAGCAAAGAGGGGCTGCAATTCTATGAGGTGGTGCCGGTCGCCCTGGTGGTTGCGGGTACGCAGATGGCGACAGGCCATCGCACAATGGATACGCATCTTTACTTTGAAGGCGAGCTGATTGATGCCGCCACCAATAAACCGGTGGTGAAAGTGGTTCGTCAGGGCGAGGGTAAAGACCTGAGCAACGAAAATACGCCGATGGCGTTTGAAACGTTGAAAGAAGTGATTGATGACATGGCGACTGATGCCACCATGTTTGATGTCGGTAAAAAATAAGTTCACGCGCCATCTTCGGATGGCGCGTTTTTTTATGCCGCCCGGCGACGGTAAATTAACTTACTCATTAACGCCTCTGGACGCATGAACATCACCAGATTGCCAACCAGAATCAGCACTAATCCAACAACGGCATTCATTTGCCAGACGTAACCTTCATAGAGTGTGGATATTGTCAGCGCCACCAGAGGAAACAGCAGCGTACTGTAGGCCGCGTTGCCGGGGCCGATGCGTCCCACCAGAGTAAAATACGCGCCAAACGCGATAACGGAACCGAATATTGCCAGATACAGCAGGGCGCCGAGGTAGCTCAACGTCCATTGCGGCGTGAAGTTATCGCCGCGTATACAGGCAATGGCGGCGATCAGCAGCGTGCCGTACAGCATCGCCCAGCTGTTGGTGGTCATGACTTCCAGACCTTTTCTCTGATGGCGCATGCTGATCATATTGCCCAAAGAGAAGCCAAACGTTCCCAGCGCGCTCAGACCGATCCCCAGTAACAGCGAGTGGTTCCAGCCGCTGTTGGCCAGATCCTGCCAGAACAACGTGATAATGCCCGTTAATCCCAGACCGGCAGCGTAATAAAAGCGTAGCGGCGGTTTATGCCCGAAGAACACAAAGCTGTTAACTGCATTAAACAGTACGGCCATTGAGAAAATGACGGACTCCAGCCCCGTATTGATCCAGGCGGCGGCGCTATAAAAACACCAGAAATTAAAGCAGAAGACGCATCCGCCCTGTAACAGGCAAAACAGGTGGTCGCGCCCGGATAATTTTCGTAATTTCCCGCTCGCCAGCAGGATGAGCATCATTAACGCGCTGGCGACGGCAAACCGCCAGAAAATGGACACGGGCGCCGATACCGGGCCTTGTTGCAGATAAATCGCAATCCAGGTGGTTCCCCAAATGACAACCACCAGACAGTATAATAATGCGTTCATAACACTCTCTTCTTTATCTTTATTATCCGAAGAAGGAATGTGACATGTAAAAAATGCGCGCGCTTGCACCGGTTTGCGGATGACTTGCAAAATCTTGCGCTTTTTTGCCGCTGTCTGACCGGTGAGGGCTGGAAACGGATCGTGGCTGTTATAGACTGAGATTCTACTTATTACTGCTTTGTGATGTGATGGTATGTCTCAGTCTTATGATGCCTTTGAAAATTTACGCAAACATAATGCCGTGCTGCATGACTCGGTTGCGTTGCATTCGGGTGTCCAGCTGGCGGCATGGTCAAATAAACGTGACAACATTACGCAATATTGCGATCACCATACTCTCAGCCTGTATGTCGCTGACGGCTACGAGAGCTACCACAAAACGCCGGGCGGCTGGAAGAATGGCGGGGGGCCGGATCGCTTCTGTCTGATGCCAAAAGAGAGTGAGTCCGTCTGGGACATTCGCGACGACCTGTCGTTTGTCCATCTCTACTGTACAGATGCCCATCTGCGGGATGTTGGGGAAAAGGTCTGGGATAAAAGCCCGTACAGCTTTACCCTGGATGAGCGCACCTTTGGCAACGATCCAGGAATAACGGCGGTTTATCGCCAGTTCCTGCTGGGAAATGACTGGCAGCAACCGGCGAATCATATGACGCTCAGCGCCGCCTCGTCACTGCTGTTGACGCATCTGGTGCAGCATTACAGTAACGTGCAGTGGCGTCTCCCGACGGTTACTGGCGGGTTGGCGCCCGCCACGCTGCGCAATGTGCTGGCGTACATTGAAGCGCATCTTGCTGAGCCGCTGACGCTAAGCGACCTGGCGCGCGAGGCGGCATTGAGCGAATTTCATTTCGCCAGAATGTTTCGCCAGTCGATGAACATGGCGCCGCACCAGTACGTGATGCAGCGGCGTATGGCGCTGGCACAGCAATGGGTCTGTCATTCAACCCGTTCGCTGTCAGAGATCGCGATGGCCTGCGGATTCAGTTCGGCGAGCCATTTCAGCAATCGCTTTAAGCAGGTGACCGGTAAGACGCCGTCGCAGTTACGCGCGGCGAGCAAACGATAGCACCCCGTAGCAGACGCCTCCGACTACCAGTCCCCAAAACGCAGAGCCAATGCCCAGCAGCGTCAGCCCGCTTGCGGTGACGAGAAAGGTCACGATAGCGGCATCACGCTCCGTTTCATTAAGCAATGCCTGGTACAAACTGCCGCTGATTGTTCCCAGCAGCGCCAGCCCGGCCAGCATCTGAATCCAGCTTACGGGCAGGGCGGCCATCAGAGCGGTGACGGAACCGCCGAACAATCCCGCCAGCAGATAGAACCCGCCTGCGACAGCCGCAGCCAGCCAGCGACGCCCGGCGTCCGGGTGCGCTTCGGGACTCTGGCAAATGGCGGCGGTAATAGCGGCAATGCATATGGAGTAGACGCCAAAAGGAGATAAAACCAGCGCCAGCAGCCCTGTAAACACGATCAGCGGCGAAACCGGAAGGGAGTAACCGGAGGCTTTCATCGTGGCGATACCGGGCGCGTTTTGTGACGCCATTGTCACCAGAAACAGTGGAATGGCGACGCCGAGGCTATGAGCAAGCGAAAAATGGGGCGCGATAAACGCCGGTAGCACCGGGGAGAAGGTTATGCCGGACGTGACAATGTCACCTTTCATGCCCGCAACCAGAATACCGACAACCATTGCGGCGATAACCGCATAGCGCGGCGCCAGCACTTTCAGCGCTAACCACGCCAGCAGCATACTGCCGCACAGAAACAGCTCGCCATCCAGATGACCGAACGCCTGCAAACCAAAACGCAATAAAATACCGGCCAGCATCGCGGCGGCAAGAGAATGCGGAATCACCTGCATTAAGCGGGCAAACAACCCGGTTACGCCGCACAGAACGATTAACGCATTCGCGACAATAAATACGCCGATGGCCTCCGCCAGCGTGAGACCCTGCAAGCCGGTAACCAGTAACGCGGCGCCGGGCGTTGACCATGCCGTCAGCACCGGAGCACGATACCAGAGGGTTAACGCCAGTGTACTGACGCCCATCGCGATGCCAAGCGCCGTCATCCATCCGGCAATTTGTCCGGTTGATGCGCCGGCGGCAATAGCGGCTTGCCAGATGATTGCCGCTGAGCTTGCATAGCCGACCAGGACCGCAACGAAACCAGACAACACGGTTGGCAGAGGAAGTGAAAACGAGCGCATGATTGCCCCTTGTGCGTTATAACGGTCACAAACTGTAGCATTGTGCGCTATAGCGCACAAGTGATAGACTGCGGCTTTACCGGAGGAGAAAAATGGACAACCTGACCCATTATCTGGCGACGACGCTGAAGGCGCTGCGCCAACAGCGAGAATGGAGTCTGTCGCGTCTGGCGGAAGCGACAGGGGTTTCAAAAGCAATGCTCGGCCAGATAGAGCGCAACGAATCCAGCCCGACGGTATCGACATTATGGAAGATTGCCACCGGTTTGAATGTCCCGTTTTCAACGTTTATCTCCCCGCCGGAAGCGGAGGATCTCCCGACCTTCGACCCGCAGCAACAGGCAATGGTGATCACGCCGCTGTTTCCGTGGGACCCGCAGCTCCGTTTTGACCATTTTTCAATATTGATGGCCCCGGGCGCGCTTAGCGAATCAACGCCGCATGAGGCAGGCGTCATCGAACATGTGGTGGTGATTCAGGGAACGCTGGATATGTGTATTGCCGGGGAGTGGCGCACGCTCAAATCCGGCGAAGGCGTGCGTTTTGCGGGCGATGCTGCCCATGCGTATCGCAATAGCAGCGACCAGACGGTTCACTTTCACTCCTTGATCCATTACCCACATAGTTAGACGGGAAAAGTATTCCGAAACGTCGCGCTTCTGACTACAATAGCCGCCATTTTGCTGTTATTGGATGATATTAACCGTATGCGCCAGCAACCTCATCACCTTGAACTGTTAAGTCCGGCACGCGATACCGTCATTGCTCGTGAAGCGATCTTACATGGCGCCGATGCTGTTTACATCGGCGGGCCGGGCTTCGGCGCGCGGCATAATGCCAGTAACAACCTGAAAGATATCGCGGAACTGGTGCCTTTTGCGCATCGCTATGGCGCGAAGATCTTTGTGACGTTAAACACCATTCTGCATAATGATGAGCTTGAGCCCGCGCAACGGCTGATTACCGATCTGTACCAGACCGGCGTCGATGCGCTGATTGTGCAGGATATGGGCATCCTGGAACTGGACATTCCCCCCATTGAACTGCATGCCAGTACGCAGTGTGATATCCGCAGCGTTGAAAAGGCGAAATTCCTTGCCGACGTCGGTTTCACCCAGATTGTGCTGGCGCGCGAACTGAGTCTGAGCCAGATCCAGGCGATTCATCAGGCCACCGACGCTACTATTGAGTTTTTCATCCACGGCGCGCTGTGCGTGGCTTATTCCGGGCAGTGCTATATCTCTCATGCGCAGACCGGTCGCAGCGCTAACCGTGGCGACTGCTCCCAGGCCTGTCGCCTGCCGTACACCTTAAAAGACGATCAGGGGCGGGTGGTCTCGTACGAAAAACACCTGTTGTCGATGAAAGATAATGACCAGACGGCCAATCTGGGCGCGTTGATCGATGCCGGCGTGCGTTCCTTCAAAATTGAAGGGCGCTACAAAGACATGAGCTATGTGAAGAACATCACGGCGCACTATCGCCAGATGCTGGATGCGATTATCGAGGAGCGTGGCGACCTGGCGCGGGCTTCCGCCGGTCGTACTGAGCACTTTTTTATTCCTTCTACGGATAAAACCTTCCATCGCGGCAGTACCGACTATTTTGTTAACGCCCGTAAAGGGGATATCGGCGCGTTCGATTCGCCAAAATTTATCGGTTTACCGGTAGGCGAAGTCGTCAAAGTGGCAAAAGATCACCTGGACGTTGAGGTGACGGAACCGTTATCCAACGGCGATGGCCTGAATGTGCTGATCAAACGTGAAGTGGTGGGGTTTCGCGCCAATACGGTGGAAAAGACGGGACAGAACCGTTATCGCGTCTGGCCGAATGAAATGCCGCCCGACCTGCATAAAGTGCGCCCGCATCATCCGCTGAACCGTAATCTCGACCACAACTGGCAGCAGGCGTTAACCAAAACCTCCAGCGAACGCCGGGTGGCGGTGGATATCGCGTTAGGCGGCTGGCAGGAACAGCTAATTCTGACGCTGACCAGCGAAGAGGGCGTGAGCGTCACCCATACGCTGGAGGGACAGTTTGACGAGGCGAACAACGCCGAAAAAGCGTTGAACAACCTGAAAGAAGGCGTGGCGAAGCTGGGACAGACGATGTACTACGCACGTAGCGTTGAGGTGAATCTCCCCGGCGCACTGTTCGTGCCGAACAGTTTACTCAACCAGTTCCGTCGCGAAGCGGCAGAAATGCTGGATGCGGCGCGTCTGGCGAACTATCAACGCGGCAGCCGTAAGCCGGTGGCGCAACCAGCCCCGGTTTACCCGGAAACGCATTTGAGCTTCCTGGCTAACGTCTACAATCACAAAGCGCGCGCGTTTTATCATCGCTACGGCGTTCAACTGATCGACGCGGCGTATGAGGCGCACCAGGAGAAGGGCGATGTGCCGGTGATGATCACCAAACATTGTTTGCGCTTTGCCTTTAACCTGTGCCCGAAACAGGCGAAAGGGAATATCAAAAGCTGGAAAGCAACGCCAATGCAACTGGTACACGGCGACGAAGTATTGACGCTGAAGTTTGATTGCCGTCCGTGCGAAATGCACGTTATCGGCAAGATTAAAAATCATATTCTGAAAATGCCCTTGCCCGGCAGCGTTGTCGCCTCCGTAAGCCCGGAAGATCTGATGAAAACGCTGCCAAAACGTAAAAACTAAGTCAGCGGCTGGCCGGGAACGCTGAGCGTCACCCGGCCACGCCTGATGTACCTCAAAACCCCTCACCATAATTAACCTTCCCGCAAAACTGGAACCGGCTTTCCGGTTTTTGAGTGTTAATCAGCCAAAAGCCATTTCGGGGTGTATAACATTCAAAAAAAGAGAAAAGGTAAACAAAAATGTTTACCTTATGGTTATAATACATGGCAGGGAGGCGCGGTGAAGCAGAGCGAGTTCAGACGCTGGCTTGAATCTCAGGGAGTCGATGTAACAAATGGAACGAATCATTTGAAGTTGAGATATCACGACAAACGAAGTGTCATGCCCAGACATCCTGGTGATGAAATTAAAGACACCCTGCGTAAAGCAATACTAAAGCAGCTTGGTTTGAATTAATCATCAGATATATAAGGTTGATCACATGAGAGCGTTACCAGAAACTATGCGTTATCCCGTCAATCTCATTCCCGCAGAAGAAGGGGGTTATGTTGTGTCGTTCCCGGACATTCCAGAGGCGTTAACACAAGGTGACACCCGCCATGAGTCTCTCGAAGCCGCGCAGGGCGCATTAGTCACCGCCTTTGAATTTTATTTTGAAGATAACCAGCCAATTCCTTTACCTTCAATGGTTGATGAAGCTGATGATTATGTGGAGATTCCTCTTAGCATTGCGTCTAAAGTCCTTTTGTTGAATGCGTTCCTTGAATCAAAAATCACGCAGCAGGAGCTGGCGAGGCGCATTGGCAGACCCAAGCAGGAAATTACCCGACTATTCGACTTAAAACACGCAACGAAAATCGATGCTGTGCAGATTGCGGCCAGAGCATTGGGTAAAGAGTTATCGCTGACTATGCTTTAGCTTTTCCGGTTGTTCCAGCAGGCATTACATATTGTGTGAAATAAAAAAACGATGAAGAAATATCAGCGACTGGCGGAACAAATTTGCGATCAAATCGCCTCCGGCGTGTGGCAGCCTGGCGATCGATTACCCTCCTTGCGTGAGCAGGTGGTCAGCAGCGGCATGAGTTTTATGACCGTAGGACATGCGTATCAGTTGCTGGAAAGCCAGGGGCGCATTATTGCGCGTCCGCAGTCGGGTTATTACGTGGCGGCGCGCCCGGTGCGCCAGCCTGCGATGCCGCCTGTGCAGGTAATGCGCGATGAAGCCGTTGATATTAATACCTATATTTTCGAAATGTTGCAGGCTAGCCGGGATGCGTCGGTGATGCCGTTCGCCTCTGCCTTTCCAGACCCGCGTCTGTTTCCGTTGCAGCAGCTTAACCGTTCCCTGGCGCAGGTCAGTAAAACCGCCACGGCCATGAGCGTGATTGAGAACCTGCCGCCGGGGAACAGCGAGCTGCGCCATGCCATCGCCCGACGCTATGCGCAGCAGGGAATTACCGTCTCTCCTGATGAAATCGTCATTACCGCCGGGGCGCTGGAAGCCCTGAACCTCAGCCTTCAGGCGGTTACCGAACCGGGCGACTGGGTTATTGTGGAGAATCCCTGCTTTTATGGCGCGTTACAGGCGCTGGAGCGACTCCGCCTGAAAGCGCTTTCTGTCGCCACGGATGTAAAAGAGGGGATCGATTTAGCGGCGCTGGAACAGGCATTACAAGAGTATCCGGTGAAGGCGTGCTGGCTGATGACCAATAGCCAAAACCCGCTCGGCTTCACCCTTAGCCCGGAGAAAAAAGCGCGGCTGGTCGCGTTACTGGATCAATACAACGTCGTGCTGATTGAAGATGACGTATACAGCGAGCTCTATTTTGGCCGCGACAAACCGCTGCCTGCCAAAGCCTGGGATCGCCGCGACAAAATATTGCATTGCTCGTCATTCTCGAAATGTCTGGTTCCCGGTTTTCGTATCGGTTGGGTTGCAGCGGGAAAGTACGCCAGACAAATTCAGCGGCTACAGCTGATGAGTACGCTATCCACCAGTTCACCGATGCAGCTTGCTCTGGTCGATTACCTTTCGACACGCCGCTATGACGCGCATTTGCGTCGTCTGCGCCGCCAGTTGGCGGAGCGAAAACAGCAGGCCTGGCAAACGCTGCTGCGCCATCTGCCCGCTGAGGTGAAGATTCACCACAATGACAGCGGCTATTTTCTCTGGCTGGAACTGCCCGAATCTCTTGATGCCGGGGAACTCAGTGCGCAGGCTCTGGCGCATCAGATCAGTATCGCCCCCGGTAAAATGTTTTCGACCTCTGATACCTGGTCACATTTTTTCCGGTTTAATACCGCATGGGGGTGGGGAGAAAGAGAGGAGCAGGCGGTATCTCAACTGGGGAAACTTATTCGCGATATGCTGAAATAAAATACGCGTTGCCATCTTTTGGTTTTAGCCAAAATAGAGAAAGCGTATCGATTATCAGGGCAGAACGTTATTTATCGCTGACTCGCCATAGGAAATATCAATACCCCCCCGTCTTTTCCATCCTCAGCCTAACTCCTTGTCTATACTCCGAAAGATGGAACATGCGCGCCGCGTGGAGCGGCGTAATGCGCGTCAGCTCACAACCTGATTAAAATTCCTTATCCCAACAGGTGCGCGGCAGACGCGCCGACTATTTTTAGGAAAGGACATATATTTACGGCAAGGCTGCCGCTCAATATTTTGCGACAGGAGTAAGATGTATGCCACATCAGTTACTGATTAACGGCGAGCTGGTCAGCGGTGAAGGTGAAAAACAGCCCGTCTACAACCCGGCGACGGGCGAGGTGATTTTGGAGATTGCAGAGGCGTCGCCTGCACAGGTAGATGCCGCCGTTCGCGCCGCAGACCGGGCGTTCGCGGAATGGGGGCAAACCACGCCAAAAGCCAGAGCGGAGCTGCTGTTAACACTGGCGGACGTGATTGAGGAAAATGCGCAGACATTCGCCGAACTGGAGTCGCAAAACTGCGGGAAGCCGCTGCATTGCGCGCTCAATGATGAGATCCCGGCGATTGTCGATGTATTTCGCTTCTTTGCCGGCGCCGCACGCTGTCTGAACGGCCTGGCGGCGGGGGAGTATCTGGAAGGGCATACCTCGATGATCCGCCGCGATCCGGTTGGGGTCGTCGCCTCGATCGCGCCGTGGAACTATCCGCTGATGATGGCGGCCTGGAAACTGGCGCCAGCGCTGGCGGCGGGTAACTGTGTGGTGATAAAACCGTCTGAAATCACGCCGCTGACGGCATTGAAGCTGGCGGAGTTTGCGAAGGATATTTTCCCGCCAGGCGTGCTTAACGTGCTGTTCGGGCGGGGCAAGACGGTTGGCGATCCGCTCACCGGGCATGAAAAAGTACGGATGGTCTCCCTGACCGGCTCGATTGCGACGGGCGAGCACATTATTCAACATACCGCGCCCTCCATTAAGCGCACGCACATGGAATTAGGCGGTAAGGCTCCGGTGATTGTCTTTGATGATGCCGATCTGGATGCCGTTGTCGAAGGTGTGCGAACGTTCGGTTTCTACAATGCCGGGCAGGATTGTACGGCGGCCTGTCGTATCTATGCGCAAAAAGGGATCTATGACGCGCTGGTTGAAAAACTCGGCGCGGCGGTCGCCAGCCTGAAAACCGGTTCGCCAAACGACGAATCGACTGAGCTTGGGCCGCTCAGCTCGCAGGCGCACCTTGAGCGAGTGACAAAAGCGGTGGAAGAGGCGAAAGCGCTCGGACATATCAACGTGGTGACCGGCGGCCAGAAACTGGACGGCGCAGGATACTATTTTGCGCCAACGCTGCTGGCCGGCGCAAAACAGGAGGACGCCATCGTGCAGCGAGAAGTGTTCGGCCCGGTTGTCAGCATGACGGTGTTTGATGATGAAGAGCAGGTGCTGGCGTGGGCAAATGATACTCAGTACGGGCTGGCATCATCCGTCTGGACGAAAGATGTGGGTCGGGCGCATCGCCTGAGCGCGCGATTGCAGTATGGCTGCACCTGGGTTAATACGCATTTCATGTTGGTGAGCGAGATGCCGCACGGTGGGCAAAAACGCTCGGGCTACGGCAAGGATATGTCACTTTATGGGCTGGAAGACTATACGGTTATCCGCCACATAATGGTTAAACATTAAGGATAATTTACCGTTCCGGCGCGGCATGGGAAGATCGTAAATCGATGGCAGAGAGGAGGAACGCTCTCTGCCAGTATGCGCAGCAAGCACTCAGTACATCAGGCAAACCAGCCGAATCTCAATGAGATAAGGCCAAAAAGTCCAATAGCAGCAAAGACATTTATCAGCACCACGGTTTTACTGGAAACATTCATTTTTGCCACCTTTCGTTATGACCCCTTTGTGTATAGTACGGGTTCAGGCAATCCGCAATAAGACAAAATATGAACATGGTGAATGGTGTAGCTATTTCAGTGTTTTGCTGAATAGTACGGATAAAACTTGATGTACGTCAAAAAAAAGAGCATATTGCGCGCGTTTTTCCCCTCTGGTTCGGATGCCCGAAATGTCGCTCTACCAAAAAATGTTGGTTTTTTACGCAGTGATGGCGGCGATTGCCTGCCTGATTACCTGGTTTCTTTCCCACGATAAAAAACGTATCCGCTTTCTGAGCGCCATTCTCGTGGGCGCAACCTGGCCGATGAGTCTGCCCGTCGCATTGTTATTTTCGTTGTTTTGATGAGATGAAGATTGCCGGATGGCGGCGCGAGCGCCTTATCCGGCTTACGATGTTGCATAGCGCCATCAGGCATTGAGCAGCGCCATCAGCCGTTTTTTGTCGGCGTCGGACACATCCTGCGGATGCTGATACCCCTTATTTTCATTTGCCCGGGTATAGAGCGCGACCAGCCAGTCATACACATAGCGACTGGCGGCATGTACCGGCTGTTCATCCAGTTGG
Source organism: Citrobacter sp. CK185 (assembly GCF_030333565.1). NCBI lineage: Bacteria > Pseudomonadati > Pseudomonadota > Gammaproteobacteria > Enterobacterales > Enterobacteriaceae > Citrobacter > Citrobacter sp. CK185. The sequence goes on along the minus strand of NZ_JAOWFR010000026.1, from coordinate 102,960 downwards.
GTGAGCCGGGCCATCGGTTGCAGGCGAGGCGCGCTGAAGATCGCCGATCCTTTCTGGAACCGGCTGGCGGGTCGGGCGTCCTCCGCCACATTTTCGTAGCCAAGCCAGGCGATAAAGTTACCGATCCCGGCATGCAGCTGCGCGCCGCAAACCTCTTCACGCTGCATAATCTGCTGTAACTGCTGAGGCACATTAAGCCGATAGCTGGCGGTAATCAGAATATCCACGACCAGCCTGAGCGTATGCGACTCCAGACCTAAACGACGGGCGTTGTTCTCATTTCGGCTCCACTGGCGCACATGGTTAATCCACATTTTATGGGCCAGATACCCTGTCTCTTTGTTTTCTGCCGGGCGGGGAGCGTCTGGCTCATCCGCAAACAGATCGATCGCTTCATTAAACAGGCCGCTGACCTGCTCCTCGCGCGGCTGCTGGATACGCAAAAGCGACTCAAAGTGGTGTATCGGCGGCAGAAGCCCGTCGAGCAATTCGCCATGCCGGGCGGCCTGCCCCTGAAGCTGGCGAATAACGGATTCCGTCGCCTTACTGCCGCTGTCTTCCGGGGTGATATGGCTTAACAGCAGGTCATGAAGCCGTTGTTGATGCTGCTCACACAGGGAGGCCAGCCGCGCCTGGCGCTGTAACGGCGACGTCGCCTGTGACAGCCATTCCACCAGACGCTGCAAGCTGTGTTTATCCAGCGCCTGAAGGGTGCCCCAGTGAAGGCCGGGTTTCCCCATTAACTGCTGCACGGCTTCATCAAGATTCTGCTGCGTTGTGAAACGCGCATCCTGCGGCGTAATGGCCCAGACCACGCCCGGTAACGCGGCGTCGCGTAGCGGTTGTGTATCGTTTACCCAGCCCAGCAGCGTACGGGCGGCAGCGGGCGTCTGCGACCGGGCGGAGGTGGCATTGCAAATGACCAGCACATCGGGCTGCAAATGTTGGCGATAATGTTCCAGCATCCAGCCGAGTTTTGCCCGCCAGAGTGGATGCGGGTGCGCATCCGGCGCCAGTGGAATATCCAGCAGATCGACATTATCCAGCGCCGTGTTTTCAACGCTAAGCACCAGTTCACGCGTCAGCAAAGCCAGTGAATCCAGAGAGAGGCTCACCGCATTGAGTAACTGATGGTGCTCGACAGGATGTACAACGACGTCGCTCTGCGCGTCGTTGCCGGATAACGCGCCCTGGGTCAGAAAACTTTCTGCCGGAAGGCCGAAATGATCGACCAGCAGACTCAACGGCGCCGCTAACTCCTGCGCATGGCCGGTCTGTTGCAGCGTACGCGCCAGCGTTAGCCACTGTTGCGTTAATTCAGGCTGTTCGCCCCAGAGTAATGCCCAGGCGCTGGCGCGGGTCGTCAGATCCACCGAGGGCAGCAGGGAGGCGAACTGATGCCAGAGCGCATCGTCGATTTGCTGTTGCCCGACAGGAACGCAGGCGCGCCAGAAACGGGCAATGGCGGCGACGTCCTCTGCGGTCACGCCCTGAACCGGCTGACGCTGACGCAGCGCCTGCCACTTTTCTAACCGAGTCTCAATAATGGATTTTTCGACCTGCCGGTTATCGGGCGAGGCGCTGGCCCAGGCGATAAACAGTTGTACCAGTTCAGCTTCACTGATGAGCCGCAGACGTAGCGGCCATTCGCTATCAACCGCCGCGCTTTCATCCTGCGTAAAACGGATCGCCATATTGGCTGGCGCATGGCCTGGGTTGATATGGGTAAAATAGTCAAAGCAGCGATCCGGTGTGGCGATGTTCAGTTTTCCCTCACCGTTACCGCACAGCGCGCCAAGCAGATGCGCTTTTGAGGATTGTGAATGGCCATACAAACCGATGCTGCCTCTTGCCTGTTGCGCGGCGTTCAGCGCCGATTCACCGGCAGCGGCGAGTGTGAGCTGCGCCAGCAGGGCGTCCGCTTCATCATCCAGGCGTACTGCGTGCTGACGTGTATAGTTAACCCACGTAATGGCGGCCTGTGTGGTGTTCAACGTCTTGCTCATTTCAGGTACACGCTCCCGCTGTCGATCCAGTAGTGGCTGCCGCTATGACGACGGTCGGCCAGGGTATTCAGTTTTAAGGTCAGGGCATTCGCGGCGACGGGCGTTCCATCCTGTAGCCAGGCGTCACCCAGCACAAACGATTCCGGCCCCGTCTCTTTGTTCCCGCCGCGCAGTTGCAGTCGGACATTGAGAACGCCATCACCGGCGATGGTTTTCGCCAGCTCTGCTGAGTTAATGCTCAGGGTATAGAGTGGGGTCGCAGGCCAGCGGCTGTTCGCCAGTTGGCGGAAACCGAGCGTCACGTTGCCGCGAAGCGGGAAGTGCAGACGGGTATCCAGCTTCGCGCCGGGTTTATCGAGATCGATCTCCTGATACCAGACGTTTTCATCGCGCAAGGTATTGACCGTGTTATCCAGAACGCCGAGATAGCGTACGGTGGAATAGGCGCCGATATCGGCGGCTTTAAAGTTAAAGCGCGGTAGCCGTAAATCCAGCGCCAGGCTGCACAGCATCGCCCCCACGGCGGCGGTTGATTTCGGGTTGCCAATCCGCCCCTGTTGGCTGAAGGGATACCATTCATGGACGCGATACTTGTCCATCCAGACGATGCGGTTAACGGGAACCGGCTGTAAATGGCGGATCAGCGCCTGCACGCCGGGCAGACAGGTTGGTCTGCCCGTCACCAGCAGAATGTCGCAGCGGTAATGAGAAATCGCTTCGCAAACGGCATGCAGCGGCGAGGTCAGGGTAAACTGACCGGCCAGTAGTGCCTCCTGTAAGTGACTGAACTGCACCTGCAACGGCACGCTCAGCAGATCGAACGCCGGTGAGCCTGAAGGCAGCGCATGGTCGATCGCCTGCTGGATGTAATTCATCACGTTGCGCGTAGGGCGTTGAGTCAGCAGTTCGCCGAAGGTCGCGTGTAGACCCGCGAGCGGATCGTTAACGTCGCTCTGTTCCCAGGCGGCCAGTACGGCGTGCCCCAGCGGCATAAACAGCTGTAGCGCCGTTTGTTGACGCAAAATCGCCTGCGTATCAATGCGGCCTGAATCTCCAAACAGCGTTGCCAGCAGGGCGGCGGCATCCGTCACGCCGGCCTGCTGTAAGCGGGTTTGCAGCGCAGGCAATATGCATTTCTGGATGACGTCCAGCAGCATGTCATCGCCCGCGACTTTAAACCCTTCACGGAACAGTAAGTGCGGGGTGATCTTGACGTTCGCGCCGACGCCGTCATCAAGCTGGTAGTGAACGACTGCCATATCCGTCGTGCCGCCGCCAATGTCGATAGACGCCACGCGTAGCGCCCGACCTTTGGTTTCGCCCGGTTCCGGCAAACGGTCCGGGCGAGCCAGGGCGTTGAAGAACGTCTCCGTGCGCCCGGCGTAATGGGAAATCGCTTCGTTATACAGCCATACCAGCTGTCCGCAGCTGGCTTCATCCCATTCCATCTGAATGTCCGGCACCGGAACAACGCTCTTTTCCTGCTGCTTACGGGAGGAAAAATCCTCATCCTGCGGATGCCAGCCCATCGCTTTCCATACCAGTGCGATGGCTTCGAACATACGCTGGCGGAAAATTTCGCGTTCCTGTTTCGGCATTGCCGATGGCAGGGTCAGAATCAGCGTGCGCAACTGACGCGGCGACGCCGGAAAACCGAGGCGTAACCGCGTCGCCACGCTGTTCATTTGCCCCAGCGCCTGCGACAGAATTTCGCACAGCATGTGCGTCATCAGCGTGCTGCGGCTGTACTGCGGCGAAAAGACCGGCAACCGGTCATCAGGCGGCAGGCTGAATAACGGTTGTCCGTCGTCATTCATCAGATTCATCAGCGGGAAGGCGGTGGCGAGCGGTTCTCGCTGCGTTTTGCTGTTCATCTGGCTGAAGCGCCAGTCCTGTAAAACCGGGGTTTCGTCCCACAAATAACGACGCGGGCTGGAGATCCCGCTGCTGCCTTCCGTTCCCAGACGCTGCATAGCCAGTTTGCGGGCTTCGTCGCCCACGCGCACAATCGATGGCCAGATAAAGGCGTCGTCGCGGCCGCTTTCAACCGAGAAATGCTGTTTGCCGAAACGCGCTTCGGAGAACTCCAGTCGGCTGGTGAACAGCGGATCGTTAAGACATTGCGGCTCACTTAAGGAGCGTACCTGTAATTCCGCCGTCTGGCGCAAACCGTCATTGGCGTCGCCGTGATCTTCAATCAATACGCCGCAGGTATGGGTATTGCCGACGTCCAGAATCAGATCCACCGGAATCGCAGGCGTGCTGAGCGTGTGGGTGACCAGCTTCACTTCCGGCACGGAAAGCTGTTCCCCCAGTAACGTCATCAGATTCAACCAGTGCGCCTGGTACTCAAAGTTACGCAGCGCCTGCTGAATCTCCTGCTCAGAGCGGTTTTCCTCCTGGGCGACGTGGTGAAGGAAGGATTCGCGCAGCCAGCCGTCAATCCACGTCTGGTCAAGAAAATCGGCAATTTCATCATCGCGCCAGGCCAGCGCGAACCGCGTGCCATTGAGCAGGTCGTTTTCGTTAGGCGCCAGCGCCGCCGGCGCGTTCTCGCTTAACTGGCTGTCCAGCGCCACGGTAATGCGGTGCGTATGACCCGCGCTGTCGGGTTCAGGCAGCTTACGCACCTGTACGCGCGCCCAGTTGTCGGGGCCTTCCACAAACGTACGGGGAGGGTTAAAGCGCAGGAAAGGGAGCGGCAACCAGACGCCATCCAGCACATCCAGCGAATAGTGCAACATCTGGGTGCTTTCCGGTTTGACCACTTCAGGTTGACCCCCCGTGCGCCCCGGTACCGTATAGCGCCCGTTGGTCAGATCAAAGTCGAGCCGGAGCAGGGGGCCGTTCGCCGTTTTACGCACGAAACGACCAAGATGGGCAGACTCCTGCGGCGTCAGGCCGAAGTCGAGGAATTGTACGCCGCTGTTTGCGATGAGCGTTACGCTCTGTTTGTAATCACACAGATTCACCAACATAAAATCAGGCACCTATCTTTTTGATCGTCAACGGGACTTCCGCATGGGCGTCATAACGCGCTGAGCAAGCCGCAACGTCATTCGTGCTGGCTTTACAGGTGATTTCCGGCATCGGGTAGCGCGAACCATCGGTGCAACGTGCGTGACCACGACTCTTGATCATCAGCTCTCCGGTCTGATGCAGGCCGGAGAAAATGTCCGCCCGGCAGACGATGTTGTCGCCGTGTACCACCCGGGCGGTGCCTTTGTTGTTCTGGATCTGGTAACGCAGCGAAGGCGCTTTTCCGCTGACCGGATCTTTAACGTCAATCAGTACGCGCCAGTTTCCATTCAAAAAGCGCGTGACTCCCGCTTTCATCTGACCGGCATCCATCACCAGCGCATCTTTGGGGATGGCGGCGATCACCACCGGTTCATCTGCGGGCTTCGCTTTTTTCACTGGCGGAATCACTTCCGCCTGATGCAGCGGCAGTTGGGCAATCATCTTCGGCAACGGTTTACTGTCTACTTTCGCGGCGACAACCGGCGTACTGACCGCCGTGGCTTCGGCGACGGGGGCAGACGGTTTCCACAACAGCGGCGCCGCAACGGCGGCGACAATCACGGCGGCAACCGGCAGGCTCCATAGCGGCAGACGCGAAGAGGGCTTCACGGGAGCGGTTGGAGATGGTGAAGGCGCTTGCGGTTCGCTGACAACAACAGGGGCGACCGGTTCAGGTTCGGGTTCCTGGGGGCGTTCAATCATCACCGGCGTCAGTAACGGCTCATCGGAACGGGCAAACGTCACCTCTGGCAACGGCTCATCTTCCACCTCCTGCTCGGGTTCAGCGGCAGGCGGCAGGACGGGCGGAACATCAATGGCGCGCAGGCAGTCAAGTACGTCATCACGGGTGTTTTCATTAAGATTCACAAACCCCCAGAAGGTGATGACCGGTTTGCCATCAACCAGAAAAACGTGGTTTTCCCCAGGGAACTGAACCGCTTTTTCCAGCAGGGAACCGAACAGCTGCAACGAAGTTTTCCCGGATTGCAGACTTTGGCGGCTCAGCGCCGCCGCGTTTTCCAGCGTGCTGCTCAGGTAGCGCAGCGCCCGAAATCGCGCTTCTTCCTCTGCGGCCTTCCATGCGATGGCTTTTCCCTCGACCGGGGAATACCAGTCGACGCGATCGCCGCTGTCATTAATTTGCGGGATCGCCAGACAATCCACCATTGCCTGCTGTTTACGCAGACGAAGCGTTTCACGAATTTGCAATGCGGAATCAAATACGGCCTGACCGCCGCCGCCCACGGCCTGATAGTCGTCCAGATTGCCGCTACGTAAGAGAGTTTTTGCCACGTTGTTGTCCCTTAGACTTCTTCACGCATCTACTTTACGGATTACAAAGACAAGCAAACGGCGGAAGAGAGGCAAAAAGGGGCTAATTTTCATGGCATAGCGCCGGGGGAAAAATCTTGACGTTTTCAAAAAGACTTAAGGGAAATTATTTCACGCCGCAGGACGCATTCATTAGCGAAAAATACCAGAACGGAATAACCTGAGAGTGATTCGTTATTTGTCAGCTTTTGTAAGCTATGCTCATATGACTCTCTTTATAATCAAATGAAAAGGCTTATAACGATGTCTACAGGGAAAACGTTGCTCGCGCTGGCGCTCAGCGCACTTTTACCGGCAGGGGCGGCATTTGCGGCCAATACCGATACCATCATCTACTGTTCTGAAGCCTCACCCGAATCGTTTAACCCGCAAATCGCCAGTTCCGGCCCGTCATTCGTGGCCAGTTCGCAGGTGTTGTACAACCGACTGATCAATTTCGATCCGGTAAAAAATACGCCGGTGCCGTCGCTGGCGACCGACTGGACGATTTCCCCGGACGGGAAAACATACACGTTTACGCTGCGTCAGGGCGTGAAGTTCAACAGCAATAAATTCTTTAAACCGACGCGCGATTTTAATGCCGATGACGTTATTTTCTCGGTGCTGCGCCAGAAGGATGCAGATCATCCGTACCATAATGTGTCGCAGGGCAGCTACGAATACTTCAATGATGTCGGCCTCGATAAGTTGATTAAAGAGGTGAAAAAGGTCGACGATTATCACGTCCAGTTTGTGCTGAACGAACCCAATGCGGCATTCCTCGCTGACTGGGGCATGGATTTCGCCTCCATTCTCTCCGCAGAGTATGCCGATGCGATGCTGAAAAAAGGCACACCGGAAAACGTCGATAACTGGCCTGTCGGCACTGGCCCTTACGTACTGCAACACTACAAGCAGGATTCACAGATTCGCTACCTGGCGAACCCGAACTACTGGGATGGCGAAGTGCCGACCAGACATCTTATTTTCTCGATTACGCCTAACGCCCAGACGCGCCTGGCAAAACTGCAAACCAACGAGTGCCAGATTATTCCGGCGCCATCACCCGTACAGTTTGACGAGATTAAAAAGAATAACGCGTTAACGCTGCATTCGGTCGATGCGCTGAACGTCGGCTATCTGGCCTTTAATACCGAGAAAAAACCGTTTGATAACGTACTGGTGCGCCAGGCGTTAAATTACGCTACTGATAAAAAAGCCATTATCAACGCGGTGTTCCTCGGTTCCGGTACGGTGGCGAAATCGCCCATCCCGCCAAATATGATGGGCTTTAATAACAACCTGAAGGATTACGACTACGATCCGCAAAAAGCCAAAGATTTGCTGAAGCAGGCGGGGCTGGAGAAGGGGTTCGAGGCAACGCTCTGGTCGATGCCGGTGCAACGCCCTTATAACCCCAATTCCCGGCGCATTGCGGAGATGATCCAGAGCGACTGGGCAAAAGTCGGCGTGACGGCGAAAATCGTCTCTTACGAATGGGGAGAGTATCTGTCCGGGATGCGTAAAGGCGAGCACGATACCGCGCTGTTCGGCTGGATGTCTGACAATGGCGATCCAGATAACTTTGCCGATGTGCTGCTGGGCTGCAATAGCATAAAAACCGGCTCAAATGCCGCGCGCTGGTGCGATAAAGGGTATGATGATCTCGTCCAGAAAGCGAAACGGGTGAGCAAGCCGGAAGAACGTGCGCAGCTCTACCAGCAGGCGCAGGACATTTTCTATCAGCAAGCGCCGTGGATCGCGCTGGCAAACGGCAAAACGTTCTACGCCACACGCAGCAACGTAACCGGATACAGCGTAAGCCTGATGGGCAGTGATTTTTCAAAAGCTAAATTGAATTGATGGTTTAAGGAGAGTTTATGTCGCACCTGGAAGAGGTCACTGCGCGCGTAGATGCCGCTATCGAAGAGAGCGTCATTACCCATATGAACGAACTGCTGATCGCGCTGAGCGATGACGCCGAACTGAGCCGGGAAGATCGTTACACCCAGCAACAGCGGCTACGGACGGCGATTGCGCATCACGGTCGTCAGTACAAGGAAGATATGGAAGCGCGTCGCGAACAGCTTACCAAAGGCGGTAGCATTCTCTGACGTTGATAAGCACGGCCTGTGAGGGATGTACAGGCCGGATAAGGCATTTACGCCGCGCCGCCGCCATCCGGCGAAGCGGCAGTTAAAACTGGCGTCTGGCGACCAGCCACGCGCCGATCACCAACAACACCGCTCCGCAAACCGGGCCTGCCAGCGCACGTAACGGCACGCCATGACTTCTCAAAATGTCCAATACCAGGCCGCCAATAAGCTGGCTGGCAACCAGAACCGCGATAGTTGTCGCTGCGCCAACGTACTGATACCCGCTAATACTGGCGAAAACGAAAAACGATCCGAGCAAGCCGGGAATCAACGTCCACCAGCGCACGCTGGAAACCAGCTCGCTAAACCCCGCCGCGCCTTGTTTAAACCACAAAATGCTGACAAACAGGACAATCCCGACCAGCGAGTTCAGCAGCATGGCGATGAGAATCGTTGACGAGTTCTGTGTAATGCGCACCATAAGCGTGTTTTGCACAACCAGCCCAATACCGGCGGCAATCAGAAAGGCGAGGGTCAGCGTCTGGTTCATCCGCGCGCATCCGGGTCGCGACGATCGTCAAGCTGAAGCTGCATAAACGTCAGATCCAGCCAGCGGCCGAATTTGGTGCCAACCTGCGGCATTTGGGCGGTAATGCTGAACCCCAGCGTTTCGTGCAGATGCAGCGATGCCTGATTTTGCGACTCGATTCCGGCGACCATCACATGCTTGCCACATGCGCGCGCTTCCTCGATCAGACGGCTGAGAAGCGCCCGTCCGAGGCCTTTCCCCTGATGATCCGGGTGGACATATACGGAATGTTCAACCGTATGGCGGAAACCGTCAAAGTTACGCCAGTCACCAAAGGAGGCGTACCCGGTGACGACGCCATTCTCTTCACTGACCAGAACCGGATAGCCTGATAGCTGACGCGCATCAAACCATGCGATGCGGTTATCCACATCGACCGTTTGATCGTTCCAGATTGCCGCCGTGTGCAATACCGCGTGATTGTAGATTTCGGCGATGGCGGCGCAGTCTTCTTTGCCAGCAAATCGAATAGACATGTTGAACCTCAGTTGTTGTTCACTATAGTATTACGATATGAATACTATCGAAGACAGCATAAATCAACGGATCAGTGCAAGAATTCGCATTGAGCGTGAATCGCGGGGCTGGTCGCTGACGGAGCTTGCCGAGCGGGCAGGCGTATCGCGCGCCATGATCCACAAAATCGAACGCGGAGAGAGCAGCCCGACGGCCACGCTGCTGGGGCGGCTTTCCGGGGCGTTTGGCATCAGCATGTCAACGCTGATCGCGCGGGCAGAAATGCAGGAGGGCAAGCTGCTGCGTTTTGCCGATCAACCCGTCTGGCACGACCCGCAGACGCACTACCTGCGCCGCCACGTCTCACCGCGCAGCGACCTGCCCATCGATCTCGTACAAATCTCGCTTCCGGCGGGGAGTGACGTACCGATGCCTGCGGCATCCTACGCGCTGGCAAGACAGCTTATCTGGCTACAGCAGGGAGAGCTGGTCTTTGTCGAAGGCGGGGTTCGCCATGAGATGAAAGCGGGCGACTGCCTGGAGCTGGGGCCGCCAAACGACTGCTGTTTTATCAATGAGACGCAGGAAACATGCGTTTACCTGGTTGTGCGCTTAAACCACGCGGGTAATTAATGTTCGGCTACTATTGAGGGATTCATGCCACAAGCAGAGGAGAACATCATGGGCCAACAAGCATACCGTAATCGTCGTTGGGTTCTGGCTTCGCGTCCGCATGGCGCGCCGGTTGAGAGCAACTTCCGCATGGAAGAGGACGACGTGGCGACGCCCGGTGAAGGGCAAGTGCTGTTACGTACAATTTTCCTGTCCCTCGATCCCTACATGCGCGGAAGAATGAGCGACGAACCGTCCTACTCACCGCCAGTGGAAATCGACGGCGTGATGGTTGGCGGAACGGTCAGCCGGGTCGTGGAGTCCAGTCACCCTGATTACCGTCCGGGAGAATGGGTATTAAGTTACAGCGGCTGGCAGGATTATGATATTTCCGACGGGAAAGGGCTGGTGAAACTCGGTGACAACCCTGAGCATCCGTCATGGGCGCTGGGCGTGCTGGGGATGCCGGGCTTTACCGCCTATATGGGACTGCTGGATATCGGCCAGCCCAAAGCAGGGGAAACGCTGGTCGTTGCGGCCGCCACCGGGCCGGTCGGCGCAACCGTCGGGCAAATCGGCAAACTGAAAGGCTGTCATGTGGTGGGTGTCGCAGGCGGCGCAGAAAAATGCCGCTACGCGACCGAGATTCTCGGTTTTGACATATGCCTCGATCACCACGCGGCGGATTTTGCGGAACAACTGGCGAAAGCCTGCCCGCAGGGAATTGATGTGTATTATGAAAATGTCGGCGGCAAGGTGTTTGATGCGGTTCTGCCGCTGTTGAATACTTCGGCACGTATCCCGTTGTGTGGTCTGGTGAGCGGATATAACGCCACAAAACTCCCCGACGGACCTGACCGGCTGCCACTATTAATGGCGACGCTGTTAAAAAAACGCATCCGCCTGCAAGGGTTTATTATTGGTCAGGACTACGGGCACCGGATTCATGAGTTTCAGCAGGAGATGGGGCGCTGGGTCAAAGAAGGGAAGATCCACTACCGCGAACAGATCACCGATGGACTGGAAAAAGCGCCGGGGGCGTTTATCGGTCTGCTGACCGGGAAGAACTTCGGCAAGGTCGTGATTCGCCTGGCGGATGATGCCTGAGAATTGACGCTGCATGACATTAAAAAATAGCGGGGTGATTCCCCGCTATTTTTTAAGCTTTTTTAGCTCTGGCGCTTACTCAAAACGCCATGCCAGATTGACGCCAACGCCGTAGTTTCTCCCCGGCGCCGGTTCGTAATAGCGTCCGTTTGATTCGTTGACGATCACCGAACCGACATACTCTTTATCAAACAGGTTATCGACCCGGCCAAACACATCGACCGTTAAGTTGCTGTAGTTAAACTTATACCCGGTGTTCAGACCAACCACGGTATACGAGGGCGCTTTTGCCGTGTTGTGATCGTCTGCCATAATGTCCCCCATATAGCGGGCATCGGTGCCGGCATACCAGCCTTCATCCGGTACATATCCCAACGAGGCGAACCCCATATTACGCGCAATGCCCGGCATGCGGTTACCGTTGCAATCGCCACTTTTGCAGACGTTGCTGCGGTAGGTCGCATCCAGCCAGGTCCAGGAGGCGTTTACCCGCCAGTTACCGGCGAAACGCTGATCCCACGATAATTCCGCGCCCTGGCGGCGGGTTTTACCGGCGTTTTTATATGTAGTGCGCCCGCCGCCGCTGGTGGCGACGACAATTTCATCATCCGTATCCGTCTGGAAGAGCGCCGCCGTCAGTAAACCATCGCCAATACGCGTTTTACTGCCAATTTCCACCGTGTCATTGGTGGCGGGTTTCAGGCCAAAGTTCAGGCCGCTTTGTCCGTCCGGGCGATAGGAGAGTTCATTGATGGTCGGCGTTTCAAAACCGCGCCCTGCGGCCAGATAAACGTTCCATGCATCGGTGAACGCATACTTGAGCGCCCCGGCAGGGAGCCATTGATGGTAGCTAGCCTCACCGCTGTCATCTCTGTTTCCTGGCGTAACGTAATGATCGTTAGAGTCAAACCAGACTGAGCTGTACCGCACGCCGGCATCAAGCGAAAGTTTTTCGGTCAGCTGCCACTGCGTTTGCAGGTAGGGATCGGCGTTCCACATCAGGTTGCGCTCGTTACGGCGCAAATCGCCTTTTACGCCAAACTGCGGCACGCCGTTATTCAGGCGGTAGTTCTCGTATCCCTTGCGATTTTCGCTCATATTTTCATAGTTCAGGCCGGTGGTGAACGTCACAGGTACGCCCAGTTCGCCCCGGTGCGTCCAGCGGGTGTCGATACCCTGATAATGACGCTGAAGCACGATTACGCCGCCTGCATGCGCGGGGTTATCCCGCTGCGGCGCCATCGGTATGGACTGGTATTGTGTGGTTTCACGTTCACCGGCATACATCATCACGCTCAGATCGTCGTGTTCGCTGAGCTGACGCTCATAGCGCAGGCCTGCCTGAGTCTGCTTGATGGTCTTTCGCGTGTTGAACTGTTCGGCGCGCGGCGACTGCTGCGGGTTGGCTTTCCATTCGGATTCGGTCAGGCCGCCGGGGTCGTTCGCGTGAATGTCTACGCTATTGAAAATCAGGCTTAGCTTACTGGCATCGTCCAGACGCACCCCCAGTTTTGCGTTAGCCAGATTCTTTTGCGCGCTGCTGCGATCGCGAAAACCGTGGGTGGTGAATCGGGTCGTGGAGACGGTGTAATCCACGTCACCCGCCTGCGTTCCGTCACCCATCGCCCCCGTGGCTTTCATGCCATAGCGCCAGCTCCCGAAACTGCCGTAATAGCTGCTGGCTTCAATCGTCGGCGGCTGGCGTCCGGTTTCCGTCGTCACGTTCATCACGCCGCCGGAAGAGTTGCCGTACAGCGCGGAGAAGGGGCCGCGCAGCACTTCCACATTCTGGACGCTGCTCAGATCGATATTGGACGTCTGCCCTTGTCCGTCCGGCATGGTGGCCGGGATGCCGTCAACATACAGACGAATACCGCGAATGCCGTACGCAGAGCGGGAGCCAAATCCGCGAATTGACAACTGTAAATCCTGCGCATAGTTCTGACGGTTTTGCACCTGCAAACCGGGTACGCCGTTTAAGGATTCAGACAGGTTAATACGCGGCGTCGCCAGTCGCATATCTTCCCCTTCAACCACGGTGACGGCGGCGGGCGTGTCCAGTTCAGACACCGTTTGCGGCGTCGCGCTAACAATCATCGTTTGTTCATCTTCAGCCGTGGCCGCCTGGCTCACCGGCGAGAAAACGAAAGGGAATAAAAGGGCGGGAAATGCGGCCTGACGAGCGGTAATGATCTTCATGAAAAAAAACCAATCACGAGTAAACGTGCCAAATGAAATTTGATGAATACTTTAATTACTTTGTAAATATATGAAAAATTTAATAGCACGATGCGTTAATGGAACATGAAAAAATTAAAGAAATTGTAGACTGCCTGCAAAGAAACGCTCCACTTTGCACTAAATAATGATTACTATTCGCATCTACATACAGCGAGTGGGACATGGATTCACTCGCCGAAGCCATGTGAAGCAGCTACAAACGTGTTTATCAAAGGGAGTCGTCATGCATTTACGTCATCTGTTTTCGCCGCGCCTGCGTGGTTCTTTACTGTTAGGTTCACTGCTGGTCGCGTCTTCATTTAGCACGCAGGCGGCAGAAGAAATGCTGCGTAAAGCCGTCGGCAAGGGCGCTTATGAAATGGCCTATAGCCAGCAGGAAAATGCGCTGTGGCTGGCTACTTCGCAAAGCCGCAAAACGGACAAAGGTGGGGTGGTTTATCGCCTCGACCCGGTTACCCTTGAGGTGACGCAGGCCATCCATAACGATCTCAAACCGTTTGGCGCGACCATCAACAACGCGGCGCAAACGCTGTGGTTTGGTAACACCGTAAACAGCGCGCTGACGGCAATCGATGCCAAAACAGGTGATGTAAAAGGGCGTCTGGTGCTGGATGAGCGCAAGCGTTCCGAAGATGTCCGTCCGCTGCAACCACGCGAACTGGTCAGCGATGATGCGACCAACACCGTATATATCAGCGGTATCGGTAAAGAGAGCGTGATTTGGGTGGTTGACGGTGAAAAAATCGCCCTGAAAACGACCATCCAGAATACCGGTAAAATGAGCACGGGTCTGGCCATTGACAGTCAAGCGAAGCGTCTTTACACCACTAACGCAGACGGCGAGTTCATCACCATCGATACTGCGGACAACAAGATCCTGAGCCGCAAAACATTGCTGGATGACGGGAAAGAGCACTTCTTTATCAACCTGAGCCTCGACACCGCAGGCCATCGCGCTTTTATCACCGATTCCAAAGCGGCTGAAGTTCTGGTGGTGGATACCCGTAATGGCAATGTGCTGGCAAAAGTAGCCGCGCCGGAATCACTGGCCGTGCTGTTCAACCCGACCCGCAACGAAGCCTATGTGACGCACCGCCAGGCCGGTAAAGTGAGCGTGATTGACGCGAAAAGCTATAAGGTCGTGAAAACTTACGACACGCCGACATTCCCGAATAGCCTGGCGCTGTCTGCGGACGGGCAAACGCTGTTCGTGAGCGTGAAGCAGAAATCAACCCGTGAGCAGGAAGCCACTCAGCCAGATGATGTTATCCGCATCGCGCTGTAACGGTGAAATAACGCTGTAAGCATTAAGTAAAAAGGAGGGGCTTGCCCCTCCTTTTTACTGCGTAACAACATCCCGATAAACGTCACGCCACCGGGCTGCCAGTGTTAACTCGCCGTCTCTTCTCGTAATACCATGTCCTGTTTATTCTCTTCCTGCGGCACAACCGGCGCGGTGCGGTGAATTTCCGCCACGCGGTTGCGCACGCCAAACCAGCCAGCAACCAGCAGAATAGCAATCAGCGGAAGTGAAGCGATGGTATAGGTGCCGTTAGGGTAATCAAACGCCATCAGTACCAGAACGCTCAGCAGGAACAGCAGGGTGAGCCAGGAGGTAAACGGCGCGCCCGGTAACTTAAAGCTGACGTCAGCCGCTTTGCCTTCTTTAATCGCCTTACGCAAACGCATCTGGCACACCACGATGAAGCCCCAGGAGGCGATAATACCCAGCGATGCGAAGTTAAGGACAATTTCAAAGACCTGAGAAGGCACCAGATAGTTGAGCAACACCCCGATGACATACACGCCCAGCGTCGCCAGAATACCGGCGTACGGCACCTGTTGACGACTCATTTTCGCCATAAATTTCGGCGCGGAACCGCCCATCGACATCGAACGTAAAATACGGCCGGTGCAGTACAGACCTGAATTCAGACTGGAGAGGGCCGCCGTCAACACGACAATGTTCATGATGCTGCCGATGTAAGGCACGCCCAGTTTTGAGAAGAAGGTCACGAAGGGGCTCTGACCGGCCTGATACGCATTCCACGGCAGCAGCAACACCAGCAGGACAACAGAACCGACATAGAACAGGCCAATACGCCAGATCACGCTGTTGATCGCTTTTGGCACCATCGTTTGCGGATCTTTGCACTCTCCGGCCGCCGTACCAACAAGCTCAATCGACGCGAAGGCGAAGACAACGCCCTGAACCAGCACCAGAGCAGGCAACAGGCCATGCGGGAAGAACCCGCCGTTATCGGTGATCAGATGGAAGCCTGTTGTGTTGCCATCCAGCGGTTTGCCGCTTCCTAAAAAGATTGTGCCGACAACCAGAAACAGGACAATCGCCAGCACTTTTACCAGCGCGAACCAGAACTCCATCTCGGCGAACCACTTCACGCCAATCATGTTCATTGTGCCCACAATCGCCAGCGCGCCCAGGGCAAACACCCATTGCGGAACGTCACCGAATGCGCCCCAGTAGTGCATATACAGCGCCACTGCGGTGATATCGACGATCCCGGTCATCGCCCAGTTGATGAAGTACATCCAGCCTGCGACGTATGCCGCTTTCTCGCCTAAAAATTCACGGGCGTAGGAGACGAAGCTGCCGCTGGAAGGGCGATGCAAAACCAGCTCGCCGAGCGCGCGAAGAATAAAGAATGAGAAAATACCGCATACCAGATAAACCAGCGCCAGGGCAGGGCCAGCCATTTGTAGTCGTGCGCCAGCCCCTAAAAACAATCCGGTGCCAATTGCGCCGCCAATGGCAATCATTTGTACCTGTCGGTTGCCCATCGCCTTGTGATAACCCTCTTCATGGGCGTTCAACCAGCGTCGTTTCGCGGCATGTTGTTCAAGCGCGTTTGTATTGTGTGTTTTCATTGTGTTACCTGTTGACCTGTCGGACAGAAGAGATACTTTTTGTGCCGCACCTTTTGCTAACCAAACGATTGCCTGGCTAACGCTGAAACGGTTTTTCCCATCATTCTGTGGTAGGGATAAAACCATCGGCGGAGCATCCTACCTGCAATTGTTAAACGACGCAAAACATACCCGGAAACGCAGCGTTAAGACGTCGTGCTTTTACGTGTGGTCAGCTCAGCCGCGCTGTGGTCACGATTCAGCCAGTAGCACGGTGAATCAACTACACTTAGCGTTTTACACGTTGTGGAGGCCGCATGATCAAAGTTTATGGCGTACCCGGCTGGGGCTCGGCAATTAGCGAAGTCATGCTGACTCTGGCGGAGATTCCGTATCAATTTATCGATGTGAAGGGGTTTGATGCCGAGGGGCCGCAGCGGGATCTGCTCCAGAAGCTCAACCCGCTGTGCCAGATTCCAACGCTGGCGCTGGAAAACGGAGAAATCATGACGGAGAGCGCCGCCATTGCGCTGATGATCCTCGATCGCCGTCCCGATCTCGCGCCGCCGGTCGGACACGCCGAGCGTCAGCAGTTTCAGCGTTTGTTAATCTGGCTGGTAGCGAACGTTTATCCCACATTCACGTATGCTGATTACCCTGAACGCTGGGTGCAAAATGCCCCGGAGCAGTTGAAGAAAAGCTGCCTTGAATACCGTAAGGCGCTGTATATGTGGCTCAACGATCGGCTGATAGCGGAACTCTACGCCTTTGGCGGACAGCTAACGCTGCTGGACTGTTATCTGTGCGTGATGCGCACCTGGGGGCCGGGCCATGACTGGTTTCAGGACAACGCCCCGAACATTAGCGCGATTGCCGATGCGGTCTGCCAGCATCCACCGCTCCAGACGGTGCTGAAAAATAACGACATCATTTAGCACGGGCGATGCCGATGATGGCCGTTAGCGCGCCCAACGATTCCGTCCGGCCTCTTTGGCCCGGTACAGCGCGGCATCGGCATCCGCGATCGTCTGTTCAGCGGTTTTTCCTTTCTCTGAGCAGGCGATACCCTGGCTTACCGTGACAGTGTCACTTACCGTTGACGCCGGGTGAGGGATCGCCGCCGCTTCCAGCGCTTGTTGTATTCTCGCCGCCACGCGCTCTGCATCTTGCAACGTCGCGTCAAACAAAATAACAGCGAACTCTTCGCCGCCATAGCGGGCGACCACATCTTCCGGGCTACGCACCGACTGAGCGAATATATCCGCGACCTGACTCAGGCAGGCATCGCCGGCCGGGTGCCCGTAGGCGTCGTTATAGCGTTTAAAAAAATCGACATCGAGCATGATCAGCGCAAACGCATTTTGCTGCGCCATTGCGCTATGCAGCAGTTTTTCCATTGCGCGCCGGTTTGCCGTACCGGTGAGCGGGTCGCGATGCGCAAGGTTATCCAGGCGCGAAATAAGCAGGTTGTTGTGTTGATTCTGTCGCCAGGCTTCATCAAACCAGCGAATCAGCATAAAACGGCCGCCCAGCAAAATAAGCGAGAAAATGCCCCAGATCACCGCGAAATGAATATTCACTTTCTGATTCAAAACAACGCTGGCGACGGGGACGGTCAGCCATAGCGGGAGCAGAAAAGCGAGTACGCTCGGCGTATGAAAATAGAGTGCGATCACGGCGCTGAGTAATAACACCGCGCAGAGAGGATAGGCGAACGTTAATTGCCAGTGGCTGATGAAATAATAACTGCACCAGGACCAGAACAGGCTAAGGGTGATTAATAATCCCTGCGTCAGCCAGGATTGCCGCCGGGAGGTAATCAACAGCAGGGCACAGACCAGCATAATGCCGATAACAGCGTCATCAATAGTGCGGACAATACGCATCTCTGCCAGATAGCGCGCGTGGGTATCGTGGAATAACGCGTCACGAAAAAAGATCATCAGCGCAAAACTGATATTCACAAAAGCAAACCACGGCAGGCTGAGAGCCATTCCTCGTCTCACCATATCCTCGCGAGTGGTCCAGATGGTATGTTTCGCTTTTCTGTTATCCTGAGCCATAGCGTTATCTGAAGAGTGGATGATAAACGGGGATGCCGGAGGGCATTTCGCCTTCAGCCCGCGGTAATTTTTTTGCCCGAGGTAACGAAGGTTCCCGCGCCTAAATGATGCAGGGTATTCAGTTTATCGTCATCAAACTGCCAGCGGCCTTCAATAAAAACACGTTCATCCGCCGCCGCCGAAACCACTTCGCCAAAAAGCGTGTCATATTTTTCCTGTGCCGACGTTGCGGGCAGCAGTCGGCATTCCATCCAGGCGAGGCATTTCTCTTCGATCATGGGTAAACCGAGCACCGGGCCTTTTACCACCGGGATGCCATAGCAGTTGAATTTATCTTCTTCGCGGCCAGAGACGCTGCCTACCGCATACGTCCAGTTCGTTGCCGCTACGCCGGGAATCACGATGCCAAACATACCGCTGCGTTCTATAAGCTCGCGCGACCAGGTGGTTTTATCCAGCACAATGGCAAGACGAGGAGGCTCAAACTCGACGGGCATAGACCACGCCGCCGCCATAACATTCCGCCGCTCCGTGCGATCGTCCCGGCTGGTGATCAGAACCGTCGGGCCGTGATTTAACAGACGGCTGGCATGATGTAGCTCTACAGGACGAAAACGACTCATAGGTATGCCTCGTTCAGGGGGATTATCGTCTTATCGTAACGACACTATTGAAAATAGTGGCTAAAGGATACATGTGCAACGCACGTTATTGTACGTAATACCGCCAAAAATAAATCATACTCCAGGTTGAGAACCGCATCCGTGACATATTACGCCAGGCGGCGGGGTAACAGATTGCCGCCATCAGCGTAGAATCAGTTTTTTTGCGTGAACCCCTACAGACAGGAATGCCTTATGACGTCTTTTTTGACCGCCTATTTTGCCCGCATAAATTGGTCGGGCGCTGCCGAAGCTAATCTTGACACTTTACGAGCGCTGCATTTGCAGCATAACAGCACCATTCCGTTTGAAAATCTGGATGTCTTACTGCCGCGCGAAATTCAGCTCGACGATCTGTCGCTGGAGGAAAAATTGCTGACCGCCCGTCGCGGCGGCTATTGCTTCGAACAAAATGGGCTGTTTGAACGTGCTTTACGGGAGACAGGCTTTACCGTGCGCAGCCTGCTGGGGCGCGTCGTACTGACAAACCCGACCAGCTTGCCGCCACGCACGCACCGGCTGTTACTGGTCGAACTGCAAGGCGAGCCGTGGATTGCTGACGTCGGATTTGGCGGGCAGACATTGACCGCGCCCATCCGTTTGCAGGCAGAATGTGAACAACAGACGCCGCATGGCAAATACCGTTTGCGACAAGAGGGGAATAACTGGATTTTGCAGTTCCGCCATCACGATCACTGGCAGTCGATGTATTGCTTCGATCTGGGGGTTCAGCAGCAGAGCGATTACGTGATGGGCAACTTCTGGTCAGCGCACTGGCCGCAGTCGCATTTTCGCCATCACCTGTTGATGTGCCGCCATTTGCCGGATGGCGGTAAGCTGACGCTGACCAATTTCCATTTCACCCATTATCAGGAAGGCCATGCGATAGAACAGCGTAATGTGCCGGATGTGGCGTCGCTTTACGCGCTATTGCAGGAGCAGTTTGGGCTGGGAGTCGATGATGCGAAGCACGGGTTTACCGAGGCGGAATTAGCGGCCGTCATGGCGGCGTTTGATACCCACCCGGAGGCAGGGAAATAACGTTTTGCGCCGGATGGCGGCTTACGCCTGATCCGGCCTACAGGGAGTATTTTGTAGGCCCGGTAAGCGTCGCGCCACCGGGCATGGGGTCAGGTCAGCGACGTGAGCGGACAATCTGGTAGCGGCGAGTGAAATACTCAAACGGCGCGCTCCAGACATGCACCAGACGCGTGAACGGGAAAATCAGGAAGATGGTCATTCCCAGCACCAGATGCGCGCGGAAAATTGGCGCCACGCCGTCCAGATGCGCCGAAGCACCGCCCTGGAACGTCACAACCGCCTGCGCCCAACCGACCAGTTTCAGCATCTCGCTTCCGTCCGGGTGTTGCGCGGAGAACGGTATTGTTGTCAGCCCGAGGATGCACTGGATCAGCAGGATACAGAGGATCAAAATATCCGCCGTGGATGAGCTGGCGCGCACGCGCTGATTAAACAGGCGCCGAATCAGCAGACCTGCGCCGCCGACCAGCGTCAGCACGCCGCAGACCCCGCCAAGAATCATCGCCATTTGCTGTTTCACCGCAATGGGCAGGAACCAGGCGTACATCCAGTGGGGCGTTAACATACCGAACAGATGGCCGAAGAAGATCCCCAGGATGCCGATATGGAACAGGTTTGACCATAGCACCATGCCGCGTTTGTCCAGCATCTGGCTGGACGAGGCGCGCCAGGTGTATTGCCCGTAGTCATAGCGCAACCAACTGCCGAGAATAAACACCGTGCCGCAGAGGTAGGGGTAGATGTCGTAAAAAAAGACGTTCAGGTACTGTATCATTTCGGGCCTCCCGCGCTGACGTCGACATACTGTGGCGCCACGTCCTGGCTAAAGCGTCGTTGATAGTGTTGTAACGGAGAACTGTCACAGGCGGTGGCGTTATCTTCGATAAACTTCACCTGTTCCTCTTCCCAGACGGTATCCAGCGCCTGACGCGTATCGTCACGCGCCTCGCCGTCGATCTGCTTCGTGACACTGTCACTGGAAAGTGGGCTACCCGCCAGCGATAGCAGGGCGTCAAACAGCTGATACCACGGCGTTTCCCGTTGTTTTAAACGCCCGCCCAGCAGCGCGAGGATCGGCGCGATATTCTGCAATCCCTCCCGCGCTTCTGCTTCCGGCAGCACGCTCAAATACTCCAGATAGAGCGGCAGATGGTCGGGTAACTCGCGGCAGTCAAGTTGCAGTCCCACCTTTTCATACTGGGCCAGCAGATCGACCATTGCCTGGCCCCGATCGCGCGATTCCGCATGAACGTGTTCAAACAGCAACAGCGACGTCGCGCGCCCACGATCAAAGACTTCGCACCACTGCGCCTGTTTATCCAGCAGCGGGGCGTTTAACAGCTCAGTGGTGAAGTCGGTGAGCATTGGCGCGTCATGGCGAATAAGCGCGATGGCGTCGTCACGGCACTCCCACAACAGCTCATCCGGGTACTCTATCAGCAAGCCAATAATCTTGAGGATCTGCATTATTCGCCCTCCGCCTTATCGCGTACTTCGGTGATGTTGATGGCGTCAATGCGGCTGCTGTTAAACAGGTTAAATTTGGTGTCGGAACCGTGGCAGCCATCGCCGAAGGTGAAGCCGCAGCCGTTACGCTCAGGGAAGGCGTCACGCGCCATTTCACGGTGGCTGGTTGGGATCACGAAACGGTCTTCGTAGTTGGCGATCGCCAGGTAGCGATACATCTCTTCCACCTGTTCCACACTTAAGCCGACTTCCTCAATAGCACGGGTGTCCGTAACGCCTTCCACCGTCTGCGAACGCATATAGTGGCGCATCGCCATCATCCGTTTCAGGGCGCGCAGCACCGGGCCGGTATCGCCTGCGCTCAGCATATTGGCAAGGTACTGCACCGGAATACGCAGGCTTTCGATCGCCGGAAGCACACCTTCGGTTTGCGGCAGGCCGCCAGCATCGGCATAAGACTGAATTGGCGACAGCGGCGGCACGTACCAGACCATCGGCAGGGTGCGGTATTCCGGGTGTAACGGCAGCGCCAGCTTCCAGTCCATCGCCATTTTGTAGACCGGGGAACGCTGAGCGGCCTCAATCACGTTTTGCGGAATACCCTGTTTCAGCGCTTCTTCAATCACCGCCGGATCGTTCGGGTCAAGGAACACGTCGCACTGACGCTCATAGAGATCGGTTTCGTGTTCGGTGCTGGCCGCTTCTTCAATGCGGTCCGCGTCATACAGCAACACGCCGAGATAGCGAATACGGCCAACACAGGTTTCCGAGCAGACGGTCGGCTGACCGGATTCGATACGCGGATAACAGAAAATACATTTTTCTGATTTGCCGCTTTTCCAGTTGAAGTAGATTTTTTTGTACGGACAACCGCTGATGCACAGACGCCAGCCGCGACATTTGTCCTGATCGATCAGCACAATGCCATCTTCTTCACGCTTATAAATCGCGCCGCTCGGGCAGGTCGCCACACAGCTTGGGTTCAGGCAGTGCTCGCACAGACGCGGCAGATACATCATGAAGGTGTTTTCGAACTGGCCGTACATCTCCTTTTGCATCTTCTCGAAGTTACGATCGCGGGCACGTTTTGAAAATTCGCCGCCGAGCAATTCTTCCCAGTTTGGCCCCCAGACAATTTTGTCCATCCTTTTGCCGTCAATCAGCGAACGCGGGCGGGCGGTGGGCTGGTTTTTGCTCTCCGGCGCGCTGTGCAGATGCTGATAATCGTAGGTAAACGGTTCGTAGTAATCATCGATTTGCGGGATCACCGGGTTGGCGAAAATTTTGGTGATAACGCCCATCTTGCCGCCCAGACGCGGTCTTATCTTGCCGTTGACATCGCGAACCCAGCCGCCTTGCCACTCCTCCTGATCTTCCCAGTTTTTCGGATAGCCGATACCGGGTTTTGTCTCAACGTTGTTAAACCACGCGTACTCCATACCTTCACGCCCGGTCCAGACGTTTTTACAGGTGACGGAGCAGGTGTGGCAGCCGATGCACTTATCAAGGTTGAGAACCATGCCTACCTGTGAGCGTATTTTCATTTTTTCGCCTCCTGTACCTGATCCCGACCTTCATCATCCAGCCAGTTAATATTTTTCATTTTTCTAATCATGATGAACTCGTCGCGGTTCGATCCGACCGTACCGTAGTAGTTAAAGCTGTAAGCCAGCTGCGCATAGCCGCCGATCATATGGGTCGGTTTCGGGCAGACGCGCGTAACGGAGTTGTGGATCCCGCCGCGCATCCCTGTGACTTCAGAACCCGGGATATTCATGATGCGTTCCTGAGCGTGGTACATCATGGTCATACCCGGCGGCACGCGCTGGCTGACCACCGCACGCGCGGTGAGGGCGCCGTTGGCGTTGAAGGCCTCGATCCAGTCGTTATCCTCAATGCCGAGCTCACGGGCATCAGTTTCACTGATCCAGACAATCGGCCCGCCGCGCGACAGCGTCAGCATGAGCAGGTTTTCGCTATAGGTGGAGTGAATGCCCCATTTCTGGTGCGGCGTGAGGAAGTTCAGCGCTTTTTCCGGGAAACCGTTCGGCGGGATTTCGCGCATTTCGCTGACGCTACGGGTGTCAATCGGCGGACGGTAGGCCACCAGACTTTCCCCGAAGGCGCGCATCCAGGCGTGATCCTGATAGAGCTGCTGACGACCGGACAGCGTGCGCCACGGGATCAGCTCATGGACGTTGGTGTACCCGGCATTGTAAGAGACATGCTCGCTTTCAAGACCGGACCAGGTCGGGCTGGAGATAATTTTGCGCGGCTGGGCCTGAATATCCCGGAAGCGGATTTTCTCGTCTTCTTTGTTCAGCGCCAGATGAGTATGATCGCGCCCGGTAATCGCGCCCAGCGCTTCCCAGGCTTTGACTGCCACCTGGCCGTTGGTTTCCGGTGCCAGCGCAAGGATGACCTCAGAGGCATCCAGCGCGGTGTCAATCAGCGGGCGACCTTTCGCCGGGCCTTCGCGTTTGGTGTAATTGAGTTTACCGAGGAAATCGACTTCGTTTTCCGTATTCCAGGAAATGCCTTTCCCGCCGTTGCCCAGCGTATCCATCAACGGGCCGAGGGAGGTGAACCGTTCATACGTCGCCGGATAGTCGCGTTCCACCACCGCGATGTTCGGCGCGGTTTTACCGGGGATAAGATCGCATTCGCCTTTGCGCCAGTCGAGAATATCAAACGGCTGCGCCAGCTCCGCCGGGGAGTCATGCTGTAGCGGTTGCAGCACCACATCGGTTTCTTTGCCAAGATGCCCCACGCAGACGTCGGAGAACACTTTGGCGATCCCTTTATAGATTTCCCAGTCGCTTTTCGATTCCCACGCCGGGTCAACGGCAGCAGACAGCGGATGAATAAACGGATGCATATCCGAGGTATTCATGTCGTCTTTTTCATACCAGGTGGCGGTCGGCAGCACAATATCCGAGAACAGGCAGGTGCTGGACATACGGAAATCCAGCGTCACCAGCAGGTCGAGCTTGCCTTCAATGGCGTCCGTTTGCCACTCCACATCTTCCGGTTTGACGCCGTCACTGGACCCCAGCGCCTCTCCCTGAATGCCGCTTTCAGTGCCTAGCAGGTATTTGAGCATGTATTCATGCCCCTTGCCGGATGAACCCAGCAAATTCGAGCGCCAGACGAAGAGGTTGCGCGGGTGGTTTTTACCGCTGTCCGGCTGCTCGCAGGCAAAACGAATATCCCCCGACTTCAGCGCCTGTACGGTGTAATCGGCAGGGGATAATCCGGCCTGTTCCGCTTTGCTTTTCAGCGTGAGCGGGTTGAGATTGAGCTGAGGCGCGGAGGGCAGCCAGCCCATACGTTCAGCTCGCACGTTGAAATCAATTAAATGGCCGGTAAAGCGTGAGGAATCAGCCAGCGGCGACAGCAGTTCCTGCGCGGTTAGTTTTTCATAACGCCACTGGCTGGCGTGATTATAGAAAAACGATGTGCTGTTCATCTGACGCGGCGGACGGTTCCAGTCCAGCGCAAACGCCAGCGGTAGCCAGCCGGTTTGCGGGCGTAACTTTTCCTGCCCCACGTAGTGCGCCCAGCCGCCACCGCTTTGCCCCACGCAGCCGCAGAACACGAGGATGTTAATCATCCCGCGATAGTTCATATCCATGTGATACCAGTGGTTCACACCGGCGCCGAGGATGATCATGGAACGGCCATGCGTTTTATGCGCGGTATCGGCAAATTCCCTGGCGATCGTTTCGATGTGACGACGCGGTACGCCGGTAATCTGTTCGCCCCAGGCGGGAGTGTAGGCCTTAATTTCCGCGTAATCTTTGGCGCTGTGATCGTCATCCAGACCACGATCCAGGCCATAATTCGCCAGCACCAGGTCGTAGACGCTGACGACCGGGCAGAGGCTGCCATCGGCCAGGGTAAGACGCTTCACCGGCAACTGGCGCACCAGAACCGGTTCTTGCTTCACGCTGCGAAAATGCGGGTTCTCATTACCGCCAAAGTAAGGGAACGTTACGCCAGCGACATCATCATGCTGGCCCAGCAAGGAGAGGGTCAGTTCCGTTTCGTTGCCTGCCGCCAGCGGCTCAAGATTCCACTTGCCTTTCTCGCCCCAGCGAAAGCCGATGGAACCGTTCGGCACCACCAGTTCACCCGCGCGGTTATAAGCGACGGTTTTCCATTCCGGGTTATTGGTTTCACCCAGCCCGTCGACCAGATCGGACGCCCGCATCATGCGACCCGGCACATAGCTGCCGTCTTCGCGCGCTTCAAGCATGACCAGCATCGGCATGTCGGTATAGCGGCGACAGTAATTCAGGAAATAGTCGCTGGGGTTATCGAGATGAAACTCTTTGAGGATGACGTGGCCCATTGCCATCGCCAGCGCGCTGTCAGTACCTTGCTTCGGCGCCAGCCACTGGTCGCACAGCTTGGCGACTTCTGAGTAGTCCGGCGTAATGGCAATCGTCTTGGTGCCTTTGTAACGCACTTCTGTGAAGAAGTGTGCGTCCGGCGTGCGCGTTTGCGGCACGTTAGAGCCCCAGGCGATGATATAGCTGGAGTTGTACCAGTCTGCGGATTCCGGGACATCGGTTTGCTCGCCCCACGTCATCGGCGATGCGGGCGGCAGATCGCAGTACCAGTCATAGAAACTCAGGCAGGTTCCGCCGAGCAACGAGAGATAACGGGTTCCGGCGGCGTAGGAGACCATCGACATCGCCGGAATCGGCGAGAACCCGGCGACACGGTCAGGGCCATAGTTTTTGACGGTCCAGACGTTGGCCGCCGCGATCAGCTGATTAAGTTCTTTCCAGTTAGAACGAATAAACCCACCGCGTCCACGCACCTGCTTGTAGCTTTGGCACTTTTGCGGATCGTTCATGATCGACTCCCACGCCAGTACCGGATCAGGCTGGCGGGAAAGGGCGTCACGCCACAGTTCAATCAGGCGTTTACGCACCAGCGGATACTTCAGGCGGTTAGCGCTATAGAGATACCAGGAATAGCTGGCGCCGCGTGGGCAGCCGCGCGGTTCATGATTAGGCAGATCCGGGCGGGTTCGGGGGTAGTCCGTCTGCTGCGTTTCCCAGGTCACCAGACCATTTTTAACGTAGATTTTCCAGCTACAGGAGCCGGTGCAGTTCACGCCATGCGTGGAGCGCACGATTTTATCGAACTGCCAGCGCTGACGATAACTGTCCTCCCAGTCCCGGTTGGTGTGCATCACCTGACCGTGACCGTCCGCAAAAGTGTCGCCTTTTTGCTTAAAATAGCGAAAGCGATCCAACAGTTTACTCATGACATTTCTCCTGCTCCATAATGTGTCAGGCGGCCTACGTCCGAACCTGTGATGAATATGTTTTATTTTTTTGTTGCTGCCGGTTTACGGCGACCATAAACCAGCCAGGTCACCAGTACGCAAACGATGTAAAACACCAGAAAGATTTTCATTGCGCCAACCGGCGAGCCGGTCAACGCCAGAGAAGAACCAAAAGCTTTAGGGATAAAGAAACCGCCGACTGCGCCAATCGCAGAGATAAAACCGAGGGCGGCGGCCGTATCGGTCACGGCTTCACGCTGGGCCTGCGCATCTGAGCCGCCGCGCAGTTTCACTCTGTAGATCGTGATCTGGCGGAAAATGACCGCAATCATCTGGAAGGTCGAGCCGCTTCCCAAGCCCGCCGTCAGGAAAAGCCCCATAAACACCAGATAGAAGGCGATAAAACTTCCTGAGCCGGAGCCCGGTAATGTCAGAAACAGCAGGGCGGTAAACAGCGCCATGAAAACGAAGTTAATCAGCGTGACGCGAACGCCGCCGAACTTGTCAGAAATAACGCCGCCCGCAGAACGCGCAAGCGCGCCGATAAACGGGCCAAAGAAGGCCAGTTGCAGAATATTGACGTCGGGAAACTGGGTTTTCGCCAGCATGGCGAATCCTGCGGAGAAACCGATAAAAGAACCGAAGGTGGCGAGATAGAGCAGGCTGAGCAGCCAAAGGTGAAAGCGTTTCAGCACCGGCAGTTGAGAAGCGACAGAGGCTTTCGAACTGGCGATATCATTCATCCCGGTCCAGGCTGCGAGGGTCGCGATAAGCAATAACGGCACCCAGATCCACGCGGCATTCGTCAGCGAAAGCAGCGAGCCATCGGGCTGCGGCACACCCTGTACGCCCAGAAAAGTGAACATGGGCAGGAAAATCACCAGCGGGGCGACAAGTTGCATCACGCTGACGCCAAGGTTGCCTAAACCGCCGTTCACGCCGAGGGCGCTACCTTGCTTTGCTTTCGGGAAGAAAAAACTGATGTTGCCCATACTGGAGGCAAAGTTAGCGCCAGCAAAACCGCATAGCAGCGCAATGATAATAAATACTCCAAAAGGGGTGGATGTATTTTGCACCGCAAAACCGAGCCAGATACAGGGAATAATCAGAATAACTGTGCTAAAAATCGTCCAGCGACGCCCGCCAAATATAGGTACCATAAAGGAGTAGGGCACGCGTAATATAGCCCCGGACAGCGAAGGTAAAGCGGTTAATAAAAAGAGCTGGTCAGTGGTGAAATTAAAACCAATTTTATTCAAATTAACGGCGACGGCGCTAAATAACATCCAGACGCAGAATGCGAGCAATAAACAAGCCACTGATATCCAAAGATTTCTTCGGGCAATGTGTTTACCTTTGTTTTCCCAGAAAGCGGGTTGTTCTGGCCTCCAGTCACTCAAAAGATAACGATTATTTTTCTCATTTTGTAGCGCCATATTGCCCTCACACGCACACGTCGTTCATGAAAAAAAAGAAATAAGTCCAGGAAGGGCGCGCGGGCCCTTTTTAGAATTTATTGAAGACTTTTAAGAATATTGATTGAAAGGATAGATAAAAAAGCGAGACCACGAGGAGTGAAGGGCGGTTAATAAGTTGCTTAAGTGTTACCAAATGTAAATACAAAAGATGCATTGTTAACTAACGTATAACATCAGCGAAATAACTCCAGCGTAATCATGCGGTCCAGATGCTGCTGGTAGGCAGGGTCGGTCATTTCAGGCATACCGAGGGCGTACATGCCGTCCAGCCCGCAGGCTAATGCGATTAATCGCCAGGCGACATCAGCGGCGGCTGAGGCCAATGAAAATTCTCCTGCCTCCTGACCGCCTTCAATGATGGCGGTCGTTTCTTCATGCCACATTTGCATGGTCAGCAGGTAGGCGCTTTTAATTTCCGGGTCGTTATCCGCCAGGATCTGCGCTTCCCGCCAGAGTTTAATGTAGGGCTCTAATCCGCCATCGTCACTCCCCAGCATGGCGTGCAGCCGCATGCGCCAGGTGCAGTGCTCGGGCACCAGGCTGGCATCCAGCAAGGTGCGAATCAGACGAACGAATACCTGAGATTTAAGCTCGCCCGAACTGCTGAAATGGTGGTGGAGTTGTCCGGTCGCGACGCCGGCTTCCTGCGCGATTCGCCTTACCGTCATGCCGCTCAATCCCTCTTCCAGCGCGACGCGCATTGCCGCTTGCAGGATCACCTCACGGCGCTCATCCCGATTCAGATAACTCATGGCTTTCTCCCATTTTCGCAGTTGGCGCAGTGTAACAAAAAGCTGGACATGCGTTCAACTTTCCGTAGGATCGCGAGAGTTGAACATGTGTTCAGTTTTTGCTTTCAAAGGACGTTTTATGTTTCGTCAGTGGTTAACGTTAATGATTATTGTACTGGTCTACATCCCTGTTGCGATTGATGCAACGGTGCTGCACGTTGCCGCACCCACGCTGAGCATGACGTTGGGCGCCAGTGGCAACGAGCTGTTGTGGATCATTGATATTTATTCTCTGGTGATGGCAGGGATGGTATTGCCGATGGGCGCGCTGGGCGATCGAATCGGCTTTAAACGCCTGCTGTTGCTGGGGGGAGGCTTATTCGGTCTTGCGTCGCTGGCGGCAGCGTTCGCCCACAGCGCCAGTTGGCTGATTGCTACCCGCGCGATTCTGGCTATCGGCGCGGCGATGATTGTTCCGGCGACGCTGGCCGGTATCCGCGCCACGTTTTCTGAGGCCCGTCACCGTAATATGGCGCTTGGCGTCTGGGCGGCCGTAGGGTCGGGCGGCGCCGCGTTCGGCCCGCTGGTCGGCGGTATGTTACTGGAGCACTTTTACTGGGGATCGGTCTTCCTGATCAATGTGCCCATTGTCCTGGTGGTGATGGCGTTAACGGCGCGCTTTGTGCCTCGCCAGCCCGGTCGCCGCGATCAGCCATTGAACTTTAGCCATGCGGTCATGCTGATTATCGCCATCCTGCTGCTGGTATACAGCGCGAAAACCGCGCTGAAAGGGCAACTGGCCAGCGGCGTTATCGCCCTGACGCTGATGATCGGCGCGCTGTTGTTGGGCATGTTTATCCGCACGCAGCTCGCGGCAGCACGCCCGATGATCGATATGCGTCTGTTTACGCATCGCATCATTCTGAGCGGCGTTGTGATGGCGATGACGGCGATGATCACGCTGGTCGGCTTCGAGTTGCTGATGGCGCAGGAGCTTCAGTTTGTTCATGGCTTAACGCCGTATGAAGCAGGGCTGTTTATGCTGCCGGTGATGCTCGCAAGTGGATTCAGCGGCCCCCTTGCCGGGATGCTGGTTTCACGACTGGGATTGCGAACAGTGGCGACTGGCGGCATGGCGCTAAGCGCGCTGAGCTTTTATGGCCTGGCAATGACGGATTTCAGCACGCAGCAATGGCAGGCCTGGTGCCTGATGGCGCTGCTGGGTTTTAGCGCCGCCAGCGCGTTGCTCGCCTCTACCGCCGCCATTATGGCCGCTGCGCCCGCAGAAAAAGCGGCGGCGGCCGGGGCGATAGAAACCATGGCCTATGAACTGGGCGCCGGGCTTGGCATTGCGATCTTTGGCTTGTTGTTAAGCCGCAGCTTTTCCGCATCTATCCTGCTTCCTTCCGGCCTGAACGCAGAGGAAATCGAACGCGCATCGTCGTCAATGGGAGAAGCGGTGCAGCTGGCGGATACGCTCTCGCCTTCACTTGGTGAGGCGATACTGGACGCCGCCAGACAGGCGTTTACCTGGTCGCACAGCGTGGCGCTGAGCAGTGCCGGAAGCATGTTAATTCTGTTAGCGGTAGGGATGTGGTTTAGTCTGGCAAAAGTAAAACGCGGCTAACCTAATGTGCTAATTGACAGGGGTAATCCATCGCTTCGATCTCTTTACCGCTCAGGCGAGCGTATTGCCCCGTCAACCGCCAGAACGCAGGTTGCGTTTCGGTATAGATTTCGGCTGCCAGGATCAGACGACGCCGTTCATCTTCGGTTAATTCCAACAGCGTCCAGGGCATAAAATAGCGGTCGCTTTCCGTCAGCCGGAACCACAGCGGACACCCACAACCTGAACAGAAGTAGCGTTCGCCACGCAAAGAAGAAGAGAAGTGAGAGGGCTCTGATGAATGGGGAGCCATAAGCGGACGACCGCAGGCTTCCAGGTACATCGCAATACCACCAGACCATTTTTGACACAGCGTGCAGTGACAGGCATAAACATCGAGCATTTCAACGTCAACGGTAAAATGACTCTGCCCACAGAGGCAACGTCCTGTGAACGTTTGCACGGCATACTCCTTATGACCGGATCAACATCTGGAGAAAAGCCAGCCCATCATGGGCTGGCTTATGTTCAAATCAAGAAAGATTAGAACTGGTAGGTCAGACCAACAGCAACGATGTTGTCAGTGCTAACGCCAGCTGCTTCGGTGAAGCGGCTGTCGTCAACCAGGTTGATTTTGTAATCAACGTAGGTAGACATGTTTTTGTTGAAGTAGTAGGTCGCGCCCACATCGATGTACTCAACCAGATCCTGGTCGCCCCAGCTACCGATGTCTTTACCTTTGGATTTCAGGTAAGCGATGGACGGACGCAGACCGAAGTCGAACTGGTACTGAGCAACAGCTTCGAAGTTCTGCGCTTTGTTCGCAATGTGATCGCTGCCGTAAGCAGTCATATTGCGGGTTTCAGAGTAGGTGGTCGCCAGGTAGATGTTGTTCGCATCGTATTTCAGACCAGCAGCCCAAACCTCTGCGTTTTTACCGCCTGCGTTCAGTTCGTTCGCAGCAGAATTCACCTGCGCGTCAGTACGGTCAGATTTTGCATAAGATGCACCCACGCCGAAACCGTCGAACTCATAGGTAGAGGAGATACCGAAACCGTCGCCATTCGCTTTAGTGATGTCAGCGCCGTAGATTTTATCGCTGTTACTACGTTCGTTTTTACCCTGATACTGAGCAGCGAAGTTCAGACCTTCAACCAGACCGAAGAAGTCGGTGTTACGGTAGGTTGCAACGCCGGTAGTACGGCCAGTCATGAACACATCGCTCTGGGTCCAGGTATCGCCACCGAACTCAGGCAGAACGTCAGTCCATGCGCCGATGTCGTAAACGACGCCGTAGTTACGGCCGTAGTCCAGAGAACCGAACTGATCAAATTTCAGACCAGCGAACGCCAGACGCGTTTTGTTGCCTTTGGTGCCGTTGGACTCGTCGTTGTTGCCTTTGAATTCATATTCCCACTGGCCGAAACCGGTCAGTTGGTCATTGATCTGAGTTTCGCCTTTGAAGCCCAGACGCGCATAAGTTTTATCGCCATCATCACCCTTGTCGTCAGAGAAATAATGAAGAGCGGTTACTTTACCGTACAGGTCCAGTTTGTTGCCGTCTTTGTTATATACCTCAGCTGCGTTTACCGCACCTGCTGCCAACAGGGTAGTCACTGCCACTGCAACTAATTTAAGTTTCATTTTAATTAATCCTTATAATTTTCTTAGCGTGTTTCCTAAACCATTTCTAAACGAGGCCGCTTGTCAATGGCAGACTATTTTTAATAGACGTCGTGGTACTAATTCAATAATAAGTTTCATAAGATTACAAATTATTTGAAGTTGTGTGATCCAGATCTACATAATAGATCTCATGGTATTAATTTTAGATGGGTATATCCTGAGATAATATATTTTCAAAAGGAATTGTTTTGCGGGTGATGGTTTTATTGTCTCTAGTCACGCTTGCTGACTATATACGAAAATACAGTTACAAATGAACATAAAATGCTTTATTGCATCAATTAAATATCATAATTTTAACAAATGAAAAACAATTGATGAACTATTATACACTCCGCTCGCCATTCATCAGCAACAACAAATTTTCATTTAAATAACTATATGGCAAGAAGCCAGAAAAAAAGCAAATAAGAATTTTCGAAGAAATAACGCCGATCGCAATATTCATTTAACCGAAATTAATACAGCAGGAAGAGAGTCGGGGCAGCCACAGAACTCGAAAGATAATCCGCCCCAACCACTGACTTCAGGCGCGACGCGTCGCTAACCAACAAAGCAGGGAACCCACACACACCATAACCGCACCTTGCCAGAATGAAAATGACAGCGGCGCGCTTAACAGGACAGCGGCCAGCGCAGATGACAGCACCGGGGTAAAATAGGACCCCACAGCCATAATCGTGACGTTGCCATGCAAAATACCCACGTTCCATGCTGCATAAGCAAATCCTAACGTCAGGGCAGCAGAAAACAGTTTGATAACGACAGGCGTGCTAAAAATCATCTCCGGCTGCGGCGTCAGAAAATAATGTACCCATAAACTTGCAGCAGTGAGGAGGACAAATATCGTAATGCCATTAAACCCTCTGGCATATTTGTTAGTGACGGTACAGTAGGTTGCCCAGATAAATGCGCCGAGAAAAGCGAGAAAATAGCTTAATGGGCTGGTTGCAATATTGCTGATAATTTCATCAGCATGGAGTCCATGTTCACCGCCTAAAACCCAACAGACGCCGGTTAACGCGACAATTAATCCTGGAACAACCAGCCAGGTTGTTTTTTGTCCATTGAACAAAATAGCAAAAAGAATCGTCAGGCTGGGCCATAAATAGTTGACCATGCCGACTTCAATTGCCTGGTGACGCGTTGCTGCATATCCCAGCGAGAGCGCCAGACATATTTCATAACTGACAAACAGTACGCTGCCAGCGATTAAATAACGAACAGGAAAACGACGAATATTGGGGAACCCAACGGTAAAGATGAGCAATAATCCGCTTAGCGAATAAATAGCGGCGGCGCCGCCAACAGGCCCAAGTCCTTCACTTACCCCACGAATAAGCCCGACCATCGTGCTCCAGAGTACGATGGCAATAAGTCCAATTAACGTTGCTTTTTGTGTCGTCATTCTCTCCGTTTATCCCCATTCCTGGTCAAAAAAATATCGCTGAAATTTATAGCACTTTTACACCTTCCCGCGCTAATTCATTGTCTTTCTGATACTCCTTTGGTGGTATATAAACTCGACAAAAAGAACTATTTAGTAGCGGAACCGATTCGTTATTGATTTGACGCAAAAAAGTTATGGATATTGCTGTTAGTTTCCTCGCGAAGTTACATCCCTGGAAAAAAGAGGAAAGCAATGGACGTCAGCCGCAGACAATTTTTTAAAATCTGCGCGGGCGGTATGGCGGGAACAACAGTCGCTGCTCTGGGTTTTGCACCCAAAATGGCACTGGCTCAAGCGCGAAATTATAAGCTGTTACGCGCTAAAGAGATCCGAAACACCTGCACATACTGTTCCGTAGGTTGCGGGCTATTAATGTATAGCCTGGGCGATGGAGCAAAAAACGCAAAAGAAGCAATTTATCACATCGAAGGGGACCCGGATCATCCGGTCAGCCGTGGCGCATTGTGTCCGAAGGGCGCAGGTTTGCTGGACTATGTACACAGTGAAAACCGCTTGCGTTACCCGGAGTATCGCGCGCCCGGTTCAGATAAATGGCAACGCATTAGCTGGGATGACGCGTTCACCCGCATCGCAAAGCTGATGAAAGCCGACCGTGACGCCAACTTTATTGAAAAGAACGAACAGGGCGTAACGGTAAACCGCTGGCTTTCCACGGGGATGCTTTGCGCCTCCGCCGCCAGTAACGAAACAGGCATGTTGACGCAGAAGTTCGCGCGTTCCCTCGGCATGCTGGCAGTAGACAACCAGGCACGCGTCTGACACGGACCAACGGTAGCAAGTCTTGCTCCAACATTTGGTCGCGGTGCGATGACCAACCACTGGGTTGATATCAAAAACGCCAACGTCGTTATGGTGATGGGCGGTAACGCCGCTGAAGCACATCCGGTGGGATTCCGCTGGGCGATAGAAGCGAAAAACAACAACGACGCCACGCTGATTGTCGTCGATCCACGTTTTACACGTACAGCCTCGGTCGCGGATATTTACGCGCCTATTCGTTCCGGTACAGACATTACCTTCCTGTCCGGCGTACTGCTGTATCTGATTGAAAACAATAAAATCAATGCCGAATACGTTAAGCATTACACCAACGCCAGCCTGCTGGTGCGGGACGATTTTGCTTTCGATGATGGTCTGTTTAGCGGCTACGACGCCAAAAAACGCCAGTATGACAAGTCATCCTGGAACTATCAGTTCGACGAAAACGGCTATGCAAAACGTGATGAGACGCTGAGCCATCCGCGCTGCGTATGGAATTTGCTGAAACAACACGTTTCCCGCTATACGCCAGATGTTGTCGAAAACATCTGCGGTACGCCAAAGGCCGATTTCCTGAAAGTGTGTGAAGTGCTGGCCTCCACCAGTGCCGCCGATCGTACCACTACCTTCCTGTACGCGCTGGGCTGGACGCAACATACCGTTGGTGCGCAGAACATCCGTACGATGGCGATGATCCAGTTGCTGCTCGGCAACATGGGGATGGCAGGCGGCGGCGTCAACGCCTTACGCGGCCACTCTAACATCCAGGGGTTAACGGATTTAGGTCTGCTTTCCACCAGCCTGAGCGGTTATCTGACTCTGCCGTCCGAGAAGCAGGCGGATCTGCAAACCTATCTGAGCGCAAACACGCCGAAAGCCACGCTGGCTGACCAGGTGAACTACTGGGGCAACTATCCGAAGTTCTTCGTCAGTCTGATGAAATCATTCTACGGCGATGCGGCGCAGAAAGAGAATGACTGGGGCTTTGAATGGCTGCCGAAGTGGGATCAGGCCTACGACGTCATTAAATACTTCAACATGATGGATAGCGGTAAAGTGACCGGCTACATCTGTCAGGGCTTTAACCCGGTTGCGTCCTTCCCGGACAAAAACAAAGTGGTGCAGTCGCTGAGCAAGCTGAAGTACATGGTGGTCATTGACCCGCTGGTGACGGAAACCTCCACGTTCTGGCAGAACCACGGCGAGTCTAACGACGTCGATCCGGCGTCGATCCAGACTGAAGTCTTCCGCCTGCCGTCAACCTGTTTTGCCGAAGAAGATGGCTCTATCGCCAACTCTGGCCGCTGGTTGCAGTGGCACTGGAAAGGTCAGGATGCACCGGGCGAAGCCCGCAACGACGGCCAAATTCTGGCCGGTATTTACCACCGTCTGCGTGAGATGTATCGCAGCGAAGGGGGTAAAGGCGTTGAACCGCTGCTGAAGATGAGCTGGGAATACAAACAGCCGGATCATCCTGAGTCTGAAGAGATTGCGAAAGAGAACAACGGCTACGCGCTGGAAGATCTCTATGACGCCAACGGCGTCCTGCTGGCGAAAAAAGGCCAGTTGCTGAGCAGTTTTGCCCAGTTACGCGATGACGGAACGACGTCGTCCTCCTGCTGGATTTATACCGGCAGCTGGACCGAGCAGGGCAACCAGATGGCTAACCGTGACAACGCCGACCCGTCAGGTCTCGGCAATACGTTGGGTTGGGCATGGGCATGGCCGCTGAATCGCCGCGTACTGTATAACCGCGCCTCGGCAGATCCACAGGGTAAACCGTGGGACCCGAAACGGATGCTGATTCAGTGGAACGGGTCGAAGTGGACGGGGAACGATATCCCGGACTTCAACACCGCCGCACCGGGTAGCGCAACCGGGCCGTTTATCATGCAGCCGGAAGGGCTGGGACGTCTGTTCGCCATCGATAAGCTGGCGGAAGGGCCGTTCCCGGAACACTACGAGCCGATGGAAACGCCGCTGGGCACCAACCCGCTGCACCCGAACGTGATCTCCAGCCCGGTCGTTCGTCTGTACGAAGAAGATGCGCGGCGTATGGGCAAGAAAGATCAGTTCCCGTATGTCGGTACAACCTATCGTCTGACCGAACATTTCCACACCTGGACCAAGCACGCACTGCTGAACGCGATTGCTCAGCCAGAGCAGTTTGTGGAAATCAGCGAAAACCTGGCGGCCTCGAAAGGGATTGCCAACGGCGACGCAGTGAAAGTCAGCAGCAAACGTGGATTTATCCGGGCGGTTGCCGTGGTGACCCGACGTCTGCAAACGCTGAACGTCAATGGTCAGCAGGTTGAAACCGTGGGTATTCCGCTGCACTGGGGCTTTGAAGGGGTTGCGCGGAAAGGCTATATCGCGAACACCCTGACGCCAAATGTCGGTGATTCCAACTCGCAAACGCCGGAATATAAAGCGTTTTTAGTTAACATCGAGAAGGCGTAAGGGAGGCGAACATATGTCTTTGGAAACGCAGGACATCATCAAACGGTCTGCAACAAACCCGATCACGCCGCCTCCCCAGGCGCGTGATTATAAAGCGGAAGTCGCAAAACTGATCGACGTCTCCTCCTGCGTAGGCTGTAAAGCCTGCCAGGTGGCTTGTTCCGAGTGGAATGACATTCGTGACGAGGTAGGTCATTGCGTCGGGGTGTATGACAACCCGGCCGATCTTAGCGCGAAATCCTGGACGGTGATGCGTTTTAGCGAAACCGAACAGAACGGCAAGCTGGAATGGCTGATTCGTAAAGACGGCTGTATGCACTGTGAAGATCCGGGCTGCCTGAAAGCATGCCCGT
Source organism: Citrobacter sp. CK185 (assembly GCF_030333565.1). Taxonomy (NCBI): domain Bacteria; kingdom Pseudomonadati; phylum Pseudomonadota; class Gammaproteobacteria; order Enterobacterales; family Enterobacteriaceae; genus Citrobacter; species Citrobacter sp. CK185. Next base: position 65,574 of record NZ_JAOWFR010000026.1, on the reverse strand, counting down.
CTGCCGGCGCGATCATCCAGTACGCTAACGGGATTGTTGATTTCCAGTCCGAACATTGTATTGGCTGCGGCTACTGCATCGCCGGGTGTCCATTTAATGTTCCGCGCCTCAATAAAGAGGACAACCGCGTCTATAAATGTACGCTGTGTGTGGATCGCGTCAGTATCGGTCAGGAACCGGCTTGCGTGAAAACTTGCCCGACCGGGGCAATCCATTTCGGCACCAAGAAAGAGATGCTGGAGATGGGGGAGCAGCGCGTGGAGAAACTCAAAGCGCGCGGTTTCGAACATGCCGGTGTTTACAACCCACAAGGTGTGGGCGGTACGCACGTCATGTACGTTCTGCATCACGCGAACCAGCCGGAGCTGTATCACGGCTTACCGAAAGATCCACAGATCGATACCTCTATCAACTTGTGGAAAGGGGCGCTGAAACCTCTGGCTGCCGCCGGGTTTATCGCCACCTTCGCCGGGCTTATCTATCACTACATTGGTATTGGCCCGAACAAGGAAGTGGACGATGAAGAGGAGGACCATCATGAGTAAGTCGAAAATGATTGTGCGCACGAAATTTATCGATCGCGCCTGTCACTGGACGGTGGTGATTTGCTTCTTCCTGGTGTCGCTGTCGGGAATTGCGTTTTTCTTCCCGACGCTGCAATGGCTGACGCAAACCTTCGGGACGCCGCAGATGGGGCGTATTTTGCACCCGTTCTTCGGCGTAGCGATTTTTGTCGCACTGATGTTCATGTTTGTGCGCTTTGTACACCACAACATCCCGGACAAGAAAGATCTTCCGTGGCTGAAAAATATTGTGGAGGTTCTGAAGGGCAATGAACACAAAGTCGCCGATGTCGGTAAGTACAATGCCGGGCAGAAAATGATGTTCTGGTCGATCATGAGCATGATTTTCGTGCTGCTGGTGACGGGCGTGATTATCTGGCGTCCGTACTTCGCGCAGTTCTTCCCGATGCAGGTCGTGCGTTACAGCCTGCTGATCCATGCGGCGGCAGGCATCATCCTGATGCACGCCATCCTCATCCATATGTATATGGCATTCTGGGTGAAAGGATCGATTAAAGGGATGATCGAAGGTAAGGTGAGTCGTCGCTGGGCGAAGAAACACCACCCGCGCTGGTATCGCGACGTCGAGAAGGTCGAAGCGAAAAAGGAAAGCAAAGAGGGATTACAATAACCCGCTTTCAAAAGACAAAAGCGCTACGTCTGTAGCGCTTTTTTTTGCCAACAGAATGCCGGATGGCGCTGGCCGACAACCGTATAAAACGCAGGCCCGGTAAGCGTAGCGCCACCTGGCAAACACTCAGATAGAGGTACGGCGGTAATCGCGGTATTCCGCTTGCCAGAAATTCTCGTCGATGGCTTGCTGTAGCGCTTCTGCGGACGTTTTTACCGCCACGCCCTGTTGCTGCGCCATTTTACCCACGGCAAAGGCAATCGCTCGCGACACGGTCTGAATATCTTTCAGCTCCGGCAATACCAGACCTTCGCCGTTGAGCACCAGCGGAGAGTATTTCGCCAGCGTTTCGCTTGCCGACATCAGCATTTCGTCAGTAATACGCGACGCGCCGGACGCAATCACGCCCAGGCCGATCCCCGGGAAGATGTAGGCGTTATTACATTGCGCAATAGGGTAAATTTTATCTTTCCAGGCCACCGGCGCGAAAGGACTGCCGGTCGCGACCAGCGCATTGCCTTCGGTCCAGGCGATGATGTCCTGAGGCGTGGCTTCAACGCGGGACGTCGGGTTAGACAGCGGCATCACGATCGGACGTGGGCAGTGCTTGTGCATCTCGCGAATGATCTCTTCAGTAAAGAGTCCGGTTTGCCCCGACACGCCGATCAGAATGTCCGGCTTCACGTTGCGCACGACATCAAGCAGGGAGAGCACTTCGCTTTCGCTGTCCCAGTGTTGCAGGTTCTCGCGTTTTTGCACCAGCTTCGTCTGGAATGAGAGCAGGTTAGGCATCTGGTCCGTCAACAGACCAAAGCGATCCACCATAAACACTTTCTGGCGAGCGGCTTCTTCGCTGAGCCCTTCGCGTTGGGTCTGCGCGATGATCTGTTCAGCGATCCCGCAACCGGCAGAACCTGCGCCAAGGAAGACGATTTTCTGCTCGCTCAACTGGCTGCCCGCCGCACGGCTGGCGGCAATCAGAGTACCGACGGTCACGGCCGCCGTTCCCTGAATATCATCGTTGAAAGAGCAGATTTCATCGCGATAGCGATTAAGCAGCGGCATCGCGTTTTTCTGCGCGAAATCTTCGAATTGCAGCAAGACGTCCGGCCAGCGCTGTTTCACCGCCTGAATAAACTCATCGACGAATTCATAGTATTCGTCATCGGTGATGCGCGGGTTACGCCAGCCCATATAGAGCGGATCGTTCAGCAACTGCTGATTGTTGGTGCCGACGTCCAGCACCACCGGTAGGGTATAGGCCGGGCTGATGCCGCCACAGGCGGTGTACAGCGACAGTTTACCGATTGGAATCCCCATTCCGCCAATGCCCTGGTCGCCAAGACCGAGGATGCGTTCCCCGTCCGTCACCACAATCACTTTGATATTGTGGTTAGGCACGTTTTGCAGGATATCGTCCATGTTGTGGCGGTTCTGATAAGAGATGAACACGCCGCGCGCGCGACGGTAGATCTCAGAGAAGCGCTCACAGGCGGCGCCCACCGTTGGGGTATAGATAACCGGCATCATCTCATCGAGATGGTTTTGCACCAGTCGGTAGAACAGGGTTTCGTTGGTATCCTGAATGTTGCGCAGATAGATATGTTTATCGATTTCCGTTTTGAATCCCTGATACTGGATCCAGGCGCGCTCCGCCTGTTCTTCAATCGATTCGACCACTTCCGGCAGTAACCCCAGCAGGTTGAAGTTACGGCGTTCTTCTATACTGAAAGCGCTTCCTTTATTCAGGAGAGGAAATTCCAGCAGCACAGGGCCAGCGTAAGGAATATAAAGGGAACGCTGTTTCTTGATTTTGGTTTCCATGTCACTCACTCTTTTTCGAATATCCGTTCCTGGTGCTGTTTTATGGGCGTACTTAGGTTTTCACCAGGGCGTCGGGCAAAGAGTATAAAGCATTGTGAATGAATCCAGGCTTTTGTAAGCAAAAACACCATTGCGGTTGCAATGGTGTTTATCGTCATATCAGAACGGGGCGCTTACTTTTGGCTGTCAGCGTGACGTTTTCTGCCAGTAGGGTTGTTGACCACGCTGACTTTGTCGCCTTCGGTCACGAGCTTGCGTTGGTTGGAAATTTTATGGTCCAGTCCAAGAATATGACGGGCCTGACGGTTCGATTTCATTTTAACTCCTCAATCCTGTTGCTAGTTTTAAGGACAAATTCGCAATTGCGAAAGAAACGTAACCCCTTAGGTTGCTGGTACAGCATAGCAGGTTTTCCCCGGAAGGCGACCGAACGCGTGTAACAGAGTTGGTCTATACTTTCTGTTTTGAGCCAACAGGAGAGCAAGAATGACAATCCATAAGAAAGGTCAGGCACACTGGGAAGGCGATATTAAAGGTGGAAAAGGTACGGTATCGACCGAAAGCGGCGTGTTGAATCAACAACCCTATGGCTTTAATACACGCTTTGAAGGCGTAAAAGGGACCAACCCGGAAGAGTTAATCGGCGCAGCCCACGCGGCCTGTTTCTCGATGGCGCTTTCGCTGATGCTGGGCGAGGCGGGTTTTACCCCATCGTCAATCGACACGACAGCCGATGTCTCGCTGGATAAAGTCGCCGCGGGTTTTGCGATCACGAAAATTGCGTTGCACAGTAAAGTTGCCGTACCTGGCATTGATGCGTCCACCTTTGACGGCATTATTCAGAAAGCGAAAGCCGGATGCCCGGTTTCGCAGGTGCTGAAAGCGGAAATCACGCTGGATTATCAGTTGACGTCATAACGGCATCAATCTCGACGGCCCGGTGATTGAGCGTCGGGTCGGCCCCACAACACCCTGTAGGCCCGGTAAGCGACAGCGCCACCGGGCGATTGCCTAGCTCTTACTCCACCGCTCGCCAGCAGCGAACGTCGCTCTCCGATCCCCGCGTCAATAATGCCTGCGGTTTTTCACAGCCACGGGTTGCCAGCGGACAGCGATCGCGAAAATAACACCCTTGCGGCAGGTGGCGGTTCCCCGGTAATTCCGTTTTGCGCAGCACCAGGTCTTCGGCCAGCGGCGCCCCCGTTTTCGGCACGGAATCCAGCAACAGCCGGGTATAGGGATGCGCAGGCGTAGTTAACACCTGTTGCGCGTCGCCCAGTTCAACAATTTGCCCGAGATACATCACCGCCACCCGATCGCTCATGTATCGCACAACCGACACGTTGTGTGAAATCAGCACATACGTCAGTTTACGGCGCGTCTGTAGCGCAACCAGCAGATTCAGGATCTGCGCCTGCACGGAGATATCCAGCGCGGAAGTCGGTTCATCAAGCACGATAACGTCCGGCTCTGACGATAAGGCGCGGGCAATGGCGATGCGCTGGCGTTGTCCGCCGGAAAACGCATGGGGAAGCCTGTCGAGGTACTCAGGCCGGATGCCAACCTGTAAGGCCAGTTCTTCCGCCAGCGTCCGCCGTTCACGTTCGCTGTTATGCTTCTGGAGCCAGACGGGCTCGGTGATAATCCGCCAGACGGGTAATCGGGGGTCCAGCGAAGAGAGCGGGTCCTGAAAGACCATCTGCATCCCGCTGTTGGCGCCGGTGCGAGCAACGCCAGGCCGCGAGCACTCGCCGTGGCTGGGTTTTAACATTCCCATCAGCAGTTGCGCCAGCGTACTTTTCCCGCAGCCGGATTCCCCCACGATGCCAAGCGTTTCTCCCTGGCGAATCTGCAAATCCATACCGTTCAGGGCATGTACGCGCTCCGTCACCCGCCCCAACCAGTTTTTACGGGCGGGGAAGGTGATATGGACATCCCGTAACGAGAGCAATATGTCAGACATGCGTCATCTCCTGTTGTGGATACCAGCAGGCGGATTGTTGTTCAGGTTCGCCATGATTCTCCAGCGCCGGGACAGCCTCGCACAGCGTCCCGGCGGCAAAACAGCGTTCGCGGAAGGCGCATCCGGTTGGCAGACAGGTCAGGTTAGGCACTGTCCCTGGAATCGCGGGCAGCGGCGCGCGAGGTTCGCCGTGTTCCGGCGCGCATTTCAACAAACCAATGGAATAGGGATGCGTGGGGCGGTGAATAACCGTCTGCGTGGGGCCGCTCTCAATCACGCTTCCGGCGTACATGACATACAGCCGATCGCACAACTGCGATACCACCGCCATATCATGACTGATAAACAGCACCGCAGTACCGCTGGCTCGCGCTTTTAGTTTCAGCAAACGCAGAACCTGTAGCTGCACCGTGACGTCCAGAGCGGTAGTGGGTTCGTCGGCAATAATCAGCTCCGGTTCGCAGGAGAATGCCAGCGCGATCATCACCCGCTGGCGCATCCCGCCGGAAAGCTCAAACGGAAATCGCGCCATAACCTGCGCCGCATCGGGAATTTGCATCTCTTCCAGCAGGGCGATGGCTTTCTCCCGCGCCGCCTGGCGGCTCACCGCCTGATGATGGCGAATGACTTCCACCATTTGTTGCCCAATGCGCCGGGTGGGATTCAGCGCCGTCATTGGCTCCTGGAAGATCATCGACACGCGCGCGCCGCGCCATTTACGCATCTGCTTTTCGCTGGCATTCAGCACGTCCTCGCCCAGCAGCGATACGCGGCCCTGATGAATGTGATAGCTGCCTTCCGGCAGCAGCCGCATTGCCAGCATGGCGGTGACGGATTTACCTGACCCGGACTCACCGACCACGCCGACGATTTCGCCCCGGTCGATACGCAACGATACGTGGTTAAGGGCGTGAACATCGGCTTTGTAACCCGGAAAGCTCAGGTGTAAATCCTCAATTTCCAGCACGGGTTGGGTCATGACTGTTTTCCTCCGGCTTTAGGGTCAAGCAGATCGCGAATACCATCGCCAAACAGGTTAAACCCGACAGCGGTAATCAGGATCGCCGCCCCAGGAAAGGCGCAATACCACCACTGGTCGAGGACATAGTTACGACCAATAGCCACCATTGCGCCCCATTCAGCGGAGGGCTGTTGTGCGCCAAGGCCAATAAAGCCCAGCGTGGCGGCCATCAGGATCGCGCTGCCAATATCCAACGACGCCTGCACGATAAGCGGCGGCAGCGAATTACGTAAGATATGCCAGCTGATAAGGTGCCAGCGGGAAGCGCCATACGTTCGGGCAGCCTGTACATAGGTAAACTGGCGCACGACCAGCGTTTGCCCCCGCGCCAGGCGCACATAAAAAGGAATACGGACAATGGCGATCGCCATCATGGCGTTAAACAGGCTTGGCCCCAGCGCGGCGGCCAGCGCCATCGTCAGCACCAGCGAAGGAATCGACAGCATAATATCCATCAGACGCATAATAATAGCGTCGGCGCGCCCGCCCATGACGCCGGACAGACAGCCAAGCAAGGAGCCGATTCCACCGGCAATCCCCACGACGACCAGCCCGGCGACAATGGATTGCTGGCTGCCGACCAGTACGCGGCTGAACAGATCGCGTCCCACTTCGTCAGTGCCGAACCAGTGCGTCGCAGAGGGCGCAAGCAGGCGCGCGGTCAAATCAATGGCATTGGGATCGTAAGGCGTTATCCAGGGCGACAGCACCATCAGTAGCAACATCAGGATGATAATCACGCCGCCAGTCAGCGTCAGCGGGCTGCTTTTCATCAGCCAGAAGAGTTTTGCCCAGTCGATCCGGCGGCGGGCGGTCTGCGACGGGGCGGGCGTCTCTTGCGTTAACATCATTCAGCACCTCCGCGACCGATTCGGGGATCGATCCACAAATAGAGTAAATCGACGACCAGGTTTACCAGCACATAAGCCAAAGAGACCACTACGGCGAATCCCATCACCGCCGGAAAATCCAGCGCCTGAATAGAGGTGACCACCCACGCCCCCATTCCCGGCCAGGCAAAGACCGTCTCGGTAAGCACGGCGCCATACAGCAAATCGCCCAGCGCCAGCCCCAGAACGGTAATCGACGGAATCAGGGCGTTAGGTAAGGCATAGCAGAGCACGATGTACCAGCCAGGCAGACCGCTGGCACGCGCGGTGCGAATGTAGTCCTCGCTGAGTTGCTCCAGCATGGCGGAACGAATCTGACGGGCGACAATTCCCAGGTGGACAAACGCCAGAGTCAGCGCCGGTAAAATAAGGTGTTGTAACGCGTTGAAAAAGACCTCGCCATTCCCCTCCAGCAGCGCGTCAATCAGGTAGAACCCGGTGACGTGGGCGGGCGGGTCCAGCCAGTCATCAAGCCTTCCGCCGCCGGGCAGAATTTGCAGATGCCCGTAAAACAGAACAATAACGCCCAGCCCCAGCCAGAACGCCGGGGTGGAAATGCCGGTTATCGCCATCAGCCGCACCAGATGGTCCAGCCAGCGGTTTCGCCATACGGCGGATAAAATCCCCAGAGGGATCCCGATCACCAACGCCAGCAGCAGGGAACAGAAGGCCAGTTCAAGCGTGGCGGGGAAAAACACGCGCAACTCTTCCATTACCGGGCGGCCAGTGCGTATAGACGTGCCCAGATCACCGTGAAAAACGTCGCTGACATAGCGAAAAAATTGCACATACAGCGGCTGATCCAGCCCCAGCTGCTGGCGAATGTTTTCGACAATCTCATCGCTGGCGCGATCGCCGGCCAGCAGTCGCGCAGGGTCGCCAGGAATCAGGTGAGAAATAATAAACGTAATTACGCAAACACCGGCGACCACCAGAATTAGTCCCCAGCATCGCTGGCGTAAAATGCTCCAGAACGTCATAGGCTTCCCCTTGCGGAGCCATAACGGCCCCGCATCAACGTGGCTTATTTACTCATGGCGCCAATGTTAAAGACCTGTTCCAGCATGGGGTTGAAGACAAAGCCTTTGACCTCTTTGTTCATCGCCAGCTGGTAGTTTTTCTGGAAGAGATAGACGTAGGCGGCCTCATCAATCACGATGGTTTGCGCCTGCTGGTAATCCTTCGTTCTGGCCGCCTGATCGGTGGTGGTCAGCGCGCTGCGCAGAAGTTTATCGACCCCGGCGTTTTCATAAAACGAACGGTTACCCGGCAGACCTTTCTTATCAGACTCAAACCAGTAGTTCATGAACATGTACGGATCGGCGAAGTCCGGGCTCCAGTTGCCGATGGCAATGTCGTAATCACCTTTGCCGATCCGGTCGCGCATGGTGGCATTCGCCAGTTTTTCCAGCTTCACCTTAATACCCAGCTTGCTGAGACTGGCCTGCGTGGAAAGCGCAATCGGCTCCCAGTTTGGATCGTTATCAGAGTAGAGGAAGCTCAGGCCATCGGGCTTGGTCGCGACTTGCTCCCAGGCGGCTTTAGCTTTCGCTTCATCAAAACTGTACTGCATTGCCTTCGCGTCATAGCCCCACATACCTTCAGGAATCGGGCCGCGCATCTGCTTGCCGTTACCGCTGAGGATACCCGCCACCATGCCCTGATAGTCCGTTGACCATGAGATGGCCCGGCGCAAATCCACCTGATTCAGCGGCGCTTTACTGTTGTTCAGATAGAGATAAGTCACGCGCAGCGAAGGATAATCCGCTACGTTGACTTTCCCTTCCTGTTTTAACGCGTTGAGCTGGTCTACCGGGAGAGCATCGGCAATGTCGATGTCTCCCCGCGACAATTGCAGGCGGCGGGAAGCGCTCTCACCAATGATTTTTACCGACACGCGCTTAAAGGCAGGTTTGGCTCCCGCATAATGCGGATTCGGCACCAGAATCAGCTGCTGTCCTTTCTGCCAGCTTTTCAGCATAAACGGGCCGGAACCTGCGGTGTTCTGCGCCAGAAAACCGCGCGCATCATCTGCGGCATGTTCTTTCAGAACCGCCGGGTTAATAATGGAGGCGCCGTCATTCGCCAGCGTGTACAGGAAGGGCGCAAACGGCTGGCTCAGCGTAAATTTCACCGTATAGTCATCGACGGCTTCGACTTTCAAATCTTTTGGAAAGGCTTCTGCCGGGCCTTGTCCAATTTTCAGCAGACGCGCAAAAGATTGTTGCACCGCATCTGCCGTAACGGGCGAGCCATCAGCGAATCGGGCATCTTTATTAAGGGTAAACGTCCACTCTTTCTGATCGTCAGAGGCCTTCCAGTCGCTCGCCAGATCGCCTTCAACCTCCGTGGAACCTTTACCTCCCTCGGTTTTGTACTGCACAAGGCGTTGATAGGACGGGTAGGTCACCGTCCAGTCGTTGTTATCAATAGTGACGGCAGGATCAAGCGTTTGCGGATCGGCCGCTTTACCAATCACCAGCATATCTTTGGGTACAGCCGCCTGAGCGGCGGGCAGGGCAACAGCCAGTGCCACGGCAATCAGGGCGGGACGAAACAGCGAAGTTAAAGCGTGTGTTGTCTTCATGACCGTGCTCCATCATTTACAGGGAGGGTTGTGTTGTTGTGCGTGATGCCGGGAAACAGGCAATGCAGTCGTCGAGCAAGGGGTAGCTGGCCGCGTCCGGCAATTCGAAATGCCACCATTCACTGGTGATGCCAACAAAACCACCGCCAAGCATAATAGCGTTCAATAACAATCGATTACGTTGCGCTGCGGGTGGAACAGAAGGGTGATACGAGTGCGAGCGATCGTGCATTTCATCAAAACCGGCCCCCATATCAAGCACGTTGCCATGCTCATCCATCAGAGTGACGTCAATTGCCGTACCACGGCTATGGTTTGAACCGATGGCTACATCCACCACGTATTGCGGATCGGGACAGACATGCCACAGAACCGACTGCGCCTGCTGCGGACGATAGGCGTCGTATACCACCAGAGACAGCCCTGCCAGCTGCGCGATGCTGATACTTTTCGCCAGCGCGGTGACGGCATCCGTATGCAGCAGGCAACGGGCCTCCCGGTAAATGGGCGCGCCGGTGAGGTTATCGGCGGTGGCGTATTTGAGATCGATATGCAGTGAGGGGAAAATCACTGACAGATCGACCAGTTCAGGGGTTTCTGACATAGCACGTTTCCTGTTTATTGTTCGAATTGACCAAACTCTTGTTGCAGCTGGCGATTGGTTCGCAGCCGTTCAGCAAGCGTATCGCCCAGTTGATCCACCACGCCTGACAGCAATAAGTTGAACAGGCAGCTCACGGGGGCGAGTGAATCCCAGAAGTGCCCGGTGTCGGTTTTTACCTGCAATAAGTCGATGGCGTAGTCTCTGGCCCACGGACACCAGACATCAGTGATTAACGCCAGCGGAATGCGCCGCTCGCTGGCAACGCGACAATACTGACGGGCAGCGGCGGAATAGGCGCGGGTATCCGTGATCACCACATATGGCCGTGCGAACCCGGAATTCAGCGACTCGACCCAGCTCCCGGATAGCCCTTCGGAATAACTGACTTTGGGCCGCAGGTATTCCAGATGGCTGAAAAAGGCGTTAGCAATGCCGCGCGTGGACTGAATCCCCAGAACATACACGGCCTCCGCATGCGCCAGTTGCTGAGCGATGCGCAAGAACGTTTCACTTTGCGCCAGCTGATAGACGTGGGTGATGGCATCAATTTCCAGCGACAGCGACTGACGCGCTCTGTCGGGCAGTCGCTGCTGCTGTTGCCAGGAGTCAAGGCGTTCATTCATCCCCCAGGGCTGATAGGGCACGGATGGCAGTTCCCGCAGGCTGGCTTTGGCATCCTCAAGATTACGAAAACCAAGCTTCCGTAAATAACGTCCCACCGTGATGCCGCTGGTGCCTGTCGCTCTGGCGATACCGTCTGCCGTTTCAAACGGTATCTGCGCCGCGTGCGCTAACAGCCAGCCTGCAACGCGCTTTTCGCTGGGCGTATGCTGGCTAAAACTCTTCTCAATTCGGGCAAATAACTCAGGTTTTGATGTCATTACCGTCTCGCTGTTAGTGAGCTGTCAGAGAGCGTTCCGCTGTTACTGAATTAACAATGCAGGACGCATGCCAACCTGGAAACCACGGCATCGCCGTCTTTTTTGTTAAATTAAAGTGATATTTAATTAACGAATGATCAACATTTGTGCAGATTAGTTCACTTTTGGTGCAGCGATCGTCAGAGAGGGCATGAATGTGTCGAATCCGTCGCAGGGATCACATTGTGATGCCAGAAATTGCAGGGTCAAAAATGGCAAACGCCAACGTGGATAGCAGAGAAATATAAAAGCGCGAGACACATTATTTATCAGCGGAAAGAACAGTGTATTATTTTTGTAGATTTAATAAATATTCATCAGGCAAGTAATCTGTTCATTTTACGCATTAAAATACAACGCGATATTAATTATTCTTTTATAACAGACAGGTTTGTAGCAACGTATGAAGGCGGTTAAGCGTAAAATCCCCTGACTTATGAAGTGCGGCACAACCAGGAGAACACAAGGCCTGGCGCGTAAGTGATTAAAACAACGCATTAAAAATAATATTCAAAATAAGCTTATCACGCTATTTAAATCAGGTGAAAGTGCAGGATTTTGTTATTAGTGACAACGTCACATTTAAGAGCGTGTTAATATTTCTTAACGAACCATAAAACCGCATAAAGATATAAATTTGTGTGCCGATACTGAATAAAAGAGAGTCGTTTACATAAGGGGTTTGTATGGTCTGGTATCCATCACGCATTTCCACCCGTCTGACGATTGGGGGGATTGCGCTGCTTGCAGTGACCACGCTGGTTATTGTTGCCATTATGCTCTGGCGCGGTCAGCCGCGCGTTGTTGAGATCAACTCCGCCCTGATAGAGGAGACAGGGCAAGGACTGACTCGCCAGTTAGGTACTGTTTTATCGCGTATTGAAGGTGAAACGGTAAGCCTGTCGCGCCTTGCCGAAGTGCTGCCAAACGACGAATCGCTATACCAGCATGTCGTTCCGCATCTTATTGGCGAACAGAATGATTCCATCATTACCGGCGGCGGCATCTGGCCGGAGCCGGATGCCTTTACGCCCGGCATTGAACGACGCAGTTTCTTCTGGGCGCGTGATGCAGAAGGGAAATTGATCTTTTCCGACGACTACAACGTTGCCGGTGGAAGCGGTTATCATAACGAAAGCTGGTACCTCCAGGCGAAAGGGCACTCACAGAACAGCTGCGTCTGGTCTGATGTTTACCAGGATACGATTTCCGGGGTTAACATGGTGACCTGTAGCATTCCTTATCAACTGGCAGGGAAATTTGCCGGCGTCGCCACAACCGATATCCGGCTGGATAACGTCGCCACCTTTATGCAACAGCAGGGGAACAGCACAGGCGGTTATGCCTTTGTGGTGGATAAACAGGGGCAAATCCTCTATTTCCCGCAGGCCGATCACGCGCAGTTTAAAACGTTTACTGACCTGGTCAAAGCCTCTGACTGGCTCGCCCCGGTAGCCGGGTCGCTGAAAACGCTGAATGCCTCGGCCGATGTCACCACCATTCCCCTTGCACACGACGGCATACTGGACGGGCCTTCCCGGGTGATGCTTTTCCCGATGGCGGATACCGGGTGGATCGTTGGGCTGGTGACGCCTGAAGAACGCGTTGTCGGACTGGCAAAAGTGATGATGAAGGATGTACTGGAAGTGCTGATTCCGATCATGGCCATTCTGCTGGTGGGTTCCTGGCTGGTGGTGCGCCGTCTTATCTCTCGTCTGGACGATACGCGTCGCGCGCTGGATGATATCGCCCAGGGCGAAGGCGATCTGACTCGCCGCCTGGACGTCCGGGGTAAAGATGAGATTTCCGATATTGCTCAGGCCTTTAACCTCTTTGTGGACAAAATATCCGCGATCCTGATTACCGTTCGCAGCAGTAGCGTGGTGGTTGCGAATAACGCCGTCAGTCTGGCTGACAGTAATATGGAGTTATCCTCCCGCGTAACGCAGCAGGCTGCCGCGCTGGAGGAAAGCGCGTCGGCGATGGAGCAATTAAATGCGACCGTTCATCAAAATACCGGGAATACACAGTTAGCCGATGAGCTTTCCGAAAACACGGCGCAAACGGCTAACCGCTGTGGCGATGTCATGCAGGGCGTGATTTCCACGATGGATAACGTCAGCGCGTCGTCCGGCAGGATGGTGGAAATTGTCGCCGTTATCGACAGCATCGCGTTTCAGACCAACATTCTCGCGCTGAATGCGGCGGTGGAAGCCGCACGAGCGGGTGATGCCGGTCGCGGATTTGCCGTCGTCGCCTCTGAAGTGCGCACGCTGGCACAGCGCAGCGCCACCGCCGCACAGGAGATCAAAGCGTTAATCGATGAGTCGGTCTCACACGTAGACAGCAGCAGTCAGCAGATCCATAACGCCGGGGATCGTCTTGGCGAGTTGGTCGGCAACGTGCGTCAGGTCAGACAACTGATGGGTGAAATTCGCGTGGCGGGTGAAGAACAGCGTAAAGGTGTCTCTGAGGTCACGCTGGCAGTAACCGAAATGGACAGTACGGTTCAGCAGAACGCGTCGCTGATTGATGATGCCGCTGCGCGAACCCAGGTCCTGAAAGAAGAGGCTGAACAACTGGCGCTGCTGGTCTCTTCATTCAGATTGCCTGAACCCACTGCGGCATAATTTTCTCTCTCCCTCACAGAACGTCTGCAAATTGCAGACGTTCTGCTTGTGTCAGTCAGATAACTAAATCCATTATTTAGTGTTTTATCTCCATAAATAGCTAATAACTCCATTATATAATGATTTATGCTTTTTGCCTTCGTTGCACATTAACTCTATAATATGGTGTATTACGTCAGAAATATTGCGATAAGGGACACTATGATGGATTTAACCCTTAGTTCTCCAGCCGAGATTGTTACGCTGCTGTGCGACCGGTTACGCAAAGAACGCCTGGCAAAACAGATGACTCAGGCTGACGTGGCCGCCCGGGCGGGAGTTGGCGTCAATACGGTTTCAAACCTTGAAGCAGGCAAAAATGTGGGCTTCGAGAATCTGGTCAGAGTGGCGGTGGTATTAGGTTATGGCGACGCGTTGAAAGCGCTGTTCAAGCCCAAAATTGATAGCCTGGATGATATCTTACGTTATGAGAAGAGCGCGACGCGTCAGCGGGTGAAGAGGAAAAATAGCGATGCCTGAGCAGATAGACGTCTTCTATGAAGGATGGGGGGAACGATGGCTCTGGGGCAAGCTGGTCTCCTCAACGGCATTGACCGGTCGGCCAGTCATCGCCTTTGAATACAGTGACGAGGCCGTTCGCAAAGGTTTTGAGCTGTCCCGCTTAACATTACCGCTTGAGGGGCCGCGATTACGCAGGGACTTTCCGGCTCATCAATTACATCTTCCGGGGCCGGTTTACGACGCTCTGCCTGATGGCTGGGGAATGCTGCTGATGGATCGCTTATTCAAACGCAGGGGACTCAATGCCGCCCGAATTGGCCCCCTGGAGCGGCTCACCTGGGTGGGCGGCAACGCAATGGGGGCAATGACATTCCAGCCGGTACAGGCTGAGGCCGAACTTACCTCGCAAGAAGAGATCCCGCTGGTGCAGCTGGCCGCAGAGGTGCAGGAGGTTCTGAGCGGAGAAGGCGGGGAGTTCCTGCAAAAATTATTGCAAATGGGCGGTTCACCACAGGGGGCACGGCCAAAAGCATTACTCTACCGTGACACTGTCACGTCAAAATTCACCACCTCGCCGTTAGCAGGCGCGGAAAGCTGGCTGGTCAAATTCCCGGCCAGACAGGAACATGCCGAGGTCTGCGCCATTGAAGCCGTCTATTCAGCGTGTCTGCGCAAATGCGGCATCCAGACGCCTGACGTTACGTATTTCGCCTTGCCGGAAGGGCAAGCGGCATTCGCCACCCGCCGTTTTGATCGTGAACAAGGGATGCGCGTGCCCATGCAAAGTCTGGCCGCCTTCACTGGCGCGAATTACCAGACGCCGGGTTCGCTCGACTACCGAAGTTTTTTACGTGCGACGCAAATATGCACCAACGATATTCGGGAAAAAGCGCTTGCCTTCGAACGAGTGGTCTTTAATGTCGTGTTCAACAACCGGGACGATCATCCTAAGAACTTCGCTTATCTGATGTCCGCAGATGGACAATGGACCCTGGCGCCCGCCTATGATGTGACCTATTGCGATGGGCCTGGCGGCTATCATCAGATGGATGTGATGGGTGAAGCACTGGATATTGAAAGAAAGCATCTTCAGGCGCTGGGTGAACAGGAAGCCGAATTGCCAGCCCCCAGAGTCGCGGAGATCATCGCGACTATTTGCGACGTTGCGGCGACGTTCAGCGCAATTGCTACCGACCTCTACCCGGGGCAAATCACGGGCGACACGCTGAACTATATCCAAAAGCAAATTGATGGGAATATCAGCCGCCTGAAGGGATGACGGCTGAGTCAGTCTCACGGAACAAGAGGGTGTGGGGAGGTTAGCTTCCCCACCGGCTTTTCAGATAGTTCACCGCTTGCTGGGTTTGCGGCCGATCAAGATAGCTTTCTCTGAACAGGATTGTGCCTTTGATTTGTGAGACGGATTCATTCAGATCCAGTTGCTTCTTAAGCTCCGGGACGCCGCCATTAATCATCCAGTCCGGCTCATTCTTTGACGGTTCGCCGACTTTATACAACGCCACGCCAATATAGAGATGGGTATTCGTGGGTTTCACCACATCCGCCCACCATTTCGCCAGCACATCATAACGGGCCGCGTCACGCGCAAAGGGCCAGTAGAGCTGCGGCGCAATGTAATCCAGTAATCCCAGTTGCACCCAGCGGCGAGTATCGGCATAGGATTCATCATACGCCGCCGCGCCCCTCGTATCCGAACCTGCCGGATCATGCGAGCGGTTACGCCATACGCCAGCGGGGCTGACGCCAAATTCAACATCCGGTTTCAGGTTTTTGACCGTGCGGGACACCTGCTCAATCAGCAGTTGCGTATTGTGTCGCCGCCAGTCCGCTTTTGAGGCAAACGCCTGACCATATCGGGCAAAGGTGGAATTGTCGTTAAGCGTGGAGCCAGGCGTTTCGGTATAGAAATAGTCATCAAACTGTACGCCATCGATGGGATAACGTGTGACCACTTCCGCCACGATACTGGTGATCCAGTCCCGGACGTCAGGAATGCCGGGATCAAGAACAAAACGGTCTCCAGAGATGCGCACCCAGTCGCGATGCAGCACAAACACGCTCGCCGGATTTGACGTCACCGTCGCGTTTAACTGCGCCACCGTTGCCGGTTTGGTGTTTACCGATACGCGGTAGGGGTTAAACCAGGCGTGTACTTTCATTCCCCGCTTATGCGCTTCATCAAGCATAAACTGTAGCGGATCGTAGCCCGGATCTTCACCAATCTTTCCGGTCAGCATATCTGACCACGGTAAAATTTTTGACGGCCAGAGCGCCGTTCCATCCGGCTTGACCTGGAAAAACACGGTATTGATTCCCAGACTTTTTAGCTTATCCAGCTTTTCGATCAACGCGTTCTGTTGTTGACGCACCCGAACCGCCGCATTACTCGTATTCACGGAACTGACCGGAGGCCAGTCAAGACGCGAAACGGTTGCCAGCCAGATACCACGAACCGGCTGCTGATTTTTCTGGGATGGGGCTGGCGTCGCGGAAGAAGGGGGCGTAACCAGAGAAACGGGAGGTTTTGAGGCGCAACTGGCAAGTAAAAACGCGGTGGCGACAAGCGTAGCCCGTTTTTTTACTTTGCTGACAAGACGAGCGTGACGAGAGCTGATGATCATATTTGCCAATTTTCCGTTTGGTTAATCCAAAAAATCTTACACGAGATCTGGCTAATTACAGAGTTCATTGCTACGTTTTTTACAGGAGATGGCATTCCTCCTCATAACCGCCCTCTGGCTGATGATGCCTGCACATTCTGGACGTTGCCCCGCGTGGACAAGTCAACGTGTATTGTGTAGGAGTCATTATGCGCCGTACCTCAACAACATCGCTGCAATTTATTACCGTTTTGTATGCCTCTGGTCGTCGTCATACACCCCCTTCGGGCGATCGTGCTCCTGCATATTTTGTCGATCTGAATATTGATAAAATCGTCGATCGCATTGTTCAGGGGCGGGAAGAGTACGGCATCAGTGCTTTCTTTTATTCACCGCTCGAATGTCTGGAGGATATCCTCTATCGACAGGAAATTATTCAGGATGTGACAATACACGCGCTCTATAAGGCGCTAATGGCATATTCCGCAGAGATGAAGAATATCAGGGAGATTTCAGAAGAAAAAACAAACCGGTTTTACTTCTATCAACAGCGGCGCTGGGAGCTTGAGTGCATTTTGTTGTATTGCCAGGCCGTTACGGCGCTGTATGAGCGTATAGCGCCGCTGTCTTTGTCTTCCGATGGTATGATTAATTTCAGGCATTATCTTCGTCAGTATATCGAGAGTGAAAATTTTACCGGGTTATATTCAACCGCCACTATGATAAGAAAAAGTCTGGAGGCGGTTCAGTACGGCCTGAAAATTAAAGGCGACACCATTATTGTTGAACGGTATCACCAGGAGAAAAACTATAGCGATGAGATCCTCGATGTGTTCTCAAAATTTAAGCAGCATGATGTGAATGTCGAGGTGGAAAGTAGACATCACAGCTTCGGGATGAACCATATTGAAGCACAAGTTCTGGATTGTGTTGCCAGACTATTTCCCGCCGAGTTTCATCAACTTGATGTGTTTATAGATGCCAACAGGCGCTACAGAGATAACACGCTGGATCTTTTTGAACGTGAAGTGCAGTTTTATCTGGCTGTTGTGGAATACATTGAAAAATTTCGGCAGAAAGGGCTGCCATTTTGTATCCCGGAGGTACAACGAGATGAAAAGGCTATTTCGGCTGTTGCGGCTTTCGATCTCGCGCTTGCAGAGGTCATCCTTGAGAAAAAGGAGAAGGTTGTCTGCAATGATTTCAGCTTCCAGGAGCATGAACGTATTTTCGTCATATCGGGCCCCAACCAGGGCGGGAAAACCACCTTTGCCCGCATGATAGGGCAACTGCATTTTCTTGCCTTGCTGGGCATTTATGTCCCTGCCAGGCAGGCAAAGCTCTTTCTGACAGACACTATTTTTACGCATTTTGAGAAAAGCGAAAATATTTATAACCTCCGGGGAAAACTGTATGACGACCTGGTGAGAATAAAAGCGATCCTTGATGCTGCCACATCACACAGTTTGATTATCATGAATGAGATTTTTACGTCAACCACATCGCGGGACGCCATTTATCTGGGAACGCGGGTAATCAAGAAAATAGTCATGCTCGATGCGCTTTGTGTCTGCGTAACGTTTATCGACGAGCTTACGGCATTAGACCCGTCCATCGTCAGCTTAATGAGTACGGTTGAGCATAATAATGCGGCATTAAGAACCTATAAAATCACCAGGAAACCGGCCGATGGTATCGCATGGTCAACGACGCTGGTGATAAAGCATGGGCTGACATATGAGCAGATAAAAACGAGGTTAAACGGATGAACGCGTATCTGATGTATAAAGATAACGATTTTATCGTTGACGATAATATCCCAGAGAACATCAAATTTGCCATGAAAGATCTGGAGCTGGCGGTGTTGTTTCATGCGTTGTCTGATGGAGATGATTTTCTTTATTCCGTCGTCAGGAAGGCATGTTCTGTGCTGCTATCGGGCATTCCTGACATTGAGTACAGGCAGGCTATTCTGCGGGATTGTCTGTATAACGAGGACGTTATCAGAACATTCTATAACGTGGTGGTTGAATGTCTGCAAATGGAAAAGGAGAAACTTCACTACGGCGTTTTTGGTCATTATCCTTCCGCTGTGCTGCATCAGTCTCTTTCGTTTACCCAATTCCTGATGACCTATTTACAGAAAATAAAAATTATCGCACAAGAAAATATCCATCACGTTGAATCTCCGGGGATGGTTCGTCTTTTCTCGATGCTTGTTCAGGAGTTAAACGATGATTATATGAGCACTATTGAAAGACATCTAAAGCAGATGGCTTTCAAAAAAGGCGTATTAATCAGCGCGCGATTAGGGCAGGGTAATCAGGGCAAAGACTATGTACTCAGGCGGCCCAATCCCCCGCAAAAAGGATGGTTTCGGCGTCTTTGGACAAAAAGGCCAGCGCATTACACCGTACAGCTAGCCGCGCGTGATGAAAATGGCTTCAGGGCATTAAGCGACTTAAAGGACGAAGGGCTCGTATTGATCGCCAACGCAATGGCGCAATCCACCGCGCATTTGCTTAATTTTCTAAAGTCACTGCGCACTGAATTAGGATTTTATATTTCATGCCTTAATCTTGCGCAGGCCTTAAACAAACGCAATATTCCACTGTGCTTTCCTGTCCCGATATATCAAAGAGAACGCCATCATGTGTTTGAGGCACTCTTTGATCCCTGCCTTGCACTGACATCGGATCGGGAAATCGTTAGCAACACATTAAGAACGGATAATAAAAATACTTTTATCATCACTGGCGCAAACCAGGGAGGGAAATCCACGTTTTTACGCAGTATCGGGCTGGCGCAGATAATGATGCAGACGGGGATGTTCGTTTCTGCTGAATGTTATAGCGCGGATCTTTGTCGGCAGATATTCACGCATTACAAATGTGAAGAAGACAGCCATATGGTCAGCGGAAAGCTGGATGAAGAGCTCCGACGAATGAGTGATATTGTTGATGCTCTACAACGTGATGACCTGGTGCTGTTTAACGAATCGTTCTCTGCGACAAACAGTCAGGAAGGGGCCGAAATCATCAGAGGCGTGGTAACCGCACTGGCAGAAAGCAACGTGAAGCTCTTTTTTGTCACGCATACTGCGGAATTTGCATGTTCGTTTTATCAGGAGGATCGCCAGGACACGGTATACTTGTGCGCCGAACGACGCGACGATGGAGAAAGGACATACAAAATAGCAGAAGGCGTGCCTCTGGATATCAGTTATGGCGAAGATCTGTACCGGGATGTTTTTGATGCCTCCCCCGTATACCGGAATACGGGAGAGGTTTCAGAGCGTTAACCTTTTCTGAAGGCAGATTTACCGGCGAAAACGGCGGCATCGCCAAGTTCATCTTCAATACGCATTAGCTGATTGTATTTCTCGATGCGTTCTCCACGGCTTGGCGCTCCCGTTTTGAGGTGTCCGGCGCGTAAGCCTACCGTCATATCAGCAATGAAACTGTCTATTGTTTCTCCGCTACGGTGTGAGATAAAGCTGCCCCAGTGATGATCATGACACAATTGAACCGCTTCGATTGTCTCGCTTAACGTACCAATCTGGTTCAATTTGATCAGCGCGGCATTCGCCAGATTTTCATCAATTCCTCGCTGGATATATTTTACGTTAGTTACAAAAAGATCGTCACCCACCAGTTCAATCTTATTGCCAAGCGTATCACTCAGAATTCGCCAGCCAGCCCAGTCATCTTCGGCCAGGCCATCTTCGATCAGAACAATGGGGAATTCGTTGACCAGCCGCTCATAATAGCGCGTCATCTCTTCCGCACTGAATTGCGCATTTTCGCTGCGCAGGGTGTATTTTCCGTCTGAATAAAATTCGCTGGATGCGGGGTCCATGCAAATAACAATATCCTCGCCGGGTTTATAACCGGCTTTTTCGATCGCTTCGACAATCAATTCCAGCGGTTGCCGGTTTGACGAGACGGCTGGCGCGAATCCACCTTCATCGCCCACACCAGTAGACAAACCTTTCTCCAGTAAGACCTGACGTAAATTCTGATACACCTCGCTACCCCAGCGAATGGCTTCCCGAACAGAGCTTGCGCCCCAGGGAGCAATCATGAACTCCTGAAAATCGGCGCCTTGCCAGCGAGCGTGAACGCCGCCATTGATGATATTCATACAAGGAACCGGGAGGAGGTTAGCGCCAACGCCGCCGAGGTAACGATACAGCGGAATGTTTGATAGCTGCGCGGCCAGACGCGCCACGGCAAGCGATACCCCGAGAATAGCATTAGCCCCGAGACGACTTTTATTTTCCGTACCATCAAGAGTTATCAGGCGGTTATCGATATCTTTCTGGCGGCGGACATCATATCCCCGCAGCGCATTATCGATTTCAGTATTGATACTCTGAACCGCGCCCAATACACCTTTGCCGCCAAAACGCGATTTATCTCCATCACGGCGCTCAATGGCTTCGCGCGAACCGGTACTGGCACCGGAAGGGACTGACGCGCGCGCAACACCGCCGCCGATGGCGGAGACTTCGACTTCAACGGTCGGATTACCTCGGGAGTCCAGAATTTCTCTTGCGATCACACGTTCAATTTCATAGCTCATAGAAATGACCTTATTTTATGGAGTGGATATATGTTTAATCAGCACATCAACCGAGAGATGATTGATGAACTCAAAAGAGAACGAGGAAAAAACCCCAAACAGGCGATTCTTATGACCCAGCATGACCAGGTCGATATCCTCATGTTGGATAACCGCTTCAACATCTTTGAAACGTTGAATGCTGATAATTGATTTCACTTGCACATGAATACTGCTGGATTCCGCCAGGCGACTGAGCATCGCTTTGGCCTCGATCACTTCATGTGATTGCCGATCCCGGGTTAAAGCATCACTCGTGTAATCCAGCTCCCGGTAATCAGAACTGATATGCCCGAGGGTGATCTGAGTCCCCATTTCTTTTGCCAGACGTTCAGCATGGTGCAGCAACAGCACACCATCGATTTCATTCTGGACCAGTAATAATGCGTGTTTGTACATATGCATACGCCACCTCTCAAGTAATGAGAAACGTTCAGCATCGCAAATGAACAATGTGTTGCAGACGGGCCGATGGACATAACAAGAGCCGGTGAGCGCTACGTTGTTGCTGATGTTGTGATAGTCAAAGGCATGGATAACATCTTTCTTTTCAAAAAGATGAGATTCAGGAAGTAATGAAGTGGTTGTTTTACTATTCATAGCGATACCCGACATACATGCCTAAGAAAAACAGCAACAGTTGTATATCAGGCGTCATCATCCGATTCGAGCGAACCGGCGGTTGGGAAAGGTGGAACACCATCACCTTGTGAACTAAGCGTATAGCAGGTTCAGGCGGAAATCAATGAGAAGTAAGTCTGTTACGCATGGATCGCGAAGAAGGAGAGGGTAGTCAACGAAATCTGCGGCGGAAATAACGCAATAAAAATTATAACTTAGTACGATTTTGACTTTAACAATTCCATAAGTCGTTTAATTATAGACAGTTATTGTATCTACAAGTCTTCGAGTGTGCTTATGAAAGAGATCTGTTCCGCAGATTCGTCAACATTTAAACATGTGCGTTTTGTTCTCACAGACATGGATGAAACGCTGACTTACAAGGGGCGCCTTGCGGCTGAAACCTATATGGCGCTGGAACGGTTGCAGAATGCAGGAGTAAAAGTGATACCGGTCACAGCCGCGCCCGCAGGCTGGTGCGACCAGATGGCACGGATGTGGCCAGTTGATGGCGTCATTGGTGAAAATGGCGGTGTGTTTTTCAGAAGGCGAAATGACGGTCATGGCATTGAGCGTTTCTTCTGGCACGGCACAGAAAAATATCCTGACGTCGCTGAGCGCCTGACGCAAATTGGGGAACAGATAAAAAGGGAAATTCCTGCCGCTCATTTTGCCGACGATCAACCTTTCAGGATGACGTCCATTGCCTTTGCTAAACCGTCAGAAGCCCATCAGTGTTCATTAATACTTAACGCATTGACGCAAGCAGGCGCTACAACCACCGTAAACAATCTCTGGATTCTTGGCTGGTCTGGAGAATATGACAAGTTATCTATGGCCCGACGAGTGCTCAGGGATTTTTACGATCTCGACATTGATGCCGAACGTTCTGCCGTATTGTATAGCGGCGACTCGACGAATGATGCGCCGATGTTTTCATTCTTTGAACATACGGTTGGAGTGAGCACGGTATCAGATTACCTTGATCAAATCCCGAAACCTCCGCAGTGGATTACCCGTGGCCCGGGAGGTGCTGGTTTTGTGGAAATTGCAGATGCGGTAATTGCCGCCAGATAGTGAAAAACGCAGGTCCCGTCGGCTTATCCGGTCACAGTGGCCGGGTTTTTAATGCGTGCGCTACGTGAAATCTGACGCAGGGATAACCGCCAACAGTTTGCAGAATTCACACAGGGCACGATGGAAGGCGTGCAGAGAAAGGCGAGGGATGCGTTATGAGTCAAGGGAGTAAGCCTGTATTGGGCGTCATAAATTCAATTTAACATAATATACATTATGCGCACTAAAGAGGATAAAGGG
Organism: Citrobacter sp. CK185; assembly: GCF_030333565.1. NCBI lineage: Bacteria > Pseudomonadati > Pseudomonadota > Gammaproteobacteria > Enterobacterales > Enterobacteriaceae > Citrobacter > Citrobacter sp. CK185. Next base: position 42,258 of record NZ_JAOWFR010000026.1, on the reverse strand, counting down.
AGAATCTGTGGTTTTGTAGTCATCCTTGTGCTGGCCACTATACTATAGTCTCTGAAAGCACTTTCTCCAGCACGACTCCGTTGAGTCTGGGGCTCTGTTTCACAGCGCCGGCACTTCCCGCGATGTCTAAATACATTTTCCGAATACATGTAACACGCTTTTTTGCTTAGGAGTTGTGAGTTCCTCATCCGCAAGATGCTGCATCCCCAAGGATTCATAAAACCGACGCCCGCTGTCGTTACCCTTAAGAACCTGCAACCAGAAAAAATGCTGCTCCTTATGCCTTGCTATCTCGATAGCTTTTTCGAAAAGAATTCGGCCATATCCTTTCCCGGTTTCTCCGGGTGCAAAATACAGTTTGTTTAAGAGCGCTCCTGAGTGATTACCACCGCTAACTGGACGGTCCCAGCTTATCTTTGCAAAACCTACTGGCTTATCGCTTTCCGCAATGAGCCAGGTGACTGACGGATCATTTAAACTATTTTCAAGTTGGTCCGGCGCGTACTCACTGTCAATAAATTGTCGAAGCTCTACAGGACAATCCCATAACTCTTTGAAATGATGGTAATAACTTGACTTCCCCAGCGTTTGCAATATCGGGGTATCGGCAGGTACAGCATAACGTATGGTCAAGTTCATACACTCTCCTGAAACGGCTTAAATTTAAGTTAACGCACAATATAATGCTGAATATGATATTTATCACAAAGCGCTCAGAAGCGCTGTAGCAAGATTAAAATATGCTATGGTTAATATATAATGTTTTCATCGGGTACATCCATCAGTTGTTGTTAACATACTAAGGAACCTGTCGCTTACTCACATAAACATACCGATATTACTCGTTTAAATCCTTGTCGTTATTATTTTAAGGAGAAGAGTATGAAAGAGCTTAATATCTTCGGTCAATATGTAGGCAGACATCTTGAGGGTAACCTTGATTTTATTTTACCTGACACGCGCCAGTTGTCAGGCCGTTACTGTCACTTACAACCCCTTGCGACTTACCACTGTGATGATCTTTATCAGGGCTGGCATAGCATAGAGGACCCACGGGACTGGACTTATCTTCCTGATGAACGCCCCGAAACAAGGCAAGCAACCTTTGACTATATCAAACGCATCATCAGTCAGGGTGGAATTTCATATTATGCCATAATAGAAAATAAATCTGCGAAAGCCCGAGGCACCCTCGCCCTTTTTAATATAGACAAGAATAATGGCGTTGCGGAAATCGGATATGTACATCTCACGCCAGCGATAAAACGCACCTTTTTAAGCACGGAAGCAATTTATCTTTTACTGATGTATGTTTTTGATGTCCTTAAATATCGTCGTTGTGAGTGGCAAACAGACACGCTTAATCATGCTGGAATGAATGCTGCTGAAAGAATTGGGTTTCGGAAAGAAGGCATCTTACGTGATAAGCAAATCATAAAATCAAGGAGCGTGGATATCGCAACATATTCAATTATTAGCGCCGAGTGGCCGAAGATATCCAGTGCGATATCTGTCTGGCTAAGAACGGAAAATCTCGACGAACGTGGACATCAGATCCACCCTTTACGGCACTATCTGGCGGAGCCTGAAGTGTAATCAGGAATACGGGGCCGTGACGACGGCCCATGCTTTTATTTATCCCATAAGCATTCAAGTTTTAAACACTCAGCGCCTTTGTATAAGCATTCATCATAAATACGGTAGCCCACATGCTCAGCAACACGAATGGACGGAATGTTATTCTTTGCGATAAGACAAATTGTCTTCGAAGGTGAAAACGAATGGACAAACCACTGATGCGCAGCGACGGCGGCTTCCTTTGCCACGCCAGCCCCCTGAGCTGAACGTGAAATAACCCATGATGCCTCGACACAGTTCTCAAAGTATTCATCAATACCACGATGAAAATTAGCCAGCCCTGTTTCGCCTAAAAACGTACCGTCAGACTTTTGAAAAATAGAAAATATACCGTAACCAAAAATAGACCAATGCCCGATGTTTCTCAACAGGCGGTTCCACGCCTCTTCCGGCGTAAAGCCTGGGGCATTAACCAGATGAAATATTTTAGGGTCTGAATACATCGGATACCATACATCATAATCTGTGATGACTTGAGGGCGCAAAATGAATCTTTCCGTGACGATAGCAGACATTATTTTCCACTCATTATGCTTACGTTGCTTCTATTGTAACTGAGTTATCCACTCATTCCGTCCAAAACTTTCTGTGGATAACGCGTTGGCGTTAATCCCGTGTATTGACGGAAGAACGCAACAAATGCGCTGTCGCTGGCAAATTCCAATAGACAGATAGACACGGTTTTCCCGCCATTGAGATATCTGTTTAGCCTCCGTTGCAACACAGATCCCGCTTTGTCATTATGATCCTGCGTCTGTTCTCCTTTCTGCCATTCATCACTGGTTGAGTGTGGGATCATCTGATAGTGTCGGGAAATGAATGTTTAACGGAAATGACGATGAGCAAAGTCTATACTGGCGGCTGTCTGTGCGGTTTTATCCGTTTTTCGGCGGTAGCGCCGAAAAATCCACATACCTGTTCCTGCTCGATTTGCCAAAAACATACAGGTGCATATTCGGTCAGTTGGGTTGAGTTCGACGCTCAGGATGTGACGTGGACAGGACAAGGAGACAAGCCTGCGGTCTGGCGTTCTTCGGATATTTCCAGTCGGGCATTTTGTTCTCACTGCGGAAGTTCAGTAGGCGCAATTGATGATGCGCCCACCGTTGCGTTGTTAACTGGCGTATTTGACGAGCCTCAGGATGAAGATCTTCATGCGCATTGAGCGCATCGCCCTCACCCTGTCTGCCTGTTTCGCCAGCCCTCCCTTTTCTGCCTGACGGGTAAACGCACGGAAGTTTCAGACGGCGATTAACTTTTCCCTCAAAAGTATGTTGTAACTAAATAACATGAAAACAAAACCCGGCCGCAGCCGGGTCAGATGATTAGCACAGCGGTTTTACCGCTTCACGCATCCCTTTCGTCAGGATTGCATCCAGGTCGGTCGTGACCTGTTCGACCAGACCTGCAACGTGCGTCAGATCCTGCTCCCAATGCGCATCCACGGCCAGCACGGTATGAACCAAATCCTGTGTGCTGATAAGACCGTCGCTATGTTGATGCCACAACTGTTGATAGCGCTCAATCCAGTGCGCATCATCCTGGAGCGGATACGTCTCGCCGCGACGTTCACCACGATAAAATGCGATCAGCGCCGCAAGCGCAAACGTCAGGCGCGCCGGTAAAACGCCGCTGACCTGCTGCCCTGCCAGTAGCTGCGGTAAAATACGGGTGCGAAATTTAGTCATGCCATTTAACGCAATCGACAACAACTGGTGTTTAATATACGGATTCTGGAAACGCCCCGTCACCGCACTGGCGAACGACATTAGCTCGTCGCGAGGTAAATCCAGCACCGGAATAATCTCTTCATAGATGGCTTTTTCAACAAAGGCGCAAATGTCGCGGTCATTCATGGCTTCACCAACGGTATCCAGCCCGGCCTGGAACGCAACGGGCACCAGCGCCGTATGCGCACCATTCAGGATCGCGACCTTACGCTCTTTGTACGGCTTGATGTCATCAACAATCAGCACGTTGAGCGGATACTTATCAAGACGCAGCTCAGACGCTACCTTTTTTGGCCCCTGAATCACAAACAGATAAAAATGCTCCGCAGTATCGAGAAAAGCATCGTGATAGCCAAGTTCCGCTTCAAGTTGCGTCACTTCATCACGCGGATATCCGGTCACAATCCGGTCAACCAGCGTGGAGCAAAAGGTGTTCGCCTGATCCAGCCACTGCACAAACGCAGCGGACAAGCTCCACTCCTGAGCGTAACGCAGTACCAGTTCGCGCAACGCCTCGCCATTGTAATCAATCAGTTCACAAGGAATGATAATCCAGCCTTTATCAAGCGCGCCATCAAAACAGGTATAACGTTCAAACAGCAGTCGCGTCAGCTTCGCGGGGTAGCTGACCGCAGGCGCGTCATCAAATGCGTCATCGGCATGGTAGCTAATACCGGCTTCTGTGGTATTAGAGAAAACAAAACGCATGTCCGGGTTATGCGCCAGTTTCAGGAATTCATCGTAATCAGCATAGACGCTGATTTCACGGTTAACAGAACGGATCAAACGCGCGTCGCTAACCGCCTCGCCCTTTTCATTCAAACCACGAATAATCGTGGTATAGAGCCCGTCCTGGGTACTCAATGACGGCGGAAACGTGCTTTCGATAGGGCGAACAATGACCACTCCGGCGTTCAAATCGGTATGTTCATTCAGTAGATCAACTTGCCAGTCAACAAAGGCGCGCAGGAAGTTTCCCTCACCAAACTGAATGATGCGCTCAGGATAGCAGGCACCGGGAAAATCGCGACGGTTTAGAGTTTTCACAATGGGTTCCCTTCTTAATTAGTCATACAACCTGTTTGAATTGGTAGAACAGGTTAGCAAACTTTATGATATTGAAACCCTGTTTTGATCAAGTAGTCACGATTAATCAAAACTGTTTTATGCTTTAACATCTCTCACGACGCGGAGATTTACGGCTGATTCATCTGTATAACCAGCCAGTGGTGAATGACAGCAACAACATACTGCTGCTGTTCTTCACTCAGCGATTCTCCCTGGGGAATGTTGTGCCATTTCGCCAGACAACCACGGCAGCAGGTCGCCGTCGCGTGTTGGGCAATAAATACGGGGTGGCCGCGCATCGGCGTTTGTTTACCATCGTTGCGCGGAAAAGCCGGGGCCAGCCGCTTAGCAATAAACTCGGCGGCATGTTGATCAATAACCTGCGCGCCTTTATCCCAGCAATACTGCCTTTCTTTTGCGCCAAGACGAAACCGCGCGCGAAATGGCGAGCGTGACAGGCGAGAAAAAAGTGGATCAAGCGCGTTCATCAGTAAACCGAACGACCTAATTGTTGGGTGAGTTGTTCAAGTACCGCAATACCCGCCAGGGAGTTACCCGCCGGGTCCAGTTCAGGGCTCCATACCGCAATCGCCATTTCGTGCGGGACAATCGCCACAATCCCGCCGCCAACGCCTGACTTGGCAGGTAATCCTACTCGCCAGGCAAATTCGCCTGCGTTCTGGTACATTCCACTGGTCGCCATCAGTGCGTTGATTTGTCGGGCCTGCATCGGCGAGACAACCGGTTCATCAAGGTGAAACGCCTGCCCCTGTCTGGCCAGAAAAACAAATGTACGCGCCAGTTCCGCACAGCTCATTTTCAACGCGCAGTAGTGAAAGTAATTTTGCAAAACGGTAGTGACATCATGCTGGAAATTACCAAATGACTTCATCAGCCAGGCAATAGCGGCATTGCGTGCGGAGTGCTCAAATTCAGAACGGGCAACTGTGACGTCATACGCAATATCCGACACGCCGCTAAGCGCCCGAACCACTTCCAGCATACGCTGGCGCGGCGCGCTCAGTCGCCCTTGCAGCATATCGCAAACCACCAGCGCGCCGGCATTAATGAACGGGTTACGCGGTATCCCTTGCTCCAGTTCCAGTTGCACCAGTGAATTGAATGGCGACCCGGAGGGATCTTTTCCGACACGTTGCCAGATTTCCTCTTCCGGGTAGTGACGCATCGCCACCACCAGACTCAGCACCTTTGATATGGATTGTATTGAGAAGCGTTCCTGCGCATCGCCAGCCTGATAGTATTGCCCGTCAACGGTGCAAATGGCGATCCCCAGTTTTGACCCATCGACAGAAGCCAGCGCAGGGATGTAATCAGCCACTTTCCCCTGTCCAATCAACGGGCGCACCTGCTGAAGGATGGTCTCTAAAATTGAATTGTCCATGGCCCTGGCCACAATGTGCTCCTTGCTCGCAGGTCTGAAAAGGCCTGCGAGTATAACAGAGCTGAATGTGCGGCGTCAGGCAGAAAGACGAAATCGCGCCACCGCGTTCAGAAGCTGATGAGATTCATGATGCAGTTGCAGCGATGACGCCGATGCAGTATTCACCAGGCTGCTGGTCTCTTGCGCCGCACGGTTAAGCGCCTGTAGCTGTCCCGTCATCTGGTGGATGCTGTCTCCCTGGCTTAACGTGGCGCCAGAGATGTCATTCAACAGTATGCCCAGATTGTCTACTAACGAAATCACCTGCTGTAAATTTTCTTCCAGTCGGTTAACCGCATGTGAACCCTCCTCGATTCCCTGCAAGGAGTGGTGGATAAGTTCCTGTATGTTCTGCGTGGACTGACTGCTTTTACGGGCCAGCAGCCCCACTTCTTTTGCCACCACGGCAAATCCGCGACCTTGTTCTCCGGCATGAGCTGCTTCGATAGCCGCGTTCAGCGCCAGGATATTGGTCTGGAACGCGACGCTATCAATCAGAGAGATGATCCCGCGCATTTCTGACGATCGTTCAACAATCGCCTGCATCGAACGGTTAACGGTCTCCATCATACGATCGCCGCCAGCCGCTACCTGACGCGCCTCGGCTGCACGTTGATTAGCCAGTCTGGCAAAGCCGCTATTGTCCTCGACATGCGTTTCCAGAAACGAGATATGCGAGGTGACACTACTTAACTCTTCGCTCTGTTTCGCCGATTGCTGATAAAGCTGTTTGTTGCTCTGCGCAAGCTGATCGATGTTGCCGACCATTGCGGTGGTGGCATCGCTCACCTGCTGCACCAGCTGCCTCAGCCCCTGTTGCATCGCATCAATGCGTGAACTGAGTTGCGCGACCTCGCGGTTAAACCCGCTCACCTTCGGCATTGGTTCGGACAGATCGCCTGCGGCCAGAATATTAATATGGGCGATCAGGCGGCGCAGCGGAGAAATAACCCAGCGAGACATGCCGCTCCAGACCAGCAGGGCAATCACCACCAGCACAAACGGGATGAACAAAAAGAGGTGCTGCAACCCTTCCAGGCTGGCAATCAGCTGCTGCCTGCCACCCTCTGTCTGACGCCCACTCTCTTGCTGAAAGCGAGCATAGTTTTCATTGAAATCTGTCTGAAACGCCTGAACAGGAACAGCAAAGAACGCGTCGATGGCGTTAGTCTGGCTCAAACCATCCGCCTGTTCCTGAATACCACTATAAAAACGCTGATAACTCTCAATCAGGCCGTCGTCTTTATGAGGGGCCATTGCAAGCCAGGCATCCCAGGCCGTTTTTGACTCTACCAGCGCCTGCTGAGCTTCATCCATCAACGGGCGCCAGCTGCCTTCTGATCCCGTTGCGGCATCCTGCATAAAGTAAACGCCCGCCCGGTTCAGCAGATCGCTTGCGGACAACAGCGCTACCCTCGCCTCATCCACCTTCGTTTGTTGCAGCAGTGCCTGCTGGTTACGTTGTTCGTTGCGCTGAGCGTCTCGCACGGAAAACGACAGCATCAGGGATGACGCAACCTGCAAAATAGAAAACAGCGCGATAATGCAAAATATTCCCGTTAACAGACCAAACTGGCGGGGAGTGAAACGACGAATTAAGCCTCGAAAAATTTGCGTTAAGTTCATGATATTCTTCTGTATCAATGCGTTATGCGCGAGTGTACGGAGAGAAAATGACAGAACTATTGCAGTAATGTGACATGGCGCCTCAAGAAGACGCCAGAATGATCACAGACGGTTTTTCCAGACAGTTTGTACGTTGCAAAACTCATGCAGGCCAAAATGGGAGAGCTCGCGACCAAAGCCGCTTTTCTTCACGCCGCCAAATGCCACACGCGGATCGCTGGCGCTGTATCCATTGATAAATACCCCGCCGCATTCCAGGCGCGATGCCATCTCCTGAGCCAGTACATCACGCGCAGTGAACAGCGTCGCCGACAACCCAAAGTCGCTGTCATTAGCCAGTTGCAAGGCATGTTCGGCGTTCTTCGCCACGGTAATCGCCGCCACGGGCCCAAACAACTCCTGACGAAACGCCGTCATCTCAGGCGTCACATCGCCCAGCACCGTCACGGCATAATAGTTGCCTTCCCCGGCGAGCTTTTCACCGCCCAGTAATAAACGCGCGCCTTCTGCTATTGATGCCTCCACTTGCTGATGCAGCTCATCCCGTAGATCAAAACGCGCCATAGGGCCGAGATCGTTCTCTTCCGCCAGCGGATCGCCCATTTTCAGTGCGCTGGCGGCGGCAACAAACCGTTCAGTAAATTCCCCGGCAATCCCCTCTTCAACAATAAAGCGCTTCGCCGCCGCGCATACCTGCCCGGTATTTTGATAGCGACCGGCGACAGCGGCTTTAACAGCCAGATCCAGATCGGCATCGTTAAGAACGATAAACGGATCGGAACCGCCCAGTTCAAGCACGCATTTTTTCAGCGCTGCCCCGGCCTGCGCGCCAATCGCGGCCCCGGCACGCACGCTGCCCGTTACCGTCACGGCGGCAATACGGGGATCGTTAATCATCTGGCTAACGCCGTCGTTACTGGCATTTACCCAGCCATAAACGCCCGCCGGAATATCGGCATCGGCGAAGATCTGCGCAATACGTTCAGCACAACCGATCACATTCGGCGCATGTTTTAGTAAATAGCCGTTACCCGCCAGCAGGATGGGAATCGCCCCGCGTAATACCTGCCAGAGCGGAAAGTTCCACGGCATGACCGCCAGTATTGTCCCCAGCGGACGATATGCAATCACCGCCTGCTGATTTTCCACCAGCGTCGGTTCCGGGTTAAGCATCGCGGGGCCATGTTCTGCATACCAGTCACAGAGCGCCGCAGATTTCGCCACCTCGGCGCGCGCCTGCCGGATCGGTTTTCCCATCTCACGGGAAATACTGTGCGCCATCTCGTCTGTACGGTTACGCAGCGCTTGCCCGATATCGCGAAGTTTCTGCGCCCGGAATGCCACCGTCGTGCGTTTCCATTCCTCAAGTCCACGGGCAGCCAGAGTAAGTGCATTTTCAATATCATCAGCGCTGGCCCACGGCATCATCGCCAACGTTTCACCGGTTGTCGGGTCCACGGAAATCGCATGTGTAGCAGGTGTCATCGTCATCGGTTTGTCTCTCTACGTTGCGGGATATGCCTGCATAATGGGCGCATTTACTCTTTCTGAAAAATGAATAATATTAAGCACTGCGTTCACAAAAAGAGAAAACCATGGATCTGACTCAGCTGGAAATGTTCAATGCCGTGGCCGAAACCGGCAGTATTACGCAGGCGGCGGCGAAGGTGCATCGCGTCCCGTCGAACCTCACTACGCGAATCCGCCAGCTTGAGGCCGATCTTGGCGTGGATCTGTTTATTCGTAAAAGTCAGCGGCTGCGCCTTTCTCCCGCCGGACATAACTTTCTGCGCTACAGCCAGCAGATCCTGGCGCTGGTTGATGAAGCGCGAATGGTGGTTGCTGGTGATGAACCTCAGGGACTGTTTTCACTCGGCGCGCTGGAAAGCACCGCAGCGGTACGCATCCCGGCCACGCTTGCCGGGTACAATCAGCGTTACCCCAAAATTCAGTTCGCCCTCTCTACCGGGCCTTCCGGGACAATGCTCGAAGGCGTTCTGGAAGGCAGACTTAACGCAGCGTTTGTTGATGGCCCGATTACTCATCCGGGTCTTGAAGGCATGCCGGTATACCGTGAAGAGATGATGATTGTCGCCCCTCATGGGCATTCCCCCGTACGGCGGGCAAAAGACGTGAATGGCAGCAATATCTACGCCTTTCGCGCAAACTGCTCTTATCGCCGTCACTTTGAAAGCTGGTTTCATGCCGATCGCGCGATGCCCGGCACCATTCATGAAATGGAGTCGTACCACGGCATGCTGGCGTGCGTTATCGCCGGAGCGGGCATCGCGCTGATCCCTCGTACCATGCTGGAAAGTATGCCCGGGCATCATCAGGTCGAAGCCTGGCCGTTGAGCGAAGAGTGGCGATGGCTGGACACCTGGCTTGTGTGGCGTCGCGGGGCAATGACCCGTCAACTGGACGCGTTTATCGCCCTGCTGAATCCGTCCTCGCAGCCATAGCATTATCCTATGGGTTTGGGGCTACGCCTGCCGGGAGAAGCGTTTTATACTGCGCAAGACGAAAACGGATATGGAACAGTCATGAACACCAAAGCGCGTAAAGTGATGATCATTGGGGCAGGTAATGTTGGCGCATCAGCAGCTTACGCTCTGCTCAATCAGAATATTTGTGAAGAGCTGATTCTGGTCGATTTAAACAGAGATCGTTCGGAAGGCCATGCTTTGGATCTCGCCGACGCAGCGGCCTACATGCCGGGGATGATGACCATTTCCACCCGAGAGGCGCATGAATGCGCCGATGTCGATATCGCCGTGATTACCGTTTCCGGCGGCGCATTAAAACCAGGGCAAACACGGCTTGATGAGCTGAACAACACTGCGCGGATCGTCCAAAAGATCGTGCCGGAAATGATGGATGGCGGCTTTAACGGCATCTTTCTTATCGCCACCAATCCTTGCGATATCATTACCTGGCAGGTATGGACGCTATCAGGCCTGCCGCGCAGCCAGGTAATCGGCACCGGCGTCTGGCTGGACACCACCCGTTTACGGCGCGCGCTGGCGCAGGAACTGGATATCGGCGCGCAAAGCATCGATGCCTTTATTCTGGGAGAGCATGGCGATACGCAATTCCCGGTCTGGTCCCACTCCTCCGTCTACGGTTCTCCGATTGCGGATGTTTATCAACGCCGTACGGGTAAAATCCTGGACGTCGAGGCGATGGCGGAAAAAGTGCGCAAACATGGGTTTGAAATCTATAACCGCAAGGGCTGCACTGAATATGGTATTGCCGGAACCATTGCGGAAATTTGCCGGAACGTCTTCACCGGAAGCCATCGGGCGCTGGCCATCTCCTGCGTACTGGAGGGGGAATACGGCGTTGACGGCGTCGCCATCGGCGTACCGGCGGTGCTGACTCAAAGCGGTGTTCAACAAATTATCGAATTACAGTTAGCCGATGATGAGCTGGCGAAATTCAGATACTCCGCCGAAGTCATCAAAGCGAATATCGCAAAACTCCCCTGAATACGGTGTCCGGGATGATTTCCATACCCGGACGCTATTTCGTTTGTTTCATCAATCGGCTCATCAACGATAATGAGACATACATCACAAAATGATTGTATTTTCGCCAGCAAACGTTTTAAGATCGTGACCTCGCCTTTTCGCAACTAACCCGATTTACTCTTATGACAACAAACACTGTTTCCCGCAAGGTCGCGTGGCTACGGGTAGTTACGCTTGCTATTGCCGCTTTTATTTTCAATACCACAGAGTTTGTCCCTGTTGGCTTACTGTCGGACATCGCCCGGAGCTTTGCTATGCCGACCGCGCAGGTCGGGATTATGCTGACGATCTATGCCTGGGTTGTGGCGCTGATGTCGTTGCCCTTTATGTTGCTGACCAGTCAGGTTGAGCGGCGTAAACTGCTAATCTGCCTGTTTGTTCTCTTCATTGCCAGCCATGTGCTCTCCTTCCTGGCATGGAATTTTACCGTGCTGGTAATCAGCCGCATCGGGATCGCGTTTGCACACGCTGTCTTCTGGTCTATTACCGCTTCGCTGGCCATTCGCCTTGCGCCGCCAGGCAAACGCGCGCAGGCACTGAGTCTGATCGCCACCGGAACCGCGCTGGCGATGGTGCTGGGGCTGCCTATCGGGCGTATTGTTGGTCAATACTTCGGCTGGCGAACAACGTTCTTCGCCATTGGTATAGGGGCGTTAATCACGCTGGTATGCCTGATCAAACTGCTGCCGAAATTGCCCAGCGAACATTCTGGGTCACTAAAAAGTCTGCCGCTGCTGTTCCGTCGCCCGGCGCTAATGAGTATTTATTTACTGACGGTCGTAGTGGTCACCGCACACTATACGGCATACAGCTATATTGAACCGTTTGTACAAACGGTGGCGGGTCTGAGCGCAAACTTTGCCACGGTATTACTGCTGATCCTCGGCGGCGCCGGGATTATCGGCAGCGTGGTATTCGGCAAACTGGGTAATCAGTACGCCTCGCCGCTTATCAGCATTGCCATTATGCTGCTGGTGATTTGCCTGATGCTCCTGCTGCCCGCAGCAGACAGCGAAAGCCATCTTGCCGTGCTGAGTATTTTCTGGGGCATCGCCATTATGGTGATAGGCCTGGGGATGCAGGTGAAAGTCCTGGCACTGGCGCCGGACGCCACCGATGTGGCAATGGCGCTGTTCTCAGGCATTTTTAATATTGGCATTGGCGCTGGCGCATTGGTGGGGAATCAGGTGAGTTTACACTGGTCGATGTCCACTATTGGCTACGTCGGCGCAGTGCCAGCCCTGGCGGCGCTGGTGTGGTCGATCATTATCTTTCGCCGCTGGCCTGTTTCGCTGGAAGAGCAGCCGCAGCATTGAAGTAAAACCCCAATAAAATGACTTTTTTATAAAGGGCCAGAGCAGGTAAGTTCTGGCCCTTTACTCGTTTCTTATCAATGTTACTTAATGAACGATAAGATCAGTTGCAATGATGCAACGATGAACTCAAGAACCACAATAATCGTGCTTAAGATATTCACCACGCTTTCTTCCTCTTAAAGAGGAATGCGATTACTCCGGCTTAGCCTCTCCTTGCCCGTCCACCGAAGATCAAGTGTGTTAAGTTTGGTTTATCGCATTCCTGGCCCAGGCGCTCGCAGGTACCACCCCGTAAGCCAGGACTTAGAAACTTTTTTTGCACAGGAGCAAAAGCCAGTAAAACGATAATCAACACACCTGCGCAGTATAACCTTCCCCGAAAAACGCATCAACACAATGATTTTTATACATTAATTCACAGGGTGTATATAAAAACATAAATAATTCAGCACCGAATATAAGACGGCTTAGCGATGTAATCATTAACGGTTAGATTTGTATGATGGCCTGATGTGGCGTAAGATAATGCGCGTGTTAAGTTTGGTTTATCGCACTTTTTATAAGTGCTGAAGCCTTTCCTGAATCAATGACTGGCTTCAAAAATAAAAACCACCGCTACCAACGGTGGTTTTTATTTTTTTCAGGGCAACACATGTCACTTAATGGTAAGTCTTAATAATTTCCAGCACGCCGTTAATGATAAACTGCACGCCCATACAGACCAGTAAGAAGCCCATCAGCCGGGAAATAGCTTCAATTCCCCCCTTGCCGACCAGGCGCATAATCGCCCCTGAGCTGCGCAGAGAACCCCACAGAATCACTGACACCGCCAGAAAAATAAGCGGTGGCGCCACCAGAATAACCCAGCCAGGAAAATCGACGCCGTGACGTACGGTAGAGGCCGAACTGATGATCATCGCGATAGTCCCCGGCCCTGCGGTGCTCGGCATCGCCAGCGGAACAAAAGCGATATTGGCAGAAGGCTCATCCTCCAGCTCTTCTGACTTGCTTTTCGCCTCCGGCGATTCGTGCGCCTTCTGCTGCGGGAACAACATCCGAAAGCCGATAAAGGCGACAATCAGCCCACCCGCAATGCGCAAACCGGGGATGGAAATTCCAAAGGTGTTCATCACCAGTTGACCGGCGTAATACGCAACCATCATGATGGCGAACACATACACGGAGGCCATCAGCGACTGACGGTTACGCTCCGCGCTGTTCATATTACCGGCCAGGCCTAAAAACAACGCCACCGTGGTTAGCGGGTTCGCCAAAGGCAGCAGGACAACCAGCCCAAGCCCTATCGCTTTAAACAAATCCATCATAATGCCATCTCTTCCCCATCAAGCTCGTTGTAAGCGGCAAGTATAAAGGGAAAATGCTGCGTTTCGCCATTAAGCATTCATTATGCCGAATAAGCATAACCAGTAATTATTATTAATAAATTACCCCGTGATGCAGCCCCTGCACTGACGCGTTTTAGCAAATCGTGGCATCCCCTTATTCATTCGATTGACTTATATTTGCCTGGGCAATAGTATCTGCCGTGACTAACTACTTGCCGGGGCAACCATTGTGAAAAGCACCAGTGACCTATTCAACGAAATCATCCCGCTGGGTCGCTTGATCTACATGGTCAATCAGAAAAAAGATCGTCTGTTGAACGACTATCTGTCGCCGCTGGATATCACCGCATCGCAGTTTAAGGTGCTCTGTTCTATCCGTTGCGCGGTATGCATTACCCCGGTCGAGCTGAAGAAAGTGCTGTCTGTCGATCTCGGCGCATTGACGCGCATGCTTGATCGGCTGGTCTGTAAAGGCTGGATCGAAAGACTGCCAAATCCACATGACAAACGCGGCGTGCTGGTGAAACTCACCGAACACGGCGCGGCAATTTGTGAGCAATGTCATCAGTTAGTAGGACAAGACCTGCACCAGGAACTAACAAAAAACTTAACGGCGGATGAAGTGGCAACACTTGAGCTTTTGCTTAAGAAAATCCTGCCGTAAACAGAAAGAGGTATGACGATGTCCAGACGCAATACTGACGCTATTACCATTCATAGCATTTTGGACTGGATCGAAGATAACCTGGAATCGCCGCTCTCACTGGAAAAAGTGTCAGAGCGTTCAGGTTACTCCAAATGGCACCTGCAACGGATGTTTAAAAAAGAGACCGGTCACTCATTAGGCCAGTACATCCGCAGTCGCAAAATGACTGAAATAGCCCAGAAATTAAAAGAAAGTAACGAACCGATCCTGTACCTGGCGGAACGTTATGGCTTTGAGTCACAGCAGACGCTGACCCGGACATTTAAAAACTATTTCGACGTTCCACCGCATAAGTACCGTATTACCAATATGCATGGCGAATCCCGGTATTTGCATCCACTCAACCATTGTAATTGCTAATCGCCTGTTAATGACGTAATCGAGGAAATCATGAAATCTCTGTCTTCCGCAATGCTGGCTGTGCTGCTTGTCGTCTCTGGCCCAAGCATTGCGGAGCAAACCGCACAACCTGGAACACAAAATAATCGCGATGCGATGGTCATGCCGTCTGCGCATGATCAGTCGCCATTCGATTTCAATCATATGGGTGCGGGAAGCGATAAGTCCGACGAATTAGGCGTGCCGTATTACAACGGACACAGCCTGTAATTCGTTTTTGCCCCGCCACTGCGGGGCTTTTTTTATCCCCTTACCTGCGCCGCTTTGCGCAGCCGAAAACCAAACACGTTGATGTACAAACCCGCCATAATCAGCACCGCGCCAAGAAACTGTAACCCGGTAAGCGTCTCATTGAGCAACACAGCCGCGCTGGCCAACCCCACGACCGGCACCAGCAAAGACAGCGGCGCCACGCGCCAGGTTTCATAGCGTCCGAGCAACGTTCCCCAGATCCCGTAACCGACAATCGTGGCGACAAACGCCAGATACACCAGCGATAAAATCGTCGTCATATCAATCGCAATCAGGCTCTGAACCATCTGCGCAGAACCGTCCAGAATCAAAGAGGCCAGAAAGAAGGGAATAATCGGGATCAGCGCGCTCCAGACCACCAGCGACATCACCGCCGGGCGAGTGGCATGTTGCATGATCTTCTTATTGAAAATATTCCCGCACGCCCAGCAGAACGCCGCCGCCAGCGTTAACATAAACCCGAGCATCGCAATATGTTGCCCATTGAGGCTGGCTTCTATCAGCAGCAGAACGCCAAACACCGCCAGCGCGATACCGGCCACCTGTTTGCCCTGCAAGCGCTCGCCGAACGCAAACGCGCCCAGCACGATGGTAAAAAACGCCTGCGCCTGTAGCACCAGTGACGCCAGGCCGGCAGGCATTCCGAATTTAATCGCACAAAAGAGAAACGCGAATTGACCAAAACTGATGGTCAGACCGTAGCCGAGTAACAGCGACAGCGGGATTTTCGGACGCGCAACGAAGAAGATAGCCGGAAACGCGACCAGCAAAAAACGTAATCCCGCCAGCATCAGCGGCGGCATATTGTGCAGCCCGACTTTGATGACGACAAAGTTAAGCCCCCACACCACCACGACCAGTAATGCCAATAACCCGTCTTTACGCGACATACCACGGCCCCTGCAAATATTAAATTTTTGTAAACAAGTTAAGTTAACGGAAATCATCGCCCCGGAACAGATCATTAATTCAGGTAGGGCGGGACGAGCACTTTCGAACAACATCCCGGGTATACATCACACTTTTGCCGTGCTATTGCTTTAAATCACCAATAAATATAATGAAACGCATTGTCGGGCAGGAAAATGAACACAACGCTGAGACGCTCCACCCTCGCTTTACTCGCCTCATCACTGTTATTGACCATTGGGCGCGGCGCCACGCTTCCGTTCATGACGATCTATCTTAACCGCCAGTACGATCTGAGCGTCGATCTGATCGGCTATGCCATGACGGTAGCGTTAACCATCGGCGTGATTTTCAGCCTGGGTTTCGGCATCCTCGCGGATAAGTTCGATAAAAAGCGCTATATGCTTCTGGCAATTTCGGCGTTCTTGCTGGGCTTTATCGCCATCCCCCTGGTACACAGCGTCACGCTGGTGGTGCTGCTTTTCGCCCTGATAAACTGCGCCTACTCCGTCTTTGCCACCGTGTTGAAAGCCTGGTTTGCCGACAATCTTTCCGCCACAACCAGGAGCAAAATATTTTCCCTCAACTATACCGTGCTCAATATTGGCTGGACCGTCGGGCCGCCGCTTGGCACCCTGCTGGTCATGCAAAGCATCAACCTGCCGTTCTGGCTTGCAGCCATTTGCTCTGCTTTCCCGCTGGTGTTTATCCAGACCTGGGTGAAGCGCGCAGAGACGCCCGTTGAAGGAACAACGGCGTCAGTCTGGTCGCCATCGGTGCTGTTACGCGATAAAGCCCTGCTCTGGTTTACCCTGTCGGCCTTCCTGGCGTCATTTGTCAGCGGCGCGTTCGCCTCATGTATTTCCCAGTATGTCATGGTCGTCGCGAACGGTAATTTTGCCGAAAAAGTGGTGGCTGTCGTACTCCCCGTCAACGCGGCGATTGTTGTCAGCCTGCAATATGCCGTAGGCCGTCGGTTAACGACCGCAAATATCAGACCCTCGATGGCGGCCGGCACAATCTGTTTCGTGGCTGGGCTGGTTGGTTTTATGATTTCAGG
Organism: Citrobacter sp. CK185; assembly: GCF_030333565.1. Classification (NCBI taxonomy): domain Bacteria; kingdom Pseudomonadati; phylum Pseudomonadota; class Gammaproteobacteria; order Enterobacterales; family Enterobacteriaceae; genus Citrobacter; species Citrobacter sp. CK185. The sequence continues at coordinate 25,237 of NZ_JAOWFR010000026.1, read as the reverse complement.
AAACAGCCTGCTGCTCTGGGGGCTCTCCGCCGCCGTATTTACCATTGGCGAGGTTATTTATGCCCCGGGCGAATATATGCTGATCGATAACATTGCTCCGGCGGGGATGAAAGCAAGCTACTTCTCAGCGCAGTCGCTTGGCTGGCTCGGCGCGGCGGTCAACCCGCTGGTCAGCGGCGTGATCCTCACCACCTTGCCCGCCTGGTCCCTGTTTGCGGTGCTGATCGTTGCGATTATTCTTGCCTGGGCGCTGATGCTAAAAGGGATGCGGGCCAGACCCTGGGGGCAGCCCGCAATGTGCTGACGGCACGCCAGACTGTGCCGGATAACGCCCGGTACAGTCCCGGAACTCAGATCGCGACCAGCCCGCGGACGCCCTCCGCTTCCATATTCTCGCCCCTGCCGCTCTGAATAATGCTTCCCCGCGACATCAATAAGTAGTGATCCGCCAGTTGGGCGGCAAAATCATAGAACTGCTCCACCAGCAAAATCGCCATATCCCCCTGACGCGCCAGATGTGAAATCACCTGCCCAATCTCTTTGATCACTGACGGCTGTATCCCTTCGGTCGGTTCATCCAGAATTAACAGCTGAGGACGGCAGGCCAGCGCCCGGCCAATTGCCAGCTGCTGCTGTTGCCCCCCGGAGAGATCGCCCCCTCGCCGGTGTTTCATCTCTTTAAGCACCGGAAACAGCGCGTAAATATCATCCGGCACCTGTTTTGCATCGCGGGCGGAAAAACGCGACAGCCCCAACAGCAGGTTTTCCTCTACCGTCAGGCGAGGAAAAATCTCCCGCCCTTGCGGCACATAGGCGACACCGGCCCGCACGCGCTGATGCGGTTTACGTTGGGTGATGTTCTTCCCCTGCCAGATCACATTGCCGGTGCGTGCCGGGATTAACCCCATCAGACACTTCAGTAAGGTGGTTTTTCCCACGCCGTTACGCCCAAGCAAACAGGTTACTTCGCCAATGCGGGCCTCAAAACTTACCCCGCGCAGGATATGACTGCCGCCGTAATATTGATTCAGTTCATTCACCTGTAACATCCGTCCTCCCTATCGCCCGAGGTAAACTTCAATAACCTGTTCATTGGCCTGGACGTCGCGCAGGCTCCCTTCCGCCAGCACGCGCCCCTGATGCAAAACGGTAACATGGTCGGCAATGGTTTCGACAAACCCCATGTCATGCTCCACCACCATCAGCGAGTGTTTCCCCGCCAGAGTGCGAAACAGCTCGGCGGTATACTCCGTTTCCGCGTCCGTCATCCCCGCCGCAGGTTCATCCAGTAGCAGCAGGTGCGGCTCCTGTACCAGCAGCATACCGATTTCCAGAAACTGCTTTTGTCCGTGCGAAAGCAGCCCGGCGCGACGCCCACGCTCCGCGCCCAGGCGCAATAACCCGAGCATCTCGTCAATGCGATCCCGCTGCTCGCCCGAGAGGCGCGCTCTTAACGTGGCCCAGACGGATTTATCCTCTTTCATCGCCAGTTCCAGATTCTCCTCCACCGTCAGGGCCTCAAACACGGTCGGTTTCTGAAATTTACGCCCAATGCCCTGGCGGGCAATCGCAATAGGATCGAGCGAAGTTAAGTCCGTGGACTGATCGTAAATCGCGCGTCCGCTTTGCGGCCGGGTTTTACCGGTAATCACATCCATTAAGGTGGTTTTTCCGGCGCCATTAGGGCCAATAACGCAGCGCAATTCCCCCACGCCAATGTTCAGGGTTAAATCCGTCAGCGCCTGGAAGCCGTCAAAATTGACGTTGATCCCTTCCAGTTGCAGAACCGGGTCTGTTTGATCGCGAAAACGATCCCCCGGCAACTGGCGGGTAAAAAGTCCGTCATCCGGTTGCATCATTTTTCTCCTTTGCGAAACAGACCAATGACGCCGCGCGGTAAAAACAGCGTAACGCCAATAAAGATCAGGCCAAGAAACAGCTGCCAGTACTCCGGCATAATCACCGTAAACAGACTTTTAGCGCCGTTCACCAGCACTGCGCCAAACACCGGGCCAATTAAGGTGCCGCGCCCGCCCAGCGCGACCCAGATGGCCGCTTCAATAGAGTTGGTCGGCGACATTTCGCTGGGGTTAATGATGCCGACCTGAGGAACGTACAGAGCGCCCGCCAGACCGCACAGAACAGCGGAGAGCGTCCATACCAGCAGTTTGAAGCCACGCGGATCGTACCCACAAAACATCAGGCGATTTTCCGCATCGCGCACGGCGGTCAGAACGCGGCCAAACTTACTGCGTGCAAGGAGATACCCCAGCCACAGCGCCAGCACCAGTAATATGACGGTCGCGAGAAACAGCGCAACGCGCGTGGAGGTCGCCGCAACAGGAAAGCCCAGCAACGTGGTAAACCCCGTAAACCCGTTATTGCCGCCAAACCCGGTTTCGTTACGGAAAAACAGCAGCATACCTGCGAACGTCAGCGCCTGGGTCATAATGGAAAAATAGACGCCTTTGATTTTTGAGCGGAAGGCAAAATAGCCGAACACCAGCGCCAGCAGCCCCGGAACCAGCACAACCAGCAGCATCGCCCAGGAGAAGTGCTGCGTTCCCCACCAGAACCACGGTAATTCACTCCAGGAGAGGAAAGACATAAACGCGGGAAGTCCGTCGCCAGAGGCCTGACGCATCAGATACATTCCCATCGCATACCCGCCCAGCGCGAAGAAAATACCGTGCCCCAGCGACAGCATTCCGGCATACCCCCACACCAGATCCAGCGCCACAGCGACAATGGCGTAACAGAGGATCTTCCCGGCCAGCGTTAACACCCAGACCGGGACAGCCAGCGGGTGATCCGCAGGCAGCAGCGCCAGAAAAGGCAGAATCAGCAGCGCCGCCAGCAGGCAAAGGCCAAAAACCTGGACAGTACGCGGCGCTCTACGCGCCAGTGTTAATGTCATTGGCATGGTCATTAATCAATAACCCTCCCTTTCAGCGCAAACAATCCCTGAGGCCGTTTCTGGATAAACAGAACGATCGCAATCAGAATGACGATTTTGCCCAGCACCGCGCCCATTTGCGGTTCCAGAATCTTATTGAAAATACCCAACCCAAATGCGGCGGCCACGCTTCCCGCCAGTTGTCCGACGCCACCGAGCACCACCACTAAAAATGAATCAATAATATATCCCTGCCCCAGTTCCGGCCCGACGTTGCCCAGTTGTGACAAGGCCACGCCGCCCAACCCGGCGATCCCCGACCCGAGGCCAAACGCCAGCATGTCCACGCGCCCCGTCGGCACGCCGCAACACGCCGCCATACTGCGGTTCTGCGTTACCGCGCGAACGCGCATCCCAAGGCGGGTTTTATTCAGCAATAGCCAAGTGAAAAACAGCACCAGTATGGCGAATCCCAGCACCACGATACGGTTCCAGGGCAACGTCAGGTTGGCATAGACCTGCACCCCGCCAGAAAGCCACGCAGGGTTGGCAACCTCCAGGTTTTGCGCGCCAAAGGTCATGCGTACCAGTTGGATCAGCATCAGGCTAATCCCCCAGGTCGCCAGCAGCGTTTCGAGAGGACGACCATAAAGATGGCGAATAATGCCGCGCTCCAGCGCCATTCCAGTTCCGGCAGCGATCAGGAAGGCAACCGGCAACGCCACAACGGGATAAAACGCCAGCCACTGTGGCATGAACTGCCCCATAAACTGCTGAACCATCCATGTGCTGTACGCGCCAAGCATCAGCATTTCACCGTGCGCCATATTGATTACGCCCAGTAATCCATAGGTGATCGCCAGCCCCAGGGCCGCCAGCAGCAGAATCGATCCCAGCGACAGCCCCATAAATGCCTGCCCCAGGAGATCGCCAATCACCATCCGCTGCGCGATTGCGTTCAGGCTTTCTGTCGCGGCCTCGCGAACACGCGCATCCGGTTCATGTTCAGCATCCGTAAAGGGTTGCAGGCGTGATTGCGTTTCCGGGTCGCCCGACTGCCCCAGTAAGACAATCGCCTGACGCCGGACGTCAGCGGAAGGATTCACCAGTTGCAGGTTAGCCAGCGCAATCTCCAGACGTGATGTCACTTCGCTTTCCGTTTCCTGCGCCAGCCGCTGCTGTAAAAGCGGTAGCATCGCGGGCGTGGCCTCCCGCTGTAACAGGCTGGCGGCAGCGGCTCTTTCCGTGACATTGTCACTTAATAGTTGATGCGTGGCTAACGCCCCGCTGACCAGGTTTCGCAGACGGTTAGTCAGACGAACCTTTTTCAGTTCGCCATCGGGCGCGGCGACAGCGCCAAGCGGCAGAACCTGCGTACCCTGCCGAATGAAAGCGTGTTTTGCGCTATCAGTCAGCACATTCTCACGCGCTAATGCGTTCAACAAAGGCAAACGCTGCGCCTCAGGCGTGATGGCCCATTGTTCTAATAACGTCGCCTGTTGCGCCCGGCTGGCGCCAACAAACACATCGGCATCGGTTGCCTGCACGATCCACGGCACCAGCCACGTCATTAGCAACACACCCCGAATAAAGCGCATGGCTTTCATGAAAGTGTTCTCCAGAATGTGCCCTCCCGCAGGAGGGCAAAAGATCAGTTGCTGGCGGTTTTAACAGGCTGGTCTGATTTTTTATCGTTACCGGCGATAAACGGGCTCCAGGGCTGGGCGCGAACCGGTTCGTCGGTTTGCCATACCACATTGAACTGGCCGTTATCTTCAATTTCGCCGATCATGACGGGTTTATGCAGATGGTGGTTGGTGGCGTCCATCGTCAGGGTAAAGCCAGACGGCGCAGCGAAGGATTGCCCCGCCATCGCCTCGCGGACTTTATCGACGTCGGTCGTGCCGGCTTTTTCTACTGCCTGCGCCCACATATGCAGGCCCACATAGGTCGCTTCCATCGGATCGTTGGTCACGACGGTGTCGGCATTCGGCAGCTTATGCGCTCTGGCGTATGCCCGGTAATCCGCAACGAATTTCTGGTTAGTGGGGTTGTCGACAGATTCAAAATAGTTCCACGCCGCCAGGTTGCCCACCAGCGGTCTGGTATCGATACCGCGCAACTCCTCTTCACCGACCGAGAATGCCACGACCGGCACGTCTGTCGCTTTTATCCCCTGATTCGCCAGCTCTTTGTAGAACGGAACATTTGAGTCGCCGTTAATGGTAGAGACCACCGCCGTTTTGCCGCCCGCAGAGAATTTTTTGATATTGGCGACAATAGTCTGGTAATCGCTGTGTCCGAACGGGGTATACACCTCTTCAATATCTTTATCCTCGACGCCTTTGGCATGCAGCCAGGCGCGAAGGATCTTATTGGTGGTACGAGGGTAGACATAATCGGTTCCCAGCAGGAAAAAGCGTTTCGCGCTGCCGCCGTCTTCACTCATCAGATATTCGACAGCCGGAATAGCCTGCTGATTTGGCGCTGCGCCGGTATAGAAAACATTCGGTGATAACTCTTCCCCTTCGTATTGCACAGGGTAAAACAGCAGCCCGTTTAACTCTTCAAATACCGGCAACACCGATTTACGCGATACCGACGTCCAGCAGCCAAACACGACCGCGACTTTATCCTGGCTCAGCAGCTGACGCGATTTCTCTGCAAACAACGGCCAGTTTGAGGCCGGGTCAACCACCACCGGTTCCAGCTTTTTGCCCAGCACGCCGCCTTTAGCATTGATCTCATCAATCGTCATCAACGCCATATCTTTAAGCGGGGTTTCCGAAATGGCCATCGTGCCGGATAGCGAATGCATGATGCCGACCTTAATCGTATCGGCCGCCTGAACGCTAAAGCTCAGCCCCATCGCAACCACCGAGGCGGACAGTGCAAAGGCTTTTAATAATGTACGACGCTGCATAGTTTCACTCCTGAAATTAAGCTTGCTGGAAGTCCCGGTGCAACCGGACGGGCAAATGGTGCAAATTAAGGATGTTCAGAAGTGATAAGGCAAAATCGGTGCCAGATTTTTAAATATCTATAAATATCAATTTATTAACCGGCAACAGGGCTGAAATAAGAAAATCGGAAACCACAAGGCGGGAAATACAACGAGGAAAATGATCCAGAATGAAACAGCGTTGCATTACGAATGTGCAACGCTGTGTAACAAAGAGAGGCAACTTACCAGACCTGACTGGCGATTTCGGTGATGAGGCGTACTTTGCCCCATTGCTGGGCTTCCGTCAGCGTATTCCCCTCTTCCGTGGAGGCAAATCCACACTGTGGGCTAAGGCAGATCTGCTCTTTTGCGACATAGCGCTCTGCCTCCTGCAAGCGGGCTTTCACCCCTTCCGGGTTTTCCAGCTCGCCGTTTTTCGTGGTCACCAGACCCAGAACCACCTGCTGACGTCCGGGCCGAACAAAGCGCAGCGGCGCGAAATCACCGGAGCGATCGTTATCATATTCCAGGAAAAACGCATCAACGTTCACCGTGCCGAACAACACTTCCGCCACCGGTTCATAGCCCCCTTCAGAGATCCACGTCGAACGGAAATTTCCCCTGCAAACATGCAGCCCGACCGTCAGATCGGCTGGTTTATCCTCCAGCGCACGGTTAATCACGCGGGCATAAATCTGCGCCAGCTCGTCAGGATCGTCACCCCGCTCACGAATCTGCTGACGTTGCTGGTCGGAGCACAAGTAAGCCCAGACGGTGTCATCCAATTGCAGATAACGACAGCCTGCTTCATAAAAAGCATGAATTGCATCGCGCCAGGTGGTAGCCAAATCATCGAAATAAGCGTCCAGATGCGGATAAACGGTAGCATCGATATCTTTGCGCCCGCCACGGAAATGCAGCACGCTGGGGGATGGAATGGTCATTTTGGGCTCGGCTGCACCGCTAATGCTTTTCAGATAGCGGAAGTCTTCCAGCATAGGGTGATCGCCAAACCCCAGTTTTCCGGTAACGCGCACGCCGTGCGCTTTTGTCTGCACGCCATTAAACTGGATCCCCTTCTCAGCGTCATAGCGTTCAACGCCTTGCAGTCCATCGAAGAAATCAAAATGCCACCAGGCGCGGCGAAACTCGCCATCCGTGACAACATGCAGCCCGCAGGCACACTGCTGTTCCACAACGGTGCGGATAGCGTCATCTTCCACCGCACGCAATTGTTGCGCCGTTATTTCACCGCGTGCAAATTGCAAACGAGCTTGTTTGATCGTGTCCGGGCGTAAAAAACTGCCGACGATGTCTGCGCGAAACGGGGCCTGTTGTTTTTGCATGTGATCTCCTCATTCACCCGGCATTAGTTGCCTGACGTGATAATTTATTATTTGAAGTTTAGACTTCTGGATGGCTATGCGTCTAAAAATGACATGCAACCTGCTCACTGACAACCGAGAAAAATTCATCACCCTTGAAATAAATTCACATTGCCTCATCGTTTTGTGACGCTTTTTCATAGTCTGAAATCCCGTACCGGAAAAATCCTGACGTTAACGTTGAAATAATCACCTAATTCAGCATTTGTTTAGATTTAATCTGCTACTATGGGTACTCATGAGGTGAATTAAGGTAAGAGAGGAAACACACAAATAAAAGGAGGCATTATATGCTGGGTAATATGAACGTTTTCATGGCCGTTCTGGGAATTATTTTATTTTCTGGTTTTCTGGCCGCGTATTTCAGCCATAAATGGGATGATTAATGAACGGAGATAGCTCCTCACCGACAAGGCCCCTTGTAGCGTAACTGCACAAGGGGCCATTTTTTTACCCGCCCGGCAGACAGACAAAAAAAACCGCCGGATAAACCAGCGGTGAATGCTTGCATGGATAGATTTGTGTTTTTACCTTATGCGTTATCAGGCAATTCCCTGCGCAGATAACGGATCGTTGACCATCCTGACACAGGCAATATCAATGAAGGTTAAACAACATAGAACTAAACCAGCAAAACCGGCGTTTCGCGCTTCCATCCCTTTGCACACTTATGTCAGTGAATAACCGGTTATGTAAAGAGCGTGCCGTTCGGCTCATGTTACACACGCGTGATTTGCTGATCTTTGTCCATAAACATGCAGCGATTCCTTCCGGTTTGTTTACCCCGGTACATTGCCCTGTCTGCGCGTCCGATGACGACATCCAGCGGTTCTCCCTGCTGCGCCTGGGTAATGCCCGCAGTTACCGTTATCGAAAGTTCTCCATCAGGGTAGTTAATCGGATTATCCGCCACTAGCTGGCAGATACGTAACCCTGCCCGACAGGCCTGTTCATCCGTTTTTGTACGGATGATAATCACAAACTCCTCCCCGCCATAGCGGTAAGGCGTTTCATCGTAGCGCGTCCAGACGGATAAATTCGACGCCAGGGTGCGCAGCACGCTATCACCGACCAGATGACCATAGTTGTCATTGACCAATTTAAAGCGGTCAATATCAAAAAGCAGCAAATATAAATTAAGCGGTTGCGCATCAATAAGCTGACGATCGAAAGATTCATCAAGGACTCTGCGCCCGGGTAATCCGGTTAATATATCCATATTACTGCGAATATTGAGCAGATATATTTTGTAGTCCATCACCGCCGAGGTAAATGCTAATAACGCTTCCTGAAAACGGTCAAAATGGTGATCTTCCGAACGTTTCTCTGCGATCGCCCGCAGTAATTCCCGACCTCGTGTATGCATGTGTTCATGAGCAATAATAATCTTGATAACAAAGCCCTTTTCTTCAGGTTCATGTACCGGATGATTATTTAGCCATTGGCTGAACTGACACAGACAGTGAGAATTGATATCGAAAATATCGGGTTGATTGACATCGCCAGACACTGTGCAACGAAACATTTTCACCAGCCACTGATAGTGGGCATCAATAGACTGGTTCAGATCTAACAAGATGGTATCGATTTCTATCGTTTTTTTAATCATTGCCGCTCCTTGGGCATACATCCTTGATGTACCGTAGTCTAGCGGTACAAAAGCAAATTTATGTCAATTTATTAATAGAAGGCCGAGCCAGGAAATGGAGAATCTATAACGCTATGATTTTAAAGTGGTAATAAAGGAAAAAAGTGAATAATCCTGGAATATTTGCAATGCACTTAACATCTTTAATCGCCCTTCCCCTGCTGCGCCAGGCGAGTCAGGATCGTCTGACCGATATAATTACTCCAGTTGAAACTATTTTGCAAAACCACTACCGCGTTGCGATTTCTTTTATCAAACCCAATATAGCTGGAATACCCACCAATATATCCGACCTGATAGGTGATCTTTTGCGCAGAAAACTCATCACTCACCCACGCAATATTCGCTGCTTCTTTCTGTCGATAATAATAAGTCTGTGTGGCTTCAGCAAAAGCCTGATCGATGGCCGAAACGGTTGTGGATGTAAAATGCGCGCGGGCATAATTAGCCAGATCGCGGGCGCTACTGTATAAACTGGCCGCCCCCATCATATTTTTGTTAAAAACCCAGTCTGGCGTCAGATGGCCACGGGTAATGAGCTTAGGCTGATCGCCAGCATGGCCCAGCGCTCTTCGCGGGTATGCCTTCAATAAGGTGGGCGTATAACTGCTGTTTGTCATCGCCAGTGGTTCAAATATCATGCGTTGCGCCAGCGCCTGGATCGGCTCTCCCGTTCTGCACTGCAAAATATACCCCAGGATGGCGTAGCCGATGTTGGAATACTGCGGAACGCGCGCGTCCGGCGCAGTAAAATCACTGAGATAACCCAGCACGGCGTCGCTGTCCAGTTGCGTATAAAAGTTCTCGCCGTTACTGAAATAGCGCATTAAGTTTTCCAGCGTCAGCAAATCCATAGGCTGCCGGGGTAAACCGGAAGTGTGAGTCACCAACTGGAGGAGCGTAATATTTTTGGCGTCAGGGCTTAAAGGCGTATTCTGTGGAAGCAACGTTTCCAGTGTATCCGTCCAGTTAAACACCCCTTCATCCACCAGCATCGTCGTCACTTCTGCCGTCACGCCTTTACTCAGCGAGCCTAAAGCGAACAGCGTATCTGGCGTGATGGGATAACGATTTTTATCATCGGTTATCCCGTAACTGTGAAATTCTGCCGGGCCATTATTCTGAATAACAGCAACAACGACGCCAGTCACCTCTTTTTCCCGCATATATTGCCGAATCATCGGATCAATACCGCGCCCGTAGTATCCCACCACAACTTGCGCGCTTTTTTGCGCAGGCATATCCAGCTGTGAAAGCGTGCTATTGCCACACCCGATGAGCGCAAATAAGGATACGCAGAGCATCTGGTGTTTAATTTTCATTGTTCGCATCAGTTCTGATTCACAGACACAACAGGTTTTTTCTCAAACAAAGAGAAAAGCGGAAGATAATACGAACACATGAAAACAGGGACCCCGGATAAAAAGAAGCCCGTATTGTACACCAGTATCCCGGCAGCTTACTTAATATTGACAAAAAATCAGAGCGTTGCCTGATAAACATTCAGGCAGCGCCCTTACGCTGAGCGGTCTAAACCCCGGTGTTTTAACATGGGTTCGATACGCGGTTCATGACCCCGCCACGCCGGGTAAAGACGTTCCAGGTCCGTACTGTTGCCGCGTGACAAGATGGCATCACGGAAACGCTGTCCGTTCTCACGCGTTAACCCTCCCTGTTCAACAAACCACTGGTAGCCGTCGTCCGCCAGCATTTGCGTCCACAAATAGGCGTAATAGCCTGCCGCATACCCGCCACCGAAAATATGGGCGAAATAGCTGCTCCGGTAGCGCGGTGGCACTGCCGGAAGATCGAGTTCTTCCGCCGCCAGCGCCTGCTGTTCAAAGAGATCGACCGACTGTGATGCCGAAAAGGTTTCAAGACTGTGCCAGCGCATATCCAGCAATGCGGCGCTGAGCAGTTCCGTCATGTCATAGCCTTTGTTAAACAGGCTTGCCCGCCGCATTTTTTCCTGCAACGCTTCGGGCATTTTTTCACCCGTCCCGACGTGGCGCGCATAGCGTTCGAACACCTGCGGATGACTCGCCCAGTGCTCATTAATCTGCGAAGGAAATTCGACAAAATCGCGCGGGGTGTTCGTCCCCGACAGCGTCGCATAGCGCTGTGTCGCAAACAGGCCGTGCAGCGTATGACCAAATTCATGGAACAAGGTGATCACATCATCCCAAAGCAGCAATGCGGGCTGCCCTGCCGCTGGCTTCTGGTAATTACAGACGTTGTAGATAACCGGTCTGGTTTCGTTAAGCGTGGATTGTTCAATAAAATTGCCCATCCATGCGCCGCCGCTTTTTGACTCGCGGGCAAAGAAATCACCATAAAACAACGCCAGACCGACGCCATCATGATCGAAAATTTCCCAGACGCGCACATCAGGATGGTAAACCGGGATATCAAAGCGCTCGATAAACTTAATGCCGAACAGCTGGTTTGCCGTCCAGAACACGCCGTCGTTCAGTACCGTATCTAACGCAAAGTAAGGTTTGAGCTGCGCTTCATCCAGCGCGTATTTTCCACGGCGTACCTGCTCAGCATAGTACGCCCAGTCCCACGCCTGGGTCGTGAATCCTCCCTGCTCATCATCGATCACTTTCTGGATCTCAGCCTGCTCATCCAGCGCGCGCTGACGCGCGGCCGGAACAATGGCGCGCATAAAAGCGAGCGCCGCGTCAGGCGTTTTCGCCATCTGATCGGCGGTTTTCCAGGCGGCATAACTGGCAAACCCGAGTAATGTTGCCTGCCGTGTACGGATGTCCACCAGACGCTGAACAATCGCACGCGTGTCGTTGGCGTCGTTCTTTTCCGCACGAGTCCATGCGGCGTTGAACAGATTTTCACGGGTCTGGCGATCGCGTAAAACGGCCAGTGTCGGTTGTTGTGTGGTATTGAGAAGCGGAATAAGCCAGCGATCCGCCAGCCCTTTTTCCCTGGCAGCATCAGCGGCAAGAGCGACCTCCTCCTGACTCAATCCGTCCAGTTGATGGCGATAATCAACCACCATCCCACCGGATTTATTCGCCGCCAACAGCCGCTGATTAAACTGGCTGGTCAGCGTGGCGGATTCGGTATTCAGGCTCCTGAGCTGCGCTTTATCGTCATCGCCAAGCTGCGCGCCGGAAAGTACAAAACGCTGGTGGATAACCTCCACAAGACGCAACGACTCGGCATCCAGCGCCAGCGTCTCCCGCTGTCGCCAGACCGCATCCACACGCGCAAAGAGCGTACTGTTGAGATAAATATCATTTGCCAACGCCGCCAGTTCAGCGGAAAAGGCTTCATCAAGGCGCTGTAATTCGTCATTGGTATGCGCCGCTGTCATGGCGAAAAACACGCTTGTCACACGGGTGAGCAACGCGCCGCTTTGCTCCAGCGCCAGATACGTGTTCTCAAAATCAGGCGCTTGCGGGTTTTGGACAATCGCATCAATTTCAGCGCGCTTTTGCCGCATCCCTTCGTCAAACGCCGGGCGGTAATGGCGGTCTTCAATCAGATCAAAACGCGGGGCCTGGTAAGGCAATACGCTCTGGCTAAAGAATGGATTCGTTAACGACATTTTTCACTCCTGCAAACGATTTGTTCATTAGAGTAGGTCTCCCTTGAAATGACCGCAATCCCATTAACGAGGATTACCCCTGAACAGAGATGGCGTGCTATGGTAATACAACACAAAAAGCGTTGAGGAACAGTGAGATGATCGTTTTAGTCACCGGTGCGACCGCAGGTTTCGGCGAATGCATTACACGTCGTTTTATTGAGAATGGACACAAAGTGATTGCCACTGGCCGTCGCCAGGAACGCCTGCAAGAATTGAAAGATGAGCTGGGCGACAATCTGTTTATCGCTCGTTTAGATGTGCGTAACCGTGCATCCATTGAAGATATGCTGGCGTCATTACCCGCAGAGTGGCGCAACATTGATGTGCTGGTCAACAACGCCGGGCTGGCGCTGGGGCTTGAGCCCGCGCATAAAGCCAGCGTGGAAGACTGGGAAACCATGATCGACACGAACAACAAAGGTCTTATTTACATGACCCGCGCGGTTCTGCCTGGCATGGTGGAGCGCAATCGCGGCCACATCATCAATATTGGCTCTACCGCAGGTAGCTGGCCATACGCGGGTGGCAACGTATATGGCGCAACCAAAGCGTTTGTGCGCCAGTTCAGTCTGAATCTGCGCACGGATTTACACGGTACGGCAGTACGCGTTACCGATATTGAACCCGGTCTGGTCGGCGGCACGGAGTTTTCTAACGTCCGCTTTAAAGGCGATGACGACAAAGCGGGTAAAACCTACGAGAACACAACCGCGCTCACGCCGGATGATGTCACAGAAGCGGTATGGTGGGTCGCTAATCTGCCTGCGCATGTGAACATTAATACGCTGGAAATGATGCCGGTTACGCAGTCTTTTGCCGGACTGAGCGTTCATCGGGGTTAATTTTTATACCCGGCCTACGGGTCGGGTATAGATAGTGACAAAAAAGTGGTAGAGTACTCTGGTTAACTCTCTAAAAAGTAAGAACGAATGACCGTTGAAACCCAACTCAATCCTACGCAGCCTGTAAATCAGCAAATTTACCGCATTCTCCGACGTGACATCGTGCACTGTCTGATTGCGCCAGGCACACCGCTTTCCGAGAAAGAGGTTTCCGTGCGCTTTAACGTATCGCGCCAGCCTGTACGTGAAGCGTTTATTAAGCTGGCGGAAAACGGTTTGATTCAAATCCGCCCTCAGCGCGGCAGCTATGTGAATAAGATTTCATTATCGCAGGTGCAGAATGGGTGTTTTGTCCGACAGGCCATCGAATGTGCGGTCGTTCGTCGCGCGGCGTTGATGATCACCGACAGCCAGTGCTATCAGCTGGAGCAGAACCTTCACCAGCAGCGGATCGCCATTGACCGCAAGCAGCTCAACGATTTCTTCCAGCTTGATGATGAATTTCACCAGAAACTGGCATTAATTGCCGATTGCCAGCTGGCGTGGGATACGGTTGAAAATATTAAAGCCACCATCGACCGCGTGCGTTATATGAGTCTGGATCATGTGTCGCCGCCTGAAATGTTGCTGCGCCAGCATCATGATATTTTTGCCGCCCTGGAAAAGCATGACGCCGACGCGGTGGAACGCGCCATGACTGTGCATCTACAGGAGATTGGCGAGTCCGTTCAGCTTATCCGCCAGGAAAACAGCGACTGGTTCAGCGAAGAGTAATCCCGCTGACAAACAAGCCGGATGGCGGCGTAACCGCCTTATCCGGCCTACAATAGTCAATGATGTTGAACGTTGCAGGCCTTATCCGGCCTACAACCATGCAGAGATTACGCTGATGCGATATTCGCCGCATATTTTGCAACGGTTGCTTTCGCGCCGTTGGCAAGCAGCGACAGATACGCTTCTTTCACCTTATTCGTAAACAGCTCAACGTGCGGCAATTCGTTACCAAAAATCGCATCGATGGCCAGCAGCGCCTGAACGCGACTTTCCCCTTCTTCACTGCCCTGAACCGCTTGCTGAATAACCGGCAGCAGCGGATCGCTAATTTCAATCGGATTCCCCTGCTCATCAACGCCGCCAACGTAACGCATCCAGCCCGCCACGCCTAAGGCCAGCAGATCGAAACGGCTGTTATGCGCGATATGCCAGCGAACGGAGTCCAGCATACGCTGCGGCAGTTTCTGGCTACCGTCCATCGCAATTTGCCAGGTACGGTGACGCAACGCCGGGTTGCTATAGCGCGCGATCAGCAAATCGGCATAACGCTTCAGATCCACCCCCTTCACTTTCAGCGTCGGCGCCTGTTCCTGCAACATCAACGCATGCGCGGCCAGGCGGTAATTCTCATCTTCCATGCAGTCATTAATGTGCTGATAGCCCGCCAGATACCCGAGGTACGCCAGGAATGAGTGACTGCCATTAAGCATACGCAGTTTCATCTCTTCGAACGGGATAACATCTGCCACCAGTTCAGCGCCCGCTTTTTCCCATTCAGGGCGACCCGCGACAAAGTTATCCTCAATCACCCACTGACGGAACGGTTCACACGCCACACCCGCAGGATCGCGTACGCCGGTTAACTGTTCGATCTTATCCAGCGTGTCAGCCGTCACCGCAGGTACAATACGATCAACCATCGTGGACGGGAACGTCACATGTTGCTCAATCCACGCGGCCAGCTCTGCATCTACCGCACGGGCATAGGCGGTAACTACATTGCGCATGACGTGTCCATTTTCAGGCATGTTATCGCAGGACATCACGGTAAATGGCGCCAGGCCAGCCGCTTTACGACGCGCCAGCGCTTCCACCACCACGCCAGGCGCGGATTTCGGCTGCTGCGGGTTTTGCAGATCGGCGGCGATCATCGGGTGATCCAGCATCAACTGACCGGTCGCCGGAGAGTGGCAGTACCCTTTTTCTGTAATCGTCAGGGAAACAATCGCCACCTGCGGCTCGCACATGGCGGCCAGGACGGTTTCCAGACCGTCAACCTGCGCGTGCAGCGCGTTTTTTACCACCCCAACAACCCTTGCGGTCCAGGCATCTGCTGACATTTCCGCCACGGTATACAGGTTGTCTTGCTGTTTCAGGTCGGCAATCTGCTGCTCGCCGCCAATCAGGTTGACTTCACAATATCCCCAGTCGCTGTTGTGTTCCGCCGCGAGGATATCCGCGTAGACACCCTGATGCGCGCGATGGAATGCGCCAAAGCCCAAATGCACAATGCGAGGAACCAGTCTGGCGCGATCGTAATGAGGAAGCGAAGCCTTAGCCGTTAAGAGCTTGTTTTGCATGGTATGACCTATTGTATGAATGAATTCAGGACCGTCTCAGAGTAACGCCTGTAGGGTTGTATGATTTGATTTGAATTAAGCTTTTTGCAATTGGTATGACATCATTTTAAAGTTATGTGACAACATGACCGAAATTCAACACTCCCTGTCCATTCCGGTCATGCCCTGTGCGACGTTACCCTACCTGCGTTGCCGAACCCTGAACGCTACTTGCCGCCTTTAGGTCCGCTGCATCCTCCAGCACGCTCAGATCGCGATCTCTCACTTCCGGCATCAAAATCGCTGAAATTAAGCCGATAAGAGAATAGGCAATGATCATCGCTAATATAGGCAACCAGGAATCGGTCATATTACAGAAAATACCTGCCAGTACAGGACCAAATCCAACGGCGACTAATCCACCGGCTTCTTTTGAAATCGCCATCCGGGTAAAACGATTACGCGAACCAAACATCTCGGCCATCGTAATGTTTTCCAGCGCGAAGAGACCCAGCACGGCAAAGTTATGAATAACAATAAGCGCGGTCATAATCACGCCGGGGCTATAGGTTTTATCCACGATGATAGACAACATCGGGTACGCAAGAATAATCGCAGATATATTCAATAAAATATAAGGCAGGCGGCGACCATATTTATCAGATAACCATCCCAAAAGTGGAATAGTAATAAAACCAATGACAGAGCTAATCATTAACGCGTCGGTAGGAATCGCCTTATTGAATAATAACGTCTGCACTAAATATCCTGCAAGGAATGTCTGAATTAATCCAGAATTGCCCGCCTGACCGAAACGTAAACCGGTTGCCAGCCAGAAGGATTTACTGCTAAACATGGCACCCAATGTGTTTTCTGATGCGTTGTTTAACGCCGGCGCATTTTCGCTTTCATTGACCTTTTCAAATACCGGGCTTTCTTTGAGGTTCATACGCAGCCAGATAGCGAAGATCATGACAACAACGCTCGCCAGGAATGGGATACGCCATCCCCAGGCCAGAAGCTGTTCTCTGTCAAGCGCAAAGAACATCACTGCCCAGATTGCCGTTGCGCTCAGCGTACCGCAGTTTGTTCCCATTGCGACAAGCGAGGAAATAATGCCGCGTTTCCCTTTAGGCGCATACTCAGCCAGCATCGTTCCCGCCCCGGAGATCTCCGCCCCGGCGCCTAACCCCTGAACAATACGTAACGTCACCAGTAAAACAGGCGCAAATATACCAATTTGCGCATAGGTCGGCAGAACCCCAATGAGGGTTGTACAAATCCCCATCATGGTGATAGTAATAAACAAGACTTTTTTACGCCCAATACTGTCGCCCATTTTGCCGAAAATAAACGCGCCGACAATACGTGCGATATATCCTGCGCCGTAGGTTCCCATCGCCAGAATAAGCGCCATTGCAGCGGACTGTTCCGGGAAAAATATCTCATGGAAAACTAATGCAGCGCCCAGAGAATATAACTGGAAATCCATAAATTCAAGGGCTGTTCCCAGCCAACCGGATACGGCGGCTCTGATTAAATCTTTTGTTGACCGTTCATGTTTTTGTTGAGTCATATTGGCAATCTCTAAGAGGTAAGATGCGTACCACTCTCTCGCATTTATTAATATTATTCAGAGAATGTGAGTAAAACCTTGCAGCAGTGCCGTTGGTCTTTCTCAAACAATTCAATCGCGTCAGTGACATGGTGATAATTAAACGTATGCGTGACGAGCTTATCGGGATCGATCAGACCTTTTTCCAGCCAGCCAATAACGACCGGGAATTTATTCGCATTCAAACGGGACGAATAAATTGACAGTTCCTTGCCGGTAATCCCCTGCTGCACAATCTGGCAAGGATCGCTGGAGAACCCCATCAGTACAATGCGCGCGGCGGGCGACGCCAGCGAGATAGCTTCTTGTAAAATGGACGGATGACACGCCGCATCGACGATCAGCGTCGGTTTTAACCCTTTTTCATCCAGGAAATCTTGCAGAGATTGCTGTCCATTATTGATAACCCAGTCGGCGCCGCTTTCTTTCGCCATCTCCAGTCGTTCATCAATACGATCGGCAACAATCACCTCTTTAACGTTATAAACGCCCTTCAGCGCCTGAACCGTCGTCAGTCCCATCGGCCCTGCGCCATAAATCAGCGCAATATCGTTCTCTGTCGGATTAACCTGCCCGGTGACGTTCGCCGCAATGGTGAAAGGTTCAACCATCACCGCGTGCTTATCAGCAATGGCATCCGGGATCGTAAACGCGTTTTTTGCCGGAACGACCGCATATTCACTAAATCCGCCGTCACGGTGTACGCCCAGAACAACCAGCGAGGTACATACATTGGGCTTGCCTATTGAACAGGGATAGCAATGCCCGCAACTGATGACGGGATCGACCGATACGCGTTCCCCCACTCTGGCGTGGCTAACACCTTCGCCTACGGCGTCAATCACACCAAAAAATTCATGCCCGATAACACGCGGATACTTTGCAAAAGGATTATGCCCACGATAGATATGGCTATCAGAACCGCAGATCCCCGCCAGTTTCACTTTAACCCGAACGTCCCCGGCCGCAGGCTCAGGGATAGGACGCTCCGCTAAAACCAGCGTGTCAGGTTTTTCAATCACTATACTTTTCATGTCATATCACTCCTTACCAGTTCCACAACGTGCCATCTTCCAGACGGGCGACCGGCAAATACGCAGGGTCATACGGATATTTCGCCGCCAGTTTTTCATCAAACTCAATACCAAGACCTGGCTTGTCGCCTGGGTGCATATAGCCGTTATCGAACGTCCAGCTATGCGGGAAGACATCAAGCATTTGTTCGGAGTACCCCATGTATTCCTGAACGCCAAAGTTAGGCACCCACAGATCAAAGTGAAGCGCTGCGGCCATGCAAACCGGCGACAAATCAGAAGGCCCATGAGACCCCGTGCGCACCTGGTAAAGCGAGGCAAAATCCGCAATGCGGCGCATCCCCGTAATGCCGCCGGCATGGGTAATGGTGGTGCGGATATAGTCAATCAGTTGCTCTTCAATGAGCTGCTTGCAGTCCCAGATGCTGTTGAACACTTCCCCGACGGCAATCGGCGTCACCGTATGCTGACGAATCAGACGGAAGCATTCCTGGTTTTCCGCAGGCGTCGGGTCTTCCATCCAGAACAGACGATAATCCTCAACGCGCTTACCAAAACGGGCGGCTTCAATCGGCGTCAGGCGGTGGTGCATGTCGTGAAGCAAATGCTCTTCAAAACCAAATTCAGCACGTACGGCGTCAAACAGTTTCGGCGTGAAATCGAGATATTTCTCGGTTGACCAGAGTTGCTCTTCCGGCCACTGGCCTTTCGTAGCGGGTTCGTAGGCCAGACCTTTGCCTTTAGACATGCCGTAGGTGGTTTTCATACCCGGCACGCCGCACTGCACGCGAATCGCTTTAAACCCCATCTCTTTGTGACGCGCATAATCTTCCAGCACATCATCAATGGTGTGACCCGTCGTGTGGCAATAGACCATCACGCCTTCGCGGGATGCGCCGCCCAGCAACTGATACAGCGGCATATTGGCGGCTTTCGCTTTGATATCCCACAGCGCCATGTCAACGGCAGAAATGGCAGACATCGTGACCGGCCCGCGACGCCAGTAGGCGCCTTTATAAAAGAACTGCCAGATATCTTCGATACGGTGCGCATCGCGGCCAATAAGCTGCGGGCAAAGGTGATCTTTCAGATAGGATGCCACCGACAGCTCACGGCCATTCAGGGTAGCGTCGCCCAGGCCGGTGATACCGTCCTCGGTGGTGATTTTCAGCGTGACAAAGTTACGTCCCGGACATGTGACAAAAACTTCAGCCCCTACAATCTTCATTGTTGTTCCTTACATCTCTTCTGTGCGATGCAGGAAATTTATACACCTGAACTACTACCATACAAGTATAATGATCAAAAAATCGCTCATCGATCACAAAATAAGGCGCTTAAGCGCGCCCCCACCCGGCAACGATAATCAGCATTCCACAGAGTGCGATCAGTGCGCCTGACCAGTCATAAAGACTGAGTCTGACGCCGTCAACAAAGCGTAACCATAACAGCGCAGTACAGACATAGACCCCGCCATAAGCCGCATAGACGCGGCCGCTGGCGGCCGGATGCAACGTCAGCAGCCAGACGAATAATGCCAGTGAGACTCCCGCCGGAACCAGCAGCCAGGCCGTTGCGCCCCGCTTCAACCATAGCCAGGGCAGAAAACAGCCCACGATTTCGCACAGTGCGGTCATGAAAAAAAGAAGTGTTGTTTTTAGCATCATCATCATTGCGTTACGTCAGGTTTAAGCATGATACGCCAGAATAGCGCCTTCGTATCCATACCCGCAGGATGGGTATGCCCTGCGCCAGGAATGGTGTAGAATTTAGACAAGTTTTATCCCTCTATCATGAAAGGAATTAACCATGAACAATACACTTAGCAAACGCCTGTGCCTGACGGCAATGCTTGCGCTGGGTGCTGTCGTGTATACCACCTCCGCATTCGCGAATACCAGCAAACTGATCATTGAATCTGGAGACAGCGCGCAAAGCCGCCAACACGCAGCCATGGAAAAGGAACAATGGAATGATACCCGCAGCCTGCGCCAGAAAGTGAACACGCGCACGGAGAAAGAGTGGGACAAAGCCGACGCCGCGTTTGATAACCGCGACAAGTGCGAGCAGAGCGCCAACCTTAACGCGTACTGGGAACCGAATACGCTGCGTTGCCTGGATCGTCGTACTGGCCGTACCGTTGCGCCATAACAGTGCGTTGAGCGACAGACGGTAAGGACACAAAATGACCCACGCCAACAGTGTTAAGTTGCGCCCGCTGGAGCGCGAAGATTTACGATTCGTCCACCAGCTTGATAACAACGCCAGCGTAATGCGTTACTGGTTTGAAGAGCCGTACGAAGCGTTTGTCGAGCTGTCTGACCTGTATGATAAGCACATTCATGACCAGAGCGAACGGCGCTTTGTCGTGGAGTGCAACGGCGAAAAAGCCGGTCTGGTCGAACTGGTAGAAATTAATCACGTTCACCGCCGGGCTGAGTTTCAAATCATCATCTCGCCGGAATACCAGGGAAAAGGGCTGGCTTCGCGCGCGGCGAAGCTGGCGATGGACTACGGATTCACCGTACTCAACCTTTATAAGCTGTATCTGATCGTTGATAAAGAAAACGAAAAAGCCATTCACATTTACCGTAAGTTAGGTTTTATGGTTGAAGGTGAACTGATTCATGAGTTCTTTATCAATGGCCAATACCGCAACACCATTCGTATGTGCATTTTCCAGCAGCAATATCTGGACGATCACAAAACGCCTGGCTCAAGCCTGCTGAAGCCTACCGCACAGTAAGCCGCTACCCGGCTGTGTCAGACGCAACCGGGTAATAATCAATCGTATTTTTAATGGTATAGCTCCGCGCAACGGCGGGTTCGACGCTTTCATCAACGATCACAAGCTGGCAGTTGATCGGATTGGCGTAATTATCATATTCACACGTCTGCTTCACATTGCCTAACGGGCGATCGTTCAGCAGGCTGACCGCCGTATAGTCGAGCTTTTTAAGCGGGTCCGCCGACGGTTTTGCATCAATGGATAACGTTTTGTCTTTACTGATGGTGGTCTTACCCAACGGATACCCTTCCGCATCATAGCGGTACTGTACCTTCGTCTCTCTTCCCGTTGCGGAAACAACAAAACCGTTATCGTCCGTATCCCAGACCACGCCTGCCGAGGGCAACTCCGCCAACTGACATTTCCCCTGTAAGCGAACTCTTTTCTCCATCGTCTCGGCATCGCGGTAGTAGTTTGCATCCAGTACCAACGCCAGCCCGGTATTGTTTTCCAGATCGTGCAGTTCCAGCGTATCAAAGCAGCCTTCCTGCGAAAGCGTTCCGCTGATGCGCTTCGTCACTTCCCCTTTGTCGTTCATCAACGTCTGGCTGAAATCTTTAACCGGGCCGCGCAACGGATCAAAATCGAACTCATTGGAAAAGCTGGCCATTTCCGGGGTAAAGGAGACCAGAACAGTGGCGTTATCACATCCAACAAGCAGCACACACAGAAAGCTCACCAGGGTCTGTTTCTTCACGTTATTCACCAGGATAAGGAGATGATTCTCAATCATATTAGCAAATACAGTTGTTTACACTAGAAATGCTAAGCTTTCATTATCGTGTTCATAAAAGGAGTGAATGATGAAAATCTCAGCAGGAATTGCAGCGTGTCTGCTCATCGTCGCCTCCCCGCAGGTACTGGCGGCGCCGGAGTCATGTGAAAGAGTCAAAAGCGACATCGAACAGCGCATCATTAACAATGGTGTGGCGGAGTCCAGTTTTACGTTAACCATTGTTCCTAATGACCAGGCGGATCAGCCCGATTCCCAGGTCGTAGGCCACTGTGCAAACGATACCCATAAAATTTTGTATACCCGCACCAGCAGCGGAAACGCTCCTGCCAGTACCAGTCCTTCTCAGGACGGGCATGCTGTCGAACCTCAGTAACAGATAAGAGCCTGATATACCAGGCTCTTACTCCCTCTTAGAAAGATTCCCTCAATTTTGACATGGATTAATACCCCCTACCTATAAGGGGTTAAAATCACTCTTTCATTAGTATCCTATTAATTTCGTTATAAACATAATTATATAACGATAACTATAATGGAGTGAATTATGTCCGATGTTGAACAACAGGGAGGCATCAGCCGCAGGACGTTAGTGAAATCCACCGCGATAGGATCGCTGGCGCTCGCTGCCGGAGGACTCTCCTTGCCTTTCGGGATGCGTACCGCTGCGGCTGCCGTGCAGCAGGCAATCCAGCCCGTTGAAGACAAAGTGGTCTGGGGAGCATGTTCGGTCAACTGCGGTAGCCGCTGCGCCCTACGTCTCCACGTCAAAGATGATGAAGTCTGGTGGGTGGAAACCGACAACACTGGCGAAGATGTCTATGGCAATCACCAGGTGCGCGCCTGCCTGCGCGGACGTTCAATCCGTCGGCGAATTAACCATCCTGATCGCCTCAACTACCCGATGAAACGCACAGGCAAACGCGGCGAAGGAAAATTTGAGCGCATCAGTTGGGAAGAAGCGCTGGATACCATCAGCAACAGCCTGAAAAACACGGTCGATAAATACGGTAACGAGGCGGTGTACATTAACTACACCTCCGGTATCGTCGGCGGCAACATCACCCGCTCCTCGCCTTATGCCTCTCTGGTGGCCCGCCTGATGAACTGTTACGGCGGTTTTCTTAGCCACTATGGCACCTACAGCACCGCGCAAATCGCGGCGGCCATGCCCTACACCTATGGTTCGAACGAGGGTAACAGCACCTCCGATATCGAAAACACCAAACTGGTGGTGATGTTCGGTAATAACCCGGCAGAAACCCGTATGAGCGGCGGCGGAATTACCTGGTTCCTGGAACAGGCCAGGGAACGTTCAAATGCGCGCATGATCGTTATCGATCCACGCTATACCGATACCGCGGCAGGACGTGAAGACGAATGGATACCTATTCGTCCCGGCACCGATGCCGCGCTGGTCGCCGGACTGGCCTGGGTGCTCATCACCGAAGATCTTGTCGACCAGCCTTTCCTCGACAACTACTGCGTGGGTTACGACGAAAAAACGCTACCGGCCGATGCGCCAGCGAATGGCCACTATAAAGCCTATATTCTGGGCCAGGGCGAAGACGGCACGGCCAAAACGCCTGAGTGGGCCGCGCATATCACCAGTATCCCGGCGGAAAAAATCATCCAGCTGGCACGGGAAATCGGCTCGGCAAAACCGGCGTATATCTGTCAGGGCTGGGGGCCGCAGCGTCACTCCAATGGCGAACAGACTGCGCGCGCGATCGCCATGCTCTCTATCCTGACCGGCAACGTCGGGATCAACGGCGGCAACTCCGGCGTGCGTGAAGGCACCTGGGACCTCGGCGTAGAGTGGTTTTCTATGCTGGATAACCCGGTAAAAACGCAGATCTCCGTTTTTACCTGGACAGACGCCATCGATCATGGCGCGGAAATGACCGCCACACGCGACGGCGTGCGCGGTAAAGATAAGCTTGATGTCCCGATCAAATTTATGTGGTGCTACGCCAGCAATACGCTGATTAACCAGCATGGCAACATCGCCCACACCCATGACGTATTACAGGACGACAGCAAGTGCGAAATGATCGTCGGGATTGAGCACTTCATGACGGCGTCCGCCAAATACTGCGACATTCTGCTGCCGGACCTGATGCCAACGGAACAGGAAGATCTTATTTCGCACGAATCCGCAGGCAACATGGGTTATGTCATCCTGGGGCAACCGGCCACCTCACCAAAATTTGAAAGAAAGCCGATCTACTGGACGCTGAGCGAAATCGCCAGACGCCTCGGCCCGGATGTCTACCAGACATTTACGGAAGGCCGTACCCAGCACGAGTGGGTGAAATACCTGCATGCCAAAACCAAAGCGCGTAACCCGGAAATGCCGGACTACGAAGAGATGAAAACCACCGGCATCTTCAAGAAAAAATGCCCGGAGGAACACTATGTCGCCTTCCGCGCATTCCGCGAAGATCCTGCCTCCAGTCCGCTGAAAACGCCATCAGGGAAGATTGAAATCTACTCCGAGCGGCTGGCGACCATCGCCGACACCTGGGAGCTGGAAAACGATGAGATCGTTCATCCGCTGCCCGCCTATGCGCCAGGGTTTGATGGCTGGGACGATCCCATCCGAATAACCTATCCGCTGCAATTGACCGGCTTCCACTATAAAGCCCGCACCCACTCCAGCTACGGCAATATTGATGTGTTGCAGCAAGCGTGCCCGCAAGAGATCTGGATTAACCCCATTGACGCGAAAGCGCGCAACATCAAACAGGGCGACACGGTGCGCGTATTTAACAATAACGGGCAGATGCTGATCCCGGCAAAAGTCACGCCGCGCATTTTGCCGGGCGTTACCGCCATCGGGCAAGGCGCCTGGCTCAAGGCGGATATGTTTGGCGACCAGGTCGATCACGGCGGTTCCATCAACATTCTGACATCACATCGTCCT
This sequence comes from Citrobacter sp. CK185, assembly GCF_030333565.1. Taxonomy (NCBI): domain Bacteria; kingdom Pseudomonadati; phylum Pseudomonadota; class Gammaproteobacteria; order Enterobacterales; family Enterobacteriaceae; genus Citrobacter; species Citrobacter sp. CK185. Next base: position 483 of record NZ_JAOWFR010000026.1, on the reverse strand, counting down.
TCTCCGCTGGCGAAGGGGAACCCGTCTCACAGCAATCTCGTTCAGGTTGAGAAGGTATAAGGAGTAACCGATGACAACCCAATATGGATTTTTTATTGACTCCAGTCGTTGCACCGGTTGCAAAACCTGCGAACTGGCCTGCAAAGACTACAAAGATTTAACCCCGGACGTCAGCTTCCGTCGCATCTATGAATATGCGGGCGGCGACTGGCAGGAGGATAACGGCGTCTGGCACCAGAATGTCTTTGCCTACTATCTTTCCATTTCCTGCAACCACTGCGAAGACCCGGCCTGCACGAAAGTGTGCCCGAGCGGCGCGATGCACAAACGCGAGGACGGTTTTGTGGTGGTGGATGAGGACGTCTGCATCGGCTGTCGCTACTGCCATATGGCCTGCCCGTACGGTGCGCCGCAGTACAACGCCGCCAAAGGCCACATGACCAAATGCGACGGCTGTCATGACCGCGTTGCCGACGGCAAAAA
>NZ_JAOWFR010000025.1:0-479690 GCF_030333565.1 Citrobacter sp. CK185 | reverse complement strand
CTCGTTCAGGTTGAGAAGGTATAAGGAGTAACCGATGACAACCCAATATGGATTTTTTATTGACTCCAGTCGTTGCACCGGTTGCAAAACCTGCGAACTGGCCTGCAAAGACTACAAAGATTTAACCCCGGACGTCAGCTTCCGTCGCATCTATGAATATGCGGGCGGCGACTGGCAGGAGGATAACGGCGTCTGGCACCAGAATGTCTTTGCCTACTATCTTTCCATTTCCTGCAACCACTGCGAAGACCCGGCCTGCACGAAAGTGTGCCCGAGCGGCGCGATGCACAAACGCGAGGACGGTTTTGTGGTGGTGGATGAGGACGTCTGCATCGGCTGTCGCTACTGCCATATGGCCTGCCCGTACGGTGCGCCGCAGTACAACGCCGCCAAAGGCCACATGACCAAATGCGACGGCTGTCATGACCGCGTTGCCGACGGCAAAAAGCCGATCTGCGTCGAGTCCTGCCCGCTGCGCGCGCTGGACTTTGGCCCGATAGAAGAGTTGCGGAAGAAACATGGCACGCTGGCGGCCGTTGCGCCGCTGCCGGGCGCGCACTTCACCAGACCGAACATTGTGATTAAACCCAACGCCAACAGCCGCTCGACCGGGGATACCACGGGTTATCTGGCAAATCCGAAGGAGGTGTAAGATGGGAAGTGGATGGCATGAATGGCCGCTGATGATCTTCACGGTTTTTGGTCAGTGCGTGGTCGGCGGTTTTATCGTTCTGGCTCTGGCGCTGATGAAAGGCGAGTTGCGTACCGAATCTCAACAGCGAGTGCTGACCGGCATGTTTGCTCTGTGGGTGCTAATGGGAATTGGCTTCATCGCGTCTATGCTGCATCTGGGGTCGCCAATGCGCGCCTTCAATTCGCTGAACCGCGTGGGCTCGTCGGCATTGAGTAATGAAATTGCCAGCGGCTCGCTCTTTTTTGCCGTCGGCGGGATCGGCTGGTTACTGGCGGTGCTGAAAAAGCTCTCTCCGGCGCTGCGTAATCTCTGGCTGGTTGTGACGATCGTGCTGGGCGTTATCTTTGTCTGGATGATGGTGCGCGTGTATAACAGCATTGATACCGTACCGACCTGGTACAGCATCTGGACGCCGCTGGGCTTCTTCCTGACGCTGTTTATGGGGGGGCCGTTGCTGGGTTATCTGCTGCTGCGTATTGCGGGCATCGATGGCTGGGCGATGCGTCTGCTGCCCGTAATTTCAGTCCTCGCACTGGTGGTCAGCGCCATTATGTCAGTGATGCAGGGAGCGGAGCTGGCGACGATTCATAGCTCCATCCAGCAGGCTTCTGCGCTCGTACCGGATTATGGTTCGCTGATGGCCTGGCGTATTGTGGTGCTGGTCGTGGCACTGTGCTGCTGGATTGTGCCGCAGTTGAAAGGTTATCAACCTGCGGTTCCGCTGCTGTCGGTGGCGTTTATCCTGCTGCTGGTGGGGGAACTGATTGGTCGCGGCGTATTCTACGGGCTCCATATGACCGTGGGAATGGCGGTGGCGAGTTAATCCATAATATGCCGGATGGCGGCTCGCGCCTTATCAGGCCTACGGATCGTGTAGGCCTGATAAGCGAAGCGCCATCAGACAATATGTCCCTGGTCTTTTACTTCTGCTTAGTTAACGTGTCGTAGCTGGTCATCAGATTGCGATAATCAGGAATGTGATTAGAGAACAGCGTCGCCAGACCTTCGATATCATTACGCCAGTCGCGGTGTAACTCACACGCCACGCCAAACCATGTCATTAATTGCGCGCCAGCCTGCGACATGCGATCCCAGGCGGAGTGACGGGTAATTTCATTAAAGGTGCCTGATGCATCGGTCACGACAAACACATCGAACCCTTCTTCAATCGCAGAGAGGGCGGGGAAGGCCACGCACACTTCCGTGACAACCCCCGCAATGATGAGCTGCTTCTTACCTGTCGCCTTAACGGCTTTCACGAAATCTTCATTGTCCCACGCGTTGATGTTTCCGGGGCGTGCAATGTAGGGGGCATCGGGGAACTGTGCTTTCAATTCCGGCACCAACGGCCCGTTTGGCCCCGTTTCGAAACTGGTGGTAAGGATGGTGGGGAGGTTGAAGTATTTGGCTAAATCGCCAAGTGCGAGAACGTTATTTTTGAATTTGTCAGGATCGATGTCTCGTACAAGAGACAGCAGCCCCGCCTGGTGATCAACTAAAAGAACCGCAGCATCATTTTTATCGAGACGAACGTAAGGCTTAGTCATTATCTTCTCCTGATGAGAGTTAGCGTTACATCAAAAGCCATTCCGGTGTGTTGTCTTCCCCAAAAGCATAGACCGGAAAAATGATGTTGCAGGAACCATGAAATTTTTCGACTGAACGAAACGCGGCAGTTTTGTTTTAGGTCAATTAAAACAATAACATGATGTTTATCGGATGCTGCTCTTTCATGCCATGAATCAGTATTTCAAATCGAAGGGCGGGAAAGCGCGTAATGCCGCGATTCGGGTAGATTGACAATGTTTTTGTTGGTGGCATGATGCGCATGAAATTTGAACTTCCTCACGGTTTTTATCCATGTCCATCTATACCCGGCCCGTCATGCTTTTGCTGTGCGGCCTGCTTTTGTTGACCCTGGCGATCGCAGTATTAAACACGCTCGTCCCCTTGTGGCTTGCCCAGGAAAGCCTGGCAACCTGGCAGGTCGGTATGGTCAGTTCGTCCTACTTTACCGGGAATCTGGTTGGGACGTTGCTTACCGGGTATTTAATCAAGCGCCTGGGATTTAACCGCAGCTACTATATTGCCTCGCTCATTTTTGCGGCGGGTTGCGTAGGGCTGGGCATGATGATTGGTTTCTGGAGCTGGCTGGCCTGGCGCTTTGTTGCCGGCGTGGGCTGCGCCATGATTTGGGTCGTGGTGGAAAGCGCTTTGATGTGCAGCGGAACATCCCGTAATCGTGGGCGGTTACTGGCTGCGTACATGATGGTCTATTACGTGGGAACGTTTTTGGGGCAACTGCTGGTCAGTAAAGTTCCGACAGAATTAATGAGCGTTCTGCCGTGGGTAACCGGCATGATTCTGGCGGGCATTTTGCCGCTGCTCTTTACCCGTATCCTGAACCAGCAGTCGGAAGAACACGATACGACGCCGATTACGTCAATGCTGAGACTGCGTCAGGCGCGGTTAGGTGTAAACGGATGCATTATTTCCGGGATTGTACTGGGATCGCTGTATGGCCTGATGCCGCTGTACCTTAATCATCAGGGGATTAGCAATGCGAGCATCGGTTTCTGGATGGCCGTGCTGGTGAGCGCCGGTATTTTAGGCCAATGGCCGATTGGTCGTCTGGCCGATAAGTTTGGTCGTCTTCTGGTGCTGCGTGTACAGGTCTTCGTGGTGATCCTCGGCAGTATTGCCATGCTGACTCAGGCTGCGATGGCGCCCGCCTTATTCATTCTGGGGGCGGCAGGCTTTACGCTCTATCCCGTCGCGATGGCCTGGGCTTGTGAAAAGGTAGAACGTCATCAGCTTGTGGCAATGAACCAGGCGTTGCTGCTCAGCTATACCGTAGGCAGCCTGCTTGGGCCGTCATTTACCGCGATGCTGATGCAGAATTACTCTGATAATCTGTTGTTTATTATGATTGCCAGCGTCTCGTTTGTTTATTTGCTTATGCTGCTGCGCAACGCAGGACATACGCCGACTCCTGTGGCGCACGTTTAATTTATGTGATCAGGTATGAAGTCTGTAGGCCGGATAAGACGCTTTCGCGTCGCCATCCGGCGATACTGATAAAATAACTCAGTACATCACTTTATGACCGTACTGCTCAAGAATACCTTTTACGCGCTCCATGGTTTCTTTCTTCGGCGGTTTAACGCCATCAAGCTTGTATTCTTCGCCCATTGCGACCCATTTGTGTTTGCCTAACTCGTGATAGGGCAGCAGTTCGATTTTTTCAACGTTGCCCATATCGCGGGTGAATTCGCCCAGACGGTGTGCTGAGTCGTCATCGTCAGACCAGCCCGGCACCACAACGTAGCGAATCCAGGTCTTAATGCCCTTTGCGGAGATGTATTTGGCGAACTCCAGCGTGCGATGGTTGGATACGCCAACCAGATTCTGATGAATCTCGTCATTCATCTGCTTCAGGTCAAGCATCACCAGGTCGGTGACTTCCAGCAGTTCATCGATGACCGGATCGTAGCGGCGAACAAAGCCGTTGGTATCAAGACAGGTATGGATGCTTTCTTTCTTACAGGCACGGAACCAGTCGCGAACAAACTCTGCCTGTAAGATCGCTTCGCCGCCGGAAGCCGTTACGCCGCCGCCGGATGCGTTCATAAAGTGGCGGTAGGTGACGACCTCTTTCATCAGATCTTCAACGGTAACTTCTTTGCCGCCATGCGTATCCCAGGTGTCGCGGTTATGGCAATACAGGCAGCGCATCAGACAGCCCTGGAAGAACGTAATAAAGCGGATGCCCGGGCCGTCAACAGTGCCACAGGATTCAAAGGAGTGAATGCGACCAATAACTGACATTGCGGTGTTTCTCCAGATGTGGCCCATCCGGGGCCGTGTTAGTGCACAGTTATTAACTGTGTCGAGTCTGTTTTGGCAGTCATCCATTGGGTATAGATAGCTGGCGAAAGAGACTTAGTTGTTAAAAAGGCCCCACTTACGTGGAGCCTTTATTGTACGCTTTTTACAGTACGATTTCAGTCAAAACCCAATTACATGGTCTGAGTGAAGGTACGAGTAATAACGTCCTGCTGTTGTTCTTTAGTCAGGGAGTTAAAACGTACTGCGTAACCTGATACACGGATGGTCAGCTGCGGATATTTTTCCGGGTGTTCCATCGCGTCCAGCAGCATTTCACGGTTCATCACGTTCACGTTCAGGTGCTGACCACCTTCGATGGACGCTTCGTGGTGGAAGTAACCATCCATCAGACCCGCCAGGTTGGTTTTACGTACTTCGTCGTCTTTACCCAGTGCGTTAGGAACGATAGAGAAGGTGTAAGAGATACCATCTTTAGCGTAAGCAAACGGCAGTTTTGCAACGGAGGTCAGAGAGGCAACAGCACCTTTCTGGTCACGGCCGTGCATTGGGTTAGCACCTGGTCCGAACGGCGCGCCAGCACGACGACCGTCTGGGGTGTTACCGGTTTTCTTACCATACACAACGTTAGAAGTGATGGTCAGAACAGACTGAGTCGGGATAGCGCCACGGTAAGTGGTCAGTTTCTGAATTTTCTTCATGAAACGTTCTACCAGGTCAACCGCCATGTCATCAACGCGAGAGTCGTTGTTACCAAACTGCGGGTATTCGCCTTCGATTTCGAAGTCTACAGCCAGGCCGTCTTCGTCACGAATCGGTTTAACTTTCGCATATTTGATTGCAGACAGGGAGTCAGCAGCAACGGACAGACCTGCGATACCACACGCCATGGTGCGGATAACATCACGGTCGTGCAGCGCCATCAGAGAGGCTTCGTAGCTGTACTTGTCGTGCATGTAGTGGATAACGTTCAGCGCGGTGACATACTGTTTAGCCAGCCAGTCCATGAAGTGATCCATGCGGTCCATCACTTCGTCGAAGTTCAGAACGTCGCCTTTGATCGGTTCAGATTTAGGACCAACCTGCATTTTCAGTTTTTCATCAACGCCGCCGTTGATTGCGTACAGCATGGTTTTCGCCAGGTTTGCACGCGCACCGAAGAACTGCATTTGTTTACCAACAACCATCGGGCTTACGCAGCAAGCGATAGCGTAGTCATCGTTGTTGAAGTCTGGACGCATCAGGTCATCGTTCTCGTATTGCAGAGAAGAGGTGTCGATGGACACTTTAGCGGCGAATTTCTTGAAGTTCAGCGGCAGTTTTTCAGACCACAGAACGGTGATGTTCGGCTCAGGAGACGGACCCATGGTGTACAGGGTGTTCAGGAAGCGGAAGCTGTTTTTGGTAACCAGAGTACGGCCGTCAACGCCCATACCGCCGATAGATTCAGTTGCCCAAATCGGGTCGCCAGAGAACAGTTCATCGTATTCCGGCGTACGCAGGAAGCGAACCATACGCAGTTTCATGACCAGGTGGTCAATCATTTCCTGTGCGTCTTGTTCGGTGATTTTGCCTGCTTTGATATCACGTTCGATGTACGCATCCAGGAAGGTGGATACGCGACCGAAGGACATTGCTGCGCCGTTCTGAGACTTAACAGCGGCCAGGTAGCCGAAGTAGGTCCACTGGATAGCTTCCTGAGCGTTGGTAGCCGGACCAGAGATATCGCAGCCGTATTTAGCCGCCATCTCTTTGATCTGACCCAGCGCGCGGTGCTGTTCAGCAATTTCTTCACGCAGACGGATAGTCGCTTCCAGGTTTACGCCGTTTTCCAGGTCAGACTGCAAAGAGACGAACTGGGCGTATTTGTCTTTCATCAGGAAGTCGATACCGTACAGCGCAACGCGACGGTAGTCACCGATGATACGGCCACGGCCATACGCATCCGGCAGACCAGTCAGAACACCGGATTTACGGCAGTTCAGAATGTCTTTGGTATAAACATCGAATACGCCCTGGTTGTGGGTTTTGCGGTATTCGGTGAAGATTTTTTTCAGCATCGGGTCCAGCTCGCGATTGTACGCTTTGCAGGAACCTTCAACCATTTTGATACCACCGAACGGGATGATCGCACGTTTCAGCGGAGCTTCAGTTTGCAGACCAACGATTTTCTCAAGCGCTTTATTGATGTAGCCAGCGTCGTGAGAAGTGATGGTAGAAGCAACGGAGGTGTCAAAGTCAACAGGCGCGTGAGTGCGGTTTTCCTGTTTAACGCCTTCCATTACGCTGTCCCACAGTGCAGTGGTCGCATTCGTCGCGCCAGCCAGGAAGGACTCATCACCCTCGTACGGAGTGTAGTTTTTCTGAATGAAGTCACGGACGTTTACTTCATTCTGCCAGTCACCTTTGGTAAAACCTTCCCAGGCTGTGGCTAACTTTTCATTAAGCTCGGACATGTAACACCTACCTTCTTAAGTGGATTTTTTATTTACTGCGTATAACGCTCATCAGCAATGATGATCGTCGCCACGCAGGTAAATGACCCAGTATGTCAACCCGACCAATAAACCGCCGCCGATAATGTTACCGATTGTGACCGGAATCAGGTTATCGGTGATGAAATTCATCACGGTCAGGTGAGAAAAACTTTCCGGACTGGAGCCCACTGCGGCCCAGAATTCCGGTGTGGCGAAGTCACGGATTACAATCCCCATCGGAATCATAAACATGTTTGCGATGCTGTGCTCAAAACCGCTGGCAACAAACATGGCGACGGGCAATACCATGATAAACGCTTTGTCCATCAGGCTACGACCCGAGTAGCTCATCCACACGGCCAGGCAAACCATCAGGTTAGCCAGGATACCCAGGCAGACAGCTTCAATAAAAGTATGATGCATCTTGTGGTCGGCGGTTTGCAGGACGTTAAGCCCCCATCCGCCGTTGGCGGTCATATACTCGCCGGAAAGCCACATCAACAACACAAAGAGCAGACAACCGATCAGGTTACCAAAATAAACGTTGAGCCAGTTTTTTGCCAGTTGGCCCCATGTGATTCGGCCGCTCGCTTTCGCGACAACAATCAGCACTGTTGATGTGAAAAGATCTGCGCCGCAGATAACACAGAGAATCAGCCCCAGCGAGAAGCAGATGCCTCCAACCAGTTTCGCCATACCAAAAGGCATTGTGCCTGTACCGGTTGTGGCGGTGATATAGAAAACAAAGGCAATGGAAATGAACACACCCGCGGTAATCGCCAGATAGAAAGTCTTCAGCGGATGTTTCGTTGCTTTATAGACACCTGCCTCTTCGGCCACTTTGGCCATTGCAGCAGGGAGTAATAGATCAAAAGGGTTGTCAGCTTTCACACTAACTCTCTCTTTATTAAGTCGGCGACGAGATACTAACAAAGCATTATAGATGAGAATTTGATATAGATCATATCTCGCCTGGCTTATAGGCCCGCAAGATGCGTGGTTTTTACGCGATTGCGGTGTAAATATTTGATTATCCAAATAAAAATAAATTTTAAAAATTATAAAGTGAGTTGAATTTTTTCGCTGAGCCTCCCCGATGGCAGTTAATTAAAATGGAGTAATTGGCAAATAAAGTAACACCAGCACATTAATATCTGTAATATCAACTACCAATATTTAACCTTGTTATTACATTTATTTTCGTTTGCCAAAAAAATAAAAAAACAGGGCGCATAAAGCGCCCCGTAATATAGCTCAGTCGATTGTTTAAACCTACCTACAGTAGGTTATTCGCTTCTATTTTGACCAGTGAGCGGCCTTGGCGCGCTGCAATTTCTCATAGGCTTTCAGCAGAGACTGATGTGAGGCGAAAGCATGCAGATCGCTATCAACCGCTTGCAGCCCATAAAATGCCGCTTCGCCACTCAGTGCCGCGCTGGCCGCTTCAACAGCTTCGGCGCCATACATCCGAACGAAAGCATTCAGGTATTGCAGCGGTTCGCGGTCTTCTTCCTGCGCCAGAAGCAGCAGCGTTTGCAGACAGCGGTAGTAGTTCGCACGTTCAGCGCTAAAGATGGAGGCGTTGAATTCCATCGTCCACTCTGTCCAGATCAGCGCCTGCTCCAGATCGCCGCCAGCCAGCGCCAGCATTGCTTTAAGCTCACCGATGCGCAGGGTATACCAGCCATTATCCGGGCCTGTCGCCAGACCAAGTAACTCGCGCACGCGGGTAAAGTCATCAAAGCCTTCTTCATCTAATTGTTCAATCAGATTGAGGTAAGCCTCTTTCTCCCATGCGCTGCCCGGCAGGGCAAGGAGGGTTTCGCGCAGATGGCTTCCCATGCTGTTGTTGGCGAGCCACAGATCTTCTGCCGGATAAATATCAGACATGCCCGGCACAATAATGCGGCAGGCATAAACGCCGAGGTGCTCATAGTCGGCAATATAGACCTCTTTATCTTCCGCATTGAAGATTGCCATCAGCGTGGCGAACTCTTCTTCCGTGGTGCCGGAGAAACTCCAGTCAGCAAACGGATAGTCGGCATCCTGCTTGAACAGATCCCAGGAGATCAAACCGCTGGAGTCAATGAAGTGCGTCTCAAGGTTAGTATGTTCAGCCACTTCTTCGTCGTCGAACGTTGGCGGGGTAAAGACATCAAGATCTTTCAGCCCACGGCCCTGCAACAGCTCGGTGACGGTACGCTCCAGCGCAACGCCGAAATCAGGATGCGCGCCGAAGGAGGCGAAGCAGGTGCCGTTGGCCGGGTTGAACAGGACGACGCAGATAACCGGATACTGACCGCCCAGCGAGCCGTCATAAGCGAAGATTGGGAAACCTTCCGCCTCCAGCTTAGCGATGGCCTCTACCACTGCCGGGTAGCGTGCCAGCACATCGGCTGGAATTTCCGGCAGGCTAATGCTTTCGGCGATGATGCGGTTTTTAACATGACGTTCGAACACTTCAGACAAACCCTGCACACGCGCTTCGTTGCGGGTGTTACCGGCCGACATTCCGTTGGAAACGTACAGGTTGCCGATAATGTTCATCGGAATATACACGGTGTGATTATCAGACTGGCGGGTAAACGGCAGGCCGCAGATACCGCGATCTTCGTTACCGGATTGCAGATCGATAAGCATGCTTCCGGCCAGCTCGTTTTCCGGGTCGTAGAACGCGCGCAGACGGTCATCCAGTAACCCTTCCGGCAGGGCGTCGTCATCGGTTAGCGGGAACCATTTTTCATTCGGATAATGCACGAACGGGCCATTGGCGATGGTTTCACCCAGCCAGAAATCGGCGAAGAAATAGTTGGTGGACAGACGCTCAAAATATTCACCCAGCGCGGAAGCCAGCGCGGCTTTTTTGGTTGCGCCTTTGCCGTTGGTAAAGCACAACGCGCACTCTTTGTCGCGAATATGCACCGACCAGACGTTAGGCACCGGATTCAGCCAGGAGGCCTCTTCAATATGAAAACCGAGGTCGAGCAGTTTTTGCTGGAAGCGAGCGATGGAATCTTCCAGGGCGGCGTCTTTGCCGGGGATAAATGTTTGCGTCATGAAAATCACTTTTGTCGTACGGAAAGCGCGCAATGATACGGGTTTTATGTTGACGGCGCTATCGCCGCCGCCCCGGCAGCGTAAATAAAAGTGCGTAGTAGCGTCGTTCCTGTGAATGCCGGGGATCGTCAATGACGCCCGCGAGGCGCAAATCCAGAATGGTCGAAGGCCAGCCGGGTAAAACGGGCTACCTGACAGCGAATCTATCGGTTTTATGTCGTCAATCCGATAGATTCTGTTGTGTGACGTAGCGCGCATTTTTGGCCTGATGAGTTTTACCCATTGCGGCGCGTGTCACTGAATGATAAAACCGATATCCACAGGAATAACTTATACCCAATATCCGTCGTCCTGCCTTGCGCAGACGTTCGGGTGTTGAGGCGATAATAACGCAACGTGGTGAGGGGAAATGGCTCAGGTCTTCAATTTTAGTTCAGGTCCGGCAATGCTACCGGCGGAAGTGCTTAAACTGGCTCAACAGGATCTGCGTGACTGGCACGGTCTTGGCACGTCAGTAATGGAAATTAGCCACCGCGGCAAAGAATTTATCCAGGTCGCAGAGGAAGCGGAACAGGATTTTCGCGATCTCCTCAGCATCCCCTCCAACTACAAAGTATTGTTCTGCCACGGCGGCGGCCGTGGGCAGTTTGCGGCAATTCCGTTAAATATTCTGGGCGATAAAACGTCGGCGGATTACGTTGATGCCGGTTACTGGGCGGCCAGCGCCATCAAAGAAGCGAAAAAATACTGTTCGTCAAACGTGATTGACGCCAAAGTCACGGTTGACGGTCTGCGTGCGGTCAAACCGATGAGCGAGTGGCAACTTTCTGATAACGCCGCTTACGTTCATTATTGCCCGAACGAGACTATCGACGGCATCGCAATTGATGAAACGCCGAATTTTGGTTCGGATGTCGTTGTGGCTGCGGATTTCTCATCCACAATTCTTTCCGCGCCGCTGGATGTGTCGCGTTATGGCGTGATCTACGCCGGGGCGCAGAAAAACATCGGCCCGGCGGGGCTGACAATTGTGATTGTGCGTGAAGATCTGTTAGGTAAAGCGAACATCGCTTGCCCGTCTATCCTTGATTACACCGTGCTGAACGACAACGACTCGATGTTCAATACCCCGCCGACCTTTGCCTGGTATCTTTCTGGCCTGGTGTTCAAATGGCTGAAAGCGCAGGGCGGCGTTGCGGCGATGAACAAAATCAATCAGCAAAAAGCGGAACTGCTGTATGGCGTGATTGATAACAGTGATTTCTACCGTAACGATGTGGCGAAATCGAATCGTTCACGTATGAACGTGCCTTTCCAGCTAGCGGACAGCGCGCTTGATAAAGTCTTCCTGGAGGAATCTTTCGCTGCGGGTTTGCATGCGCTGAAAGGTCATCGCGTGGTGGGCGGAATGCGCGCCTCTATCTATAACGCAATGCCGCTTGAAGGCGTGAAGGCGTTGACGGATTTCATGGTCGATTTCGAGCGTCGCCACGGCTAATTCGTTTTCTTTTTTCATCCCCACAGCCAGCCTGTGGGGTTTTTATTTCTGTTTTTGAGAGTTGAGTTTCATGGAATCCCTGACGTTACAACCCATCGCGCGGGTCGATGGCACCATCAATCTGCCTGGCTCCAAGAGTGTTTCGAATCGCGCTTTGTTACTGGCGGCATTAGCAAGCGGCACCACTGTTCTGACAAACCTGCTGGACAGCGATGATGTTCGCCATATGCTGAACGCGCTGAGTGCGTTGGGGGTCAGTTATACCCTTTCCGCCGACCGTACCCGCTGTGAAATTACCGGGCAGGGCGGCGTATTACATGCCGAAGGCGCGCTGGAACTGTTCCTGGGCAATGCGGGAACGGCGATGCGTCCGCTTGCCGCCGCGCTGTGCCTGGGGGCAAATGATATCGTGCTGACCGGTGAGCCTCGCATGAAAGAGCGCCCGATCGGTCATCTGGTCGATGCGCTGCGTCAGGGCGGTGCGAAGATTGATTATCTGGAGCAGGAAAACTATCCGCCTCTGCGTCTGCGCGGCGGTTTTAGCGGCGGTCACGTTGAGGTTGATGGCAGCGTCTCCAGTCAGTTCCTCACCGCGCTGCTGATGACCGCGCCGCTTGCGCCGCAGGATACGACGATCGCAATTAAAGGCGATCTGGTGTCCAAACCGTATATCGACATCACGCTGAACCTGATGAAAACATTCGGCGTTGAGGTTGAGAACCAGAATTACCAGCGTTTTGTGGTGAAAGGGGAGCAGCAGTATCATTCACCGGGTCAATATCTGGTGGAAGGCGACGCGTCATCCGCTTCTTATTTCCTTGCCGCTGGCGCCATTAAAGGCGGAACGGTAAAAGTGACGGGGATTGGCCGCAACAGTATGCAGGGCGATATCCGCTTTGCCGATGTACTGGAGAAGATGGGCGCCACCATCACCTGGGGCGATGACTTCATTGCCTGTACGCGCGGTGAACTGAACGCTGTGGATATGGACATGAACCATATCCCGGATGCGGCGATGACCATCGCCACGGCGGCGTTGTTTGCTAAAGGCACCACCACGCTGCGTAATATCTATAACTGGCGTGTAAAAGAGACTGACCGCCTGTTTGCGATGGCGACGGAACTGCGTAAAGTCGGCGCTGAAGTAGAAGAGGGGCATGATTTCATTCGTATCACGCCACCGGCTCAGTTGCAGTTTGCCGAAATCGGCACCTATAACGATCACCGTATGGCGATGTGTTTCTCGCTGGTTGCGTTGTCGGATACGCCGGTGACGATTCTCGATCCGAAATGTACCGCTAAAACCTTCCCGGATTACTTCGAACAACTGGCGCGTATTAGTACGCCTGCCTGATAAAAGTAAAACATTGTCATCTTTTGGGCTGGCTCTTCGCCAGCCCGCTATAATTGCGCAAATCTTCCTCATCTGATGACAGACAAAATGGGTTTTTGCATACAAAGATAACGATTGTGAGCGTTGGCGCGTATAATGCGCGGCGTTCACGTTAACGGTATGCCTGTTTAAGGAGAAAAAGATGACGGCAATTGCCCCGGTAATTACCATTGATGGCCCAAGCGGTGCAGGTAAAGGCACCTTGTGCAAGGCAATGGCGGAAGCATTGCAATGGCATCTGCTGGACTCGGGCGCGATTTATCGTGTACTGGCGCTGGCGGCCTTACATCATCATGTTGATGTCACCTCTGAAGACGCTCTTGTACCGCTTGCGTCTCATCTGGATGTTCGTTTTGTCTCAACCAATGGCAATCTGGAAGTCATTCTGGAAGGGGAAGATGTGAGCGGGGAAATCCGCACGCAAGAAGTCGCGAACGCGGCATCTCAGGTCGCTGCATTCCCGCGCGTGCGCGAAGCGCTTTTGCGCCGCCAGCGTGCGTTTCGCGATGCGCCAGGGTTGATTGCCGATGGCCGCGACATGGGAACGGTGGTATTCCCTGATGCGCCAGTAAAAATTTTCCTGGATGCGTCTTCTGAAGAACGCGCTCACCGCCGTATGCTACAGTTGCAGGAGAAGGGCTTTAGTGTTAACTTTGAACGCCTTTTGGCCGAGATAAAGGAACGTGACGACCGCGATCGTAATCGCGCTGTCGCGCCATTGGTTCCTGCTGCCGATGCTTTAGTTCTGGATTCTACCCGATTAAGCATTGAGCAAGTGATTGAAAAAGCGTTACAATACGCGCGCCAAAAACTGGCACTCGCTTAAGTGCGACCGAATTTGTAGTACCCCCGCTGCAATGGATTGACAGTGGGTATGTGAAACAACCCCATCCGGCATGGAGCCAGGTGGACGTTAAATATGAAACCTGAAGATTAAACATGACTGAATCTTTTGCTCAACTCTTTGAAGAGTCCTTAAAAGAAATCGAAACCCGCCCGGGTTCCATCGTTCGCGGCGTTGTTGTTGCTATTGATAAAGATATCGTACTGGTTGACGCTGGTCTGAAATCTGAATCCGCCATTCCGGCTGAGCAGTTCAAAAACGCCCAGGGCGAACTGGAAATCCAGGTTGGCGACGAAGTTGACGTTGCTCTGGATGCAGTAGAAGACGGCTTCGGCGAAACCCTGCTGTCCCGTGAAAAAGCGAAACGTCACGAAGCCTGGATCACGCTGGAAAAAGCTTACGAAGATGCTGAAACTGTTACCGGTGTTATCAACGGCAAAGTTAAGGGCGGCTTCACTGTTGAGCTGAACGGTATTCGTGCGTTCCTGCCAGGTTCCCTGGTAGACGTTCGTCCGGTGCGCGACACGCTGCACCTGGAAGGCAAAGAGCTTGAATTCAAAGTCATCAAGCTGGATCAGAAGCGCAACAACGTTGTGGTTTCCCGTCGTGCCGTTATCGAATCCGAAAACAGCGCAGAACGCGATCAGCTGCTGGAAAACCTGCAAGAAGGCATGGAAGTTAAAGGTATCGTTAAGAACCTCACTGACTACGGTGCATTCGTTGATCTGGGTGGCGTTGACGGCCTGCTGCACATCACCGACATGGCATGGAAACGCGTTAAGCATCCGAGCGAAATCGTAAACGTTGGCGACGAAATCACTGTTAAAGTGCTGAAGTTCGACCGCGAGCGTACTCGTGTATCTCTGGGCCTGAAACAGCTGGGCGAAGATCCGTGGGTAGCTATCGCTAAGCGTTATCCAGAAGGTACCAAACTGACTGGTCGCGTGACCAACCTGACCGACTACGGCTGCTTCGTTGAAATCGAAGAAGGCGTTGAAGGCCTGGTTCACGTTTCCGAAATGGATTGGACCAACAAAAACATCCACCCGTCCAAAGTTGTTAACGTTGGCGATGTAGTGGAAGTTATGGTTCTGGATATCGACGAAGAACGTCGTCGTATCTCCCTGGGTCTGAAACAGTGCAAATCCAACCCGTGGCAGCAGTTTGCGGAAACCCACAACAAGGGCGACCGTGTTGAAGGTAAAATCAAGTCTATCACTGACTTCGGTATCTTCATCGGCCTGGACGGCGGCATCGACGGCCTGGTTCACCTGTCTGACATCTCCTGGAACGTTGCAGGCGAAGAAGCAGTTCGTGAATACAAAAAAGGCGACGAAATCGCAGCAGTTGTTCTGCAAGTTGACGCAGAGCGTGAGCGTATCTCCCTGGGCGTTAAACAGCTCGCAGAAGATCCGTTCAACAACTGGGTTGCTCTGAACAAGAAAGGCGCTATCGTAACCGGTAAAGTTACTGCTGTTGACGCTAAAGGCGCAACCGTAGAACTGGCTGACGGCGTTGAAGGTTACCTGCGTGCTTCTGAAGCATCCCGTGACCGCGTTGAAGATGCGACTCTGGTTCTGAGCGTTGGCGACGAAGTTGAAGCTAAATTCACCGGCGTTGATCGTAAAAACCGCGCAATCAGCCTGTCTGTTCGTGCGAAAGACGAAGCTGACGAGAAAGATGCAATCGCAACTGTTAACAAACAGGAAGATGCAAACTTCTCCAACAACGCAATGGCTGAAGCTTTCAAAGCAGCTAAAGGCGAGTAATTCTCTGAAACTTCGGGTGTTTTATCCCGAAGTTTGATGAGTTTACTTGACAGATTACAAGATTCGTCCTGTAATCAAGCACTAAGGGCGGCTACGGCCGCCCTTAATCAATGCAATAACAGCAGCAGCCAATTTGCTTACAGGAACCGGAGGAATCATGACCAAGTCAGAATTGATTGAAAGACTTGCAACCCAGCAATCTCACATTCCCGCGAAAGCGGTTGAAGATGCAGTAAAAGAGATGCTGGAACATATGGCCTCGACTCTTGCGCAGGGCGAGCGTATTGAAATCCGCGGTTTCGGCAGCTTTTCTTTGCACTACCGCGCACCTCGTACCGGACGTAACCCGAAGACTGGCGATAAAGTAGAACTGGAAGGAAAGTATGTTCCGCACTTTAAGCCGGGTAAAGAACTGCGCGACCGCGCCAATATTTACGGTTAAGTTTTAACGAAAAACTTGATCCAGAAAAAAGCACCTGAAAGGTGCTTTTTTCATTTCTGTATTCCGACAGGAAAAGAGACTTTAACGCCACCATCTGGCATAAACCTACGCCTGATGGCGCTACGCTTATCAGGCCTACAGATATGTTCCCGTGACTCCGTAGGCCGGATAAGACGCTTCGCGTCGCCATCCGGTACAAAGTAGCGCCTGATGGCGCTACACTCATCAGATCTACAGATACGTGCTCGTAGGCGTAACTGGAAAACCTCTCGCATTTTTATGTGCATCTTGCATTCCCAACGCGAAAACCACGGAATTTGCGCCGAATAACCACAAATTGTCGCCAGACAAACGTTAGCTAAATCTGCACACTTCCTGTAACAGGGAGGTGTCTATGAAAATAACAACGGTCAGCGTGTGTGCATTATGCGGAATTCTTCCGCTAATATTCTTACCTGTACTTCCCGGTTCGTTGTGTCTCATTGGCATATTTTGTTTTGCCTGCGCGCTGTCCTTTGTTCCATATAAATATACGCAGTACGCCCGCTTGACACTGCTGTTTTTTCTCTGGGGAATACTTGCTGCAAAGCAAGCCGTCTGGCCGGGTAATACCTTGCCTGGCGCAACACAGGAAACCGTGGTGCAAATTACGGCGACCGATCATGCCACCACACATTACGGGCAAATTACCCATGTACAGGGGAAACGCCTGTTTCCCTCGGTGGGCGTTGTTCTTTATGGGCAATATTTGCCCGGCGAGGTGTGTGCAGGTCAACGTTGGGCGATGAAGCTAAAAGTCCGTGCCGTGCATGGTCAGCTTAATGAGGGGGGATTTGATAGCCAGCGTTATGCGCTCACGCAACATCAGCCTCTGAGCGGCCGGTTTCTGCATGCGACGATCATTGAATCGTCATGTAGTTTACGCGCGCGTTATCTTGCCTCCCTCAATACCACGCTGGCGCGCTACCCCTGGCAGCAGGTTATCCTGGCATTAGGCATGGGCGAGCGTTTATCAGTATCGCAAGAGGTCAAAAATATTATGCGCGATACTGGTACGGCGCACCTGATGGCCATTTCAGGGTTGCATATCGCCTTTGCCGCACTGCTGGCCGGAGGATTGATTCGTGGCGCGCAATTTTTACTTCCCACCCGCTGGATTCACTGGCAAACGCCGTTAGTGGGAGGGATTGTGTGCGCGACGTTTTATGCCTGGCTCACGGGGTTACAACCCCCCGCGTTGCGTACGGTTGTGGCGCTGGCGGCGTGGGGATTACTGAAGCTGAGCGGTCGACAATGGAGCGGTTGGGAGGTCTGGTTCTGCTGCCTGGCGGCAATAGTGATTGCCGATCCGATTGCTGTTCTGTCGCAAAGTCTGTGGCTTTCGGCCTTTGCCGTCGCAGCGCTTATTTTCTGGTATCAGTGGTTTCCTGTACCAGCTTGGGCGTTGCCTCGGGCAGGGAAAGTCGCGTTGGATCTCGTTCACTTACAGTTGGGCATTACGCTTCTGCTCTTACCTGTGCAAATAGCGCTTTTTCATGGTGTAAGTGTGACCTCTTTTCTGGCGAATCTGTTTGCTGTCCCTTTGGTTACATTTATCTCTGTACCACTGATACTGGCGGGAATGATCGGCCATTTGATCGGGCCGCTGATGGCTGAAGAAGGTCTCTGGGCGCTGGCTGACGCCTCTCTGGACGTGTTGTTCCGGGCGCTGAAAAGTCTGCCGGAAGGGTGGATTAATATTGATTATCGCTGGCAATACCTGTCTTTGGCTCCCTGGTTAACGCTTATGGCGTGGCGATTGAATGTCTGGCGAACTTACCCGGTGATCTGTTTGTCTGGCGTGTTGCTGTTGAGCTGGCCGTTATGGCGTACGCCGCGCACGGAGGCGTGGCAGGTTCATATGCTGGATGTCGGACAGGGGCTGGCGATGGTTATCGCGCATAACGGGAAAGCGATACTTTATGATACGGGACGCGCCTGGCCGGATGGCGATAGCGCACAGCAGCTCATCATTCCCTGGCTACGCTGGCACAATCTGGAACCTGAGGGGATTATCCTGAGCCATGAACATCTGGATCATCGGGGTGGCCTGTCATCATTACAGAAGACGTGGCCTTCGCTCTGGATCCGAAGCCCATTAGGCTGGAAGGGCCATCTGCCGTGCTTTCGTGCGGAGCAGTGGACGTGGCAGGGGCTATCCTTCAGCGCACACTGGCCGATTAAAGGAAACAGGGAAAAGGGCAACAACCATTCCTGCGTGGTTAAAGTGGATGACGGAAAGCAGAGTATTTTGCTGACGGGCGATATTGAATCTCCGGCTGAACAAAAAATGCTAAGTCGTTATTGGCGGCATTTGCAGGCGACAATTATTCAGGTTCCGCATCATGGCAGTAATACATCGTCGTCATTAGCGTTAATTCAACGGGTTGAGGGCCTGGCCGCGCTGGCGTCGGCATCGCGCTACAACGCCTGGCATCTGCCTTCCTGGAAGGTACAACAGCGCTATCAACAACAAGGTTATCAGTGGCTGGATACCCCGCATCAGGGGCAAATTTCGGTGGACTTTTCCCCGCAAGGCTGGCGCATACGAGGTTTACGGGAGCAAATTTTACCTCGTTGGTATCATCAGTGGTTTGGCGTGTCAGAGGATAACGGGTAGAATATGCGGCTATTTCAACAAATGCTGGTTTTTTGAATGCATAACGATAAAGATCTCTCTACGTGGCAGACGTTCCGCCGACTGTGGCCTACCATTGCGCCTTTCAAAACTGGGCTGATCGTGGCGGGTGTCGCGTTGATCCTCAATGCGGCCAGCGATGCTTTTATGTTATCGCTCCTCAAACCATTGCTGGACGATGGTTTTGGTAAAACAGATCGATCGGTGCTGCTTTGGATGCCGCTGGTGGTTATTGGCCTGATGATATTACGTGGTATCACCAGCTATATTTCCAGCTACTGTATTTCATGGGTATCGGGCAAAGTGGTGATGACCATGCGCCGTCGTCTGTTTGGTCATATGATGGGGATGCCTGTTGCATTCTTTGATAAACAATCAACGGGGACACTGCTTTCTCGTATTACCTATGACTCAGAACAGGTTGCGTCATCGTCTTCCGGGGCGTTGATTACGGTCGTGCGTGAAGGTGCATCGATCATCGCTTTGTTTATCATGATGTTCTATAACAGCTGGCAACTGTCGATCATTCTGGTCATTCTGGCGCCCGTTGTGTCTATTGCGATTCGCGTGGTATCGAAGCGTTTTCGTAGCATCAGTAAAAACATGCAGAACACGATGGGGCAGGTGACCACCAGTGCAGAGCAGATGCTGAAAGGCCACAAAGAAGTGCTTATCTTTGGCGGTCAGGAAGTTGAAACGAAGCGTTTTGACAAAGTCAGCAATAAAATGCGTCTGCAAGGGATGAAAATGGTGTCTGCATCATCCATCTCTGATCCGATCATTCAGCTGATCGCGTCTCTGGCGCTGGCCTTTGTTCTCTATGCGGCTAGCTTCCCGAGCGTAATGGATAGCCTGACTGCGGGTACGATTACCGTCGTATTCTCATCAATGATTGCCCTGATGCGTCCTCTGAAATCGCTGACCAACGTCAATGCGCAGTTCCAGCGTGGTATGGCGGCATGCCAGACGCTGTTTGCTATTCTGGATAGCGAGCAAGAGAAAGACGAAGGCAAACGCGTAATTGAACGTTCGACGGGCGATCTGGAATTCCGCAATGTGACCTTTACCTATCCGGGGCGTGAAACGCCTGCGCTGCGCAATATCAATCTGCATATTCCGGCGGGTAAGACGGTTGCACTGGTCGGGCGTTCCGGTTCAGGTAAATCAACCATTGCCAGTCTGATCACGCGCTTCTACGACATCAATGAAGGGAATATCCTGATGGATGGACACGATCTGCGTGAATATACCCTGTCTTCATTGCGTAATCAGGTCGCGCTGGTTTCGCAGAATGTGCACCTGTTTAACGATACGGTTGCGAACAACATCGCCTATGCGCGTACTGAAGAGTACAGCCGCGAGCAAATTGAAGAAGCGGCGCGTATGGCGTATGCCATGGACTTTATCAGCAAGATGGATGACGGTCTGGATACGGTTATCGGCGAGAACGGCGTACTGCTTTCCGGTGGTCAGCGTCAGCGTATCGCGATTGCCCGTGCGTTGCTGCGTGACAGCCCAATCCTGATTCTGGATGAAGCCACTTCTGCGCTGGACACCGAATCCGAACGCGCGATTCAGTCCGCGCTGGATGAGTTGCAGAAAAACCGTACTTCGCTGGTTATCGCGCACCGCCTCTCAACGATTGAACAAGCTGATGAAATTGTCGTGGTGGAAGACGGGATTATTGTTGAGCGTGGAACCCATCGCGAATTGCTGGAGCAGCGCGGTGTGTATTCGCAACTGCATAAAATGCAATTTGGCCAATGATCGCCCGCATCTGGTCTGGTGAATCGCCCCTGTGGCGTCTGTTGCTCCCACTCTCCTGGCTGTATGGCCTGGTGAGTGGGGGGATTCGCTTGTGCTACCGGCTGGGAATTAAACGCGCCTGGCGTGCGCCGGTGCCAGTTGTTGTCGTCGGGAACCTTACGGCGGGGGGCAACGGAAAAACGCCGGTCGTTATCTGGCTGGTCGAGCAACTGCAACAGCGCGGCATTCGCGTAGGGGTTGTTTCGCGGGGGTATGGCGGTAAAGCGGCGTCTTATCCGCTGTTGCTTACTCCACAAACGTCCTCTGCGGAAGCGGGCGATGAGCCGGTACTGATCTATCAACGAACCGGCGCGCCTGTCGCTGTCTCGCCGGTTCGCTCAGACGCAGTAAAAGCGATTCTCGCGCGTCACGATGTACAAATTATCGTGACAGATGACGGGCTACAGCATTATCGTCTGGCGCGCGATATTGAAATCGTTGTCATCGACGGCGTGCGTCGGTTTGGCAATGGCTGGTGGTTGCCCGCAGGGCCGATGCGTGAGCGCGCCAGCCGGCTTAAATCGGTAGATGCGGTGATCGTCAACGGCGGCGTTGCCAGACCAGGAGAAATTCCGATGCAGCTGGCGCCAGGGCTGGCGGTCAATTTATGCACCGGTGAGCGCCGTCATGTCGCGGAGTTAAGCAACATTGTCGCGATGGCGGGGATTGGCCATCCTCCACGTTTCTTTGCTACGCTCGAAGCGTGTGGGGCGTCGCTACAGAAATGCGTTCCGTTGGCCGATCATCAGTCTCTCGCCTCTAACGATGTGAAGGCGTTAGTAACCGACGGGCAAACGCTGGTCATGACGGAAAAAGATGCCGTTAAATGCCGGGGATTTGCCGAGGACAACTGGTGGTATTTACCTGTAGACGCGCGTTTGTCGGGTGAACAACCTGACGCACTGCTTGAACAACTCATCTCGCTGGCTCGCTAGCACAAATTGATGTGGCGGCAGCGAACGATTCCCGGAGTTATACATGTCGTTGCCGCATCTCTCTCTTACGGATGTTCGTCATCTCCATCTTGCTGCGCAAGGTTTGCTGAAAAAGCCCCGCCGTCAGGCATTGCCTGCGGATATTCTCGCGACGATTTCGCGCATGTCTTTATTGCAAATCGATACGATCAACGTTGTGGCGCGCAGCCCCTATCTGGTGCTGTTTAGCCGTCTGGGCCACTACCCGCAACAGTGGCTGGACGACTCGTTGTCGCGTGGCGAACTCATGGAATACTGGGCGCATGAGGCCTGTTTCTTACCGCGTAGCGACTTTACGCTAATTCGTCACCGTATGCTGGCGCCTGAGAAGATGGGCTGGAAGTACAAAGCATCGTGGATGCAGGAACATGCCGATGAGATCGCGCAGTTGATCCAGCATATTCATCATAACGGCCCTGTGCGCTCAGCGGATTTTGCGCATCCACGCAAAGGCGCCAGTGGATGGTGGGAATGGAAGCCGCATAAGCGCCATCTTGAAGGATTGTTCACTGCCGGGAAAGTCATGGTTGTAGAACGGCGCAACTTTCAGCGCGTGTATGACCTGACGCAACGCGTGATGCCGCACTGGGACGATAAACGCGATTTACTGTCGCAGGCAGAAGCAGAAATCGCCATGCTGGATAATAGCGCGCGCAGTCTGGGGATTTTTCGCGAGCAGTGGCTGGCGGATTACTATCGCCTGCGGCGACCTGAAGTGAAAACGTGGCGTGATATCCGCGTTGAACAAGGGCAACTGGTTCCCGTTCAGGCCGACAGGCTGGGGGCAATGTGGCTACACGCCGATCTGTTGCCGCTACTGGAGCAGGCGCTGAACAATAAGCTCACCGCTACGCATAGCGCGGTTTTATCCCCTTTTGATCCCGTCGTCTGGGACCGGAAACGGGCAGAGCAGTTGTTCGATTTTAGCTACCGCCTGGAGTGCTATACCCCGGCGCCTAAACGCCAGTACGGCTATTTTGTTTTGCCGCTGCTGCATCGGGGGCAGTTGGTTGGGCGCATGGATGCCAAAATGCATCGCAAAACGGGCGTTCTGGAAGTCATCTCGCTCTGGTTGCAGGAGGGGGTTAAACCGGGCCCGACGCTGCAAAAAGGGTTGTTACAGGCGATTAATGCGTTCGCTCGCTGGCAACAGGCCAGCCGCGTCACGCTAGGGAACTGCCCATCCGCCTTGTTTGCAGAAAATCGTCATGGCTGGGAAATAGACGCGGTCTCATAAACGATTATGTTAATATTGATGAATTCACAATCCGGTCCATCTGGAGGAACTATGGATCATCGTCTACTTGAAATCATTGCCTGCCCGGTATGCAACGGCAAACTCTGGTATAACCAGGAAAAACAAGAACTGATTTGCAAACTGGATAACCTGGCTTTCCCATTGCGCGATGGCATTCCGGTATTGCTGGAAACGGAAGCGCGTTCCATTACTGCTGATGAGAGTAAATCATGAGTTTTGTGGTCATTATTCCCGCTCGTTTTTCGTCCACGCGTCTGCCCGGTAAGCCTTTACTGGATATCAACGGCAAACCGATGATCGTGCATGTTCTGGAACGCGCGCGCGAATCTGGCGCTGAACGCATTATTGTCGCGACGGATCATGAAGATGTCGCTCGCGCGGTAGAAGCGGCGGGTGGGGAAGTCTGCATGACGCGCGCTGACCATCAGTCCGGGACGGAGCGTCTGGCGGAAGTCGTTGAAAAATGCGGTTTTAGCGACGATACCGTTATTGTGAACGTGCAGGGCGATGAGCCGATGATCCCGGCGGTGATTATTCGTCAGGTGGCGGAAAACCTGGCGCAGCGCCAGGTTGGTATGGCGACGCTGGCGGCGCCGATTCACGGTGCTGAAGAAGCTTTTAATCCTAATGCAGTGAAAGTTGTGCTGGACGCTGAAGGCTATGCGCTTTATTTCTCGCGTGCGACGATCCCCTGGGATCGCGATCGTTTTGCGAAAAGCCTTGAGACCGTGGGCGACACGTTCCTGCGCCATCTGGGAATTTACGGCTATCGCGCCGGGTTTATTCGCCGCTACGTGAACTGGCAGCCCAGCCCGCTTGAGCATATTGAGATGCTGGAGCAGCTTCGTGTGCTGTGGTATGGCGAAAAAATCCATGTTGCCGTCGCCAAAGAAGTCCCGGGAACGGGCGTTGATACAGCCGAAGATCTTGAGCGCGTTCGCGCCGAAATGCGCTGATATCCGCTATCGCACTCCTCTCACAAATGGGAGGAGTGTCGTATCGTTACGATTTTCCCTTCATTTTTCTTTTCATCAATTGATCTCATCCGGGTGACATCTGTCCATACGGCGCTCATTATAAAAGCAGTGGCGTTTATGAGGGCAATCTGAAATGGAACAGCTGCGAGCCGAACTGAGTCATCTGCTGGGCGAAAAACTCAGCCGTATAGAGTGCGTGAGTGAAAAGGCGGATACGGCCTTGTGGTCGCTGTACGACAGTCAGGGAAACCCGATGCCGCTAATGGCGAGAAGTTTTACGACCCCTGGTGTGGCGCAGCAACTGGCATGGAAAACGACCATGCTGGCGCGTAGCGGCACGGTACGCATGCCGGTTGTCTATGGCGTGATGACGCATGAGGAACACCCCGGGCCTGATGTCCTGCTGCTGGAGCGTCTGCGTGGCGTCTCTGTGGAAGCGCCCGCCCGCACGCCTGAGCGCTGGGAGCAATTGAAGGATCAGATTGTAGAAGGGTTGTTAGCCTGGCATCGACAGGACAGCCGGGGTTGCGTGGGCGCGGTGGATCATACGCAGGAAAATATCTGGCCGTCCTGGTATCGCCAGCGTGTTGAAGTGCTATGGACGACGTTAAACCAGTTCAACAACACCGGGTTAACCATGCAGGATAAACGCATTCTGTTTCGTACCCGGGAGTGCCTGCCTGCGCTGTTTGAAGGATTTAATGATAATTGCGTGCTCATCCACGGCAATTTTAGCCTGCGCAGTATGCTGAAAGATGCCCGCAGCGATCAGCTTCTGGCGATGGTAGGGCCTGGCGTTATGCTGTGGGCGCCACGAGAGTATGAACTGTTTCGGCTGATGGACAATGCGCTGGCGGAAGGGTTGCTCTGGCATTATCTGCAACACGCGCCAGTGGCGGAATCGTTCATCTGGCGGCGTTGGCTTTATGTGTTATGGGACGAAGTCGCGCAGCTGGTCAATACCGGGCGTTTTAGCCGCTCCAACTTTGACCTCGCGACAAAATCACTGCTGCCCTGGCTCGCCTGACGCGCCTTTCAGCCACTGCCAGATGCGCCCCAGCGTTTCATAACCGGCGCGATCGCTATGCATCAACCATACCGGGGAGGGAATTGCTCGCTCCCACGGATTTAACGGTGAATCTATCGCCAGTTGATTGGCTGGCGCAGGCAGCGGATGTAACCCAACATGCTGGAAGAATATCATGGCGCGCGGTAAGTGGGAGGCGGAAGTGACCAGCAGGAAAGGGGAATCGCCGATGGCCTGTTTCACCGCTTCCGCCTCTTCTTCGGTATCTTTTGGCTGATCCAGCGTGATGATGTCGCTGCGCGGC
Source organism: Citrobacter sp. CK185 (assembly GCF_030333565.1). Lineage (NCBI taxonomy): Bacteria > Pseudomonadati > Pseudomonadota > Gammaproteobacteria > Enterobacterales > Enterobacteriaceae > Citrobacter > Citrobacter sp. CK185. The sequence continues at coordinate 454,647 of NZ_JAOWFR010000025.1, read as the reverse complement.
ACACCCAGCGATTGTGCCACTCTTGCGCCCGCTTCTGCCGTACTCACGCGATTGGTTTTTGCCGCCGCGCCCGTAAAGATCAGTTTCGATCCCGGATTGGCCAGCCAGAGGCGTACGCCTTCGTTCAGACGTGGGAGGCTGTTATTGATCAGATTTGAACTGGGCGCCCACTGGGGGTTCCAGGTGTAGCCGCCGCCCAGCACCACGATATAGTCTACTTTTTGCGTTCCCTGCCAGGTGGGGTAACTGTCTTCAATCGGTTTGAGTAAACGGTCAGCAACAGGTTGCAGGCTTAACAGAAATATTGCCAGCCATCCCAGGCTGATAAACGCCTTCCCGGTTTTCTGAAAGCGGCTAAACCATACCAGCGCCAGCCCCACGCCCATGATGAGCAGCATAAAGGGAAGCGGCAGCAACAGACCGCCAGTCACTTTCTTCAGAGTAAAAAGCATCCTTTTTGGTTCCTTTTTTGACCATACAGCAGGGGATCAGCAGGGATATTACACCAGACAGGTTAAATATCGCCGCGACTATGACAAAATAGCTTCTTTTTAAAAGCACACCTGAGCCAGCCTGTGGAGAGTCCGATGCGGGACCGCAATTTTGATGACATTGCTGAAAAGTTTTCCCGTAACATCTACGGAACCACTAAAGGACAGCTGCGACAGGCGATTCTGTGGCAGGATCTTGATCGGTTGCTGGCGGAATTCGGCGAGCGAAAACTGCACATCCTGGATGCTGGTGGCGGAGAGGGGCAAACGGCCATCAAAATGGCGGAGCGTGGGCATCAGGTTACATTGTGCGATCTGTCCAGCGAGATGATCGCGCGTGCGCAGCAGGCGGCAGAAGCAAAAGGTGTGAGCGGAAACATGCATTTTATACAATGCGCCGTTCAGGATGTCGCTTCGCATTTGGAAACCTCCGCTGATCTGATATTGTTTCATGCTGTGCTGGAGTGGGTGGCGGAACCGGTCGGCGTGTTAGAGACGCTTTGGTCAGTTTTGCGTCCCGGCGGAGCACTGTCGTTAATGTTCTACAATGCTAACGGCCTGTTGATGCATAACATGGTGGCAGGGAACTTTGACTATGTGCAGGTGGGGATGCCAAAACGCAAAAAGCGTACGCTTTCGCCAGACTATCCACGTAAACCCGAGCAGGTTTATCAGTGGCTGGAAGATATTGGCTGGCAGATTACCGGTAAGACCGGCGTACGCGTATTTCATGATTATCTGCGTGAGAAGCATCAACAGCGTGACTGCTATGAGATGTTAGTTGAATTAGAAACGCGTTATTGCCGCCAGGAGCCGTATATTAGCCTTGGCCGCTACATTCATGTCACCGCGCGCAAACCGCAGATGCAAGGATAACTTATGAGTGAATTTTCCCAGACAGTCCCCGAACTGGTTGCCTGGGCCAGAAAAAATGACTTTTCCATCTCTCTGCCGGTAGACCGACTTTCGTTCCTGCTGGCGGTAGCCACGCTGAACGGCGAGCGCCTGGACGGGGAGATGAGTGAAGGCGAACTGGTGGATGCGTTCCGCCATGTCAGTGATGCGTTTGAGCAAACCAGCGAAACCATCGGCGTGCGCGCCAACAACGCGATCAACGATATGGTACGTCAACGTCTGCTGAACCGCTTTACCAGCGAGCAAGCGGAAGGCAACGCCATTTATCGCCTGACGCCGCTCGGGATTGGCATTACCGATTACTACATCCGCCAGCGTGAGTTTTCCACGTTGCGCCTTTCCATGCAGCTATCCATTGTCGCGGGTGAACTGAAGCGGGCGGCGGATGCGGCAGATGAGGGCGGCGACGAATTTCACTGGCATCGCAACGTTTATGCGCCGCTGAAATATTCGGTCGCGGAAATTTTCGACAGCATCGACCTGACCCAGCGCATCATGGATGAGCAGCAGCAGCAGGTAAAAGACGACATTGCGCAGTTGCTGAACAAAGACTGGCGCGCGGCGATTTCGAGTTGCGAACTGCTGCTTTCTGAAACATCCGGCACGCTGCGTGAGTTGCAGGATACGCTTGAAGCGGCTGGCGATAAATTACAGGCTAATCTGTTACGCATCCAGGACGCCACGATGGCGCATGACGACCTGCATTTTGTGGATCGTCTGGTGTTCGATCTGCAAAGCAAACTCGACCGCATTATTAGCTGGGGTCAGCAATCCATCGACCTGTGGATTGGCTATGACCGACACGTACACAAATTTATCCGTACTGCGATTGATATGGATAAAAACCGCGTCTTTGCCCAGCGACTGCGCCAGTCCATCCAGAGCTATTTTGATGAGCCGTGGGCGCTGACCTATGCCAACGCCGATCGTCTGCTGGATATGCGCGATGAAGAGATGGCGCTGCGCGATGAAGAGGTGACCGGCGAACTGCCGCCGGACCTGGAATATGAAGAATTTAACGAGATCCGCGAACAACTGGCGGCGATCATCGAAGAACAGCTGGCTATCTATAAATCCAGACAAGCCCCACTGGATCTCGGCCTGGTAGTGCGCGAATATCTGGCGCAATACCCACGAGCGCGTCACTTCGACGTGGCGCGTATTGTTATCGATCAGGCGGTACGTCTTGGCGTAGCGCAAGCAGACTTCACCGGACTGCCAGCCAAATGGCAGCCGATTAATGATTACGGAGCCAAGGTACAGGCGCATGTCATTGACAAATATTGAACAAGTGATGCCGGTTAAGCTGGCGCAGGCGCTGGCAAACCCGTTATTTCCGGCGCTGGATAGCGCATTACGCTCCGGCAGACATATCGGTCTGGATGAGCTGGATAATCATGCCTTCCTGATGGATTTCCAGGAGTATCTGGAAGAGTTTTACAGTCGCTATAACGTCGAACTGATTCGCGCGCCGGAGGGTTTTTTCTACCTGCGCCCGCGTTCCACGACGATTATCCCGCGCTCTGTCTTGTCTGAACTGGACATGATGGTGGGTAAAATCCTCTGCTATCTCTATCTCAGCCCGGAGCGGTTGGCGAATGAGGGGATTTTTACCCAGCAGGAACTGTACGATGAGCTGCTCGCCCTGACAGACGAAGCCAAATTGCTGAAACTGGTCAACAACCGCTCAACGGGGTCTGACGTGGATCGTCAGAAACTACAGGAGAAGGTGCGCTCGTCGTTAAACCGTCTGCGTCGCTTAGGGATGGTGTGGTTTATGGGCCATGACAGCAGCAAATTCCGCATCACGGAATCGGTGTTCCGCTTTGGCGCGGATGTGCGTACCGGTGACGATCCGCGTGAAGCGCAGCGTCGCTTAATCCGCGATGGGGAAGCCATGCCGGTTGAAAATCACCTGCAACTCAACGATGAGACCGAAGAGAATCAGCCGGACAGTGGAGAGGAAGAATAATGATTGAACGCGGTAAATTTCGCTCACTAACGCTGATTAACTGGAACGGCTTTTTTGCCCGCACCTTTGACCTCGATGAGCTGGTCACCACGCTGTCCGGCGGGAACGGCGCCGGTAAATCCACCACGATGGCGGCGTTCGTCACGGCGCTGATCCCGGACTTAACCTTACTGCATTTCCGTAACACCACGGAAGCCGGGGCCACCAGCGGATCGCGCGATAAAGGCCTGCACGGTAAGCTGAAAGCGGGCGTCTGTTATTCCATGCTCGACGTCCTCAATTCCCGCCATCAGCGTGTTGTGGTGGGCGTACGTTTGCAGCAGGTCGCCGGACGCGATCGCAAAGTTGATATCAAACCGTTTGCCATTCAGGGCTTGCCGATGTCGGTGCAGCCGACGCAGCTGGTGACGGAAACGCTGAACGAGCGCCAGGCGCGCGTGTTGACCCTCGCGGAGCTGAAAGAGAAGCTCGATGCGATGGAAGGCGTGCAGTTTAAGCAGTTTAACTCGATCACCGATTATCACTCGCTGATGTTCGATCTAGGCATCATTGCCCGCCGTCTGCGTTCTGCGTCCGATCGCAGCAAGTTCTATCGTCTGATTGAAGCCTCGCTGTACGGCGGGATCTCCAGCGCGATTACTCGTTCCCTGCGTGACTACCTGCTGCCGGAAAATAGCGGCGTGCGTAAAGCGTTCCAGGATATGGAAGCCGCGCTGCGTGAAAACCGTATGACGCTGGAAGCGATCCGCGTAACCCAGTCGGATCGTGACCTGTTCAAGCATTTGATTAGCGAAGCCACTAACTACGTGGCGGCGGACTACATGCGCCACGCCAACGAACGCCGGGTTCATCTGGATAAAGCGCTGGAGTTTCGTCGCGAGCTGTACACATCGCGTAAGCAACTGGCGGCGGAACAGTACAAACACGTCGACATGGCGCGTGAACTGGGCGAGCACAATGGTGCGGAAGGGGATCTGGAAGCGGATTACCAGGCCGCCAGCGACCACCTGAACCTGGTGCAGACCGCGCTGCGCCAGCAGGAGAAGATCGAGCGCTACGAAGCGGATCTCGATGAGCTGCAAATTCGTCTCGAAGAGCAAAATGAAGTGGTGGCCGAAGCCGCCGACATGCAGGAAGAGAACGAAGCCCGTGCGGAAGCCGCCGAGCTGGAAGTGGATGAACTGAAAAGCCAACTGGCGGACTATCAGCAGGCGCTGGATGTGCAGCAGACGCGCGCGATTCAGTACAACCAGGCGATCCAGGCGCTCGACCGCGCCAAAGCGCTTTGTCATCTGCCTGACCTGACGGCGGACAGCGCCGCAGAATGGCTGGAAACGTTCCAGGCGAAAGAGCAGGAAGCAACGGAAAAACTGCTTTCGCTGGAACAGAAAATGAGCGTGGCGCAAACCGCGCACAGTCAGTTTGAACAGGCATATCAGCTGGTGGCCGCCATTAATGGCCCGCTGGCGCGTAATGAAGCCTGGAGCGTGGCGCGCGACCTGCTGCGCGAAGGCGTGGAACAGCGTCACCTGGCGGAGCAGGTTCAGCCGCTGCGTATGCGTCTGAGTGAACTGGAACAGCGCTTGCGCGAACAGCAGGAAGCTGAACGCCTGCTGGCGGAATTCTGTAAACGTCAGGGCAAACATTTCGACATTGATGAGCTGGAAGCGCTGCACCAGGAGCTGGAAGCCCGCATCGCCGCCCTGTCGGATAGCGTTTCTAACGCCCATGAACAGCGTATGACGCTGCGTCAGGAGCAGGAGCAACTCCAGTCCCGCATTCAGCACTTAATGCAGCGCGCCCCGATCTGGCTGGCGGCGCAAAACAGTCTGAATCAGCTGTGCGAACAGAGCGGCGAAGAGTTTACCTCCAGCCAGGATGTAACCGAGTATCTGCAACAGTTGCTGGAGCGCGAGCGTGAAGCGATTGTAGAGCGCGACGAAGTTGGCGCGCGTAAGAACGCGGTTGACGAAGAGATTGAACGTTTAAGCCAGCCGGGCGGCTCGGAAGACTCGCGTCTGAACGCGCTGGCGGAGCGTTTTGGCGGCGTGTTGCTGTCGGAAATCTATGATGACGTCAGCTTCGAAGACGCGCCGTACTTCTCCGCGCTGTACGGCCCGTCCCGTCATGCTATCGTGGTGCCGGATCTGTCGCTGATCGCCGAACAGCTTGAAGGGCTGACGGATTGCCCGGAAGATCTCTATTTCATCGAAGGGGACCCGCAGTCGTTCGATGACAGCGTCTTCAGCGTTGATGAGCTGGAAAACGCGGTGGTGGTGAAAACCGCCGAGCGTCAGTGGCGTTATTCCCGTTTCCCGACGGTGCCGATCTTTGGTCGCGCCGCGCGTGAAAACCGTATTGAAAGTTTGCATGCTGAGCGCGAAGGGCTATCTGAACGCTTTGCGACGTTGTCCTTCGACGTGCAGAAAACTCAGCGTCTGCATCAGGCGTTCAGTCGTTTTATCGGCAGCCATCTGGCGGTCGCGTTTGAGGCCGACCCGGAAGCGGAAATTCGCCAATTGAATGGCCGTCGCGTTGAACTGGAACGCGCGCTGGCTACGCATGAAAACGACAACCAGCAGCAGCGTATTCAGTTTGAACAGGCGAAAGAGGGGGTCTCCGCTCTGAACCGCTTACTGCCGCGCCTGAACCTGCTGGCGGACGACACGCTGGCTGACCGCGTGGATGAAATTCAGGAACGTCTGGATGATGCGCAGGAAGCGGCGCGTTTTATACAGCAACACGGTAATCAGTTAGCCAAACTGGAGCCGATCGTCTCGGTTCTGCAAAACGATCCCGAACAGTTTGAGCAACTGAAAGAAGATTACGCATACTCCCAGCAAACGCAGCGGGATGCGCGTCAGCAGGCTTTTGCGCTGACCGAGGTCGTACAGCGTCGGGCGCACTTCAGCTATTCCGACTCAGCCGAAATGCTGAGCGGCAACAGCGATCTGAACGAAAAACTGCGTCAGCGTCTGGAACAGGCGGAAGCCGAGCGTACCCGTGCCCGTGAAGCGTTACGCGGTCATGCCGCGCAACTCAGCCAGTACAATCAGGTTCTGGCCTCACTGAAAAGCTCGTATGACACCAAGAAAGAGCTGCTGGGCGACCTGCAACGTGAATTACAGGATATCGGCGTGCGCGCCGACAGCGGTTCGGAAGAGCGCGCGCGTATCCGCCGTGACGAACTGCATACGCAACTGAGCAATAACCGCTCACGTCGTAACCAGCTGGAAAAAGCGCTGACCTTCTGTGAAGCGGAGATGGATAACCTGACCCGCAGACTGCGCAAACTGGAACGCGATTATCATGAAATGCGCGAGCAGGTGGTCACCGCGAAAGCCGGGTGGTGCGCGGTGATGCGGATGGTGAAAGATAACGGGGTAGAGCGCCGTTTGCATCGTCGCGAGTTGGCTTATCTGTCGGCAGATGAACTTCGCTCCATGTCGGATAAGGCGTTGGGTGCGTTGCGTCTGGCGGTGGCGGATAACGAACACCTGCGTGATGTATTACGTATGTCGGAAGATCCAAAACGACCGGAACGTAAGATCCAGTTCTTCGTGGCGGTTTACCAGCATCTGCGGGAGCGTATTCGCCAGGATATCATCCGTACCGATGACCCGGTTGAGGCCATCGAACAGATGGAAATTGAGTTGAGTCGCCTGACGGAAGAGTTGACCTCCCGCGAACAGAAGCTGGCGATCAGCTCGCGCAGCGTGGCGAACATTATTCGTAAGACGATTCAGCGCGAACAAAATCGTATTCGTATGCTGAACCAGGGACTGCAAAACGTCTCATTCGGTCAGGTGAACAGCGTGCGTCTCAACGTTAACGTGCGGGAAACGCATGCGACCTTGCTGGATGTTCTTTCCGAACAGCATGAGCAGCATCAGGATCTGTTTAACAGCAACCGCCTGACCTTCTCTGAAGCGCTGGCGAAGCTGTATCAGCGCCTGAATCCGCAGATTGATATGGGGCAGCGTACGCCGCAGACCATTGGCGAGGAGCTGCTGGATTACCGTAACTATCTGGAGATGGAAGTCGAGGTCAACCGTGGTTCAGACGGCTGGCTGCGTGCGGAGTCCGGCGCGCTGTCTACCGGTGAAGCGATTGGTACCGGGATGTCCATTCTGGTGATGGTAGTACAAAGCTGGGAAGACGAAGGCCGCCGCTTGCGCGGAAAAGATATCTCCCCATGCCGCCTGCTGTTCCTTGATGAGGCTGCGCGTCTGGATGCGCGTTCCATCGCGACGCTGTTCGAACTGTGCGAACGTCTGCAAATGCAGCTTATCATCGCAGCGCCGGAAAACATCAGCCCTGAGAAAGGCACCACCTATAAGCTGGTGCGTAAGGTTTTCCACAATACCGAACACGTTCATGTGGTCGGACTGCGTGGCTTCGCCCCACAACTGCCGGAGACCCTACCTGGCACTGGCACCGAAGATGCCTCGTCGCAGGCCGCCGGGTAAGTAAGATGAAGACGGCCTTCGCGCCGTCTTTTTTCATCATAAAATCGATCAATAGAAGTCTGAAAAGCACCTTACACCAGGTGCTTTTTCTTTAAACTTCTTTACATTAGGTTAGGCAAAACCTTTTTGATGTTTATATACTGAAGGTAAGCCTGACGAGTAAGCAGGCTTGCTCGTCATACTTCAGAAGGTATTGGCGTTTTCAGGTTTTTACCCAATGTGAGCGGGCAACCTGGCTATTCAAAGTATGATAAAGAAACAGGGGGCAAGGGATGTTGCTTAACAAAATTTGTAGTCGTCGGCTGTCGGCAATCAGTTTATGCCTGGCCGTAACATTTGCTCCACTGTTCAGTGTGCAGGCCGATGAGCCTGAAATGATTCCTGGCGACAGCTCTGCGACCGTCAGCGAACAGCCTACCGCGTTGTCACAGCCGCAAGCGCAATCGCCTGCGACAGCGGTAATGGCGGGGATTCAACTGCTGCCGGAGGGGATCTCTGCGGAGAAAGCCCGGGCTGAATTACAATCGCAACTTCCTTCTGGTTATACGCCGGTTTATCTGAATCAACTGGAACTGCTGTATGCCGCCCGCGATATGCAACCAATGTGGGAAAATCGCGATGCGGTGAAAGCGTTTCAGCAGCAGCTGGCGGAAGTGGCCATCGCCGGGTTCCAGCCGCAATTTACCACCTGGGTCGCGCTGCTGACCGACCCGTCGGTCACCGGTCTGGCGCGAGATGCTGTTTTATCCGACGCCATGATGGGCTATCTCCATTTCATCGCCAATATTCCCGTAAAAGGGACGCGCTGGCTGTACAGCGACAAACCTTATGCGCTGGCAACACCGCCGCTTTCGGTGATCAACCAGTGGCAGATTGCGCTGGACAACGGTCAACTGACGACGTTTGTCGCCAGCCTTGCGCCACAGCATCCGCAATACGCCGCGCTGCATGATTCACTGAAAAAGCTGGTTAGCGACGCTCGCCCCTGGCCGCAGTTGACCAGTACCGCGACGTTGCGTCCTGGTCAGTGGAGCAATGATGTGCCTGCGCTGCGTGAGATTTTACAGCGCACCGGTATGCTGGAAGGCGGGCCTAAGATAGCGCTCCCGGGGGATGACGTGGCGGCCGATGTGGTTGTCAGCCCTTCCGCCGTCGCAGTGGAGCCTGCCGCCGTGAAACCTGTCGCCCGGCAATCCACTCAGCGCAGCCAACCCGCTCCGGCAGTCCGTGCGGCTTATGATCGTGAGCTTGTTGATGCGGTGAAACGTTTTCAGACCTGGCAAGGACTGGGAGCGGATGGCGCTGTCGGCCCGGCGACACGCGAATGGCTGAATGTGACGCCTGCGCAACGTGCGGGGGTGCTGGCGCTGAATATTCAGCGTTTGCGTTTACTGCCAGGAGAATTATCAACGGGCATTATGGTCAATATTCCGGCCTATTCGCTGGTTTATTACCAGAACGGCAACCAGGTGTTGGCTTCCCGGGTGATTGTTGGCCGCCCCGATCGGAAAACGCCAATGATGAGCAGCGCGCTTAATAACGTGGTGGTGAATCCGCCCTGGAATGTGCCGCCAACGCTGGCCCGAAAAGATATTCTGCCCAAAGTCTGGAATGATCCGGGGTATCTGGAACGCCACAGTTATACCGTTATGCGCGGCTGGAACAGCAAAGAGACGATTAACCCGTGGCAGGTGGACTGGTCGACCATTACGCCATCGAACCTGCCGTTCCGCTTCCAGCAGGCGCCGGGCGCGCACAACTCGCTGGGGCGTTACAAATTTAATATGCCAAGTTCAGACGCGATTTATCTGCACGATACGCCGAATCACAATCTGTTCCAGAAAGATACGCGAGCGCTCAGCTCCGGCTGCGTGCGTGTGAATAAGGCCTCTGAGCTGGCAAATATGCTGCTTCAGGATGCAGGCTGGAACGATACGCGGATTTCGGATGCGCTGAAGCAAGGTGATACCCGGTACGTCAACATCCGTCAGAATATTCCGGTGAATCTGTATTACCTGACGGCGTTTGTGGGAGCAGACGGACGCACTCAGTATCGTACAGATATTTACAATTATGATCTGACTGCGCGATCCAGCGCACAAATTGTGTCAAAAGCAGAACAATTAATCAGGTAAATGAAGAAGTTCTGATAAATCTGTTGTCGTAATATTGGTCATCGGCAGGGCTGATTCGCTGCAAGCCCCGCCGTTGCTGGGGATGGGCCACCTTGACGTCGGCTTTTTTGCCAGTTAAGGTGCCCCTCGTGCGCCAGAAGTGCATATTAACGAAAACATTTACCTGTAGACCTGATTATCATGGACAAATTTGACGCTAATCGCCGCAAGTTGCTGGCGTTTGGTGGCGTTGCTCTCGGCGCCGCCATCTTGCCTACGCCAGCATTTGCCACACTCTCCACCCCACGTCCGCGTATTTTGACACTGAACAACCTCCATACCGGAGAGTCAATTAAAGCGGAGTTTTTCGACGGAAGAGCCTATATTCAGGATGAATTAGCAAAACTAAACCATTTTTTCCGTGATTTTCGCGCGAATAAAGTGAAAGCCATCGACCCAGGATTGTTCGATCAGCTCTTCCGCCTGCAAGGCCTTTTAGGCACCCGTAAGCCCGTACAGCTCATCTCGGGTTACCGCTCACTGGATACCAATAACGAACTGCGTGCGCACAGTCGTGGAGTGGCGAAAAAAAGCTACCACACGAAAGGGCAGGCGATGGATTTCCATATTGAAGGCGTTTCGTTAAGTAATATTCGCAAAGCTGCGTTATCTATGCGCGCAGGTGGTGTAGGATACTACCCACGCAGTAACTTTGTGCATATTGACACCGGGCCGGCACGGCACTGGTGATCCGCAGACTTAACGAAACAGGAGCAGTATGAACTATCGTATTATTCCGGTCACCGCATTCTCCCAGAACTGTTCATTGATCTGGTGTGAGCAAACCCGTCTGGCCGCGCTGGTCGATCCCGGCGGCGACGCACAGACCATCAAACAGGAAGTGGACGCCAGCGGCGTGACGTTGATGCAGATCCTGCTTACGCACGGTCATCTCGATCATGTTGGCGCGGCGGCGGAACTGGCGAAGCATTATGGCGTGCCAGTGATCGGCCCGGAAAAAGAAGATGAGTTCTGGCTACAGGGTTTACCGGCGCAAAGTCGCATGTTTGGTCTGGAAGAGTGTCAGCCGTTGACGCCTGACCGTTGGCTGAATGAGGGAGATCGTATTAGCGTAGGGAATGTGACTTTACAGGTGTTGCATTGTCCTGGGCATACGCCGGGCCATATCGTCTTCTTTGATGAGTCTTCACGGCTACTGATTTCCGGTGACGTGATCTTCAAAGGCGGCGTTGGGCGCAGCGATTTCCCGCGTGGCGATCACGCTCAGCTGATTGATTCGATCAAGCGTAAATTATTGCCGTTGGGCGATGATGTGACGTTTATTTCGGGTCATGGGCCGATGTCGACGCTTGGCCATGAGCGGCTGCATAACCCGTTCCTGCAAGATGAAATGCCGGTCTGGTAAATTCTTGTCCGGCCTGCAATGGGAAACCACTGTAGGCCGGGTAAGCGCCAGGCACTACCTGGCGCTATGATACTTACAGTACGGCGACAATGGCTTCGCACAGCGGAGCCATGTTATCCGGCGTCATTCCAGCCACGTTGACGCGACCAGAAGCTACCGCATATACGCCAAACTCTTCACGCAGACGCAGTACCTGCTCTTTCGTCAGGCCGCTGAATGAGAACATGCCATTCTGTTTGGTGATAAAGCTGAAATCGCGATCTGCGCCTTTTTCCTGCAACGTATTAACGAACAACAGACGCATGCGCTGAATACGCTGGCGCATATCGGTCAGTTCCTGTTCCCAGATAGCACGCAGGGCATCGTTGCTCAGGATAGTCGCTACAACGGATGCGCCGTGTGCCGGAGGGTTAGAGTAGTTGGCGCGAATGGCGGATTTCATCTGGCTGAATGCGCGGTCAACGGTTTCCGCATCTGCGGCAACCAGCGTACAGGCACCGACACGCTCGTTATACAGGCCAAAGTTTTTAGAGTAGGAACTGGCGACGATCAGCTCTTTATGCAACGCTGCGAACGCACGCAGACCTTCCGCGTCCTCTTCCAGACCGCGAGCAAAACCCTGATAGGCGAAGTCAAACAGCGGCAGCCAGCCTTTTTCGACAGAAAGCTGAGCCAGCGTTTGCCACTGTTCCAGCGTCGGATCGATACCGGTTGGGTTATGGCAGCAGCCATGGAACAGAACGACGTCACCAGCCTGCGCGTTATTGAGGCTTGCCAGCAAGGCATCGAAATCAAGCGCGTGGTTTTCTGCATCGTAATAAGCGTATTCGCACACTTCCAGACCGGCGGAATTAAACACGCCCTTATGGTTTGGCCAGCTTGGATTACTTACCCACACGCGTTTTACCGCCGTATTTTTTGCCAGGAAGTCCGCGGCAACACGGAGCGCGCCAGTACCGCCTGGCGTTTGCGCGGTGCGAGCGCGTTTGTCATTGATCAGCGCGCTACCTTTGCCAAACAGTAATTCCTGCGTGCAACGGCCGAATTCTGGAATACCATCAATACCGAGATAGTTTTTGGTGGTTTCATTTTCCAGTAAATACTGCTCGGCTTTTTTAACGCTGGTTAACACCGGCGTTTTGCCTGTCTCATCTTTATAGACACCGATACCAAGGTTAATTTTTCCGGGACGGTCATCGACACGAAACAGATCGGCCAGGCCCAGAATAGGGTCGGCAGGGGCGGCGGTAATGTTCTCAAACATGACGAGGTTCCATTGTGGTTACAGAAGGGAAATCCGTAATCAGGTTAACGGCAGATTTACAAAATGCCAACTGTTAGTGACAAAAAGGCTGAGTGTTTTTTTAAGACGCCAGATTTTGCTGGCAGACATAAAAAAACAGGACCGAAGTCCTGTTTTTTAGGCATTTAACAAAGAGGTCTGCTGATTAGAACTGGTAAACGATACCTACAGCAACCGTGTCGTCAGAGCCTACGCCCAGTTTGTTGTCAGAATCAATCTGGTTGATGATGTAGTCAACATAGGTGGACATGTTTTTGTTGAAGTAGTAAGTCGCGCCAACTTCTACGTAGTTGACCAGATCTTCGCTACCCACGCCTTCAACGTTTTTGGCTTTGGACTTGGTGTAAGCGATGGACGGACGCAGACCGAAGTCGAACTGATACTGAGCAACTAACAGGATGTCCTGAGTTTTGTTGGCGAAGCCGCCGTCGATAGCCGTGGCGTTACGGGTTTCACCGTAGTTGGCTGCCAGGTAGATATTGTTGGCGTCGTATTTCAGACCAGTAGCCCACTGCTCAGCGGTTTTACCACGACCAGCAAGGCGAGAATCTTGCTGAGCGTTGGTGCGGTCAGCGGCACCGTAAGCACCAACGATACCAAAGCCTTCGAATTCATAGCTCAGAGATGCACCCCAGCCGTCGCCGTTAGAGCGCTGTACGTCGCTGAAGTTACTGGAATCGTCTGCGTTAACAACATAGTTGCTTGCGCGCTCGTTTTTGCCCAGATACTGAACGCCGAAGTTCAGGCCGTCAACCAGACCGAAGAAGTTGGAGTTACGGTAGGTTGCCACACCGCCAACACGGCCAACGAAGAAGTTATCGCTGTATGCGGTGTCACCACCAAATTCTGGCAGCATATCGGTGTAGCCCAGTGCATCGTAAACGATACCGTAGTTACGACCGTAGTCCAGAGAACCCGCATCGCCGAGTTTCAGACCCGCGAATGCCAGACGGGTTTTGTTGCCTTTCTGAGAGTCAGAACCACCTTCGGATCTGTTACCGCTGAACTGGTATTCCCACTGGCCGTAACCGGTCAGTTGATCGTTGATCTGGGTTTCACCTTTAAAACCCAGACGTGCATAGGTCTGGTCGCCATCACCGCCGTAGCTGTTTTTGCCGTTGTCTTTAGAGAAGTAGTGCAGACCTACCGCTTTACCGTAGAGGTCCAGTTTATTGCCATCTTTGTTATACACTTCGGCTGCGTTTGCGGCGCCAGCTGCCAGCAGGGCAGGGATTACCACTGCCAGGATATTACGCTTCATCATTATTTATTACCCTCATTGGTTTTTATATGACACCTGCCACTGCCGCCAATAAATTCTGTCAATAAAAATTTACGGAACTATTGATGAGAGTTTGGTGTCTTTATGTGTCTGACAAGCATCTTTCCATTCAAACCACCGTTTCGCTACCGTGAAAGTGCTACAAAGATAAAGAATTGGTTTCAAAAAGAAAAAATGTGTAACTAAATGTTTTATTTTTGGCGCTTTGTGAACGACTTCAAATTTCGGGCCAATTTCAGCCACCATTTCCCATTTTTATTTCTATTTATATGATTTCCTTATGTTTAATTTTTCTAAACATAGCACTTACTGCAAATGTGATTGAACACGGGTGTGATTGATAACTTTTTTCAGACGTCTGGAATGCCGTGCGATTGATTAAAAATTATGCTATCAGGTGAGGAAAAACTAATCCGCAATGATCGGAGGGATTATTTTTTGTACTGAGATGTTGCAATGAAATATCAGGTAACAGGAAGGGGGAGCTGAGGGGCTTGTTTTTAGATTTGTTTACTTCTTATCCATAAAACTTGACATTCTGAGAGAGAAAAAGGCCAGCAAAGCTGGCCTTTTAAAATCAGAAACTGGCGTTACGTGGAGTACGCGGGAACGGAATCACATCACGAACGTTTTGCACGCCGGTGACATAAGCGATCAGACGCTCGAAGCCGAGACCGAAACCTGAATGCGGAACAGTACCGTAGCGGCGCAGATCGCGATACCACCAGTAATCTTCTTTATTCAGGCCCATTTCCGCCATACGGGCATCCAGTACGTCCAGACGCTCTTCACGCTGGGAACCCCCAATGATTTCACCAATGCCCGGCGCCAGAACATCCATTGCCGCCACGGTTTTACCGTCTTCGTTAAGGCGCATATAAAACGCTTTAATGTCTTTCGGGTAGTTTTTCACTACCACTGGCGCTTTAAAGTGCTCTTCTGCCAGATAGCGTTCGTGCTCAGAGGAGAGATCCACACCCCAGTAAACCGGGTTTTCGAATTTCCTACCGCAGTTTTCCAGAATTGTGACCGCATCGGTGTAATCAACCTGGGCAAAGTCTGCATCAATAAAATGTTCCAGACGAGAAATCGCATCTTTATCGACACGCTCGGCGAAGAATTTCATATCATCCGCGCGTTCATCCAGTACGGCTTTGAAGACGTATTTCAGCATCGCTTCGGCAAGGCCAGCTACGTCATTCAGGTTGGCAAAGGCGACTTCCGGCTCCAGCATCCAGAACTCAGCCAGGTGGCGGCTGGTGTTGGAGTTTTCTGCACGGAATGTAGGGCCAAAGGTATAGATTTTGGACAGGGCGCACGCATAGGTTTCGCCGTTCAACTGGCCGGATACGGTCAGGAAGGACTCTTTACCAAAGAAGTCTTTATCAAAATCGACTTTGCCCTGGTCGTTACGCGGCAGGTTTTCCAGATCCAATGTTGATACACGGAACATTTCACCCGCGCCTTCGGTATCGGAGGCGGTAATCAGCGGCGTCGAAACCCAGAAGAAACCCTGCTCGTCAAAGAAACGGTGCAGCGCTTGCGCCAGCGTATGGCGCACGCGCGCGACTGCGCCAATCATATTGGTGCGCGGACGCAGGTGCGCGACTTCACGCAGATATTCGATACTGTGGCGTTTCGCCGCCATCGGATAGGTATCAGGATCTTCAACCCAACCGGTTACTTCAACCGTGGTGGCCTGAATTTCAAAACTTTGCCCTTGTCCTGGAGACGCAACGACTTTACCTGTGACGATAACCGAGCAGCCGGTTGTCAGGCGCAATACGTCTTCATTGTAATTGGGCAGAGAATTATTAATGACAGCCTGTACAGGATCAAAGCAGGAACCGTCATAAACGGCGAGGAAGGAGATGCCAGCTTTTGAATCTCGGCGGGTACGCACCCATCCGCGCACGGTGACTTCGCTGTCAACGGCTACGCGGCCCTGGAGTACGTCGGCTACAGGCACAACGCTCATAATATTCTCTCTGTTAATAGTCGGAAAAAATAAACACTTGTCCACCCTGCTTGGGGGGATACCTATGTTACCTGGCATCTGCAATCAGACAAGCAGAATTCGCAGCTGGAACGAAAGATTTCGGAAATAAACATGAAAAGGGAAGCAAAGTCGCGATAAGACGCGCTTTCTGTCGACCGGATAGCGGCGCAAGCGCGTTATCCGGCCAACAATGATTAACTGGCTTTCTTTATATGAGGAAGGTCAAAAGCTTTACGTAATGCACGCACAAAAGCTTTGTCATGACAGATTGTTTTCCCCGGGCTGTCTGACAATTTGGCGACCGGTTTGCCGTTACATTCCACCAGTTTGATGACAATATTGAGCGGCTTCACCTGTGGGATATCGCAGGTCAGACGGGTGCCAATACCAAAGCTCAACTGCACGCGTGAAGAGAAGTGACGATAGAGATCGACCGCTTTCTTCAGATCGAGGTTATCTGAGAAGACCAGCGTCTTACTCAGCGGGTCAATGCCCAGCTTCTGGTAATGGGCGATGGCTTTTTCACCCCATTCAACCGGATCGCCAGAATCGTGGCGTAAGCCCTGATAACGCGTGGCAAATTCGGTGCCGAAGTCGCGTAAGAAAGCGTCCATCGTTATGCAGTCCGTCAGCGCGATACCGAGCTGGTTAGGGTATTCATTCAGCCAGGCGGCGAGAGCTGCGCGCTGGCTGGTTGCCAGATCCGGGCTGATTTGCTGATGCGCCTGGAACCATTCATGCGCCTGTGTGCCCATAGGCGTAAGCGACAGCCGACGGGCGAGATCGTAGTTACTGGTGCCGACAAACCACGGTTCCTGCTGAAGGCGTTTGACGATGGCCTGCTGCACTTCGCGAGAGAAACGGCGACGGGTGCCGAAATCCATCAGATGGAAGCGGGACATATCGAGATCGGCGGTTAATGCAGAGAAATCGACGAGTTTACTCTCCAGCGCATCAAGCGCCTGCGCCACACCCATTTCCGGCGAGCGGTAACGGTGCACCAGTTCGCTGATCACCGCCAACAGCGGGACTTCCCACATGATGACTTCGCGCCACGGACCGGTTAAGCGGATGTTTAGCTTCCCGTTATCGTTGGTCACGCAGACTTGTTCCGGGTTATAGCGGAAGTCACGTAACCAGTTGAGATAATCAGCTTTAAAGAAGGGCAGGCCGGAGAGCCACTGGAACTCGTCCTCCTGAAGTTGCAGGTGTTGCATTGCATTCACCTGCTCGCGAATAGCGTCGGCGTAAATACCGAGCAGGTCGTCACCACGGCAACGAAATTCAGCCGCTACATGCACATCATAGTAGTGGTGAAAAACGGCTTGCTGCATATGCAACTTATAAGCGTCTGTATCCAGCAACGAGTGCAGAACAGGAGAAGCGAATTGTGTCATAGGTGCGCAGTAGCATCCTCTCACGGGAGCGTTTAGTACAATAAACAACTAAGAAAACCGCTGGAGTATACCTTGTTTAGCGATTTATTGAACCCCGATCACAACATAAGCTGTCTTTGCGGTCGAGTGCATTTCGTGCCGCGTGTTATGAAAATGTAGAATGTATGCTATTAACTCTTTGAATTTAATCACTGTTAGCCCCCGATGCCGCGCCCCGAGGGGCTGGTGGAGACAATGTTCATCCCGCCCCCAATAATCAAATTGATCAGATCGTGAAATATCGACGCGTAAGAATCATCTCATCGTTTATTTTTTCTTCAAAAATCATTCTGCATTACCGGATAACAGGGCGATTCTATGACTTCTGTCCTTGATTTCATCTGAATCCGTCATGTATCATTTTCGCGATAAAGTATCGCAGAGCCTGTTCGAACCCAGGAAAACCCTCTATTACCTGGGCTTATCAATATTGAATCTTTATTCTCAAAGGCTTAAAGGGTATGAAAACGTGCCCGGCTGATGCTTTTATTACCTGATTATTTATGCGCGACTCACCGCTCCGGCGGGTTCATCGTCAGGCAATTTAACCGTGCTCATCTTGTTTGCCTTTGCCTTGATGGGGTTAAAAATAGCCTTTCGGACTTGTTATATTTTATGAGCGCAATGATTATTTGAGATAAAAACGATGAGTGATATTGATTTTGTTGTTTTATGGGTTGATTCAACCGATGTAGCCTGGCAAGAAAAGTTTACTGAGTTCAAAGGAAAAGGTAGCCACGGTGAGAGAGCCGTCCACCCTGCGCGGTTCAGGGATATGGGTATCTTTAAATATTGGTTCAGATGTGTCGAAAAATATGCGCCATGGGTAAGAAAAGTACATTTGGTTACCTGTGGACAAATTCCGTCATGGATCAATGTAGAACATGAAAAATTAAATATTGTCTTTCATGATGAGTTTATTCCGTCTGAATATTTACCAACGTTCAACTCTAATACGATAGAGCTAAATCTTCATCGGATAAAAGATCTCAGTAATAAATTTGTTTTATTTAATGACGATACGTTCATTACCTCTCCTTTGCGGGAAGATTTTTATTTTGATAATGGCTATCCTAATGACTTCCTCATCATAAAAAAACAATCACCTAAAAATAAAGACGAGATCATAATGAGGTCGTCAGAATTTCTTAATGTCAGTGTTTTAAATACGCATATTAATAAAAAAACAATAATCAAAGAAAACCGACGTAAATACTATAGCTTACGTTATAAAAAAGGTCTGTTGAAAAATTTTATGAACCGCCGTGCAAGTTATTTTGAAGGCTTCTACGGTAAGCATCTTCCCCAGCCATTCCTGAAAAGTACATTCACTGAGATATGGCAGGCCGAAGAGGAGTTGTTGAAAAAATCATCAAGTAAAAGGTTCAGAGAGCCATTATGTTTAACGCAGTATTTATTCAGGTACTGGCAACTGGCCCACGGTAACTTTAATCCTAAGAACCCGGAAGGGCGTGGAGTATATTTCAATTTGTCGTCCAGTAACATAAACGAGGCCATCAAGACGCTGTCAAATGGCACCGCACAGGCCTGTTTTAATGACACTGAAAAGTTACACGATTTTGAAAAGGTAACGACTACGCTAAGAAATGCCTTTGAAATGAGGCTTGGTCATAAATCAAGTTTTGAGATTTAAGCCTGTGGTTCTCATTGTACTGGCGATGTGACGTTTTCATTTGGCTGGTGGGCGCCTGAACGGCCTCCGTGATTTTAAACGTGATGCCTTTATGTTATAAAAATGTAGCAAAAAGAGTGTTTGTGTCTGAAAAGATGAACATTCTGCATAGCGCGATTTCGACAACAGGAATAGACTGGAGTCGGGACTCTACAAAAGATGCTAAAGGTTTTTTATGACACAACAGCCACAAGCCAAATACCGTCACGACTACCGTGCCCCGGATTACCAGATTACTGACATTGATTTGACCTTTGACCTGGATGCTGAGAAAACCGTCGTTACAGCACTGAGTCAGGCTGTCCGTCATGGCGCATCTGACGCGCCCCTTCGCCTGAGCGGTGAAGATCTGCGACTGGTATCCCTCCATGTAAACGATGCGCCGTGGACTGACTACAAAGAAGAAGAAGGCGAGCTGGTGATCGGCAGCCTGCCCGAGCGCTTTACTTTGCGCATTGTGAATGAGATCAGCCCGGCGGCGAACACGGCGCTGGAAGGCCTGTACCAGTCAGGCGACGCGCTGTGTACGCAGTGTGAAGCGGAAGGTTTCCGCCACATAACCTGGTATCTTGACCGCCCGGATGTGCTGGCGCGTTTTACCACCAAAATCATTGCCGATAAATCCAGATATCCGTTCCTGCTTTCCAACGGCAACCGTATTGCGCAGGGTGAACTGGATAATGGCCGTCACTGGGTGCAGTGGCAGGACCCGTTCCCGAAACCCTGCTACCTGTTTGCGCTGGTGGCGGGCGATTTCGATGTACTGCGCGATACCTTCATCACGCGTTCTGGCCGGGAGGTGTCGCTGGAACTGTACGTTGATCGCGGCAATCTGGACCGTGCGCCGTGGGCGATGACTTCGCTGAAAAACTCCATGAAATGGGATGAAGAGCGCTTCGGCCTGGAGTATGACCTCGACATCTACATGATCGTGGCGGTGGACTTCTTCAATATGGGCGCGATGGAGAATAAAGGTTTGAACGTCTTTAACTCCAAATATGTGCTGGCCCGCACCGATACGGCGACCGACAAGGATTATCTCGACATTGAGCGTGTTATTGGTCACGAATATTTCCACAACTGGACGGGTAACCGCGTTACCTGTCGCGACTGGTTCCAGTTGAGTCTGAAAGAAGGCCTGACCGTTTTCCGCGACCAGGAATTCAGTTCCGATCTTGGCTCCCGCGCGGTGAACCGCATCAGCAACGTGCGCACCATGCGCGGTCTGCAATTTGCTGAGGACGCGAGCCCAATGGCGCATCCTATCCGCCCGGATAAGGTCATTGAGATGAACAACTTCTACACCCTGACCGTCTACGAGAAGGGCGCGGAAGTGATTCGCATGATCCACACGCTGCTGGGCGAAACGAATTTCCAGAAAGGGATGCAGCTTTATTTTGAGCGTCATGACGGCAGCGCCGCTACCTGTGATGACTTTGTGCAGGCGATGGAAGATGCGTCGAATGTCGATTTGTCTCACTTCCGCCGCTGGTACAGCCAGTCCGGCACGCCGGTTGTCAGCGTACGGGACGACTATAACCCGGAAACGGAACAGTACACGTTGACCATTAGTCAGCGTACACCTGCGACGGCGGATCAGGCAGAAAAGCAAGCGCTGCATATTCCGTTCGCGATTGAGCTGTACGACAACGAAGGCAACGTTATTCCGTTGCAGAAGGGCGGTCATCCAGTCAATTCCGTGTTGAACGTGACCCAGGCGGAGCAAACCTTTGTCTTTGACAATGTGTATTTCCAGCCGGTGCCAGCACTGCTGTGCGAATTCTCCGCGCCGGTGAAACTGGAGTACAAATGGAGCGATCAGCAACTGACGTTCCTGATGCGTCATTCGCGCAATGACTTCTCACGTTGGGACGCGGCGCAAAGCCTGTTGGCGACGTATATTAAGCTGAACGTTGCGCGCCACCAGCAGGGGCAGCCGCTGTCGCTGCCGGTACATGTGGCGGATGCCTTCCGGGCGGTTCTGCTGGATGAGAAAATCGATCCGGCGCTGGCGGCGGAAATTCTGACGTTGCCTTCGGTGAATGAGATCGCGGAACTGTTCGAGATCATCGATCCGCTGGCAATTGCCGAAGTCCGCGAAGCGTTGACCCGCACGCTGGCGGCGGAACTGGCAGACGAGTTCCTGGCAATCTATAACGCGAATCATCTTGATGAGTACCGCGTTGAACACGCCGACATTGGCAAGCGTACGCTACGCAATGCCTGCCTGCGCTTCCTGGCCTTTGGTGAAACCCACCTGGCGGATACGCTGGTGAGCAAGCAGTACCATGAAGCCAATAATATGACCGATGCGCTGGCGGCGCTGTCGGCGGCGGTCGCGGCGCAATTGCCGTGCCGTGACGCGTTGATGCAGGAGTATGATGATAAGTGGCATCAGGACGGACTGGTCATGGATAAATGGTTTATCCTGCAATCCACCAGCCCGGCGGATAACGTGCTGGAAACGGTGCGTGACCTCCTGAAGCATCGTTCTTTCAGTATGAGCAACCCGAACCGTATTCGTTCGTTGATTGGCGCATTTGCCGGGAGCAATCCGGCGGCGTTTCATGCTGAAGACGGCAGCGGCTATCAGTTCCTGGTCGAAATGCTGACGGACCTCAACAGCCGTAACCCACAGGTGGCATCACGCCTGATTGAACCGCTGATTCGTCTGAAACGTTACGATGCGAAGCGCCAGGAAAAAATGCGCGCCGCGCTGGAGCAACTGAAAGGGCTGGAAAACCTCTCTGGCGATCTGTTCGAGAAGATTACCAAAGCGTTAGCCTGATAATATTGCCGGATGCGTCCGGCCTACCATTTACGTGTAGGCCGGATAAGCAACAGCGCCATCCGGCATTTTTTAACCGTGCTTGCGTAGCGGAGCCTCATTTTCGCCACGTTGCATCACCCGACCCAACACTTCCGCTTCCAGTTCCGCTAAACGTACCGTCCCCAGACGGCGCGGCCTCGCGATATCCACCGTCAAGTCCAGACCAATTTTCCCGTCCTCGATCAACAGAACCCGATCGGCCATCGCCACGGCCTCGCTGACGTCATGCGTGACCAGCAGCACTGTAAAACCGTGTTCTTGCCATAACGAGACGATCAAATCCTGCATTTCCAGCCGGGTCAGGGCATCCAGCGCGCCGAGAGGTTCATCCAGCAGCAATAATCCAGGCCGGTGGATCAGCGCGCGGGCCAGCGCGACACGCTGTTTCTGCCCGCCGGACAGCGCCGCAGGCCACTCCGTCGCCCGGTTTTCGAGACCGACCGCCGCCAGCGCCTGACGCGCCGCATCTCGCCAGCCGCCTTTCAGACCCAATCCAACATTATCGATCACCGACTTCCACGGCAGCAGACGCGCATCCTGGAACATCATACGCGTGTCGTCCTGGATCTCGGCCAGCGGCGTTGTTCCGGCAAGCAATTCGCCAGCTGTAGGGGATTCCAGACCGGCCAGCAGACGCAGCAGCGTACTTTTCCCGCCACCGCTGCGTCCAACCACCGCCACAAATTGCCCGGCGGGAATATGCAGATCCAACTGGTTCAGCACCGTGTTGTCAGCATATTGTTTGGTTACCGCGTTGAGCAGTAGCGGCGTTCCCTGATTAAGACGAGCGGTATTCATACGGTTGCCTCTTTCGTGTAATAAGCAGGATTCCAGCGCAGCCAGACGCGCTCTAACAGCTGCGCGCTGACGTCGGCGAGTTTACCGAGCAGGGCATACAAAATAATCGCGACCACGACGATGTCCGTTTGCAGGAATTCCCTGGCGTTCATCGCCAGATAGCCGATCCCGGCGTTCGCCGAAATGGTTTCCGCCACAATCAGCGTCAGCCACATCAACCCGAGCGCAAAACGAACGCCAACCATAATAGAGGGCAGGGCGCCGGGAAGGATCACATGCACAAACAGCGGGAAGCCGGATAAGCCATAGCTGCGAGCCATCTCCACCAGACCCCGATCGATATTACGAATCCCATGCCAGGTATTGATATAAATCGGAAACAGCGTTCCCAGCGCCACGAGAAAAATCTTCGCGCTTTCATCAATCCCGAACCATAAAATCACCAGCGGGATCAGCGCCAGGTGCGGCACGTTACGCAGCATTTGTACTGAAGTATCCAGCAGACGTTCTCCCCACCGCGACAAACCGCTGATCAGCCCCAGCGTCAGACCGATAGAACCGCCAATTGAAAAGCCGATGAAAGCGCGCCACGAACTAATGGCCAGATGCTGCCAGAGTTCGCCGCTGGCGGAGAGTGTCCAGAATGCCGCGATCACCCCTTCAGGAGAGGGGAGTATGCGGGTTGACAACCAGCCCATCGAAGAGGCTATTTGCCAGACCGCCACGATGCCCACCGGTAAAAACCAGGGGGCAACGCGCAATAACCATTTGTTTGTGGGCGTTGCCATTGGCGTACTCCTTAACTCTGCGCGGCTTTACGGGGGATAAATTCATTGGCAACCGCTTCGCCTTGCTGATGCAGAGGCTGCGGTTGCGGAATTTCCGGGATGGCGACGTCCAGATGCGGGAACAGCAGTTCGCCTACGTTGTAGGCCTCTTCCAGATGCGGATAACCGGAGAGCACAAAACTGTCGATACCCAGCGCCGCGTACTCATTAATACGTGCGGCGACGGTCGGGCCATCACCCACCAGGGCGGTTCCCGCGCCGCCGCGCACCAGCCCGACGCCTGCCCACAAGTTAGGGCTGATCTCCAGTTGATCACGCTTACCGTTATGCAGCGCGGCCATCCGGTGCTGACCGACAGAATCCGTTCTGGCGAATGCGGCTTGTGCTTTGGCGATCGTATCGTCATCCAGGTGAGCAATCAGGCGCTCGGCCGCACGCCAGGCCTCTTCATTGGTTTCACGCACAATGACGTGCAGGCGGATGCCGAAACGGATTTTACGCCCGCGAGCCGCCGCTTTGGCGCGTACCTGTTCAATTTTCTCTTTTACCTGCGCAGGCGGTTCGCCCCAGGTGAGATAGAGATCGACCTGCTCAGCGGCGAGATCCTGCGCGACATCCGATGAACCGCCAAAATAGAGCGGTGGATACGGTTGCTGAATGGCAGGGAAGAACAGTTTTGCGCCACGAACGTGAATATGTTTACCGTTGAAGTCCACCGTCTCGCCTTGCAGCAGGCGTCGCCATACCTGCGTAAACTCGGATGAGGCTTCATAGCGTTCGGTGTGGTCAAGGAAGACGCCGTCACCGGCCAGCTCCTGCGGATCGCTACCGGTAACCAGATTAAACAGCGCGCGGCCATTGGAGAGTCTGTCCAGCGTTGCAGCCTGACGGGCGGCAACCGTTGGCGACGTGACGCTTGGGCGCAGGGCGACCAGGAATTTCAGTCGCTGTGTGACCGGAATCATTGAGGCGGCAACCAGCCAGGCGTCTTCGCAGGAACGCCCGGTTGGGATCAATACGCCCGTAAAGCCCAGGCGGTCCGCCGTTTGCGCGATTTGTTGCAGGTAACCGTGATCGACCGGGCGCGAGCCTGCTTCGGTTCCCAGATAATGCCCGTCACCGTGGGTAGGTAAAAACCAGAACATATTCAGGCTCATAATTTTGCTCCTTCTTGTTGAGTGGGCTGCCAGATACGCTGGCGAATATCAATTTTTTTCGGCACCAGACGGTTGTCGTAAAACAGATCGGCGGTTTGCTGCTGCAAGGTAGCGACAGAGGCGCTCACCGGCGTAATGGTGGTTGGCGGGCGATGATCCAGATAGGTGGCAATCACCGGTTCAGGCAATCCCATCGTTTTTGCCAGCAGGGTGATACTTTGTTCACGCTGGCTTATCGTTAACGCATCGGCCTGACTGAAGGTGTCCAGAACGCCCTGAATGAAGCTGCCGTTCTTTTCGGCATAAGGGCGCGCCGCCAGATAGAACGAACCGGTTTGTTTCAGGTCGGTCCCGTCTTTCAGGACGCGAACGCCACCCTGCAACAGCGCAGCGGAATAGTAAGGGTCCCAGATTGCCCACGCATCGACATTCCCTTGCTGGAACGCGGCGCGGGCGTCTGCTGGCGTCAGGTATGTGGCCTGGATATCGGTAAATTTAAGTCCGGCCTGTTGCAGTGCGCGCAACAGCAGATTGTGCGAACTGGAACCTTTCTGGAAGGCGACTTTGTGTCCTTTCAGATCCGCGACGGTTTTTATCGGACTGTTTTCAGGGACGAGAATGACCTCGGCTTTTGGTTTGGGAGGCTCAACGCCAACATAAACCAGGTCCGCCCCGGCAGCCTGCGCAAAAATAGGGGGGATATCGCCGGTACTGCCGAGATCGATACTGCCGACATTCAATGCCTCCAGCATTTGCGGGCCTGCCGGGAACTCAACCCAGGAGATTTTGGTTTGCGGGTAACGCTTCTCCAGCAGTTGGTGGCTTTTCGCCAGCACCATACTGATGCTGCCTTTCTGATAGCCGATGCGCAGTGCGTCAGGCGCTGACTCTGCCGCGTGTGACCAGGCCGAAAGCGAGAGCAATCCGGCCAGCGCCAGCCATTGAGGACGATGTCTGAAAAATTTAAACATGGGCAACGCCTCGTGGTGAATGAATGACGGGAACCGGCACATCGCGGCGGTGCAATGCTTGCCAGAATGTTTCAAGCGCGCTGTCAAGGCGATGTTGTAAATTAGGGGTGAACTGCGGTTTATGCTGGTAATCAATCACCTGGGAATCGTCGGCAAATACGCCGTGCAGGATCTCTTGTGCTTTCAGCGCGCTCAGCACCGGCTTGAGCGCGTAGTCAACGGCCAGTAAATGGGCGACAGTACCGCCGGTTGCCAGCGGTAATACGGCTTTGCCTTCCAGCGCTCGTTCAGGAAGCAGGTCGAGCAACGTTTTTAACGCCCCGGAATAGGCGGCTTTATAAACCGGCGTTGCGACGATCAGCCCGTCTGCATCCTGTAATTGTTCTATAAATGTTTTTAACGCCGGGCTGTCGAAACGCGCATATAGCAAGTCTTCGGGGTCAAAGTTATGCAAATTCCAGTGGCTGACTTCGACGTCCAGACTGTTCAGTTTTTCCCGGGAATATTCCAGTAACGCACTGGAACGAGAGGGAAAGCGTGGGCTTCCCGCCAGAGTGATGACGCGCATAATCTCAATCTCCCCTTATAACTAATTATTCGATTTTCATTAACATTGATAACAATTTGTGCAGTCTGACAGAGAGATTTTGTTTACCGAAATGATTTATGCGGGATAGAAAAGTTGGAAATTGAATAAAAAGAGGACAACAAGGAAAACGATTGCTATTTATTGCCGCAAGTCAATTCCCTTTTCGCTGGATATCGCACATAATACGCCCCCGGTCTGCACACCGGGAATCCAGGAGAGTTCATGTACTACCCCTTCGTTCGTAAAGCCCTTTTTCAGCTCGATCCAGAGCGCGCTCATGAATTTACGTTTCAGCAATTACGCCGTGTAACAGGCACGCCGCTGGAAGCGCTTGTCCGACAGAAAGTCCCTGCGAAGCCAGTAAGCTGCATGGGGCTGACATTTAAGAATCCGCTCGGCCTTGCTGCGGGTCTGGATAAGGACGGAGAGTGCATCGACGCTCTGGGCGCAATGGGATTCGGATCGATTGAGATCGGAACCGTGACGCCGCGCCCTCAGCCTGGTAACGATAAGCCGCGCCTTTTCCGCCTGGTTGATGCCGAAGGGTTGATCAACCGGATGGGCTTTAATAATTTGGGCGTTGATAACCTGGTAGAGAATGTCAAAAAAGCGCATTTCGACGGTATCCTCGGAATTAATATCGGCAAAAATAAAGATACGCCGGTAGAGAATGGCAAAGATGACTATCTGATTTGTATGGAAAAAGTCTATGCATATGCCGGTTATATCGCCATTAATATCTCTTCGCCAAATACCCCTGGGTTACGTACGCTACAATATGGCGAGGCGCTGGATGATTTGCTGACGGCAATTAAAAATAAGCAAAATGATCTCCAGACGATCCACCATAAATATGTTCCGATCGCGGTAAAGATCGCCCCGGATCTTTCTGAGGACGAATTGATCCAGGTGGCCGACAGTTTAGTTCGCCATAATATTGATGGTGTGATTGCGACAAATACGACGCTCGATCGTTCTCTGGTTCAGGGAATGAAAAATTGCAATGAAGCGGGTGGTTTAAGCGGTCGACCATTACAGTTAAAAAGTACAGAAATTATTCGCCGACTGTCCCAGGAATTGAAAGGACAGTTACCGATTATTGGTGTCGGCGGGATAGATTCTGTCATCGCGGCGCGTGAGAAGATGGCTGCTGGCGCTACGCTGGTACAAATTTATTCCGGCTTTATTTTTAAAGGCCCGCAACTGATTAAAGAAATCGTTACCCATATTTGATTCTTTTCTCTCATTATCAGACAACCAGGGCTTTATTTCCGGCCCTGGTTGTTTTATATTCCTTCATTGTTGCTTATTTAAACATTTTAGGCTTTGCTTATTAAGGTAATAAACGAAGCGGTGAAAAAGGACATTTTTGCAACAGGGTGATGGAAACGGGAGAGAGTACAATGCGAATTAAACCTGACGATAACTGGCGCTGGTATTATGATGAAGAGCATGACCGAATGATGCTCGATTTAGCCAATGGCATGTTATTTCGCTCGCGCTTTGCTCGCAAAATGCTCACGCCGGATGCATTTTCGCCGTCTGGTTTTTGTGTCGATGACGCCGCGCTCTATTTCTCTTTTGAAGAAAAATGTCGCGACCTCGAATTATCGAAAGAACAAAAAGCGGAACTGGTGCTCAATGCGCTGGTGGCGATCCGTTATCTGAAACCACAGATGCCAAAAAGCTGGCATTTTGTCGCACACGGCGAGATCTGGACGCCAACGGTGGGTGATGCCGCCTGCGTGTGGCTTAGCGATACCGAAGAGCAGGTGAATTTACTGGTGGTTGAGCCGGGTGAAAACGCGGCGCTGTGCCTGCTGGCCCAGCCCGGTGTCGTCGTGGCTGGACGCACTATGCAGCTTGGCGATGCGATTAAGATCATGAACGACAGACTGAAGCCGCAACAGCGACTCGCCAGCTTCAGCCTTGAACAAGCGGTTTAATTTCCCAGCCTGAGCGCGGTTTTTGGCACGCAGCTACAGCTAAGAATCGTTCCGTCATCGTTAATCGCTGATTTTTTCAGCGGACTCACTTCGCCTTCCAGCAGCGTTATCCGGCAACTGCCGCAGATCCCGGCCCGACATGAATAAGGGATGCGGATACCCTGATTCTCCAGTTGTTCAAGCAGCACCTGTTGGTTATTCCCACGAAAGGTTTGCCCCTGCCAGTCGATAGTGACTGTTGTATCAGGCTGTTTTTCCGGCGCCACCGCATCATCAGAATTTGCGGCGCCATAAGGTTTGGCGGGGGCGGTTGCGAGAATGTCAACCTCATCGCCTACGCGAATGACGCCGCTGTTACGCGCAATCAGGTTCTGCCCGAAATCAACATCGCCGTTGTCCTGCGCCGTGCGAAAGGTTTGCAAGGTTGCCAGCGGCTCACCCGTTGGGTGCTTTTGCCCTTTCTCAGGGCTGACGGTGGTGAAAATACAACGGCTGCACGGTTTTGCGACATCAAAGATGACGTCGCCGATACGAATGACTTTCCAGGTGTCTTCTTCCCAGGGCGCCGCGCCGGAAACGACCAGATTGGGACGAAACTGTTCTATTTTCACGCCAGCCGGGCAACGCTGCTGTAAGTCGCGCAGTGAGGCTTCGTTGGCCAGCAGAAAGGGATAACCATCGGCAAATGACAACGGCACGTCGTCGCGGCGTTTGACTCTACGCGTAAGTTGGGGGCCGACCCAGCGTAATTGCACGTCACGGGAAAAGAATCCGCTTAACCACTGATTTATCGCGTCCGGGGCGATACGGGCAGTAAAATGGTTTCCCCAGACTTCGGTTGGCGCATCCTGCGCGGCGAAATCAGCAAAGCGCACCACCACGCTGCTGCCATCCGGGGCGCTAAGATGTAATCCGTCGTGTAGCGGAGAAGGCGTAAAGCGCACCATTTGCGGAAACTGGCGGGCGGTAATAAAGGTGCCATCAGGTTCAGTAACCATAAAGATACGATCGAAAGCCAGGCCACTGATGTCTGCCAGCGCATGCGTCAGGCCGATGCCGCGCATCGATTTGACCGGATGAATAAAAAGCCGGGTTAACGTCACCACTGTACAGCCCTCGAACGAAAATAAGCCTTCAATCTTATGACATGAGCGCCAGATTAGCTATATAAGCCCCATCCTTCACGCTTGTCGCTGCGAGGCAACGCGAAAGATTTTGTGTATAATGCGCAGCAATTTTCTTAGAGTAAAAGTGACAATATGAATTCTCTGTTTGCCAGTACGGCCCGCGGGCTGGAAGAGCTGTTAAAAACTGAACTTGAAAACCTGGGCGCTGCGGATTGCCAGGTGGTTCAGGGTGGTGTCCATTTTCAGGGCGACACGCGGCTTGTGTACCAGAGTTTAATGTGGAGCCGCCTGGCCTCGCGCATTATGCTGCCGATGGGAGAGTGCAAGGTCTACAGCGATTTAGACCTGTACCTCGGCGTGCAGGCAATCAACTGGACAGAGATTTTTAATCCAGACGCCACCTTTGCCGTGCATTTTAGTGGGCTGAACGACACCATTCGCAACAGCCAGTATGGTGCAATGAAAGTAAAGGATGCGATTGTTGATGCGTTCACGCGTAAAAACCTGCCGCGTCCTAATGTCGATCGTGAATCTCCAGATATTCGCGTTAACGTCTGGCTGAACAAAGACACTGCCAGCATTGCCCTCGATCTGAGCGGCGATGGTCTGCACCTGCGCGGCTATCGCGATCGTACCGGTCTGGCGCCAATTAAAGAGACGCTGGCGGCGGCCATCGTGATGCGTTCCGGCTGGCAGCCGGGAACGCCGCTGCTCGACCCGATGTGTGGTTCCGGTACGCTGCTGATCGAGGCCGCAATGTGGGCGACCGATCGCGCGCCGGGTCTGCATCGTGGTCACTGGGGCTTTAGCGGCTGGGCGCAGCATGATGAGGCTATCTGGCAGGAAGTCAAAGCAGAAGCGCAAACCCGCGCCCGTAAAGGGCTTGCGGAATATAGCTCGCATTTTTATGGTTCTGACAGCGATGCCCGCGTGATTGAACGTGCGCGCAGCAACGCCCGTCGCGCAGGCATCGGTGAGTTGATTACCTTCGAGGTAAAAGATGTCGCCCAACTGAGCAACCCGCTGCCGAAAGGGCCGTACGGTACGGTAATCAGCAACCCGCCGTATGGTGAGCGTCTGGACAGCGAACCGGCGCTGATTGCGCTGCACAGCCTGCTGGGGCGCACCATGAAAAATCAGTTCGGCGGCTGGAGCCTGTCGCTGTTCAGCGCCTCGCCGGATCTGCTGAACTGCCTGCAACTGCGCGCGGATAAGCAATTCAAAGCCAAAAACGGCCCGCTGGACTGCGTGCAGAAAAACTATCATCTGGCGGAAAAAACGCCAGACAGCAAGCCTGCGACGGTGGCGGAAGATTACGCCAACCGCCTGCGCAAAAATATTAAGAAGCTGGAGAAATGGGCGCGCCAGGAAGGGATCGAATGCTATCGCCTGTATGATGCCGATCTGCCGGAATACAATGTGGCGGTCGATCGCTACGGCGAGTGGGTGGTGATTCAGGAATATGCGCCGCCGAAAACGGTTGATGCGCAGAAAGCGCGTCAGCGTCTGTTCGACATCATCGCCGCCACGCTGTTGGTACTGGAGATGGCGCCGAATAAACTGGTGTTAAAAACCCGTGAGCGCCAGAAAGGCAAAAGCCAGTATCAAAAGATGAACGAGAAGGGTGAGTTCATTGAAGTCAGCGAATATAACGCGCGTTTATGGGTTAACCTGACCGACTATCTTGATACCGGTCTGTTCCTCGATCACCGTATTGCGCGCCGGATGCTGGGTCAGATGAGCAAAGGCAAAGATTTCCTTAACCTGTTCTCCTATACCGGCAGCGCCAGCGTACATGCGGGGCTGGGCGGCGCACGCAGCACCACTACGGTGGACATGTCGCGTACCTATCTGGAGTGGGCTGAACGCAACCTGCGTCTGAATGGGCTGAGCGGCCGTGCGCACCGCCTGATTCAGGCCGATTGCCTGGGCTGGTTGCGTGAGGCGAATGAACAGTTCGATCTGATTTTTATCGATCCGCCGACGTTCTCCAACTCAAAACGGATGGACGAGTCGTTTGATGTGCAGCGCGATCACCTGGTGTTAATGAAAGATCTGAAACGTCTGCTGCGCAAAGGCGGCACGATCATGTTCTCCAACAACAAACGCGGATTCCGTATGGATCTGGACGGCCTGGCGGCGCTGGGACTGAAAGCACAAGAAATTACGCAAAAAACGCTTTCTCAGGACTTTGCCCGTAATCGTCAGATCCACAACTGCTGGCTGATTACCGCAGCCTGAAAGGAAAAGTAAATGTCATTAATCAGTATGCATGGCGCATGGCTGTCGTTTAGCGACGCGCCGCTTCTCGATAACGCAGAGCTGCATATCGAGGATAACGAACGCGTGTGCCTGGTGGGCCGTAATGGCGCCGGGAAGTCAACGCTGATGAAGATCCTCAACCGCGAACAGGGACTGGATGATGGACGCATCATTTATGAGCAGGATCTGATCGTCGCGCGTCTGCAACAGGATCCGCCGCGTAATGTCGAAGGCAGCGTTTATGATTTTGTTGCGGAAGGGATCGAGGAGCAGGCTGAATACCTGAAACGTTACCACGATATTTCCCGCCTGGTGATGACCGACCCCAGCGATAAAAATCTCAATGAGATGGCGCGGGTGCAGGAACAGCTCGACCACCACAACCTGTGGCAACTGGAAAACCGTATTAATGAAGTGCTGGCGCAGCTTGGGCTCGATCCTAACGCGGCGCTCTCTTCGCTTTCCGGCGGCTGGCTGCGTAAAGCGGCGCTGGGCAGGGCGTTGGTCAGCAACCCTCGCGTATTGTTGCTGGATGAGCCGACCAACCACCTGGATATTGAAACGATCGACTGGCTGGAAACGTTCCTGAAATCTTTCAACGGGACGATTATTTTCATTTCCCACGACCGTTCGTTTATCCGCAATATGGCTACCCGCATCGTCGATCTCGATCGCGGCAAACTGGTTTCTTATCCGGGAGATTACGATCAGTATCTGCTGGAGAAAGAAGAAGCCCTGCGCGTGGAAGAGTTACAGAATGCTGAGTTCGATCGCAAACTGGCGCAGGAAGAAGTCTGGATCCGCCAGGGCATTAAAGCGCGCCGTACCCGCAATGAAGGTCGCGTACGTGCTCTGAAAGCGATGCGCCGCGAGCGTAGCGAACGCCGTGAAGTGATGGGGACGGCGAAGATGCAGGTCGAAGAAGCGGCCCGCTCCGGCAAGATTGTTTTCGAAATGGAAAACGTCAGCTATCAGGTTGACGGCAAGCAGCTGGTAAACGATTTCTCCGCGCAGGTGCAGCGTGCCGACAAGATTGCTTTAATTGGCCCTAACGGCTGCGGGAAAACCACGTTGCTGAAACTGATGCTGGGTCAGCTTCAGGCGGACAGCGGACGTATTCATGTCGGCACGAAGCTGGAAGTGGCTTATTTCGATCAGCATCGCGCGGAACTGGATCCCGATAAAACCGTGATGGATAACCTTGCTGAAGGTAAGCAAGAGGTGCTGGTTAACGGTAAGCCGCGTCATGTGCTGGGCTATCTTCAGGACTTCCTGTTCCATCCTAAGCGCGCCATGACGCCGGTTCGCGCCCTGTCTGGCGGAGAACGTAACCGCCTCTTACTGGCGCGTTTGTTCCTGAAACCCAGCAATTTGCTGATTCTCGATGAACCGACTAACGATCTGGACGTTGAAACGCTGGAGCTGCTGGAAGAGTTGATTGACGGCTATCAGGGAACTGTCCTGCTGGTGAGCCATGACCGTCAGTTTGTGGATAACACCGTGACCGAGTGCTGGATCTTCGAGGGCGGCGGTAAGATTGGTCGCTATGTCGGCGGATACCATGATGCGCGTGGTCAGCAGGAACAGCATCTGGCGTTTAAACAACCCGTCGTCAAGAAAACTGAGGAAGTGGTTGCCCCGAAAGCAGAAATTGTAAAGCGCGGCAGTAACAAACTAAGCTATAAACTGCAACGCGAACTGGAACAGCTCCCCCAGTTACTGGAAGAGCTGGAGGTCAAACTGGAAGCGTTGCAGGCGCAGGTGGCGGATGCCGCCTTTTTCAGCCAACCGCATGATCATACGCAAAAAGTTCTGGCCGATTTGAGCCACGCAGAGCAGGAACTTGAACAAGCCTTTGAGCGCTGGGAGTATCTTGAAGCCTTGAAGAATGGCGCATAATTAAAGGAGCGCATATGTGCGAACATCATCATGCTGCGAAGCACATTTTATGCTCGCAATGTGACATGCTGGTGGCGTTGCCCCACCTTGAGCATGGGCAGAAAGCGGCATGTCCAAGATGTGGCACAACGCTGACGACCGAGTGGGACGCGCCAAGGCAGCGTCCCACCGCCTATTCGTTAGTGGCGTTGTTTATGCTGCTGCTTTCCAATCTTTTCCCTTTCGTGAATATGAACGTCGCGGGTGTGAGGAGCGAAGTCACGCTGCTTGAAATCCCCGGCGTCATGTTTTCGGAAAATTACGCCAGCCTTGGCACCTTCTTTTTGCTGTTTGTCCAGCTGGTTCCGGCTTTTTGCCTGGTGACGATATTATTGCTTGTGAATCGTGTCGAATTGCCGCTACGTGTGAAAAAGGTTCTGGCGCGCGTGCTGTTCCAGCTAAAAACCTGGGGAATGGCGGAGATCTTCCTCGCAGGCGTGCTGGTCAGTTTTGTTAAGCTGATGGCTTACGGGGATATCGGGGTTGGAAGCAGTTTTATTCCGTGGTGCTTCTTCTGCATCCTGCAATTGCGCGCGTTTCAGT
This sequence comes from Citrobacter sp. CK185, assembly GCF_030333565.1. Lineage (NCBI taxonomy): Bacteria > Pseudomonadati > Pseudomonadota > Gammaproteobacteria > Enterobacterales > Enterobacteriaceae > Citrobacter > Citrobacter sp. CK185. The sequence goes on along the minus strand of NZ_JAOWFR010000025.1, from coordinate 420,598 downwards.
GCGTCGATCGCCGTTGGTTATGGGACGATATTACGCCGATGCCTGTGCTGGCGCAGCCGCTGAAACCTGGCGTTACCGGCATCCGCCAGGGACTGCGTTCCTGCTCCTGTTGTACGGCCATTCTCCCGGAGAATGAATTAGTGTGTCCGCGCTGTCATGCAAAGGGTCATGTGCGACGCAAAAACAGCCTGCAATGGACGCTGGCCCTGTTATTTACGTCGATCATGCTTTATCTGCCCGCGAATATCATGCCGATCATGATCACCGATTTATTGGGATCAAAGATGCCTTCTACGATCCTCGCCGGGGTCGTTTTGCTCTGGAGTGAAGGGTCTTATCCGGTGGCGGCGGTTATTTTTATTGCCAGTATTATGGTGCCAACGCTAAAAATGATTGCGATTGCCTGGCTGTGCTGGGATGCGAAAGGGCATGGCACACGCGACAGTGAAAGAATGCACCTGATTTATGAGGTGGTGGAATTTGTTGGTCGTTGGTCAATGATTGATGTGTTTGTAATTGCCGTACTCTCTGCGCTGGTGCGCATGGGGGGGTTAATGAATATTTATCCAGCGATGGGTGCATTGATGTTTGCTTTAGTCGTCATTATGACAATGTTTTCTGCGATGACCTTTGATCCGCGTCTGTCGTGGGATCGTGAACCTGAACCAGGCCATGAGGAGTCCTGACAGTATGGAATCTAAAAATGGGGAAGCCAAAGTGCAGAAGGTAAAAAACTGGTCTCCCGTGTGGATATTCCCTATCGTCACTGCGCTGATTGGGGCATGGGTGCTGTTTTATCACTACAGCCATCAGGGGCCTGAAGTCACCTTGATCACCACGAATGCCGAAGGTATTGAAGGCGGTAAGACCACCATCAAGAGCCGTAGCGTGGATGTGGGGGTGGTGGAAAGCGCGACGCTGACCGACGATCTTACGCATGTAGAGATCAAGGCCAGATTGCATTCCGGCATGGAAAAACTGCTGCACAAAGATTCGGTCTTTTGGGTGGTGAAACCGCAGGTCGGGCGTGAAGGGATCAGCGGCTTAGGCACGTTGCTGTCCGGGGCTTATATTGAGTTGCAGCCGGGGACGAAAGGTAACAGGCTGGAGGATTACCAGTTGCTGGATTCCCCACCTCTGGCGCCGCCAGATGCGAAAGGCATCCGCGTTATTCTTGACAGCAAAAAAGCCGGGCAGCTCAGTCCGGGCGATCCGGTGCTTTTCCGTGGTTACCGCGTTGGCTCGGTTGAAACCAGCACCTTCGATCCGCAAAAACGCTCCATCAGCTATCAACTCTTCATTAATGCGCCAAACGATCGGCTGGTGACCAGCAACGTCCGTTTCTGGAAGGACAGCGGTATTGCGGTGGATCTGACTTCTGCCGGTATGCGGGTTGAAATGGGATCGCTAAGCACGCTGTTTGGCGGTGGCGTGAGCTTTGACGTGCCGGAAGGGCTTGAACTGGGGCAGCCGGTTGCGGAAAAAACCGCTTTCAGCCTGTATGACGATCAGCGAAGCATTCAGGATTCGCTGTATACCGACCACATCGACTATCTGATGTTCTTCAAAGATTCGATTCGCGGCCTGCAACCGGGCGCACCGCTGGAGTTTCGCGGGATTCGCCTGGGGACGGTCAGCAAAGTGCCTTTCTTTGCGCCGAATATGCGTCAGGTGTTTAACACTGACTACCGTATTCCGGTGCTGGTACGCATTGAGCCGGAACGCCTGAAAGCACAATTGGGCGAAGAGACGGATGTCGGCGCGCATCTGGCCGAACTGCTCAAACGCGGCCTGCGCGGTTCACTGAAAACGGGCAATCTGGTGACCGGCGCGCTGTATGTTGATCTGGACTTCTATCCGAAAGAGCCGCCAATTACGGGCATTCATGAGTTTAACGGTTATCAGATCATCCCGACGGTAAGCGGTGGTCTGGCGCAAATCCAGCAGCGTCTGATGGAAGCGCTGGATAAAATTAATAACCTGCCGCTGAACCCGATGATTCAACAGGCGACCAATACGTTGTCGGAAAGCCAGCGGACGATGAAGCATCTGCAAACCACGCTGGATAATATGAACAAGATTACCTCCAGCCAGTCGATGCAGCAGCTCCCGGCGGATATGCAGAACACCTTGCGCGAACTGAACCGCAGCATGCAGGGCTTCCAGCCTGGCTCCGCGGCGTATAACAAGATGGTGGCGGATATGCAGCGTCTTGATCAGGTTCTCCGCGAACTGCAACCGGTATTGAAAACGCTGAACGAAAAGAGCAACGCGCTGGTATTTGAAGCGAAGGACAAGAAAGATCCAGAGCCGAAGAGGGCGAAACAATGAAAAAGTGGCTAGTGGTGATGATGGCGTTCTGGTTAACGTCATGTAGTAGTAGCGGAGAAAACAAGAGCTACTACCAGCTACCCGTCGCGCAAGGGGGCGTACAGAGTACGGCAAGCCAGGGAAACCGCTTATTGTGGGTGGAACAGGTTTCGGTGCCGGACTACCTGGCGGGCAACGGCGTGGTGTATCAAACCAGTGATGTGCAGTACGTGATTGCGAGTAACAATCTTTGGGCCAGCCCGCTGGACCAGCAGTTGCGCAATACGCTGGTGGCGAATCTGAGCGCTCAGCTTCCGGGCTGGGTGGTTGCCTCACAGCCGCTGGGCAGCGTGCAGGATACGCTTAACGTGACGGTGACGGGATTTCATGGCCGTTATGATGGCAAAGTTATCGTAAGCGGGGAGTGGCTACTGAACCATCAGGGGCAGTTGATTAAGCGCCCATTCCACATCGAAACCGCGCAGCAGCAGGACGGGTATGACGAAATGGTCAAGGTGCTGGCAGCCGCCTGGAATCAGGAAGCCGCCGCTATCGCTCAGGCGCTGAAGCAAATACCATAAGTTAAAAATATTGTAAATTTAACCGCTTTCGGCACGTCGCCGGGGGCGGTTTTTTTGTTTTTCTGCCCGGTGAAAATAGCTGTTCTGGCTCACAATTTTTGTACAAATGATTTATTGAGTAGCTCACAAATATGACAATGGCGTGAATTTTGCGCATTGACGGGACAACTTTTTCGCGGTATTCGTTTACTGTGATTGCACATTTCGTAATCACTGTTTTCTTTTCCACCAGACATGAAGATGAGGGAAACGAGGCATGAAGAGACAAAAACGAGATCGCCTGGAACGGGCACATCAACGTGGATATCAGGCCGGCATTGCCGGACGCTCAAAAGAAATGTGTCCCTATCAGACGCTGAATCAGAGGTCGCACTGGCTGGGAGGTTGGCGAGAAGCCATGGCGGACAGGGTAGTAATGGCCTGATTCTGTCTCTTTAGAAAAAAGAAACCTCCGCACTGCGGAGGTTTCGCCTTTTTACAGGCAGGTCAGATAACGTGGTTATGCTGCCATCCGGCAATGACGCCGTGCTTGTGGCAACGCTTATCAGACCTGGAGATGTCCGCGATCAGAACGCTGACGTGTCCTGGAACAGACCTACTTTCAGGTCGTTGGCGGTGTAGATCAGACGGCCATCAACCAGAACTTCGCCATCCGCCAGACCCATGATCAGACGACGGTTAACGATACGTTTGAAGTGAATACGGTAGGTCACTTTCTTCGCGCTTGGCAGAACCTGACCGGTAAATTTCACTTCACCTACGCCCAGCGCACGGCCTTTACCTTCGCCGCCCAGCCAGCCGAGATAGAATCCAACCAACTGCCACATTGCGTCCAGACCCAGGCAGCCCGGCATAACCGGATCGCCGATAAAGTGGCATCCGAAGAACCAGAGATCTGGATTGATATCCAGCTCAGCTTCAACATAACCTTTGTCGAAGTTACCGCCAGTCTCTGTCATTTTGATGACACGGTCCATCATCAGCATGTTTGGTGCCGGCAGTTGTGGGCCTTTAGCGCCAAACAGTTCACCGCGACCAGAGGCAAGAAGGTCTTCTTTTGTATAGGATTCGCGTTTATCTACCATGTTCTCTGTAAGCCTTATTTTATTGAAGCACGCAGGATAGCTAACACGTGTACGCTGAACAAGTCCGATCAGTTCGGTATAAACCAGTTTAGCCAACGTAGCGGCCAGGGAAAACGATGACGTCCTTCCTGTTGTGTAGCCTGGGCAATACGTTCCTGGATGGTCTGCATCAATGTTGTCTGACCTTCGCCATCCCACACCAGATTAAGCAGAAGCGGCAGTGCGTCTGTTACGTCGTCTACCGCCCAGATGCTGAATTTCTCTTCTTCCACGGCCTGCAACAGCGCAGGCTGGAGGCTGAGGTGTCTCACGTTAGCTGCCGGAATAATAACGCCTTGTTTACCCGTCAGTTCACGCTGCTGACAAATTGTGAAAAAGCCTTCAATTTTTTCATTCAGGCCGCCAACAGGCTGAGCGCGTCCAAACTGATCGACGGAACCGGTAATCGCGATATTTTGATTAACCGGCACATTGGACAGAGCGCTGATCAATGCGCACAGTTCTGCCATTGAGGCGCTGTCGCCATCCACTTCACTATAGGACTGTTCAAAGGTCAGCGAGGCAGAGAATGGGATTTGCTGTTCAAGCTGTAGTTCCGACATCAGGAAAGCCTGCATGATCATCATCCCCTTGGCATGAATGTTACCGCCAAGCTCGGCTTTTCGCTCGATGTCCGTGAATTCACCGTCGCCAATATGAACGACGCAGCTGATGCGTGAAGGCTCGCCAAACGCGCGCGGATGGCCGGGAAATTCAATGACGGAAAGGGCGTTAATCTGACCAATGCGCTCGCCTTCCGTTTCAATCAGGATCTGCTCTTGCAGGATTTCGTCCTGCATACGCTCTGCAAGATAGCCTTCGCGCCATTCGCGTTGGGCAAGCATCAGGGCGAGCTGTTCGGCGCTGCATGTCCCGTCCTGGCACAGCGGCGCGGCTTCTCTGAACTGGCGGGAAATCCATAGCGGACACAGTGGAAGCGTGTCCTGTTCTCCCGTGTAGCGAACGGCTTCGCGTACCAGCACTTGCCAGGCATCAGGCGTTGGCGTTGGCAGATTATTGCGTTTAAGCGTGTGCTGAACCCACTGACACCACTGGGTCATGGTTTCGGCATCCACTATTTGCAGATTGTCTTCAAATTCGCTGTAAATCGCCTGTTCAGCCAGTTCCGGCTCCATTTCCTGGAAGTCGGCTAACGATTCACGCTCGCCAACCAATACGACTTTCAGCTTGAGCGGCATAGACGGCACAGAGACCGGCAACGGACGCGACTCGTCAAACGCGACCCAGTCGAATCGGTTATGGCTGACAATCGCCTTCAGACGCATCCACAGCAACGGCTGCGCCAGAAGGGTGCGTAAGGAGATCACCAGAACGCCGCCGTTAGCCTGATGCACCAGACCCGGTTGCAGCGTAATTTCGCCGTTAAACTGGCGCAGACAGCCAAACAGCTGTTCGGCTTCAACCCAGTCAGCGCTGACAACCTGCGCCGACGTGGCAAAATTGTCTTCTGCTTTTTCTGCTGCGCGATAACGGATAGTGTGGCCCGAAATTTCGTAATGGCCCCCGGTCAGCTGACCGGCATCGGCTTGCAACGTTCTGGCCGCATCAGAAAGGAGAGTGAGATACTCGGGCTCTTCCGGCGCTTTCGCCAGCATAAAAGAGGACGACGCCCAGGGCTGAAGAAGTTGTTCCAGCGCAAATTGCAGTCGCGGTTGAATATCGCTGAGTAGGGTGGCGCTTTCGTCAGTAAAGTGTGGCTGTGCAAATATTTCCTGATAACTGTCGGTATCAGGAACCAGATCACGCCATGCAAGTTTCGTAATGGTCAAAGTTGAGGTTTTTTAGTCTGTTGTAAAAAACGCGATTATACCGTAACAGGCAACGCTGCACACGCGGAAAGCGAATGTAAACGTGCAGGATGACGCGTGAGAGTTCACAGGCTGGATATTCTTTTCTTCAGATGCCCAAAAAACTGATATTCTGATAGGAGTTACACGGTAACGTTGAGAGCGCAATGAAATATCAACAACTTGAAAACCTTGAAAGCGGCTGGAAATGGAAGTATCTGGTGAAGAAGCACCGCGAAGGGGAGTTGATTACCCGGTACGTGGAAGCCAGTGCTGCCAAAGAAGCCGTTGATTTGTTGCTAACCCTCGAAAATGAACCGGTTCGGGTAAATGCCTGGATTGAAGAGCATATGAATCCTGCGCTGTTAAACCGTATGAAGCAGACCATACGAGCACGGCGTAAACGACACTTTAATGCCGAGCATCAACATACGCGCAAGAAGTCTATCGATCTGGAGTTTATTGTCTGGCAGCGTCTGGCGGGACTCGCGCAGCGACGTGGCAAAACGCTTTCAGAAACGATTGTGCAGTTGATTGAAGATGCGGAACATAAAGAGAAATACGCCAGCAAGATGTCGACCCTGAAGCAGGATTTGCAGGCATTACTGGGGAAAGAGTAGCGGTTCGTTTCTTCTTTCTTCTGGTTTCAGACGAAAAAAACCCCGCAGTGCGGGGTTTTTTATTAGACGGAAACTTAAGCCTGCGGCTGAGTTACAACGTCTTTAACGCCTTTAACTTCGATCTCAACGCGACGATCCGGGGCCAGGCAGTCGATCAGTGCAGCGCGAGCTTTCACGTTGTCACAGGTGTTGCCAGTAACCGGGTTGGATTCGCCCATACCGCGTGCGGAGATTTTGTCAGCCGGGATACCTTTGGAGATCAGGTAATCAACAACAGACTGAGCACGTTTTTCGGACAGACCCTGGTTGTAAGCGTCGGAACCGATACGGTCAGTGAAGCCCAGAACCACGACGGAACCGTCTTTCGGGTCCAGGTTGCTCAGCTGGCTGTACATCTGATCCAGAGCCTGCTGGCCTTCTGGTTTCAGCGTTGCTTTGTTGAAGTTGAACAGAACGTCAGACTTCAGAGTGAAGTGCTTGGTCTGTACTTCTGGAGCCGGTGCCGGAGCTGGAGCAACCGGAGCTGCTTCTTCCTGCTGGCCGAAACGGTAGGAAACACCAACGCTCAGCAGGCCGTTATCTGGACGACCGCCAACGGTGTTTGCGTCGCCGATGTTGTTAGTCCACTGGTATTCCAGACGGGTAGCGATGTCACGCGTTACAGCGTACTCTACGCCACCAGCGAATACTGGGGAAACACCGGTATCGTGATCTTTGAAGCCAGTGTTGTTCTGAGCGTCTGCGCGCCAAACCATACCACCCAGACGGGTGTAGACATCCAGATCGTCAGTGATCGGATAACCCAGTTTAGCAGTCAGCTGAACGCCCTGAGCTTTGAATGCACCGTTTTGAGTGTTGCCTTTGTACGGCATACGACCTAACCAGTCGTAACCCATTTCAAAACCAACGTACGGGTTTACCTGATAACCACCGAACGCACCAGCACCCAGTTGGCTTTCATGGGTCGGGCCGTTGTTGTCGATCTGGTTGTTGCCAACATCATGGAACTGAGACCAGCCCAGTTTGGCACCAGTGTACCAGGTGTTATCTTTCGGAGCGGCCTGCGCTACGGTAGCGAAACCAGCCAGTGCCACTGCAATCGCGATAGCTGTCTTTTTCATTTTTTGCGCCTCGTTATCATCCAAAATACGCCATGAATATCTCCAACGAGATAACACGGTTAAATCCTTCACCGGGGGATCAGCTCAATAGTTACTCTACCGATATCTGCGGCTTATGCCGAGCACCCCTGGCGATGTAAAGTCTACAACGTAGTTGAAAACTTACAAGTGTGAACTCCGTCAGGCATATGAAAAAAAAAGGCTTGTATACATAATATTTAACATTTCCTGCTGAGAAATCGCTCAGCGAAAATCGCGGAAACCGCTTCTGACAAGCATTCACACACAAAAAGTATTAAGCTTCAGAGCAGATCAAAGAGCAGAAAAAAAATTCCAGGATAAATCCTAATTTCACTCAATGATATAAATTTGAGTGAATTTTTAGCCCGGAATGGTGTCTCGTGGCATGAGCGTGTGCGCTCACAGGACGCATGATAAATCCCATCGCATTTCCCTCATCTGCCGCTTGCACAAGCCGGGTGTGTTCTTCTTCACTGAGCTCATCCGCCAGCCAGCCGATAACGACGCTGTAGTTGCCCGTCCGCAATGCGCGAATCATCGACTCCAGCGTATGGCATGGAGAAAGTTGGCTAATCTGCATCACTTTTGTTAAAGGCAGCCCCGCAGATTGAACCCATTCCCGGCTCAGCTTTTGTTGCGGCGTCAGCCAGAGCTGCCAGCGTGATTGCTGACCTAATTGTTGCAGCAGCGGTAAAAGCAGTAATTGCGTCATCATGGGCTGGTCCTCGCGATAGACCACTTCGCTAATAAGCCCGGCGGTGGTGTTCTCTGAAGAGACGCGCGCAATGCTGCCCGCAGTGGAAGAGAACAACGAAGAACGATTTGCATAGCCTGAAGTGTACATAATCAATCCAGCCCTGTGGGTTACTGTATGGATATACAGTAACTCTGCCGCCAATAAAGATCAACCCTATTTTCGGAAACAGACTCGCAATTTTTATCTGTTGTCGCCGTAAAAATGAAATTCATCTTGCTCACTGAGAATAAGTTGCCTATTTTCGTCATTAACGGATCTGTTACTGCAAATCATTCTTTTACTTTATGATTTAAAAGGGATTTTATGAAATTACGTTCCTATGACAAGATCTATAAATCACAAGAATATTTAGCCTCTCTGGGCACGGTTCACTATCGTTCGCTGTTTGGTAGCTACAGCCTGACAATCGAGGATACGGTGTTTGCGATGGTGGCTGAGGGAGAGCTATACCTGCGCGCCTGTGAGCAAAGCGTCGCGTACTGCGTGAAGCATTCTCCCGTTTGGTTAACATTTATGAAACGTGGCCGTCCCGTCATGTTGAATTATTACCGGGTGGATGAAAGCTTATGGCGCGATCAACAACAGCTGGTGCTTTTATCGCAGTATTCGCTGGATGCTGCCATAAAAGAAAAACGTACCCGTTTTTCACAACGTCGATTGAAGAATCTGCCAAACGTGACGTTTCATCTGGAGAACCTTCTGCATGAGGCCGGAATTAATGATGAAAACACATTGCGGATACTCGGCGCAAAAATGTGTTGGCTGCGGCTAAGAGAGAGCAATAAGCTGCTGACGGTGAAAACTCTCTATGCGTTAGAAGGGGCGATTGCTGGCGTACATGAAGCGGCGCTCCCGGCGGTACGCCGCCAGGAGCTTGCTGAGTGGGCGCAGTCGCTTACGCCGGAGCACCAGAAGGCGACGGCGTGATTTGCCGCTGTAAACGACCAATCTCAGGCAGTAATGCAATGAGCAGGCCGACTTGTTGCACCACCAGGGGTTCTTTACTGTCTGGTTTTGGCTCCAGGTGCTGAATCCGCTCTTTCAGGCTTGCCAGCTCCTGGTGAACGCGCTGTTCATCGGCGGGTTGATGGTGAAGCGCATCATCGACATAACACACTGCATCATCCAGCAGCGCCAGGACATCCGGGTTGGTGAGCTGTTCGCGATGCGCGCCCAGAGCAGAGATATAGCTGGTAAAGGTATGATTGAGGCAGAGTAACCGGAACGCCGCCTCACGAGTTTCGGCAGTGACATCGGGTTCGCTGGACATATTCGACACCACCGAGGCCAGCTCGGCATCACGGTTGTGGGCGTCACGGCGGGCAATGCGGTAGGCCAGCCGGTTATCCCGCCCCTGATGATACTGCTCAAGGATCGCGTCCAGGTAGCGGCAGTTCGCATCCGTGGCCCGTTGCAGGACACACGGCAGGTTACGAAAGCGCCAGTCGGGCCAGATAAAGCTGACGGCGGCCCACGCGATCGCACAGCCGATCAGCGTATCGATCACGCGCGGCAAGGCAACTTCGAAGCCTTCACCCAGCAGGTTAAAACAGAGTAGCACCAGCAGGGTGATGAACATCGTCGCATGGGCATACTGTACGTTTCGAAAAGCAAAAAACAGGACGCCGGTGATGACCAGCAGTATCAACTGGCCTTCAAGCGAGGGGACAAACCACAAGATTGGTATACCAATGGCGACGCCGACCAGCGTCCCGATGACCCTCAGCGCCAGCCGGTGCCGCGTGGCGTTATAGTTAGGCTGGCAGACGAACAGGCTGGTGAGCAGGATCCAGTAACCGTGAGTCATGCCGGTAATCTGGATCAGCGCGTAACCGACGCAGAGCACCAGCGACATACGCACCGCGTGGCGAAATAGCGCTGAATCGGGAGTGAAGTTACGGCTCAGACGTAGCCAGATATCACTGAATCCGTGAGGACTGTCGTCGGCAAGCAGGTTTTCTGATTCGCTGCGCGGCATTGCCTGCGCCTGCTCGGATTCAATCGTCGCCAGTTGCGCATCAATCGCCCGCAGATTGGACAATAAAAAGCCCAGTGTTTTGAGTAAGTCAGCAGATGCTCCAGCGGCGCGCATACGTTCGAGCGCCGCATCAATATGGGTAAACGCGCGTTCAAAGTGTGGATCATGCTGATAAGGCGTACGCAGTAATATACAGCGTGAGAGCTGCATACAGGCTTGCCCCTGCATCGACATCAGGCGCTGGAAACGGAACATCACGTCGCTGTGGCGGAAATGATCGCGCAACGTCTGATACTGAATATGCGATGAGCTTGCACGCTCGTGAATATCCTGCGCGACAAAATAGTAGTGCAGCGTGCGACGGGTTCCCCGTTGCCCCCGGTCGCCGCGTAAGCGAGTAAGAAGAGAGACTTTCGTCTGATTCAGCGTCGCCATCAGTTGTCCGTTGGCCAGCGCTAAATCATACAGCGGCGCCTGGCTTTCATCCTCGATATCCGGGTCAAACAAGCGCGACTTCAACTCCAGGTAGCGTGCAAGCTGTTCGTAGCTGCGCGCCAGATTATCCTGTAGGGGGCGAATTGGGAAGAGCAGATGCCCGGTCAGCGTCAGCAGGTTGTACCATACGGCGCCAGCAAGGAGCAGAATGGGCTGTTGATACCACTGGTCGTAAAGCGAGGTGCCCAGCATCGTGTAAATAGCGATAAGCAGCGCCCCGAAAGCAATGGTGGCGTAACGCTGCCCTAAACCGCCGAGCAGAATGAATCCGCTGGTAGAGAGCGTTAATCCAATTGCGAACAGCCACGGCCAGGGAAAGAGCAGTTCCACGGAAGCGGAGGCGATAAAAAAACAGATTAATGTGATGATTAAATTGCGCAGACGCCCGGTGAGACGATCATCCAGATCGGTCAGGGCGGCGGCGACCATACCGAGCGTTAACGGTATGGTGAGTTTGACATCGCCCAACCACCAGGGCAGGGCCGTTGTGCCGCATAGCGCGATAAAAATGCGAACGTAATACAGCCAGGTGCTGTTCCAGGTATAGCGTTTGAGCAAGGGACTTAACATAAAGGCCATCAGTCCTGATTACTCAAAGCGGCGACGCGCACTGGCTTCACGCGCCGCGCGAGCTGTCTCTACGGAAACCACGCGACGCCCTACCGGCCAGAGCGCAATGGCGGCGATTTTAAAATTCGCGATGCCGACGGGAATGCCGATGATCGTAATGCATTGCGCAATGCCGGAGGCGATGTGCATCAGGCAGAGCCACCAGCCAAAGACGATCAGCCAGAAAACATTGAGTACCGTACCGCCGGTATTCAACAGCGTGCTTTTCCCTGCCGGGTTCAGCTCGTCAACATGAACGGCCTCATTGCCGTAGGGAAGCAGCGAAAGTTTTGTAATCTCCCAGCATGAGCGGGTTAACGGTAATGTGAAAATGAGCACGATGCTGACGAGCGTCGCCAGCAGCCAGGCCAGAGTGGTGGCAAAACCACCCAATACAAAATTTAAAATATTCAGAACAGTACGCATAAACCCTCGGCTAACTCTGGTTTTCTGTGATTGCAGGCAATTGTAACGTTTTTTTGGGCTGGAGCACGTTTTCTCTGGCGGTTACACTGACAAGAAATACTCTTCGTCTGGATTCGCTGAGTCATGGAACTGAAAGCAACTTCTCTTGGAAAACGTCTGGCGCAACACCCGTACGATCGGGCCGTTATTCTCAATGCCGGTATTAAAGTCTCGGGCGATCGCCACGAGTATCTTATTCCATTCAATCAGTTACTGGCTATTCATTGTAAACGGGGACTGGTGTGGGGGGAGCTTGAGTTTGTCCTCCCGGATGACAAAGTGGTGCGTCTGCACGGTACTGAATGGGCAGAGACGCAGCGTTTTCATCACTACCTGGATGCGCACTGGCAGCGCTGGAGCCAGGAGATGAGCGAGGTGGCGGCCCGGGTTTTACAGGAACAACGGGATCTTATTGCCGAGCGAACCGGAGAAAAACGGTGGTTAACGCGCGAGCAAACGTCAGGATTACAGCAACACATTCGCCGCGCTTTTGCTGCATTACCGCTGCCGGTTAATCGCCTGGAGGAGTTTGAGAACTGCCGCGATGCCTGGCGTAGCTGTCTGGCATGGTTGAACGATATCGAGGGATGCCGCCAGCAGCATAATCAGGCCTATACCGAGGTGATGCTGACGGAATATGCCGACTTCTTCCAGAACATTGAGTCCTCGCCGCTGAATCCGGCGCAGGCCAGAGCCGTGGTCAATGGTGAACATTCTTTGCTGGTGCTTGCGGGAGCCGGGAGCGGTAAGACGTCTGTGCTGGTCGCGCGCGCAGGCTGGCTGTTAGCCAGGGGAGAAGCGGCGGCTGAGCAAATTCTGCTGCTGGCCTTTGGCCGCAAGGCCGCAGAAGAGATGGACGAACGCATTCGTGAAAGATTGCATACGGACGCGATCGCCGCCCGTACGTTCCACGCCCTGGCGCTGCATATCATTCAGCAGGGGAGTAAGAAAGTCCCGACCATCAGCAAACTGGAAAACGACGCTGCCGCGAGACATAAACTGTTTATCAAAACCTGGCGTCAGCAGTGCAGCGAGAAAAAAGCGCAGGCGAAAGGGTGGCGGCAGTGGCTGGAAGAGGAAATGCAATGGCCGCTGCCTGAGGGCAATTTCTGGGATGATGAAAAGCTACAGCGCCGTCTGGCCTCCCGGCTGGACCGTTGGGTGAGCCTGATGCGAATGCATGGCGGCGCTCAGTCTGAGATGATCGCCAGTGCGCCTGAGGAGATTCGCGATCTGTTCAGTAAGCGCATCAAATTGATGGCGCCGTTGCTGAAAGCGTGGAAAGGCGCGCTGAAAGAGGAGAACGCCGTCGATTTCTCCGGGCTTATCCACCAGGCGATCGTTATCCTGGAAAAGGGGCGTTTTATCAGTCCCTGGAAACATATTCTGGTGGACGAATTTCAGGATATCTCCCCGCAGCGTGCGGCGTTGCTGGCGGCGCTGCGCAAACAAAATTCGCATACCACGCTGTTTGCCGTTGGCGATGACTGGCAGGCGATTTACCGTTTCAGTGGGGCGCAGCTCTCTTTAACGACCGCGTTTCATCACTCTTTTGGCGAGGGCGATCGCTGTGACCTCGACACAACCTACCGTTTTAACGGGCGCATTGGCGAAATCGCCAATCGTTTTATCCAGCAGAATCCGCATCAGCTCAAAAAGCCGCTTAACAGTCTGACGGCGGGCGATAAGAAAGCGGTAACGTTACTGGATGAAAACCAGCTGGATGCCTTGCTGGATAAGCTTTCAGGATATGCGAAAGAGGATGAGCGCATTCTGGTACTGGCGCGCTACCATCATCTGAAGCCAGCCAGTCTTGAAAAAGCGGCGACCCGCTGGCCTAAGCTGCAACTGGATTTTATGACCATCCATGCCAGTAAAGGCCAGCAGGCTGACTATGTGATTATTGTCGGGTTACAGGAAGGCAGTGATGGTTTCCCGGCGCCTGCGCGCGAGTCGATTATGGAAGAAGCATTATTGCCGCAGGTGGAGGATTTCCCGGATGCGGAAGAGCGGCGACTGCTGTATGTGGCGCTGACGCGCGCCCGGCATCGGGTCTGGTTGTTATTTAACAAAGAGAACCCGTCGCGCTTTGTGGACGATCTTAAGCATCTGGATGTGCCGGTGGCGAGGAAACCTTAAGAGCAGGCGGCTTGTGCCGCCTGTGGGAGCGTTATTTCAGGCGTTCAGCCAGGTAACGTTGATAATCCGGGATCAGGATATCCACGGCATCGTTAAAATGGGGAGACTGGACAATAAAGTCAGCCGTAGACGCGTTGGTGGCGACCGGAATGTTCCACACCGTAGCCAGACGCAGGAGCGCCTTCACATCTGGATCGTGCGGAACGGCATTGAGCGGGTCCCAGAAGAAAATCAGCACATCAATCTTCCCTTCAGAGATCAGGGCGCCGACCTGCTGATCGCCGCCCATCGGGCCGCTCAGCATTGCGTTAACGTTCATACCCGTGGCGCGTTGAATTAAGTTTCCGGTTGTGCCTGTGGCATAAAGCTCGTGCTTTTCCAGCAGCGGCTGGTGGCGTTCCACCCAGCTCATTAACATCTGTTTGCAGTGGTCGTGCGCCACCAGAGCAATGTGTTTGCGCGCAGGCAAGGTGCGAGTCGTCAGTTCCATAGTTCAATTCCGTAGTTAACCTTGCTACAGAGTACTGGAAGCGCTTGACGCTGCAAGAGAAAGACGAAAAAAATGCGCGCCGACTCGTCATACTCGCCAGCGTCGACATAAAATGTCAGGAAGGCGGTTGTTTTTCCGCCCATTGCAGGAAGTTATTACGCGTTTGCGGATCGGCTTGTTTGAACCAGTATTTGAGTCGCTGCTCCGTGAGTGCCTGAGACTGCGGCGGAACGGCGTCCAGCTCAGAGATCCCGGAAAGCAGCGTGCTGTCATCGGCCATCATCGTGGCGAACTGCGGCAAGGAGGCGCGTTTATCGGCTTTGTTGTAGCGCTCAGTTTCGGTTTCGTAATCAATGATTTTGGCGGTCGAGGTGATTGCCAGAATATCCAGTTTGACCGGGATCGGCATTGCGTCGCCGTCCAGCAGTTCCAGACGCGGCGTGGTGGAAAAATGCGCGGCTTCTCGTTCGGTTTCCAGATGCGGAAGATGAAAATTGACCTGGCTGATGAGTTGCGTGTTAAAGCTGATCACCAGCGGGGGAGAAATGTAGAGTCGTTCCTCGTGGCTGGACAGGCGAATGGTTTTCTCAACGCGAAACACAAGCTGATGCGGGCCATTGTCCAGTTCGATGCTGTCCGCGCCGCGCAGCAATGAACTGGAGACTTTTTTGCCGTCTAACACTAAAAGGTCAATGTCATTTGAAAGACGAAGGGTCGTGGCAAAGGCGGTTACCGGCAAATACAGAACGAATAACATGGTTATAATGCCGGTTTTCATAGGGTTCTCCTGTCCAAAAACCGCCCGATTAATAATGTATCAAAATTTTTCGCTAATCATGTTTACTAACATATAGACATATTTTTAGCTTTTGCTCTCATACGTCCGTATGGGATGAATGGTTGCAATGTCAGGTTTGTCGTACACTTTGCAAAACAGCCTGGAGAAAGATGATGAAAGAGACCGATATCGCTGGCATTTTGACGTCCACGCGTACCATCGCGCTGGTGGGGGCAAGTGATAAGCCCGAGCGCCCAAGTTACCGTGTGATGAAATATTTACTCGACCAGGGCTACCACGTTATTCCTGTCTCGCCGAAGGTGGCCGGAACCACGTTGTTGGGGCAGAAAGGCTATGCGAAGCTGACGGACATACCGGAAAGGGTCGATATGGTTGATGTCTTCCGTAATTCAGAAGCCGCATGGGGCGTCGCGCAGGAAGCTATCGCCATTGGCGCGAGGACCTTATGGATGCAACTGGGCGTAATTAATGAGCAGGCCGCCGTGCTGGCGCGAAATGCGGGATTGAAAGTCGTGATGGATCGCTGTCCGGCAATAGAGATTCCGCGTTTAGGGCTGGCGAAATAAGGGCTCAGACATAGCGTGTAAGCCCGATAAGCGTCGCGCTATCGGGCATTTTACGTTGAATCAGTTGCGCAGACGCGGCGCTTGCAGCTGTTTGCGAATAGTGCGCGCCAGTTCATCCATCGAGGGTTGCTCGGGATGCTCATCTTGCGTTTCACTGCTTAACTGGGCTTCAGCCAGATAGGTATGTACAGGCTGGCCTTCATCATCTTCCATCACCACGTGATACCAGGGAGCGGCGCGAAGTTCGTCGTTAACCGCCAGCTCATCAGGTGACGGTTCATCAAGCGAATATTCCGGGTCGATATCCACGACCACTCCGAGGTAACCTAACAGGGAATGGCGGACCTGCTGGCCGATACCGAATTTGCTGGCAATCATAGTCACCTCCCGGGAAATAGATACTCTCAATATGAGGGTAACATTCCACTTTTCAAGTTACATGACGCGACAGGCAAACCCTTTCAGATACAGCCCTTCCGGGTAGGTAGCGATCACCGGATGATCGGCAGCCTGACGGAACTGCTCTATAAATTGTACATCACGACCGGCATCTATTGCGGCATCTGCAATGATTTTCTGAAATAAATCTGTGGTCATCAGGCCGGAACAGGAGAACGTCAACAGCACGCCGCCCGGATTCAACAACTGGATAGCCAGCATGTTGATATCTTTATAGCCGCGACAGGCCCCCATAAGTTGGCTTTTATTTTCGACGAACTTCGGCGGGTCCATCACGATGACGTCGAATTTCTCTCCACGATCGCGATAGGTGCGCAGCAGTTTGAACACATCGTCACGCACAAACTCGGCTTTGCTCAGATCCAGTTTGTTCAGCTCAACGTTTTGCTTCGCGATATCCAGCGCTTCCTGCGATGTATCAACGCTCACCACCTGACGGCAACCGCCCATCAGTGCCGACACGGCAAAACCGCCGGTATAGGAGAAGCAGTTCAGCACGCGCTGGTTTTCCACATAGCGACGTGTCGCCAGGCGGCTGTCACGCTGATCGAGGTAATAGCCTGTCTTATGACCCCCCTGAATATCCACCAGCAGCTTCATGCCATGCTCTTCAATGGGCAGCAGGGCCGGCGGCAGTTCGCCAGTGACAGGCCCCTGGGTGAGTTCCATCCCTTCTTTTTTACGCACGGCGACGTCGCTGCGGTCGTAGATCGCACATTCGGGATACTGCGTTTGCAATGCGCTGATCAGCGCGGCGCGTTGATATTCCGCACCTGCGCTCAATAGTTGCAGAACCAGGAAGTTACCGAAGCGGTCGATAGTGATGCCCGGCAAGCCATCGGATTCACCGGCGATCAGACGGTAGCTGTCCAGCCCGTCTTTTTTCGCCAGCCAGTCGCGCCACTGTTGCGCCTGGTGCAGACGACGAGTGAAGAACGCAATGTCGATGGATTCCGCCTGATCGAATGTCCAGACGCGTGCACGAATTTGCGAGGCGGGAGAATAGGCGCCGCGCGCTAACCATTTACCCTGATGGTCAACAATATCGATGGTTTCACCGAGGCTGGCTTTACCTTCCATTCGGGCTACGGCACCGGAAAAGACCCACGGATGGCGACGAAGTAAAGATTTTTCGCGCCCTTTGGCTAACACTAAACGTACACTCATAATTTGCTATTCTGTCGAATCAAAGAAATGGGCGCCATTGTCCTGAGTTTTGCGAGGATTTGCAACGCGCCCCGCGATGATAAGGAGCACAACAATGTCGAAAGTTTGCATAATCGCCTGGGTACACGGTCGGGTTCAGGGCGTTGGTTTTCGCTATACCACGCAGCATGAAGCGCAGCGCCTGGGGCTGACGGGCTATGCGCGCAATCTGGATGATGGAAGCGTGGAGGTGGTGGCCTGTGGCGAAAGTGAACAGGTGGACAAACTGATGAAGTGGCTGAAGGATGGTGGGCCACGTAGCGCCAGGGTAGACAGGGTTCTGAGTGAGCCACATCGTCCTGGCGAGGAGTTAACAGGTTTCCGTATCCGCTATTAAATACATTTCACCGGTTTAGGCAGGCCAGCAATCTTCGTTGCCTGCTTTGCCGGGCCTTTCGGAAACAGGCGATACAGGTAGCGGCTGTTGCCTTTTTCTTCGCCAAACTTATTCGCCATTGCTTTCACCAGCATACGGATGGCCGGAGACGTATTAAACTCCAGGTAGAAATCACGCACAAAACGCACCACTTCCCAGTGTTCAGGAGAGAGGGTAATACCTTCCTTTTCAGCAATCGCGACTGCCAGAGGTTCGCTCCATTCCGCCGTCTCTTTTAAATAGCCTTCGCTATCCGTACTGATTTCTTTGCCTTCAAAGATCAACATAAATTCTTCACAGCGTTAGTCAAACTGGCGTCAGTTTACCAAAAAACAAAGCCCCGCATAAGCGGGGCCTGGTTAATGCGTTCTTATATCTTAATCGCGGCTGGCGAAGCCCAGAATGCTCAGCAGGCTGACGAAGATATTGTACAGCGAGACATACAGGCTGACCGTTGCGCGAATGTAGTTCGTCTCACCGCCACGGATGATGTTGCTGGTCTCGAACAGGATTGCCCCGGAAGAGATCAGGATAAACACCGCGCTGATGGCCAGATGCAGCGCAGGCAGTTGCAGGAAGATATTCGCAACCATGCCAATCAGCACCACAACGATACCCGCCATCAGCATACCGCCCAGGAAGGACATATCTTTACGCGTTGTCAGTACATAAGCGGAGCAGCAGAAGAAGACCAGTGCCGTACCGCCCAGCGCCATGCCGATAACATCGCCCATACCCGCTGAGAGGTAGGCGTTGAGAATTGGGCCAAGAATGTAGCCCAGGAAGCCGGTAAAGGCGAACGCCGACAGGATACCGGTGGGTTTATTCGCCGTTTTATAGGTCAGGAACATCAGACCGTACATGCCTACCAGCGTCAGAATGAGACCCGGAGACGGCAGCATCAGCACCGTACTGGCGGTGGCGGTGATCGCAGAGAACGCCAGCGTCAGGCTCAGCAGGAAATAGGTATTGCGCAGCACTTTATGGGTGCTGAGTAGCGATGTGCGGTCGCGTGAAGAAGTAATAATACGATCCATGAGTCACTCTCTTATGACAGATGTAGTTAGCGAAAGAGGATAATAAAACCGCTGATAATCACACAGCGGTTTTACCCATCTTTACGCATTTGATCTCTAACAGGTTAAGCATGTTATTTCAGGCGTTGTCGCGAAACCCACCCGACATAAAACGTGACGGGGGAGAAGAGGCGGCAGTAAAGGTTGATGATGAGCGCATAATAAAAGAGGCGCAACGGAACATTTGCCGCCGGGCCTCTTTTTTATGCTGAATAAATGGTCAATTTGTTGTTATTTCAGGCTATTAACAGCTTTTTGCCTGTTTTTCAGGCAAACGAACACATTCGGGCTTTACACGGCGCATCGGGATGTTTATAGTGCGCCTCATTCAGGAAGTGTGGCCGAGCGGTTGAAGGCACCGGTCTTGAAAACCGGCGACCCGAAAGGGTTCCAGAGTTCGAATCTCTGCGCTTCCGCCAGATTAAACAAGGGGTTACCGAAAGGTAGCCCCTTTGTTTTTGTGTCAAAAAATATCGTATCCCGCTTCTTTCAGATCATGCCGAACCCCGGATAACAAAAGCTATCCGGGGTTTTCTTTTCCCTGGTGTGGGCGATTATTGTGCGTCGGCCAGTGTTAAAGAGGCGTCTTCCTGCTGAGTGTTCTTACGCTGTTGCTCAAGTTCCAGCGCGCCGCGATGAGAGAGATAGCAGAACAGAATGCAGCAGACGATCCCGCCCATCAGCAGATAGAAACCGCCGTGCCAGCCCATTTTATCCACCATTACGCCAAACAGGCTGGTACCTAACGAGGCGCCAAAGATGTAGCTCATAAATCCGCGTAAGCCAACGGCTGAACCTACGGCAAAGCTGGGAACAATTTCCATCGTCTGGACGGAGGCCAGAAACTGCGGGACGTAAATCAGGCAGCCAACAATCGCCGCGAAAACCGTCACCATCAGCAGAGATTCACTTTTCCAGTAACCGATCAGGCAGACGAAGATCAGCGCCATACAGATCATGGCTAACGGCATCCGACGACCTTTGAACAGTTTGTCGGAGAGCCAGCCGGCCAGCAGGGTAGAAGGAATGGCCGCCCATTCAAAAAACAGGAAGGCGACGCTCATCTGTTCCTTGGAAAAATGTTTCACCGTCAGCAGGTAGATAGGCAACCAGCTGATCATGCCGAAGCGCACCATATAGACGAACACGTCCACAAGGGAGACATACCAGGCGTTTTTGTTACGCAGCACGTACGTGCAGAAGATCTGGAATGCGCTCATGTTCTCCGGCGCTTTTACGGCGTGTCTGGTCTTCAGCACCACTTTCTCTTCCGGCATCATCTCTTCCAGCGCAGGCAGGCCCTCCTCACGCGGCGAGCCTTTACCAAGCAGCAGTACAATCAGGGCGAAAACCACCGCCACGCAGGCCGGAACAATGTAGCTGGCGCTCTGCCAGTGTTCACTGCCGAGGATTGCAAACGCGGCACCTACGATCGGGGCGACAATCCCGCCGCCAACGTTATGCGAAATGTTCCAGAACGCCCCCACACGTCCACGCTCCCGACGCGGGAACCAGTTAGCGATAGTGATAAAAGAGGGGCCGACGCCCATCCCCTGAAACAGGCCGTTCAGGACAACCAGCGCAGCGAAGATCCAGAATGCGGTACTGAACCCCAATCCGACGTTTACGATAGCGCACAGCACCAGGCCGCAGGCCATAAAGACTTTCGGGCTGGCTTTATCTGCGAGGCTGCTCATGACGCCTTTGCTGATTCCGTACGCAATGAGCATACAGCTGCTGAGCAAACCGATCTGCGTGGCGCTCAGGTCTAACTGTTCTTTCAGGTAAGGCGTGGATAATGTGAAGTTATTGCGCACAATATAGTACGCCAGATAGCCCAGAAATACGCTAAGCAGCGCCTGCATACGGTATCGACCATAAGTTGCCTGAATTTTCTCAGCAGGAACTTTATTCGCCGATGGCCCTGTTTTAAATATTGATAACATGTCGTCACCTGTATTTTATATTGGTATGAACATCAGGAGTATTCGGCATGAAGAGTGAAATAAGCGGCGATGAAACTCAAGTCGATGAAATGTGTCAAAATTGACTCAAAATGATGAATTGAAAGGCTATTTTTGACACGTTTTGAATGAGTGAAATGCGGCGTAATTAATCAGGCGCTGATTTTATGTCTGGCTTGTGCAGATATTAACAAATTCCACATTCATTATCTGGTAATCTTTGCTGGTATTTTCGGATGCCAGCACGAATATTTTTACGATAGTGGTTATTCATCCGCTAATCGTCATAAACGGGTAAGTTTTGTCTCAACGTTATTTTTTCGATATCTCAATATTTATGAACGGGATCACAAACATGTTTCTTCGTCGGGGCGGGATGGTTAGCAAAACGTTCGCGTTGCTGCTGCTGACCGCGTTGTTCAGACCCTGTGCGGCGCAAAGCAATGAACTGGTGATGGCGACAACATTTTCCCCCAGCGCCACCGCGTGGATTATCCAGCGCTGGCAGACGGAGCCGGGGTCGGTGATGATCCGCACGCTCAATCGCACCAGCGCCTCGCTGGAACAGTTGCTTGATACGGCAAATGCAGAAAACGTTGATCTGATTCTGACCTCGTCGCCGATGTTGCTTCAGCATCTTCAGGAACATCAAAAACTGGCGCCGTTCAACGGTGCGCCGTCAGTCAGTCAACATCTGGTACCGGAATCGATCCGTTCAACCTCCGTTGCCGTGGCTATATCGGGATTCGGTTTGCTGATTAATCGCTCGGCGCTGACTGCACGGCATCTGCCTTCGCCAACGGACTGGGACGACCTGACCGATCCCAGATATCAGGGGGCGCTGCTGATGAGCAGCCCATCGCGCTCGGATACCAACCACCTGATGGTGGAGGCGCTGTTGCAACAAAAAGGCTGGGCGCAGGGATGGGAAACGTTGTTGGCGAGTGCGGGAAACCTCGTGACGATTTCATCACGCAGCTTTGGCGTGGCGGATAAAATAAAAAGCGGGCTGGGCGTGGCCGGCCCGGTGATTGATAACTATGCCAATCTGTTGCTGAACGATCCTCATCTGGCCTTTACCTACTTTCCGCAGTCGGCCGTTTCGCCCACCTATGTCGCGGTACTCAAAAACAGCCAGCATGCCAGCGAAGCGCGGCGTTTTATTCGCTATCTGCTAAGCCCGGAAGGGCAGCGGATCCTCGCTGACGCCAATACGGGGAAATATCCGGTTACGCCGCTGGCGGCAGGAAACCCACGGGCAGCGCAACAGGCGGTGCTGATGAATCAACCGCCGTTAAATTATCGGCTGATCCTGAAACGTCAGCGTCTGGTTCAGCGTATGTTTGATACGGCAATCAGCTTTCGTCTCGCCCAGTTGAAAGATGCCTGGCGAGCGCTGCACAGCGCGGAAGCCCGTCTTAAGCGCCCGTTGCCTGAAATACGCGCGCTGCTAACCCGTGTGCCGGTCGATCCGGCAAGCAGTGAAGATGAAGCCTGGCTGGCGCAGTTCGACAATAAGAGCTTTGCGGAGCAGCAAATGATGGAGTGGCAGATCTGGTTTCTCAACAACCAGCGTCAGGCTATCAATAAACTGGAAGAACTGAAATGAAGGGCGGGTCAATGCTGCAACGTCTGCGGCAAATCAGCATCAGCAGCAGTTTACGGGGCGCTTTCCTGATGGGGGCGCTGCTGACGCTGATAGTCAGCAGCGTCAGCCTCTATTCATGGCATGAGCAAAGCTCGCAAATACGCTATTCGCTGGATGAGTATTTTCCCCGCATCCATTCTGCTTTTCTGATTGAAGGGAATCTCAATCTGGTGGTGGATCAGTTGAATGAGTTTTTGCTGGCGCCGAACACTACGGTGCGCCTGCAACTGCGCAACCAGATTATTCAGCATCTGGATAAAATCGAGCGGCTGAGCCAGGGGCTGTCACCCGCAGAACGCCAGCAGCTGGCGGTGATTTTGCAGGACAGCCGCGCGCTGCTGTCGGAACTGGATCGCGTGCTCTACAACATGTTTCTGGTACGTGAAAAGGTGGGTGAGCTGTCTGCGCGTATTGACTGGCTGCACGATGATTTCACCACCGAACTGAATTCTCTGGTGCAGGATTTCACCTGGCAACAGGGAACGCTGCTGGATCAGATTGAAGCCCGGCAAGGCGATGCGGCGCAGTATCTGAAACGCTCCCGTGAAGTACAGAACGAGCAGCAGCAGGTCTATACGCTGGCGCGCATCGAGAATCAAATTGTTGACGACCTGCGCGACAGGCTCAATGAACTGAAGTCTGGAAATGATGATGGCATGCTGGTTGAGACGCATATCCGCTATCTCGAAAACCTGAAAAAAACGGCGGATGAAAATATTCGTGCGCTGAATGACTGGCCGAGCACGATCACCCTGCGACAAACCATTGATGAGCTGCTGGAAATTGGCATGGTGAAAAATAAAATGCCGGACACCATGCGCGACTATGTCGCCGCGCAAAAAGCGTTAGTGGATGCCAGTCGCGCCAGAGAAGCGACGCTGGGGCGCTTCAGGACGCTGCTTGAGGCCCAGCTTGGCAGCAGTCACCAGCAAATGCAGATGTTTAATCAGCGTATGGAGCAGATTGTCCGCGTTAGCGGCGGGTTGATTCTGGTGGCGACGCTGCTGGCGCTGCTGCTGGCATGGGTGTTGAACCATTATTTTATCCGTTCGCGGCTGGTGAAACGCTTTACCGCGCTGAATCAGGCGGTGGTGCAGATTGGTTTAGGGCGGACGGATGCCACGATTCCGGTGTATGGGCGGGATGAGCTGGGGCGGATTGCGGGTTTGCTTCGCCACACGCTGGGTCAGCTTAACGCGCAAAAACAGCAACTTGAGCAGGAGATTGCCGAGCGAAAAGCGATTGAGGCCGATCTGCGCGCTACCCAGGACGAGCTGATCCAGACGGCAAAACTGGCGGTGGTCGGGCAGACGATGACCACGCTGGCGCATGAGATCAACCAGCCGCTGAATGCGCTGTCGATGTATCTGTTTACGGCGGGGCGGGCGATTGAACAGGGGCAGACGGAGCAGGCGCGAACGACGTTAAGCAAAGCGGAAGGGCTGATTAACCGCATTGACGCGATTATCCGCTCGCTGCGCCAGTTTACCCGTCGTGCTGAACTGGAAACGCCGCTGCATCCGGTTGATTTGCGCCAGACGTTTACGGCGGCGTGGGAACTGCTGGCGATGCGCCATAAGCCTCAGCAGGGGGCGCTCGCGATACCGGATGAAACCGTTTGGGTCAGCGGTGATGAAATACGCATCCAGCAGGTGCTGGTGAACGTGCTGGCGAATGCGCTCGACGCCTGCCCGAACGCGGCGGCAATTACGGTGAGCTGGCAAATTCAGGGCGATACGCTGTGCGTGTTGATTGCCGACAATGGCCCCGGCTGGCCTGCGGCCTTGCTACCCTCATTACTGAAGCCGTTTACGACCAGTAAAGATGTGGGGCTGGGCATTGGGCTTTCGATTTGTGTCTCGCTGATGACGCAAATGGAAGGCGCGTTGCGCCTGGCGTCCACGTTGACGCGAAATGCCTGCGTGGTGCTGCAATTCAATGTGACGGATGTAAAAGATGTTGAGTAATGAATGTTCGATTCTGCTGATTGATGATGATGCCGATGTGCTTGATGCCTATACACAGCTGCTTGAGCAGGCGGGCTATCGCGTCTGTGTCTGCAATAATCCCTTTGATGCGCGGGAGTGGGTGCAGAAGGACTGGCCCGGTATCGTGTTGAGCGATGTCTGCATGCCTGGCTGCTCCGGCATCGATTTGATGACGTTGTTTCATCAGGATGACGAGCAGCTGCCGATTCTGCTTATCACCGGACATGGTGACGTGCCTATGGCGGTGGATGCGGTGAAAAAAGGGGCCTGGGATTTCCTGCAAAAGCCGGTAGACCCGGGCAAGTTACTCTCGCTGGTTGAGGCGGCGTTACGCCATAGGCAATCGGTGATAGCGCGTCGCCAGTACTGCCAGCAGAAGTTGCAGGTTGAGCTAATTGGGCGCAGCCAATGGACGCATCAGTATCGTCAGCGCTTACAGCAACTGGCAGAAACGGATATTGCGGTCTGGCTTTACGGCGAACCGGGAACCGGCCGCATGACCGGCGCGCGCTATTTGCATCAGCTGGGGCGTAACGCCGGGGGCCCTTTTATTTACTGCGAACTGACCCCTGCCAGTGCCCAAAAACTTAATGAGCTTATAGCGCAGGTTCAGGGTGGGACGCTGGTATTAAGTCACCCGGAGAATCTGACCCGCGAACAGCAGCATCAACTGGTGCAGTTGCAGAGTCTGGAGCGGCGGCCTTTTCGCCTGATCGGTATCGGCAACGCTTCGCTGGTGGAACTGGCGGCCAGCAACCAGATTGTGGCGGAGCTTTATTACTGTTTCGCCATGACGCAAATCGCCTGTCAGCCCCTGTCACAGCGACCTGATGATATCGGGCCGTTGTTCCATCACTATTTGCAGAAAGCCTGTCAGCGGCTGAATCATCCGGTGCCAGAGGTGGATAACGACCTGCTGAAGGGGATGATGCGCCGGGTGTGGCCGAACAACGTCCGTGAACTGGCGAACGCCGCCGAACTGTTTGCCGTGGGGGTATTGCCGCTCGCGGAAACGGCGAATCCACAGATGCATGTCGGTGAGCCGACGCCGCTTGACCAGCGGGTTGAAGACGTTGAACGGCAGATCATCACCGAAGCGCTGAATATCCATCAGGGGCGCATTAACGAAGTGGCAGAGTACCTGCAAATTCCCCGTAAAAAGCTCTATCTCAGAATGAAGAAATATGGCCTGAGTAAAGAGCACTATAAGTTTTAGCGCAGGTCAGGGGAGCGAGATGTGATGTGTGGGGCTATGAATCACCTGTTCCCCTGTAATTAGTTGTGATATTGCGAATGTAAATCAGTTACAATCTGGCAAACACCTCAACTCCGGGTAACGTTTTGCACGGGCGAACGCGAATCAACCGAATAACAGCATGGCTGGCATTATTTGCCGTCGCCATGTTGTTTATTGCGCCCGTTATTTCAAAATCAATTGCCCGCCAGGCCGACTGTGAGCACTCGTCGCACTCAATGGTGATGATGTCGTCAGGCTCGCACCATGACATGGCGGCTTCTGCGCCGTGTCAGACTTCTCTTTCGGTCGCTCACCAGATGATGTCCGGCAAAGCGATGTCGCCCGTGGAAGAGATCGTCTGCGGGTACTGCCAGTTGCTGGTACATCTGCCGTTTGTCCAGTTTGCGCTGGTGTTCTTGCTCTGGCTGTTGCTGCTGTTTGTTATCTGTTGTTCGGTACGGCCATTACACCTTTCCGTTATCTTCCGCCCGTGGGCGCCTCAGCGTGCTCGCGCGCCGCCTGCTGTATTTCCGTTTTCGTTTTAAACAATAAAAAAACAGACATTGCGTAGCGTTTTGCCCTTTTGACGGGCAATGCGTCGTTGCGCCTGAAAAACAGTAAGGAATGTTATGAAACGGCAATACTTCGGGCTTACTCCTCTGGCTTCTCTGGTCCTGATCGCGCTGACCGCAAAGGCGGCGTGGGCAAGCGAACAGCACGATCATGCAAAAATGGCGGATGATTCGGTAATGATTGTGACCGCGCCGGTCGCTTCTCCGCTGGAAATCGTCACGTCGCCAAAAACGCCTCGTCAGCCCGTTCCCGCCAGCGATGGCTCTGATTATCTGAAAACGATCCCTGGGTTCTCGCAAATTCGCAATGGCGGGACAAACGGCGATCCGGTCTTTCGCGGGATGTTTGGCTCTCGTCTGCGAATTTTGACCGATAACGGCGAAATGCCGGGAGCCTGCCCGGCACGTATGGATGCGCCGAGTTCTTATATCTCCCCGGAAAGTTTTGATGTGCTGACCCTGATAAAGGGGCCGGAAACCGTGCTCTGGGGGCCGGGCAACTCTGCGGGAACCCTCCGCTTTGACCGGGAACAGCCGCGTTTTGATAAACCCGGTATTCAGGGGACGGCCAGCGTCCTTGCCGCCTCGAATAACCGCTGGGATGAAAATGCGGACATCAGTCTGGGAAGTGAGGACGGCTATTTGCGGCTTATCGGCAACAAATCCCGGGCGGGTGACTACAAAGATGGCAATGGCGACCGCGTGCCGTCGAAATGGGATAAATGGAACGGCGATATGGCGCTGGGCTGGACGCCAGACAAAGACACGCTGCTGGAAATGACGGCGGGTAAAGGCGACGGTGAAGCCCGCTATGCCGGGCGCAGTATGGACGGCTCCCGCTTCAGGCGTGAAAGCCTGGGGATGCGGTTTGAGAAATCCGGCATCGGCGAGGTATTTGATAAGTTAGAAGCGAATATCTACTACAACTATGCGAATCACGTTATGGATAACTACTCGCTGCGCGCTCCCGGCATGAATATGTCAGGAAGCATGGGTTCGGCGATGGGTTCGGCAATGGAACACGGTTCTGCCATGCATTCGATGAGTATGCCAATGGCAATGCAGCTGGATCGCCGTACTGTTGGCGGACGGATGATGGGAACGTGGTTGTGGTCAGACTATGAGTTACGCAGCGGCGTTGATACGCAACTGAGCACGCATCGCAGTAAAGATGATGATCGCTGGGACAAAGACGCCCGTTTTCACGACTATGGTTTATTCAGTGAATTGACCTGGCTTGCGACGGAGCAAAGCAAAGTGACAGGCGGCGCGCGTCTTGATCGCGTGCTGGTGGACAATTTCACTGACACCGGCTCCTCGCAGCGCACGGATCTACTACCGGCCGGGTTTGTGCGCGTTGAGCATAACCTGACGGAGATGCCCGTGATGTTTTACGCGGGGATAGGCTATACCGAGCGTTTCCCCGACTACTGGGAGCTTTTTTCTCCCACCTATGGCCCTGGCGGGTCGGCAGATGTTTTCGATAACGTCAAAACGGAAAAGACGACTCAGCTTGATATTGGCGCGCAGTATACCGGTAAGCGTCTTAACGGCTGGGTTTCTGCCTATATTGGCCGGGTTAATGATTTTATTCTGTTCCGTTACGACCCTCATCATCCCCGTATAAGTCAGGTTGATAACGTCAATGCGACCATCATGGGGGGAGAAGCGGGCATCGGCTATCAATTGACCGAAACATGGAAAACCGATGCCAGCCTTGCTTATTCCTGGGGGCGAAATACCGACGACCATCAGCCATTGCCGCAGATTCCGCCGCTTGAAGCGCGCCTGGGTCTGACATGGGAACGCGGCGACTGGAGCAGTACCGGTCTGCTGCGTCTGGTCAGCAGCCAGCATCGCGTCGCAATTAACGAAGGGAACGTCGTGGGTAAAGATTTTGATAGCAGCGCGGGGTTCGCCATCTTCTCCGCGAATGCGGCCTACCGGCTGAACAAGTCTGTGAAACTCAGCGCGGGCGTTGATAATCTGTTTGATAAAGCTTACAGCGAACATCTGAACCTTGCCGGTAACAGCAGCTTTGGTTACTCCGCGAATACGTCAGTGAATGAACCGGGAAGAACATTCTGGGGAAAAGTGAACGTGACGTTTTGATAGCCTTCCGGCGGACGTGAACCGTCCGCCGACTTCATGACTCATTGACCTGCCGTTTAGGTTATTAACATTAAACTGTCTCGGCTGTAACCAGGATATGACGTAACGCCATCTCTTCGTTTGCATGGGCCAGTCTGTTTTTTTCTTTTATGAGTCAACACTGTATGAAAAAGCTTACCTTGACCGAAAATGATTTACTGGCCAGAGGGAACGATCGTTACGTCTTTCAGCATCCGCACAATCATCAACTACTGATCAAAGTCGTCATCCCGAGCATTCCCAAATATAAAAGTAAGCTTCGTGAAGTCTATCGGGACGTCAGAGAGTGCAAGCCGCGCGACGAAACTGACTCGCTCTTCATCCAGAAAATTGAAGGGCTAGTGGAGACAGATAAAGGGATTGGGCAGGTTATCGTCAAAGAGCATGACGAACAGGGCAACATTGCCAGAACATTGTATGACCTTGCAAAGCACAACGAACTGGACGCGGAGAAATTCAGTAAGCTCAACGCTTTTTTAGCGTGGTTTATTCATACAGACGTCATTATCAACTCGCTGCATTGCAAAAATATTGTTTATGCCTGGGACGATGCTCGTCAGGAGTACCGCTTCAAAGTTATTGACGGCTTTGGGGATAAGACGCTCTTTCAGTTGAGCAAGTTCTGGAGCGTTATACGGGATAAAAACAAACTTAAGTGCCTCAGAAGGATGCTGAGGGATCTGCAAAGTATCACGCAAGCGTAATCTACACGTTATCCTTGAACAGGCCTGGTCATTTTCCCAGTATGCAACCGGACCTTTGTCATGTTGTCTGCTGGCTTGTTAACAAGAAAGAGTATGCAAACAACACGTAATTATTTTTTTGATATTCTCCGCATTCTGGCTGTACTGCTGGTTGTCACCTCGCATTACAGCTACATGTTCGATACCAGTACCGTGTTGACGTTCCCGCGCGAATACCTGACCGGAGGAATAGGGCGGCTGGGCGTCTCTTTCTTCTTCATGATATCCGGCGCGCTGGCTTACCTGTCGCTGCGTAAATACTCTGTGCAGGAGTATTACCTGAAACGCGTCTATTCGATCCTGCTTCCCTACAACATCGCTTATTTCTCAATGGCGATCCTGTTCCTCATCCTGAGCGTGTTTTTCCTCTATCCAGGCAATCCGCTGGCTGACGTGCTCGCCGGGAAGCGTGCATTTCACTCGCTGCTGCCTTCCGTTCTCGGGTTTGACCATTATCTGCACGGTGTCTACGACATCAATACCGCGTACTTCACCGGAGAGTGGTTTATTGGCTGTATTATCCTGCTGTACGCCGTTTCTCCGGTGATCTACTGGGCCATTGTCCGTTTTCCTGTCTGTACGATGCTGGCGGCGGTCGTCGTTACGCTACTGGCATATGATAAAAGCATCGTGAACCCTTACTGGTCAGCACAGGTTCGGGTGAGTGATTTTACCTTCGGGATGCTGTTTATACACTTTCAGCCGTGGTTCACGCGCTACCGTCTTCAGGCGGCGTCAGTCAGCCTGCTGCTGGTGGTGACCGGGGTGATTGTGGCGCATATCGATCAGCTACCGGTTCGGGAAGTGCTGTTTCCTCTGAAACCCTCAAGCCTGCTGTTTGCTGCGGCCTTCCTCTTCATTCTGCTGGCGGGATACCCGCTGATTCATCCTCTGTTTAATCTGGATCGCTTCCGGCAGGGGTTATCCAGCCTGGCGTCGCGGGCCTACATTATTATGCTGTTGCAGCATGTGGTGGTGATATTTGTCAGCGCCAATATCGATATGTCGGTACTGAATGCGCCCCAGGCGGTGATGCTGTATTTTGGGATTCTGATTTGCATCGAAAGGCTGTCGTCTTTCATGAAACCGCTATCGGTAAAGTGTGAGCAGGTCTTGATCGCCAGAACGCCGTGGCTACGTGAAAAGCAAAAAGGGAACTAAGACCATTTCGCGCTAAGCCGGACAACGTCCGGCTGCAAAGAACGCGGGGAGGGGTTAACGCTGCATCCCCCAGCGTTTCACCGTGATCTTTTCCAGACTGGCGAATACCACGCCTTCCACCAGCAGGCCAATCGCGATTACCGTTAACAGTCCTGCAAATACCCGGTCGGTGAACAGCTCATTGCGATTCTGGAAGATATACCAGCCCAGGCCTCCTTCGCCGCTGGACGCGCCAAATACCAGTTCGGCGGCAATCAACGTGCGCCAGGCGAACGCCCAGCCGATCTTGAGCCCGGACAGGATAGCGGGCAACGATGCCGGAATAAGAATCGTGATCACATAGCGTGGCCCGCTGAGGCCGTAGTTGCGCCCCGCCATGCGTAGCGTTTCCGGTACGCTGCTAAAGCCAGACCAGGTGTTCAGCGCGATTGGCCACATCACTGAATGTATCAGCACAAATATCAGGCTGGCATTCCCCAGACCAAACCACAGCAAAGCCAGCGGCAGCAGCGCAATTGCCGGCAGCGGATTTAGCATCGCGGTTAATGTGCTGAGCAGATCGCGGCCAAACTGGGTGGTCACGGCCAGCGCGCTGGCAATCAGCGCCAGCGCACTGCCTGCCAGATACCCTTTCAACAGGGTACTGAGTGAGTTGACGATTTTTTCCGGCAGTTCGCCATTGCGCATGTCTTCGCTAAACGCCTGCAACGTCTGAAGTACTCCGGGCAACATCAGATCGTTTTGCTGGATGCGCGCGGCGATCTCCCATAGCGCCAGCACCAGGGCGACAATCAGACACTTGCGCAGCCACGTCTGATTCCACAGGCGCTGGTTTAAAGGCAGCGGCGTTTCCACCGGCAGATTGCGCAGCGGCGGTAATTCGCGTTCGAATTCAGGACGAATGTACGGTGGCTGGGACATACTCTGGCTCCTCGCCGGATGAGTGAGACGGACTGTTCCCGATTGTCGGGAATAACAGATGGTGAATATGACGCGCAGCGTGCTGAAACGCCTCGCTGCCGAAATCATTAAGCGTGAACTGATGACAGTTAAGCTCCGCCCTGACGCGCCCTGGATGCGGCGAAAGCACCAGGATACGGCTGCCCACCACCAGCGCCTCTTCAATCGAATGGGTGACGAACAGCAGGGTAAAGCGCTCTTCTTCCCAGAGCGCAAGCAGTTCTTCCTGCATTGTGCGTCGGGTCAGCGCATCCAGCGCGGCAAAGGGCTCGTCCATCAGCAGGATGCGTGGTTTCATCGCCAGCGCCCGCGCAATGGCGACGCGCTGCTTCATCCCGCCGGAGAGCATATGGGGCATAGCGTCGGCAAATTCTGCCAGCCCAACTTTGTGGAGAAAATGCAGCGCCGTCTCTTTTGCTTGTGAACGACTGGCTTTCCGGCTGGCCAGCAGAGGAAACATGACGTTTTCCAGCACGGTTTTCCACGGCGGCAGTTGGTCGAACTCCTGGAATACCATCATGCGTTCCGGGCCGGGAGCGCTAACCGGCGTTCCCGCAAGCGAAATGTGGCCGCTGCGCGGGGCGAGAAAACCGCCTGTGGCTTTCAACAGGCTTGATTTCCCGCAGCCTGACGGCCCAAGCAAAATAAAGCGGTCGCCAGGCCAGACATCAAAACTGACATCATGCGTCGCGCGCACTTGCCGTTCACGGGTACGGTATTCAATATCAACATTGCTGACCTGTAGCAGCGGGCCGTCGATTTGCTGAGTGACCATCAGAGCCTCCGGTGTCGCGGTTTAACTGCCTGGGTTTTCCCATGCTTCGTTAAAGAAATAGTCTTTCCAGGAGTCGGCCTTATTTTTCAGTACGCCAAGCTCATGGAGTTTTTCGGCATATACGCCAGTACGCTCAGGGAAAACCGTAAAGCTGATTTCTGGATCGTTAACAATTTTTTGTACCAGCGGTAAGGGCAGCCGTGATTTCTCGACGCGAATATACGTTTCGGCAGCCGCATTTTTGTCACGGTTAATGATATTTGCGGCTTCACTGAGGGCGCGATAAAACGCTTTATAGGTTTTTGGATTTTCATCATGGAATTTCTGGGTGGTATAGAGAACATTAAATGTCGCCTGCCCACCCAGCACATCATAGGAACTGAGCACTTTATGCACGTTGCTGTGCTCCAGCGCCTGATACTGAAACGGAGGGCTGGAAAAATGCGTGGTAATTTCCGAGCCACCGGCAATTAAGGCTGCGCTGGCGTCCGGGTGCGGTAAACTGACGCTAATCTTATCGAAGCGTTTGAAGTCCTGGTCGCCATATAATTTCGCCGTCTCGATTTGTAATGTACGAGACTGAAAACCGACCCCAGCCGCTGGAACGGCAATACGGTCTTTTTCGGTTAGATCTTTAATGCTTTTTACCGCCGGGTTATTACTCAATAAATAATTGGGCATCGATCCCAGCGAGGCTATCGCTTTCACATTTTGCTTACCTTTGGTGCGATCCCATAGGGTGAGTACCGGGGGAACGCCAGCTGACGCAACGTCCAGAGCGCCAGAGAGCAACGCTTCATTCATCCCGGTTGCGCCTGAAATCGTGCGCCACTCTACCTTGATATCCAGCCCCTCTTTTTGCCCCTCTTTTTCGATAAGCTGCTGGTCTCGCACCACATCAAGAATTAAATAACCGATGCCAAATTGCTGCGCGATACTAATGTTCCCTTCCGCAAATGCCGACTGGCTGACTCCGCCAAGGGCGGAAAACGCCAGCGTCCAGGCAAATACCCTGTTTCTTTTATTCATATCTGTTCCCCAGAAAGGTGTTTCTCAGCAAAAAATCATGGGCAGAGGCGAGAGGGAAAGGAAATGATTTAAATGGCAATGAATATCAGGAAAATGAATAACGATATTCATGGCGTGTTAGTTAATAAGCGGAAAAGCTTAGTCATTATTCATGGTTATGTAACAAATACATCCTCGCTATAGTCGGACTCACCTCTTTAATAGCCCTTGCCATTGCAGGGGCAATGTCCGTGAGTAGAATCATGCCATTATTTTCACATCATCACTTACGTTCGCTTTTACAACGCTATCTGGTACGGGCGGGTACGGGATCTGATATCGCGCAAAAAGTAGCGGATAACCTGGTTGAATCCTCACTAAAAGGCCACGACTCGCATGGCGTGACCCTGTTGCCTCGCTATATTCGGGCCATTCTGGCGGGAGATTTGAACCCTGGCGCCACGCTGACCACCTTGTCTGATGCCGGGCCGATTGTCTCTTTTGATGGGGGACATGGCTTCGGCCAGGCGTTGGGCGAACAGGCCATGACCGTGGGTATTGAACGTGTGCGCCAGTTTGGGGTGGCAATAATTGGCTTGTCTAATACCCACCATCTCGGGCGGATCGGCGCATGGGCAGAGCAGGTGGCGAGCGCCGGGCTGGTCTCGATCCATTTTGCTAACGTGGCGGCGCCGTCGGCCGTGTTGCCGTTCGATGGGCTGCGCGCCAGGCTTGGTACAAACCCCTTTTGCGTGGGCGTACCGCTACAGAACCGCCCTCCGGTTATCCTTGATTTCGCGACCAGCGCCATTGCGGGCAATAAAGCGCGCATCGCCTGGAATGAAGGGCGCGCCATCCCGGCAGGATGCGCGGTAGATGCGAACGGGCAACCCACGACCGACCCTGCCGTATTAATGACTGAGCCGCTCGGCGCTTTGCTGCCTTTTGGCGGCCATAAAGGCGCGGGATTGTCGCTAATATGTAGCTTACTCGGCGCTGCGCTGACCGGCGGCGAGACCGAAAGCCAGCAGATTCCGCCGCGTGCCGGAATCATTAACAATATGCTGTCGATTCTATTTGACCCCGCGCGACTGGGCGCGGAGGAACATTACTCACAGGCGCTGTTAGCGCAGGTGGACTGGGTTCGTAGCGGGCAGGAAGGGCGCGATGTGCAGATCCCCGGAGAACCGGAATTGCGCGCGTATGCCCGGCGCCAGGAAGAGGGCATCTGGATTGATGACGTCAGCTGGCAGACGTTTGTCGCCCTGGAAGCATTAAATACCTGAGCGTGTCTGCGCACCAAAAGACATATTTGGTTATTTGTTTAAACGGATCGGCATGATGGTCAGTTAATGAATGCTGGTGAATAAATAAAGCGATCGTTTTTTGTTTTATCTTTTTTCCTCATATCCATAGCTGAAAAACTTGGTAAGCCGCGAGTGAGAAAATCAATATAGTCATTCTTATATTCCATGAACCTTTCTTACTCTCGCTGCCGAATTTTAATGTGCGGCGTCGTTATTCTTTACAGGAGTTATTATGCATCTGGCGCGTTTTCCCCGGCTTCATTTTGGCCATTTCCCGACTCCACTGGAGCCCCTCACTCAACTTTCACGCTTGCTGGGGGGGCCAAATATCTGGATAAAACGAGACGATTGCACCGGCCTTGCCACTGGCGGCAATAAAACCCGCAAACTTGAGTTTTTGCTCGGCGACGCCCAGGCGAAACAGGCGGATATTATCATTACCCAGGGTGCCACGCAGTCTAACCATGTGCGTCAGACCGTCGCGGCGGCGGCCAGACTGGGTCTGGAAGCGCATATTTTTCTCGAACAACGCGTCACGACGCTGGGTGATGAGTATCAGCAATCCGGCAATGTGCTGCTGGACGGTTTGCTCGGCGGCAAAGTTATTGCCCATTTGCCTGGCGGTACGGATATGCAGCAGGCAATGGAGCATCATGCGGAAAGCCTGCGTGCGCAGGGCCATACCCCTTATGTCATCCCCGGTGGTGGTTCGAACGCAATCGGGGCGCTGGGTTACGTATCCTGCGCGGAAGAGTTGCTTTGGCAGTCCAGCCAGTTACGGCTGCGTATCGATCATATCGTCCATGCCACCGGCAGCGCAGGCACGCAGGCTGGCCTGATTGCGGGTTTAACCGCCACGCACAGCGGCATTCCTCTCCTCGGGATTAGCGTACGTGCCCCGCGTGATAAACAGGAACACAACGTCTGGCGTCTGGCGCAGCAGACCCGGGAACTGCTCGGCGTGCCGGGTGAATTGCCGCGTGAGGCGGTGGTCGCCAACAGTGATTATGTGGGCGAAGGCTATGGTCTGCCCACCGAGGGGATGCTTGAAGCGCTGCAACTGCTGGCGCAGCACGAGGGGATTCTGCTCGACCCTGTCTATTCCGGTAAAGGTATGGCCGGATTGATTGATCTGATCCGTCAAGGCCATTTCCGCAAGGATGAGAATGTGGTGTTTATCCATACGGGAGGAAGCGCAGGTCTGTTTGGCTATCGTCAGGTCATCGCAGATTCTTTGTCATCATGAGCACACCTTTTCTGCTGGGGATTCTTGGCGGCATGGGGCCGCTGGCGACGCTTGATTTGATGCATAAATTGCTGCGCGCAACGCCCGCCAGCAGCGATCAACAGCAAATTCCCCATGTGGTGTGGAATGTGCCGCAAATTGCGGATCGCCAACAGGCGCTGGCGGGAACAGGGCCTTCGCCGTTGCCGCAGCTCTTGCACGGTGTGGAACAGCTGAACCGCGCGGGCGCCAGCCACATTGTGATCGCCTGTAATACGGCGCACCACTGGTATGAGGCGCTGGCGCAGCACAGCGACGCGCCGTTGCTGCATATTGTGGACGCCACGCTGGCGGTATTTGAAGGGAAAGAGAAGCCCCGCCGGGTCGGGCTTATCGCCACGCAGGGCACGCTGGATGCCGGTTGGTTCCAGCACGGTTTCGCCTCTATGGGGATTGAAAGCGTGCAGCCGACGCCAGAGGAGCTACGGCAGTGGTTTGTGCCGGGGTGCTATGCGGTAAAACGCGGCGAACTGCGTACCGGCGGTGAGCTGCTGAGTTTACAGGCTCAGGCATTGTGCGATCGCGGCGCAGAGAGGCTGGTGCTGGCCTGCACGGAAGTGCCGGTTGCGCTGGCGGAGGTGACATCCCCGCATTTAGCCGTGTCGATTGATCCCGCAGAAGCGCTGGCGCAACAGTGTGCCCGGTTATGGCTAACGCAGCGCGAAGCATGGCATTAATAACGTTATTATTTAAAGGATAAATTAAATGAAAAAAAGTCTCTGCGTATTACTTGCAGCGGGTGGCCTGTGGGTCAATATCAGCGTTGCCGAAACACCCGCAGAAGTCCGCGTGGCATACAGCGGCGGTTCTCAGGTGCTGATGCTGGCAAAAGCCGATGGTTCTCTGGATAACGCTTTACACAGCAAGGTCAAATGGGTGCAATTTGCGTCCGGTGCGGACGCGTTAAATTATTTTGCCAGCAACGCGATTGATATTGCTAATTTCGGTTCCAGCCCGGCAACGGCAGGCATTGTCAGAAAACTGCCGGTGGAGATTGTCGGTGTCTCCGGGGTGATTGCCAGCTACGAGCGTTTAATTGGTAAAGACGGCATTACCCGTATTAACGATATTGAAGGCAAACGCGTAGCCTATCCGCCAAACTCGACGGCGCAATATGCGCTTGAAGCCGCCATCAGCGTTAACCATCTCGATCGCAGCAAAATAACCTTATTGCCGCTGCGTCCGGCGGAAATGGTCGCGGCCTGGAAACGCGGCGATATCGACGCGGGCTATGTCTGGGCGCCGTTTGCTCAGGAACTTGAAGCCTCCGGCGGGCATCAGGTATTCGCGACCAAAGATCTGCAAAAGGACGGCTACCTGATTTACAACAACTACGTCGTGCGTAAAGCCTTTGCCGAGCAGTATCCGCAAACCGTCAGCGCGTTCCTGCGCGTTCATCAGGAAAAAGTTGATGAGTTTAAGAAAGACCCGGAACGCGCGGCGGCGATTGTGGCGAAAGAGGTGGGCGCGCCGGTGACGACTGCCGTGAATACGTTGGGTGGGCTGGAATACCCAACCCTGACGCAGCAGGGTACGGCGGACTGGCTTGGCAATGGAACCCAGACGACTGACAGCGGTATTGGTAAAGCGCTGACCAAAACCTCTGACTTCCTGGCGGGGATTGGCGAGATCCGCAAACGTGATATCCCGGCGAACTGGGACAGCGCCATTAACTCCCGCTACATCCGTGACGCGGCGGTAGCAGCGCAATGAGATTGAGTTATCACATCGCCATCAGCGTCGTTTCGGTGGCTATTTTCTTTATCGTCTGGCAAGTGGCGACGATGCGGCAATGGGTGGACCCGCTGCTGCTGCCGTCGCTACAGGATATCGGTCTGACAACCGAAGAGCTGTTGGCTGATGGTTATCGTCAGGTGCCGTTGTGGGAGCATGTCGCAGTCAGCCTGGCCCGGGCCCTAAGCGCTTTTTCTGTGGCAATTCTCATCGGCATCCCCCTGGGGTTGCTGATGGGGTTGTCGGAAGGTCTGGCGGCGGTACTGAATCCGTTCGTGCAGTTTTTGCGCCCGCTACCCAAGATTGCGCTTATTCCGCTGGCGGTCGTCTGGCTGGGGATCGGTGAGGCGTCGAAGTTCTTTCTGATCTTCATCGCCACCTTCCTGAGCGTGGTCGTGGGGGCATCTGCTGCGGTCGATCGTATTGGTCGCTCGCGTATTCGTGTGGCGCAAACGCTCGGCGCGTCGCGCAAACAGATTTTTCTGCGCGTGGTGTTGCCGGATGCGCTGCCGGAACTGTTTACCACCGTCAGGCTGTCGATAGGGATCGGCTGGACATCGCTCATCGCGGCGGAAATGGTGGCGGCCAGTTCGGGTCTCGGCTGGATGGTGATTAACGCCAGCTCGTATCTGCGAACCGATATCGTGATGCTGGGGATCCTGCTGCTCGGCGGTATCGGCTATTTACTGGATTTATTGCTGCTGGGGCTGCAACGCTTTTTTGTGCCCTGGGCGGGGAAAGAGTAATGAGTGCCATCACACTGGAAAACGTATCGCTCTCTTTTGCGGCAAAACCGCAGCCGTTCACGGTGCTGGACGATATCAGCCTGTCTCTGGAGAAAGGGGAGTTTGTTGTTCTGTTGGGGCCGTCCGGCTGCGGGAAGTCCACGATCCTGAATCTGGTCGCCGGATTCAACAAGCCGGATCGCGGGCGCGTGGCGGCAGGCGGAAAGACAGTGAAGCTGCCAGGGCCAGACCGGGGAATGATCTTCCAGCAGCCAAATTTGTTTCCCTGGCTGTCGGTACTGGAAAACGTCACCTTTGGCCCACGGCTGGGGAAATACCACAAAGATGAGGTCAACGCCCAGGCGCTGGACTGGCTGACGCGGGTAGGGCTGAAAGGCTTTGAACATCATGCGCCCTGGCAACTCTCCGGCGGGATGAAACAACGCGTAGCGCTGGCCCGCGCCTGGCTGCCGGAGCCGGAGGTGTTGCTACTTGATGAACCGTTCGGCGCGCTGGATGCGCAAACGCGTCTGATGATGCAGGAACTCCTGCGCGATGCCTGGCTTGCCACCGGCACCACGCTGCTGTTTGTGACTCACGACGTAGAAGAGGCGCTGTTCCTGGCCGATCGTATTCTGATTATGTCGGCGAAGCCTGGAAAAATCGTTGAGGAGGTTATCCTGCCTTTTGGCCGCGAACGCGATATCGAAACCCTGGCTGAACACCCGGCTTACAGTGGGATCAAACATCATGTACTGCACCGGGTGCGTCAGGAGGCAAAGCGCCATTTAGGATGAAAACACCGCCAGCGTGGGCGCGTTATTTCTTAACTAATGCCCAATCATCCTCGCCTGGGGAATTAAGCGGAAGTAAAGATGCTCCGGCACCGGGCTATCCCAGGCGCCGGCATACATCGCAATCGCGATAGCGGCAAAAAGTATCCCGAGTATCAATATTGTCATGGCGACGCCCGAGAGCGCGGCCTGTCGCCATAACGGTTTTATCGCCTCGGGTTTTCCTTCCGGCGCGCCAGAAGGCGTGCGTAGTGAAAAGTTGAGCGTTGAGGCAACCGGGCAGGACTCCACGCAGGTCATGCAGCCTGTGCATTCAACGGTTCTGACCTGAATCAGCTTGTCTACCGGGATACGGGAGGGACAATTTTGAGCGCACTTTCCACAATCAATACAGCTGTCGGCATTGCGGCGGATTTTAAAGGGAGAAAAAAACGAAAACAGACCAAGCAGAGCGCCGTAAGGGCACAGATAACGACACCAGAAATGACGAATAAATAAGCTGGCGACGGCGAAAAATATGACGCAGATAAGCGTGGTTGTTCCAATATTGCGGAAAAAATCGAGCATTTTAACGTCGATAATAATGCCATAAGCTGACATCAGGAACATCTGAATACCCTGTGCAGGCATGGATAACGCGATATAAAGAAAAAAGCTCAATAACAGATATTTCAGACTGCGCAGGGGAATATCCAGCCAGCGGGGCAGGGTAATCGACGGCCCAAAGAGCGTTTCCCCGAGTTTGCCGATCAGCTCTGACAACGCGCCAACAGGACACAGCCATGAGCAAAAAGATTTTTTTAGCAGCAGGCTGATGACGATAAATGCAACCAGAAGCAGCATGGAGGCGGCGTGAACAGGAGGGAGCAGACCGGTTTCCCAGGTGTATCGGATGTTCATCAAACCGGCGACAGGAAGCCAGCCTTCAATACCACCGGGTCTGGGGACGTAAACGCTGGCGGCGGCAGTTTCGTAATACCGGACCCAAAAATAGAATGTGATGCCAATATAAATATTGATCAGCAGGAGCAGAAATTGTGTCGCCCTGCGCCAGGTCGATGCATTTCGCCAGTCATTCCACGGCAATTTACCGCCGATGGTGCCTGGTCGACGCTGCCAGCGCGTTCTTTTCATCCCACCCATGATCTTTATTTCCCTGTGAACATGTATTCAGAATGCCACTATGCTACGGCGGTTCCCGGAGGCAGGATTTGATTTATATCGGATTAACGGCTTTTGCCACGGAATAATAATGACGATGGATGTCGAAGTACCTATAAAGGATTATATTAAGGAGCGTGAAGGTGAAATGTTTTTTACCGTATCGCGGTGATAAAAATAAGGGGGCGGGCAGTGTGCCAACCCCCGTTTATTATTTTATGGGTGTTTGATAAAGCGGGAAAGACGCTGTATCAGCAAGCGGTTTTCCTGGCGTAGCCGGTCATTTTCTTCCAGCAAGGTCAGCGTCATTGCGATGCCCGGCCAGTCCAGCGCCAGCTCCTGGCGCAAACGTAAAGCACGCTGCACGACGATCGCCGCATGATCGTCAAATAACCAGGATGCGGTTTCGTTCTCGCAGGGCTCGATCACCCCAAGCCCGACAATTTCGTTAAGCTCTTCCTCCGAAACCCCGGTATGCAGGCAAAATTCGGTAATTGTAAAGGTGACGGTTACGTTAGCCATTATGCTTTCCCCCACTCTTTGCGTGGATCAAAGGAGGACTGCGCGTCCGCCAGTTGCTGCCACAGGGCTGTGGCACTGTCGTCGGGTTTCGGCGGCATCACGATTTTGATCACAGCATACAGATCGCCCGTGTGTTTTTTACTGACCAGGCCTTTGCCTCTGATGCGCAGGCGCTGCCCGGCCTGACTGCCTGGCGGGATGGTCAGCAGAATCTTCTCTTTTAGCGTTGGTACGGCGACCTTCGCGCCCAGCGCGGCCTCCCACGGGGCGAGAGGAACCACAATCTCCAGATCCTGATTGACGATATCAAACAGAGGATGCGGCGCGATATGAATCACTAACCACAGATCGCCATTCGGCCCGCCGTTTTCCCCCGGCGTTCCCTGGCCTTTCAGCCGAATGCGCTGGCCGTTGCCAACGCCTGCGGGAATTTTCACATTCAGCGTTTTAGGGATCTCATGCTCCACAAGACCGAACGCGTTATACACCGGCAAGTTATAGCTGATTGTACGGCTGTGTTCGGCAAGGGTTTCCTCCAGGAACACCGCCACTTCAATCTCAATATCGTGGCCGCGCGTCGCCTGACGCTGGCGGGATTGTCGGCCGTGTTGCCCAAAGATGGACGAGAAAATGTCGTCAAAATCTTCGGCGTTATAACTCTGGCCTTCGCCCTGCTGGAACTGTCGGTTGAACTGCGGATCGTTGCGGTGTTGCCACAACTGGTCGTATTCGGCGCGACGCTGTTCATCACTCAGCACTTCCCATGCTTCCGCCACCTCTTTAAAGCGGGCTTCGGCATCAGGCTCTTTGCTGACATCAGGATGGTATTTGCGGGCCAGTCGGCGGTAGGCGGTCTTGATAGTCTTGAGATCGTCCGTCGGTTTCACGCCCATAATGGCGTAATAATCCTTTAATTCCATAGCGTTATCTCGCGTAAATCAATACATACGGCAGGGAATCCCCGGAAAAGTCATCGTTGTTAAGTGTAGGGTAAACCCGAAAGATGCGTATGAAAACAGCAAAATCATTATTAAAACTAATGCGTTTCGCCTGTAATGAGCGGGGCGACGCCGACATAACTTTACAGCGCAAAGGTTGCTAAAACCTTGTCAGTGGCTAAGATAACTCGCGTCAATCAGTGAGGATGTCATGGCGAAACGTCAACAACTGGGATGGTGGTTCCTCTGCCTGGCATGTGTTGTGGTGATAGTTTGCACCGCGCAGCGCATGGCGGGTCTGCACGCCTTGCAGATGGCGCCAGCCGCGACGGCGGTCGTCACTCAGGCGGATAGCTCGTCTGCTGATGATGCCTCGCCCGTGACGCCATGCGAACTCAGCGCGAAATCATTGCTTGCCGCGCCGCCCGTGTTGTTTGAAGGGGCGATTCTCGCGCTGTGTCTGTTGTTGTCCCTGCTGGCGCCCGTACGCGCCGTACGCCTGCCATTCTTTCCACCGCGAGCAATCTCGCCTCCCACACTCAGAGTCCATCTACGCTTCTGCGTATTCCGTGAATGACAGTCTGGTCGTTGCTGACTGTTAATTACCTGTTCACGGAGAAAAAATATGATCACTGTTTTCAGGCAGACTTTGTGCTGTCTGTTATTGCTATGGCTGCCCGTCTCGTGGGCGGCAGAAAGCGGCTGGCTGCGCTCGCCGGATAACGACCATGCCAGCGTCCGCCTGCGCGCGGACACGTCCCCGGAAGGCGAAACCCGGTTACTGTTGGATGTAAAACTGGAAAACGGCTGGAAAACCTACTGGCGTTCGCCGGGGGAAGGGGGCGTGGCGCCCGCCATTGCCTGGAAAGAAGATATGCCTGCGGTTGACTGGTTCTGGCCGACGCCGTCGC
The DNA here is from genome assembly GCF_030333565.1 of Citrobacter sp. CK185. NCBI lineage: Bacteria > Pseudomonadati > Pseudomonadota > Gammaproteobacteria > Enterobacterales > Enterobacteriaceae > Citrobacter > Citrobacter sp. CK185. The sequence continues at coordinate 378,014 of NZ_JAOWFR010000025.1, read as the reverse complement.
GCTTTGACGTCGCCGGTATGACCACTCAGGGTTATCACCACCGCGTGACCTTCCCGATGGCGGTTCGCGGTCCGTCACCCGCGATGCTCAGCGGCGTGCTGACCTTGTCTACTTGCAGCAATGTCTGCCTGTTGACCGATTACCCCTTTACCCTCAAACCTTCGGCGCATGACCCGGCGTTCGCGCATGACTATGCCCAGGCGATGGGGCAGATCCCGCTCTCCCGGGGGCTGACGCAGACGCTCAGCGTGGGCGCTCGTCCTGGTGCGCTGGTGGTTGAAGCCACGCGTGCCGGAGGCTGGTCATCGCCAGCATTGTTTCTCGACGCCGTTGATAACGCTGATTTTGGCAAGCCGCAACTGCGTGTTGAGGGCGAAAAACTGCTGGCGACGGTTCCTGTCAGCGACGGCTGGGGAGAAGGGGCGCCCGATTTGCGTGGTCAAACGGTCACGCTGGTACTGGCGAATGACGGCGTGGCTCAGGAAAGTACCCTGGCGATCGGCAGTACGACGGCAAAAATGGCCGATAGCGGCGAACTGCCGCTCTGGCAGGTGATGTTGATGGCGCTGGCGGGTGGGTTGATTCTCAACCTGATGCCCTGCGTGCTGCCCGTACTGGGGATGAAGCTCGGCTCGATTCTGCTCGTCGAAGAGAAAAGTCGTCAGCGGATACGGCGGCAGTTTCTGGCGTCGGTTGCCGGGATTATTGCCTCTTTTATGGCGCTGGCGATGCTAATGACCGTTCTGCGGCTGACCCATCAGGCGCTTGGGTGGGGCATTCAGTTCCAGAGCCCGTGGTTTATCGGGTTTATGGTGCTGGTGATGTTGATCTTCAGCGCCAGCCTGTTCGGGCTGTTTGAATTCCGTCTGCCTTCCGCGATGACGACCCGACTTGCCACCCACGGCGGCAACGGGATGGCCGGTCATTTCTGGCAGGGCGCGTTTGCCACGCTGCTGGCGACGCCGTGCAGCGCGCCGTTTCTCGGGACGGCCGTTGCGGTGGCGTTGACGGCCTCCTTCCCGGTGTTATGGGGGCTGTTTCTGGCGCTCGGGGTGGGGATGAGCCTGCCGTGGCTGTTTGTCGCGCTACGCCCTGGTCTGGCGCTGCGCCTGCCGCGCCCCGGACGCTGGATGAACGGATTGCGGCGCGTACTGGGCGTTATGATGCTCGGTTCGGCAATCTGGCTGGCGACGCTCCTGCTGCCGCATCTGGGATACGCGACAAGCAGCCCGGCGAAAGAGCGCGTCGTCTGGCAGCCGTTGAGCGAACAGGCGATCCAGGACGCGCTTGCGCAGCACAAACGCGTATTCATTGACGTTACCGCTGAGTGGTGCATTACCTGCAAGGTCAATAAGTACAACGTGTTACAGCGAGAAGAGATACAGGATGCGCTGCAACAGCCGGATGTTGTCGCATTGCGCGGCGACTGGACGCTACCTGCGGATGACATCACCAACTTTTTGAAAAAACGCGGCCAGGTGGCTGTGCCGTTTAACCAGATTTATGGCCCCGGTTTACCGCAGGGTCAGTCATTGCCCACGCTGCTGACGCGCGATGCGGTGCTGCAAACGTTGCGCGATGCGAAAGGAGTTACGCCATGAAATATCTGATGATTATGCTGTTAGCGCTGTTTACCGGTCTGAGCGCGGCGAAAGAACCCGCACCGTTTACGCCGGAGCAGGAAAAGCAAATTGAAGCGCTGATCCAGGAAGCGCTGTTTAACGATCCTGCCAGCCCACGGATAGGCGCGGAGAAGGCGACGCTGACGCTCGTCAATTTTACGGACTACAACTGCCCGTACTGCAAGCAGCTCGATCCGTTGCTGGAGAAGATCGTGCAAAAGTATCCGCAGGTCGCGGTAGTGATTAAGCCGCTGCCGTTTAAGGGCGAAAGCTCGGTACTGTCGGCGCGTACCGCGTTAACCACCTGGCGTGAGCGCCCGCAGCAGTTTTTAGCGCTGCATGAGAAACTGATGCAGAAAAAGGGCTACCACACCGCCGCCAGTATTAAACAGGCGCAGGAAAAGTCCGCCGCCACGCCAGTTACGCTGGATGAGAAAAGCATGGAGACGTTGAGCACCAATCTGCAACTCGCCCGGCTGGTTGGCGTTCAGGGGACGCCGGCAACCATCATTGGCGACGAGATGATCCCCGGCGCGGTATCGTGGGAGACCCTTGAGGCGGTGGTGAAAGAAAAACTGGCGGTGGCCCATGCTCAGTAAACTGCGCCGCTGGCTGCGTGAAGGCGCGATCTTACTGGTTCTGCTGGCAGGCGTGATAATCCTGCTGGATGTCTGGCGTTCTCCGCAGATGCCAGCCATGTTTGACAGCACGCCGCTGCATACGCTGGACGGGGAAACCGTAACGCTGGCGTCGATCAGTGAAGAGCGCCCGGTGCTGCTCTACTTCTGGGCGAGCTGGTGCGGTATCTGCCGTTTCACTACGCCGGATGTCGCCCGTTTGCAGTCGGAAGGAGAGAACGTCATGACCATCGCGCTGCGTTCCGGTAATGACGGGGAGGTTTCCCGCTGGTTATCGCGTAAAGGGGTGACGTTCCCCGTCGTGAATGATAGCGGCGGTGAGATATCACGAAACTGGGAAATCAGCGTCACGCCAACGCTGGTGGTGGTGTCGAAGGGGCAGGTGGTAACCACGACCAGCGGCTGGACCAGCTACTGGGGCATGAAGTTACGTCTGTGGCGGGCAGCCATGTTTTGATAGCGTGCCGGGGAAACCCGGCATTTTTTAACCCATTGTCAGGATGTGTAAAACGAGCGGAGAGCGTGTTTTCTGTTATTTTTGCTGCTCTTTTACCGACGCCAGTTATTATTTTTTACCGCTGCCTGACGTTGCAAACCTGAATTGATAATGGCATATCTGTTTTAATTGAATGAAAGTCTGTGATACGTTCAGGCGATTTTTTCGATTTCCATTTTGACAGGGATAACAATTCAATGCGCAAGGGTAAAATTATTGTTGCATCAATGATGGTGCTTTGTGTCCTTATTTTTGTTGCGGCGGCGGCATGGTTTATGCTGTTCCAGGGAGAAATGACGGAGCCGACAGGGGAGGAAAAACAGGCGGCGATTTTACACGCTGCGGGCCTGATGAAATCAGGGGCCCAGGATAAAAAATCAGTCGAAACGCTCTATCATCGTTATATTATTCAACGCCATGTCAATTTAGATTCCGGCGAACTGGTGGCTGAAAGCAGCGCGGACGCCGCGCGCCAGAAATGTGAAAAACTCGCCCCTGAACGCGACCCAGCGCAGGTTCGTCAGCGCTGTACGGTGGCGGATGTGTTCTTTGTGAAAGATAAAAATAATGAAATTCAGCAGGTTATCATTCCAGTTACCGGTAAGGGCGCGAAATCCATGATGCATGCGTTTCTTGCTCTGGGGCTGGACGGTCGTACGGTGAGAAATCTGTATTATTATCAGCAACGGGAAACGCCGTTTCTGGGGGCTAGGGTGGAAGACGCCAGCTGGCGCAAACAGTGGCCAGGGAAACGATTATTAGATAACAGCGGACATCCTGCATTGAAAATAGTACAGGATAAACCTGAACATGCCGATGAATATACCGTTGACGGTATTTCCGGTGCGACGTTGACATCAACCGGTGTTGAGAAAAGTATTAACTACTGGATGGGGCCGCAGGGATATGGTCAATTCTTACAGCGTCTTGCCAGCGATCGAAATAACCTTAATCTTTGAATATTGCTGTACGCAATAACGCGTTTTATTTCTGCCTGCCGACAATGAATAACATCACTGTCGGCAGGGGAATTTATTCCTCTGTTACCGCGCCTGCCTTGCCGTTAATTCCATGAGAAAAACAGGGAGATAACGTCCCTTTTATCAACGCATAATGTGTGTGTTCATCACGATTTGATGAAATAAGTTTACATAACTTGTCGTCTGCTGACATTTTTATGATCCAGGTCATGTACAACGCGACAAAAAGATATAATGATAATAATTATCATTTGTATTCTTTGGCGGTGTGCACGTGCGTAACTTCCGTAACTCTTTGTTGGTTACTCTCTTTGGCTTGTTTATAAGCATGAGTGTCTGGGCGTCGACGAATTATGCGCCTTTGATTGAAGATATCGAGCAACGTCTTGATAAAACAGCGGAACTTTATCAGCAACAGCATACCGACGAGGCGCGCCGCACGGTACAAATGGCCTATTTCGAGGTATTCGAGAACCTGGAAGGGCCGATCCGCATCAACATTTCCGCGCGCAAAAGTTACGAGATGGAGAGCTCATTCGGTGAGATCCGTCGAATGATTGGCGAGAAAAAACCGCTCGCTGACGTTCAGGCGCGCATTGACTGGCTGAAAGCCGCACTGCGCGAAGTGGAACCGGTGCTGGATGGCGGACATCGTCTGGTGGCCGAAGAGCAGCACAACGCGCTGTCCAGGGACGACATTGCCGTTCACTGGCAGGAGAGTTTCAGGACGATCGACGATCTGCTGGCGCAGGCGGTCACTGAATATCAGGCCGGGAACTACAGCGTTGCCAGTCAGCACGTTCAACAGGCGCACTATCAGGGCTTTAAAAACTCTGAGATGGAGATGTCCCTCAGACAAAACCGTTCTGCAAAAGATGCCGCCGCCATTAACCAACAATTCTCATCCCTGATTGCGCTGACCGCGCAACCTGACCATCTCAACGATGTCTCTTATCAGGTCACTACGCTGCTACAGGATATCGAGGATATCTTACCCGGCTTGCCAACTACCCGTGACGATCAGCAGGTTGCCGCAGCGCAAAGCGCAGACAACATTCCGGCGGCGGACGAGGGAAATAACCGCACCGACTGGGCTGAGGTGACGACGGGAATTAACCAGAGCATTCAGGACGCGATAGCGCGCTATCAGGGCGGCGATGCGAAGAATGCGATTCTGGATATCCAGGATACCTACTTCGACCGCTTCGAAGCCAGCGGCATGGAAAACAAAATCGGCTCTCGCGATTCGGCATTTAAAACCACGCTGGAGGCGTATTTTACCCGCCTGGTCAGTCTGATGAAGGCCGGTCAGCCGGTTGAGCGCCTGAATGCGGAGGCCAGCGCGCTGGCGCAGGATCTGCAAAAAGCCGTGACGATGCTGGGCGAAGGCGAAGAAACCCAGTGGAGTCTGCTGCTCTATAGTCTGATGATCATCGTGCGCGAGGGGCTGGAAGCGCTGCTGATTGTGGCGGCAATCGTGGCCTACATGGTGAAAAACAACCATCAGGATAAGCTGCCGCTTATTCGTCAGTCGGTAATTGTGGCGCTGATCGCCAGCGTCATCACCGCCGCTATCTTCCAGATGCTGTTTACTAACTCCGGCGCCAGCCGTGAACTGCTGGAAGGCATAACGATGCTGATTGCCGTTGTGATGCTGTTCTTTATGAGTTACTGGCTGCTGTCCAAAGTGGAAGCGCGCCACTGGAAAGCCTGGCTGGAAGGCAAACTGTCTCATTCCCTGTCACGAGGCTCCCTGGTCGGACTATGGCTGACCAGCTTCCTGGCGGTGTACCGCGAAGGGGCGGAAACGGTGCTGTTCTATTACGCTCTGATTGGCGATGCAAACACGGTATCCGGCCATATGGCGATTGGCGCCGGTTTTGTGATTGGCTGCGTGGTGCTGCTGCTCGCCTGGCTGGTAATGCGTTACTCAGTGGTGCGCCTGCCGCTGAAACCCTTCTTTATGTTTACCGGCAGTTTCATGTATCTGATGGCCTTCGTCTTTGCGGGCAAAGGCGTTCTGGAACTGGTGGAAGGCAAACTGTTCCAGCCTACGTTGATTAACGGCTTCCCTGAAATCAGCTGGCTGGGGATTTATCCCTACGTGGAAACGTTGTTACCGCAGGTCGTATTGCTGCTCGCGGCGCTGGTGGCGCTGTGGGTGATGCGGCGCAAAAGCGCGGTTCCCGGGGAGACGATAAAAAATAACCCATAATCGTTGTATAGCCGTTGTTTTAGACGAGAGGATACGTTTGATGACCATGAAGAAAACCCTGATTGCCAGCGCAGTGATGGCCAGCATTTTCACTGCGCCAGCCGCGTTTGCTTTTAAAGAGTACCCGGCAGGCGAGCCTGTCACCATGAATGAAATGGAGCTGGCGGCCGTTTACCTGCAACCGATTGATATGGAACCGCGCGGCATGGGCTTACCGGCAGCAAAAGCCGATGTTCACCTTGAAGCGGATATCCACGCTGTAGAAGGCAATAAAAACGGCTTTGGCGCAGGGGAATGGATCCCGTACCTGACCATCAGCTACACCCTGGTCAACAACGACACGGGCGAAAAACAGGAAGGCACCTTCATGCCGATGGTTGCCAGCGACGGCCCGCACTATGGCGCGAACATCAAAATGATGGGCGTGGGCAACTATAAAGTGACCTACCACATTGAACCGCCGTCAAAAGCCGGGATGCATCGCCATACTGACAGCGAAACAGGCGTAGGCCGCTGGTGGAAACCGTTTGATGTGAGCTACGAGTTTAAATATGTCGGTCTGAACTAAAACCGACTAACCAACGCGCCAGGAGGATTCCCCCTTCTGGCGCGTTGGTCAGACCGATCATATGCCCGTCGCCTAATTCAACCCGCCGTACAGAGTCGAAGTTATGAGTTACTTTTTCGTCACGACGCTACAGGTCTTTTTCTGCATTGCGCTTCTTTCCGGTGTTCTCTGGAGTCGAAACGATCCTCCCTCTTTACGTCCACTGACCTGGACGCTGCTGACCGGGCTGATTGCCGGCGTGCTGGCGGGACTGTTTATTCACGGCAGCCAACCGGTACAACTGCTGCTGGTTGGGGCGGAGGTCATGGTATCGCTGCTGTTTGTCCTCAGTTTCTGGTGGGCTTCAACGCGTATTCGCTATCTGTGGCAGGGGATTCTGATTTTCGGCGCTGCCCGCCATTGGGCGCTGGACCCTAATCTGGGCGGGTTGACCAGTACGCATGTGCTGAATACTGACCTGCTGTTAAACCTGACGGCCGTCGTTCTCGCTTTTGCGATCCTCTGTCTGGCGGGCGTACTCTGCGCGATGTTGCTGCGGCGTATTCGTGGCCTGTACTGGCCGTTAACGCTGATTCTGCTGGTGATGATCTGGCTGCCGCTGAGCGGCAACCTGCTGTTGTTGCTGATGAAATTACAGGTTGTTCCGCTGGGTAAATCACTGCTGAGCTTCGTGGCGAAAGTCACAAATAACACGGCGCTGTATAACTGGGCGGGAGCCGCGCTGCTGCTGGCCCTGGCGCTGTGCTGGCTTCCGGCGCTGTTGCGGGCTTTTCGACAGACGCGGGAAACCGAAGAACCGATCGCTCACCGTCTGGCGCTGGCGCAGCGTCGCAACGCTTTACGGCTGTGGCTGGTCACAATCGGCTGCGCGGTGGTCGTTATCGCAGGCCAGCTGTGGTGGGATAAAGTGGCCTCGCAGCCGCCGCAACTCTCTGAAGCCGTGCCCGTAACGCTGGGGAGCGATGGCATGGTGCGCCTGCCGGTCGAACAGCTTCGTGACGGTAAACTGCATCGTTTCGTCTGGGTGGCGGACGATGGCAAAGCGGTGCGCTTCTTCGTGATTAACCGCTATCCCGACAAGCTGCGTTTTGGCGTGGTGTTCGACGCCTGCCTGCTGTGCGGCGATCAGGGTTATGTCATGGAGGGCAATCAGGTTATCTGCGTCGCCTGCGGAGTGCATATTTTTATTCCGTCTATCGGCAAGGCCGGTGGCTGTAACCCGGTGCCGATTGAAAACTGGCACAATGATGAAAAAGAGCTGGTGATCCCCGGTAAAGAACTGGCGACAGGGGTGAACTACTTCTCGACGGTCATGACCATTAAAGTGACCGATCCGGTCGATGGTTCAACGTTGACCAATACCTCAGCCGATTACAAATACAGCTATGGCGGCAAGACCTGGTTCTTCTCGTCAGAGGCTAACTATGAACGCTTCCGTGAAACGCCGGAGCAGTTTGTTCCTGCCGACATGAGGGAGGAATAATCATGCTGTGGCGGATGTTACGACAATCCTGGGGGCGCAATTTACGCCGCAAAGTGCTGGCGATAATTACCGTTTTTCTGGCCTCCAGCCTGATTTCGGCGCTGCTGGCGGTGTCCATTGATATCGGCGACAAAATGTCCAGAGAGCTGAAGTCTTATGGCGCGAACATTTTGATTGAACCCGCCGGACAGGCTGCGCTGCCCGCGCTGTTTAGTGAGAGCAGTAATCCGCTTTCCGGTCAGGATTTTCTTGATGAATCCGAACTGCCGAACATCAAAGATATCTTCTGGCGAAACAACATTGTCGGGTTTGCGCCGATGCTCGGCGGCGAAGCCAGCGTGGAGGGAGAACCGGTGCGGATTCTGGGCACTTTCTTCAGTCAGCCAGTGGATATTCCTGATGAAGAAGGATATGAGACGGGGCAGAAAACGGTCAGCCCTTACTGGCAGGTGACCGGCGACTGGCCGCAGGAACCCGCAGGCGCAGAGCCGCAGACCTTAGTCGGGCACGCGCTGGCGCGGCAAATGGGCTGGAAACCCGGTGATAAGCTGACATTACGTACCGAAGGCGAAGCGGTGCAGGTCACCGTCAGCGGTATCCTCTCCAGCGGCGGCGATGAAGATAACCAACTGGTGATGCCGCTAAGTACGGTACAGCACCTGCTGGGGCTCCCCGGAAAAGTGCAGGCGATTCGCGTCTCGGCGCTGACGGTGCCGGAAAACGAACTGTCCCGCCGCGCGCGGGAAAACCTGGACGCGCTCAATGCCGAAGAGTACGACCTCTGGTATTGCACGGCCTATGTGTCGTCGATCGCGCATCAGCTGGAAGAGGCGATTTCCGGCGCGGAAGTGCGCCCGGTATGGCAGGTCGCGGCGTCCGAAGGGGTGGTGATCGATAAAATTCAGCTGCTGATGGCGGTCGTTACCGTCGCGGCGCTGGCGGCTTCCGCAATGGGGATCGCCTCGCTGATGACCAGCACCATTATGGAACGCGCCAAAGAGATCGGTTTGATGAAGGCGCTGGGTGCGCGACAGTGGCAAATTATGCTGCTGTTCTACCTGGAAGCGGCGTCCAGCGGGCTGGCTGGTGGTGCGCTGGGATGTATTGCCGGGTGGGGGCTGGCGAAAGCGATTGGCGTCATGCTCTTCGACGCGCCGCTTAATTTTGCCTGGATCGTGGTGCCGTGCGTACTGGTGATTGCGGTACTGATTGCGTTGATCGGCACCTGGTTCCCGGCCCGGCGGATCGCCCGACTGTATCCTGTGGAGGTGCTGTATGGCCGCTAAACGTACCATGCTCTGGCTGCTGGTGTGGCGGGCGCTGCGTCTGCGTTTTCAGCGGGTCAGCGTGGTGTTTGCCGCGCTGATGGTGGGGGCGACCATCGTGACGGCGCTTTCTGCCGTCTGGTTCGACATTAACACCAAAATGAGCGAAGAACTGCGCACCTTCGGCGCGAATTTTTACATCGGGCCGGGGCACGGTTCCAGTATGCCGCAGCAGGAGTTGCAGAGCATTCTCGATCAGGCGCCGCAGGGGCTGGTGCATGGCGCCAGTCCGTGGTTGTACGGCATGGCGCGTACCGAGCTGGAAAAAGTGGTGATGGTTGGCGTGTGGTTCGAGTCGCTGCAAAAACTGGTGCCGTACTGGCAGGTCACCGGTAGCTGGATTGGCGTCAGCTTTGACGACCGTAATGCGATGATCGGCGTCAAACTGGCGGAACGCCTCAACGTGCAGCCGGGCGACAGCATCACGCTGGTGGATCACAATCAGCGTAAGAATTTGCAGATTAAAGGCATTGTGGAGTCTGGCGATGCGACGGACAACATGCTGATCGTCAGCCTCGATGTGGCGCAGGCCTGGCTGCATCAGCCGGGCAAAATCAGCCACGGCTTGTTGAGCGTCAGTAACGATGTCGGCCAGGTGGAGAACTACGCCAGCCGGTTGCAGGCGCAGTATCCTGACCTGGAGATTCGTCCGGTGCGTAAGGTCTCTGCTTCCGAAGGGCAGGTGCTGGATAAAATTAAAGGTCTGATGGGACTGGTCTCGATCGTGATTCTGGCGCTCTCTTCGCTGTGCGTGAATACCACGCTGATGGCGATTGTCGGCGAGCGGGCGCGCGAGTTTGCGCTGCAAAAAGCGCTTGGTTCCAGCAACGGCGATATTGTGCGGCAAATTCTGCTGGAAACCAGCATCATCGCGCTGGCGGCGGTGGCGTGCGGCTGGGTACTGGGATATTTGCTGGCGCAACTGTTGGGATTAACGGTGTTTAATGCCGCCATTTCGCTGCGTCTGCCGGTGTTGCCCATTACTCTGGTGTTGTCTTTACTGGTCGCCATTCTGGCGGCGATTGTTCCGGTGCGACGCGCGGTAAGCGTCGAGCCTGCTAAAGTGCTGAAAGGAGAGTAGCGCCATGTCCGTTACGCATATCCCTCAGGTGGCGATCGAAACCCGCCACTTATACAAACGGTTCGGTGACGTTACCGCCCTGGATGACATTAATCTGCGCATTGCGCAGGGTGAATTTGTCGCCATTATGGGCGCTTCTGGTTCTGGTAAAACCACGCTGATGAATATTCTGACGTGCCTTGATACGGCGACGGAAGGGCAGGTGTTTCTTGACGGCACCGATGCCGCCGCGCTGGATGAAGAGGGGCGTCGTCGCTTTCGCGCCGAGAAAATCGGCCTGGTATTTCAGCAGTTCCATTTGATCCCGTTCTTAACTGCGCTGGAAAACATCATGCTCGCCCAGCATTACCACAGCGTGGTGGATGAAGCAGCGGCGAGGAAGGTGCTGGAGCAGGTAGGGCTTGGGCATCGTGTGACGCACCTGCCGAGCCAGCTTTCCGGTGGTGAGCAGCAGCGTGTGTGTATCGCCCGGGCGCTGGTCAACGAACCGCCGGTTATTTTCGCGGATGAACCGACGGGCAACCTGGATGAAGAGAATGAGCAGCGGGTGCTGGATCTGCTCACCGATCTGCATCGTCAGGGGCGCACGATTGTGATGGTGACGCACAACCCTGCGCTTGGGCAGTTTGCCGACCGTATTCTGCGGCTGCAACACGGTAAATATCTGGGTGAGGAGGCCAATCAACATGCGCTGGCATAATGTGCTGCTACTCGCGGCGGCGATCCTGATAAGCGGGTGTAAAGAAGAAAAGCTGGCGGTCGGGGCACCGGCCCCGGCGCTGGCGGCGTTTGATCTGCAAGGCCAGGAGTCAGGCCTTGAACGCTGGCAAGGAAAGGCGGTGTACCTGAATTTTTGGTCTGCGGGATGCGGGGGGTGTCTGGCGGAAATGGACACGCTGGAAGCGCTGAGCAAAAAATGGGGCGATAAAGTGGTGGTTGTGGCGGTCAATACCGATCCTGAAACGGTCAGGATTAACGATCTGCTGGCAAAGCATCAGATAACCTATCCGGTGGTGCGCGATCAGCTCAACATTACCCAGGAACGTTATCAGGTGATCGGCACGCCGACCTCCGTACTGATTGACCCCGAAGGACGCGTTCTGGAGCTACACCAGGGTATGCGTAAGCCGCCAGAGTTAGAGGCCACGTTTGCGCGCCTGGCGGCGCGATGAACGACGCGTACGGAGAGATACCCAATGGCATTTATCTGGAACGACGAAAGCCTTGCGATTCTGCGGGAAAACGCGGGCATCCTCACGACAGAGCAGATAGCGCAACTGCTTCACACTAATATTACCGCCGTGCGGAATATGGCCTATCGGCTGAAACTGAGCCTTCGGGTGACGGCGTATAATCACCGACGCATAGCGCAGGTTCAGGCGCTTTATGCCTCTGAGACGTTGAGTCTCAAAGAGATCGCGGCGAAAACGGGGCTGACGGCCAGTACCGTGCAATATATCGTGTACGTGAAATCAAAAAATAAGCCTTACGCCACCACGGAATATGTCTCTTTTGAAACGGAGAACGCCGTTCATTACCGCGTGCAAAAAGAATTTGTCGATACGGAACGTTCCCTGCTGGACAACATCTCTGATAACACGCGATTTCGTGAACTGTATCTGACGGACGGCACTTTTTATTGCGCCCGCAATATTAAGTATGAGGTTTTTATCTCGGAATAACCGGAACACGCTGACCTGCCGGTTATCTTCTGGAATCTCCCGTTTTGCGAAACCGTTCCCGGAAAAATGTCATATTTCTGTCACACTCTATGAGGATTGATAACAACAAGAGGTTGTAGGGATGAAAAAATCGATACTCGCCGCCGCTGTGGCAGGGGCTGTTTTATTGTCGTCCGCCGCGCAAGCGCAGACAACGCCGGAAGGTTATCAACTGCAACAAGTGTTGATGATGAGCCGACACAACTTGCGCGCGCCGTTGGCCAATAATGGCAGCGTGCTGGAGCAGTCCACGCCGAATCAGTGGCCGGAGTGGGATGTGCCCGGCGGGCAGCTCACCACGAAAGGCGGTGTGCTGGAAATTTATATGGGCCACTACATGCGAGAATGGCTGGCGGAGCAGGGGATGGTCACGTCAGGCGAATGCCCGACGCCGGACATGGTATATACCTATGCCAACAGTCTGCAACGCACCGTTGCGACGGCACAATTCTTTATCACCGGCGCTTTCCCTGGGTGCGATATTCCGGTACATCATCAGGAAAAAATGGGCACGATGGACCCAACGTTTAATCCGGTGATCACCGATGACTCCGCGGCGTTTAGCCAGAAAGCGGTGCAGGCGATGGAAAAAGAGCGCAGCCAGATGCAGCTTGATGACAGCTATCAACTGCTGGCGCAGATGACGGACTACAAAGATTCACCGTCCTGCAAAGAAAAACAGCAGTGTTCGCTGACCGAAGCCAAAGACGCCTTTAGCGCGAAGTATCAGGAGGAGCCTGGCGTTTCGGGGCCGCTGAAAGTCGGCAACTCGCTGGTGGATGCGTTTACGCTGCAATACTACGAAGGCTTCCCGATGGACCAGGTCGCCTGGGGCGAGATTAAATCCGATCAGCAGTGGAAAGTCCTGTCAAAGCTGAAGAACGGGTATCAGGACAGCCTGTTTACCTCGGGTGAAGTGGCGCGCAACGTCGCCAAACCGCTGGTCAAATATATTGATAAAGCGCTGGTGACTGACCGTAGCAGCGCGCCGAAAATTACCGTTTTGGTGGGGCATGACTCGAATATTGCTTCGCTGCTGACGGCGCTGGATTTCAAACCCTACCAGCTGCACGGTCAGTACGAACGCACCCCGATTGGCGGCAAGATTGTGTTCCAGCGCTGGCATGACAGCAAAGGCAATCGCGACCTGATGAAAATCGAATATGTGTATCAGAGCTCGCAGCAGTTACGTAACGCGGACGTCCTGACGCTGAAATCACCGGCGCAGCGCGTCACGCTGGAACTGGCGGGATGCCCGATAGACGCAAACGGCTTCTGTCCTCTTGATAAGTTCGATAACGTGTTGAACAGCGCGGCAAAATAGCAGCGGTTCTCCCCCGCGCAGGCGGGGGAGAAAAGGTCAGACATTTTTACGTTCGATGGTTTGTTCGCCCCAAAATAGCGAATCTTTATCCGTCTTCTCAAAGGCTTTAAGCAACACTTCGTCGCTGCCTTCCTCCCAAATTTTTTCAGCCAGTTTCTCGTCATACTTCGCGACTTCAAAAATGGCTTCGGCTATTTCTGGTGATGTATTACGCAGACTTGCCCATTCGCCGACGTGATGAGCCTTCGCTTCTTGAGTTGGCATTCGAATCCTCCTGTTGAAGATTAGCCGTTGAGTTTTACTGCCAGACCTGCAACATATTCACCCTGATAGCGAGCGATAGAAAGTTCTTCCTGGCTTGGCTGGCGTGAACCATCGCCCCCGGCAATTGTGGTGGCGCCGTATGGCGTACCGCCGCGAACCTGCGAGACGTCAAACAGTTCCTGCGCGGCGTAACCGATAGGGACAATCACCATGCCGTGGTGAGCCAGCGTGGTCCAGGTTGAGGTAATGGTTTGTTCCTGACCGCCGCCGGTGCCTGTCGAGCTGAATACGCTGGCGAGTTTTCCATACAGCGCGCCGGATGCCCACAAACCGCCCGTCTGGTCCAGGAAGGTGCGCATCTGGCCTGACATATTGCCAAAGCGCGTCGGCGTACCAAAAATGATGGCGTCGTAATCAGGCAGTTCCTGCGGGGTTGCGACTGGTGCGTTTTGTGTTTTACCTCCGGCCTTTGCGAAGATTTCAGGCTGCATCGTTTCCGGTACGCGTTTGATAATGACTTCTGCGCCGTCCACCTTGTTTGCCCCTTCCGCCACCGCATGCGCCATAGTTTCGATGTGTCCGTACATGGAATAATAAAGCACCAGAATTTTTGCCATTTTGCACTACTCCTCGAGTTAACCGTGTCCGTAGCGATTCGCTACCTCTATTTAAAGATATGACGTCCTGGAGAGAGTGCAAATATCACAACCATTTCTTTGATTTATAACAAAATTTATCAACGTCGTTTTTGTTGCAAAATGATACATTTTTCGCCGTTCGGATTTCTTTAACCATAAGAGAGGCTTATTGATTTCCTGGGGGGATTATTCCTGTCCCCCTGACGAACCTGTTGCAGAATATTACGATTTACTGGTCAGTCGGGGTAACTTCGCTAAGCTTAGTTCCGCGTGGCAATAATTGTGGCGTCTGCCATATGCCGCGTGAGGAGATCTTCCTCAACACCGATGCAATATGATGTCTAATCTATGACGGAGGTCAGTAATGGCAAACCATCGGGGCGGTTCCGGTAATTTTGCGGAAGACCGCGAAAGAGCATCAGAAGCAGGTCGTAAAGGTGGCCAGCACAGCGGGGGCAACTTTAAGAATGACCCGCAGCGTGCATCAGAAGCAGGCAAAAAAGGGGGCAAAAGCAGTCACGGTAACCGTAACAGCTAGCCTGTAAGTTAACGCCATAATGTTTAGCGCATGCCGCTGGTAAACGTTATGATGCCACCGCCGCCGGTTCCTCCGGCGGTTTTTTTGTCCGTAAGATTGAAGTGTCGCAGCAGGCGACGCAAACTAAGCGTCCTGACGTTCAAAAAGAAAAAAGCGCCGTTGCCACGGTATCCTGGCGGCAATAAAACAAGGAGAGGGCGCATGGTTCAACGCGCAGAGAAAAAAACAGGTAAACGTTCACAGGCCGTCAGCGCCAAGCGGCAGGCGATTTTAACTGCTGCATTAAACACGTTTTCCCAGTACGGTATTCATGGCTCACGTCTGGAGCAGGTGGCTGAGCAGGCGGGAGTGTCCAAAACCAATTTGCTCTATTATTACCCGTCGAAAGAGGCGCTTTATGTCGCCGTACTGCGGCAAATCCTTGATATCTGGCTGGCGCCGTTAAAGGCCTTTCGTGAAGATTTCGCGCCGCTGGTGGCGATCAAAGAGTACATCCGTCTTAAACTGGAGGTCTCCCGTGATTATCCGCAGGCTTCCCGGCTTTTTTGCATGGAGATGCTGGCGGGCGCGCCGTTGCTGATGGAAGAACTGACCGGGGATTTGAAGGCGCTGATTGACGAAAAATCGACATTGATTGCCGGATGGGTAAACAGTGGAAAACTGGCGCCCGTCGATCCGCATCACCTGATCTTTATGATTTGGGCTTCAACGCAGCATTACGCCGATTTTGCGCCTCAGGTCGAAGCGGTAACGGGCGCAACGCTGCGTGATGAAGCCTTTTTCAATCAAACGGTCGAAAGCGTACAGCGGATGATTATTGAAGGCATTCGCGTACGTTAACCGGCAGGCGGCAACGGACAGCTCAAATCACCTTCCTCACATTGCAGCAGCGAAGCTAAAAACGCTTCGCGTTCGTCCGTTTTGTCCGTCATGCACTGGCTGGCGATCATCGGCTGTATACTGCCGCCTTCCGTGCCGGAACTGACCAGCGCGCAGTCGGCGTCCCGCAGGGCAATCCAGGCGATTTGCGCTTTTTTCAGCAAGTCACGCTGCGGCGGTTCGGCGCGTTTTAGCGCATTCTGGTACGTCTCATTGAGTTTTTTATCGGCGGTTTGAAATTGCGCGGCGGCGCAGGTGTTCATCTCCATTTGCGTGCTGGCGTTGGCGCAGTCATCGGCCAGTGCCTGAGCGCTGAGTAGCAGCGCGGCGCATGTGAATATAATTCGCTTCATACTTCCCTCTGGCTCTAAAACATTGCCGGATGGCGGCTTTGCCTGATCCGGCCTACAAATGTGTTTTGTAGGCCCGGTGAGCCGTAGCGCCACCGGGCATTTTCCAAAGCCTTAATTAACCACAGCCTTAACCAATTGTCATCAGGCTGGCGTTACCACCTGCCGCAGCGGTGTTAACGCTGAGCGAGCGCTCGATATACAGACGCTCCAGCAGGATATTGGTTTCACCACGGGCAAAGCCCTGTACCGACACGATCGCGCCGTCACGGGCGGCTACCGCCTCGCACAGCGCCCGTAGCTGATCGGAATCGCCGTGGAAGATCACCGCATCGAACGGCTGCGAAGTCAGCGTGTCCGCTTTCGCAAACTGAATACGTTCACAAACCGCAGCAGGCAGGCGCTTCGCCAGTTCGCGATGGAAGGCATCGTCCGGCCACAAAATCAGACTCCCGACCGCTGTCACGGCGGCGACCTGCACCAGAGCGTCCTGCTCGTCATCAGCCAGACACAATACGCGTTCACGCGGCAGTAACGTCCAGGTATTGCGCTCACCGGTAGGGCCAGGCAGCAGACGCTGGGTTCCGGCCTGCGCCAGCTCGCTAAACTGCTGACAAAGCGTATGCAAAGCCGGGCGATCCGTCGCCCACCCGGTCAGCGCGTCAAGCGGCTGAGTCAGCGCGGCTTTAAGCTGGGCATCCACCGGGTAGTCCGCATCCTGACGGGCAAGCGTAATGCCCAGCGCGTTTTCCGGGCGATTTGCCAACAGACGGTAGAGATAGAGCGGACCGCCCGCTTTCGGCCCGGTGCCGGACAAGCCTTCGCCGCCGAATGGCTGGACGCCCACGACCGCGCCGACCATATTACGGTTGACGTACAGGTTGCCTGCGTGCGCTGAACCGGTGACCTGCGCAATGGTCTCGTCAATTCGGGTATGTACGCCCAGCGTCAGACCGTAGCCGGAGGCGTTGATCTGCGCAATCAGTTCGGGAAGGTGGTTGCGCGTGTAACGCACCACATGCAGCACCGGCCCGAAGATCTCTTTTTGCAACTCATCAAAACTTTCCAGCTCAATCAGCGTTGGCGGAACGAAGGTGCCGGTTTGCCATTCGCGCGCATCGTCGCTGTTTTCACGTACGGCCTGGAATACCGGACGACCTTTCGTACGCATCGCCTGAATATGGCGCTCAATATTGGTTTTGGCTTCGTTATCGATAACCGGGCCAATGTCGGTGGTCAGACGGCCCGGATTGCCCATGCGGCATTCCGCCATTGCCCCGCGCAGCATTTTCAGGGTGTGGTCGGCGATATCATCCTGCAAGCACAGTATGCGCAGCGCCGAGCAGCGCTGCCCGGCACTGTCAAACGCAGATGCCAGCACATCCACAACCACCTGCTCGGTAAGGGCGGAGGAGTCCACGATCATGGCGTTCATCCCGCCGGTTTCCGCAATCAGCGGAATCGGGCGACCCTGCGCATCCAGACGGGTGGCGATATTACGCTGCAATAAGCTGGCGACTTCGGTCGAGCCGGTAAACATCACGCCGCGTACTCGCTCGTCGGAGGTTAACTGCGCCCCAACGGTTTCACCCTGGCCGGGCAGCAACTGCACTACGCCCGGCGGAACACCGGCTTCCAGTAAGATGGCGATGCCCTGGGCGGCAATCAGCGGCGTTTGTTCCGCCGGTTTCGCGAGGACGCTGTTGCCCGCCGCCAGCGCAGCGGCAATTTGTCCGGTGAAGATGGCCAGCGGGAAGTTCCACGGGCTGATACAGACGACCGGGCCTAAAGGACGATGCGTTTCGTTATCAAAGTCATCGCGTACCTGCCCGGCGTAGTAGTGAAGGAAATCCACCGCTTCGCGTACTTCTGCAATGGCATTACTGAAGGTTTTCCCGGCTTCACGAACCAGAATGCCAATCAGCTGTTGCATTTGGCCTTCCATTAATACCGCCGCGCGTTGCAGGATGGCGGCGCGTTCCTGCGGTGGCGTGGCAAACCAGATAGGGGCGTTGTTAACCGCGTTTTGCAGCGCTTGTTCAACGTCCGCAGCGCTGGCTTCGCGCACGTAGCCGACGATGTCTTTCGGCTCTGCCGGGTTGATCACCGGCGTCATCTCTCCGTCAGCGACCGGCTGTTCCAGCATCGGTTTGGCCTGCCATTTTTGCAGCGCATTGTTCAACAGGGCGGAGGAGAGGGAGGCCAGACGGTGTTCGTTCGCCAGATCCAACCCGCCGGAGTTTTCCCGGCCTTGTCCGTAGAGGTCGCGAGGCAGCGGGATTTTCGGATGCGGTAAGCCGGTTTGCCCTTCTTGCTGCGCCAGTTTTTCCACGGCCTCCACCGGGTCGGCGACCAGTTCATCCAGCGGTAGCGTGGCGTCGGCAATACGGTTAACGAAGGAGGTGTTAGCGCCGTTTTCCAGCAGGCGGCGCACCAGATACGCCAGCAGCGTTTCATGCGTGCCGACCGGGGCATAAATACGACACGGACGGTTGAGTTTGCCATCCGCCACTTTACCGGTGACCTGCTCGTACAGCGGTTCGCCCATGCCGTGCAGACACTGGAATTCATACTGGCCCGGATAGTAGTTCTGCCCCGCCAGTTGATAAATCGCCGCCAGAGTATGGGCGTTATGGGTCGCAAACTGCGGGTAAATCAGATTCGGTACGGCGAGCAGTTTTTTCGCGCAGGCCAGATAAGAAACGTCGGTATAGACCTTGCGGGTGTAAACCGGGTATCCCTCCAGTCCGTCCATTTGGGCGCGTTTGATTTCACTGTCCCAGTATGCGCCTTTCACCAGGCGGATCATCAGGCGACGACGGCTACGCGTGGCGAGATCGATCAGATAATCAATCACAAACGGGCAGCGTTTCTGATAAGCCTGAATTACGAAACCGATGCCGTTCCAGCCAGCCAGTTCCGGCTCAAAACAAAGTTTTTCCAGCAGGTCGAGGGAGATTTCCAGACGGTCAGCTTCTTCGGCGTCGATGTTGATGCCGATATCATACTGACGCGCCAGCAGCGTCAGTGATTTCAGGCGCGGATACAGCTCCTCCATCACGCGGTCATACTGCGCGCGGCTGTAGCGCGGGTGCAGGGCGGAAAGCTTGATGGAGATCCCCGGCCCTTCATAAATTCCGCGTCCGTTAGACGCTTTGCCAATGGCGTGAATAGCCTGCTGATACGAAACCATATAAGCCTGCGCATCGGCGGCGGTCAGCGCCGCTTCGCCTAACATATCGTAGGAGTAGCGGAAGCCCTTGTCTTCCAGCTTACGCGCATTCGCCAGCGCTTCGGCGATGGTTTCGCCGGTGACGAACTGCTCGCCCATCAGGCGCATTGCCATGTCAACGCCTTTGCGGATCAGCGGCTCGCCGCTCTTACCGATAATCCGGTTCAGCGAGCGAGAGAGACTGGCTTCGTTGTGGGTAGAAACCAGCTTGCCGGTAAACAACAGACCCCAGGTGGCGGCATTAACAAACAGCGACGGGCTGCGGCCAATATGCGACTGCCAGTTGCCGTTGCTGATTTTGTCGCGGATGAGCGCGTCACGCGTCGCTTTATCCGGGATACGCAGCAGCGCTTCCGCAAGGCACATCAGCGCGACGCCTTCCTGTGAGGAGAGGGAGAACTCCTGCAACAGCCCCTGTACCATCCCGGCGCGACCGCTGGCCGTTTTCTGGTTACGCAGTTTCTCCGCCAGTTGATAGGCCAGCTTGTGGGCCTGCTCAGCCACCGGCTGCGGCAGACGCGCCTGCTCCATTAACATCGGCACCGCATCGGTTTCGGCGCGACGGTAAGCTGCGGTAATCGCGGCGCGGGAGACCGACTGAGGCAAGATCTGCTCGGCAAACTCAAGGAAAGGCTGGTGGTTTTCTTCCTGCTGTGCGGTTGACTCATCGCCTTCATTGGCGGCGCCAGCCAGCAGGGCGGGCAACTCCGGTAACGCCTCGTCGCTTTCCAGTTTTTCCAGATAATTAAAGATTGCCTGTTTGATCAGCCAGTGTGGGGTGCGATCAATTCGTGTTGCTGCTGTTTTAATACGTTCGCGCGTCGCGTCGTCCAGCTTAACCCCCATCGTGGTGGTTCCCATGCCGTCTACTCCTGTTGTTCTGATATGTGCTGCTGATAGTTATCGAGAAATATCCACCATGTTGCAACTTTGTGCAACCTCGTTAAATGTGACCTGCCTTGCAAGCTTAAAAATGAATGAAATGTTAAAGGAAGAGACGCTTCTGGATGGGATAAAAACAATAACCAAATCTTTTTCTCTGCGGCAGTTAACACTTTTGAAAGGTGCAACCTTAAAAAATGTGAGAGAGTGCAACCTGGAGAAAAATAGTATCCCACCCGAATAAAATTTGATGTAAATGATGTGTTAAATCGATTGTGAATGACCACCGCTTCCGGCAGGATACGGTCGCCCTGGTAAACATAAACACCATTGCCACGTTCCGGCAGGGTATAAAACGGCAGCTCTTATTATTGCCGGCACATAAAATCTGGAGACTTTTGATGGCTATTAGCACACCGATGTTGGTGACGTTTTGTGTCTATATCTTTGGCATGATATTGATAGGGTTTATTGCATGGCGTTCGACCAAAAACTTTGATGACTATATTCTCGGCGGCCGCAGCCTTGGGCCGTTTGTGACGGCATTATCCGCTGGCGCATCTGATATGAGCGGCTGGCTGCTGATGGGTCTGCCGGGGGCGATTTTCCTGTCGGGGATTTCTGAAAGCTGGATCGCGATTGGTCTGACGTTAGGGGCATGGATTAACTGGAAACTGGTGGCGGGACGTTTACGCGTCCACACTGAATTTAATGATAACGCCCTGACTCTGCCGGATTATTTTACCGGGCGTTTTGAAGATAAAAGTCGCGTTCTGCGCATTATCTCTGCCCTGGTTATCCTGCTGTTTTTCACCATTTATTGCGCATCGGGGATTGTGGCAGGGGCGCGTCTGTTTGAAAGCACCTTTGGCATGAGCTATGAAACCGCGCTGTGGGCGGGGGCGGCAGCCACCATTATCTACACCTTTATTGGCGGCTTCCTGGCCGTGAGCTGGACCGACACCGTCCAGGCCAGCCTGATGATTTTCGCCCTGATTCTGACGCCTGTTATGGTGATCATCAGCGTCGGCGGTTTTGGTGACTCCCTGGAAGTGATCAAACAAAAGAGCATTGAGAATGTGGATATGCTCAAGGGGCTGAACTTTGTCGCCATTATCTCCCTGATGGGCTGGGGGCTGGGCTACTTTGGTCAACCGCATATTCTGGCGCGCTTTATGGCGGCGGATTCTCATCACAGCATCGTGCACGCGCGCCGCATCAGTATGAGCTGGATGATCCTGTGTCTGGCGGGGGCGGTGGCTGTCGGCTTCTTCGGTATTGCTTACTTTAACAATAACCCGGCACTGGCCGGAGCGGTGAACCAGAACTCGGAGCGCGTGTTCATTGAACTGGCGCAAATCCTGTTCAACCCGTGGATTGCCGGTATTCTGCTGTCCGCTATTCTCGCGGCGGTGATGTCGACGTTGAGCTGCCAGCTGCTGGTGTGCTCCAGCGCGATTACCGAAGATTTGTACAAGGCCTTCTTGCGTAAAGGCGCGAGCCAGAAAGAGCTGGTATGGGTAGGGCGCATTATGGTGCTGGTGGTTGCGCTGGTGTCTATCGCGCTGGCTGCTAACCCTGAAAACCGCGTGCTCGGTCTGGTGAGCTATGCGTGGGCGGGCTTCGGCGCGGCGTTTGGCCCGGTCGTGCTGTTCTCGGTGATGTGGTCGCGTATGACCCGTAACGGCGCGCTGGCCGGAATGGTTATCGGGGCGCTGACGGTTATTGTCTGGAAACAGTTTGGCTGGCTGGATCTGTACGAAATCATCCCTGGCTTCATCTTCGGCAGCATCGGGATTGTGGTCTTTAGCCTGCTGGGTAAAGCGCCGTCGTCGGCTATGCAAGAACGCTTTGCGAAAGCGGATGCGTATTACCACTCCGCACCGCCGTCGCGTTTACAGGCAGAGTAATCTGACCGCTGTCCGTTTACTTTCATAGCCCGCCATGCGCGGGCTTTTTATTCAGAATTGTGGCGTGTTTCTCTGTATGTCGATGAATGAAAGTATTAATTTTTACTATGAGCGTTCAGGTGAAATAATTTTGTAATATCTCTGTAAGAGACTATTGCCAGTGCAAAGGGGAACTTTAGTTAATGTATGGTAAATATGTTGTTGCATTAATGATAAATTATGTTGTACTAATACGTAATAGCGGTAGTTCCCGGCAGTGATGACACTTTTCACTATGGAGATCGCGAATGGTAAGGTCCTGTACTGGACACGTTTTTCGCAGTAACAGCAATAACTTATGCGGATGCCTCTCCTCCGGTAGCCCTGTCGTCACCGCTAAATTCCTCTCACTTCCTCTTTTTATCCCTGTTACTGACGCCGTATTCGGTGCGCGTAGCCGTGTAGGGCGTCTTTTCAAAAAGCAAGCTATGGCTTACAAGGAAGCCAACCCTCAGATGTTCGTGCGCATAATCGTGCCGCCAACGGCGCGTGTGATGTATACCAACAACTCAAGGTGCTATCCATGGGAAGACAAAAAGCAGTGATCAAAGCTCGTCGTGAAGCAAAACGTGTGCTGAGACGGGATTCGCGTAGCCACAAACAACGTGAAGAAGAATCGGTCACCTCGCTTGTGCAGATGAGCGGCGTAGAAGCGATAGGTATGGCGCGTGATAGCCGTGACGCCACACCAATCGTAGCGCGAAATGAGGCTCAGGAGCACTACCTGAATGCTATTGAGAGTAAACAACTGATCTTCGCCACTGGCGAAGCCGGGTGTGGAAAAACCTGGATCAGTGCGGCAAAAGCAGCAGAGGCCCTGATACATAAAGATGTAGACAGGATTATTGTTACCCGTCCGGTTTTGCAGGCCGATGAAGATCTCGGCTTCTTACCAGGCGATATATCCGAGAAGTTCGCGCCTTATTTCCGGCCCGTCTATGACGTGCTGGTGAAACGCCTGGGCGCGTCTTTTATGCAATACTGCCTGCGGCCTGAGATTGGTAAGGTGGAAATCGCGCCGTTCGCCTATATGCGCGGACGTACATTTGAAAATGCAGTCGTTATTCTTGACGAGGCTCAGAATGTGACTGCTGCGCAAATGAAGATGTTCTTAACGCGCCTCGGGGAGAACGTGACGGTTATCGTAAATGGCGACATTACCCAGTGCGATTTACCGACTCATGTTCAATCGGGGTTAAGTGATGCGTTAGCTCGCTTTGAAGAAGATGAGATGATAGGTATTGTCCGTTTCCATAAAGACGACTGCGTGCGTTCGGCATTGTGCCAACGAACCCTTCATGCCTACAACTGAAGCGTCGTCAGATCTCATAGCCCGGGAAACCGGGCTTTGTTTTTTGTAGGCCGGATAAGGCGCTTGCGCTGCCATCCGGGGATGTGCAGGTGCCCGGTGGCGCTAACGCGTATCGGTCCTGGGATGTTTTTGTAGGCCGGATAAGGCGCTTGCGCTGCCATCCGGCGATGTGCGAGCGCCCGGTGGCGCTAACGCTTACCGGTCCTGGGATGTTTTTGTAGGCCGGATAAGGCGCTTGCGCTGCCATCCGGCGATGTGCGAGCGCCCGGTGGCGCTAACGCTTACCGGTCCTGGGGTGTTCTTGTAGGCCGGATAGCATGTGCAATAGGCAAAAAAAAGCCCGTACTTTAGTACGAGCTCTTTTTCCGAATATGGCGGTGAGGGGGGGATTGACTCGCTTCGCTCGCTCTGCGGGCAGCCCGTTCTCTGCGTTCGCGGTCTGTCCAACTGGCTGCCGCCAGTTGTCGAACCCCGGTCGTGGGTTCTCATCCCCCCACAGCGCGTGCAACGTGCAAAAAAAGCCCGTACTTTAGTACGAGCTCTTTTTCCGAATATGGCGGTGAGGGGGGGATTGACTCGCTTCGCTCGCTCTGCGGGCAGCCCGTTCTCTGCGTTCGCGGTCTGTCCAACTGGCTGCCGCCAGTTGTCGAACCCCGGTCGTGGGTTCTCATCCCCCCACAGCGCGTGCAACGTGCAAAAAAAGCCCGTACTTTCGTACGAGCTCTTTTTCTGAATATGGCGGTGAGGGGGGGATTCGAACCCCCGATACGTTGCCGTATACACACTTTCCAGGCGTGCTCCTTCAGCCACTCGGACACCTCACCATATTGTCGTTCCAGTGTTGCTGGAACGGGCGCTAATTTAGGGAAATATGCCCCCGGCGTCAATCACCTTTTCTAAAAAATCGTGCAATTACACAAACTTCAATCAACATGCAGTTTAAATAAGCGGAAACTGCTTTTTTTGCCAGCATCTCTAAATTTGTTATGCTGATGATCCCTATGAAAATGATGATAATAAGTGCGAGTAAATTCCGCACAACAACACTCAGGAGTCAACATGGAGATAATGTTCTATCACCCGACCTTCGATACGGCCTGGTGGCTTAACGCTTTGGCAAAGGCGATTCCCGGCGCGAATATTCGTGAATGGAAACCCGGTGATAACGAACCTGCGGATTATGCGCTCGTGTGGCATCCGCCGGTGGAGATGCTCGAAGGACGGAAGCTAAAAGCCGTATTTGCGCTTGGCGCAGGTGTGGATTCCATTCTGAGTAAGCTCAAAGCGTACCCGGAAATGCTGGATGCCTCTATCCCGCTGTTCCGCCTGGAAGATACCGGCATGGGCCTGCAAATGCAGGAGTATGCCGTGAGCCAGGTGCTGCATTGGTTCCGCCGTTTCGATGATTATCAGGCGCTGAAAAACCAGTCAATATGGCAGCCGCTGCCGGAATATGATCGCGATGAGTTCACCGTCGGTATTATGGGGGCAGGGGTGCTGGGCGCCAAAGTCGCTGAAGCGCTCCAGGCATGGGGATTCCCGCTTCGCTGCTGGAGCCGTAGCCGTAAATCCTGGCCTGGCGTAGAGAGTTTTGCGGGAGCTGAGGAGTTAGGCGCATTCCTGAATCAAACAAGGGTGCTGATCAACCTGCTGCCAAATACGGCGGAGACGGTGGGCATTATTAATTCCGGCTTGCTCAATCAGTTACGGGATGGCGCTTACCTGCTTAACCTGGCGCGCGGCGTGCATGTTAATGAGGACGATCTGCTTGCCGCGTTGAATAGCGAAAAACTCAAAGGGGCGATGCTGGATGTTTTCAGCCGCGAGCCGTTGCCAAAAGAGAGTCCGCTCTGGCAACACCCTCGCGTGGCGATGACGCCGCACATTGCCGCCGTCACCCGCCCGGCGGAAGCCGTGGACTATATTTCGCGCACCATTGCGCATCTGGAGCGCGGCGAATCCGTGACGGGTCAGGTCGATCGCGTTCGCGGCTACTGATGACAACCCGGTTAGCGCCGGGTTTCGACTAATAAATGGCGACGATACCTGCTATCCTTGTCGGAAAACGACTACAGGAGTGAGTTATGTATCCCGTTGACTTGCATATGCATACCGTCGCCAGCACCCACGCATACAGTACCTTGCACGATTATATTGCCGAAGCGAAACGCAAAGGTATTAAGCTCTTTGCCATTACCGATCACGGCCCGGATATGGCCGATGCCCCGCATCACTGGCACTTTATCAACATGCGTATCTGGCCGCGTCTGGTTGACGGGGTGGGCATTCTTCGCGGTATTGAAGCCAACATCAAGAATATTGATGGCGAGATTGACTGCACGGGCCCGATGCTGAACTCGCTGGATGTGATTATCGCCGGTTTCCATGAACCGGTTTTCGCGCCGCACGATAAAGAGACCAATACCCAGGCGATGATTGCCGCAATGGCCAGCGGAAATGTGCATATTATCAGCCATCCGGGAAACCCAAAGTATCCTGTCGATATCACCGCGATTGCGCAGGCGGCGGCTAAATACCAGGTGGCGCTGGAAATCAATAACTCGTCATTCCTGCATTCGCGCAAAGGCAGTGAAGATAATTGCCGCGCGGTGGCCGCAGCCGTGCGTGACGCTGGCGGATGGGTGGCGTTAGGGTCGGATTCCCATACTGCGTTTACACTCGGTGAATTTGCCGAATGCCGGAAGATCCTGGATGAAGTGGATTTCCCGGAAGAACGCGTTTTAAACGTTTCGCCAGGACGCTTACTGAGATTTCTGGAATCGCGCGGTATGGCGCCGATCCCGGAGTTTGCTGAACTTTAATTGCTGATAACTGGAATATATCAATGAATGAGTTTTCTATCCTGTGTCGTGTGCTGGGATCGCTGTATTACCGCCAACCGCAGGACCCTCTGCTGGTTCCTCTGTTTACGCTGATCCGCGAGGGTAAATTGTCGGCAAGCTGGCCGCTGGAGCAGGATGAGCTTCTGGCGCGGTTGCAAAAAAGTTGCGACATGACCCAACTGGCGGCAGACTACAATGCGCTGTTTGTCGGCGACGAGTGCGCCGTGTCGCCTTATCGTAGCGCCTGGGTGGAAGGGGCGAAGGAATCCGATGTTCGCGCGTTTCTTTCCGCTCGCGGTATGCCGTTGGCGGATACCCCTGCCGACCATATCGGTACGCTGCTGCTGGCCGCCTCCTGGCTGGAGGATCAGTCTGCTGAAGATGAGAGCGAAGCGCTGGAAACGCTGTTTATTGAATACCTGCTTCCCTGGTGCGGTACTTTCCTTGGCAAAGTGGAAGCCCATGCCGCGACGCCATTCTGGCGTACGATGGCGCCGTTGACGCGCGATGCGATCGGCGCAATGTGGGATGAGTTACAGGAAGGCGCTGAAGAGTAAGTGTGATCATGGTCACTTTGTTATGCAACGTGATTAATTGCCTTGCATAAAATGTGTGCGTGATCTCATTCGTATGCCGCTTTTCTGCTATGATGCGCGGCATGAATATACTTATCTCCATTGCAATCACAACGGGCATTCTCTCCGGTATCTGGGGATGGGTGGCCGTTTCCCTTGGCCTGCTCAGCTGGGCGGGTTTTCTGGGCTGTACGGCCTATTTCGCCTGCCCGCAGGGCGGCCTGAAAGGGTTATTGATTTCTGCATGTACGCTCCTGAGCGGCGTGGTGTGGGCGCTGGTGATTATTCACGGCAGCGCGCTGGCTCCGCATCTGGAGATCGTCAGTTACGTCATGACGGGAATCGTCGCGTTTTTGATGTGCGTTCAGGCGAAGCAACTGTTGCTTTCTTTTGTGCCTGGCACCTTTATCGGCGCATGCGCGACGTTTGCAGGGCAGGGGGACTGGCGACTGGTTCTGCCTTCGCTGGCCCTGGGACTCGTGTTTGGCTATGCGATGAAAAATAGCGGGCTGTGGCTGGCGTCTCGTCGGGTAAGAGAGTCTTCGCCGACGGCGGTCAGCAAATAAAAAAGCGTGAGGTTTCCCCCACGCTCATATGATGTCAATCCTGATGGCGCAAACTTATCCTGCCTGCTGTAGGCCCGATAAGCCTGCGCCATCGGGCATTCTACGGTTGGCGAAATATCAGGATTCCGGCGGTACGGACATGTGGCGGTATTTCACCAGAATGTCGTTCTGACGCTCCGCTTTGTTCTGCAAATCCCACAGGCCGCGATCGATCCCGTCGTTAATCAGGAAGATAACGCCCGTTTCAATCGCTGACATCAGACACAGCATCACCGGTTCATTAGAGGTGTAGCCGATTTCACCTTCCAGCAGTCGCTGGTAATCAATAAAGCGGAACACCCCGGCCTGCACTTCATAGGAAAGGATGGTCTTGCTGGTATTGACCGAAGAGAGGATCTCGCCGGTGCTGACGTTAACCACGCGCAGGTTTACTGCAATCTGGTCAAGCTGATACTGCGTATCCGCACCGATACCGAAGTACCGCGCGCCGACCCCGCCTGACTTCACGTTGCTTTCGTAACCGATAATCGACCCTTCCACCATGATATTCGCGGCGGTGAGGGACTGAAGCGGGATTCGGTTATTGATAGCCACCGTGCCGTTTTCCTGCGCTGCACGAATAATTTTGCGTTCGTTCAGCAGGTTTTGCAGTCCCTGACGCTCCAGCGGGATAAACCAGCGGGAGTCTTTCAGCGCAGTCACCAGCATCGCGGTGGCGCTCTGCGGAACGGCAGTCGAGAAGTTACTCGCCGGATAAGGTTTAAACTGGCCCGTTTCATCCTGAATATTATAAACCGAGACAAAAATCTTACCCGTTGGCATCGGCAGGTGCGTCAAATCTTTATAGCTTTGCGCACGAGGCATTAATGTCGGTTTCGCGGCTTCTTTAGGCGGGGCGGTTAAGCATCCGCTCAGTAAACATACTGCAACCAAAATAAGTAAGCGCTGCATGATTATTGTCCTTTGGTAGCTGGGGCTTAGAAATCGGTTGACTGTGTTTGCAAACCTGACACTTCAATCGTCGAGGTTTTCCCGGTTTTCCTGTCCGTGACATTAAGTCGCAGTTGCCCATCCCGGTTGGCGATATCAATGATAAAATCATTGGTCACCATTCTGCCTGGTTTGCCGGTGTTAATATTCGTCAGTAATCCGCCAAGGATTTGCGATTGAATAGCCTGCGTAAAGTTATCCAGGGCAGACGGGGTTTCAATCCCGAAGTCGTCGTAATAACTTGGGTCCTTATAAGAGTTTTGTGCCTGAGCGCTATTTAATAAAAATGCGCCGTTATTTGGGTTTCCACCAAAATTAGGATTTCGGAACTGGAATGTCATATTTCCGGCCCAACTTAATGGTGAAATAAGCATGAGCATAACTACTGCATGTTTGACACGCATGGCAGCCTCCAGACTAAATCATATTTTAGAATTCATCGCGCGCTAAATCACTCGTGCTTAATAGCGTTTGATCTATTTGCCGACGATTTAATGCTTCTTCAGTTTGCGCCAGCGCGAAGTCAACGGTTCGCTCGAAGTCTCTTTTCGTTGGGAATAAAAAAGTCTGGAATATAACGTCCTGATTTACCGTTATCGTGATCCAACTTCCCCAACGCGCACTGGGTCTTTCATTGATGGTCAAATTGCCTGTGTACTCACTTTCCCATTTGTCGCTGAAGGCGCGATAAAAATTGTGGCCGACTGATGAGACGGTATGGTCAGTTAAGAGTCCGGGAACTTCCACTTCAACTTCCGCAGCGTGAAGATTCCCTGCGGCAAGCAGTAATTCTGCTGCCACAATCCAGGTCAGATAGCGTTTCATGGCTTTATCGCCTGAGGTTATCGTTTGCCCACGAGACCGCCTGAGTACGGTTTTTAACAGCTATCTTTTTGAAAAGATTATAAAGATGTGTTTTTACCGTATTCTCGCTGATAAAAAGCGAACGGGCGATTTCAATGTTTGAGGCGCCGATTCGCAGTTTATTGAGGATCTCTTTTTCACGATGAGTGAGAAGCGCTGATTCCGTGCTGTTGTAACGGTAGTTTCCTGAATGAGTGATCAGGTAACTGGCCAGCTTTTGCGAAAAATAGCATTCGCCTCGCAGGATCCCCTGCAAGCCGTTAACGACACGTTCTTCATCCTCCGTTGCGTAAAACACGCCATTGATATGTGGCCAGTTTTCAATATCACGGAAGGGATAGTCGTCGGGAGTATTCAACAATAACGTCTTGATATTGTTGTTTTTCCGACTCAAATTGTCTTGCCAGTAATGGATAATTTTTTTATCCGCTTCCATCATATCCAGTAAAACAATGCAGCTGGCGGATATATCATCCAGAGAACGTTGAATATTATGTAGTTTTCCGGTAACAGCCAGTGATTGCTTTAAATGCTGCAATAATGCAGTGGCCTGTAAAGATGGTTTTGTGATCAACAATAATGTATGACCATGAATACTATGGACTTCATTAAACATGATGAAACCCCACTTTTTTTAGTCGCACATCTGACAGCTGCCTCAGCTAAAATACGAGGCACCAGAAGTACTGACAGATGTTGCACTGCTGTGTGTAGAAATAAAACATCAACCCAAAAAGGGTAAAAATATTAAAACAGATGGACTACAACTGATTTCAATCTAGTCATTACAAACCTTAAAGCAAGTGTTAAACTTGTAACAAAATGTAAAATTATATATTCATATGTTAATGTGTGGATTTTTTAGAGATTAGATTTGATAGAAAAGTTGTACATGTTGCTGTTATTGCATAGATTTAAAAAATCATACAAATTATAATAACTGATTGATTTTAAATCATAATTTAAAATTATTTTTGAGTTTGTCTGACAAGTTAATTTTAAAACGTTCGACTCAGGGCCGCCTGGACATTTTTAGTGAGAAAAAAATGATGTTTGTCACGAGTTGTGACGGCGATGCAGTGTGATGCCCGGAGAAACGCATAATGATATGCAGAAAACGGTTTTTCCCTCTCACTGGCAGAAATGTTTAGCCCGCTACAGATAAGAAAATAAATTTTTCGTAAATAACAGTGGAGTCAACAGTGAATTAGCACTTTGGTGTGACGCTGAATATCAAAATACCACTCGCGGGTGAGTTATTTAAAATGTTTCCACGGACATACTCTTCATCGTAACGCGGCGTTAACAAAAAACGAATCGCGTTAACAGTCAAATTGAAATGCTTTTAAATTAACGTAATGTACGACCAGGTCCAGGGTGACAACATGAAAAACAAATTGTTATTTATGATGTTAACAATACTGGGTGCGCCTGGGATTGCAGCCGCGACAAGTTATGATCTGGCAAATGCAGAATATAATTTTGCGGTAAATGAATTAAGCAAGTCTTCATTTAATCAGGCAGCCATTATTGGTCAAAAGGGCACTTATAATAGTGCAAAAACACGCCAGGACGGCTCAAAACTTTTATCTGTTATTTCACAAGAAGGCGGAAATAACCGAGCGAAGATTGACCAGTCAGGAGCTTATAACCTTGCATATATTGATCAGGCGGGTTACGCCAATGATGCAAGTATATCGCAAGGCTCTTATGGTAATACTGCAATGATTATTCAGAAAGGTTCTGGTAATAAAGCAGATATTACGCAGTACGGTACGCAAAAAACAGCAGTTGTAGTGCAGAGACAGTCGCGCATGGCTATTCGCGTTACGCAACGTTAATACCATGACGACTTTTAAATCAATCCGATGGGGGTTTACCATGAAACTTTTAAAAGTGGCAGCATTCGCAGCAATCGTAGTTTCTGGCAGTGCTCTGGCAGGTGTTGTTCCGCAGTGGGGCGGTGGCGGCGGTCATAATAATGGCGGTAATAATTCCGGCCCTGAATCTACCCTGAGTATTTTCCAGTACGGTAGCGCAAACTCTGCTCTTGCTCTGCAAAGCGATGCTCGTAAATCAGATCTGTCCATCAAACAATATGGTCATGGTAACGGCGCAGACGTAGGCCAGGGCGCTGACAACAGCGGCATTGACCTGACCCAGAATGGGTACAGAAACAGCGCGACTATCGATCAGTGGAATGCCAAAAACTCTGATATCGTTGTGAGCCAGTTTGGTGGCCGCAACGGCGCGCTGGTTAACCAGACTGCGTCCGACTCCCAGGTATCGGTTACTCAGGTCGGCTTCGGCAACAACGCCACGGCTAACCAGTACTGATTCAGGTCGGGTACTCATAATAAACAGGGCGAAAGCCCTGTTTTTTTCGTGAGGATATGATGAATACGCTATTACTCCTTGCCGCGCTCTCCAGCCAGATTACATTTAATACCACACAACAAGGTGAAATTTACACCATTGTCCCCCAGGTTACGCTCAGTAAACCCTGCGTGTGCGAAGTCCAAATTTTTGCCGTTCGTGATGGGAAAGGAGGGCAAAGCCGTACACAGCAGAAAACAACCCTTTCTTTGCCCGCTAATCAACCCATTGATTTAACGAAACTCAGTTTAAATATTTCCCCGGAGGACTCGGTAAAAATTATCGTTACCGTTTCCGACGGGCAGTCGTTGCATTTGTCGCAGCAATGGCCATCTCCTGAGAAATCATCTTAATCATTTGATTTATTTGGTGATTGTTTGTGGCAGGGGATGGATTACTGTTCTATGAATTATAGAGAGGCAACAACGTCGTTTCCGTTCACCGCGAGCGTCGCAGTGGAAGGAAAACTCCGATCCTTCAAGTATGATTGATCATTGAGGAGCTATTGTATGTTTGCGTTGTGTTCGAAAAATATCCTCGGAGCGGGCCTTGGCGTCTGCATTCTCTTTTCTTCCTCTGTTACAGCTCAACAAATCACTACCGGCGGCGTTATTCATTTTCGTGGTCAGATTGTCGAACCTCCCTGTGAGGTCAGTGCCCGGCAGCAAAATATTGACATGACATGCGTGAATAATGGCCAGATGAAAACTAACCGTTTTACCCTGCAACAGGTTACAACCGCCCCGCAAAGCCTTCGACAAATTGCATCCGTGAGAGTCAACTATCTCGATCCGCAACAACGTCTGGCGATTATGAGTATTGAATACCAATAGACGCATCACGTCAGAGATAAAACCGTTCGATTAAAAAACGCGATTTCATTGAAAGCCCTGCTGTACACTTAGGCTATAGGTTAAGGTAAGGGGGATCTATGAAATCGCGTATTCATGTACAACATGGCGACATAACCCAACTCACGGTAGATGTGATTGTTAATGCCGCCAACGCTTCATTACTGGGGGGCGGTGGCGTTGACGGCGCGATTCATCGTGCAGCAGGTCCGGCGCTACTGGAGGCCTGCAAAAAAGTCAGGCAGCAGCAGGGCGAGTGCCCGGCAGGACACGCGGTCATCACTCTGGCTGGCAATCTGCCGGCGAAAGCAGTGATTCATACGGTGGGGCCCGTCTGGCGTGGCGGCGATCACAACGAATCCCAGCTCCTGGAAGATGCCTATTTCAACAGTTTGCAACTGGTGCTGGCCAATGGCTACCGGTCTGTCGCGTTTCCGGCGATCAGCACCGGCGCTTACGGCTACCCACGCCCCGCCGCCGCAGAGATAGCGGTCAATACGGTCGCGGATTTTCTTGCCCGCCACGCGCTACCTGAGCAGGTATACTTTGTCTGTTATGATGAAGAAACTGCCCGACTTTACGAGCGATTACTGACCCAACAAGGTGATGAGTGAGTTGACCCGACTTGAGCGCGCTGTTACCCCGCTGTGTGAACGTCATCCCGGCGAATGCGGCATTCTTGCCCTGGATGACAGCCTGGATGCCTTTGCCGCACGCTATCGATTAACAGAAATGGCTGAGCGCACCCTGGATGTGCAGTATTACATCTGGGAGGACGACATGTCCGGGCGTCTGCTGTTTTCGATATTATTGGCGGCGGCAAAGCGCGGCGTTCATGTTCGCCTGCTGCTGGATGATAACAACACGCCGGGGCTTGATGATACGCTGCAACTGCTGGATAGCCACCCCAATATCGAAGTGCGCCTGTTTAATCCTTTCTCTTTTCGTATGCTGCGTGCGCTGGGGTATTTAACCGACTTTGCCCGGCTTAATCGGCGTATGCATAATAAAAGCTATACGGCAGATGGCGCAGTCACCATTGTCGGCGGGCGGAATATTGGCGATGCCTATTTTGGCGCAGGTGAAGAGCCGCTGTTTTCCGATCTCGACGTGATGGCGATTGGCCCTGTCGTAAAAGACGTGGCGGATGATTTTGAACGTTACTGGCACTGCAAATCGGTTTCAACGCTGCAAAAAGTGTTGTCGCTGTCTGAGCAGGAAATCACCCGACGCATTGACTTACCGGATTCCTGGTACAACGACGACATTACGCGCCGCTATTTGCATAAGCTGAAAACCAGCCACTTTATGTCCCATCTTGATCGCGGCGCTTTACCGCTGATATGGGCGAAAACCCGTCTGCTCAGCGACGATCCTTTAAAAGGCGAGGGGAAAGCGCAGCGTCATTCGCTTCTGCCGCAACGTCTGTTCGATGTGATGGGGTCGCCAACGGAACGTATCGACATTATTTCCGCCTATTTTGTCCCCACCCGGGCGGGCGTCGCGCAACTGCTGCAACTGGTGAGAAAAGGGGTCAGGATCGCGATTCTTACCAATTCACTGGCGGCGAACGATGTGGCGGTCGTCCATGCGGGCTATGCGCGGTGGCGTAAAAAACTTCTGCGCTACGGCATTGAGCTCTATGAGCTTAAACCCACTAACGGGCATGCGGCTGAACTTCACGATCGTGGTTTAACCGGTAACTCAGGTTCCAGCCTGCATGCGAAGACCTTCAGCATTGACGGGAATAAGGTTTTTATCGGTTCGCTCAATTTCGATCCCCGATCGACGTTACTCAATACCGAAATGGGGTTTGTGATTGAAAGCGAAACGCTGGCAACGCTGATTCATAACCGTTTTATGCAGAGCCAGCGTGATGACGCCTGGCAACTGCGGCTGGATCGTTGGGGAAGGATTAACTGGGTTGATCGCCACCTGCGTGACGAGGTGGTACTGAAAAAAGAACCCGCCACAGGATTCTGGAAGCGGGTTCTGGTGCGACTGGCGTCTGTCTTGCCCGTCGAATGGCTGCTTTAACGCCCTTCAGCGGGCAGCTTAACTGGCGACAGCCTTGCTGTTATCACGTTTAACCGCGGGTTTGCCCGAAAATAAAAATTTCAGTACGGGAACCCGTAAATGCAGTTCATACAGGACCAGCGCAATACCGATAACAAAGACCAGCCCGCATAAAAAGCCCAGCAGATTCGACGTAATATGCGGCGTAATATACGCGCCGAAAAACAGCGTTAGTGGATGATGCACCAGATAGATGAAAAGCGATGCATTCACAAAATAGGTGACGCGAGCGGACTGGAAATTAAGTAAACGATGGCCCAGCGAAAAGACCACGTTAACCATCCACAATCCCATTAGCATAGTAATGACGTATTCTGTCTCATACATCCAGGCATCGCCGCTGCCATAACGCTGGTTCAGCAGGTAGGCAACGAAGGCGAGCGCCGCAGCCAGCGTGCATCCGCGTGACGGTACGGTAAACAGCGCTTTCAGCGCCGGGTTGATGAATGCCAGCGCGCCCAGGATAAAGAAAGGGAGATAAAACAGCGTTTGCATGACGACAAAATTGAACATGCCATCGCTAAGAATAGAGGGATAAATGATAAAAATGGCGCGTCTCAGCGCGGCGTAACCGACGCCAAGGATAAAGAAGATAAGCGTCAATTTGGTCATCGAAACGGCGGCGAATAACGGCTTTGTTGTGCGTTCCGCGCTTTTTTTGATTTGGCTGAATGCCCACATGCTCAGGGTTGTTAATACAACAAGCACTAATAAAAACCACAGATGAGAAATTAATTCCCAGGCCAGCGTATTGTATTTCTCATACAAAGAAAGCGTGTGCCAGTTCTCGGTTTTTCCTTTGACAAATTGCAGCATGATAAATTGCGGCAAGGTGAGTAAAGGAATGGCCGTCAGCATAGGAATACCTACGCGTTCAACACGCACTTTCCACCAGCGTTTTAATGGATAACGCAGGAATAACATGTACGAAAAATAACCGGAAATAACAAAAAAGACCTGCATGCGAAATGCGTGGACAAAATCGTTAAACAGGGTCAGCCACCATGAGGGCTCTGCGCTGTTGATATGCCAGGTATGGCTTGAATAGATCAACGAGATATGAAAGGGGATCCCCAACAACATCAGCCAGGCGCGGATGGAGTCAAGAAAATATTCACGCTGTGGAGGTACTGGATTCATAGATAGATACATATTCTCAGACTTTTCGTCTTATCCCTGGGACGAATAATGTTTACATTCGGGGGCAACCCTACACGAAGTCCAACAACCTGTCTCCAGGATAAGCACGCAAAGTGAAAACAGGAGCAAAACCTGCTTAATCCATGAGCCAGCGCGCTGAACAAAGCCGGGATTCAGTTGTCGGATTGCCTGATTATCCATTAAAATGGATCGGATCGATATAAGCACACAAAGGGGGAAGTGCTTACTTATTATGAAACATAAACGACAAATGATGAAAATGCGTTGGTTGGGCGCGGCGGTAATGTTAACGCTGTACACATCGTCGAGTTGGGCGTTCACCATCGATGATGTTGCAAAACAAGCTCAATCCTTAGCCGGTAAAGGCTATGAGGCGCCGAAAAGTAACTTGCCCTCCGTTTTCCGCGACATGAAATATGCGGACTATCAGCAGATCCAGTTTAACCGTGATAAAGCGTACTGGAGCAATATCAAGACCCCATTCAAACTCGAGTTCTACCACCAGGGTATGTACTTCGACACACCGGTCAGGATCAACGAAGTTACCGCGACGACGGTAAAAAGAATCAAATACAACCCGGACTATTTCAATTTTGGCGATGTTCAGCATGATAAAGACACCGTCAAAGACCTCGGCTTCGCCGGGTTCAAAGTGCTGTACCCGATCAACAGCAAAGACAAAAATGATGAAATCGTCAGCATGCTCGGTGCCAGCTATTTCCGCGTCATTGGCGCAGGCCAGGTCTATGGTCTTTCCGCGCGTGGTCTGGCGATTGATACCGCGCTGCCTTCCGGTGAGGAATTTCCCCGCTTTCGCGAGTTCTGGATTGAGCGTCCAAAACCGACTGACAAACGTTTGACCATCTATGCGTTGCTCGATTCCCCGCGTGCGACCGGGGCATACCGCTTCGTCATCATCCCTGGGCGTGACACCGTGGTGGACGTTCAGTCGAAAGTCTACCTGCGTGATAAAGTCGGTAAACTGGGCGTTGCGCCGTTAACCAGCATGTTCCTGTTTGGGCCGAACCAGCCGTCTCCGGCAACCAACTATCGCCCGGAATTGCACGACTCTAACGGGTTGTCTATCCATGCGGGCAACGGTGAATGGATCTGGCGCCCGCTGAATAACCCGAAACATCTTGCGGTGAGCAGCTATGCGATGGAAAACCCACAAGGGTTCGGTTTGCTGCAACGCGGCCGCCAGTTTTCGCGCTTTGAAGATTTAGACGATCGCTACGACCTGCGCCCAAGCGCCTGGATCACGCCGAAAGGCGAGTGGGGCAAAGGGAAAATCGAACTGGTGGAAATTCCGACCAACGATGAAACTAACGATAACATCGTGGCCTACTGGACGCCGGATCAACTGCCTGAAGCAGGCAAAGAGATGAACTTCAAGTACACCATGACGTTTACCCGCGATGAAGAGAAACTTCATGCGCCGGAGAATGCCTGGGTTCAGCAGACGCGTCGCTCTACGGGCGATGTCAAACAGTCTAACCTGATTCGCCAGCCTGACGGCACCATCGCCTTCGTCGTGGATTTTGTCGGCACAGATATGAAAAAGCTGCCGCAGGATACCCCTGTCATGGCGCAAACCAGTATTGGCGATAACGGCGAAATCGTTGAGAACTCAGTGCGTTATAACCCGGTGACGAAAGGCTGGCGTTTGACGCTGCGCGTAAAAGTGAAAGACGCGAAGAAAACCACTGAAATGCGTGCTGCGTTGGTGAATGCCGATCAGCCGTTGAGTGAAACCTGGAGCTACCAGTTACCTGCCAATGAATAAGACAACTGAGTATATTGACGCAATGCCGCTTTCAGACATTGAGAAAGCGGCGCTGCCGAAAACGGACATCCGCGCCGTCCATGAGGCGCTGGATGTTGAGCATCGAGCTTACTCGCGAGAAGACGATTCACCGCAGGGATCTGTTAAAGCGCGCCTTGAGCAGGCCTGGCCGGATTCGCTGGCCGAAGGGCAACTGATTAAGGATGATGAGGGACGCGATCAGTTGCAGGCAATGCCGAAAGCGACGCGTTCTTCTATGTTCCCCGATCCCTGGCGCACCAACCCGCTGGGTCGTTTCTGGGACCGCTTGCGCGGCCGGGACGTGACGCCGCGTTATCTCTCCCGCCTGACGAAAGAAGAGCAGGAGAACGAGCAAAAATGGCGTACCGTCGGGACAATCCGCCGCTACATCCTGTTGCTGCTGACGCTGGCGCAGACGGTGGTTGCGACCTGGTATATGAAGACCATTCTTCCTTATCAGGGCTGGGCGCTCATTAATCCTGCCGACATGATCGGGCAGGATCTGTGGGTCTCCTTTATGCAACTGCTGCCGTATGTGCTGCAAACCGGCATCCTGATCCTGTTCGCCGTGCTGTTCTGCTGGGTGTCTGCGGGGTTCTGGACCGCGCTTATGGGCTTCCTGCAACTGCTGATTGGCCGCGATAAATACAGTATTTCGGCGTCAACGGTGGGAAATGAGCCGCTGAATCCAGAGCACCGTACCGCGTTGATTATGCCTATCTGCAACGAGGACGTTGACCGCGTGTTCGCGGGGCTACGCGCTACGTGGGAATCGGTTAAAGCCACCGGCAACGCAGCGCATTTCGACGTCTATATCCTGAGCGATAGCTACAACCCCGATATCTGCGTGGCGGAACAAAAAGCGTGGATGGAGCTGATTGCTGAAGTGCAGGGCGAAGGACAGATTTTCTATCGCCGTCGCCGCCGTCGTGTGAAGCGCAAAAGCGGCAACATCGATGACTTCTGCCGTCGCTGGGGCAACCAGTACAGCTACATGGTGGTGCTGGACGCTGACTCGGTGATGACCGGCGAGTGTCTGAGCGGCCTGGTGCGTCTGATGGAAGCGAACCCGAATGCCGGGATCATCCAGTCGTCGCCGAAAGCGTCCGGTATGGATACGCTGTATGCGCGTTGCCAGCAGTTTGCTACCCGCGTGTACGGCCCGCTGTTTACCGCCGGGCTGCACTTCTGGCAGCTAGGCGAGTCGCATTACTGGGGCCACAACGCGATTATTCGCGTGAAGCCATTCATCGAACACTGTGCGCTTGCGCCGCTGCCGGGCGAAGGATCGTTCGCGGGTTCCATCCTCTCGCATGACTTCGTGGAAGCGGCGTTAATGCGTCGTGCAGGGTGGGGCGTCTGGATTGCCTACGACCTGCCGGGTTCGTATGAAGAACTGCCGCCGAACCTGCTGGATGAACTTAAGCGTGACCGCCGCTGGTGTCATGGCAACCTGATGAACTTCCGCCTGTTCCTGGTGAAAGGGATGCACCCGGTTCACCGTGCGGTGTTCCTGACGGGGGTCATGTCTTACCTGTCGGCACCGCTGTGGTTCATGTTCCTGGCGCTTTCCACCGCTTTGCAGGTGGTTCATGCGTTGACCGAACCGCAATACTTCCTGCAACCGCGCCAGCTGTTCCCGGTCTGGCCGCAGTGGCGCCCCGAACTGGCGATTGCGCTGTTTGCATCCACGATGGTGCTGCTGTTCCTGCCGAAGCTGCTGAGTATTATGCTCATCTGGTGTAAGGGCACAAAAGAGTATGGCGGATTTGTGCGCGTAACGCTGTCGCTGCTGCTGGAAGTGCTGTTCTCTGTGCTGCTGGCGCCGGTACGCATGTTGTTCCACACGGTGTTTGTGGTGAGCGCATTCCTCGGCTGGGAAGTGGTCTGGAATTCACCGCAGCGTGACGATGACTCTACCCCGTGGGGTGAAGCCTTCATGCGTCACGGTTCCCAACTGCTGCTCGGCCTGGTATGGGCGGTTGGCATGGCCTGGCTGGATTTACGTTTCCTGTTCTGGCTGGCGCCGATTGTCTTCTCGCTGATCCTGTCGCCGTTTGTGTCCGTGGTTTCCAGCCGTTCAACGGTGGGCTTGCGCACCAAACGCTGGAAACTGTTCCTCATCCCGGAAGAGTATTCCCCGCCGCAGGTGCTCGTGGATACTGACAAATACCTGGCGATGAACCGCAATCGCACGCTGGATGACGGCTTTATGCACGCGGTGTTTAATCCGTCGTTTAACGCACTGGCTACGGCGATGGCTACGGCCCGTCACCGCGCCAGTAAGGTGCTGGAGATTGCGCGCGACCGCCATGTGGAGCAGGCGCTGAATGAAACGCCGGAAAAACTGAATCGCGACCGCCGTCTGGTGTTGTTGAGCGATCCAGTGACGATGGCGCGTTTACACTATCGCGTCTGGAATTCACCGGAAAGATATTCATCGTGGGTTAACTACTATCAGGGTATCAACCTGAACCCACTGGCGTTGCAGAAGAAGTAAGCCGTAGCGGTCTGATAAACGTGGCGTTTATCAGGCCGACAAATATGCGCTGACAATTATCTGAAAATACCGGCCTGCTGCCGGTATTTTTTTATACTGAACAAAACGACGAATGAGGTATCCGGTGCGAATAATCGTGGTTGGCGTAATGGCGCTACTTCTGAGCGGGTGCGGCAGCATCATTAGCAGGACGATCCCCGGACAAGGGCACGGCAATCAATACTATCCCGGCGTGCAGTGGGATGTCCGGGATTCCGCGTGGCGCTATGTCACGGTTCTCGATCTGCCGTTTTCACTGGTTTTTGATACGCTGCTGCTGCCGCTGGATATACACCACGGCCCTTATGAGTAGTTAACGCTCATCCCACTCATCCGCCGCAGTCTGGCCTTCTTCGGTATCCAGAGGCGGCTCGAGCTGAAATTCACCGTCATCCCACTCATGCAGAGTGTTCTCTTCCAGCCACTCCTGACGAATCTCTATCTCATCATAATCGCCGTCAAAGACGCTTTGCGCCGCTTCGCCACTCAGCATTGGCAGACATTCGCCTTCTTCGCCTTCATCGGCAAAAAACTCGGCTTGCCACATGATGTCGCCATCCTGTAGCACGTATTTCTGGATATTGAGTTGTTGAACATTGGCTTCATCTTGTTCGAGTTCCGGGTTGTCAGCCAGAAACTCTTCACGGGCTGCATCAATGGCTTCTTCCAGCGTGGCGTACATAGTCATCACTGTCTCCCTTTGATTTGATGAGGTATTCAGGGAAAGAATAGCTGATTCTCCGGTTTTGCAAGTATGAAAGCGCAAAAATCATTTTGCCGCGAGGGTCTCTCTGCGCCGCCGCAGGCTGTTCCACGAATAAATTGCGTTGAACAACACGACGCCTGCGGTGACGCAAAACACGGCGCGAAAACCGTAGCTGGCAGAAATAGCCGCCCCCATTAACGGGCCTGTGACGTTGCCAATATCGCGAAATGACTGGTTGTAACTGAAGATGCGCCCGGCGATCTGATTGCTGGCGTTATAGACCAGCAGAGTCTGTACGGCAGGGAGCAGGGCGCCGTCCGCCGCGCCAAGTAAAAAGCGCAGCACGCCAAGCTGCCAGGGCGTTTGTACGAATGACATCGGGATCAGCAGCAGGACAGAGATAATCAGGGCGGTAATCAGGATCTTTTCGGGGCCAATGCGATCGCCCAGTTTGCCGAGCCGGGGCGCGCTGAGCAACGCCGCCACGCCGGGCACCGAGGCGATCATTCCGCTGATAAATGCGATATTGCTGACGTTACCGGCTAGCTCTCGCACATATAACGTCAGAATAGGCGCGATCGATCCGGTTGCAACCTGAATGATCAGCGTGGTGACGAACAGACTCAAAACCAGCTTTGGGTTTTTTAGTGAGCCAACGACCTCCCGGACGTGCAACATCTCCTTTTTGCTGACAGGCTGAAAACGCTCGCGAATAAAAAAGAGCGTCAGTAAGAAACAGACCAACAGCACGCTGGCGGTGATGAAGAAGACAGGGCGTAATCCGTACTGGTCGGCAAGTAATCCGCCCGCCAGAGGGCCGAGCAACGCGCCGCTGACGCCGCCAGTAGAAAGCGTTCCTAACGCCCAGCCGCTCTTATTACGCGGCACCTGAGTGGCGATAAGCGCATTTGCGTTTGGCACAAATCCGCCGAGCAGACCTAACAATGCGCGCAGGATCAGAAACTGCCAGATGTTCTGCGCCAGCCCCATCAGCAGCATAACCATCGCCATGCCGAGGGCTGAGCGCAGCAGCATGATCTTTCGCCCTTTGCGATCGGCCAGCCCGCCCCAAAAAGGCGAGGCAA
This sequence comes from Citrobacter sp. CK185, assembly GCF_030333565.1. NCBI lineage: Bacteria > Pseudomonadati > Pseudomonadota > Gammaproteobacteria > Enterobacterales > Enterobacteriaceae > Citrobacter > Citrobacter sp. CK185. The sequence continues at coordinate 336,078 of NZ_JAOWFR010000025.1, read as the reverse complement.
TAGCGGAAAACAGGAAGGTGATACTGAAAACCAGCCCCGACCACATATTCAGCGCGCTGTGGCCCGTTACGCCGAGCTGCTCAACGTAGAGAGGTAAAAATGGCATCACCAGGCTAAACGCCGCGCCGGTCAAAAAACAGCCCAGCCAGGCTACGGTGAGATTGCGTTTCCAGTTTATGGGGACATCAGAGGGTGACATAGCGATCCGCAGTGTGATGCGCTGTTTGCGCTATCATCAGAATAAAAATAAGGCAATACTCTCTTATTATGCGCCTGCCTGCTGAGGGCGGCAATGTGAGTAGCTTTTAAAGCTAAAAGAGGCGATGAGAAGGTGCAACCGTCGCCCGGCTGCACCTGATAAATCAGTAACGGGAGGGCATACCTTCAGGACGCGTTTTGAAACGGCGATGCAACCACATGTATTGCTCGGGCGCCATCATGATGCATTTCTCTACGATCGTGTTCATCCAGGCCGCGGTGGTTTCGGCGTCATCCAGCGGTGGTGAGCATTCCGGCGGCAGAAGAATCAGCTCATAGCCTTTGCCATCGGGTTTACGACGCGGAACAAACGGCACCAGACAGGCGTTGGACATCCGGGAGAGCATCCAGGTTCCTGACGTGGTGGCGGCCTGTTCCACGGCAAACAGCGGGACAAACACGCTGGCGCGCGGGCCATAGTCATGATCCGGCGCATACCAGACCACTTCACCTTTTTTCAGCGCTTTGATCATGCCTTTCAGGTCTTTGCGATCGAGCATCGACTTGTTGGAGCGCATACGTCCCCAGGTCTGTAGCCAGTCAAGCAACGGATTGTCATTCGGACGATAAACGCCAATGCCAGGCTGTTGCAAACCAAACTGGCGCGCGCCCAGCTCCAGCGTCAGAAAGTGCAGGCCAACCAGCAGAATCCCTCGCTCCCGGGCCTGAACGTCGCGGATATGCTCAACGCCGCTGACATCTGTCCAGCGTGAAATACGGCGGTCGGACCAGAACCAGGCCATGCCGGTTTCCATCACGCCCATCCCGACAGACTCGAAGTTCTTCACCACCATCTGGTGGCGTTCTTGCTCGCTCATCTGTGGAAAGCACAATTCAAGATTACGATAGGCGATGCGGGCGCGGCGCTTCATAAAACGCAACGCCAGACGTCCCATTGCACAACCCAGTTTGTAAATCATCGGGTAGGGCAATTGCACGACCAACCAAAGAGCACCAATACCCAGCCAGGTTAACCAATAACGTGGATGCAGTAGCGCAACGGAGAACTTAGGTAAATTCGTCATCTCTATCCTGTCTGTAAACGAGCAATTCCCTGTATTGTCGCATTTTTTCGTGTACAGCAAAAATTTGTGGTTGGAGAACGACGATAAAAGCGGCAATTGTTGTTAATTTCTTAGTATGAAGAATGAAATGTAGCGCAAAATGTGTGGATGTAAATTGGCGATGTTTGCTTTATGATGCCGCCCGATTTCATTTTTACTGATTGCAGGATACGTACACCATGCCAGTGTTACACAACCGCATTTCGAACGATGCGCTTAAAGCCCGGATGTTAGCTGAAACGGAGCCGCGCACGACCATCTCTTTTTATAAATATTTCACGATCGTCGATCCGCAGAGCACGCGCGACGCGTTGTACCAGATGTTTACCTCGCTGAATGTTTTTGGTCGCGTTTATCTGGCGCGTGAAGGCATTAACGCACAGATCAGCGTGCCGCAAAGTCAGGTCGCGGCGTTTCGTGAGCAGCTGTATGCGTTTGATCCCGCATTAAACGGCTTGCGTCTGAATATTGCGCTGGACGATGACGGTAAGTCCTTCTGGGTGCTGCGTATGAAAGTACGCGAGCGGATTGTGGCCGATGGTATCGACGATCCGAATTTTGATGCCAGCGACGTTGGCGAGTACCTGAAAGCGGCGGAAGTGAACGCCATGCTGGACGATCCTGATGCCGTGTTTATCGACATGCGTAACCACTACGAATATGAAGTGGGGCATTTCGAAAATGCGCTGGAAATTCCGGCTGACACGTTCCGCGAGCAGTTGCCGAAAGCTGTTGAAATGATGCAGGAGCATAGAGACAAGAAAATCGTCATGTATTGTACGGGCGGTATTCGTTGTGAAAAAGCCAGCGCCTGGATGAAGCATAACGGTTTTAACAAAGTGTGGCACATTGAGGGCGGCATCATTGAGTACGCGCGTAAGGCGCGCGAGCAGGGACTGCCGGTGCGTTTCATTGGTAAGAACTTTGTGTTTGATGAGCGCATGGGAGAGCGGATCTCTGATGAGGTTATCGCGCATTGTCACCAGTGCGGCGCTCCGTGCGACAGCCATACCAACTGTAAAAATGATGGTTGCCATCTGCTGTTTATTCAGTGCCCGACTTGCGCCGAGAAGTTTAAAGGCTGCTGTAGCGAACTGTGCTGTGAAGAGAGCAGTTTGCCGGAAGAGGAACAGCGCCGTCGCCGCGCTGGCCGTGAGAATGGCAATAAAATCTTCAATAAATCGCGTGGCCGCCTGAATACCCAACTGGGCATTCCCGACCCGGCGGAATAACGTAGCGCCATCCGCCATTGTGCCCGGTGGCGCTTTGCTTACCGGGCCTACAATGTGTGCTGCTGTAGGCCGGATAAGGCGACTCCGTCATCCGGCATTATGCCCGGTGGCGCTCCGCTTACCGGGCCTACAATATGTGCTGAAGGCAATGCCGTCATCCGGCATCACGCCCGGAGGCGCTACGCTTACCGGGCCTACAATACAATATGTGTTGCTGTAGGCCGGATAAGGCGAAGCCGCCATCCGGCATTCGTTACTTCTGCTGTACGCCTTCCACCGAGATAATCAGATCGACTTCCTGCGATGCAGGGCCGAGGTCGGTGGTGATGTTGAAGTCTTTCAGCTTAATTTTACCTTCCGCTTCAAAGCCCGCGCGCTTCCCGCCCCACGGATCGTCACCCTGGCCGATCAGCTTCGCTTCCAGCGTGACCGGTTTGGTGACGCCATTGAGCGTCAGGTCGCCGGTGATATCCAGCTCGTCGCCATCTTTTTTCACGCTGGTCGAGGTAAACGTCGCCTGCGGGAATTTCGCCACGTTCAGGAAATCAGCGCTACGCAGGTGCTTATCACGCTCCGCATGGTTGGTATCAACGCTGTTGGTGTTAATGGTGACGTTCACTTTATCCGCTGCCGGATTTTTTTCATCGAAGGTAAATGTCCCGTCGAAATCTTTGAACGTCCCGTACAGCCAGCTGTAACCCAGGTGCTGGATACGGAAGTTAACGAAGGCGTGTTGTCCCTCTTTATCAATTTTATAGTCTGCCGCGATTGCAGAACCAGTGGTGAATAACAGGGAAGCAAAAGTCAGTCCCAGCAGGCTTTTTTTCATTTTTCAACTCCATAGTCAGGCGACGATCTCCCCAGCATACGCTTCAGGGTGTCGTCTTTATCGATGAAATGGTGCTTCAGGGCCATTAGCCCATGCAGAACAGACAAAATCACAACGCTCCAGGCCAGCCACAGGTGCAGACTACCGGCAAGATCGGCCTGAGCGCCCGCGTCGGCCAGCGTGGCGGGCACGTCAAACCACCCAAACACGCTGATCGGTTTGCCGTCGGCGGTTGAGATCAGATAGCCGCTGATCACAATGGCGAAGAGCAGAAGATACAGCGCAAGGTGGCCCACCGCCGCACCCAGACGGGTCAGGCGTGAATAGCTTTTCAGCGCCTTTGGCGGTGGTGAGACGAAACGCCAGAAAACACGTATAACCAGCCCCATCATTAGCAGGATGCCGATACTTTTATGCAATTCCGGCGCCTGGTGATACCAGCCATCGTAATAGCTGAGCGTCACCATCCATAAACCCAGGGCAAACATGCCGTATACAACAATGGCGACCAGCCAGTGAAGCAATACAGAAATGGCGCCATAGCGCTGAGGAGTATTTTTGAATTGCATAAACACACCAATGGATATTTCAGGAGAGAATGAAAATGACCTGTTAGAGACATTAATGCAACTAATAAATAACAATCCTGGCGATATTTGTTTTTATTTCAATAAAATTGATTGAATTTGTCATTGTGCGTCAGAAGATTCGAGGTGATTAGCGGTTTTATCTATATGGGGCAGGAGGGCGGGAGGTTTCTTATTGGTCAAATTATTACAATGAAAGTTAGAGTAATCTCAGGTTTTGTCAATTTTTGTCAGCTGAAATAAATTAAAAGAACATGATATAAATAATGTCCATGATGGCCAGCAGCGACCATAAAATAACGTAGAGCATAAAATGCTCACGAATATTATTGATCAGATAGTGAAAAATACGACGCACAGCCTGACTCCTCAAAAAGAAACGGCCCCGTTTGCGAGGCCATTGGGTCATTATTGCGTAAAGCGCTTCAGTTTGAATGGCGTCAGGTCAAAAGCCGGCGATTTACCCTGTGCGAAATCGGCGGCAATCTCGCCCAATACCGAGGCGAACTTAAAGCCGTGGCCGCTCAGACCGGTGACGATCAGCGTATTATCATGTCCCGGCAATGTATCGATAATAAAATCTTCATCCGGGGAATTATCATAGGTACAGGCGGCGCCGTTCAGGCAGCAGCCAATGCCGGGCAGGATAGTGCGCAGGAAGGGGAACGCTTCGGAACCATCGCTGGCGACGGCGGCAAACGGCTTGCGCTCTTCCGGTGAGTGAATCAACTGACCACCGTTGTGTTTTCCTATTTTTAATGCGTCGTTTTCGGCGGGAAAACCGTAATACTGATCGCCGTTCGGGAGTTCTCCAGTGAACGCCGGGAAGTTATTTTTCATGCTGTAGCGCCCGTCAGCCTGATACCAGGCAAAAACTTTACGAACGGGTTGGATGGGGACTTCTGGCACCAGCGCCTGTACCCATGTACCGGCACTGATCAGCACTTTCTTCGCGCGGTATTCGCCGTCAGCGGTTTCAACGGTAACGCCGTCGTTATCGTGGTGAAGGGCAGTGACGGGGCAGTTAAAGAGCTGCGCACAGCCAGCCTCTTCGGCAAGGCGAACCCAGGTTTTGATCGCCAGTTCACTGCGCAGAAAACCGGAGTCCGTTTCGAACAGGCCAATGTAGTTGTCAGGGACGCGAATTTCAGGCCAGCGCGCCATGATGGCGGCGGCATCCAGTTGCTCAACGTTTAACTGCCATTGCTGTGCGCTGTGCGCCACGTTCGCCAGAAATGGCGAGTCCGCCGGGCCGAGGTTTATGACGCCGGAGCGAACGAAGATGGGATCTTCATTATGCGTTGAAAGCTCTTCCCATAACGTTTGCGCACGCAGCACCAGAGGAACGTATTTCTCACCCTCGCCATAAGCGTGGCGGATTAACCGGGTATCGCCGTGATGGCTGCCCTGTTGATGTGGCGGCATATGGGCATCTGTCATCAGAACCTTCAGTCCGGCGCGAGTGGCATAATATCCGGCTGCGGCGCCGACGGAACCGCTGCCAATAATGATTAAGTCGTATTTCATCAGCTTCTCTCTGCTATCGCGATTATTGCAGGGTAAATAAGTGAATTGAGATATACAAGTTATACTCGTCATACTTTCGGATTGCCGTCGCGGCGGCGCGTTTGTCGGCCGACTTTCTGTCAGTGGAATTATTGAGAGTATGAAACGATAAAGGCACCTTTTAAGGTGCCTTTGGGTGGAGGGGTCGCGTCACGTTAATGACGGCGATACTCATTTTCCTGGTAATCGCCAGATTCAATTTTGGCGATGCCTGCTTCTAATATCGAAATAAATTGTCTGGCAACATCGGTGGTTAACCAGAGCGTCTGACCAACTTCAGTCCCATCAGGGTCAGGGCGATTCGGGGTCTGGTAGTGCAAACGCAACATCAGCGCATCATAGCTGTCAACGGTGCTGATGTCCCATCCTACAAGCGGATGAGTCTGAATGACTTCATTATTCTTTTCCATTATGCCCCCTAATACGTGTTACAAGACAACGGTTTTCGAGGTTCAATGCGTGTTTTTTTCTGAAGCAACTTCAGTATATCAATAAATAAGGCTATTCACTGGAAATTTAAAGGGTGACAGAATAAATTTCTTCTTTTTAAGAATTATGTGCACAATAAAACAGCATGTTATTCATATTTTTTTGGCATGTTGTGCAGTTATTTTGAGTAATGGATTAAAAAGCGACCAGTTGCGCAAATAAAAAAGCCGGGGCGACCCGGCAAAAACGAACATTACTGCATATCATTTTTTATTCATTGACGAACCAGTCATCCGCGCTTTCCCAGGTTTCCTGTAGGATTTCGCTGATGCGTTCTTTATCCTCTTTTGTCGCGCCAATGACCGACAAATTGTTGGCTGCGGCATAACGGACGACAACATTGCCCGCGTTATCTGGAAAAGAGTGATGGATACGGCGGGAGAGTTCACCGGCCAGCGCGTCAATCGCGCCAGCAGGCAAAGGTGACGTTTTCGCTATAGTGACTTCAATACGCATAATGGCCCCCTGTTGAATATACTGTGTATTTATACAGTTAACCTTTCCGGCTTACAACAGTTGGCCACATTTTTTTTATTATTTTACTGACCAGCGTACGCGCTCGCCGCCCAGGAAGGGCACCAGTGAGTCATCGGCAAGCGTGATGCTTTCCGGGACGAGCTGCTCTTCGCGTACCAGTTCAACGTAGGTTTCATTGACCGGCAGGCCGTAGAACCGTGGTCCATTGAGTGAGCAGAACGCTTCAAAATGCGCGAGGGCGTTCATCTCTTCAAAGACCGTAGCGTAGCTGCCAAGCGCCGTCGGGGCATTAAAGCAGCCTGCGCAGCCGCAGCTGGTTTCTTTCCGATGACGGGCGTGCGGTGCGGAGTCGGTACCGAGGAAGGCGCGGCTAAATCCGCTGGCGACCAGTTCACGCAAGGCCTGCTGGTGGACGTTACGTTTGAGGATCGGCAGGCAATACAGATGCGGGCGAATGCCGCCGACCAGCATATGGTTGCGATTAAACAGCAGATGCTGTGGCGTGATGGTGGCGGCTAACAGCTCGTTGCCGTCGCGAACGTACTCTGCGGCATCTTTGGTGGTAATGTGCTCAAACACGACCTTCAACGCCGTCAGACGCTGGCGCAGCGGCTCCATCACCGTTTCAATAAACCGTGCTTCGCGGTCAAAAATATCGATATCAGCATGGGTAACTTCGCCGTGTACCAGCAACGGCATGCCGAGTTTTTCCATGCGCTCCAGTACCGGCATGATCGTATCGACAGAGGTGACGCCGTGGCTGGAGTTGGTGGTCGCGTTGGCCGGATAGAGTTTTGCTGCGGTAAAGACGCCTTCGCGGAATCCGCGCTCAAGCTCATCAGGATCAAGCGTATCCGTTAAGTAGCAGGTCATCAGTGGGGTAAAGTCATGCCCGGCAGGAACGGCATCGAGAATGCGCTGGCGGTATGCGATGGCCGCATCGACCGTCGTAACAGGCGGCGCCAGGTTCGGCATCACTATCGCGCGGCCATAAATTTCACTGGTGTAAGGCACGACAGTTTTTAACATGTCGCCATCGCGAAGGTGAACGTGCCAGTCGTCTGGGCGGCGGATCTTTAAAACCTGGGATGGTGCAGTCATTAATATGCTCCGGCTGGGGGATAGTCATTTTTGCCGGAAACCAAGGATAAGCGGAAACGTTTTCGTTTGCACGAAAAAAAAGGGCGCAAATGCGCCCTGGTGCGTTAGTCGGTGAACGGGATGATGATTTCGCCCGGTTTAACCTCTATGCCTTTGGCATATTTTTTCGCCAGCGCTTCGCCTTTGCTGCTGTCTTCACGCAAAACGTAGGCCGGTTGCTGATTAAAATAATTACGCAACGACTGATTCAGGTAAGGCATCAGCGTTTGCAGCACCGATTGCATTTTTTCCGGCGTTACGGTTGCATCCACCACTTCCATTTCTTGCAGATAAATCGCGCCTTTTTCTTTGTTAAAGACCGGTAGCGCTTTCAGCTTCAGTTTCATGGTGGCTTTCTGGCTGCCAAACAGGGAGCTCATATCCAGGTTCGCATCACCGGTTAGCGTGACTTTGTTGGGCTCTTCCCGGCCAATCTGGCTGCTGAGATTCGTCAGAATAATATGCGCATCCGCGATGCCCGGTAAGCCAATGTCTTTGGAAAAGTTATTCCGTTTTTCAAGCGCCTGATTAATTTCTTGCTCGCTTACCGTGTACTGCGTGAGTTGGTTGCAGCCAACCAACAGGCCGCTAACCAACAATGCAGCGGCAAAGACAATCTTTTTCATGGGGTTCCTCAACATGATGCCCGTGTCGTAATCCTGACACAAAGCAGCATGTGGCACCAGCACGCCGCGCACCAGCAGAAAAAACTGAAAGGGTGGCGGCATGGCGCCTCCACCCACAAACATTAGAGGGCCATAGACGATAACAGGTTGATTTGCGTCTGTTTTGCCATGTTATCACGGTAATCAGCGACCCGGGTTGGCCAGTTTATGCCTGCGACCAGCGTCAGGTTACGTAATAACGGGAACAGATGAATATCGTCTTCAGACAGTTCACCGTTCACGGCATTAGGCTGCACAATCAATTTATCCAGCGCGCGCAGATCGTCGCTGATGTTTTTGATGAGCCCACTGGAATGCGCCAGATTTTCGCCAAAGTCGCCAATCATGGCCTCTTTTTTCTCAGTGAAGTATTTCCGCGCCGACGGCGTGGAAAACTCATCAAATGCCGATTTTGCGAAACGCGGAAGGAGCAGGCGATTGGCGTAACCGTTAACTTTGCGTAGCCACTCATCAATCGCGGGGTTCTGTTTTCCGATCAGCAAGGGTTTGCCGTCAAGGTTGTCCACATAATGGACGATATCCATACTTTCGGGCAGATAACGGCTGTCGTCCTTTTGCAGAATGGGCGCCATTTTTTTGCCGATCATGCGGGTGGGCGTTGCGTCGTCGTCGTTTGCCAGGACGTTTAGCTCAACGGGAATATTTTTCAGGCCGAAAATCATGCGGGCTTTGATGCAGAAAGGGCAGTGATCGTAAATATAAAGCTTCACGTTTCTCCTCCATTTAACTGTCGGTTCTCTTTCAGTATGGAGGAGATGAAAGCAGGTATCAAATCAGGCGCCTGGCTCCAGCATGCCGCGTGGCGTCCGTTTGTGGCTGAATTGCCAGCCGAGCGCAAGAAAGGTCATGATTCCGATTACCCCAAGCATCATCCAGGGCAGTTCAGGCTGTTGCAGCGCTTTCCCCATATCGAACAACCATCCTCCGCCGATATACCCTATCGCGCCGCCAATGGCTAAACCCAGTCGACTGAAGCCCATATAGCTGCCGCGCGCCCGCGCATCGGACAGCGAGGCGCTGAGCGTTTCACGCGCCGGTTCTGCAATGACCGAACCGATATAGAACGTGCAAATGAGCGTGAAGAGCTGCTGTAAATTACCGACCAGCCCGACAGGCAACATACTGAGCGACATCAGCAGCAGTCCGGCCATCAGGCGGTGCTCCAGGCGAAAACGTTTCTCGCTCCAGCGGGCGATTGGGTAGAGCAGCGTCAGTGAGAGGCAGGCTTCGATCGCATACATCCACTTGACGGCGGACGGTGATCCCGCGATGTCATTGACCATGATGGGCAGCATCAGCATCACCTGTACGGCCAGCATGTAGTATCCCGCCAGGGTCAGTACGTAAGTCACGAACCGTTTGTCTGCCATGACGCGCCCCATGCCCTCGCGTACCGGGATTTTCACCGTTGACAGCTTCCACGCCGGAAGCAGCCAGGCGTTAAACGCGGCGCACAAAACGAACAGTACCGCCCCCGTCGCGCATACCAGACGAAAATCGTACTGCAACAACCAGCTACCCAATAGCGCGCCAGTCACGGCGCCCGCGCTGTCCTGCATCATCAACAGCGAAAAGAAACGACCGCGTTGTTCAGGGCGAATCAGCTTGACGACCAGCGCAGAGCGCGGCGGATCGAAAAGGGTGCCGCCAAGCCCGGAAAGAAAGCAGGAAAACCAGAGCAGCCAGGGCTCATGGGCGATCCCCATCGTCGCGAATCCGGCTGCGCGCATAAGCATCCCGGTAACAATCATTGGCTTCGCGCCAAAACGGTCGGCAATCGCGCCGCCAAAAATGCCCAGCCCTTGCTGGATGAACTGGCGCAGTCCGAGCGCAATGCCGACCATCAATGCCGCCCAGCCCATCTGGTCGACAAAGCGAATGGAGATCAGTGGAAACACCACGAAAAAGCCTAATACGACCAGCATATTATCGATGAGCAGGAAATATTTACCCAGGTTCCTGGCCTGCGAGACACGCGACATTTCCCCTCCCGGGAAAGACACTCGTCATCCTTCACGTCGCAGGCGCGTCGGCGGCGTTCGCGCTCCCCGGCCACGTATTTCTGTGCGCTTTCAGGGAGTGACTCGCTTGCCGCCGTCCTGCAACTCGAATTCTGTTGAGTTTAAAAGGTGAGCACCTTCTATTCTGCGGTGTCGGCGCGTTTTTTCCCACCTTTGCCGGGACAATATTTTTTTATCAAAAGTCCATCTTGATAGAGAGTTTTCATCAAAATGTGTGAATAAGCCAAAAAATGACGATTTGCACTTTTCACAGAGCGTACAGGCGCAGGTATAGTAACGTTATCAGGGTGTGAAGACGTTACGGGAAGGAGTAGGTATAGAATGTTTGGCTATCGCAGTAACGTGCCAAAAGTACGCTTAACAACCGACCGTCTGGTTGTGCGTTTAGTACATGAGCGTGATGCCTGGCGTCTGGCCGATTATTACGCGGAAAATCGTCATTTTTTAAAACCCTGGGAACCCGTTCGTGATGAAAGCCACTGCTATCCTTCGGGCTGGCAGGCGCGTCTGAGCATGATCGCCGAGTTTCATAAACAGGGTTCAGCGTTCTATTTCGCGCTGCTCGACCCGGAAGAGAAAGAGATCATCGGCGTGGCCAATTTTTCTAACGTGGTGCGTGGCTCATTCCACGCCTGTTATCTGGGATACTCCATCGCACAAAAGTGGCAGGGGCAGGGGCTGATGTATGAGGCCTTAACCTCGGCGATTCGCTATATGCAGCGTACGCAACATATTCACCGTATTATGGCGAACTATATGCCGCATAATAAGCGCAGCGGCGACTTGCTGGCGCGACTCGGCTTTGAAAAAGAAGGGTATGCGAAAGATTACCTGTTGATTAACGGACAGTGGCGCGATCATGTGCTGACGGCGTTGACGACGACTGAATGGACCCCCGGTCGCTAAGGAGAGGACGATGAAATACGAACTAACCGCCACTGAAGCGCGAGTGATTGGCTGCCTGCTGGAAAAACAGGTGACAACGCCGGAGCAGTACCCGCTCTCGGTTAACGGCGTGGTTACCGCCTGCAATCAAAAAACCAACCGTGAACCGGTAATGAACTTATCGGAACATGAGGTGCAGGAACAGCTTGATAACTTAGTGAAACGCCATTTTCTGCGAACGGTGAGCGGCTTCGGCAATCGCGTCACCAAATATGAACAGCGCTTCTGCAACTCCGAGTTTGGCAATCTTAAACTGAGTCCGGCAGAGGTGGCGCTGATCGCCACGCTGCTGTTGCGCGGCGCCCAGACGCCAGGTGAACTGCGCAGCCGTGCATCCCGCATGTATGAATTCAGCGATATGGCAGAAGTGGAATCGACGCTGGAACAGCTTGCCGCCCGTGACGACGGCCCTTACGTAGTGCGCCTGGCGCGCGAAGCGGGTAAGCGTGAAAGCCGGTATATGCACCTGTTTTGCGGCGAAGTCGATGAGCCGGTGAGTTCAGATGACGCGCCGCAGGCGGCGTCGGGCGATCTGCATGCGCGCGTTGAGTCGCTGGAAGGCGAAGTCGCGGAGCTGAAACAGCGCCTTGATTCGCTCCTGGCGCACCTGGGAGACTAACGTGAAAAAATTACGTATCGGTGTTGTTGGGTTAGGGGGGATCGCCCAAAAAGCCTGGTTGCCCGTACTGGGCGCATCCGGCGACTGGACGCTACAGGGGGCCTGGTCTCCTTCGCGGGATAAGGCGCTGCGCATTTGTGAAAGCTGGCGGATGCCGTACGTTGAGTCGTTGCCAGCGCTGGCGTCAACCTGCGACGCCATTTTCGTCCACTCCAGCACGGCGACGCATTATGAGGTGGTAAGCGAACTGCTCAATGCCGGGGTTCATGTCTGCGTCGATAAACCGCTGGCGGAAAACCTGCGCGATGCGGAACGGCTGGTGGCGTTGGCCGCGCGCAAAAATTTGACGCTAATGGTCGGGTTTAACCGACGCTTCGCTCCGCTCTACCGCGATCTGAAAGCGCAACTGGGCGCCGCCGCTTCTGTCCGTATGGATAAACACCGGACGGACAGCGTCGGGCCGCATGATTTGCGTTTCACGCTGCTGGATGACTACCTGCACGTTGTGGACACCGCGCTGTGGCTGACGGACGGCAAGGCGCAACTGAACGGCGGCACGTTGCAGACCAACGATCTTGGCGAGATGCTGTATGCCGAACACCATTTTTCGACGGATCAGTTGCAAATTACCACCAGTATGCACCGTCGCGCCGGGAGTCAGCGTGAATGTGTGCAGGCGGTGACGGACGGTGGCCTGTTTGACGTGACGGACATGCGCGAATGGCGCGAGGAACGCGGTCAGGGCGTGGTGCATAAACCCATTCCGGGCTGGCAGACAACCCAGGAACAACGGGGATTTGCCGGATGCGCCCGTCATTTTATTGAATGCGTGCAAAATCAGACGGTTCCTGAAACGGCGGGCGAACAGGCGATTCTGGCGCAGCGCGTCGTAGAGAAACTCTGGCGCGAGGCGATGAGCGAATAACGCCCTGTAACATCTGGCTGTAGTAATTCATCATAATCCAGGTACTATATGCCAACTCAAAATAACACCTCTTTCTGACAGAGAATGATGGCAAACCGTGGATCGTTCTGTCGGCCTGATAAGACGTTTTTACGTGGTTATCAGGCACAGCGATATTACCGGATGGCGGCGTAAACGCCTTTATCCGGCCTGCGGTCGGCCATGCAAGGGTTTTGCTCCAGGGTCTGGAATACAACACTGATGAATTTATTAAAATCGCTGGCTGCCGTCAGCTCGATGACCATGTTTTCGCGCGTGCTTGGTTTTGCGCGTGACGCGATTGTCGCCAGAATTTTTGGCGCAGGGATGGCGACCGACGCCTTTTTCGTGGCATTCAAGTTACCGAATCTGTTGCGGCGCATTTTTGCCGAAGGGGCATTTTCCCAGGCGTTTGTGCCGATCCTTGCAGAATACAAGAGCAAGCAGGGCGAAGAGGCGACCCGGGTTTTTGTCGCCTATGTCTCCGGCCTGCTGACCCTGGCGTTAGCCGTAGTGACGGTGGCAGGTATGCTCGCCGCGCCGTGGGTGATCATGGTAACCGCGCCGGGTTTTGCCGATACCGCTGATAAATTCGCCCTGACCACCAAACTGCTGCAAATCACCTTTCCGTATATTCTGCTGATTTCGCTGGCCTCGCTGGCGGGCGCGATCCTCAACACCTGGAACCGTTTCTCGATTCCTGCGTTTGCGCCCACATTTCTGAACATCAGTATGATCGGCTTTGCGCTGTTTGCCGCGCCGTATTTTAATCCTCCCGTACTGGCGCTGGCCTGGGCGGTGACGGTGGGCGGCGTGCTGCAACTGGTTTACCAGCTTCCTCATCTGAAGAAAATTGGGATGCTGGTATTGCCGCGCATCAATTTTCGTGACGCAGGCGCGATGCGCGTTGTGAAGCAAATGGGCCCGGCGATCCTCGGCGTTTCGGTAAGCCAGATATCTCTGATCATCAACACCATTTTCGCCTCGTTTCTGGCTTCCGGTTCGGTCTCCTGGATGTATTATGCTGACCGACTGATGGAGTTTCCGTCAGGGGTTCTGGGCGTGGCGCTGGGCACCATTTTGCTGCCTTCACTGTCTAAAAGTTTTGCCAGCGGCAATCATGATGAGTATTGCCGTCTGATGGACTGGGGGCTGCGTCTGTGTTTTCTGCTGGCGTTGCCGAGCGCCGTCGCGCTGGGCATTCTGGCCAAACCGCTGACGGTATCGCTGTTCCAGTACGGCAAATTCACCGCCTTTGATGCGTCGATGACCCAGCGCGCGCTGGTGGCCTATTCCGTTGGTCTGATCGGCTTAATTGTGGTGAAAGTTTTGGCTCCGGGATTTTACTCGCGCCAGGATATCAAAACGCCGGTCAGAATCGCCATTGTGACGCTGATCATGACTCAGTTGATGAACCTGGCGTTTATCGGGCCGTTGAAGCATGCCGGTCTGTCGCTGTCTATTGGTCTGGCGGCGTGTCTGAATGCGTCGCTGCTGTACTGGCAACTGCGCAAACAGAAAATCTTTACTCCGCAGCCGGGCTGGACGTGGTTCCTGACCCGCCTGGTGATTTCCGTGCTGGTGATGTCCGCCGCGCTGGTTGGCATGTTGCATATTATGCCGGAGTGGTCAGAAGGGACGATGCTGTGGCGTCTGGCCCGACTGATGGCGGTTGTGGTTGTGGGGATTGCCGCCTATTTCGCCGCGCTGGCGGTGTTGGGTTTTAAAGTGAAGGAATTTACTCGCCGGACGGCATAGAGCCTCTATCCGGCAAATCGCCCGGTGGCGCTGCCGCTTACCGGGCCTACAGGGTTGTTCTGTGATTGTGTAGGCCGGATAAGGCGTAGCCGCCATCCGGCAATCAGATAGAGATTTTTTTCCCGCCACGGTGGGGAGAGGCGGTTTGACCGTTCGCGCCATACAGCGTCGGTTCCTGATGCGGTTTCAGCATGTCGAGCGCCTGATGATTCCGTTCAATCTGCCCTTCCAGCAGCCAACCATTATGTTGGTTGAGATCGCGTAAATGCTGCGTTTTTTCCGTAATCGCCTGCCAGCGTCTGGCGACATCATCATTAACGTTACGCTGCGCATCTTGTTCAAGACGGCGCTGCTGCTCCAGATAATCCAGCGTCGCCAGTAAAGAGCTTTTTTCTTCTGTAATACGCTGTAACTGGCTACCGTTAATGTGACCTACGGAGAGCTGCTGCTGCTCGGCATCCATCACCTTTTTCAGGTCATTGAGGACAGCCGTCATATGATCCAGAATTTCTGACAGACGAGTCATACGCTTATTTACTCTGTAAGTAGCTCTGCGCCTCGCGGATCAGCGAGTCTGCAATTTTACCGGTGTCCATCTTCAACTCACCGTTACGAATCGCCGTTTTCAGGGTTTCCACGCGCTCCATATTGATGTCGCTGGTGCCGGGTTGCATCAGTTTCGCCTGAGCATCGCTTAACTTCACACTGGTACTGGTCGTGGTTGACGCTTTTTCCTGACGCGCTTTTTGTACCGGCGCATCGCTGGTTTCGCGCGATTGGACAGTGCTAACGGGCTTCAAAGGTGAGGTACGGTCAATGCTCATTTATTTATCCTCATCGAGGGGTTACGCTGTAGCAGCCAGCTATCATCATTGGTTGATTATTTATCGGCAGCCACTACAAAATCTTTAACTCATTATAGATTAATAAGAATATTCCCATCAGGATCGACGGTTCCACTCACGACCTGGCCTGACAACATGCGTACGCGCGCGTTTTGCGCGACGGCGGCATTGTTCAGTGCCTGGCCTTCCGCATTGACGCTAAATCCGTCGCCGTTCGCCACCACCAGAACGCGCTGACCAGCTTTTATCCGCCATGCCTGGCGCAACATACTGAGCTGTATTGGCTGCCCGGGAACGAGGTCGCGCAAGCTGACGGCGTCCTGAATCTGGTTAATGTCCAGGACGGTTCGCGGGGGAAGCTGATCCAGCCGTCCGCGTTTTAGCGTGATGTTAGCCGGGCCAAGCGCACCGCCACGGGCGACGGGGGCCGCGGCAACAACGTAATTCCCCGTTGCCTGTACATTTACCTGTAGGTAGCGCTTTTCGTTCGCGCAGCGCGCCAGTACGTTCACATGCCCCCATAACTTCGCGCTTCCGGTTACGCTCAGCGCGGGCTGTTCGCAATTCGGCAACAGATTGGGCGACGTGCGGATCGTGACGACGACGTCATCGCTGAACCCTGCCAGACGCTGAGAAAACCAGTCCGTTAACTGGGCATTCAGATCCTGAGCCATCGTCAGGGGGCTGAACAGCAGCGCCAGCAGCGCTATTCCACGTTTTAACGTTTGCATCGTCACTTCCCGCCAGTTTAAGCAATGACAGGATTCTACCTGCGTACCACAAGCATCAACGCAACAAATAGCGACGCATTTTGCGTTTATTCCGGCGATAACGCGCGCGTGATGGGATTTAAGCTGTCGGCTGAATTTTGTCATTTGCGGAGGAGATATGCTCGATAAGCTCGATGCCGCCTTACGTTTTCAACAGGAAGCGCTGAATCTGCGCGCTCAACGCCAGGAGGTGTTGGCCGCCAATATCGCTAACGCCGACACCCCTGGGTATCAGGCGCGTGATATGGATTTCGCCAGCGAACTCAAAAAAGTCATGGTGCGTGGCCGGGAAGAAACCGGCGGAATCGCGTTGAAGCTCACCTCTGCACAACACATTCCGGCCCAGACCGTCGCGTCTCCTTCGGTGGATCTGCTCTACCGTATTCCTGACCAGCCGTCCCTTGATGGCAATACCGTCGATATGGACCGCGAGCGTACGCAGTTTGCGGATAACAGTCTGAAATACCAGACGGGCCTCACCGTGTTGGGTGGACAAATCAAAGGCATGATGAATGTGCTACAGGGAGGAAACTAATTCGTGGCGCTGTTAAACATTTTTGATATTGCCGGGTCGGCGCTCACCGCGCAGTCCAAACGTCTTAACGTGGCGGCCAGTAACCTGGCGAACGCCGATAGCGTCACCGGGCCGGACGGTCAACCGTATCGCGCTAAACAGGTGGTCTTTCAGGTAGACGCGGCGCCAGGGGCGGCAACCGGTGGGGTAAAAGTGGCGGATGTCATTGAAAGTCAGGCGCCGGACAAACTGGTGTATGAGCCTGGCAACCCGCTGGCGGACGCCAATGGGTACGTAAAAATGCCTAATGTGGACGTGGTCGGTGAAATGGTCAACACCATGTCAGCCTCGCGCAGCTATCAGGCAAACGTCGAAGTTCTTAATACCGTGAAAAGCATGATGCTTAAAACGCTGACATTAGGCCAGTAAAGGAGGCGCGTATGTCTATTGCCGTAAATATGAATGACTCGACCAACTCGGGAGTCGCATCCACCAGCAGTGGCAGTTCGCTGACGGGAAGCAGTGCGAGTGATTTGCAAAGCAGCTTCCTGACATTGCTGGTCGCGCAGTTGAAAAATCAGGACCCGACCAACCCACTGCAAAATAACGAGCTGACCACGCAACTGGCGCAGATCAGCACCGTTAGCGGAATTGAAAAACTGAACACCACGCTGGGCGCGATTTCCGGGCAGATCGACAACAGCCAGTCGCTACAGGCCAGCACCCTGATTGGTCATGGCGTCATGATCCCCGGCACCACCATTCTGGCCGGTACGGGCACCGAAGAGGGCGCGACCATCACCACGACGCCGTTTGGCGTGGAGTTGCAGCAGGCAGCGGATAAAGTCACCGCCACCATTACCGACAAAGACGGCAAGGTGGTGCGCACGATCAATATCGGCGAGCTGAAGGCTGGCGTTCATACCTTTACCTGGGACGGTACGTTGGAGGATGGCACAAGCGCGCCAAACGGTTCCTATAACGTCGCGATCGCCGCCAGCAACGGCAGTACGCAGCTTGTGGCGCAACCGCTTCAGTTTGCGCTGGTTCAGGGGGTTATCCGCAACAGTAGCGGTAATACCCTGGATTTAGGGACCTACGGAACCACCACACTCGACGAAGTACGGCAGATCATTTAAGCCTTTACACTTATCAGGAGTAAGTCATGGCCTTTTCTCAAGCGGTCAGCGGTCTGAACGCAGCAGCGACCAACCTCGATGTTATTGGTAATAACATCGCCAACTCCGCCACCTACGGGTTTAAATCCGGTACGGCGTCTTTTGCTGATATGTTCGCGGGCTCCAAAGTGGGCCTGGGCGTTAAAGTCGCCGGGATTACCCAGGACTTTACCGACGGCACTACCACCAACACCGGGCGTGGCCTGGATGTTGCGATTAGCCAGAACGGTTTCTTCCGTCTGGTAGACAGCAACGGCTCCGTTTTCTACAGCCGTAACGGCCAGTTCAAACTGGATGAGAACCGCAATCTGGTTAACATGCAGGGGCTGCAACTGACCGGCTATCCGGCAACCGGAACGCCGCCGACGATCCAGCAGGGGGCGAACCCAGGCCCGATCACCATCCCGAACACCCTGATGGCCGCGAAGGCGACTACCACGGCGTCTATGCAGATCAACCTTAACTCCAGCGATGAACTGCCGTCGAAAACGCCGTTTGATCCGAGCGATGCGGATTCCTATAACAAAAAGGGTACCGTTACCGTTTTTGACAGTCAGGGTAACGCCCATGATGTGAATGTGTTCTTTGTTAAGACGCAGGACAACACCTGGGAAGTTCACACCATGGACAGCAGCGATCCAACCGCGACGCCGACGTTGTCTACCACGATGGAATTCAATGAAAACGGGATGCTGGTTTCTGGCGGTTCCGCCAATATCGTCACTGGCGCAATTAATGGTGCGGACCCAGCCTCTTTCTCCCTGAGCTTCCTGAATTCCATGCAGCAGAACACCGGTGCGAACAACATCGTCGCGACCAACCAGAACGGCTATAAGCCGGGCGATCTGGTGAGCTATCAGATCAACGATGACGGCACCGTAGTGGGTAACTATTCCAACGAACAAACGCAGGTTCTGGGGCAGATCGTGCTGGCTAACTTCGCCAACAATGAAGGTCTGGCTTCTCAGGGCGATAACGTCTGGGCGGCGACGCAGGCTTCAGGCGTTGCGCTGCTTGGTACGGCGGGTACGGGTAACTTCGGTAAGTTGACCAACGGCGCGCTGGAATCCTCAAACGTGGATTTGAGTAAAGAGCTGGTGAATATGATCGTCGCGCAGCGTAACTATCAGTCAAACGCGCAGACCATCAAAACCCAGGATCAGATCCTCAACACCCTGGTTAACCTGCGCTAAGCGCCTGACGGGATGGCTTAATGGATCACGCAATATATACCGCCATGGGCGCGGCCAGTCAGACGCTTAATCAACAAGCGGTGACGGCCAGCAACCTGGCGAACGCCTCCACGCCGGGTTTTCGTGCGCAACTTAATGCGTTGCGCGCGGTGCCGGTGGAAGGTCTCTCTTTACCGACGCGTACGCTGGTGGCCGCGTCCACGCCGGGAGCCGATATGACGCCCGGGCAGATGGATTACACCTCGCGCCCGCTGGATGTGGCGCTGCAACAGGATGGCTGGCTGGTTGTTCAGACCGCTGATGGTAACGAGGGATACACCCGTAACGGCAGCATTCAGGTGGACCCGACCGGGCAACTGACAATTCAGGGGCATCCGGTTATCGGTGAAGCCGGGCCGATTGCCGTTCCTGAAGGTTCAGAAATCACTATCGCGGCAGACGGGACTATCTCTGCGCTTAACCCTGGCGATCCGGCCAATACCGTCGCACCGGTAGGACGTCTGAAGCTGGTGAAAGCGCTTGGCAGCGAAGTGCAACGCGGCGATGACGGTATGTTCCGTTTAAGCGCGGCGACACAGGCTGCGCGTGGCCCGGTGTTGCAGGCTGACCCGTCCATTCGCGTGATGTCTGGCGTACTGGAGGGCAGTAACGTGAATGCGGTGTCCGCCATGAGCGATATGATCGCTAACGCCCGCCGTTTTGAAATGCAGATGAAGGTTATCAGCAGCGTGGATGACAATGCCGGGCGCGCTAACCAACTGCTGTCGATGAGTTAATACAGGACATTTTATGATCAGTTCATTATGGATCGCCAAAACCGGCCTGGACGCGCAGCAAACCAACATGGATGTGATTGCCAACAACCTGGCAAACGTCAGCACCAATGGTTTTAAGCGTCAACGCGCGGTGTTTGAAGACCTGCTGTACCAGACGATTCGTCAGCCTGGCGCGCAGTCGTCAGAACAGACGACCTTACCTTCTGGTCTGCAAATCGGTACGGGCGTTCGCCCGGTCGCCACCGAGCGTCTGCATAGTCAGGGCAACCTGTCTCAGACCAACAACAGTAAAGATGTCGCCATCAAAGGGCAGGGCTTCTTCCAGGTGATGTTGCCGGATGGCACTTCTGCTTATACCCGTGACGGTTCTTTCCAGGTGGATCAGAACGGTCAACTGGTCACGGCGGGCGGTTTCCAGGTACAGCCAGCGATCACCATTCCGGCGAACTCGCTGAGCATCACCGTGGGTCGCGATGGCGTGGTAAGCGTAACTCAGCAGGGGCAGGCCGCGCCGGTACAGGTGGGGCAGCTTAACCTGACCACGTTCATGAACGATACGGGGCTGGAAAGCATTGGTGAAAACCTGTACACCGAAACGCAATCCTCGGGTGCGCCGAATGAGAGTACGCCAGGGCTTAACGGTGCGGGTCTGCTGTATCAGGGCTATGTCGAAACCTCTAACGTAAACGTGGCGGAAGAACTGGTGAATATGATCCAGGTTCAGCGCGCTTACGAAATTAACAGCAAAGCGGTATCGACTACCGATCAGATGCTGCAAAAACTGACGCAACTCTAAGTGTCGTCCGGTGAGGGAAACCTCACCGGCACACTGATTTTGAAGATGAAGGCAATGCAAAAATACGCTGCGCACCATTACCCGATTATGGCCCTGCTGGTGGTTTCACTGACAGGATGTGCCTGGATACCTTCCACACCGCTCGTGCAGGGCGCGACCACTGCACAGCCCATACCGGGCCCGACTCCGGTGGCGAATGGTTCCATTTTTCAGTCTGCGCAGCCGATCAACTATGGCTATCAGCCGCTGTTTGAAGACCGACGTCCACGCAATATCGGCGATACGCTGACGATTGTATTGCAGGAAAACGTCAGCGCCAGTAAGAGCTCCTCCGCCAATGCCAGCCGTGACGGTAAAACCAACTTCGGCTTTGATACGGTTCCTCGTTATTTGCAGGGATTGTTCGGCAACGCGCGTGCAGATATGGAAGCCTCTGGCGGGAACTCCTTCAACGGTAAAGGCGGCGCGAACGCCAGCAATACCTTTAGCGGCACGCTGACCGTAACCGTCGATCAGGTACTGGCAAATGGCAATTTACACGTCGTGGGTGAAAAACAGATCGCCATTAATCAGGGCACTGAGTTCATCCGCTTCTCCGGGGTCGTGAACCCACGCACCATCAGCGGCAGCAACTCCGTTCCGTCAACACAGGTTGCGGATGCGCGCATTGAATATGTCGGCAACGGCTATATCAACGAGGCGCAAAATATGGGTTGGCTGCAACGTTTCTTCCTTAACTTGTCGCCGATGTAAGCGAGGTCTCCAGTGTTTAAATCTCTTGTTGGAATTGTACTGATACTGGCAACCACCCTGGCGCATGCCGATCGTATTCGGGATCTGACCAGCGTGCAGGGGGTGCGGGAAAACTCGCTGATTGGTTACGGGCTGGTGGTCGGCCTGGACGGGACGGGCGACCAGACGACCCAGACGCCCTTTACCACCCAGACGCTGAATAACATGCTGTCTCAGTTGGGGATCACCGTCCCGACGGGCACCAATATGCAGTTGAAAAACGTTGCGGCGGTAATGGTCACTGCACAATTTCCGGCATTCGGTCGCCAGGGGCAAACGATCGACGTGGTGGTGTCCTCAATGGGGAACGCGAAAAGTCTGCGCGGCGGTACATTGCTGATGACGCCGCTGAAAGGGGTCGATAGCCAGGTGTATGCCCTGGCGCAGGGAAATATTTTAGTCGGCGGCGCAGGGGCGTCTGCGGGCGGCAGCAGCGTGCAGGTTAACCAGCTCAATGGCGGGCGTATCACCAATGGCGCAATTATTGAACGCGAACTGCCCAGCCAGTTTGGCGGCGGAAATACCCTCAATCTGCAACTGAACAACGAAGACTTCGCAATGGCGCAGCAGATCACTGACACCATCAACCGCGCCCGTGGCTATGGCAGTGCG
Organism: Citrobacter sp. CK185; assembly: GCF_030333565.1. Lineage (NCBI taxonomy): Bacteria > Pseudomonadati > Pseudomonadota > Gammaproteobacteria > Enterobacterales > Enterobacteriaceae > Citrobacter > Citrobacter sp. CK185. Next base: position 313,988 of record NZ_JAOWFR010000025.1, on the reverse strand, counting down.
ACCGCGCTGGATGCGCGCACGATTCAGGTTCGCGTACCCAGCGGCAACAGCTCGCAGGTCCGTTTCCTGGCGGATATCCAGAATCTGGAGGTGAACGTCACACCACAGGACGCGAAGGTGGTGATTAACTCCCGTACCGGTTCCGTGGTGATGAACCGTGAAGTGACGCTGGACAGCTGCGCCGTCGCGCAAGGCAATTTGTCCGTAACGGTGAATCGCCAGGCGAACGTCAGCCAGCCGGACACGCCGTTTGGCGGGGGGCAGACGGTCGTCACGCCACAAACGCAGATTGATTTACGTCAGAGCGGCGGTTCGCTGCAAAGCGTCCGTTCCAGCGCCAACCTGAACAACGTCGTCCGCGCGCTGAATGCGCTGGGCGCCACGCCGATGGATCTGATGTCCATCCTGCAATCCATGCAGAGCGCGGGTTGTCTGCGCGCCAAACTGGAAATTATCTGATGATTGGTGACAGCAAACTGTTGGCCAGCGCGGCCTGGGATGCGCAATCGCTCAATGAGCTGAAAGCCAAAGCGGGGCAAGATCCGGCGGCGAATATCCGCCCGGTCGCTCGTCAGGTTGAAGGGATGTTTGTGCAGATGATGCTGAAAAGTATGCGGGAAGCGCTGCCGAAAGACGGCATATTCAGCAGCGATCAAACGCGACTGTACACCAGCATGTATGACCAGCAGATTGCGCAGCAGATGACCGCCGGTAAAGGGTTGGGACTGGCGGAGATGATGGTCAGGCAGATGACCGAGGGGCAGACGCAGCCTGCGGAAGAAGCGCCGCAGGTACCAATGAAGTTCCCTCTGGAAACGGTGACCAGCTATCAAAATCAGGCGCTGACGCAACTGGTGCGTAAGGCGATGCCAAAAGCGCCGGAAAATAATGATGAGCCGCTGTCCGGCGACAGCAAAGACTTCCTGGCCCAGCTTTCGCTTCCGGCACGCCTGGCGAGTGAACAAAGCGGCGTGCCGCATCATCTGATTCTGGCGCAGGCGGCGCTGGAGTCGGGATGGGGTCAGCGACAGATCCGCCGTGAAAATGGTGAGCCGAGCTTTAACCTGTTTGGCATTAAGGCCTCGTCCAACTGGAAGGGGCCGGTAACAGAGATTACCACCACCGAATATGAGAACGGCGAAGCGAAGAAGGTAAAAGCGAAATTCCGTGTTTACAGCTCCTATCTGGAGGCGCTATCGGATTATGTGGGGCTGCTGACCCGTAACCCGCGCTATGCCGCGGTGACCGCCGCGTCTACCGCTGAACAGGGCGCACAGGCGTTACAAAATGCCGGTTATGCGACCGATCCTGACTATGCGCGTAAATTAACCAGCATGATTCAACAGCTGAAATCCATGAGCGACAAGGTGAGCAAAACGTACAGCGCGAATCTCGACAATCTCTTTTAAATAGCTCAAGTCCAGGAACCCGCTGCCGATAATAACCAGTATTGAAGGATTACAAGGAACCTCCATGTCCAGCTTAATTAACAACGCCATGAGCGGACTTAGCGCAGCCCAGGCTGCGTTAAATACTGCCAGTAATAACATCTCCAGCTATAACGTTGCCGGGTATACCCGACAGACGACGATTATGGCGCAGGCCAACAGTACGCTGGGAGCGGGCGGTTGGGTCGGTAATGGCGTCTACGTTTCTGGCGTACAGCGTGAGTATGATTCTTTTATTACCAATCAGTTACGCGCGGCGCAGAATCAGAGCAGTGGTTTGACCGTGCGGTATGAGCAAATGTCGAAAATTGATAACCTGCTCTCCAGTACCACCAGCTCGATTTCGACCTCTCTGCAAGGTTTCTTCACCAGCCTGCAAACGCTGGTCAGCAACGCGGAAGACCCGGCAGCGCGTCAGGCGCTTATCGGTAAAGCCGACGGCCTGGTAAACCAGTTTAAAACGACCGATCAGTACCTGCGCGATCAGGATAAGCAGGTCAATATCGCCATTGGCTCCAGCGTTGAACAGATCAACAATTACGCGAAGCAAATCGCCAGCCTGAACGATCAGATTTCCCGTCTGACCGGGGTGGGCGCGGGCGCTTCACCGAACGATCTTCTCGACCAACGCGACCAACTGGTGAGTGAGCTGAACCAGATTGTCGGTGTGGAAGTTAGCGTCCAGGACGGCGGCACCTATAACCTGACGATGGCGAATGGCTATACCCTCGTGCAGGGCAGCAGCGCCCGTCAACTGGCCGCGGTGCCGTCCAGCGCCGATCCGTCACGCACCACGGTCGCCTATGTTGATGCGACTGCCGGAAACATTGAAATCCCGGAAAAATTGCTCAATAGCGGCTCGCTTGGCGGGTTGCTGACGTTCCGCTCTCAGGATCTGGATCAGACTCGCAATACCCTCAACCAGCTGGCGCTGGCCTTTGCCGAAGCGTTTAATGCCCAGCATAAACAGGGATATGATGCCAATGGCGATCAGGGCGAGGACTTCTTTTCCATCGGTAAACCGTCCGTATTGAGTAATGCGAAAAATACGGGTAGCGGAACCTTGTCTGCGGAAGTCACCGACAGTTCCGCGGTACAGGCTACCAATTATAAGCTGGTATTTGATGGTCAGGACTGGCAGGTCACGCGCTTGTCAGACAACACCAGCTTTAAGGCGGTTGAAACCAACGGGAAACTGACGTTTGACGGGCTGGAAGTGACGGTCGGGGCAGGGGCAAATGCGAATGACAGCTTTACCCTGAAACCGGTCAGCGATGCCATTGTGAACATGAACGTGCTGGTGACCGATGAATCCAAAATTGCGATGGCTTCCGATCCCGATGCGGGTGGGAGCGATAACCGTAACGGTCAGGCGCTGCTGGATTTACAAACCCAGAAAACGGTAGGCAATAAGTCCTTTAATGATGCTTATGCGACGATGGTCAGTGATGTGGGGAACAAAACCGCCACGTTGAAAACCAGCAGCACGGCGCAGGGCAATGTCGTGACGCAGTTGTACAACCAGCAGCAATCGATTTCCGGCGTTAACCTTGATGAAGAATACGGCAACCTGCAACGCTACCAACAGTATTACCTGGCGAACGCCCAGGTGCTGCAAACCGCGAATACGCTGTTTGATGCGCTGTTGGGCATTCGCTAAGGGAGAGGAGGATAAATGCGTATCAGTACCCAGATGATGTACCAGCAGAATATGCGTGGTATCACCAATTCCCAGGCTGAATGGATGAAGTACGGTGAGCAGATGTCCACCGGTAAGCGCGTGATTAATCCGTCCGACGATCCTATTGCCGCTTCTCAGGCTATCGTACTCGCTCAGGCCCAGGCTCAGAACAGTCAGTATGCGCTGGCACGTACCTTTGCGACTCAGAAAGTGTCGCTGGAAGAAAACGTGCTAAGTCAGGTGACAGCTGCAATTCAAACTGCGCAGGAAAAAATCGTTTACGCCGCTAACGGCACCTTAAGCGATGATGACCGCGCCTCGCTGGCGAGCGATCTACAGGGGATTCGCGATCAGTTAATGAACCTTGCCAACAGTACCGACGGCAACGGTCGTTACATTTTCGCAGGCTATAAAACTGAAAAAGCGCCGTTTGATCAGGCAAATGGCGACTATAGCGGTGGCACTGAAAACATCACCCAGCAGGTTGATGCTTCGCGTACGATGGTGATTGGTCATACGGGCGATCAGATTTTTAATCGTATTACCAGTAATGCCGTACCGGAGCCTGATAACAGCGCTTCAGAAACCAGCCTGTTTGCGATGCTGGATACAGCCATTGCAGCGCTGAAAACGCCGGTTGCTGACGATGATGTGAAGAAGGCGGAAGCTGCTGCGGCGATTGATAAAACAAACCGTGGCCTGAAAAACTCCCTTAATAACGTCCTGACCGTTCGTGCGGAACTGGGAACGCAATTGAGTGAGCTGGATTCCCTGGATTCATTGGGAAGCGAGCGCGCACTGGGTCAGGCGCAGCAGATGAGCGATCTGGTCGATGTGGACTGGAACGCGGCCATCTCGTCGTATGTAATGCAACAGGCTGCGTTACAGGCGTCCTATAAAGCGTTTAGCGATATGCAAGGAATGTCTCTGTTTCAGTTGAACAGATAGCACATGTTTTGAAACATATCATGAAACTGGGTATGTTTTGTCTGCCCGCTCCCTTCACCCCGGAGCGGGCATTTTTTTGCCCGGAAAACAGATAACGGGCACCGATTGCAGGTACAAAAAAGCCGACCCGCAGGTCGGCTTATCTTTAACATTGCGTTCAGCTTATTCTACAGGCTGCGGGCGCGTGGCTGGTGCGGCGGCCTGATGCGTTGCGCTATGACCACCTGCCGCACCTTTACCTTCAAAGATGAAGGCAGGGCGCTGCCAGTCGCTGTGATGTGGCGCTTCCGGGACATATTCCGGCGCAGGCGCGCGGGTCATCGGCGCACTGGCGTGGCTGACGGGTTTCTCCCCGGTGGTTACCGCGCTTTCTGACACGGTTTCAGCAACGGCAATGGCAACGGCGACAGGCGCAGCGACAATCTCTTCCGGTTCAGCGGCAACCACGACAGGTTCAACCGTTTCTTTAACAATCTCTTCCGGTTCGGCGATGACAACGTCAGCGGATTCTTCAGCCGTCGTGGGTTCCTGAACGTCAGCGACAGGTTCCGCTTGTGCAGCGACTTCCTGCGCAACAGGGACGTCAGCCTCTGCAATCACCTGAGGTTGTTCTTCAATCGGGGTGGCAATCACTTCAGGATGCGTTGTTTCCACAGTAGCGGGCTGAGGTTCAGCGACAACGGTTTCAGTTTGAACCGGTGCGTCTACAACCTGTTCGGCTGCGGCAGCGACGACCTGCGGCTCTACTGCAACCGGCTGAGCTTGTACGGTCTCTTCTTCGTGCTGTGCTTCAACCTGCGTATCCTGAGGACGGGCGACAGGGTAGCGAATCCACACTTTGCCAGACGCCATTTCCGGTGAAGCGCAAGCGACGGTTAACGGCATTGGCGATTGAAGCGGGTAACGCTCATCGCGGTAGCGACGACGACGCTGGCCGCTGACGCGCAGGTGGCGAGGAGAACGACGGGAGCGACGCGGCATTCCTGCGTTATCACGCGCTTCGCCGTTTTCTTCCTGCTCTGCTGGTGCAACGTCTGCGATCGCTGGCAGGTCAACTTTCGCCAGTTCAGTACGCTGAGCAGGCGCGCTTTGCGTAGCAGGCTGGGCGGCGACAGCGTCTTCAACGACTGGTGTTGCGACAGCTTCTGCTTCAGAGGTTGCAGAGTCTGTGTAACGAACTTTCTGGCTCAGCTGACGCTGTTTGCGGCGAGGCTGCGCCTGACGAACGCGTTCTTCCTGTTCCGCCTCCTGAGCTGGTTGCTCATCCAGATTCAACGCCTTGACTTCTTGCTGTGCCTGACGTTTTTCATCGTTGCGACGACGGTTGCGTTCACGACGCGGCGTCTGCTGCTCGTCACCGGACTTCGCCTTATCGGCAACGTCGTTAGACTGCTGGCGGTTGTCACGCGCTTCTGCGTTCTGCTGCTGCGCCTGACGACGGTTACGACGGTTGTCATCACGGTTTTCACCGCCTTCAGCGCGGTTGTCGCGATTATCACGGTTGTCACGGCGATCGTTACGGTCGCGGCGATTATTCTGGCGAGACTTACGGCGATCCTGCTGACGCTCCGGTTTTTCTTCTGCTTTCGGTGCAGGTTGTTCAATCGGCTTGGCGACTTCGCTGCCGCTGAACATGTTTTTCAGCGCGCCGAAGAAGCGGGTAAGCAGACCTGGCTGTGCAGGCGCAGTGGCAACGGCTTTCGGTGCTGCCGTCGCTGCTTTCACCGCAGGTTCTGCTGGCGTCGGCGCAGGCGGCACTTCCGGCATCGCGAAGGTCGCCAGTGCTGGTTGTTCAGGGCGTTTACGCTCGGCGTACTCTTCTTCAGAAGGCAACGCCATCGCTTCTTCATGCAGTTTCGGCAGCATGTAGCTCAGGGTTGGCGTTTCTTCCCCTTTACGTACGCGCAGAACGGAGTAGTGCGGCGTTTCCATCTGATCGTTTGGTACGATCACGCAGCGCACGCCATCCTGACGAGTCTCAATAGCATTAACCGCGGTGCGCTTTTCGTTAAGCAGGTAAGAGGCGATCGGGACCGGAACAATGGCGTGAACTTCCTGGGTATTCTCTTTCAGCGCTTCTTCTTCAATCAGACGCAGAATAGACAGGGAGAGCGATTCGTTGTCGCGGACGGTGCCGGTGCCGCTACAGCGTGGGCAGACGTGATGGCTGGACTCGCCCAGAGACGGGCTGAGACGCTGGCGGGACATCTCCAGCAGGCCAAAACGAGAAATATGGCTAATCTGGATACGCGCACGATCCTGACGTACCGCTTCGCGCAGACGGTTTTCCACCGCACGCTGGTGGCGTACTGGCGTCATGTCGATGAAGTCGATAACGATCAGGCCGCCGAGGTCGCGCAAGCGCAACTGGCGAGCAATTTCATCGGCCGCTTCCAGGTTTGTGTTAAACGCGGTTTCTTCGATATCGCCGCCGCGTGTGGCACGCGCGGAGTTAATATCAATCGCGGTTAACGCTTCGGTTGTGTCGATAACGATAGAGCCGCCGGAAGGCAGACGCACTTCACGCTGGAAGGCGGATTCAATTTGCGACTCGATCTGGTAGTGGCTGAACAGCGGAATTTCGCCGGTGTAAAGCTTAATCTTGCTGCTGAAATCCGGGCGACCCAACGCCGCGATGTGCTGGCGCGCCAGCTCAAGCACTTTCGGATTATCGATAAGAATTTCGCCGATATCCTGACGTAAGTAGTCACGGAATGCGCGGACGATAACGTTGCTTTCCTGATGGATCAGGAATGGAGCAGGGCGGCTTTCAGCGGCTTTCTGAATCGCTTCCCAGTGTTTCAGGCGGAAGCTCAGGTCCCACTGCAACGCTTCGGCGGATTTGCCGACGCCTGCGGTACGCACGATAAGCCCCATGCCGTCAGGCAGTTCGAGGCTTGCCAGCGCTTCTTTTAATTCGGTGCGATCGTCGCCTTCAATGCGACGGGAGATGCCGCCCGCGCGCGGGTTGTTCGGCATTAAAACCAGATAGCTCCCTGCCAGACTGATAAACGTCGTCAGTGCAGCGCCTTTGTTGCCGCGTTCTTCTTTATCAATCTGAACAATCACTTCCTGACCTTCGCGCAACACATCTTTAATGTTTGGACGGCCGTGGGCGTTGTAGTTGGCGGGGAAATATTCGCGGGCAATTTCTTTTAACGGGAGGAAACCGTGACGTTCAGCGCCGTAATCAACAAAAGCCGCTTCCAGACTCGGTTCGATACGGGTAATTTTGCCTTTATAGATGTTCGCTTTTTTCTGCTCGTGTCCTGGACTCTCAATGTCCAGGTCGTACAGGCGCTGCCCATCTACAAGGGCAACACGCAACTCTTCCTGCTGAGTTGCGTTGATTAACATTCTTTTCATCGTAACTTACTCATTATTCTTACATTGACGACTAAGCTGCGGGCATAGTAATGCCTTTCCGGGTGTGAACCGATGGCCTCGTGTCTATTCGCGTCGCCAACCTCACGGTTATCGTCTGCTCAAAGAGGCGCAGAGTGTCGGTTGCCTGTATTTCATACGGAAATACAGCGCAATTATCAGGGGAACAGCCTGGGAGTTACTCTCCAGAGAAGATTCCATTATGTTCATCGTCTTTCACGCGCAGATGCGTTGGCTTCATCTGCTCACCCGGGCATAAGCTCCTGGGGATTCCCAGATTTGCCGCCTTTCTGCAACGCGTAGTACATAGAACATATACCGGTAAGGACTGCAACCCGCAGCCCGCTAACTGCCTGAAAAATCAATACGTCTTACGCCATTGCTGCGTTGATGATCTGTCTGGCAAAATGGGTCATTCCGTAAAATTTCTTGTTTTAACAAGGTTCGACACGGAAACGGTTACATTATTCCACTGCTAACCTTGTTATAGCAAGATGACTTTTACCATTTATCACCCGGTTACTCACAGTTTTTTCACTTCCTCATGGCGATTGGTTTAATAACCAGCAAATTGGTCATGTTGAACGTGAGTAACAGGATATAGAAGTAAATATAAGCATAGAAAAATGAGTGGCGCTAATCCTTATGGCTATTTAGAATCGGCCCCCATGAAAACTGAGACTCCATCCGTAAAAATAGTTGCCATTACTGCCGACGAAGCGGGGCAACGCATCGATAACTTTTTGCGCACGCAACTCAAAGGCGTACCGAAAAGCATGATTTATCGCATTTTGCGTAAAGGCGAAGTGCGGGTGAACAAAAAACGCATCAAACCGGAATATAAGCTCGAAGCCGGGGATGAAGTGCGTATTCCGCCGGTGCGCGTCGCCGAACGCGAAGAAGAGGCCGTTTCGCCGCATCTGCAAAAAGTGGCGGCGCTGGCCGATGTCATTTTGTATGAAGATGACCATATCCTGGTGCTGAACAAACCTTCCGGCACGGCGGTGCATGGCGGAAGCGGGTTGAGCTTCGGCGTTATCGAGGGGCTGCGCGCGTTGCGGCCAGAAGCGCGTTTCCTGGAACTGGTGCATCGTCTTGACCGCGATACCTCTGGCGTACTGCTGGTTGCGAAAAAACGCTCAGCGCTGCGTTCTTTGCATGAGCAACTGCGTGAGAAGGGGATGCAGAAAGATTATCTGGCGCTGGTTCGCGGCCAGTGGCAGTCGCATGTTAAATCGGTACAGGCGCCTTTATTAAAGAATATTCTGCAAAGCGGCGAACGTATTGTTCGTGTGAGTCAGGAAGGAAAACCCTCCGAAACGCGCTTTAAGGTTGAAGAGCGCTATGCGTTTGCGACGCTGGTGCGCTGTAGCCCGGTGACGGGACGTACGCATCAGATTCGTGTGCATACGCTGCATGCGGGCCATCCGATCGCGTTTGACGATCGTTACGGCGATCGCGAATTTGATAAGCAGCTTGCGGGAACGGGGCTGTCACGGCTTTTTCTGCACGCGGCAGCGCTGAAGTTTACCCATCCGGGGACTGGCGAGGTGATGCGTATCGAAGCGCCGATGGATAACCAACTCAAGCATTGCCTTCAGGTGTTACGTAACAAAGCCTGATGCGCGTTGCGATATTATCGCGCTAAACCTGTAGGCCGGATAAGACGTTTACGTCGTTATCCGGCTGATGACGCTGTGCTTATCAGGCCTACGGGCATTGCTCCGCTGTGGGCCTGATAAGATGTTTTAGCGTCGCCACCAGACGCGTCTACTATGCCATCAGCGGGTTCATCTCCTCCCGGCGCAGCATCTGGCACAGCGCAATCAGCGGTAGCCCAATAAGCGTATTGGGATCTCGCCCCTCCAGGCGTTCGAAAAGGGCAATGCCAAGACCTTCGCTTTTAAAACTTCCGGCACAATGCAATGGACGCTCTTTGCGGACATAGTCCTCTATTTCCGTTTCGCTTAAATGGCGGAAATGCACATCAAACGGTTCGACTTCCGTTTGTAAATGTCCGGTTGCAGAATTATAAAGCGCCAGTCCGGTATAAAACGTCACAATATTACCGCTGGCTTTGGTTAATTGCTGGCGCGCTTTTTCTTCGGTTAACGGTTTGCCGGTAATTTCGCCATCCAGAACGCAAATTTGATCGGAGCCAATAATCAGATGATCGGGGAAACGGTGGGCGAGCGATTGCGCTTTCGCCTGTGCGAGGCGAGAGACCAAATGGCGCGGCGCTTCGCCAGACATGGGCGTTTCGTCAACCTCGGGAGCCGCGCACTCGAAAGGGATCGCCAGTTTTTCGAGCAGCGCGCGACGCCAGGGAGAGGTAGAAGCAAGGATGAGACGGGGCATATTTTTTTCCCTCAGATATAGCGTATTAATGAGAGCCATCTTAAACTATGCTCTTCGTCCTTCAAGCATGACATACAGTCACGGTTTGAGCGAAAATAAGTCTGTAACCCGCAATGTGTGCGAATTATTGGCAAAAGGCAACCGCAGGCTGCCTTTTTCTTTGACTCTATGACGTTACAAAGTTAATATGCGCGCCCTATGCAAAAGGTAAAATTACCCCTGACTCTTGATCCGGTTCGTACGGCTCAAAAACGCCTCGATTATGAAGGTATCTATACTTCTGATCTGGTAGAGCGCGTCGCCGATTCTGTAGTCAGTGTGGACAGTGATGTGGAATGCTCCATGTCGTTCGCTATCGATAACCAACGTCTCGCCGTTATTACGGGTGATGCGAAGGTGACGGTATCGCTCGAATGCCAGCGTTGCGGGAAGCCGTTTACCCATCAGGTTCACACAACGTATTGTTTTAGTCCGGTTCGTTCTGACGAACAGGCTGAAGCACTCCCGGAAGCGTATGAGCCGATTGAGGTTAACGAATTCGGTGAAATCGATCTGCTTGCAATGGTTGAAGATGAAATCATCCTCTCCTTGCCGGTAGTTCCGGTGCATGATTCTGAACACTGTGAAGTGTCCGAGGCGGACATGGTCTTTGGTGAACTGCCTGATGAAGCGCAAAAACCAAACCCATTTGCCGTATTAGCCAGCTTAAAGCGTAAGTAATTGAGGAGTAAGGTCCATGGCCGTACAACAGAATAAACCAACCCGTTCCAAACGTGGCATGCGTCGTTCTCATGACGCTCTGACCGCAGTCACCAGCCTGTCTGTAGACAAAACTTCTGGTGAAAAACACCTGCGTCACCACATCACTGCCGACGGTTACTACCGCGGCCGTAAGGTCATCGCTAAGTAATCACGCGCAAGCGTGATGAAGCTTAGTGAGGATTTCCCCGCGTAAGCGGGGAAACACCAAACCAGGCAGCGACGATACCTTGACACGTCTAACCCTGGCGTTAGATGTCATGGGGGGAGATTTCGGCCCTTCCGTGACAGTGCCTGCAGCACTGCAGGCACTGAATTCTAATTCGCAACTCACACTTCTTTTAGTCGGGGATCCCGATACCATCACGCCATTACTTGCCAAAGCTGACTTTGAACAACGTTCGCGTCTGCAGATTATCCCTGCACAGTCAGTTATTGCCAGTGATGCCCGGCCTTCGCAGGCTATCCGCGCCAGTCGCGGCAGCTCAATGCGTGTGGCCCTGGAGCTCGTGAAAGAAGGTCGAGCCGAAGCCTGTGTGAGCGCCGGTAATACGGGCGCGCTCATGGGACTTGCGAAGTTATTGCTCAAACCCCTTGAGGGCATTGAGCGTCCTGCGTTGATGACGGTTTTACCGCATCAGCAGAAAGGAAAAACGGTGGTGCTGGATTTAGGCGCCAACGTCGATTGTGACAGTACCATGTTGGTGCAGTTTGCCGTGATGGGGTCCGTGATGGCGGAAGAGGTGATTGGGATAACCAATCCCCGCGTGGCGTTGCTCAATATTGGTGAAGAAGAAACCAAAGGTCTCGACAGTATTCGTGATGCCTCTGCGTTGCTCAAAACAGTCCCTTCCATCAATTACATTGGTTATCTTGAAGCCAATGAATTATTGACGGGAAAAACTGATGTGCTGGTATGTGACGGATTTACAGGTAATGTCACATTAAAGACAATGGAAGGGGTTGTCAGGATGTTCCTTTCACTGCTGAAATCTCAGGGTGAGAGTAAAAAACGGTCGTGGTGGCTGCTGTTATTAAAACGTTGGTTACAAAAAAGCCTGACGAGGCGATTCAGTCACCTCAACCCCGACCAGTATAATGGCGCCTGTCTGTTAGGATTGCGTGGCACGGTGATTAAAAGTCATGGTGCGGCCAATCAGCGAGCATTTGCCGTCGCGATTGAACAGGCAGTGCAGGCGGTGCAGCGACAAGTTCCTCAGCGAATTGCCGCTCGCCTGGAATCTGTATACCCAGCCGGATTAGAACTGTTGGAAGGTGGCAAAAACGGACACTCACGGGTGCACAATTAACGGTGTAACCTGAGCGCAACCAACATACCAGCAGTTTGCACGCGGTGGTATATAACCGAAAAGTGACTGAGCGTACATGTATACAAAGATTATTGGTACTGGCAGCTATCTGCCTGAACAAGTGCGTACTAACGCCGATTTGGAAAAGATGGTAGAGACGTCTGACGAGTGGATTGTCACGCGTACAGGCATCCGTGAACGCCATATTGCAGCGCCAAACGAAACAGTCGCGACGATGGGCTATACAGCCGCAAACCGCGCGCTTGAAATGGCGGGCATCGATAAAGACCAGATTGGCTTGATTGTGGTGGCGACCACGTCAGCAACACATGCTTTCCCAAGCGCAGCATGCCAGATTCAGAGTATGCTGGGCATTAAAGGCTGCCCGGCGTTTGACGTTGCAGCGGCCTGCGCCGGTTTTACCTACGCGTTAAGCGTTGCCGATCAGTATGTAAAATCAGGCGCCGTTAAATATGCGCTGGTCATCGGTTCCGATGTCCTGGCGCGCACCTGCGATCCCACCGATCGCGGGACGATCATTATCTTTGGTGACGGCGCGGGCGCAGCGGTTCTGAGCGCATCCGAAGAACCAGGCATTATTTCGACGCATCTTCATGCAGACGGCAGCTATGGTGAGTTGCTGACGCTGCCAAACGCCGATCGCGTCAATCCAGAAAATCCGATTTATCTGACGATGGCGGGCAACGAGGTGTTTAAAGTGGCGGTAACTGAACTGGCACACATCGTTGACGAGACGCTGGCGGCGAATAATCTGGATCGTTCCGCTCTGGACTGGCTGGTTCCGCACCAGGCTAACCTGCGCATCATCAGCGCGACAGCGAAAAAGCTGGGTATGTCGATGGATAATGTGGTGGTTACGCTGGACAGACACGGCAACACCTCTGCGGCCTCTGTGCCGTGCGCGCTGGACGAAGCCGTGCGCGACGGGCGGATTAAAGCCGGGCAGTTGGTATTGCTTGAGGCCTTCGGGGGTGGATTCACCTGGGGCTCCGCGCTGGTTCGTTTCTAGTATAAGGATTTAAACATGACGCAATTTGCTTTTGTGTTCCCGGGGCAGGGTTCCCAGACGGTTGGGATGTTGTCTGAAATGGCAGCCAGCTACCCGATCGTAGAAGAAACCTTTGCTGAAGCTTCTGCGGCGCTGGGTTATGATCTGTGGGCGCTGACGCAGCAAGGGCCTGCGGAAGAACTGAATAAGACCTGGCAGACTCAGCCAGCATTGCTGGCCGCTTCCGTTGCGCTGTATCGCGTATGGCAGCAGCAGGGCGGTAAAGCGCCTGCGCTGATGGCGGGACACAGCCTGGGGGAATACTCCGCGCTGGTATGTGCTGGCGTCATCGATTTCGCTGACGCGGTTCGTCTGGTTGAACTGCGCGGCAAATTCATGCAGGAAGCTGTGCCGGAAGGCACCGGCGCAATGGCGGCGATCATCGGTCTGGATGATGCGTCCATCGCCAAAGCGTGTGAAGAGGCGGCTGAAGGCCAGGTGGTTTCTCCGGTGAACTTTAACTCTCCGGGCCAGGTGGTTATCGCCGGGCATAAAGATGCGGTTGAACGTGCGGGCGCAGCCTGTAAAGCCGCTGGCGCAAAACGTGCGCTGCCGCTGCCGGTAAGCGTGCCGTCACACTGTGCGCTGATGAAACCTGCGGCAGATAAGCTGGCGGTTGAATTAGCGAAAATCACCTTCAATGCCCCGACCGTACCGGTTGTGAATAACGTTGACGTGAAGTGTGAAACCGACGCTAACGCTATCCGTGATGCGCTGGTACGCCAGCTGTACAACCCGGTGCAGTGGACGAAGAGTGTAGAATTTATCGCAGCACAAGGTGTTGAACACCTTTATGAAGTGGGTCCAGGTAAAGTCCTCACTGGTCTGACTAAACGTATTGTTGACACCCTGACGGCCTCGGCGCTAAACGAACCGGCGGCACTGTCAGCGGCGCTTGAGCAATAAAAGAGGAAAACCATGAGTTTTGAAGGAAAAGTCGCGCTGGTTACCGGTGCAAGCCGTGGCATTGGCCGCGCAATTGCTGAGACGCTCGTTGCCCGTGGCGCGAAAGTCATCGGTACTGCTACCAGCGAAAATGGCGCTCAGGCCATTAGCGAATACTTAGGTGCGAACGGTAAAGGTCTGATGTTGAATGTGACCGATCCGGCATCTATTGAATCTGTTCTGGAAAATATTCGCGCAGAATTTGGTGAAGTTGATATCCTGGTCAATAATGCCGGTATCACTCGCGATAATCTGCTGATGCGAATGAAAGATGATGAGTGGAACGATATTCTCGAAACCAATCTGTCATCTGTTTTCCGTCTGTCAAAAGCGGTAATGCGCGCTATGATGAAAAAACGTCATGGACGTATTATCACTATCGGTTCTGTGGTTGGTACCATGGGAAATGCGGGTCAGGCCAACTACGCTGCGGCGAAAGCGGGTCTGATTGGCTTCAGTAAATCACTGGCGCGTGAAGTTGCGTCGCGTGGGATTACTGTCAATGTTGTGGCTCCGGGCTTTATTGAAACGGACATGACGCGTGCGCTGTCTGATGATCAGCGTGCGGGTATTCTGGCGCAGGTTCCTGCGGGTCGCCTCGGCGGCGCTCAGGAAATCGCCAGTGCGGTTGCATTTTTAGCCTCTGACGAAGCAAGTTACATCACTGGTGAGACTCTGCACGTCAACGGCGGAATGTATATGGTTTAACCACGAAAAATATTTGCGTTATTGTAGGTCTTGGCCTCAAAATAACGTAAAATCGTGGTAAGAACTGCCGGGATTTAGTTGCAAATTTTTCAACATTTTATACACTACGAAAACCATCGCGAAAGCGAGTTTTGATAGGAAATTTAAGAGTATGAGCACTATCGAAGAACGCGTTAAGAAAATTATCGGCGAGCAGCTGGGCGTTAAGCAGGAAGAAGTTACCAACAATGCTTCTTTCGTTGAAGACCTGGGCGCAGATTCTCTTGACACCGTTGAGCTGGTAATGGCTCTGGAAGAAGAGTTTGATACTGAGATTCCGGACGAAGAAGCTGAGAAAATCACCACCGTTCAGGCTGCCATTGATTATATCAACGGCCACCAGGCGTAAGTGAACATCTCCAGGCGGTCATTCGACCGCCTGAGTTTTATCTTTTTGTCCCACTAGAATCATTTTCCCTCCCTGGAGGACAAACGTGTCTAAGCGTCGTGTAGTTGTGACCGGACTGGGCATGTTGTCTCCTGTCGGCAATACCGTAGAGTCTACCTGGAAAGCTCTCCTTGCCGGTCAGAGTGGCATCAGCCTGATCGACCATTTCGATACTAGCGCCTATGCAACGAAATTTGCTGGCTTAGTAAAGGATTTTAACTGTGACGACATCATCTCGCGCAAAGAACAGCGCAAGATGGATGCCTTCATTCAATATGGAATTGTCGCTGGCGTTCAGGCCATGCAGGATTCTGGCCTTGAAGTAACGGAAGAGAACGCAGCCCGTATTGGCGCCGCTATCGGCTCTGGTATCGGCGGTCTCGGACTGATCGAAGAAAACCACAGTTCCCTGGTGAACGGTGGGCCGCGTAAGATCAGCCCGTTCTTTGTTCCGTCGACGATTGTTAACATGGTGGCGGGTCACCTGACCATCATGTACGGCCTGCGTGGGCCAAGCATCTCTATCGCTACCGCCTGCACCTCAGGCGTACATAACATCGGTCATGCCGCGCGTATCATTGCATACGGCGATGCGGACGCGATGGTAGCGGGTGGTGCGGAAAAAGCCAGTACGCCGCTGGGTGTCGGTGGCTTTGGCGCAGCGCGTGCGCTGTCTACACGTAATGATAACCCGCAAGCGGCCA
Source organism: Citrobacter sp. CK185 (assembly GCF_030333565.1). Lineage (NCBI taxonomy): Bacteria > Pseudomonadati > Pseudomonadota > Gammaproteobacteria > Enterobacterales > Enterobacteriaceae > Citrobacter > Citrobacter sp. CK185. Next base: position 298,247 of record NZ_JAOWFR010000025.1, on the reverse strand, counting down.
GCCGCCCGTGGGATAAAGAGCGTGACGGTTTTGTTCTCGGCGATGGCGCGGGCATGGTGGTACTGGAAGAGTACGAACATGCAAAAGCGCGCGGCGCGAAAATTTATGCCGAAATCGTTGGCTTCGGGATGAGCAGCGATGCTTATCACATGACGTCACCGCCGGAAAACGGCGCGGGCGCCGCGCTGGCGATGGTCAATGCGCTGCGTGATGCGGCCATTGAGCCGGGTCAGATTGGTTACGTCAACGCTCACGGTACGTCTACGCCGGCAGGCGATAAAGCGGAAACTCAGGCGGTAAAATCTGTCTTTGGCGATGCGGCAAGCCGTGTGCTGGTCAGCTCGACGAAATCCATGACGGGTCACCTGCTGGGTGCTGCGGGCGCGGTAGAGTCCATTTTCTCTATTCTGGCGCTGCGCGACCAGGCTGTTCCGCCAACCATCAACCTGGATAACCCGGATGAAGGTTGCGACCTGGACTTTGTGCCTCACGAAGCTCGTCAGGTTAACGGAATGGAGTATACGCTGTGTAACTCCTTCGGCTTTGGCGGTACTAACGGCTCGTTGATCTTCAAAAAGGTCTAAGTCGTTCCACCAGAGAGTAAAAAGGTCCGCTTGTCGGGCCTTTTTTATTCAGCTTTCTTCCCTTGTCCTGTGTTAACCATCCTGCCACACTAATCGACCACGAATAAGGAGCCACTATGTTCTTAATTAATGGCCGTGAACAGGATTCTCTTGCCGCCAGCGATCGCGCGACGCAGTTTGGCGATGGCTGTTTCACTACTGCGCGAATCCGTGACGGTAGAATTTGCCTCCTGCCCGCACACCTTCGCCGTTTGCAGGATGCCTGCGAAAAACTGCTGCTTCCCTTCAGTCAATGGACGGAACTGCAACACGAAATGACGGCGATGGCAGCAGGCCAGAACAGTGGCGTACTGAAAGTTATTCTGAGTCGTGGCAGCGGCGGCAGGGGCTACAGCCCGTCAAACTGTCGTGCGGCCACGCGAATTTTATCCGTTTCTCCTTATCCCACTCATTATGAACGCTGGCGTACGGAAGGTATTACGCTGGCGCTAAGCCCCGTACGGCTGGGGCGTAACCCTATGCTTGCGGGTATAAAACACCTTAACCGACTGGAACAGGTACTGATCCGGTCTCATCTTGAGCAGACAAACGCCGATGAAGCGCTGGTTCTTGACAGCGAGGGATGGGTTACGGAATGCTGTGCGGCTAATTTGTTCTGGCGTAAAGAGAATGTGGTGTATACGCCGCGCCTGGATCAGGCGGGGGTAAACGGCATTATGCGACAATTTTGTTTACAGTCGCTGGCACAATCGCCTTTTCAGGTTGTCGAAGTGTATGCCGGGGAGGACGCGCTTATGCAGGCCGATGAGATGGTTATCTGCAATGCGTTGATGCCCGTGATTCCCGTGCGCGCCTGTGGCGATAAACTGATGTTTGCACGTTCATTGTTCGATTTTTTAGCCCCACTTTGTGAGCACCCGAATTAGTCATGAAAAGAATGTTACGCTTTTTCCTTCTGCTGGTCGTTGTGTTGGGCATTGCCGCTGGCGCAGGAATGTGGAAAGTGCGCCAACTGGCCGACAGTCCCTTGTTAATAAAAGAAGAGACGATCTTTACCCTGAAGGCCGGAACCGGGCGTCTGGCATTAGGCGATCAACTCTACGCCGACAAAATTATCAATCGGCCGCGCGTGTTTCAGTGGTTGTTGCGCGTTGAACCTGAATTATCAAACTTTAAAGCGGGCACCTATCGTTTAACGCCTGACATGACCGTACGGGAGATGCTGAAACTGCTGGAAAGTGGTAAAGAAGCACAGTTCCCGCTACGTCTGGTCGAAGGGATGCGCCTGAGCGATTACCTGAATCAGCTGCGAAATGCGCCTTATATTCAGCATACGCTTAGCGATGACCGTTACGAAACCGTCGCGCAGGCGCTGAAGCTGGAGAACCCGGAGTGGCTTGAAGGCTGGTTCTGGCCGGACACCTGGATGTATACCGCCAACACCACCGATGTCGCGCTTCTGAAGCGTGCGCATCAAAAGATGGTTAAAGCGGTAGATGACGTCTGGGAAGGGCGCGCGGAAGGGCTGCCTTATAAAGATAAGAATCAACTGGTGACGATGGCGTCTATTATCGAAAAAGAGACGGCCGTCGCCAGCGAACGCGACCAGGTGGCATCGGTCTTTATTAACCGTCTGCGTATTGGTATGCGTTTGCAGACCGATCCGACCGTGATTTACGGCATGGGGGCGAGTTATAATGGTAAGCTGTCGCGCGCGGCGCTGGAAACGCCGACGGCGTATAACACCTATACCATCACCGGGTTGCCGCCAGGTCCTATCGCCATGCCTGGCGAAGCCTCTTTGAAAGCCGCCGCGCATCCGGCGAAAACGCCGTACCTCTATTTTGTGGCTGACGGAAAGGGCGGTCACACGTTTAACACCAATCTTGCCAGCCATAACCGGTCAGTGCAGGACTACCTGAAAGTGCTTAAGGAAAAAAATGGGCAGTAACTATATCGTCATCGAAGGCCTGGAAGGCGCCGGAAAAACCACCGCGCGTAACGTGGTGGTGGAGACACTTGAGCAACTGGGTATTCACGACATGATTTTTACGCGTGAGCCGGGCGGCACCCAGCTTGCAGAGAAATTAAGAAGTCTGGTGCTGGACATCAAATCGGTAGGTGATGAAACAATCACGGATAAAGCTGAAGTGCTGATGTTTTATGCCGCGCGAGTGCAACTGGTGGAAACCGTTATCAAGCCTGCGCTGGCGAAAGGAACATGGGTCATTGGCGATCGCCATGACCTGTCCACTCAGGCCTACCAGGGTGGCGGCCGTGGGATCGATCAGACAATGCTGGCGACGCTGCGTGATGCGGTATTGGGCGACTTCCGTCCTGACCTGACCCTGTATCTGGATGTGACGCCGGAGGTTGGCTTAAAACGCGCGCGCGCGCGCGGCGAGCTTGACCGCATTGAGCAGGAGTCTCTGGATTTCTTCAATCGCACGCGTGCCCGCTACCTTGAGCTGGCCGCCAGCGATGCCAGCATCCGCACCATTGATGCGACTCAGCCGCTGGAGTCTGTGATGAACGATATTCGCACAACCGTAACGGCCTGGATCAAGGAGCAGGGTGCATGAAATGGTATCCGTGGTTACGGCCAGACTTTGAAAAACTGGTAGCAAGCTATCAGGCGGGTCGGGGCCACCATGCGTTACTGATTCAGGCGTTGCCCGGAATGGGGGATGATGCGCTGATTTATGCCCTCAGTCGTTATTTGCTGTGCCAGCAACCGGAAGGGCATAAAAGCTGCGGGCGCTGCCGTGGCTGCCAGTTAATGCAGGCGGGTACGCATCCTGACTATTATTCGCTGTTGCCGGAAAAGGGGAAAAGCACCCTTGGCGTGGACGCGGTACGCGATGTGGGCGAGAAGCTGTACGAACATTCTCGACTTGGCGGCGCGAAAGTCGTATTGATCCCGGATGCGGCCCTGCTGACTGATGCCGCGGCGAATGCCTTATTAAAGACGCTCGAAGAGCCGCCGGAGCAAACCTGGTTCTTCCTTGCCAGCCGTGAACCGGCACGCCTGCTGGCGACTTTACGCAGCCGCTGTCGTCTGCATCATCTTGCGCCGCCATCTGAACAATACGCTGTTTCCTGGCTTTCTCGTGAAGTGACAATGTCACAAGAGACGTTGCTGGCGGCGCTGCGCCTGAGCGCAGGGGCTCCCGGCGCCGCTCTGGCGTTGTTGCAGGCCGACAGCTGGGCGCATCGTAACGCGCTTTGCGAAGCGCTGGCGAATACGCTGCAATCCGGCGACTGGTATATCCTTCTGTCGGTGTTGAATCACGAACAGGCCGCCATACGTTTACACTGGCTGGCGACGCTGCTTATGGATGCCCTTAAATACCAGTATGGCGCTTCCAGCCTGACAAATCAGGATGCCGGAACGCTGGTGGCGTCGATAGCTGAACGGTTATCCGTCGCACGCATCCAGGCCATACTCAGCGATGTCTGCCATTGTCGCGAACAGTTGATTAACGTGACCGGATTAAACCGCGAACTGGTATTAACCGATCTTATTCTCCGCATAGAGCATTACCTGCAACCAGGCGCCGTGTTGCCTGTTTCCCATATTTGAGAGAGACATTATGTTTTTAGTCGACTCACACTGCCATCTTGATGGCCTGGATTATCAATCTCTGCATAAGGACGTGGATGACGTGCTGGCAAAAGCCGCCGCGCGCGATGTGAAGTTCTGCCTGGCGGTGGCGACAACCCTGCCCGGATACCGGAATATGCGCGAACTGGTTGGCGAGCGGGATAACGTTGTGTTTTCCTGCGGCGTACACCCGTTAAACCAGGATGAAACATACGATGTGGAAGACCTGCGTCGCTTTGCCGCTGAAGAAGGCGTGGTGGCCATGGGAGAGACCGGGCTGGATTATTTTTATACGCCGGAAACAAAAGTTCGCCAGCAAGAATCCTTCATTAACCATATTCAGATTGGCCGTGAATTAAATAAACCCGTGATTGTGCATACCCGTGACGCACGCGCCGATACGCTGGCGATTTTGCGCGAAGAAAAAGTGACGGATTGCGGTGGCGTACTACACTGTTTTACAGAGGACAGGGAGACGGCGGGTAAATTATTGGATCTTGGGTTTTATATCTCTTTTTCCGGGATCGTGACCTTCCGCAACGCGGAGCAGTTACGTGATGCCGCCCGCTATGTTCCTCTGGATCGTCTGCTGGTTGAGACGGACTCTCCTTATCTTGCTCCGGTGCCGCATCGTGGTAAAGAGAACCAGCCTGCAATGGTTCGCGATGTCGCAGAGTATATGGCCGTATTGAAGGGTGTTGCCGTTGAAGAACTGGCGCAGGCAACCACTGAAAACTTTGCCTGCCTGTTCCACATCGACGCTTCTCGCCTGCAATCAACCCGTTAACTGAGTTTTTTTAAAGCTCGTAATTAATATTCAAAGCGAGTAAAGTTCACCGCCACAAAATGGGCGGTGAATGAGCGAATTGTAACATTCAGACACTCATTTTGTCAGAATGTGATGGTTTTATGGCTGTCAGGAGCTGAAACGTGATAGCCGTCAAACAAAACCGAGCTTATTTATTTTACTCTGTGTAATAAATAAAGGGCGCTTAGATGCCCTGTCCACGGCGAGGTTCTCCCCCCTCGCCAATGCGTGAAAACGTAGAATACACAAAATCATTCAGGCTGCATCAGGGCGGCAAGTGAGTGAATTGCAGGAGCTTACTTGAGTAAGTGACTGGGATGAACGAACGCAGCCAACGCTGAGGCGGTTTGAAGGATGAAGTGTATAAGCACAAATACTCAGGAGCACTCCTAATTATGTTTAAGAATGCATTTGCTAACCTGCAAAAGGTCGGTAAATCGCTGATGCTACCGGTATCCGTACTGCCTATCGCAGGTATCCTGCTGGGCGTCGGTTCCGCTAACTTCAGCTGGCTGCCAGCCGTTGTGTCGCACGTTATGGCAGAAGCAGGCGGTTCTGTTTTTGCAAATATGCCGCTGATTTTCGCCATTGGTGTCGCACTGGGCTTCACCAACAACGACGGCGTTTCGGCTCTGGCCTCGGTTGTCGCTTACGGCATCATGGTCAAAACCATGGCCGTGGTTGCGCCGCTGGTTCTGCATTTACCTGCTGAAGAAATCGCAGCAAAACACCTGGCGGATACCGGTGTTCTCGGGGGGATTATCTCCGGTGCGATTGCAGCGTACATGTTTAACCGCTTCTACCGTATCAAATTGCCTGAGTATCTGGGCTTCTTTGCGGGTAAACGCTTTGTGCCGATCATTTCTGGTCTGGCTGCCATCTTCACCGGCGTGATCCTGTCCTTCATTTGGCCGCCGATCGGGACGGCTATCCAGACGTTCTCTCAGTGGGCTGCTTACCAGAACCCGGTTGTGGCGTTCGGTATCTATGGCTTCATTGAACGCTGCCTGGTGCCGTTTGGTCTGCACCATATCTGGAACGTTCCTTTCCAGATGCAGATCGGTGAATACACCAACGCAGCAGGTCAGGTGTTCCACGGCGACATTCCTCGCTATATGGCGGGCGACCCGACTGCGGGCAAACTGTCCGGCGGCTTCCTGTTCAAAATGTACGGTCTGCCTGCTGCGGCTATCGCGATCTGGCACTCTGCTAAACCGGAAAACCGCGCGAAAGTGGGCGGTATCATGATCTCCGCAGCGCTGACCTCGTTCCTGACCGGTATCACCGAGCCGATCGAGTTCTCCTTCATGTTCGTTGCGCCGATCCTGTACGTTATCCACGCGATTCTGGCAGGTCTGGCATTCCCGATCTGTATCCTGCTGGGTATGCGTGACGGTACATCGTTCTCGCACGGTCTGATCGACTTCATCGTTCTGTCTGGCAACAGCAGCAAATTGTGGCTGTTCCCGATCGTTGGTGCAGGTTATGCGATTATTTACTACACCGTCTTCCGTGTGCTGATTAAAGCGCTGGATCTGAAAACGCCGGGTCGTGAAGACGCGAGCGAAGACAGCAAAGTGGGCGCAACCAGTGAAATGGCTCCGGCCCTGATCGCCGCGTTTGGTGGTAAAGAGAACATCACTAACCTCGACGCATGTATCACCCGTCTGCGCGTTAGCGTCGCTGACGTTGCTAAAGTGGATCAGGCTGGCCTGAAGACGCTTGGCGCAGCTGGTGTCGTCGTCGCAGGTTCCGGCGTTCAGGCTATTTTCGGTACGAAATCCGATAACCTGAAAACGGAAATGGATGAATACATCCGCAATAGCTAAGCAGTAAGACGTTGGGGAGAACTAAGGCAGCCAAATGGCTGCCTTTTTTACGCTGTGTTGCCGGATGGCGCGTGGCTTATCCGGCCTACGGTTATAGCAGTAGGCCTGATAAGGCGTTAGCCGCCATCAGGCTTGCGAGAACGTAAAAAAGGGAGCCAGATGGCTCCCTTTTCGTCAGTGACGTTTATCAGAACTGATAGCTTGCAGTAATGCTGACGTTACGTGGTTCGCCGTAGACAATAGAACCATCGATATTGGTGTCGTAGGTTTTGTCTAACAGGTTGTTGATGTTGCCCTGTACGGCGAAGTTTTTGGTTACCTGGTAGCGAGTGAACAGATCCACTAACGCATAGCTGCCTTGTTCCGCGCGCCATGTGCCGTATGGTGTGACCGTGTCGCTGCCGTGAACACGGTTCTGCCAGTTAACGCCACCGCCGACGGTCAACTCAGGCATGACTGGCAGACGGTAGCTGGTAAACAGCTTCACGGTTGTACGTGGCAAGTTCGGATTCACCGCATTTCCCTCGTTATCTTCCGCGATGAAGCGCGTTGCGCCGAAAGTCATCTGCCAGTTGTCGGTGATAGCGCCGTTAATTTCGAATTCAACGCCTTTGCTGACGGTTCCATCTACCGCTTTATAAGCGGTGTCGCCGTTACTACCTGAAATCGGTCTACCGGTCGATTGGCCGACGTTATCCTGCTCAATACGGAAGACCGACAATGTGGTGGTCAGGCGGCTGTTCATCCAGTCAGATTTCAAGCCCACTTCATAGTTGTTACCCGTAATAGGGGCGAGGTATTTACCCGAGCTATCACGATAGTTTTGTGGCTGGAAGATGGAAGTATAGCTGGCGTAGGCAGACCAGTTATCATCAATGTCATACACCAGTCCGGCATATGGCGTGGTATGGTTTTTCTCCATCCGGTAGGTCAGCGTGTCGATACTCCAGTTGGTGTAGCGAGCGCCGATGATCAGATGCAGCGGATCGGCCAGCGAAATGCGGGTCGCTGCATAGAGCGATTTCATGTGCGTGGTATCATCCTGGGCAACGGTTTGTTGACCCCAGTTTGTTTCCGGGAAGTTACCGTCGTAGTTGTAGAAATTGCCCAGTTCATCCGGGAATACGTTCGCCCAGGTATTCATATAGCGGTTATTCTGTTTACTGTAGCTTCCGCCGATCATCAGGTTATGCTGACGGCCAAACAGGTCGTAGCCCCCATCGGTGAAAAGATCGACAGCATCGACTTTACGTTTGCCGCTGTTCCAGCCCGTACCGCCAATGTAACCGTACTCTGGCCCATAGTTGGCGTAAGGGCCAACCAGCATACCGGTGTCTTTATTGACATAGGCATCCAGGTACATCATTTTACTGTCGAATTTGATTTCAGAATGCGTGGCGTTGAGCGTTGCCTGCCAGGTATCCGCAAAACGCTGCTTCAGCGTGACAAAGACCTTATTAAACTCTTTATCGTTGTAAGCCCAGTCTGGAGCGGTACTGCGCGAGCGGTCATATTTGTTGGTGCTGCCATCCGTATTCCAGCGAGGTAAACCGCCCCAGGTCGGGCTGTTAACGTCGATGCGTTGATATTCATACCCGGCGGAAAGGCTGGTTGTGCTCCCCAGATCGGCATCGATAATGCCGGAGAAGAATGTTTTCTCGCTGTTATAACGATCCAGCCATGAGTCATTGTTCTGATAACCCGCAACAATCCGCGCACGTACGTTACCGTCTTCTGTCAGCGGGCTTTGTAAATCGGTTACGTAACGCTGTTTGTTCCAGCTTCCATATTCCGCAGACACATTACCTTTGAATTCACGGCTGGTGGCATGTTTGCGGATCATATTGATAGACGCGGAAGGGTTGCCGGTCCCGGTCATTAATCCATTTGCGCCGCGTACGACTTCCACACGTTCAAACAGGGCTGTGTCAGAAAGGGCATCGCCAAGATTCCAGCGTGATTCAAAATAGGTGGGGATGCCATCGACCATGTAGTTGTCGATGAGGAAACCGCGTGAGTAGTAGAGGTTGCGGTCGGAGTCTGACTGGCTTCTGCTGATACCCAGCGTGCTGTCCATCACATCGCCAAGGGTTTGTAATTGCTGATCAGCCATGCGTTGCTGGCTGATGATACTGACAGACTGAGGAATATCGCGCTGCGCCATCTGCATTTTAGTGCCAGCGGTTGTCGTTTTAACGTTGTAGTCCTGTTCTTCATCGCTGGACGTGTCGGCTTGTGATGCGCTATCAACAACGATTGTTTCTTCTGTTGTGGTAGCGGCGAAGCTGGTGGAAGGCATCAATGCCATAGCGATGCAGGCTGCCAGCAGTGTGGGAACTGCGGCAGGCTGACGCTGCTCATCCTGGGTGTGTGTTGTGAAAGACATCGAAAAACCCCTAATAATGATGAACGTTAAGTTCAAACCATGAAATGGCATGGCGAACCCTTTTAATTTTCTAACCATCAAATGCGCATGAAAATGCAAATGCGAAATATACGCACTTGCATTAATGCTGTAAACAGATGTTACGGGTGAAAATGAAATCTTGTTTCAGTGCTATGAGGTGCAAAGAGAAGAGGGAAATGAGTATAAGCGCAGCAACTGACAGATTTTTTGCTTAATAAATCGTGGGTTAAAGTTGAAAGAGCGTGAGTAACTCGCTCATACTCTATACTCGCAGTGTGGCTCGGCGTAGCATGGCGCAACGTTATGGCTAATTTTGAAAAAAGGAAAAATGTCGTGGCAGAAGAAACTATATTCAGCAAAATTATCCGTCGTGAAATCCCCTCGGATATCGTTTACCAGGATGAACTGGTTACCGCATTTCGCGATATTTCGCCGCAGGCGCCCACGCACATTCTGATCATCCCGAATACCCTGATCCCAACGGTTAATGATGTCACGGCGGAGCACGAACAGGCGCTGGGCCGTATGATCACCGTCGCGGCAAAAATTGCCGGGCAGGAAGGCATTGCCGAAGACGGCTACCGCCTGATCATGAATACTAACCGTCATGGCGGGCAGGAGGTTTATCACATTCATATGCACCTGCTGGGCGGGCGTGCGCTGGGGCCGATGCTGGCGCATAAAGGCCTCTGACAATGACCAGAGGATGCCTTGCGATATCACTGGCCTTACTGTTGCTTGTGGGTTGTCGTTCACACCCTGAAATTCCGGTCAGTGATGAACAGACACTGGTGATGGAGTCAACGCTGCTGGCGGCCGGTATCACGGCGGAAGCGCCTGCGTTGACGACGTCCGATATTCAGCCTTCTGCATCCTCACGCCTCTATAACGAAAGGCAAGAACCCGTTACCGTGCATTATCGGTTTTACTGGTATGACGCCAGAGGGCTGGAAATGCATCCTCTGGAAGCGCCACGCAGTGTGACTATCCCGGCGCGTTCGTCGGTCACGCTGTATGGCAGCGCCAATTATCTGGGGGCGCATAAGGTTAGACTTTATCTTTATTTGTAAGGGGTGAATTTTGATGATGAAAATGAATCGCTACGCACTGGTGGCCGCGCTGGCGATATTCCTCTCCGGTTGTGTGGGGCAACGTGAACCCGCACCGGTTGATGAAGTCAAACCGGCGCCGGAACAGCCAGCTGAGCCGCAGCAGCCTGTGCCGGTCGTGCCATCGGTGCCGACGATCCCGCAGCAGCCGGGCCCGATTGAACACGAAGACCAGACCGCACAGCCTGCGCCGCGCGTGCGCCATTATGACTGGAACAGCGCGATGCAGCCGATGGTCGGAAAAATGCTTCAGGCTGATGGCGTAACGGCGGGTAACGTACTGCTGGTCGATAGCGTAAATAACCGCACCAACGGTTCGCTCAACGCGGGCGAGGCCACAGAGACTTTACGTAATGCGCTGGCGAATAACGGTAAATTTACGCTGGTTTCCGCGCAACAACTGGCGATGGCGAAGCAGCAACTGGGTTTATCACCGCAGGACAGCCTCGGTACGCGCAGTAAAGCGATTGGCATCGCCCGTAACGTAGGGGCGCAATATGTGCTCTATTCCAGCGCGGCGGGTAACGTCAATGCGCCATCGCTGCAAATGCAGTTAATGCTGGTACAAACTGGCGAGATAATCTGGTCAGGTAAAGGTGCAGTCCAGCAACAATAATCTACTGACGCGCGACGACGTTTTGTCGCGCTACTTCCCGCAATATCATCCCGTCGCCGCCTGCCACAACGGATTAAGCGGCGGGAGTTGCATCATTGAACATGACGCCCGCCGTCTGGTGCTCCGTTGCCATCATGATCCCTTTGCGCCTGAATCTGATTTTTTGCGTCAGTATCACGCATTGTCACGTTTACCGGAAACCCTTGCCCCCAGACCGCGTTTTTATATTCCCGGCTGGATGGCGGTGGACTATTTGCAGGGAGAGGTAAAATCTGGATTACCGGATACCGACGAACTGGCGGGTTTACTGTATCATCTGCACCAACAACCGCGTTTTGGCTGGCGTATTTCGCTGTTACCGCTGCTTATGCGCTACTGGCAGGGGAGCGATCCGGCACGCAGGACGCCGTACTGGCTACGGATGCTAAAACGGCTGCGAGCGGCGCGGGAACCTCGTCCGCTGCGTCTGGCGCCTTTGCATATGGATGTCCACGGCGATAACCTGGTACAGACGGCATCGGGGCTACGGTTGATTGACTGGGAATACGCCGGGGACGGCGATATCGCTCTGGAACTGGCCGCCGTATGGGTAGAGGATGAGCGGCAGCATCAACGGCTGGTGGCATCCTATGCCGCCGTTGCGCATATCTGTCCGCAAACGCTATGGCGGCAGGTCAGGTTATGGCGCCCCTGGGTAATGATGCTGAAAGCCGGATGGTTTGAATACCGCTGGCAGCAAACCGGCGAACAACAATTTATCAGGCTGGCCGACGACGCCTGGCGGCAGCTGAAAAAGAAAGGATAAGGAGAGCAGTGTGGGTCCAGTAATGTTGGATGTCGAAGGGTTTGAACTGGACGCAGAAGAGCGCGAGATTCTGGCCCATCCGCTGGTGGGGGGGCTGATCCTCTTTACGCGTAATTATCATGACCCGGAGCAGCTGCGCGAGTTAGTCCGCCAGATTCGGGCGGCTTCGCGCAATCATCTGGTGGTGGCGGTTGACCAGGAAGGCGGACGCGTACAGCGTTTTCGTGAAGGTTTTACCCGCCTGCCAGCCGCACAATCTTTTGCTGCGCTGCACGGGCTGGAAGAAGGGGGCAAACTGGCGCAGGATGCTGGGTGGCTAATGGCCAGCGAGATGATCGCGATGGACATTGATATCAGTTTCGCGCCGGTGCTGGATGTCGGGCATATCAGCGCAGCAATTGGCGAGCGTTCTTACCATGCCGATCCGCTTAAAGCTCTGGCAATGGCGACGCGTTTTATCGACGGGATGCATGCTGCCGGAATGAAAACCACCGGTAAGCACTTCCCCGGACACGGGGCAGTCACTGCCGATTCGCACAAAGAAACGCCAACCGATCCGCGTCCTGAGGCGGAAATTCGCGCCAGGGATATGTCGGTGTTCCGTTCGCTAATCACCGGGAACAAACTTGATGCGATTATGCCGGCGCACGTCATATACAGCGATGTCGATCCGCGTCCGGCAAGTGGTTCACCGCACTGGCTGAAAACGGTGCTGCGTGAGGAACTTGGTTTTGATGGCGTGATTTTCTCCGATGACCTGTCGATGGAAGGAGCGGCGATTATGGGGAGCTACGCAGAGCGCGGGCAGGCGTCGCTGGATGCGGGTTGCGATATGATCCTGGTCTGTAATAATCGTAAAGGAGCGGTCAGCGTGTTAGATAATCTGTCGCCGATCAATGCAGAACGTGTTACGCGTTTGTATCATAAAGGTTCATTTTCGCGTCAGGAGTTGATGGACTCCGCACGCTGGAAAACGGTCAGCGCCCAGCTTAACCAGTTGCATGAACGCTGGCAGGAAGAAAAAGCAGGTCATTAACCCGAGTTTTGTGTGAGGATGCGATGATTATCTATTTACACGGTTTTGACTCCAACAGTCCGGGTAACCACGAGAAAGTGTTGCAGCTACAGTTTATTGATTCGGATGTCAGACTGATCAGCTATAGCACACGGCATCCCAAACATGACATGCAGCATCTGCTGAAAGAAGTAGACAAAATGTTGCAACTGAATGTGGACGATCGGCCATTAATTTGTGGCGTAGGACTGGGTGGGTATTGGGCGGAGCGGATTGGCTTCCTGTGCGACATACGCCAGGTGGTATTCAACCCTAATCTGTTCCCCTATGAGAACATGGAAGGCAAAATCGACCGCCCGGAAGAGTATGCCGATATCGCAACGAAATGCGTCACCAATTTCCGCGAAAAAAACCGCGATCGCTGCCTGGTGATCCTGTCCCGGCATGATGAAGCGCTGGACAGCCATCGTTCGGCAAAAGAGCTGCATCATTTCTATGAAATTGTCTGGGACGAAGAGCAGACCCATAAATTTAAGAATATCTCTCCTCATTTACAGCGGATAAAAGCGTTTAAAACGTTAGGTTAAGCTGTTGTAACCCGATCACCCCCCTCAGAAACCAGCCTTCGGGCTGGTTTTTTTATGAGCATTCAGGCAGGGTTGTCTATCTTTTCAGCGAGAAAACTTGATGTACATCAATTTTGGTATGACCAATGCACCGTTCGTGTTATTCTCACTAGCGAAGTCACTTTGCATTACCGTAACTTGTTGTTAATTAAAGGCTATATTTATAACTTTTACTTAACAATTGGTTAATAAATTTAAGGGGGGTCACGTTGACTACACCATTGAAAAAGATCGTGATTGTCGGCGGCGGTGCTGGCGGGCTTGAAATGGCGACTCAGTTGGGTAAAAAACTGGGTCGTAAGAAAAAGGCAAAAATCACGCTGGTGGACAGAAACCACAGCCATCTGTGGAAGCCGTTGCTGCATGAAGTGGCGACCGGTTCACTGGACGAAGGCGTGGACGCTCTGAGCTACCTGGCGCATGCGCGTAATCATGGTTTCCAGTTCCAGTTGGGTTCGGTTATGGATATCGATCGTGAAGCGAAAACGATCACCATTGCGGAACTGCGTGACGAGAAAGGGGAACTGCTGGTTCCTGAGCGTAAAATCGCGTACGACACCCTGGTGATGGCGCTGGGCAGTACCTCTAACGACTTCAACACCCCTGGCGTTAAAGAACACTGTATTTTCCTGGACAACCCGCATCAGGCGCGTCGCTTCCATCAGGAAATGCTGAACCTGTTCCTGAAATACTCTTCCAGCATGGGTGTTAGCGGTAAGGTCAACATTGCGATTGTCGGTGGCGGCGCAACGGGCGTGGAGCTTTCTGCGGAACTGCATAACGCTGTGAAACAGCTGCACAGCTACGGCTACAAAGGCCTGACTAACGAAGCGCTGAACGTGACGCTGGTTGAAGCCGGTGAGCGCATTCTGCCTGCGCTGCCGCCGCGTATTTCCGCTGCGGCGCATAGCGAACTGACCAAACTGGGCGTACGCGTACTGACTCAGACGATGGTGACCAGCGCAGACGAAGGCGGTCTGCACACGAAAGATGGCGAACACATCAAAGCTGACCTGATGGTGTGGGCGGCAGGGATTAAAGCGCCTGATTTCCTGAAAGACATTGGCGGGTTGGAAACTAACCGCATCAACCAGTTAGTGGTTGAACCAACGCTGCAAACCACTCGTGACCCGGATGTTTATGCCATCGGCGACTGTGCTTCCTGCGCACGTCCTGAAGGGGGCTTTGTGCCGCCGCGCGCACAGGCCGCGCATCAGATGGCAAGCTGCGCACTGAATAATATTCTGGCGCAGATGAAAGGCAAACCGATGAAAGACTATGTTTATAAAGATCACGGTTCGCTGGTATCGCTCTCTAATTTCTCGACTGTCGGCAGCCTGATGGGGAACCTGATGCGCGGTTCAATGATGGTGGAAGGGCGTATTGCGCGTTTTGTTTACATTTCGCTTTACCGTATGCACCAGATTGCGCTGCACGGTTACTTTAAAACCGGGTTAATGATGTTAGTAGGCAGCATTAACCGTGTGATTCGCCCGCGTCTGAAACTGCATTAATCCTTACCGTATCGCCTGATGGCGCTTCGCTTATCAGGCCTACGGCTCGCACAGCATGTAGGCCGGATAAGGCCATCGGCCGCCATCCGGCAATTTAATCGCGCCATCTGCTTCAGAGTTCTCTGAATCGTGTCTGTTTGCCGCATAACCCCGCACTTTTCATCCTCTTTCTGATTTGCTTAACCCCACTGCTGGTTGCAAAATTGTTACTAATAGCAAAAAAGGAGGAATTCCCGTGAATAAATCAATGTTGGCGGGTATAGGGATTGGCGTAGCTGCTGCGCTGGGTGTGGCGGCGGTGGCCAGTCTGAACGTTTTTGACCGTAGCCCGAAATATGCGCAAGTCGTATCAGCCACACCCATAAAAGAAACCGTCAAAACACCGCGTCAGGAATGCCGCAACGTGACGGTCACGCACCGCAAACCTGTTCAGGACGAAAATCGCATTGCCGGTTCGGTGCTTGGCGCGGTTGCTGGCGGCGTGATTGGTCATCAGTTCGGCGGTGGCCGTGGTAAAGATGTGGCGACCGTCGTCGGGGCGCTGGGCGGAGGTTACGCCGGTAACCAAATCCAGGGATCAATGCAGGAAAATGACACCTACACCTCTACGCAGCAGCGTTGTAAAACGGTGTATGACAAGTCAGAGAAAATGCTGGGCTATGACGTCACTTACAAGATTGGCGATCAGCAGGGGAAAATCCGTATGGATAAAGATCCCGGAACGCAAATCCCGCTGGATAATAACGGTCAATTGATTCTGAATAACGACGCGTAAAAAAAGCTGTACTCTGCACGTTAGCCCCTCATTCGCTCAGGCTGAGGGGCTTTTTTTATCAGACGGTCAGGCGCTAAGCCTTCAGCATCTCCGGCCACAGCCGTAGGGTGGTGCGGGTTATCTGCATCAGCTTGTCAAACGTCGCGCCTTCACGCGCGCTGATCGACATTCCTTGTAAAATACAGTTCAGATATTCCGCCAGCGTTTGTGGATTGCTGTGCGCCGGAATTTCACCGCGCTCCTGCCGCTGGCGCAAAAACTGGGTCAGCGTCTGCTCCTGCATTGCGTGGCGGGATTTCACCGTATGGGCGATTTCACGGGAGGAGGCGGCCAGTGTGGCGGACGTGTTGATCATAAAGCACCCGGCAGGGGTGTCTTTACTGGTGAAGCATGTCGCGACGGCGGTGAAATAGTCTTCCAGCGCAGACTCAACGCTTTTTTCTTCACAAAAGAGTTGGGCCTCATGCTTTGCCGCAAAGCGGCTGATATAGCGATCCAGCACTGCGCGGAACAACCCTTCCTTGTTCGTAAATTCTGCGTACAGCGTGGGCGCTTTTGCGCCGGTCGCTTCCACGAGGTCGGCGAGCGATGTTGCTTCATAGCCGTGCTGCCAGAAGAGTGTCATGGCCTTGTCAAGCGCGGCTTCCCTGTCGAACACTTTTGGTCGGCCACGGCTTTTTTTTACGCAACCTGTCGAGTCAGTTGTCATGATGCCGTTGTACCTTGTTGGGTTTGTTGAACAACCATTATAAAAATAATCCCGCTCAGTCTCCAGCGCATTCAGAAGAAAAATAATTCACCTGTATTGATATGAAAAATAAGTCCTTTTTAATTTATATAATGATCGTTATAAAAAAATATTGACGTGTGACCTGGATCACATCTATGATTTACCTATCGATCGTTAAGTAAATATTTCGACACCGTTCATCTGCTAAAGGTCACTATCATGAAAAACGTAAAAACCCTCATTGCTGCCGCTGTACTGAGTTCACTCTCTTTCGCAAGTTTCGCTGCTGTTGAAGTTCAGGCGACGCCAGTAGATCAACAGAAAGTGGGCACCATTTCCGCAACCGCCGGGACTAACCTGGGATCTTTGGAAGATCAACTGGCGCAAAAAGCGGATGAAATGGGCGCGAAATCTTTCCGCATTACTTCGGTAACCGGTCCTAACACCCTCCACGGGACTGCGGTTATCTACAAATAAGCATTAACCCTCATTAATGCCACTGCTACTGCCACAAAAAAGCCCCGCTGTCTGAGCGGGGCTTTTTTATTATCCGACGTTACATCGACTGCTGCGTTATCCCGGGATGGCGGGTGACATCGACCGGCATTCCTGAACGCACTTCCATAACATGCTCCATAACGGCGGCATCGGTCTGTGCGGCATCTTTGAAAGCCTGCATTTGACCGTTCAATACGATCGGCAATATCTGCGGATCGTCATCAATATTCTTCGATAACGGCTGGTGGACTTCTACCAGGCGCATGCCGCCAGGTTCAACGGACGCTTTGATCGGCGTATTAATAATGTTGACCTTCGTACCCGGCGTGACCTGACGGAACAGCGTCTCAATATCACCGTCACGCAGGCGAATACAGCCGGAACTGACGCGCATCCCGATACCGAAATCAGCATTCGTGCCGTGCAGCAAATAGACGCCGCCATAAGCCGCTAAGCGGATCGCATGATGGCCCATTGGGTTATCCGGCCCGGCGGGAACCACGGCAGGGAGGTCTATCCCCTGAGCTTTGTAACGGGCGCGGATATTCGCCGTAGGCGTCCAGGTTGGATTCGCGCGCTTATCCGAGACGGTAGTGACCATCGTTGGCGTCAGCGTATCGCCACCCAGTTGACCGATACCGATTGGATACACGGTCACCGAATTTTTTCCGGGAGGATAGTAATACAGACGCAATTCGGCAAGGTTAATCACAATACCTTCGCGCGGCGCATCCGGCAGTAAGGTTTGTAGAGGGATGGTCAGAACGCTGCCCGCGCGGGGAACGTAAGGATCAACGCCCGGGTTTGCCTGTAGCAACGCTAAAAAACCGACATTGTATTTTTTAGCAATCGCCTCCAGCGAGCCGCCGTTGTTTTCGACAACGTGAAATGTATTTTCGCCCACCAGGTTGCTGCCGGGAGGAGGAAGCGGCCAGGTGTTCGCCTGCGCCGGTATCGCCAGCGCTACGGACGCGGCGAGCGTAAAAAACGCCAGCCAGCGGGAAAGTCGCATGTTATTCATTATCATCACAAATCAAAGGGTTATTGTAATAAATTGAGTCAATGATCATTATGGCGGGTTGTCATGTCTTGAAGTGCAAGAGAAGTGCAAAGTGTTGTAAATGTGGGCGAAAACGCGGGGATGGCAGAGGGCATTACGCCCGGTGGCGCTGCGCTTACCGGGCCTACAGGGTATGCTTCCCGTAGGTCGGATAAGGCGATGTGCCCGGTGGCGCTGCGCTTACCGGGCCTACAGGATATGCTTCCCGTAGGCCGGATAAAGCGCTTGCGCCGCCATCCGGCGTCGTAGGGCGTTACGCCGCCGCGTTTTCTTCCAGTTGCGCCATAAACTGGCGCACCCAGTCCATACGCGTTTTACGCTCCGCCAGATCCTGAATAAATTTCAGGCGTGTCGGGCCGTCGAGGCGGAAGTGCTGTGGTTGTTTTTGCAACAGACCAATCAGCCAGGTTGGGTTAACGTGATTTTTCTCGGCAAACTCGATCGTACCGCCTTTCTCGTTGCCTTCCAGTTTTCGAATGCCCAGCTTCTGTGCCTGTTGGCGCAGACGCGCGATATCCAGCAGATTGCGCGCCGGGTCAGGCAGCAGGCCGAAACGGTCGATCAGCTCTACCTTGAGCTCCTCCAGCTCGTTTTCGTTTTTCGCACTGGCAATGCGTTTATAGAACGACAGACGCGTATTCACATCCGGGATAAAATCATCCGGCAACAGCGACGGCATACGCAGTTCGACTTCCGTCTGCTGGCTGGTGAGGTCTTCCAGCGACGGCTCACGTCCGGCTTTCAGCGCATCCACGGCGTTTTCCAGCAGCTCCATATACAGCGAGAAGCCGATGGTCTCCATCTGCCCGCTCTGATCTTCGCCAAGCAGCTCGCCAGCGCCGCGAATTTCGAGGTCGTGAGTCGCCAGCGCAAAACCGGCACCCAAATCTTCCAGCGAGGCAATGGCTTCCAGACGTTTTTGCGCGTCGGTCGTCATCGCTTTTGGATGCGGCGTCAGCAGCCAGGCATACGCCTGATGGTGCGAACGTCCAACGCGACCACGTAGCTGGTGGAGCTGCGCCAGGCCGAAATGGTCGGCGCGCTCAATGATGATCGTGTTCGCGGTTGGAATATCAATACCGGTTTCGATAATGGTGGTACACACCAGAACGTTAAAGCGCTGGTGGTGGAAGTCGTTCATAACGCGCTCAAGTTCGCGCTCGCGCATCTGCCCGTGACCAATCGCGATGCGGGCTTCCGGCACCAGTTCCGCCAGTCGGTCCGCGGCTTTCTGGATATTCTCCACGTCGTTATACAGATAATACACCTGGCCGCCGCGCAGAACTTCACGCAGGATAGCCTCGCGCACCACCAGGTTGTCATATTCACGGACGAAGGTTTTTACCGCCAGACGACGGGCGGGCGGTGTGGCAATGATCGACAGATCGCGCATACCGCTCATCGCCATGTTGAGCGTACGAGGGATTGGCGTTGCCGTCAGCGTCAGAATATCAACGTCGGCGCGCATTGCCTTGATGCGCTCTTTATGCCGCACGCCGAAACGGTGCTCTTCATCGACAATCAGCAAGCCCAAATCTTTTAATTTCACATCGCTTTGCAGCAGCTTATGAGTGCCGATCAGAATGTCGATTTTCCCCTCAGCGACCTGCTCAAGGATCTGCGCTTGCTCTTTGGCGCTACGGAAACGGGAGAGCATTTCGATGCGCACCGGCCAGTTGGCGAAGCGGTCGCGGAAGTTATCGAAATGCTGTTGCGCCAGCAGGGTGGTAGGCACCAGCACCGCGACCTGTTTGTGGTTTTCCACCGCCAGGAACGCGGCGCGCATCGCCACTTCGGTTTTCCCGAAGCCGACGTCGCCGCACACCAGACGATCCATTGCCAACGGTTGGCACATATCGCTCAGGACGGCGTTAATGGCCTGCGCCTGGTCTGGCGTGGTCTCGAACGGGAAGCTGTCGCAGAACAGTTGATACTGCTCGCGATCGTGCTTAAAGGCGAAACCTTCTTTCGCCGCGCGCTGGGCGTAAATATCCAGTAGCTCTGCCGCCACGTCGCGCACTTTCTCCGCGGCTTTCTGTCGGGCGCGAGACCAGGCGTCGCCGCCCAGTTTATGCAGCGGCGCGTTCTCTTCGGCGCCTCCGGCATAGCGGCTGATGAGATGCAAAGATGACACCGGTACGTACAGTCTGGCGTCGTTGGCGTAGGTAAGCATCAGGTACTCGCCCTTGATGCCGCCGGCTTCCAGCGTCGTCATACCCGCATAACGCCCCACACCATGCTCAAGGTGTACCACCGGCTGGCCAGGATGCAGTTCCGCCAGGTTGCGGATCAGCGTGTCGGGGTTAATCGTGCGACGTGAGTCCTGACGGCGACGCGCAACGCGTTCACCCAGCAAATCGCTCTCGCAAATAAGCGCCAGATTACGCTGCGTATCAATGAAGCCATGCTCCGCAGCGCCAATCATCAGGTAACGTCCGGCGTCGAGCGCTTCATCCAGGCGCAAAATTCGTTTGGGTGAAATTTTAATACGGGCGAGCAGTTCCCCGAGCGCTTCGCGGCGGCCTTCGCTTTCTACGGAGAAAATGACCGGCCCGTTGAAGGATTCAAGAAATCTACGCAGCGCGTCCAGCGGCGCTTTTTGCTGCGCCTGTACCGCCAGATCCGGCAGTTTCTGAAAACCCAGATTGGTATTCGCCGCCTTACCTGGCAGATGTTCGGTTTTTAACTGTACGCGGGGCCAGCGTTTGAGTTCGGAGAACAGTTCATCGACCCGCAGCCACAGGGATTCCGGCGGCAAAAGCGGGCGCATAGGATCGACGCCACGGTTTTCAAAACGCGCCAGGGTATCGGCCTGGAAGCGTTCAGCGCTGTTTTCCAGCGCGCCGGTATTCACCAGCAGCGTGTTCGCCGGGAAGTAGCTGAACAGAGGCGGCAGCGGCTCGTTGAAGAACAGCGGCTGCCAGTATTCGATCCCGGCAGGCAGCGTGCCTTTACTGACCTGCTGGTAAATATGTTCGGCGTCGCGTTTAACTTCAAATGTGTCACGCTACTGGCTGCGGAACAGCTCGATGGCCGTTTTATCGGTCGGAAATTCATGCGCGGGCAGCAAATTGATGGCGTCGACTTCTTCCAGCGTACGCTGGGTATCGGCATCAAACAGGCGCAAACTGTCGATTTCATCATCAAAAAAATCAAGACGATAGGGCTGTTCGCTGCCCATCGGAAACAGATCCAACAGCGCGCCGCGAGTGGCGTATTCACCGTGTTCCATGACCTGATCAACATGGCGATAGCCCGCGCTATCCAGCTGTGCGCGCAGGGCGTCGCGCGACAAACGCTGACCCTTTTTCATCACTAGGGCGTGGCCGTGCAAATAACTGTGCGGGCAAACGCGCTGCATCAGCGTATTTACCGGAACAATCAATACGCCGCGCTGCATTGACGGCAACTGGTAAAGCGTGGACAGGCGTGAAGAGATGATTTCCTGGTGTGGGGAAAAGCTGTCGTAAGGGAGCGTTTCCCAGTCCGCCAGATTCATCACCAGTTGGTCGGTGAACTGGCGAACTTCGTCATGCAGGCGCAGGGCGTTTTGCATGTCAGGTGCAATAAGCACGATTGGGCCAGCATGACGCTCGGCAATCTCCGCCACCAGCGTGGCGCAGGCGGCGCCGGTAAGCTCACCCAACTGGCGCTGATCGCCGGGTTTGGTTGGCAGAGTATAACGTTGTTGTTCAGGCATAGTGGTTGCAGGATCTCTATTGGGTATACACCACACTATGGGGGCATATCACTGATAAGCAATGCTCTTTATTATCCGTGATCGTTTCTCTTTAGCAAATTGATTCGCCCCCGGGAGGGGGCGAAAAGATTAACGCGAATAGCTGGTAACGGCAGGGAGAGAAGGCGGAGAGAAGAAGAGATCGGCAAACAGGCGTTGCGAAATTTTTCGGACGGTAAGGCCCATCAGCGTGCAAATCAGCAGACTGGCAAAGGGGTAAACCAACAGCAGAGCAAACTCAAGCTGCGGCGACCATGCCGCGCCGTTGATTTTTGGAATCAACGTTAAGCTGAACGCTTCGACCAGGATACGGTGGGTTGTATAGATAGCAATAGTGTTTGAGCCGATGACATTCAGCAGGCTGGAAGAACGCATGCCGAAGCGCTGCTCATACTGATAGAAAAGCTTCATGATCAGCACAATCGACACCAGTGAGAGCAGCAGGGATACATTAACCAGCCAGGCGATGACGGCGAGCAGCGCAATGCCCGCAAACGCGATAGCATAACGACGCAGTGGGACATGCTTAATCCACTCCATCAGCGTGGCGCCAAACCAGGCGCCGAGGCTGTAGTAAGGCAGGTTGCGGATCACGCTGTTCATTCCCCACCACGGCGTCGGCACGAAGTTTATCGTCACGCTCAGCAGTACAAACAGTACGAACAGTGGTTTTGCCCATTGGCTGAAGACTTTACACAGCACAAAATAGACAACCAGCGCATACAGATACCAGAGGCTGGTGCTGGCCGTCAGCATTCCGTGAATAAACTCGCCGACGGACCCGGCATAAGCGGCGTTGGA
Organism: Citrobacter sp. CK185; assembly: GCF_030333565.1. Taxonomy (NCBI): domain Bacteria; kingdom Pseudomonadati; phylum Pseudomonadota; class Gammaproteobacteria; order Enterobacterales; family Enterobacteriaceae; genus Citrobacter; species Citrobacter sp. CK185. The sequence goes on along the minus strand of NZ_JAOWFR010000025.1, from coordinate 275,727 downwards.
GGCGTTGTTGATGTCGCGTTCGGGCGCCAGCCAGTGGTTGAGCCAGCTAAGCGCCAGCCATTGCGCCACTCCCCAGAGCGCCAGTACCCAGACAATGCTCCAGATCCGTTTATCAATACAGGTTCCCCAGGGCACGCTGTCAATATAGCGGCGGATCAGATACCCGGAAATAAAGAAAAACACCGGCATGCGAAACGGCGCCAGATAGAGGTTAAAGTAGATCCAGCATTTCGTCAGGATCTCCGATAACGGATACTGGAAAGCGGTCAGGTGGGGATAGAACGTAATCACAGAGTGATAAATAACCACCAGGCAGATGCATAACCCTTTGATTTGGTTGATCCACAATTCTTTTTGTTTCATCAGGACGGCGTACTCGTGTTATTCAACATAGCCTGTGATCCTGCGGGCGGGGATCGGTGTTGTAATGCGTAACATTCTGTATTTTATTTTTTTAAGATAAAGATCAGGGTCAAGGGTGAGTATCAAGGCAGGTATCTTCAGGAAGTTGATTTCTTGATACTTTTCAGAATTACGCTGACGAACACTTACGGTTCAGTCATTTACCCATTCCGCTTTCGCTTATATACTCGGGGCTTTGCTAACAGCAACCAGACGGATTTCATGTACCAACCTGTCGCTCTATTTATTGGCCTGCGTTATATGCGTGGGCGTGCAGCAGATCGTTTCGGTCGTTTCGTCTCCTGGCTTTCCACCATTGGCATTACTCTCGGGGTGATGGCGCTGGTCACGGTATTGTCGGTGATGAATGGTTTTGAACGTGAACTGCAAAACAACATCCTTGGCCTGATGCCGCAGGCAATTCTCTCGTCTGAGCAGGGCTCCCTTAATCCACAGCAGATACCCGAAAAAGCGGTTACGTTGAATGGCGTCAATCGTATCGCGCCGCTTACCACGGGAGATGTCGTGCTGCAAAGCGCGCGTAGCGTCGCCGTGGGCGTGATGCTGGGTATCGACCCGGCGCAAAAAGATCCCTTAACGCCGTATCTGGTCAATGTGAAGCAAACCTCTCTTGAAGCGGGCAAGTATAATGTCATCCTCGGCGAGCAGCTTGCCGGGCAGTTGGGCGTCAATCGCGGCGATCAAATTCGCGTGATGGTGCCTTCCGCCAGCCAGTTCACGCCAATGGGACGGCTGCCGAGCCAGCGCCTGTTTACGGTGATTGGCACCTTCGCGGCGAACAGCGAAGTGGATGGCTACCAGATGCTGACCAATATTCAGGACGCGTCGCGCCTGATGCGCTACCCGGCGGGCAATATCACCGGCTGGCGCTTGTGGCTCAATGAGCCGCTGAAGGTGGATACCCTCAGCCAGCAGACGCTGCCGGAGGGGACGAAATGGCAGGACTGGCGTGAGCGAAAAGGTGAACTGTTCCAGGCCGTGCGCATGGAAAAAAACATGATGGGTTTGCTGTTAAGCCTGATCGTCGCCGTGGCGGCGTTTAATATTATTACTTCGTTAGGTTTGATGGTGATGGAGAAGCAGGGCGAAGTGGCTATTTTACAAACCCAGGGGCTGACGCCGCGCCAGATCATGATGGTGTTTATGGTTCAGGGCGCCAGCGCCGGGATTATCGGCGCGCTGCTGGGGGCGGTGCTGGGCGCATTGCTGGCCAGCCAACTGAATAACCTGATGCCGATCATTGGCGCATTCCTGGATGGCGCTGCGCTGCCGGTGGCGATTGAACCGCTACAGGTTGTTGTTATTGCGCTGGTGGCGATGGCCATCGCGTTATTGTCCACGCTGTATCCTTCCTGGCGCGCTGCCGCCACCCAACCCGCTGAGGCTTTACGTTATGAATAAGATCCTGTTGCAATGCGACAACCTGTGCAAACGCTATCAGGAAGGCTCCGTGCAAACCGACGTGCTGCACGATGTCAGCTTCAGCATTGGCGAAGGCGAAATGATGGCGATTGTCGGCAGCTCCGGCTCCGGGAAAAGTACGCTTCTGCACCTGCTGGGCGGCCTGGATACGCCGACGTCGGGCGATGTCATTTTTAGCGGCCAGCCGATGAGCAAACTCTCGTCGGCGGCGAAAGCGGAACTGCGCAACCAGAAGCTTGGCTTTATTTATCAGTTCCATCACCTGCTGCCGGATTTCACCGCGCTGGAAAACGTCGCGATGCCGCTGCTGATCGGCAAGAAAAAACCGGCTGAAATTACCGAGCGGGCGCGTGAAATGTTGCAGGCGGTGGGGCTGGATCACCGAGCTAACCATCGTCCATCCGAACTTTCCGGCGGCGAGCGTCAGCGTGTCGCCATCGCCCGAGCGCTGGTCAACAATCCGCGCCTGGTGCTGGCGGATGAACCGACCGGCAACCTGGATGCGCGCAATGCCGACAGTATTTTCCAGCTTCTGGGTGAACTCAATCGCGCTCAGGGAACGGCGTTTCTGGTAGTGACTCACGATTTGCAGCTGGCGAAGCGAATGAGCCGTCAGCTTGAAATGCGCGACGGTCTGCTGACGGCAGAACTGAGCCTGATGGGAGCTGAGTAATGGCTTCGCCTTTATCGTTATTGATCGGCTTGCGCTTTAGTCGTGGTCGTCGACGCGGCGGTATGGTGTCGCTGATTTCCGTTATCTCGACTATCGGCATCGCGCTGGGCGTGGCGGTACTGATTGTCGGCTTAAGCGCGATGAACGGTTTTGAGCGCGAGCTGAACAACCGTATTCTGGCCGTGGTGCCGCATGGTGAAATTGAAGCGGTGAATCAGCCGTGGACTCACTGGCGCGAAGCGCTGGAAAAAGTGCAGCACGTACAGGGGATTGCAGCGGCAGCGCCCTATATCAACTTTACCGGGCTGGTGGAGAGCGGGGCGAATCTGCGCGCAATCCAGGTGAAGGGCGTGGACCCTAAACAGGAACAGCGCTTGAGCGCGCTGCCGTCGTTTGTGCAAAACCATGCCTGGGATAACTTCAGGGCGGGCGAGCAGCAGATCATCATTGGCAAGGGCGTTGCTGATGCGCTGAAAGTGAAGCAGGGCGACTGGGTGTCGATCATGATCCCCAATGCCAGCGCCGATCATAAATTGCAGCAGCCTAAGCGAGTGCGTCTGCATGTGACGGGGATTCTGCAACTGAGCGGTCAGCTCGATCACAGCTTTGCCATGATCCCTATGGAAGACGCGCAGCAGTACCTGGATATGGGGGCCAGCGTGTCCGGCATCGCGATTAAGGTCAACGATGTCTTTAACGCCAATAAATTGGTACGGGACGCTGGCGAAGTGACCGACAGTTACGTTTACATTAAGAGCTGGATCGGTACTTACGGCTATATGTACCATGATATTCAGATGATCCGCGCCATCATGTATCTGGCGATGGTGCTGGTGATCGGCGTGGCCTGCTTCAATATCGTTTCGACGCTGGTGATGGCGGTAAAAGATAAGAGCGGCGATATCGCGGTATTAAGAACCTTAGGGGCGAAAGATGGCCTAATCCGCGCCATTTTCGTCTGGTATGGGCTGCTGGCGGGTCTGCTCGGCAGTCTGTGCGGTGTGGCGATTGGCGTGGTCGTCTCATTGCAACTGACCCCTATTATCGAAGGCATCGAAAAGCTGATAGGGCATCAGTTCCTTTCTGGAGACATCTATTTTATCGACTTCCTGCCATCCGAATTACACTGGCTGGACGTTATTTACGTACTGGTTACGGCATTGTTGCTGAGCTTGTTGGCGAGCTGGTATCCGGCGCGACGCGCCAGCAATATTGACCCCGCGAGAGTGTTAAGCGGCCAGTAGTCGCAGTACATAAGAACAAGGAGCGGTGCGTGATGTATTACGGGTTTGACATTGGCGGGACAAAAATTGCCTTAGGCGTGTTTGATAACGAGCGACGTTTGCGCTGGGAAAAACGCGTACCGACGCCACGCGAAGGCTATGAGGCTTTTTTAACGGCGGTCTGCGATCTGGTGGCGGAAGCCGACCAGCGGTTTGACGTAAAAGGCTCCGTGGGCATTGGTATTCCCGGGATGCCGGAAACGGAAGACGGAACGCTGTATGCCGCCAATGTTCCGGCCGCCAGTGGTAAACCGCTCCGCGCCGATCTCAGCGCCCGGCTGGATCGTGATGTTCGCCTGGATAACGACGCGAACTGCTTTGCACTGTCGGAAGCCTGGGATGATGAGTTCACGCAGTATCCGCTGGTCATGGGGCTTATCCTCGGGACAGGCGTAGGCGGCGGACTGGTGCTCAACGGTAAGCCGATCACCGGTCGCAGCTATATTACCGGCGAGTTTGGTCATATGCGTTTGCCTGTCGATGCGCTCACCCTGATGGGGTTCGATTTTCCTCTGCGTCGCTGCGGCTGCGGTCAACTGGGCTGCATCGAAAATTATCTTTCCGGCCGCGGGTTTGCGTGGCTGTATCAGCATTACTATCATCAACCTCTACAGGCGCCGGAGATTATTGCTTTGTGGGAGCAAGGTGATGAACGCGCGCGTGCGCATGTTGAACGTTACCTGGATTTACTGGCGGTCTGCCTGGGGAATATCCTCACGATCGTCGATCCCGATCTGGTGGTGATTGGGGGAGGATTATCAAACTTCACTGCTATAACAACGCAACTGGCAGACAGGTTGCCACGTCATCTCCTTCCTGTTGCTCGTGTACCGCGTATTGAACGGGCGCGACACGGTGATGCGGGCGGGATGCGCGGCGCTGCCTTCTTACATCTTACCGATTAATCAAAAGAGGTTGTTATGCAGTCGCGTCGGGCTCATCGATTAAGCCGTTTTCGTAAAAACAAACGCCATTTGCGTGAACGCCTGCGTCAGCGAATCTTTTTCAGAGACAGAGTGGTGCCGGAAATGATGGAAAAACCAAGAGTATTAGTTCTTACTGGAGCGGGAATCTCTGCCGAATCCGGCATTCGTACATTTCGCGCCGCTGATGGTCTCTGGGAAGAGCATCGGGTAGAGGATGTGGCGACCCCGGAAGGGTTTGCCCGCGATCCAGAACTGGTTCAGTCATTTTACAACGCCCGCCGTCAGCAGTTGCAGCGGCCTGAGATTCAGCCCAACCCGGCGCATGTCGCGCTGGCAAAACTGGAAGAGGCGCTGGGCGATCGTTTCCTGCTGGTGACGCAAAATATCGATAATCTGCATGAACGCGCGGGCAACAAGAATATCATTCACATGCACGGCGAGCTGTTGAAAGTGCGCTGCTCCCAGAGCGGGCAAATTCTGGACTGGACGGGCGATGTGACCTCAGACGATAAGTGCCATTGCTGCCAGTTCCCGGCTTCGCTTCGCCCGCACGTCGTGTGGTTTGGTGAAATGCCGCTTGGCATGGATGAGATCTATATGGCGCTGGCGATGGCGGATGTGTTTATCGCTATCGGAACATCCGGGCATGTTTATCCGGCGGCCGGGTTTGTGCATGAGGCCCGCCTGCACGGCGCGCATACGGTCGAGCTAAACCTCGAACCAAGCCAGGTTGGCAGCGAGTTTGAAGAGAAATATTATGGCCCGGCAAGCCAGGTCGTACCGGCGTTTATTGAGAAATTATTGAAAGGACTGTGATTTTTTTGCCGGATGGCGGCGAATGCCTTATCCGGCCTACGGTTCGCATTTGTCCAGGCCCGATAAGCGCAGCGCTATCGGGCATTTTTTACAACGCTGAATTAGCGTCCCGCTTTCAGCTTTTGATAATACTCTTCATAGATAGCACTGGCGGAACCCACGTCGTTCTGCCATTCCCCTTTATTGATGGTGTCGGCATCAGGGTAGAGTGATTTATCATTTGCCACTTCAGGACTTAACAGCTTACGTGCGGCCAGGTTCGGCGTCGGATAACCGATGGTTTCCGCCACTTCTTTCGCCACATCCGGGCGCAACAGGAAGTTGATCAGCTTCAGCGCGCCTTCTTTGTTTTTGGCGTTTGCCGGAATAGAAAGGCTGTCCATCCAGAAAATACCGCCTTCTTTCGGCCAGATAACCTCAAGCGGCGTCCCCGCCTGACGTGCAACGTACGCAGAACCGTTCCACACCATCCCCAGGTTGACTTCGCCTTCCATATACGGGTTAGCCGGGTTGTCGGAGTTGAACGCCGCCACGTTTGGCATCAGTTTTTTCAGTTCGTTATACGCCGCTTCAATCTCTTTAGGATCGGTGGTGTTGCCGGAGTAACCCAGCTTACGCAGCGCCATCTGGAACACTTCACGCGCATCGTCAGTCAGCAGCAGGCTGCTTTTATACTCAGGCTTCCACAGGTCAGCCCAGCTGGTGACGGTTTTCGGGTCAATTTCGTCGCTGTTAACGCCAATTGCCGTTGCGCCCCAGATATACGGGATGGAGTAGTCGTTATTCGGGTCAAACGGTTTGTTGAGCATTTCAGGATCGAGGTTGTGGAAGTTGGTTAACTTCGTTTTGTCGATCTTCTGGATCATGCCCTCTTTACGCATTTTATCGACGTAATAGGTGGAAGGCACCACCAGGTCGTAGGCGCCGTCTTTATACGTTTTCAGCTTGGCATACATGGTTTCATTCGACTCGTAGGTCGAATAGATAACCTTAATGCCCGTCTCTTTAGTGAACTGTTCCAGCAGTCCTGGTGGAACATACTCGGTCCAGTTGTAGAAATAGAGCGTGTTGTTGTCATCAGCGTGAGCGGCGCTCATGCCCAGTGCCAGAGCACCCGCCGCGAGCAGGTGGCGTGACCATTTTTTCATTTAACGTCCCCTGAATAGTGGGCCTCAACGGCCCTTGGTTTTATCACGAGCAATAAGCTGGCTGGCGATGACCATAACCAGCGACAGAACCAACAAAATCGTTGCCAGCGCATTAACTTCCGGTGAAACGCCGACTTTTACCATTGAGTAAATTTTCAATGGCAGAATCTCATAGCCGGGCCCGGTGACGAATGACGAAACCACCACGTCATCCATCGACAGGGTGAAACTGAGCAACCAGCCAGCCGCGACCGCAGGCATGGCCAGCGGCAGAATGATCTTACGCAAAATCGTGACTTCACTGGCTCCCAGGTCTTTTGCCGCTTCCAGCATCCGCACGTCAAACCCTTTCAGGCGCGAGTAAACGGTAACGACCACGAAGGGCAGGCAAAAGGTGATATGCGAAAACAGCAACGACCAGAAGCCCAACTGGATGCCGAGCAGCATAAACAGCACCAGCAGTGAAATCGCCATTACAATATCCGGCGACATCATGACGACGAACAGCATGCCGCTGACAAACGGTTTACCGCGAAAACGATAGCGATACAGCGCCACTGCCGTTAGCGAGCCGATGATCGTAGCAAAGGTGGCCGAGAACACCGCCATCGTCAGCGAATGCTGTGCCGCCTGCAACAGGCTGTCGTTATTCATCAGCAGGCTGTACCAGTTGGTGGTAAAACCCTGCCAGTTGATGCCAAAGCGCGAACTGTTAAAGGAGTTCACAATCAAGATGATGATTGGAATATACAGGTACGCGTAGATAGCGGTCATAAAACCGCCACGAAGCAGTCGACCGATCATTCGAGTTCCACCTTCTTATTCAGCAGCCGCGATGCGCGCCAGTAAACCAGCAGCATCAGGCCCATCACAATCGTCAGCGTAATGCTGGTGGCTGCGCCAAACGGCCAGTCGCGAATGTTCAGGAACTGAACCTTAATAACGTTACCAATCAGCAGGTTCTTTGCTCCACCCATCAGGTCAGAGACATAGAACAGCCCCATCGCCGGCAGCATCACCAGCAGACACCCGGCGATGATCCCCGGCATGGTCAGTGGAATAATAATGCGAATAAAGGTCTGCAATTTACTGGCGCCCAGATCGCGGGCGGCCTCCAGCAGCGGCTTATCCAGTTTTTCAATGCTGGAGTAGAGCGGCATCACCATAAACGGCAGCAGGATATAGACCAGACCGATAATGACCGCGCCCGGCGTGAACATGATGCGGATCGGGGTGTCAATCACACCCAGCCACAGCAGGAACTCGTTGAGATAGCCTTTGGTGCTGAGAAAAATTTTCAGGCCGTAAATACGGATCAGCGAGTTGGTCCAGAACGGTACGATCAGCAAAAATAGCAGCAGCGGGCGCACTTTTTCCGGCAGTTTCGCCAGAAACCAGGCAAAGGGATAGCCGAGCACCAGGCAGGCGAAGGTGGCGATGAGCGCCATATTGAGGGAGTGCAGCAAGACCTCAAAATAGAGCGGATCGAGCAGACGAGCGTAGTTATCCAGCGTAAAGACCATTTTGACGAAGTTCGCGTCATCACGGGTCAAAAAGCTGGTACCAATAATCATCAGGTTGGGCAGAAAGACAAACAACACAAGCCAACCAACGACAGTGACAATCACCACATTCTGGAATTTACTTGTGTTCTTCATCAGCCAGTACGACCTCCCAGCTTTCTACCCAATTAATGGCCATTTTTTGGTCGAGAGAGTGGTCGAAGTCAGGATCGTCTTCATTGAAGAATTCGCTGACCATCACCATTTTGCCATTTTCCAGTTCGACGACGGACTCCAGCGTCATACCTTTGTAGTTGCGCTCGCGCACGTAGCCAATGAGACCTTCAATGTGGTTATCATCGTTAATTTCATCAACGCGCAGATCTTCCGGGCGTAACAGTACGTTCAGTTTCTGACCAGGAACGACGGCAAAGTTAACATAAATATTGCACTCGCGTCCTTCTACATTGGCGCGTACGCGTTGTTCGTCCAGACGTTCAATTACCGTGGCGTTAAACATGTTGATTTCGCCAATGAATCCGGCGACGAACAGGTTTTTCGGCTCCTCATAGATTTCTCGCGGCGTGCCGTCCTGCTCAATAATGCCGTCGCGCATCACCACGATACGGTCAGACATGGTCAGCGCTTCTTCCTGATCGTGCGTAACGAACACAAAAGTGATGCCCAGCTTACGCTGCAACGCTTTCAGTTCGTTCTGCATCTGCTTTCGCAGCTTGTAATCCAGCGCGGAGAGGGATTCATCCAGCAGCAATAAACGCGGTTTATTGACGACGGCGCGGGCGATGGCCACACGCTGCTGCTGCCCGCCGGAAAGCTGATGCGGCTTTCGCTGCGCAAACTCTTCCAGTTGCACCATGCGCAGAGCGTCGGTGACGCGAGGGGTAATCTCGGCGGCGGGGGTTTTCTGCATGCGTAAACCGAAAGCCACATTTTCAAATACGGTCATGTGGGGGAATAACGCATAGCTTTGAAAGACGGTGTTTACATAGCGGTGTTCCGCTGGAACGTCGGTGATGTCCTGGTTATCCAACATGATATGACCGGCATCAACATTTTCCAGACCGGCAATCAGGCGCAGAACGGTTGTTTTACCGCAGCCAGAGGGGCCAAGCAGCGTGAGGAATTCGCCGTTATTGATGGTCAGATTCAGATTAGAAATGACCTCTTTTCCGTCGAAGCTTTTGCGAATTCCCGCCAGTTGTACCAGCGGTGAAAGCGAACGCGGTTGTTTATTCAATTTTTTACTCTGTCCCATGTAGACGCAACGGATGGCTGACCGATGCGGGGTTTGTGGTTAACCACCTTGGTGACTCTTAATGAGGGCGGTCATTCTACGGCAAACCGCTAAAATCGCCAATCCTTGTTGCGAATTACTGGCTTAGCTTTATAGTCAGAAAAAGTGTCTACGCGAAATATTCTCGTTTGCAGGGATAAAAGTGACCTGACGCAATATTTGTCTTTTCTTGCTTATTAATAATGTTGTCACGAAAAGTGAGGGTGACTGCATGGATAAACTACTTGAGCGTTTTTTACACTACGTGTCGCTGGATACCCAATCAAAGGCGGGCGTACGGCAAGTGCCCAGCACTGAGGGCCAGTGGAAATTATTACATTTGCTCAAACAACAGCTTGAAGAAATGGGGCTGGTGAATGTCACGTTAAGTGACAAAGGGACCGTCATGGCGACGCTGCCAGCCAACGTTGCTGGCGATATTCCCGCGATTGGTTTTATCTCTCATGTGGATACCTCACCTGATTTCAGCGGTAAAAATGTGAATCCGCAGATTGTGGAAAACTACCGTGGTGGCGATATTGCGCTAGGGATCGGCGATGAGGTGCTGTCGCCGGTGATGTTCCCGGTTCTGCATCAACTGCTGGGGCAGACGCTGATCACCACTGACGGGAAAACGCTGCTGGGCGCTGACGACAAAGCGGGCGTGGCGGAAATCATGACCGCGCTGGCGGTACTGAAACAGAAAGATATTCCGCACGGTGATATTCGCGTGGCCTTTACGCCGGATGAAGAGGTCGGGAAAGGGGCGAAACATTTTGACGTTGAGGCTTTCGGCGCGCAGTGGGCTTATACCGTTGATGGCGGCGGTGTAGGGGAGCTGGAGTTTGAAAACTTCAATGCGGCCTCCGTGAATATCAAAATCGTGGGCAATAACGTACACCCCGGTACGGCGAAGGGCGTGATGGTGAATGCGCTGTCGCTGGCGGCGCGTATTCATGCCGAGGTTCCGGCGGATGAGAGCCCGGAGACGACCGAAGGCTATGAAGGCTTCTACCATCTGGCGAGTATGAAAGGCACCGTTGATCGTGCGGATATGCACTACATCATTCGCGATTTCGACCGCAAACAGTTTGAAGCCCGCAAGCGCAAAATGATGGAGATCGCTAAAAAGGTCGGGAAGGGGCTGCACCCGGACTGCTACATCGAGCTGGTGATCGAAGACAGCTATTACAATATGCGTGAGAAAGTGGTCGAACACCCACATATTCTCGATATTGCACAGCAGGCAATGCGTGACTGCGATATTGTGCCGGATATGAAGCCGATTCGTGGCGGCACTGACGGCGCCCAGCTTTCGTTTATGGGCTTACCGTGCCCGAACCTCTTTACCGGCGGCTATAACTATCATGGCAAGCATGAGTTTGTGACGCTGGAAGGGATGGAGAAAGCGGTGCAGGTGATTGTGCGTATTGCGGAGCTAACTGCGAAGCAGCAGTAATGGTGCCGTGGTGTGATGGCGCCGGATGGCGCTTCACTTATCAGGCCTACCGTGCGTAGGCCTGATAAAACGCGTTCGCGTTGCCATCAGGCTCAATCGCAATAACTTATTTACCCTTCGAAGAACCAGTACCCGCTATTGACCAGCGCGGCCAGCATTGCGAGGAACGACGGGTCTTCCAGCGCATCGCCAAAATTCTCGGCGGTCAGCACGATGTGACTGGAGAGCGCCTCCAGCGCCGGGCGGTGCGGAGAATCAATCTTCTCACCGTTGGCGTAGACCTCATCGCCAATGCGCAGGACGCGTAAGCCGCCCAGACGCACCAGCACATCGCCTTGTTTCAGCGCATCATAGATCTCATCCGGCTGATACGGCGGTTCCGGCGGCGCGATGTCCAGTTCGTGACGAGACTGGGAGATAAATTCGCCAAACCACTGTTTAAAGTGTTCAGGCTGATTGATCAGGTCGAGCATCATTTCACGCAGCTTGTCCATCTCCTGCGGCAGAACGTCGGCAGGATGCTCGCGCGGCGGGATATCCGGGTCGCTGTAATAGGTGCTGCCCAGCTCGCGTTGCAGAACGTAGTCGGCAAAACCGCTGATCAGTTCACGCGTATTCGGCGCGCGGAAACCAACCGAGTAGTTCATCGCGTTTTCCAGCGCGTAGCCTTCGTGCGGGAATCCCGGTGGGATATACAGAATATCGCCGGGCTCCAGCTCTTCATCAATGATGGCTTCAAAAGGATCGACCTGGAGCAAATCCGGGTGAGGGCAATGCTGCTTCAGTTGCAGCTTCTCGCCTACGCGCCAGCGGCGGCGACCGGTTCCCTGAATGATAAATACATCGTACTGATCCAGATGCGGACCCACGCCGCCGCCAGGGACGGAAAAGGAGATCATCAGATCGTCAATACGCCAGTCCGGCAACGCGCGGAAAGGGCGCATCAGCGCAGCGGTAGGTTCATGCCAGTGGTTTACGGCCTGAACCAGCAGCGACCAGTTGTTCTCGCCGAGGTGGTCGTAACTCTCGAACGGGCCGTGGCTGACCTGCCATTTACCATCCTGATGACTGACCAGACGGCTATCGACTTCGCTTTCCATCGCCAGTCCCGCCAGTTCGTCAGGGGAGAGCGGATCAATGAAGTTGTTGAACCCGCGTTTTAACACCACCGGGCGTTTTTGCCAGTGGCGTTCAAGAAATTCGGGCCAGTTAAGTGTTAATTGATATTCCATGTTGATTATCCGCAGGCTGGTATCTGACACCGATTATAACGGATGCTTAACGACATGCGGTGAAGAACATATATAAATATTACACGCCAGCGTCATTCATCGCGCTGAATCGGGTGCTGGCGACCAAAAATCACCTCCATCCGCGCTCCGCCGAGCAAACTGTCACCGGCGACGATCTTCCCTTCATATTGCTCAGTGATCTCACGGGCGACCGCCAGCCCCACGCCTTGCCCTGGTCGCAGGGTGTCAATGCGCTGACCGCGATCGAAAACCACATCACGCTTGCTTTGCGGAATGCCCGGGCCGTCGTCTTCTACCAGAATATGCAGATGCTCATCGGTCTGCCGGGCTGAAATTTCAACAAACTCCAGGCAGTATTTACAGGCGTTATCCAGCACGTTGCCCATCACTTCAACAAAGTCATTCTGCTCGCCGACGAAGCTGATTTCCGGCGAAATATCGAGGCTAATGTTGACCCCTTTACGCTGATACACTTTATTGAGCGCGCAGGTGAGATTGTCCAGTAACGGCGCTACGGGGTGCAGCTCGCGACTGAGTAACACGCCGCTTCCGCGCATGCTGGCTCGATGCAGGTAATAACCGATCTGCTGGGATATACGGCTGATCTGTTCCAGCATGACCGGTTCGGCGTCGCTGACGCTCATTTTTTCGCTGCGCATTGAACGCAGGGTGCTCTGCAATACCGCCAGCGGCGTTTTCAGACTATGGGTGAGGTCGGTTAACGTGGTGCGGTATTTATCATAACGCTCACGTTCGCTCTTCAGCAGCCGGTTGAGGTTGCGCACCAGGCTGGTCAGTTCCCGCGTGGTTTCCGGGTTGAGCATTTCGCGGTGGTGTTCTTCCAGCTCACGCACTTCACGCGCCAGCGCTTCGATAGGGCGTAAACTCCACCACGCGGCGACCCAGAGCAACGGGATGACTAACAGCAGGTTTGCCGCCAGAACATAAATAAACCAGCTCCAGACCATATACGAGCGTTTCAGCTCGATGGGGATAGTATCGACAACCACTATCGTCAGTTGCGGCATCCGCGCGGTAGCCGGATAGACATTCACCGCCACGGAGTGGGTCATTTCCGCATCGTCGTCATCTTCCCGCACCTCTTTGAGCTGCTGTTGGGCGGAATGATCTTCACTCAGCAACGTGCTGGTGGCGTCGACATCGGCTTCAATTTCATGAAAACCGTTGGCTTTCAGCCATTCCGGCTGGATACGTTTCTCCAGCCAGGGAACGTTGCGCTGCGCCCATAACAACTTGCCGTTCTCATCATAGATCAGTGTCATCGTGGGGCTTTGCATATCGAGATTTTCCGGGATCTCGATATTGATTTTATTGTTTTGCCATGACGCGAGGGTGTAGAAAAGGTTGCTCTCACCGCGTAACAGGCGAAAGGTTGTCTTATCAAAACTGACGCTGTAGCCAACCAGCGCGACCATGCCGTAGGCCAGAGAGAGCACCAGCACAACGCCTGCCGTCGCCAGCAGAAAGCGCAGGCGCAGCGATAAAGGAAAAAGATGACGCAGTAATTTATTCATTAGCGCAGTTCGAACAGGTATCCCTGACCACGGACGGTGGTAATCACATCATCAGGATATCGCGCCTGAATTTTTTTGCGTAAGCGCCCCATCAATACATCAATGGTATGGCTTTCACGCAGTTCCGCATCCGGGTAGAGCTGTAGCATCAACGAATCTTTACTGACGACTTTGCCATTATTGCGGATCAGCGTTTCCATAATGGTGTATTCAAACGCCGTCAGTTTTATCACTTCATCATTTACGGACAATTCACGGCGGGAGAGATCCACCTGAAAAGGCGGAATAGAGATAACCTGCGAGGCCAGACCGCTGTTGCGGCGCATTAACGCCTGCATACGCGCGACCACTTCTTCAATATGAAACGGTTTTGTCACATAGTCGTCGGCGCCGGCGCTCAGCACTTCCACTTTATCCTGCCAGCCTTCACGGGCGGTTAATACCAGAACAGGAAGGGAAACGTCATTGCTGCGCCAGCGGCGGATCAGCGAAAGCCCGTCTTCATCCGGGAGGCCTAAATCGACGATGGCGATGTCCGGCAGATGCTCGTTAAGATAATAATCGGCTTCCTTTGCATCTTCTGCGTCATCAACCTGGTGCCCCAAATCCTGTAATTGAACCTTCAGGTGGTGGCGTAATAAGGCATTATCTTCGACAACCAGTACGCGCATCATCTTTTCTCCCTAAATTAACGGTATTAGTAGTTTAACGCTGATTGTGTGGATTGAAACCAGCGCTATGAAATTAAATGACTTTTTTCATACTCCCTCGCCCTTGGGGGCGTCCTGGGGGCAGTGCTGTCGGCATCTGATTGTTCAGCATGTTGACCTGATCCTGGTTCATATCACCAATCCACTTGGAGTAAACCTCGTACACCATACGCGCATCCTCGTGCCCCATCTGGCTGGCAATGAACGACGGGTTCGCTCCGGCCATCAGCGTCCAGCAGGCATATGTGTGACGCGACTGATATGGATTGCGCTCACGTATACCTGAAAGTTTAGTCCCACGTTTCCAGCCATACGAAATCGAGTCCTTGGAAAAGTAACCGCCTTTCGTTGACGAGTATGTTGTCGGTGAAAAAACGAAGCGAAGATATTGCTGCTCAGTTTTTCCGATCTCACGATGATGAAACTTAATTTCCTGTTTTGGACTGTTCCCGGTGATTTCGTATTGCTCCAGCAGAGCATCATGAGCAGGTTTCAGCAACGTTATCGTCCTTATCCCGGCATCTGTTTTAGGGGGTACAAATACTCGCTTGTTCGTCAAATTTCTGGATACGTGGATTTCACCTTTTACCAAATCAATATCTTCCCATGCCAGTGCGCATATCTCGCCTGGCCTCATCCCTGTATGTACCGCAATAATGATGATTAATGCCTGGCTACGGGGAAGGGCGGCTATCAGTGCCTGGTACTCATGAAGTAAAAGTGGGTCGGGATCATTTTTAGATAACTTGAGTCGCGACACTCCTTCATAAGGAGCATGCAATATAAACTGGCTTCGGTTTGCAAGCTTCAGCATTTCTGATAAAACAGCCATCTGTTTATTGACTGTTGAGGGCGCGCGCCCATTTTTGATGCGGTTTGGTATTGAAGGGTTGAAAACTTCCCCGGTCAGGAGTTCTTTGCGGTAATTCAGAATATCTGCGTGCTGAATATCAACCAGCCGTGTGTTCTCGCCCACTACTCGTTTCAGGGTGTTAACGACTGATGTGATGGATAGCAAAGTGGCTTCAGATACCTCCAGTGACTTTGTATCTGTAAAAAAATCACTCAGTTCTTTGAATGTGGAGATCCGTTTTGTGGACGAAAATTTCTTAAGAGCCTTTGATTCCGGGAAACGATCTGCGTAGTCGAACTTACCGAGTTGTATCTCACTCACAATTGCCGCGCGCAGATTGCCCGCTTTTTTAATGTTGCTACTGTTGACAACCCAACCCTGGAGAACTTCGCGGCAACGAATGCCGCGATAGATAAATGTGATCCTGATTTTTCCGTTATGCAGTTCAACACCAGTCGGGTATTTCATTAAGCATCCTGAACTAACTGATTAATCTTCGGGTAGTTGTACCAAAGCAGACCTTTAGAGTTGTCAGTCTGTCCAAGCGCAGTAAGGCGCTTGAAGTGAACACCTTCAACCCATAGCTTCAGGCGATAATTTTTAATTTGTCCTTCAGTAAGTCCTGTTCTTTCGGTAAGTCTGGACTCAACAACCCACTCTTCGTTAAAAATTACCTGTGACATGGTTCACCTCAGGTAACCGGCGCCAGTATAGATGCGCCGGTGTTGTGACATTGATAATTCGTTATCAGGCAATCTGCCCTGGCAGTGCGCGCAGTCGGCGCATACCTGTCATTGCGGTGGCGACATAGCTCTTATGTCGGTTAACAACTTCTACTGTCACCTTCACGCCGTCGACCGCCACGGTATAAGTGGTCTTTGTTTTCTGTCGGCCAAACTCCCCGTAAAGCTCAACATGCTTTGCCAGTGCTGCATCGCATGCCCGACGACCTAACGGCGATTGCTTACTGCGATTGATAAGGCGCATATAACCCCCTGTGACGGGAGGGGCCGCCCTCCCGCCTCCCTTAGCCCACGTATTCCGGTTTCATGTCGTCCAGGGTGATGCGGAACTGATCATACAGTTCATCGCCAAGATGACGTTTGGCAGTGCTGAGAGCACTTTCAGCTTTAGCGAACATCGCTGCGGATTCCGGTTCGCCAGGATTTGGAAGTGAGTTGATCACAGCCTCGACCTTGTTCTGCGCATCGACCTGGTAGTAGCGCTTAACTGCCTTATTTTTCAATTCGGTGAACAGCGCGGTTCCCAGCAGCGCTTTCTGCGACTCAATATCAGCGCGGATAGCTTTGGCCTGGTCAACGGAGCTTGCTGTGTCAATGCGGTCGCGTAGGTCGTCGGCAACGGCGTCAATGTTAGTTGCCGATTCCTGCGCGCTGGTCGTGGTACTAACCTCGCCAGTGATTTCCTGTACGCTCATGCGCTGGACTGGCGCCGGATTGATTTCTCGCTCGGTACGTTGCTCAAGCTCATCTGGTGTGTAAACACCGAGAATCACATGCGGGCAGTACAACCGCGCCCAATATTTCACCCCAAGATAGGCTATTTGCTGGTCAGGCTTTGAAACCCACAGCGGCGAATTTCGAGTAACTACCTGAGACAGGTAGAGTGGTTTGTCCCAAGTGATTTCACTTTCACCACGAAGAATTGCCCCGACCTCGATGTAGAGGCCTGCTTCATCTTCATCAGTCCAGTCGCGAACGCGTTCCGTTACAGTGTATTTGCCATTTTTCCCTGTTTTCTCGCGGGTCACTTCTTTGGTTCTGGTGCAACATTCCCAGTCACCACCGTAGCGATAATGGAAGCGGCCATGGATGGCGCTGGAACTGGTGATAACGGCATTAACAAGCTGTGCTTCGTAACCCAGTTGCCCATTGACCAGGTGCGTCTTTTGCGCAACTGCATATGGATTCATGCCCCATTGCATGGCTTGCATGACGATAGCCATGCAATCTGCTGGCTTTCCTGCCAAGTGCGCGGGCACGGTAACGACGGATTGAGCCATCAGCCCGGCGAAAGACTGCAACTGTCCCAGGGCCTGTACGTTGAAAATTGAGTTACTTGCAGAGATTGTGTTTGGTGCCTGCTGTTCGGCTGTAACAATGTTGGTATTTTCCATGACAGTTCCCCCTTAGGCCTGTACGCGAAGCGCTTCAAGGCGGCGCACATCAAAATCGTTGAGTTCTTCGGCGTAATCTTCGGTAATCGGCGCTGGCCATTCGCCAGTGTCGAACCCGTTCGCTATGGCGCGCATTGCTTTGCGGTATTCCAGCATGCCGAGTTCAAGCAGTTCTTCGGATGCCTCGATGATGGCGATCCAGTGGTAGTTCTCGTCTTTGTTGACGAATATCCAGAAAAACTGGTCCAGCGCTGCGGTTTCGCAGTACATGGCAGCGCTCAGGTGATAATCGCGATCGATGATTTCCCGGTGCAACTTCGCGCGCAGACCATCCTGCTTGATATTCCACATGCTGATAGTCTTCAGGTCAGCGCCGATGCGTAGGCCGCCCATGTCGATTTCAAGGTCTGGCCGCACGCGGATTTCCAGCCCGGTTTCCTCATCAATACCGAAATAGCTCACTTCTACGGCGCGGTTCGGATGCGTCAGCAGCTTCCCGGCGGTCGGGTGATTCAGTAGCGCTTTCTGGATGGCCTGCGCGGTGCTCAACTGCTGGCGGGTAACCAGGATTCTATCGCCGGGGTTTTCGCGCCATGCGTCAAGCAGCTCGTCGGCAAACACTGTTTCAGGTTTGACGGTTTTCACTGCCTGAATCAGATCCGCTTTGGTGCCGGATACTTTCAACGGCTGTGGCTTCTGCGCTTCCTGTGCAACGAGATCAGGATTGATGATCGTCAGTTGCTCAAGCAGCGCGTCACGGCTTCCGCTGGTTTTCACCTGCGGCGGCAGGGTGGCGTTGTACTCTTTGATGCAGGCCTTCATTGCTGTGGCGGTATGCTTGGTTCCGTTCTCAATACGCTGGAACTCTTCAGGCAATTGCTCATATGATGCATACGATTCGTCAACGGATGCCCCAAGCGGTAATGGCGCGGGCAGGGTGGCGTTGTACTCTTCCAGCAACGCTTTGATATCGTCAGTGCTCAACAGCGGCGGCAGGCTGGCGTTGTGCTCGTCGATAACCGCGCGGATCGTCGCTGTCGTCGTGAGCGCGCCTTCCGGGATTTCCGGCTCGATGCTGAATTCTTTTTCCAGTTGTTCAGGCTGTAATGCCAGCGCGTGCACCAGATTCCCCATATCCAGAACTTTGGTGCGTTCTTTCTGGATGGTTTTGGATACGTGGCGCGCCTCGAAATACATCAGCGATACCCGGGCATCTTTTACCATCGTCGAACTGGTGCCATTCGCCGCGTGATATACCTCGTTCGGTACGCCTTCATAACGCCCCGGCTCGAAGTATTCCGGCCACACTGGCATTGGTTCTTCCTGTTGCGCTTCTGGCTCAGAATGGCTTGCAGAATCGTTGTTCTGGCTCACTTCCGGCTGATTGTGGTCTACATCGGCTTGTTCGCCGGTATCTGCTTCTTCACCATTCCCCAGATCGCTTTCGCTTGTACGCAGCGCATCACCAGCCTGTTCTTCATTACCGTCAGTTTCTTGAACCTGCACATCGCTGGTGGTCTCCGCTTTCTGTTTTGTGCCATGAGTTGAGGAGTTCTGAATCAGCGCAGAAACGTCAAATATGCCTGCGGCAACCTTTTTCACCAGTTCCGGTTCGGCTTCCTGCTTACCTGCATCAGCCTTCACCCATTTCGGATCATTCGGGTCGCTGATACCTTCAACATACTCGCCGCGCTCAGCAGCAAGCTGGCGGTTAGCTTCTTCCACTGCGTCTTTTTCTGGTGTATGGCGGGCGGCAGTGAGCGTTTCTGCTGTGGGGTTCTCGTGATCGCTCTCCGTTAAGTAGGCGTTGATATAACCCTGAAGGCGCCCTGGATAGTGATAAAACTCAGGGTGAGCGCTTCGGATAAGCGCAAAAATAGCGGCGCGGGAATAGTCCAGGATACCCGGTGTTGCGCGAAGTGCTGCGGACCATTCTTTGAATGGACTTTCTTTTTTCTTAACGATTTCTTTTGCGCGACGATAAACGCTACCAGGTAATTCATAGATATTAAAATCCATCGGCAGGGTGGCCAGCGCGATTTCCTGATCAAGCGTATCCAGCGTGTGGACATAATCCGGGTTGCGGTCTGTTTTGTTTCCGCCGCCAGCGTTCGCGCCGCTTTCAGTACGCTGAATAGCTGATACACGATTACCTTTGCACCACTCTTTAACGAGCAGCCCGCGATCAATATGAGGGGTATCGAACCATGTTTTCAGAAACTGGATAACGCTTGCCAGCTCAGGGATTTTGCCATCGGCAGGAAACACGTTCTTAACAGCATTTACCGCTTTATGGATATCGTGTTCAATGGCCTTTTTGAATGGTTCAACATTCTCAGACGCAAGTAAAAGGTTCTGGACATATGAGTTATCAGTGTCCATTTCCAGAGCGAGAATTGCTTTTTTCTGCTCTTCATCGACATGATAGAGATACTCGCCATCGCCAATATGTTGAGCCAGAACACGATGACGGAAGGGCATTGTTGCCACAACGGTTAACTGAGGGTGTTCAGGTAGATCGCCATTGTCTTCAGTTGACGACTGTTCGTGCTGGGTAATTTCGCCAGTTTCGGTATCGACAACTTCTTCATTGCCAAAATCTTCCGTGTGATCTTCCAGCACCTCACCTGTTTCGGTATCAACACCGTTAACGATATGCTGACGTGCTTCGGCGGCAGCATCAGAAGAGGGCAACGTAACACCGGGGATCTGCGCCCAGGTCATGTTGTCTTTACCGAGTTGGTAGAAATCGCAGAACGTTAAGCTGAGTTCGCCTTCCGGCGGCAGTTCGTTAACGACAGGGAAATTAGTGGCGACAGCTTTAAAATAATCTTTCAGCTTTGCGCCGGATTTAATCAGGAGATAATCCAGTGTGGCATTTGCCGCTTCAAAATCATCGCTGCACCAGAGAACTGCATCTTTCTGTCCTGATGATTTCTTTGCTTTGCGGACTAAAAATACAGGATTAGTTCCACTCATTGCTTTATCCTCAATAAATTGTGTAGAATTAATACCGTGTAGATAAGAGGTGCTTTAATAACACCTCTGATTTACCTGGTAGAATGTCCGGTTCGCTTTGGTCGGTGAGGCCGGACATAGCGGGCCCACTTCGGTGGGCTTTCGCTTAATGAACGGTGCTGAAAACTTTTTCTGAGTAATCGAGTTTGTAGCTTCGGTAGTTACCAAACCCGGCGTTATCGCCATCACTTACTTTCACGGACAGCATTGAAATTGCCTCTACAGCACAAAGAGGACAGTCGAACTTGCCGAATACATAGCCACCGTCGAGAATGACCGTGACCGCACCCGTTTCGGCTGAATGAATAACGCCTGATACTTTCTTCTCGCAGTTGAATACAGCCAATTCTTTATTCACTGCTTTCAGGTTCATTTCAATTTTTACGATTTCCATAAAACTTCTCCGGTTGTTAAATTCAGGGTGTAAGAAGCCGCGCCAAATTAATGGCGAATTTTTTATTTCATATTTCAGGACTGCTGGTTAACTCTCGTGCGCCATCTGGTCGTATTCAGCGCATTGTTTAGAGCAATATTCTTTTTCTTTCTGTGCCAGTTGCGGACCGTTGAGATAGAGCAATACGTTTTTTACTTCCTTGCCTTCTTCAACGGGTTTGCGGCAGTAACCGCATTCTTTCTGCATTACCCCTCCTCAGATGCTTGCTGGCAGCTCTCCGTTGCGAATAATTCCCTCAACAGGCCAGCACTCACCATTAACCTTTTGCTCGACAGCTGCGGCCTGGCATTCCTGCTGGTTGTCATATACACCGAGAATCACATCCTGAAAGTCACCGTTGGTCATTGCGACCGTTAATACCAGTGCGAACAAAGAGTTCATTTGCTGGTTTCCTTTTTGGTGATGCAACCTTTCATGACACACCAAAAAAATCGAAATGGCGCTGTAAAAGCATTCCCGCGAACGGCCTGGATGCGTGCTGGCTGACGTGCGAAATCAATCATTTTCAACCTCTGCTATGACTGTTTTTAATGTCATTCCAGTACTGAAAAGTGCACGGAATGTTTGCATCCAGGACTGCCTGCGTGGCCGCAATGATGTTCGCATGCCAGGTTACACAGACAGTTGCGCGTATATGCACATAACGCAGTGACGGATCCGCCTTATTCATCAACATCCCAGCGCGTGCTGCGTCACTGGAGTTTTCAAAGCTAAAAATTACCTCACTCATGATTTATCCCTCTTCTTGCCGTTGTCGCCCGGCTGGCGGAACGTTTGAAACCTGCTGCGCGTTAACTCATCCACCTCATCACCATCTTCATACGCCTGGTGCGGCTACTTCGTGGGCGTCCTGCCTTGGTGGTCGTGTTGCTGGAGTAATTAAACACAATGTTTATTTATGTGTCAACATAATGGGTGTTTTTATATAAACAAAAAGTTTATTTTGTAGCGAAGGTTGATGCAGGTAGTATGTTTTTGGGTCTATTGTATGGTTATAAAAACATCGAAGAGGGCGTTGTTATGGGTTTAGGAATGGATATGGAACGGGATGAGCTATTGGAAGACCGTGCAGCATTCATCGCCGGCGAGATTGGCGGAGCGGTTGTTGAGTTGATTATCGGCGGGGTAGTGATTAATCGGGATGCGATTGTGGATAGCCTGGAAGCCAAGAGGAAGGCGGTTGGTAATGTGATTCACAAGGGATTGCTGAGGGATGCTGCGGAGTTCGTGAGGAAAGGGCAATAAAAAACCCGGCGCGGTGGCCGGGTTTATTTATTGCTTAGGAGCTTGTTGTGATGACGATTGGTTAGTTGGAGCGCTCGTTAATGGTTGCTGTGTCGGTACCTGTATTATAATTGGAGCCGGGCTGGTTACTGATGGTGACTTGTCATTGCCGGAGATAATCCAACTTGAGGCTAACATCACGCCAGACAGAATCACAGTAACTAAAGTCAAGCCAACGGCCATCGCCCACTGAGTCGTTGTAAGTCCCGTTTTCAAACCGCCGATTTCACCTTTAATTTCAGCAATACCTCTCTCAATAGAAGAAAATTGCTGAGTATAATAGGTTTTAAAGTCAGCTGATTCGCGACGCATTTCCGCAGCAATAGACTCTACCTCTGATTTGTTTTGTGAAAGCTTTGCGTCAAGTTCTTCTCTGGACATTCCGCTCACGCTTACCTCCAGGGTATCACTCTTCATCGCTACATCTTCCTTACTTGGGCGCAAACCCGTTTCGTCCATGGCGTATGAAACTCTATTTGATACCTTAGCATCAATACCAATACTTTGGTACTGAGATGGATCCCCATAAGGAGAAACGGTTGTCGCTGCTAGGGTTGCACTAACTATAATACTTGGAAGAACTGATGATGTTGTTCCTGAGGTAGGTTGAACTGAAGAAACTGGCTTCAGTCTTTCCATAGCCCATTATCCCTGAGAGCTACCTGTAATGATTTTACTAATGCAACAGCTTGATCCGGGCTCATTGAGACTGACATGTTAGGGGTCAACTCAACTTTTACTTGGAAGCTATTCTTTCCTTGCTCATCAGACTGCATGTGATGCTCAAATTCATGGCGGTAAAAAGTAATGATTGTTTCAGCACGATCAGGCGTAATAAGAACTGATGTGGCGGTCATGTGCTGAGGTATGATTTTAATAGTGTTATCTGACATAAGTATCCTTTTTGTTTCCTTAGTATTTTTTTGCATTGACATCAGAAATAGCGAATCCACAAGAGTATGAGTAAAGCTAATCAGTTTAGTGATACGGTGACTATTAAAGTGGTAAACCACATCAAAGCTCGCAGAGTGCATACCAGGCTGTCACACATGACAAAGTAACGAGGATGCCTGATCTCATAGCGCTCAAAGAGACATGCCGATCACCGCATTAACCACACTGGACGCCATAAACACACCACCAACGATGAAACTCGCCTGGTTCTTCCTGGTAGCGCCAAGAGTCAACAGAACCACTGAAAGAGCAAAGAAAGGTATCGCGAGTATGCTGAATGTGTTCATGTTGACCTCAACTTATTTCAATTCTCCATCACCCTTAATCCGCCGCCCCATGTACTTGGCGTACAACTCGTCGAGTTCCTTCAGACGCAGAGATACGATCCGCAACATGTTCTGCTGCTCTTCTTCGTTTGGTAGTTGATTATAGAGTTCCAATAGTCTCCGTTCGTCGTGTCTCAAACCGTCCTTAGCATCCACGTCCTGACCTAGAACCCACTCAAGACTCACACCCAACGCATCGGCAAGTTTTATTGCTGAGCTTTTTCCTATCGCCCCTCTGACAAACCAGTTGTTGACTGATTGTGCGCTCACACCACAGATCCTCGCTATATCCGCTTTGGATATGCGCTTCTTCTCGATGATCTCATTTAACCGCCGAACCTGCGGGTTATCTGTTTGGTGTGTGTTTTTTCTCATATATCAAGATTCTAAACTAAAAGTTTATCGCCTCAACATTCATAATGTTGACTTGCGTATAAACATAATGTTTAATTTGGTTTGTTATTACTTGGAGCCAAATATGAAAGCACTTGATAAAGCAATAAGCATTGCAGGGGGCGCAACCCGTTTAGCAGAAAAGCTCGATGTATCTTCAATGACGGTCAGCCATTGGCGTCACCGTGATAATGGAGTCGTACCGGCTAACCGTGTCATTCCTATTTTCAATGCTACAGGTGTAACTCCACATGAGTTGCGCCCTGATTTGTACCTCAACCCAACGGATGGATTACCGGCGCAGGAAGCGAGGGCGTAACCGTGCATTCAATTTCATTTCAACAAAATACCGGGTTTCCTCCGGCCACGATGATAAATCGCAATCAGCCTGATCCGGCGGATAAGCATGACCAGATTCGGGCTGCCGTTCGTGCGTGGTCGGCATCGCTGGACAACCAGGACGTAGTTGCCGGGATCATCGTTGAAGAATGGGAACGGCAGGGCGGCGCCGGGCTGGATTTTCCTGACGACCTGAGCCGTAAGCGGCAGAAGCTTTTCCGCTGGCTGGACAGCGACACCGGATATGCGCGCGAAAACATCCGCCAGCTGACTCCTGCAATCCTGGCCGTTTTGCCGCTGGAATTTCGTGGGCGCCTTATCGGACAGGATTGTTTCATGACGCGTTTTGCAGCGATGGAGAAGGAAATCAGCGAGGCGAAACAGGCCGTAATGCTGAATGCGCCAAAGCATCAACTGGTGAAAGAGGTCAGGGAAGGGATTGAGCATCTGCTGAATATGTTGCCGGGTGATGCTGTCATTCAGGTTCTGAGTGGTATCGCGGCCATAGCGCCGGGTGTCATGTGAGGGTGAAGACCGCTGTGCGCCAACACAGACGGCCTTCGGTGTAATTCCAGGCAGAAATTACGAGGAAATTATGACAGAAAAATCAGCCGTCAAAAAGATAGATGGACCACCACTTTAGCGATTAAGAGGTTTTTATGCGTGATTACGCAACTGTTGCGCCTCAGTTCTGGCTTGGAAAGACCGGTCGTGAGTTGAGGAAACAAGGCGCGGAGGCGCAGGTGGTTTCGTTTTATCTGATGACCTCGCCACACGCAAACATGCTCGGGTTGTATTACCTGCCAATTCTATACATAGCCCATGAAACAGGTCTGGGCTTGGAAGGGGCTTCAAAGGGGCTTAAAAGCGCCATTGAAGCTGGATTTTGTAGCTATGACGAGGACACAGAGATGGTCTGGGTGCATGAAATGGCGGCCTATCAGGTAGGGAAGGCATTAAAGCCCGGTGATAACCGCTGCGCTGGCGTCAGGAATGAATATTCTTCGTTGCCTGAAAATCCTTTTCTTTCATCATTTTATGAACGTTACAAGACGGATTTTCATCTGAATTTTAAGCGCGAATCACGCCATATTTCAGAAGGGGCTTCGAAGGGGCTAGGAAGCCAAGATCAGGAACAGGATCAGGAACAAGATCAGGATAAAGATATTTCGGGGCATGGCGACGCCACACCCCAAGGGAAAAATACTTACTCGGAAGATTTTGAACAGGCTTGGGGTATTTACCCAAAGCGTGACGGTGGAAATAGTAAATCTGACGCCTACAAGGCCTGGAGTGCCCGACTCAACGACGGGGTATCCGCAGAGGACATGATCGCGGGTACTCAGAGGTATGCCGATTATGTCAAAGCGGATGGAAGCCTCAACACCAGGTACGTCAAACAGGCAAAAACATTTTTTGGCCCGGGCATGCACTTTAGTGAGGCGTGGGAAATCCAGCGATCATCAGGGGTGAGAGATCCGAACAAAATTTCTAAACCTGATGAAAAAATCCCATCGGGATTCAGGGGGTAGCGATGAAAAACATTGTTAGCACCGGCAGTGCGCTTGAGCGACTGAAAAGAATTATTCCGGCCAGCGTTCAGCCTAAGTTCTCGACCGTTGAAGAGTGGCGCGCCTGGCAGGAGTCCGAAGGCAGAAAACGTTGCGAGGAACTGGAGAAGCTGAACCAGAAGGCCAGAACAGAAAAAATTTTCGGTCGTTCCGGTATTCAGGATCTGCATCGCAGTTGCACCTTCGCGAACTATGAAGTGACAGGGGATAAGCAGCGCAGGGCGTTCACTATGGCAAAAAGCTATGCGCAGAACTTTGGCAATGGTTTTACCAGCTTCGTGTTCAGTGGCGAACCGGGCACAGGGAAAAACCATCTGGCGGCCGCGATCGGAAATCATTTGCTGGCTGCTGGACACTCCGTGCTGGTGGTGACTATCCCCGATCTGATGCTGCGTGTACGTGAGTGTTACGACAGTGGCCTGTCTGAAGCGTCACTGCTTGATGACCTGTGCAAAGTTGACCTGCTGGTGCTGGACGAAGTCGGTATTCAGCGTGGCAGCAGCGGCGAGAAAGTCATCCTCAACCAGGTTATTGATCGTCGCCTGTCGTCGATGCGGCCGGTTGGTGTTCTGACGAACCTGAACTATGAGGGATTGCTTGAAACCCTGGGTGCGCGGGTTATCGATCGCCTCCAGATGGACGGTGGAATGTGGGTCAATTTTGACTGGAAAAGCTACCGGAAAAACGTTAGCCACCTACGGCTCGTTAAATAATTTCGTGGGGAATCCTATGGAAACTGTAATCGATGTTTTAAAAGCAATGGGCAAAGCCACATATCGTGAAGTCGGCAGGAATCGTCACGCGCTCCGGTTCTTCAACGTGGAGGGAGAATGACGATGGCAAGCAAATCACTGTGGGCAATTGTTGATTTCCTTCGGGAAAACCAGACCATCACGCCGCGACAGGTTCAGAACCTGCTGGGATGCGACTGCAAGAAATCTCACAACCTGCTGCTTCACCTGACACGCAAAGCGGTAGTGATCCGTACAGGCGAGCCGCATCACCCGGTTTATTCGCTGTTGCCCGGCGGAGAGCTGAATATCAAGCGCTTCAAATCGACCGTGAGAAAAAACATGGTCACATCCGTTTGCCGCAACAGCGCAGCGATGAAGCGAGTTTTGATGGTTTGGGGGAGGGTAGGGGTATGAGCAACATAGAGAAATTAGCAAAAGAAAATGGGATGACAGTTGAATTCGTGAACTGGTTTTTCGAAACCAAGAAGGATGGCTGCGGGAATGCCTGGTTCATGATGATGGCAGCCATGTGGGAAGGCTGGAAATCTCAGGAAGCAAGATGCCGGGCGCTGGCTGCGGAGAATGCGGGGCTGAATAAGTTTATTGCAGAGAGTTGCTTTGTGCAGGCTGGCGAGGTTCCGTCATGGCATCAGGCTATTGACCATGCTCCAGAAACCCCAGCAACCGACGCTTTCCTGGCTGAAGTGCGGGCGCAGGGTGTGGAGAGTTATGCAGAACAACTTAACTCTGAGGCTGAACGCGCTAATGAAACAGGCTGGGATGGCGCCGCTAAATTCCTGCGCTCTGAACTCGAGAAGGTGCGCGAGTTCGCAGCCCAGCTTCGCCAGGGAGGTGCAGCATGACAGACAAACAGGCGCTGCGTGAAGCTGCGGAAAAATACCGCACAACATATGCCGCTCATCTCAAAAACCCAAGAAATTATGATGCGCTGGATGCATGGGATAAGGCTACCAGTGAGTTTATGGCGTTAGTTAATAACGACGAGCTCAACATCATCGCGTCATTGATAGACGAAATTGACATGGAAACAGGATATAGGGAGGGGGCGTTTGTTGCATGTAACCGCTGGCATACCAAATTTAGAGAGACAGAGGCAAAGCTGGAAGCCGCAGAGAAGCGCATAGCAGACTATCACAGGGTGCTAAACAATCTCGCCGCTGTCGCACGTCGCTATCTGCCTGATTATGACGAGCATCATGATATTCAGGCCGCAGACGACTTGTTAGAAAGCGCCGCTGGCATCGGTAAGGGGGAGTGATGATCCACTATCACGGCGGTCCAATAACGCCGGATACGTGCGCCATGAAAGCGTGGAAAGGACGCCATGCGTTTATCAGTTTCGCGCACTCCGGGCAGATCAATCTGGCTGCTGAATATTGTCAATCTTTCGCCCTGGACAACGGTGCATTCACTGCGTGGAAAGCAGCTGGCAAGAACAAAATCGACTGGAGCGACTACTACGAGTTTGTTGAGCGCTGGAAGAACCATCCGGGCTTTGACTTCGCCATCATCCCGGACGTTATCGATGGCGGAGAGGAAGAGAACGATGCGCTGCTGCTTGAGTGGCCACACAATAAATTCTTCGGCGTTCCTGTCTGGCACATGAATGAACCTGATGAACGGTTTATCAGGCTCTGCAACGAGTATCCCCGCGTCGCAATCGGCAGTTGCGGGGATTATGACGTAAAACGACCAAAAGAGGCGATAGCAAGACTTCGAGACTTGATACGTCATGTAGTTAATGACCTCGGGCAACCAGTTGCAAAGTTGCACGGATTAAGAATGCTCAGACCACAAATATTCACAAGCATCCCATTAGCCAGCGCAGATAGCACCAATGTTGCGAGGAATATTGGCATCGATAAGGCATGGAAAGGTTCTTATGCGCCTTCCAGCAAAGAGACACGCGCCGCACTGATGGTTGAGCGTATTGAATCTCACAATAGCCCAGGTTCTCTGAATTATTGCGCGGAAAAAGACAAATTCAACATGCAACTGCAATTGGCAGTGTAAGGGGGAGTGAGCATGGCAGAGCAAACTGTTTTAGATATGTGCTGCGGCTCTCGCATGTTCTGGTTCGATAAGCAGGATGGGCGGGCATTGTTCACCGATATTCGCGATGAACAGCACGAGCTGTGCGATGGTCGCCAACTGGTAATAAGCCCTGACATGGTGGCTGACTTTCGTAACCTTCCTTTCGCCGATGCTTCGTTTGGGGTTGTGGTGTTCGATCCTCCTCACCTTGAGAGGGTCGGTGAAAACGCGTGGATGGGAAAAAAATACGGACGCCTTAACAAAGATACCTGGCGTGATGATTTGCGTGCCGGCTTCGCTGAAGCATTCAGGGTGTTGTGGCCACAAGGCGTACTCATCTTCAAATGGAACGAAACGCAGATACCAGTTAGCCAGATTCTTGCGCTTACAGACGTTAAGCCACTAATCGGACAGCGAACCGGTAAGAACGACAAAACCCACTGGATCATCTTTTTGAAGGACTAACCCATGACCACTATTACCAGAGAGCAGTCAGTAAAACCAATGAATCAAGCGGAAGTGATGGAGGCCATCAATAACGATGACTGCACAGCGCAGGGTCTGCTGCTTGACGTCATGCCCACAGCCGTGACGCGCTTTAACCGCGTGACAGCAAGCCTTAATGCCCTACTAGTTGATATCCGAAAGCACTTCCCGGACGCCTGCTACTACAGCGCCAGTGACACCCTGTGTCTGATGCTGGGTGACAGCCATAACGATGATGGGCAACCGCAGTGCGAGCTTGTGGTCACTATAACGAATAAACCGATGATTGGCGGGGGTGACTGGTAATGCAATTTACCAAAGAGCAGTTAATCGAAGAAGCGAAGCAATCTATAAAAGCATGTCATACCATAATGCGGGTGTCGCCAAATATTGACGCGCACAAGATTAGTCTCCGCCTGGCAGAAATAGCGCTGGCATCGCTTGACGCTGAGCCAATGTTTTACGTCGATGGTGAGGCGGCGAAGCGTTTAATTAGAGAACATACTCGTTTTGCCACAATAACCAACAAGCCCAAAAAAGGTGCAACCTTACCGCTATACATCGCCCCGCCAGCACCAGACAACAAACAGATGGACGAACTTGTTATGTGGGTTAAGCGTTTAGCCCATTCGCTTAAAAATGCCAGACCAGACAGCAGTTTACACAGGGATGCTATGGACTACCTGTGCAGCAAGGGTTTAATCAGCGTGGGGGATGTATTGCGATGACCAATAACAAACTAACAGGACTCGGTGCTAACCATCCGGCAAACGGCCCGCTTACAATCGAGCGACTGCACCAGCTGCGCGACGCGTTCCTGCGTACTCTTCAATACTCGAACGGCGGCAGGATGGATT
Organism: Citrobacter sp. CK185; assembly: GCF_030333565.1. Classification (NCBI taxonomy): domain Bacteria; kingdom Pseudomonadati; phylum Pseudomonadota; class Gammaproteobacteria; order Enterobacterales; family Enterobacteriaceae; genus Citrobacter; species Citrobacter sp. CK185. The sequence goes on along the minus strand of NZ_JAOWFR010000025.1, from coordinate 245,822 downwards.
ACATCATCGCTGACGCTGTGAAAGCTATTGATGAATTGCTTGAGGCGAGGATGGCGGAGCCAATGGCGTGTGGCTGGAAGCATCAGCCTCTCTACACAGCCCCGCCAGCGCCGGTAGAGCCGATTTGGAGAGCAACAAAATATCCTGTTTCTCGTCCATTACCTGGATCGAAACTCATTGTTTGGGATGAGGCGGGTAGGTTTGTCGGTTACGGTTCCGCAGTGGATACGCGGGATTCCGGTGTAGCAATCCAGATGAGAGATGGTCGTCGGTTTGATTCAAACCATGACCTTCGTTGGCAGTATGCACTACAGCCTGCGCCGGTACAGATGCGGCATTTAATTCGTCAGCGCCATGCTGAATGGTCTGATGCCACGTTCGGCAATGTCGGCCCGGTTGGGCCATTGAAGCATCTTTCTAAAGAAGCTCTGGAGGCAGCCGATGATGTTATAGACTTGAGCGAATGAGCTGACATGCAGTTCCTGCTGTGGGACGCGCAGAGACGTGCCGGCATCTGTGACGGTGAAATTACAGCAGCGATGGAAGAAAAACTGAAGGTGAACATGGCGCGCCAGTGGCCGGAGCCGAAAAACGGTGAGCCGCGCCTGCATATCAAAGCGGAACAGCATCAGGAGGAATGGGGTGATTACTTATCTTTTTTTCGGTTTCCTTGTTGTTTGCACTCTGTTTTGTCTGGTGATGTTGTGGCGGGTGGTCAAGGTAGCAGAGTGGCGACTTAAGGCCCTCGAGATGAGTGCTGATGATTATCGGACACTACCTGAATTTCATAAGATGTTGTGGATGATTTGGATATGGAGGCTAGAACGCTTCCCGAGACGTAATAAGCGGGTATGGCGGGAGACGAAGTGATGATCAACTTCTGCAATACGCCACCAATCGGATTATAGAGCTGGAAAACCTGCTGCTGGTGGACGTTGAGGAAGATGTTTGACCAGCGGAAGTGAAAATGGTTTTTCTCAGGTTGAGAACGCCGGGGATCTCCCGGCGCACCATAGTTATCATGGCTGACCTTCGAAGTTCCATCTTGCGGAACCCATATTAAAGTAAACTCTCCGATCGGTAAACGACGGGAATGTTGCTCTTTCAGAAGCTTTTTGCAATGCAGCGCAATAATCTTTGTCACCACCTTTCACGATAAAATTTTGCAGAGTGCCATCAACTTTGAAATCCAGATGGGCATTACATCTTTTGCCATTCCAGGCATGGGGCTCTGTAAGTGCTGCGTCCAAAGCTTTTTTTATTCTGGATGAGTACCATCCATATATATCCTTATCCGACACTTTACCTGAACTCTTATATTCGCATGATTCCATTGCATTTTTTTTCTGACAGCCTGTAGGTGCAAGAGGGGAGCAACCTGCAATAGTTAACGCCACTATAGCCAACATTAAGATTTTTTTCATATATGTGTCCTGTAACATTGTAATGCAATTTAATTCCATGAAGTATATTCGTATATTAGTGATTTTGAACACGGTTAGTGTTCCGTTGCCATATTTGGAGAAATTATGAGAGTGTTTTTTTGGGTTTTTGTTTCTTTAATGTTATCGGGGTGTGTGGCTAAAAGATATGAACCAATATCAACGACGTGTTTGCCATCGAATAGCGTGTCTGTTCGGTATCATGATAACCCGGAAGCGGATATGAGTGAGGCCGAGTATATGGCAAAAATTAGAAAAATCATTTCGTCAAAAATGTATAACTCATCAATGTATAAGGGGCAGGAGTGTACAGTAAGACTAAATGCCAGGAATCAGACTGCTTCCGTTGATTACGGTGATTTCAGGTTATGTCTTTCTTTACTGTACGCAATTTCATCATCTTCTTTTCCTGTAGTTCCTGAGGGTATTAAAGAACAAGATGCAAACGCGTTGATGTCCATTCCCGTAAAGGTTAAGTTTTAACAAAGTGATTGTCTGTTTGCTTGGTGAACTGTAGGAATTTTTGCGATTTTTCTCTTCGCCGCTTCTAGCATCATCAAACTCACCTCCACCATGAACCCGCCGCTGGCGGGTTTTTTATGCCTGAAATTTGTGTCTCTGGGTTAACAATTCGTGCTCTTAAAACGTTGATCATTTCGTTTTATAGGTATACTGTATAAAAATACAGTATACGCGGTGGAGGCCACTATGAAAGTTGAGTTAACTATTGATCGAACAAAGAAACTTCCTGATGGTGCAGTGCCAGCACTGGAAAAAGAATTACTTAAACGACTGAATAATCAGTATGAGAATTGCAGCCTGATAATCCGTCGCGCCGGATCAGATGGACTAAGCGTTTTCGGTGGCGATAAGGACGATAAAAAGAAAATTGAAAAGATCCTCCAGGATACCTGGGAAAGCGCTGACGACTGGTTTTACTAACATTGCGCTTGGGGCTGGCGCGCATTTTTTTCAGAATACCGCAATTTGCGTATCCCTTTGATGCTGCTGCCGACAATTTTTAACCGCGTCTGTATGTCGCTCGAAGGGAGAACAGAATGTGAGTAATTCAGCTTTGCAAACGTCAGAAGATAACTGGTATGACATTGTAAGACGGTCTGACGGCTGCGTGGTATTTAGCTTTCCTTCGTCGGGCAGGCATCTTATCTATCGCGTCAATGGCATGGTTTCCATGCGGCCTTTGCTGGATGATGAAGAAGTCTTTACTCCCAATGGCTTTATGCAATTTATTCGCCGTCTCGGCTACCGGGTAACGCCACCTTCTGATAATATGAAATCAACGGTCTGAACAGCCGTTAACCTGCTGCGCCACGGAGTGAACAACCATGGCGCAATTACAACTCATTAAGCAGTCAACAGGAATCCTGATCCCCGCGACGCCGGAGACCAGTGATTTTCTGCAATCAAAATGCAAGCTCGGCTCCGTTCTGGTTGCCGACTTTAAGCTTGTCCGCAATCCGGCGTTTCATCGCCGTTTCTTTGCGCTCCTGAATCTCGGGTTCGAATACTGGGAACCAACCGGCGGCGCTATTTCTTCGAATGAACGCAAACTCGTTAACGGTTATGCCAGATTCCTTGCCTCATACGGCGGCAATGAAAGCGCTCTGCTGGATGCTGCCGAGCAGTATCTGGAGCAGATCGCCAGTCGCCGTATCACGAACGGAATCAGCCTGTGTAAATCCTTTGATGCATACCGCGCCTGGGTAACTGTCGAGGCCGGTCACTTTGACGCCATCCAGTTACCAGATGGCACGCTCCGCAAACACCCTCGCAGCATCGCGTTCGCCAGTATGGACGAAACCGAATTCCAGCACCTCTATAAGGCCGCACTCGATGTCCTGTGGCGCTGGATCTTGTCCCGCACTTTCAACAGCAGGGAAGAGGCCGAAAATGCCGCCGCCCAGCTTATGAGTTTTGCGGGGTGATGGCGATGAAGTATTCATATTTTCACCATACGGAATGCACCACCGAGCAGGCTGAACGCCTGATTGCCGATTATCAGTCTCGCGGCGTCAGAGCCAAAAAGAGCCTCAATCCTGATTTCCTGACCTGGACAGTCAGCGCGAAATTACAAGAGTGCGAACGTCCGGCGCGGACGCCGAGAACCTTCCGACAAAAAGGCTGGGGGTGAGCATGGCTAATCTTCGAAAAGCTGCGCGTGGTCGGGAGTGCCAGGTGCGTATTCCGGGAGTATGCAACGGCAACCCTGAGACATCTGTGCTGGCCCATATCCGCATCGCTGGGTTATGTGGCACCGGAATCAAACCGCCTGACCTTATCGCGACTATTGCATGCTCATCATGCCATGACGAGATCGACCGCCGTACTCACCTGGTTGATGCGGAATATGCGAAGGAGTGTGCGCTGGAAGGAATGGCCAGAACGCAGGTTATCTGGCTGAAAGAGGGGCTCATTAAATCATGACAGTCTACGACATCACGCCGATCGGCAAGCCCAGAATGACTCAGCGCGACAGATGGCACAAACGGCCAGCGACAGCGGCGTACTGGTCATACAAAGCGCAGGTTCGTCTGCTGGGCATCGAGTTACCGGAATCCGGTTATCACATCACATTCGTTATCCCCATGCCCCAAAGCTGGAGCAAGAAGAAGCGAGCCCAACACGCCGGGAAGCCACATCAGCGGAAACCAGACAAAGACAATCTGGAAAAGGCGCTGCTGGATGCAGTGTTTGATGAAGATAGTCACGTCTGGGATGGGCGGGTTACCAAAATCTGGGGTGAGAAAGGACAGATCATCATCGAGGAGGGCGTATGACAACCGAAACGGAAAAAGAACTGAGCAATGTCGTTGCGTTCCCCGAGAGGAAAGAGGATCTGCGCGACGAACTGGCGATGCGACGGGAAGAAGGCGGCAAAATTTATTGTCATCACGATTCCGTCTGGGTGGATGAAAAGGAGCGAACATTGCGCTGTCGTCGCTGCGATGCGCTGGTGGACCCTTTCAACTACATCCTGCACCTATGTGATACCGAAAACAGATATGTCGAGAATGTGAAATATCTGCGTCGGGAAGAAAAGCAGCGCCGACAGAACATCGAAAAGCTGATCCAGATTGAGCGTAATGCTAAATCAAGGATCAGGCGAGCAGGACATAAAGGGATGTTGCCGCTATGGCAAAACGAGAGGGTGGACAAGTGAAGCCTGAAGTTATTGAGTCTCTTCGCTGGCGCTGGCTGCGTCTCCGTATTTATCGCTACCGGGGATCTTTTCCTGTGGCATACCGCATCCTTCGCAATTACATCCGTATTGAAGCAAAACGGGAGCATCGAAATGAAGCTTGAGTCCTTACCAAAATATTTTTCGCCTAAATCCATGATGCCCGGCGCTGTTCCATGCGGTATTTCAGCAGATACGCTGACTATTACTGACGTAATGGCATCCCTCGGGCTACTTTCCGCAAAAGCAGCGGTGGGTATTGAATTGTATCTGGCAAAAGCCGGGGTTTTATCTTCAGACAATATCATTGCCTACATCAAGAAGCTGGCAGAGCAGCGCGCAGAACGGCATGGATCGCTGCGAAAAATGGAAGAGGGGGAGCGATCAAAATTTCTCGGCATTCTGGCGCGGTATGTTTTCCGCGATTATTCCCTCAGCGCTGCAAGCCTAGTGACGTGCAGTAGCTGTCATGGCGCTAAATTTATTGATGCTGAGGTTTTCACGAACAAGGTTACTTACCCAGATGGTAAGCCACCAAAATGGGTAAAAGATACGAAAGGCATTTCTCCTTCTGACTGGGAGGTGTGGAAATCAGTACGTGAGCAAGTGCGCGTCGTGTGTAAGACGTGCGATGGTAAAGGCCATGTGAAAAACGAATGCCGTTGCCGGGGGCGCGGAGAAATTCTCGATAAGAAAAAATCAGAGTTGCAGGGCGTGCCGGTTTATAAAAAATGCCCGAGATGTAAGGGAAGAGGTTACCCACGCCTGAAAGATACCGAGATTTTTAAAGCGCTGGGGATAACGGAAATGGTATGGCGGTACAACTATAAACAGTTTTTCGATCGGCTGGTGGAGCATTGCCATATTGAGGAATCCTATGCAGAAAATGTTCTGGGAAACGTGACCCGATGACCAGCATAATTTAGCTATTGCAAAATTAACGGAAAATGGCTAACCTGATTCCAACGATGGGTTATTACGCCTGTGACGTTTCAAGAATTAAAAAACCTCGCCTCGGCGGGGTTTTCTTTTATGGATTCCCGACGCCAATAAGACAAAGTGCGGGGAGTGTTGCGGAGCCTACATGTTCCAGCCGTCCGCAAAAGCTCACATAGGCAGGACCACAATCTGATACCGCGATAGCTTTTGCTGATCGCGCCGGAGCGGTAACCGGCAACAATTTAAGCCCCGGTTATTGCCGGAGCTTTCTGAGTTAGATATAAATCTCACTCTTACTTAGTGTGGTAAAAGAGGTTTTGGTTGGCGAGTTTAGCTGAAGATCTGAAATCAACCCGCCAACTTGCTGTTGACCCGATGTAATTACGTAAACATTTACTGTCTGATTTACATAAGTACTGAAATTTCCTGTAGCACCCTGACTGATTTGGTGTAGTTGGCTAGTCAGATTGTGGCGTTGAACTTCAAACTTAAAGTAAGCATCGTTTTGATGTTGAACACGGAAAATGTACATGCTTTATCCTTTTTGTTGAAAATAATATTAACGGCATTTTGCAATAATCCTTTAGTTTTTTTAACAAACTCCAGCCAGGGTATCTTCAGCCGCAGAGCTGACATTGCCACACCCTCACATTGCCAGCTTATCGCTGGCTTTTTTATTTCAGGCTCACGGGAATCAATCACTACGTGCTTTGTTGAAAATCCAGCCCGTGAAGCCTGACCCTACAGCACACAGCCTCCGAAAAATGCGAGGTAAGAGACCATGAGAATGAACGATCACTCAGGGAACATTTTCACGCAGTTTTTCGCGTGGATTGGAACCCTCGCGGCAGCATTGGGTTTTACCACACAGGATATGGTCTACATGTTCTTTGGTGCTGTCGGCCTGCTTATTTCTCTGATCTCTTACGTAAATGGCCGAATTGATGCCCGTCGTAAACGTAAAGAAGACGAGAAACGCACAGCCATGATCCGCGATTACCTGGATGGCATCAGTGATAAACCCATTGCTGAGCGTCCGGCTGCTGTAAGTGTTGTTGCTGATGCGCTTACTAAGGCTGGTGAATGATGGGGTGGAGAGCAAAACTTAGTGCCGCCGTTCTGACACTGGTTCTCGCCGGTGCGCCAGCGTCGGTTATTCTCGATCAGTTCCTGAATGAGAAAGAGGGTAACAGTCTGACAGCGTACAAAGATGGTGGCGGGATCTGGACGATTTGCCGTGGCGCCACAATGGTTGATGGTAAACCGGTGGTGCAGGGCATGAAGCTGACGCAGGCGAAATGTGACCAGGTAAACGCCATCGAGCGCGATAAAGCGCTGGCCTGGGTAGAGCGAAATATCAAAGTACCACTGACAGAACCACAGAAAGCGGGGATCGCGTCGTTCTGCCCGTACAACATCGGCTCTGGTAAATGCCTGCCATCTGGATTTTTTCGTAAGCTGAACGCAGGAGACCGCAAAGGGGCCTGTGCTGAAATCAGGCGTTGGATATTCGACGGCGGAAAAGATTGCCGCATTCGCTCCAATAACTGCTTTGGGCAGGTTTCCCGTCGCGACCAGGAAAGCGCGCTTACGTGCTGGGGGATAGACCAGTGAACCCGGCGCTGTTAATTGCTGGCATAAAAGCCTGGTGGAAACCCGTTGTCGTTTTACTTCTGGTAGTTGGCGCGTTTATCACCGGAAATGTCTGGAGCGATCGGGGCTGGGAAAAGAAGTGGGCAGAGCGCGACAGCGCGGAGTCGTCACAGACAGTGAACGCACAGACCGCCGCCCGCTGGATTGAACAAGGGCGCATAATTGCCCGTGATGGGGCTGTAAAAGATGCACAAGCACAAGCCGCTAAATCTGCTGCCACTGCTGCTGGCCTGTCTGCCACTGTTAGCCAGTTGCGCACCGAAGCAAAAAAACTCGCTACCCGCCTGGACGCCGCAAAGCACACCGCAGATCTTGCCGCTGCCGTCAGAAGCAAAACAGCCGGAGCCGACGCCGCAGTGCTCGCCGACATGCTCGGACGCCTTGCAGATGAAGCTCGATATTATGCTGAGCGATCTGACCAAAGTTACCAGGCTGGAATGACGTGTGAGCGGATTTACAACTCGGTGAGAGAGTCAAATATGGAGGAGAGCTATCGGGCGGGCAAACAATAATTCTGGTGTAATTGCAGTTATTGAATCAAACAGAATCTGTCCAGATGACGTGATTAATAGTTTATTCCAGGTAACATGGCACAGTCCTTTTTGATAGTATTGATAATCATTATCAATTGAGGGCTGGCCGTGAGAAAAGGATTTGTTTGCGTATTTTTCCTCTGTACCTTTCTTATGGGGTGTAGTGGTCATGTGGAAAGTAATCAACCAAAACAGCTGACTTCTGCATTCCCAACATATCCATATTATGCGATGGCGAACAGGATAGAAGGCTTTGTGGAAGTAAAATACGATATCGGGAGTGATGGAAGGATTTCAAAAGTCTGGATTATGAAATCTGAACCACAGCATCTTTTCGATTCATCAGTTATTTCTGCTATGTCGAAATGGCGTTATGAAAAAGATAAGCCGACCCGGGGAATGACAAAGAATATTAAGTTTAAGTTGCGGCATTTGTGACAGGCCGCTGACAGCCTGATACAGACACGATGCAGGTAAGATAAGCATTACAGAAGCACTTCATTGTGGTACTTCTGTAACGCATTGCTACAGTTAATTTTTCTCTCAGCCCCAATCTAATATTCGCTGGTTGCCTCTGCGGGTACCAGGTGGATGAGCAAAACCCCGTTTTCTGATGAAACAGAAATATACTCTGGTGCCTTATTCTGCGAAGGACGCCTAAGTTTTGGCCTTTGGGGATTAAAGAATGCACTAACTATCCGTTGGCAATGCCTTTTGTTTTTCGCGACCATATGACTCCGAAAAGGCCGCCCGGAGGCGGCGTTAGTGTACCAGGAGAGATTATGTGTCAGTCACTGCTATAACCGACGCCCCATAATAATGCAAATGATAATCATTATCAATAATGAACGGTATTGGTATGATGCAACGACGGTAGCCGTAGAAGCTACCGCGCCGGAATGATGTGTGAGCGTATTTACAATTCGGTGAGGGAGTCAAATAACAAAGGGCTATAATCCCTCTATGACAGATAATCCCACAGTTAACGTTGAATCTAGGCCATCAGTCGGGGGAATGCTTCTTACATTGTTGGAGAGACATGCAATAGAGCCACACCCGGCGATCAGAGCGCTGGTATTATCAGGCTGTAAGCCCAGCCTTGCTATCGTGCAGTGTAGTTGCTGTAAAAAAGGCCCATAGAAAGGGCCTTAACTTATTACCGGGGGGCTGGTCCATAAGGATGTCCTCCGTCGGGTCCGCCGCCGTGCCCTCCCGGAGGAGGAATGCACCCGGAAAGAGACATGGCTCCACAGAGCACAAAAACCAGTAGCATAATTTTTTTCATAAATAACTCCTGAACAGGGGGAGTCAATTTCAAAGCGTAAATGTGAATATTTTATGGAGAATCTATAATTTCTCTCCTCCACACGCATTAAACAGGATTAATCCGAACCCGGAGGTTATTACGATGGTGTTCCGGGGCGAATTTACAGGCCAGCAGGGCGAGGGACTTCGATATAGTTACCGTTGATATCTTTCTGATAATAGCTCCCGTCACGAACATAGTAACGCCTCCCGTTGTAATCGACGACGCTAAGCCCTGAACTTGCGTTCGAAGGTGTATCCACGCGAACATATTCAGAACCCTGTTTCCGGTAATACACATCGTTAACAATGTAGTAGGTTAGCCCGCCAAGAATTAGAGTGGTTGCAATATCCGGCAGAAAGCCCAGCCGGGCCGGACCTGGGTGCCCGGGGGCGGAATTGAATTCCGGGCCATGCCCGCCTGGCCCACCATGCCCGCCGGGGCCAGCATAAACCAGTGATGGTGAGGCAATCAGTACAGTCATTACCAGAGAGAGGATGCTTTTGTTCATCTAAAAACTCCTTGTTGGTTACATTCAGCAATATCGTCAGTAAAGGATGATTATAAATACAATTACCGACATTTTATCCCTGGCAAAAGTAAATCCCATAAATCTTCACAATTTAGTGGCAGATCATGGCAAAGGGGACCACTGACTCATATTCGTGACGCAGAGGACCCCGTTGCTTTTAACCATAGAAAAAGTCCCGACAGAATTTTTGATAGAACTGATAAACAGGCTGATATCCATAAACCGAACCAACCTGGGATTTCAGCCTAACCTGGCAACAGAGCGATGGATATCTTTTATTCATAGGGACGGCAAGTCGCAATAGCGAGAAAGAATACGCCATGACTGCCATCTCACTAGCTGCACTGGATATCCAGAAAGAATTATCGGAGTGATCACATGGCAAAACCGGACTGGGGCGAGCTTCAGCAACGGTTCCTGTCCGACAATGCCGCTACCGGCGTATCACCGAAGGAATGGTGTGAAGCGCAGGGACTGAATTACGCAACGGCCCGTCGATATATCAAAAAGGTACCTGCGCAGAAGAAATTGCGCACTGCGCAAAAGGAAAAGTGCGCAAAAGAGCTGGTGGATGATGACGGCCTTACTGCTCAGCAGCGTTTATTTGTCGCAGAGTACCTGAAGGACAACAATGCCACGCAGGCCGCCATTCGAGCCGGGTACAGCAAGAAGACCGCTGAACAAATTGGTTATCAACTGCTTCAGAAAACTTCAGTTGCGCGGGTCATTGCGCAGCAGCAGAAAGAATCGTTAATGCGCACACTCGGCAATGCAGACGAGGTGCTTGCGCAGATGTGGCAACTCGCCACTTTCGACGCAAACCAGCTTTCGCAATATCGTCGTGGATGCTGTCGGTATTGCTGGGGCTTCGGTCATCAGTACCAGTGGCGGGATGCTGTTGAGTATGAAGAGAAGCGACTCGAAGCGATTGAACGCAAACGTCGCGAGCCTGAGGACGTGGGCGGATATGGATATGACCATACACAGGAGCCAAACCCTCAATGTCCACGCTGCAATGGCGATGGGATAGGCCAGCCATTTTTTGCTGATACCCGCAAGTTGTCCGCCACGGCAGCACTGGCTTATTCCGGTGTGAAGCTCGGTAAACATGGTGTGGAAATTACCGCGATAAGCCGCGAACGGATGTTTGAAGCCGTAATGAAGCGCCTCGGCCTGGCGGACAGTGAATTTGCGCAGCGACTTCAACAGATTGAAATCGAGCGGCGCCAGCTTGAAGTGGATAAACTACGGAAAGAACTGGCCGCCGATCCAGAAGATGAAGAGCCGTTGCCGGTTGCTATCGCTATTAACATAGTCGATGCGCGCGTAAGGAGTGATGACGATGATAGCTCCGACGCTTAATATCCCTCAGGCACAATTTCTGGCGATGCCGCATAAGTTTAAAGCCTACGTAGCCGGATTCGGTTCCGGTAAAACGTGGGTTGGTTGTGGCGGCATCTGTAAGGGGATGTGGGAACACCCAAAAATCAACCAGGGCTACTTTGCGCCGACGTACCTGCAAATTCGTGACATTTTTTATCCCACAGTTGAGGAAGTAGCCCATGACTGGGGGCTGAACGTCAAAATCAACGAGGGTAATAAAGAGGTTCATTTCTACGCCGGGCGCCAGTATCGAGGAACGACGATTTGCCGTTCAATGGAAAAGCCACAGACCATCGTTGGTTTCAAAATAGGTAATGCGTTGATCGACGAACTGGACATCATGCCAACGAAAAAAGCGGAATTAGCCTGGCGGAAAATTATCGCGCGTATGCGCTACAAAGTTTCCGGCCTTCGGAATGGAATTGATGTAACGACGACGCCGGAAGGGTTTAAGTTTGTCTATAAGCAGTTCATGAAGGCTGCGCGTGATAAGCCTGAACTTTCGGCGCTTTACGGACTGGTTCAGGCATCTACGTTCGACAACGAAAAAAACCTGCCTGACGACTACATACCCTCTCTGTTGGGCTCATACCCACCGGAACTGATAAAGGCGTATCTGCGCGGCCAGTTCACAAACCTTACCAGTGGCACGATTTATCACCAGTTCGATCGCAAACTGAATAATTGCGATGAGATTGAGCAGCCCGGCGAGGCGCTTTATATCGGGATGGATTTCAACGTCGGGAAAATGGCGGGAATTGTTCATGTGCTGCGGCTTGGTCTTCCGTGCGCAGTGACGGAGATCATTAACGCCTACGACACCCCGGACATGATCCGCATTATCAAGGAACGTTTCTGGCTGTATGACGGTAACGACTACCGGAAGGTGAGAGAAATTTACATCTACCCGGATGCCTCCGGCGATTCCCGAAAATCCAGTAATGCCAGCGCCACCGATATAGCCCAGCTTAAGCAGGCAGGATTTAACGTGGTGGTGAACGCCGCCAATCCACCAGTGAAAGACCGCATAAATTCTATGAATGCGATGTTCTGCAATGGCAATGGTGTGCGCCGTTACAAAGTGAACGTGAAGCGTTGTCAGGTCTATACAGAGTCGCTTGAACAGCAGGTTTGGGATGACAACGGAGAACCGGACAAGAAATCTGGTAATGACCACCCCAACGATGCTGGCGGGTATTTCATCGTGAAGCAGTTCCCGATCATCAAACCAACAGGCAAAGTCTCCCAACTTCGGATGTAAAACCATGGCCGATATTTCGACACCCAATCTCGACTATAACGACATGATCGAGGCGTGGGATATTAATGATGCCCTGATGGGCGGTACTCTGGAAATGCGGCGACAGGGTGAGACGTATCTACCTAAGTGGCCGAACGAAGATCCTGAAGGGTACAAAGAGCGCCTACGTGTTGCGACGCTGCTCCCGGCCTACGAAGAAAGCATTAAGCAAAATACCGGGCGCGTTTTCGCTGAACCAACGGTATTGAGTCAGGATACACCTGACCGGATTAAAACCCTGGCTGAAAACATCGATATGGAAGGCAGTCGCCTTGATGTCTGGGCCCAGCAGTTTTTTAGTCTGGCATTTCAGTACGGTCTTGCTCATGCGCTGGTGGATTATCCACGTACTAATGCGGAAGAAATCCGCACAAAAGCAGATGAACAGGCTGCTGGTGGTCGACCCTATGTAACGATGCTTAATCCTCGCCAGGTGATCGGCTGGAAGTCAAAGGTTGTTGGTGGGAAGGTCGTTCTCACTGAACTGAGAATCAAAGAAGTCATTGTCGTGGATGGTGACGACTTCGGGCAAACCAAAGTTGAGCAGATTCGCCATATTATGCCGCGTAAAGTGGAAATCTGGCGCCGTAACAAAGGTGATGGCGGGGAATCTACTTGGGCTCTTTATGAAGAGTGGGAAACCAGTCGCGACGACATTACTCTTGTAACGCTCTACACCAAAAAAACTGGATTTATGCGCGGTTCTCCGCCGCTGTTGAATCTGGCTCTGCTGAACATCAAGCACTGGCAGAGTCAGAGCGAGCAGGACAATATTCTTCATGTCGCCCGCGTGCCGCTGCTGGTGGCTTATGGGCTGGCTGAAGGCGAGTCGCTAACTATCGGTTCGTCTACAGCGACAAAATTCGATAATCGCGATCAATACGGTCTGGAATACGTCGAGCATACAGGAGCCGCTATCGACTCCGGCAAAACGTCGCTGGATGATCTGGAAAATCAGATGCGCCAGGCGGGCGCGAAACTGCTTCGCGCAGAAAACACTTCAACAAAATCTGACGACCAGACGCATGAAGAACACATGCAGGAAAACTCACCGCTCTACACAATGGCGAGTTCGCTGGAGGATGCGCTCGATAACATTCTGCAAATCATGGCCGAATGGATTGATCTGCCTGATGGCGGCAATGTTGATGTGCGCACAGAGCTGGATGTTTCTACCCAAACGTTCGATTCATCTGCTGCTATGGCCGTTCAGTCCCTGCGACAGGGGGGCGACATCCGCCAGGTTGATGCCGTTCGCGTGCTTCAGGCGCTAAAATTCATCGACCCTGACGCGAAACCGGAAGAGGTTATCGACGAGCTGAAAAACCAGCAGGTAACGTTGATGGGCGGTAACAATGGCGACGGTTAACGAGCAACTGCGTGACGAGTCCATAGCGCACGCTATCTGGATTAGTCGTTACAGTACCGGCGTTGCCAACAGGATGGTGAAACTACTCAACGAAAGTGATGCTGAGCTGACGGCGCGCCTGCTGGTGGCGATGGATGGTATAGAGCCGAATAGCTTTACGGTCACACGCCTTGAAGCGCTGCTGGCGAGCGTGCGGGAGATTAATCGCACGGCGATAAACGGCATGTTTTCCAGCCTGTCCACCGAACTGAATGATCTGGCGCAACACGAGGCTGGGTATCAGTTGAGCCTGTTTGACGCGCTGTTGCCGGAGTTCGTGACCGACGTTCATCCGCTGGTGGGTATCTCTCCTGACGCGGTTTACGCGGCGGCGATGGCGCAGCCATTTCAGGGGCGATTGCTCAGCGAATGGGCGTCAAACCTCGAAGCAGATCGCCTCAACCGCATAAATAACACAGTGCGACAGGGCTTTTTGCTGGGAGATACGAACGAGCAGATTGCGCGCAAGGTGCGCGGCCACGCTAATCGTGGCTATCAGGATGGCGCGTTACAGATGAGTCGAGCCAATGCCGCCAGTATCGCGAAAACGGCAGTGGGCCATCTTGCGGCGACGGCGTGTAACAGCTTCGCTGACGCCAATAACGACCTGATGAAGGGTAAGCAGTGGCTTTCCACCCTGGACAACCGAACGACACAGATATGCAGGATTCGAGACCGCCTTAAGTACACGCTTGATAACAAGCCGATTGGTCACAAAATCCCGTATTTGCAGGGGCCAGGAAAAATTCATTTCTGCTGCCGCTCTACTGAAACCTTCATCCTCAAATCGGCGAAAGAGTTGGGTATCGATGTTCGCGATATCCCGCCAGCGGAACGCGCAAGCATGGATGGCGTTGTACCGGGCGATACCAACTATCAGGAATGGTTCTCCCGCCAGTCGTTCGATCGCCAGAAGCAGATCGTTGGTGAGAAACGCGCGCGACTTATCCGTGATGGTGGTATGTCTCCTGATGAGTTCTACACCGACAAGGGCGAATGGCTGACGCTGGCGCAGTTGCGTGAACGTGACGCGCAGGCATTCAGAGAGGCTGGGTTGTGATAGGATTAATCAGTGGCTAGGGTAGCTCCCGAAAAGCGGCATCGTCACCGCCTGCCACTAATAACCTGACGAGCAACGAGACGAGGTTGACGATGGCTGCTCCAGAAAATAATTTACATTACGCCGGTAATGAATTGATTATTCATGACTCAGGTGACGGACCTGATCAATTTTATCGCTACGTTAGTCCGAACGACCTAACAAATACTGAATTATTGAACGCGCTGCGCGATGTTGTTGAGCGCAATGGCATTGGATACATAGAATCATCCGATACGGTAGTACGGGTCGGTGATCATGTTGGTCCATGCAAAGAGCTATTTAAAAAATTCAGTCAGCATGAAACGATGACTATTATCGTTGATGGTGAAAGAACAGAAGTTCCGGCACCGCTGAATACGTCAACTCTCGCCGGGTTTGCTGATGGCGGATACACTAAAGGCGGGCGAATGGATACTGAAGTTTGCGGTCAAGTCTCCCTGGGTCGCTTACTCATGACCGTGAGAGTGGATGGCCGAGATGTTCTTGTTCCGTATCAGGAGGAGGTATCTCTCGGTGGTTATGTAAAGAAAATACCGATCATTGATGAAAGCAATTTAATTGAGGTGACAACGCTTGGAAGTAACATTCCTGAGTTTGTAACCAGGTAAAACAACAGGTCGCTAAGGCGGCCTTTTTTATTATCTGAAATTCACAACAGGCTGCCTCCGGGCGGCCTTTTTTTATGGCCGCAACTCGGATGATGCGCGGCGCAACGGTCGGATGACCAAATCAAAGGTAACAACATGAAACTGAAGACAGTAGAAGTAAACGGTAAGCACTACGCAGAAGTCGATGCTAACGGCCTGCCGGTTTACGTGCATGACGACGGGAAAGAGATTGGTTTTGATGCTGCTCAGGCGATGAGCACAATTTCTGCACGCAACGCCGAAGCAAAATCTCATCGTGAAGCCAAAGAAGCGGTTGAAGCAAAACTGGCAGCTTTCTCCGGGATTGAAGACCCCAAAAAGGCGCTCGACGCAATCGAGATGATGACCAAAATCGACCAGAAAAAGCTGATCGATGCTGGCGCAGTTGACCAGGTGAAAGCCGAAATCACCAAATCATTCCAGGCGCAACTGGATGAGGCCAACAACAAAAATAAAACGCTGGAAGGTCAACTGTACGATTCGATGATCGGCGGTAGTTTTACCGGCTCCAAGTTTATCACTGATAAAATCGCCATCCCTGCCGATCTGCTTCAGGCTCGCTTCGGTCAGTCGTTTAAGGTCGAAGAGGGTAAAGTTGTCGCCTATGACGGCACCGGCAACAAAATTTATTCCCGCTCTAAACCGGGCGAACTGGCCTCATTCGATGAAGCGCTGGAGTTCCTGGTAGAGCAGTACCCGCAAAAAGACCACATCCTGAAAGCCAGTGGCAATAACGGCGGTGGTTCTCGCCCAACTCAGCATCAGGCAGGACAAAAGACAATGAAGCGCGACGCGTTTACAGGTCTTAGCCCTGTCGAGCAGCAGTCGACGCTGAAAGAAGGCATCACCATCGTCGACTGATCGCATTTGCCAGTTGCCGGATGGTGGCTGGCGCCAGAGCTGGATAGCTCACTAATCAATCCACGATAAAATCTCAAGGAACACAGAAAAATGGCTAATACCCTTACCGGGTTGATCCCGACTATCTATACAGCTCTGGATATCGTTTCCCGTGAGCAGGTGGGCTTTATCCCTGCTGTTGCACGAAATACCAAAGCAGACGCAGCAGCGAAAGACCAGACCGTTACTGCGCCGGTTGCTCCGGTTGCTGTTACCGAAGACATCGTGCCGGGTCCGTCTGCGCCGAATACCGGCGATCAGAATATCGGCACCGTCGATGTCAAAATCACCAAATCCAAAATGGCCCCGGTCAAATGGAACGGTGAAGAGCAACTGGCTCTCGGTCCCGCTGGTACTTACAACACCATTCTTGCTGACCAGTTCACCCAGGCATTCCGCGCACTGTCAAATGAGGTCGATGCTGATCTCGGCGCACTTTACTACGGCACTTCTCGCGCCGTTGGTACTGCTGGCACAACGCCGTTTGGCGTGAAGGAAGATCTGACCGACGCAGCTAATGCACGCAAGGTTCTGGAGGACAATGGTTCGCCAACCACCAGCCTGCAAATGGTTCTCGGTTCTTCTGCAATCGCGAATCTTCGCGGGAAGCAGACGGTACTGTTCAAAGTGAATGAATCCGGTACTGAGCAACTGCTTCGCGAAGGTACGCTGGGCCGACTGGAAGGCTTCAACATTCACAACTCTGCGGGCGTTAAGCGTGCGCCAGCTGCTACCGCGACAGGATATCTGGTCAATGGCGCGAAACAGGAAGGCGATATCATCATTGCCATTGATACCGGTACGGGTTCTATCGTAGCTGGTCAGGTCGTTACTTTCGACGGCGACGATAACCAGTATGTTGTTGCGGCAGCTACTTCCACCACCATCACTCTGGCTGCGCCGGGCCTGCGTCAGGATCTGGCGGACAACACCGAAATCACGGTTGTCGGCGGCTTCACCGCAAATATGGCGTTTGACCGTAACGCATTCCTTCTGGCTTCGCGTACCCCGGCAATGCCGGAGGGTGGCGATACCGCTGATGACGTGATGAATGTAACCGATCCAGTCTCCGGCATCACCTTCCAGGTTGCGTTGTATCGTCAGTACCGTCAGGTGCGTTATGAAGTTGGCCTGGCGTGGGGTGTCGCATCCGTTAAGCCTGCTCATGCGGTAATGCTGCTTGGCTAACGCAACCACTCACTAAGGGGCTTCGGCCCCTTTTCTTTCTGGAGGGCTTATGGCCGGATTGACGAAAGAGCAGCGCGCTCAGCGAGCGGCGGAAAAACTTGCTGCTGAACTGGCGGCGAAAAACAATTCTGAGCAGCAGGAGCAGCAGGAGCAGCAGGAGCAGCAGGAGCAGCAGGAGCAGCAGGAGCAGCAGGAGCAGCAGGAGCAGCAGGAGCACGGTGCTCAGTTGGTTGCTATGTTCTCTGACTTCCCGGCATTTCCCGGCGCGCCCACCACCGCAGATGTGCATCCTGACGAAGTGGAAAACTGGAAGGCGGCAGGCTGGCGCATAGAGGAGTGATTCATGATCACCTACATCACGGTAGCGGACGTTGATCAAATCCTCGGTGCCGACTGGACTGATGCCAGCAAAAAATCAAAATCGGTACTGATGGCTAACACCTGGATGAATGGCCTTGGCCTGAAATTATCATGCGACAAAAATACCCACGAAATCATTATCCCTGATGATGTGAAGCAGGCTGGGGCGTATGCGTCGCTGGCCGCAGCAAATGGCGGGCTGTATCAACAGAAAACCAGTTCTGGTGTCCTCACCAGTGAATCGGTTGATGCCGATGGTGTGAGTGTGTCAGAAAGCTACGCCGAAATGGCAACAAACAGCACATCTTTGCTGGATTCCGATCTGCAACTGGCACTGGCGATGCTCAAGCCGTATGGCGCGAATACTTCGCAGATTCGGATTGTCAGGGGGTGACGTGGGAATTCGTGACAAGATTCAGACGAAGGTCGCAAAGGCCTTTGATACCAAGCTGGCGGATGCTGTCAACGATTTCACCGGCTCTTACGTCATCCAAACCGGATGGGACCCGGTAACGGAAACAGGCGGTGAAACCACCGTGACCTACACTGGCCGTGGCGTTCTGTCGAAATACAGCCTCAACCGCATTGATGGCGTCAATATCCTGCACGGCGACCTGAAATTAACCGCGCTGACGAATGAAGTTACCGACGAACCGAAAGTCGATCACATAATCACTGCACCAGACCTGATTACTGGCGAGCAGCAGCGTTACAAGGTCATTACGGCAGGAACCGATCCGGCGAAAGCGACATATTCCATCCAGTTGCGGAGGGTGTGATATGGCTAAGGCCTGGAGTCTTGACCCAGCATTATTCGCTGACAAGGTGGAAGAGGATGTCGGAAAACTGCAACGTGTTATAGCCATTCAGTTGCTCAATGAGATCGTTATTCGGTCACCGGTCGGTAACCCTGAAATATGGGCTGTAAACCAGACAGCAGTTCAATACAACAAAGCGGTAAGCGAGTGGAATGAGTCGCAGCTCTCTAACCCCGAAAATCTGACAAAAACAGGGAGGCTTAAAAGGAAAGCACGCGTCAATGACAGCATGGATATAAAACGTCCCGCAGAATATCGAGCAGGAACTTTTCGGGCATCGCATTTTGTTAGCGTTGGCTCTCCAAGTAATTATGTGCCAAGCGAGCCAGATCCGAACGGTGCAAACACCATAAATAACGGGACTTCGACAATTCTTGCGGCACCAAATTATTCAGTCATCTACATCCAGTCAAACCTTCCTTATTCCGTACCGCTTGAAAACGGGCACTCAAAGCAGGCACCGGCAGGCGTTTATGCGGTTTCATTTAATGGTGTAACACAGGCCTACAAATGACCCTCACAGAAATTCGTAACGCTGTCATTGCTCGCATGACGGCGCAGACGGCTATTGCCTCTAATGCCGTGGATTATCCAAACGGACCCGTATTTGATCCAAGTGGTCGTGATATCTGGGCTCGTTTCACCAACATTTCAGGCATGGCCGGAGCAAATGAAATCGGCGGTGGTCCGGTTGTTCACCGTACCGGCGTCCTCATCATTCAGATCTTCGTCCCTGTTGGTTCTGGCTCTCTGCTTATCACTCAAACAGCAGACAAACTCCGTGAATTATTCGAATTCCAGGATGACGGAAAACTCAGTTATTTCTCCGTATCAGCTGTTCCTGCTGGTGAAGCAGATGGCTGGTCTCAGCTCAATCTACAAATTCCTTACCGCGCTCTGTAGCGCTTAACTTCGATGGAGGTGACCGCATGTCGAGCGGCGCTAAGGTACTCTCGGCCTTTATCCGGGAGACGACACCAGGAATTACGCCTGCTGGCGCCTGGAATCTTCTCAAACGCACAAGTTGGGGCGTTGGCCCGTCCCAGAATACCAATGGCAACGATGAAATCGGCGGCTCCCGAATGGCGCAGGGCGCTACGCTTGGAACGGTCGATGTTGGCGGCGATGTCGGGGCAAAATTCCGCTACGGCCAGCATGATGAATTCCTGGCTTCGTGTTTTGGCGCGGAGTGGGCGGGCAATGTACTGACGATGGGGAATGACCGTATCTCTTTCTCACTTGCAACGTATGCCTCTGATGTTGGTATCGCCTCCATCGTTCGCGGCGCGCAGGTAAGTGTGTTCCAGTTAGAAGTTCCTAACGATGGTGACGTTACCGCGACAATCACTTTCGCCGGGCTGGGCTGGGATTCGAAAGCAGACGATACGAGCTATATCGAAGGTACACCTGCCGATAATGCTGGCGAGCTGCGTTACTCGTTCAAAGAGGTCACCGCAATCAACCTGAACGGAATCGACGGTGGTGATGGCTTCTGTATTGATACCTTCAACATCCAGTTCGACAACAACGTCCAGACGCAGCGCTGTATCGGCACTGGTTCACCATATGCAGGGGCTAATATCCCAACCACCTTCACGCCGTCAGGTTCGATCACGCTCTCCTGGTCTAAAGCTGCGTGGGAGGTCTG
This sequence comes from Citrobacter sp. CK185, assembly GCF_030333565.1. Classification (NCBI taxonomy): domain Bacteria; kingdom Pseudomonadati; phylum Pseudomonadota; class Gammaproteobacteria; order Enterobacterales; family Enterobacteriaceae; genus Citrobacter; species Citrobacter sp. CK185. The sequence goes on along the minus strand of NZ_JAOWFR010000025.1, from coordinate 225,464 downwards.
GAGCAAAACGCTTACCGGAGCAACCGTGCCGTTCAGTTTCACCCTGGCGAACGACGAAGGTCAGTACACTTTCAACTTCCCTAAAGTGCAGGTTGCTGGCGACTGGCCTGATGGCGGCAATACCGACATCATTCAAGTGCAACTCGACATCACTGCGGCCGACGAGTCACCGACCATTACCCGCGCCGTTACCATTCCGGCAACCGGTATCACGGTAACCCCGGAAACAGCTTCCGTTGATGTGGGCGATACAACCAGCCTCACTGCAACGCTGGCTCCCGCCGGCGCCACGGATACTGTTACGTGGGAGTCATCAGATCCTGAAGTGGCAACAGTTAGTGCGTCAGGCGTCGTTACTGGTGTGGCGGCCGGAACGGCAACCATCACCGCTAAGGCACGCACTTTTACCGATACGGCAACCATTACCGTAACTGAACCATAAAATTTCCCTTGCCCGTTCCGCTCTGCATGGCGGCGCGGGCTTTTTTCATGCAGGAGTTTCGAATGATTATCCTAACCCCACGAATTGATGTTGGCGGCGAGCGCTGGTTTACGCCGCTGAAAGATCTCAAACCCATTGAAGGCCTGAAGCTGCTCGTCAGCAGCATCGATAACGACCAGTATCGCTCGCGTAATGCACTTATTCGCCGCCACATTGAAAAAATGGATGCCAGTTACCAGGTGGGAACCAGCGAATTTAGCCTGTCAGCGGTCGGGGAAATTGACTCTGCCGATGACCTGCTGATCGACAACTGCGCGCGTTACCTGCTGAAAGACTGGAAGGGTGTCGGTGAGCTTGTGGATGGCAAAGAAGTGCCGATTGAGTACACACCGGAACGCGGTGCTACCCTTCTGAAACAGGAACCAGCGTTTTACTGGCAAATTCTGGCTGAAGCCGCCAGCATCGCCCAGGGCAAAGAGCAGCAAAAGCAGGAAACCGTAAAAAAGCCATCGAAGCGCAACAATGGTTCAGCGAATTCGGCGGGGAGAAGGGCGAAAAGGCAAAGTGGCGAAGGGAGAAATTAAAACTCCCGCCAATTCCCGAACCTGAAATTGACGGTGTGACAGGGGAAATCCTCAACGCTTACTCCGTTATCTCCCGCTCCCGGCTGTATGCCGGGATGGCTGGCGCGCCGCTGCCAATCTCACTTCATGATATTGAGCGCTTTCTTTCTGCACGTCCCGTCCTCATTGATCGTGATGAATTTGACGCGGCGATATTTGCCCTCGATGACGCATGGCGTGATCAGTGGGCGCAGGAACAGAAAAAACACGGCAAACAGAAACAATAAGCCCGGCATATCCGGGTATTTTTATGCCCGGAGATCGCAATGGCAGAACAGACATCCCGCCTCGCCGTCATTATTGACAGCACCGGCGCAGAAAAAAATACTGAAAGCCTGACCAGCGCCCTTCACGGGCTTACCGAGTGGGGGCAGAAAGCAGCGGCCAGCGCCGGGAGGGTAACGAAGGCGACCGAAGAAGAATCCGCTGCTTTATCGGAACTACTGGACCGCATTGATCCGGTTAACGCTGCGCTGAATAAACTGGATAAACAACAGCAGCAACTGGCGAAATTCAAGTCGAAAGGCATGCTGGACGATGAGACCTTTGATGTCTATTCGAAAAAAATCGAAGAGGCTCGTAATCGTCTCACCGGGTTTTCAGAGCAACTGAAAAATACTGGCATGTCAGCAAAGCAGACGGCTTTTGCGATGCGCATGATCCCTGCTCAGATGACCGATATCGTCGTGGGTCTGTCTACCGGGCAAAGTCCGTTCATGGTGCTGATGCAGCAGGGCGGCCAGTTAAAGGACATGTTCGGCGGTATCGGCCCGGCGATTAAAGGTGTCGGCTCTTATGTGATGGGCCTGATCAATCCTTTCACGCTGGCGGCTGCTGCGGTCGGCGTGCTGGGCGTGGCGTACTACAAAGGCACGCAGGAACAGGACGCTTTCAATAAATCACTCATCCTGACGGGTAACCAGGTAGGGAAAACATCGGGTCAACTGGCGGACATTGCCGCGCGCGCTGGTGTAGCGGCGAACTCAACCACTGGCAAAGCGGCATCGGCGCTAAACCTACTGGTGGAATCTGGAAAGGTTGCCGGTGATTCGCTTGAGCGCGTGACCACTGCCGTTGTTAAAACGAGTGAAGCCACTGGTATTGCGACCGATAAACTGGTGGACGATTTCAACAAAATTGCCGCCGATCCGGTTGCAGCAATCACCAAACTGAACGACCAGTACCACTTCCTTACGCTGGCAACTTACAACCAGATAAAAGCCCTCCAGGATGAAGGAAATCAGCAGGAAGCCGCCCGTATTGCGACTGATGCTTACGCCACCACCATGCAGCAGCGTGCATCTGACATTCAGCAGAATCTCGGACTCCTTGAGAAAGCGTGGAATGGTCTGGCCGGCGCTGCGAAAGGTGCATGGGATGCCATGCTTAACGTCGGGCGTGAGTCCGGCGGTGTGGGACGAATAGCGGAAATTCGTAAAGAGCTGGACTGGATTGATAACGCCGTTGGTGGAAAAACTGTTTTTGGTAGCCGTCGTAAGGAACTAGAGCAGGAGTTAAACCTTCTTCAACTCACGATGACAGCGCAGGGAGATTTGAACGGGGCGATCGCTAAAGCTAACCAGGATGAACAAGAGCGCATTAAAATCCAGCAAGAAGCTGACCGGGCCAACCAGCAGTTCCTGTCGAATGCTGATAAGCGAAACAAGGCGATTCAGCAGCAGAAGAAATTCCTTGATGCCGGGGCTATCAGTGCAGATCAGTATGCGAAAAATGTCGCCCGCATTAATGAGATGTACAAAGACCCAAAAAAGCCGAAGGGGAAAACATATAGCGAAGATGCCGCGACACGATTACTGGATCAGATTAACCAGCAGACCGCCGCAATGCAGTCCCAGCTTGACGCCAGCGATAAGCTCACCAGTGCCACTCAGGCGCGAGTGAAGTTTGAACAACAGATCGCTGATCTCAAATCGAAAACGCAACTCACCGCCGATCAGAAATCGATTTTGTCCCGCTCTGAAGAAATTATTCAGGCCTACAAACGACAGGAGGCGTTGCAAAACTCCGTTAAAACGCTCGACGATTACTGGAAAATGCAGGAGCAGGTTAAAGCGAAGGATGAGCAGCAGAATGATTTGCTTCGCGAACGGCTTGCGCTGCTGGAAAAAGCAAAAGCCACAGGGAAGCTGGCGCCGGGGGAATACGAGCAAACCCGATCTGATATTTACAAAAACACCCCAGCGGAGTTGCCTTCTTCAGTGAAGAGTGTGGTTGGCAACCTGTCACCGACTGGCGGCCAGTTATCCGGCACGTTCGGCGGTATGCAACAGCAGTACATGCAACTCGATCAGGCGCAACAGCAGTTACAGACGTGGTTGCAGGCTCAGGAAGCAGCATATGCCCAGGCTGCGCAAATCACCACGGAAGGCGAAGCGCGCATGACAGCAATCCGCCAGCAGGCGGCGCAAGCCAACCAGGTTATTGAATCCCAGAAAAACGAAATCATCACCAGTGCGACGCAAACCATGATCGACAGTGGTTTGCAGATTCTGGCAACTGGTTTCGGGGAGCAATCCGGGATTTATAAAGCTGCGTTCGCTGCCAGCAAGGCATTCGCTATTGCACAGTCTCTGGTTTCGATCCAACAGGGGATAGCGATGGCAGCTGCCAACCCGTTTCCGTACAACATCGCTGCGATGGCATCCGTTGCAGCGGCGACGGCGAGCATCGTTTCTAATATCGCAGCTGTTGCGGATGTCGGTTTTGCTGCCGGTGGTTTTACGGGCCCGGGCGGGAAATACCAGCCCGCCGGGATAGTTCATAAAGGCGAGTATGTTTTTGACCAGGCTGCAACCAACCGGATCGGCGTCTCGAACCTTGAGGCGCTGCGCAATGGTGGTTCTCTGGATGCAACGCTGAGCAAACCCGGTTTCGGTACAGGGGCGCAGAACGTCAATAACAATAGCAATGCTATGACCCTGAACGCACCCATCAACCAGAACTTCAATATTCAGCAGGGAGTAACCCCTGACCAGATGAATCTGTCGCTGGCGCAGACTCAGAAACAGGCTACCAGCGATGCATTGGATCAGGTCGCCAATCAGATCGTGAAAGGCAACGGGAAAGTAGGTAACGCAATGCGAGGAACGTACACCGGAAGGAGAACGACCTGATGGCTGAAAAATACTACCCTCACGATTATCTCCCTATGCCGCTTCAGGACGGTTATGCATTTCAGCCAGTCAGCCCGTTAAAGCGCACCGAAATGACCACCGGCCGCGCCCGCCAGCGCCGCGCATTTATTTCGACGCCGACACAGGCAAATGTGCAGTGGCTTTTCGAAAAAGATGCTCAGGCTCAGCTTTTTGAGGGCTGGTATCACGAAACCATTACTGACGGTGCCGACTGGTTTTTTATGCGGTTGCAAACGCCGTTGGGCGTTGAACTCTACAAATGCCGGTTTATGGACATCTATCAGGGGCCGACGCTGGTCGCCCCGATTTACTGGCAGTTCTCCGCGACGCTTGAGTTGTGGACTCGACCCGTCCTCGGTGATGGCTGGGCTGAGTTCCCGGATTACATCATCAACAGCAGCATCATTGATATTGCACTTAACAGGGAGTGGCCGGAAGCATGACCAGCCCGACTTTGAAACGACTGTATGCCTCTTCCGGTGAAGAGGTCATTATCAAAACTTTGCAGATCAACATCGGTGATGATGTCCTTTATCTCTGTGATGGTTACGACAACGTAACAGCGACGACGGAAACTGGTGAAGAGGTCACATTCATCGCCAGCGCCATCGATGTTGCGCTACCGGCGCGGAACAGTGACGGCACGCAGGACTTGCAGTTTGCTGTCTCAAACATCAAAGGAGAAGCATCCACATCCGTGCGTAGCGCGCTGGAAAATCTACGTGGCGCCACGGTGACCTACCGACAATATACATCCGATGATTTAGCTGCCCCCGCAGAACGTCCATACACGCTAACTGTGAAAAATGGGTACTGGACCGCGACGCAGGCGCAAATTATCGCTGGATATATGAACGTGCTGGATACTGGATGGCCCCGCTATAGCTACACACTCCCGTTCTATCCGGGCTTGCGTTACATGAGTTAATGTTCAGCCATAAATTACTTGATAAGATAAGGTTCTTCTTATTGACAGGGATAGAAAAGTGAAACGATTTTTGCTGGTTTCTGCCGTAATTTTACTGGCCGGATGTTCGGCTAAATACAATACGAACAATATTCAGAGCAACACTGAGCAGTTAGTCAAAGATGCTCCAGTTGCTATTTCTATGCCATCTGATGGGGTATATGAAACCCGCACATATGCTGGCTCTGGAAATTCGACAGCGACTGCATTAAAAGCTGCTTTTTTGCGACATTCAGATAACGTAGCGATTTACGCTGATTGTGAAGATGTTACTTGTCTGAAAAATAATCATACAATCCATCATGGATACTACGTTGTTCCTCAGATATTGCATTGGGAGGACAGGGCTACTGAGTGGTCAGGAATTCCAGATAAAATTGAAGTGAAAATTACAATTTATAATGCAGAATCCAACAATCGGATTGCCTCAACGATTATTAGCGGGAAAAGTAAGTGGGCAACATTTGGTGGTGATCATCCGCAAGACTTGTTGCCAGAGCCAGTAAACTCGTACATCTCCAGCCTGTATTGAACCGTCAGTAAACTACATTTCAAACCCCGTATAAACGGGGTTTTTTATTGCCTGAAATTCGGAGGCTTAATGTTCAATCAAGATAAATACCTTTCGGTCAGATGGCTGAAGGGCGGTCGCGCTTACCCTGAACTTGACTGTTTCGGCATTGTGAATGAGGTGCGTCGCGATCTGGGGCTTCATGAGTGGCCGGATTTCGCCGGAGTGACGAAAGATAGTGGAGGGCTTAATCGAGAAGCGAGGAAACTGATGCTTTCCCTACAACGCTGCGAGCCATGTGAAGGTGCGGGTGTTGCCTGCTATTCAGGCTCAACTGTTACGCATGTCGGCGTTGTCGTGGTGCTTAATGGCCGTCTGCATGTGGCCGAATGCAACCCTAAATCCAACGTTTCTTTTACGCCGGTGGCGCAGTTTGTTCGCCGCTTCGTTAAAGTGGAGTTCTGGAAGTGACCATCAGAATTTATCCTTCCCGGTTACCCGGCGAGCCGCTGGAAACGCATGAACATGGTGCGGTGACTATTCATCAGTGGATGGCGCGGAATGTTGAAAATTACCGCGCTGACATGAAGCATCCGATCGCCATTGAAGTGGACGGCGTGAATATCCCGGCTGCTGCATGGTTTGATTATGCGATCAGCCCGAAAAGTGATGTGCGCATTTATCCGGTCCCTCATGGCGCCGTTGCGCTGGCGTGGATTGCCGTTGCTGTTTCGGTCGCATCTGTTGCTTATGCGCTGTTCTTTGCGCCTGGCGCATCAGATCCCGGTGGTTTCTCTTCGTCGACAGGCGATTCACTGGACGTTAACCCGGCAAAAGCGAACCGTGCAAAGCTGGGTGATCCAATTCGCGAGTTGTTCGGACGCCGCCGAATTTACCCCGATTACGTAGTGCAACCGGTAACCCGCTTCAGCCCGGACGATCCGACAGTGATGACCGTTGAAATGTTCGTTGCTCTGGGATTCGGACAATTTTCATTCGGCGAAGGGGATATGCGCGTCGGCGCCACGCCAGTTTCATCGCTTGGTGATGGTTTCGCATACACCGTTTTTCAGCCGGGCCAGAATGTGGCTGGTGATCGCCGTAGTGAAAACTGGTTTAACTCTACCGAGGTTGGCGGGACGTCATCGGGTGCCGGGCTGGATATGGCCCAGACCGCACCGGATACGGATGATGTGGTAGCGCAGTCACTGACGGTGTCGGGAAGCACAATCACGTTTAACGGATTAAGCGCTGATGATGATACTGCAACAAACGAGCTGCCTGATTCGTGGATTGCTGGCGCAACGGTTGAGCTAATCGTACCCGATCAGTTTGTTGTTACCAATGATGGCGCATACAGCCGCATTACCAGTGACAATCTGGCGGAAATCGCCCCTTACGTCGGAATGCCGGTAACGCTCTGGTACAACAGCGTCGACTACAGCCTGTTTATCGCTTCGTATACGCCGCATGCAGATGCGACAGAGGAAGAAGAAGAGATCACCGCGTCGGTAACGCTGGCTTATGAGAGTGAGACCGGCGCGCCATTTACGGGTATTCCAGAGGGGTATATCAGGCTTTCCGTTTCTCACGCTGGATATCAGTACAAAATTTTCGATGTGGACGGCACCAGTGTGACTCTTCAGCGCTTGATTGACGGCGTTGTCGATAACACATGGCCGGGTTTCGTGGCGCGTACCGTGCTTGATTTTGAGGCATCTGGCGTTAACCAGAACGACTCCTGGATGGGCCCGTTTCTGGCATGCCCGGATAATGAAACCATCGACATGTTTGAAGTGAATTTCTTCTTCCCGAATGGCATTTGCGGGTACGACAAAAAAGGGAGAAAACAAAACAGAACGGTTCGCTGGGAAGTTCAGTACCGTGTCTATGGATCTGGTTTGGGATGGATGAGCAAAACCGGTTCGTATAACACAAAAAATATTAATGGCCTTGGTTTCACTGAGCGCATCACGCTGAGTTCTCCCGGCCTTGTTGAAGTGCGTTGCCGGCGCACTAACGAGCAGGGGCAGGATAACAGCCGCGATAATATGTACTGGCAATCGTTGCGTGGCCGCCTGCTGACCAGACCGTCATTGTACGCTGGCGTAACGACGATGGGGGTCACGGTGGAAACCGGTGGCAAGCTGGCAGCGCAGTCCGATCGCCGGGTGAATGTGGTAGCTACAAGGATTTACGACACTGGAGCGGCGCGCAGCATCTCCGGCGCGCTGTACCACGTTGGTAACTCGTTAGGTCTGGACATGGACACCGACGCCATTAATGCCCTGGAAAGTACCTACTGGACGCCTGACAATGAGTTTTTCGACTTCGAGACGACCGACAGTACATCTGCGCTGGAGGTTTTACAGAAGATCGCCAATGCCGGGAAAAGCTATTTTCTGCTGGCAGACGGGCTTGCCTCGGTTGCGCGCGAAGGCGTTAAGCCCTGGTCGGGGGTTATCAGCCCGCATGAGATGACTGAAGACCTGCAAACCGCGTTCGTGGCTCCGTCTGACGACGACTATGACGGCGTGGACGTTACGTATATCAACGGAACGACATGGGCTGAGGAAACGGTACAGTGCCGGACACCAGATAATCCAACGCCCGTAAAAATTGAAGACTATACGCTTGATGGCGTTCTCGACCGGGACCGGGCATATCAGATCGGCATGCGTCGTCTGATGAAGTATTTACAGCAACGGCTGACGCATACGACCTCAACTGAACTGGACGCGCTTTGCTATAACGTCGGCGATCGTATCGTGCTGACCGACGATATACCGGGCAGCCAGACGATTAGTGCGCTGATTGAAGAGATGGATACCACTGAGAACAAGACAACGTTTACGGTGACGGAGCCTCTTGACTGGTCTTTCGAGAACCCTCGGGTACTAATTCGTTACCAGGATGGCACCGCTTCTGGCCTGATGGTTGCAACAAGAATGGGGGATTATCAGGTGCTGGTTCCCGAGCAACCAGAATTCAGCTCTATTATTCTCAATGATCCGGCTACCGAGCCGCCGCGCCTGATTTTCTGCGATTCTTCACGCACAGGTTATGACGCTATCGTCTCAGAGATAGCACCACAATCAGACGGCACATGCCAGATAACTGCGAAGCAGTATAAACCCAGCTTCTACGATTACGACAATGCCACTTATCCCGGCAATGTCGCATAACAACAATCTCTCCAATACAGACCCGCTTCGGCGGGTTTTTTCGTTTATGAGGCCCATATGACGACTTACAACACCGGCAATCCGCTGGGGTCTGCTGCTGCAAAAGATTTGTACGATAACGCCCAGAACCTTGATCACCTTTCAAATGACCGGGTCAATGAAACGTGGGATGACCGTTTTGGCGTGCCGCGCCTTACCTGGCATGGAATGGAGCAGTGTTATAAAACAGCCCTCGCGAACCTCGGCTTAAATCCTGTCGGGACATTTCAGGGCGGGGCGGTTATTAATTCCGCCGGTGACATCATTCAGGATGAAGATACTGGCGTCTGGTACCGCTGGGATGACCTGTCCACGCTGCCTAAAACTGTTCCATCTGGATCCACCCCTGCGTCTACTGGTGGGATCGGTGATGGAAAATGGCTGGCAGTTGATGTTAGCGACGTGCTCAGGAAGCAACTTGCAGACAATTCTGGTGCAGAAATGGTTGGCACCAGTGATGGTATCTCCGTCCAGCAATATATTGATAAAACAGTAAATGTTAATAATCGAGTGCCTTCAGAGGATGCATCCGATTTTTATGTTGGCATTTTCTTTAATAATCAGATAGACAGGAAAGTGACTTTATTCAAAAGCTACAATGGAGCATGGTTAGAGTCAGTTAACACAACTTATATGCAAACTGATAGTCATTGGTACCTTTCGTCAGCACAAACCTCTTTGACAGACCTGACAACTGTCAGAGGGAACGACCCGGACATTTCTTTCTTCAATGGGAAATGGCACATTTGCATCACTTCGGGGCATCCAAACCCTCCAATTGGCGAACCTCGAGATCTTATCATTCTAACGAGTGACGATATGATTAATTGGACGCCGAAAGAAGTAAAAATGGGGCCAACATTACTTTACGGTCAGTCCGCAGTTCAGTTTGGCGGCACTACGACTAGCATCAACCAAATATGGGCCCCGGCTTTATTCCAAGATAACAATGGTGATGTATGGATTATAGCTACTGTAGGCATCAATCCAAATGCACCAGACATTAACGGGACTTCCGTAACATGGGCTGCTGCGATAGGTTGCAAGTGCAATGATCTAGAAAACCTCACATTTGATGCGCCACAACTTTTCTTGCAAGATATCACTGTGCAGAGACTTGATCCGCAAATGAACCAGGATTCCCTGGGGCGTTACCTGATAGCCATTAAAAATGAGTACAACAAACACATTGAAATTTGGCGGTCTAACACAGTAGTTGGTGGTTATACCAAGATTTCTGACCTTGATTTTGGTGGTACTGCCATTGAAGCGCCGTGCCTAATGTATTCAAAGAAATATAATCAATGGTATCTATATGCTGATGCCTATAATACCAATGGAGAATATTATTTTGTCACCACAACAGATTTCTCTACATGGACTTCTCCAGCCCCCGTCAGAAGTTCTGAGGGGATTCGACATGGAACAATGCTAAACTTGGCAATGTTGAAGGAAGGGCAGCAGGCAATTGCGTCATACACACGAGCCGCAACTCTTCTCGGAAGATACATGGAACAGAGCCCGTTAACATCTACCCGTGGTCAGTTTAATACCACAGGAACATCGAACTTAGTTCCAGAGAATGGGATGGTATACAGGGTTCTTGGTGCCGCATATCGGAGATTCTTCATTGAAGATATCGGCACCACCGACCATTTCTATTTAGCATGTACAAGCGATAGCCCAGCAGCTGGAATAGTAATAAGCGGGACATACTTGTCAGGCGGACTTCACTATATAGGCTTTGGAGTAAATAATAACAAACTAGTTAAGGTTCTGTTCGATAAGCGAAACCGCACATATTATATAGAAGGTGACGGAGAGCGTCAGCCATCAACAAACACCATACCCTTTAACACGATTGGCAATGGATGGCCGACCGTTACAAACTCTTGGGTTCCTCAGAACGGAGCTACATATACTATCGCATCTGCTGCCGATAACACTGTAATTGCAGGCATAAATCAACCTGCAAGAGATGGCATGTACTTCCATGTATTGATCACGAATGATACAGCAGGTCAAATAACCTTCAATTCAGGAGGGGAAGGACTTGCAGTTGGCGGTACTAACAAGGTGTTTACTGGGTCAGCTAACGGTAACCGAGTCATTACCGTTAAAAAGATAGGAGGGGCCTGGAGAATACTAATCTGAAGAAAAAAGCGCCCAAGTGGGCGCTTCTTATTCAATTTATCGAAACGCTATCGCAGGAATCATTCAGGCCTTTATTTATACGCAACTCCAACTGGGCGTATTTATTATGCAGCGATATTTCTACTTCTCTCCCCGGTTCGATATGCAATCGCCCACTATCTTCTGCTGATGAATATGAAACATATACGCCGTCTCCATTTTTACAAGTCGTGCTTGTTGACTTGATGGTTATAACGTCTCTCAGAGGGATGAATCTGATAACAGTATCAAGATTTTTACCTGGATGAGTGTTTATGCCAAAATCGTTGGTTCTTGAGAACCATGCAGCACCATCACCAAGCTCAATGTTGGATGTCATTAGCGACAATACTTTATCATTTTCATATTTATCTTGCCATTCTGGGTAATGCTTTGAAAATTTAAAAATAAAATCTTTGACTTCGCTAGTTGTGAATGGAGATGTTTTTTTATAAACAACTCCAAATGCTCCGTTCGCAAGTTGGAATCTTTTAATTTCTTCATAGTGAGACCCCAAGCCCTTACCGGACATAACTTCATTGGCCGTTATTTTTATTACCTCCTGCCCATGAGGAAGATGAGTATCTATCGGCGTAACAACCACTAAATATTCAGATAGTAAGGAATCAATAGGTATCCCATCACGTAAATCTACTTGCGGGGTTAGCTTGATTCTATTGTCGAGAGAGCCTTTTGCCATATATTTGAGCATGCTTTGATTAAGCACCCCACCTGAACTAATCACTGATACATATTTAACATTACCAGTCAGGACTCTCTCTTTAATATAGCTAATCATATTGAGATAATTTTCATAATTATCTAACTTAAGTTGGTAAACCTTTTCAGGGAAAAATGTCCTGCCAAACCAATCAGAAAATAATGAACGGTAAATAGATACAGAAGTAATTAAGATGGAGAATAATATCATTACAACAATTGATTGCGCTTTTAGTTCACTATTTTTTATGTTATCCAACAGTTTGGTTGTGACTATTAATAATGGGATGAGCATCCATGTTACGAATGGTATCTCATGCTGATGCCCTGGTGACTGTGTGCGCACAAATAGGATATAGCTTAACACAAAAATAAAAGAAATGATGAAGATTATTTTTCGGGAGCTTTTAATTGTAAAATATGAAATAAAAAAACTAAGTGAACAACTAACAAATAAAAAATATCCAATGTGAGCTATAGTCTTATAGATGCTCTCCATCACCGGCAGACCATAAGCCGAATAGATAGACGAGTAGTCTGTTGTTATAGCTCTTATTGCAACATCTTTTTGAAAAAAGATCACAAGTAGAATACTTGTTGCTCCTGCTATTGAAAAGTTTATAACTATATTAATTAGTGCATTTTTATAATTTGTGGCTTTGTTCCAAATGAGATCTGCTAAAGGGAGAGCTAAGTATGTAGCTACAATCGTATATGCATACCAACGACGCAATACAAATGGCAGCCATAAGAGAAAACCAACAAATAATGCTCGCTTAAGATCAATCTTGAAAGAGAATGAATGGTGCTGCATATAATAAATGCAGAAAAGCAGCGGTATCATAGCAACAATGTCAGGGTAACCCCTGAGAATTGGTTTCCAATAGCCTACAAAACTTACCGATATCAATAAACACACTGCAAATGTTGCATTGCTCCGAATATTAGTGGCATCTCTTACAATAAGATATGTCAAGTAAGAAACGGGTATCAAATAGCATACGGCAATGGCAGAAATAAAAATAAACCTAGAACCGCCAAATATAAAGTAGATGGGGGCTATAATCGAAGATGCTAAAGGATTGTAGTCTTGGCTATAAACCTCGTGGAGGGTTTTTGATAGATATTGAGCTGGGTCGTCAAATAGCATTGAACTATAATCAGCGTACATTTTCCAATACGCTAGGAAATCGAACGAGTAAATGTCATTTTCAGTTGATGTGTAAAAATATGATGTCATCAGGCAAATGACTAACGCCATAGTTAAGTATATTAGCTTATTAAATGATTCATTTCTCATTTATAGATTCCACCATCCTCTTTAAATCCTGATGTTCTCTCAGTAAAAAATTTTGGTCTTTTCTTAGATTCCATATAAATTTTACCGATATATTCACCGATTACACCAAGGCAAAGCATTTGAACCCCTCCTATAAACAGGACAGCCAAAATCATCGACGCCCATCCACTAACGGTATGTCCAAGAAAATACTGAGCAAGGGTATATATAACTCCAATTGATGAAAGTATAGAAATAATAAAACCTAAAGCGGTTACGATCCTTAATGGCGTTACCGAAAACGATGTGATTCCTTCAAGTGCAAGAGCCAGCATTTTTCTAAGCGGGTACTTTGATTCTCCGGCTGCTCGCTCATGACGAGAATAGTACACTTTATCACTTGGATATCCGATCAGGGGGATAAGACCCCGAATATATAGGTTTTGTTCTTTATACTGTAAAAGGGAGTTGAGCGCCCTTCGACTTAACAGCCTAAAATCAGCATGATTTTCAACCTGATTTACACCAAGCCTGGTCATTACCTTATAGAATGCTTCTGCTGTAAACTTCTTAAAAAAACTATCTGAGGTTCTGTCGTTCCTTACTCCGTATACTATGTCGTGACCAGAGAGATAGGAGTCAACCATTTTTTCAATCACAGCGGTGTCATCTTGCAAGTCAGCATCAATACTTACAGTAATGTCAGATGTAGTGCATGATGATAACCCTGCCATCAATGCAGTCTGATGGCCTTTATTTCGTGAAAGTTTTACCCCTTTCACCAGACAACTGTCACTTGATGCTTCTTCTATTAATCGCCAGGTATTATCTTTGCTTCCATCATCAACAAAGACTATATGACTTTCTCTGTCTATTTTCCCTTTGTCTTTCATTTCACTCATACGAGATGATAACTCATTAAGACAAAGGCTAAAAACATCTTGCTCGTTATAGCAAGGCACAACAATGGAAAGAACAGGCGCTTTCATTATTTCATTACCCAGAGTTTATTAATTAAAAAACCAGAGATTGTATAGAAAAACATCCCTGCCAGCTGGATTAAATATTTATTTTCAAAACCAAATGCTATAGTTGTTTTCATGGCTATGAGATTGATGACGTAGCAGGCTGCACAACATACAATGAACTTAACCAACCTTCTGAATGATGGCTTTGACGAGAAAGTAAAATATGTGTTAAGGACGTAACTGAACAATATCCCAACAACATAGCCAGAAAAATTAGATACATACAAGCCGAAGCCTGAGGCTGTAAGGGCAAGTATCACGCAAGCTGTGACTGCCGTATTCATACCGCCGACAATGCAGTATCTAATGGCCTGATTTTGGTAGACCGCAGACAGTTTTATGTCCATGAGATAGATAGCTTTAACATGTGAAAAATCAGTGAATTCTGAAAGAGTGCAAGTGTAGCATTAACGCGGTACTTGATCGACCAGCGCGTTAGAGAAGCCCACTTAAGGCCGGGGATTTCTCAGTGCTTCGGCGAGGTTTTTTGTTGGTTTTCGGTATGGATTTTGGGGGCGGATCTGGGGGCAAATAGTAGGTTAGGGGCAACTTTAGGGGCGATAAAATACCTGATATTGTCTGCTATTGTCCGATAACTACATTCCCCAACTTCTTGATATTGTTATAAATGCATGTTTCTTAAACTGTTTATTTTTTTCATTCGCAGTTTAACGCTGATTATGTTGCGGCGGGGATAAACATTTCGTAAACCGGGGGGAGAGTTATGCCGGATGAGTCTCCGGCATTGGGGGCGCTGAATATCGGCCGGATAAGATGCGTTAGCATCGCTATCCGGCAGGGGGGATTACTTCAGCTCGTCAACCATAGTGATGGCGCGACCAATATAGTTGGCCGGGGTCATCGCCTTCAGGCGCGTTTTCTCTTCTTCCGGCAGGGCCAGACTGTCGATAAACTGCTTCATGCCTTCGGCGTCAACACGTTTGCCGCGCGTTAACTCTTTCAGCTTCTCGTACGGTTTCTCAATGCCGTAGCGGCGCATTACGGTCTGGATCGGCTCTGCCAGCACTTCCCAGTTGTGATCCAGTTCATCCAGCAGACGATCGCGGTTCACTTCCAGTTTGCTTACGCCTTTCAGGGTGGACTGATACGCGATCAACGCATAGCCAATACCGACGCCCAGGTTACGCAGCACGGTGGAGTCCGTCAGGTCGCGCTGCCAGCGGGAAACCGGCAGTTTGCTTGCCAGGTGTTGCAGTACGGCGTTAGCCAGGCCCAGGTTGCCTTCGGAGTTTTCGAAGTCAATCGGGTTAACCTTGTGCGGCATGGTGGAAGAACCAATTTCACCCGCGATGGTTCTCTGTTTGAAGTGGTTGAGCGCGATATAACCCCAGACGTCGCGATCGAAGTCAATCAGGATGGTGTTAAAGCGCGCGACGCAGTCAAACAGCTCTGCGATGTAGTCATGCGGTTCAATCTGTGTGGTGTACGGGTTCCACTGGATACCCAGCGACGTCACAAACTCTTCGCTGAAATGGTGCCAGTCCACTTCCGGGTAAGCGGCAATGTGGGCGTTATAGTTACCGACCGCGCCGTTGATTTTACCAAGGATTTCCACCTGGTTTAACTGGCGGAACTGGCGTTCCATGCGGTAAGCCACGTTAGCCATCTCTTTCCCCATCGTGGACGGCGTAGCCGGTTGACCGTGGGTACGGGAGAGCAGGGGAATGTCGCGATACTGAACGGACAGATCTTTGACCGCGTCGATCAGCTGACGCCAGTACGGCAGGATCACTTCGTCGCGCGCGGTTTTCAGCATCAGCGCATGAGACAGGTTGTTGATGTCTTCAGAAGTACAGGCGAAGTGGATGAACTCAGAAACCGCATGCAGTTCCGGGATATCCGCCACTTTTTCTTTCAGGAAATACTCAACTGCCTTCACGTCGTGGTTTGTCGTGCGCTCAATGGTTTTGATACGCGCGGCATCTTCTTCATTGAAGTTCGCGACGATCGTATCCAGGAAACCGTTTGCGTCGGCAGCAAAAGCAGGAACTTCCTTGATCGCTGCGTGCGCGGCCAGTTTTTGCAGCCAGCGTACTTCAACCTGTACACGGAATTTCAGCAAACCGTATTCGCTGAAAATCCCGCGCAGCGCGCTGACTTTATCGCCGTAGCGTCCATCGACAGGGGAAACGGCGGTCAGTGAGGATAATTCCATAGATCACAACTCCGGGGTTAAATGAGCAAGAATTTGTTTTGCCTGAGTGGTCAGGCGATTACGAGAAAACATTAATTGCAGGCGGCCACCGCCGACCTGGTGCCAGAGCACTGCGGCACGGATACCGGCCAGAAGCGAGGCGCGAACTTTTGCCTGCACCTGCGGGCTTTGCAGCACGGCGGGTGAGCCCGTCACCTGAATGCGCGGCCCCAGCGGGCTGATGACATCGACATAAATACCGGCCATCGCGCTCATCAGCGTTTCTGATTGCAGGTCAAAATGGTCAAGCTGACGCTGTAAGCCGTTAATGCGCTCGCCCAGCATGTCCAGCGCGCCTTTGGCGGCTGACAGTTTGCGCTCCAGCACCATCAGGCTTAGCGTATAGCGCGTCAGCTCTGCGTTCAGCCCCTGGCGGCTACTGGCATTCAGGACACCGAGCAGGGTTTCCAGACCGAGGCGAAGGTTCGCTTCGCTGCCGCCGAATACGCCCAGCGTAGAGCTGGGGTTCATATCGATAACGCTGTTCAGTGAAACGTGTAGCGCATCGGCATCACAGTGCCCCTGGTGCGCCAGCTGTTGCACCAGGCGTGCTGACTGGCAAATGCCTGCCAGTGCGAGGGTGATGTCATAATAATTCTTTGCCACGATCACTGCTTCCTTGTATCAGTTATAGAGAATAATTATACCGGCAGGGGCAGGCGCTGCTCGATAATACCGCCGCCGAGGCACACTTCTCCGTTATAAAAGACAGCCGACTGACCCGGCGTTACTGCGGCTACCGGCTCATCAAAAATCACTTCAATGCGTTCGTCATCCAGCGCTTTCACGGTGCACGGAATGTCGGTCTGGCGGTAGCGGGTTTTCACCGTGCAGCGCAAGGGGCCGCTAAACGGTTCGCGATCGACCCAGTGAAGCTGTTGGGCAATCAGGCCGACGGACATCAGACGTGGATGCTCATGACCCTGAGCGACAACCAGAATGTTATTCTCGACATCTTTATCGACCACGTACCACGGATCTTCGGTGCCTTCTTTGGTGCCACCGATACCCAGACCTTTACGTTGGCCCAGCGTGTGGTACATCAGCCCCTGGTGCTGACCGATTTCGTCGCCGTCTACGGTGATGATTCTTCCTGGCTGCGCCGGGAGATAGCGACCGAGGAACTCGCGGAATTTACGTTCGCCGATAAAGCAGATGCCGGTAGAGTCTTTTTTCTTCGCGGTGATCAGACTGAGGTCTTCGGCAATTTTGCGTACCTGCGGTTTTTCCAGTTCACCGACCGGGAACAGGCTTTGGGCGATCTGCTCATGGCCGAGTGTGTAAAGGAAGTAGCTCTGATCTTTGTTACCGTCGAGCCCGCGCAGCAGGCGGCTTTTGCCGTCCACATCCGCGCGACGGACGTAGTGACCGGTGGCGATATAATCAGCGCCCAGATCTTCAGCGGCAAATTCGAGGAAGGCTTTAAATTTGATCTCTTTATTACACAGAATATCCGGGTTCGGCGTGCGGCCCGCTTTGTACTCTTCCAGGAAGAGTTCAAAAACGTTGTCCCAGTATTCTGCGGCAAAGTTTACGGTATGCAGTTCAATGCCAAGTTTGTCGCAAACGGCCTGCGCATCAGCCAGGTCGGCTGCCGCTGTGCAATATTCCTCACCGTCGTCCTCTTCCCAGTTCTTCATGAACAGGCCTTCTACCTGGTAGCCCTGTTGTTGCAACAGCCAGGCGGAAACGGAGGAGTCGACACCGCCGGACATGCCGACGATCACTTTTTTTGGGCTTTCTGACATTGGAATACTCACGACATTGAACTTCAAGGCGGCGTATTCTATCACGCAGCCCTTTTACTTGACACCCTCTGTAAACGGCCAGTTAAATTCGCCGATGATCGTCAGCGGATAACGTTGCCCGTTCTGCCAGCAACGAATGCTCTCGGCAACCAGCGGCGAACGCAGGTTGGGGGCGTTGAGGATCGCGTCGGCGCTGACCCAGCGACAGCAGTCAATGTCGTTGTCGTGAGGTTCAGTGGCGCACATCCTGGCAAGCTCAATGGAAAACAGGAAACGCAGGAACGGCGTGTTGTCCGGCGCGATCCATTGATGCAGACGAATAAAGTGCTGGGGTTGCGCGGTAATCCCTGTCTCTTCCCAGAGTTCGCGCGCGGCGGCTTCCACCAGCGTTTCGTCGGCTTCCAGGTGTCCGGCTGGCTGATTCCAGAGCGCTTTGCCGTTAATGGTCTCTTCCACCACGAGGAATTGACCTTCTGCATGGACGATGCAGGCGACGGTGACGTGCGGTTTGAACATGGTTTTTCCTTAATCGGTAGCGTCTCGCCATTCGCCGTTGGCAAGATTATCCAGCGTGTAGTTGCCCATTGCGTAGCGGATCAGTCGCAGCGTAGGGTGGCCGACGTGCGCCGTCATACGCCGTACCTGACGGTTACGGCCTTCATATAAGGTCACTTTGAGCCAGCGGGTGGGGATACTTTTTCGTTCGCGAATCGGCGGCGTTCTCGGCCACAGCCATTCGGGTTCGTCCACTACCTCAATGCCCGCAGGCAGAGTGGGGCCATCATTGAGCGTCACGCCATTGCGCAGGGCTTCCAGCGCTTCTGCGGTGGGTTCACCTTCAACCTGAACGTAATAAATCTTACCGGTACGTTTGCCGGGCTGCGTCAGACGAACCTGCAATGCGCCATCGTTGGTGAGCACCAGAAGACCTTCGCTGTCCCTGTCCAGACGACCTGCTGCATAGACGCCCTGGACAGGAATATAGTCTTTTAATGTGCTGCGCCCGGCCTCATCCGTAAATTGCGGCAAAACATCGTAAGGTTTATTGAACAAAACCACGCGTTTTGGCTGGTTTTCTTTCCGCCGCTTAGTGACTTGTCGTGAGCTGAATCGCTCAACCCGGTGATTTCTAAAAGAAGTTTTTTGCATGGTATTTTCAGGGCTTATCAATTGCCGCATTATAGCCTAATAACGAGTGTCTTTCATGGCAGCAAACAATAGGGTAGTATTGACACGCTCATTACAAATCATTAACAAAAAAGTTGCTCTAATGCATCCGTGTCGCAGGACGCAAACGCACATGCAGCGTGATGACAGACGAGCAAACCAGAAGCGCTCGAAGGAGAGGTGAATGGAAAGCAAAGTAGTTGTTCCGGCGGAAGGTAAGAAGATCACCCTGCAAAACGGCAAACTCAACGTTCCTGAAAATCCGATTATCCCGTTCATTGAAGGCGACGGTATCGGTGTTGATGTAACCCCAGCCATGCTCAAAGTGGTCGATGCCGCTGTCGAGAAAGCCTATAAAGGCGAGCGTAAAATCTCCTGGATGGAAATTTACACCGGTGAAAAATCCACTCAGGTTTATGGCCAGGATGTCTGGCTGCCTGCTGAAACCCTGGATCTGATTCGTGATTACCGCGTGGCCATCAAAGGCCCTCTGACTACCCCGGTCGGCGGCGGTATTCGTTCCCTGAACGTGGCGCTGCGTCAGGAACTCGACCTGTACGTGTGTCTGCGTCCGGTTCGTTACTATCAGGGCACCCCAAGCCCGGTTAAACACCCTGAACTGACCGACATGGTCATCTTCCGCGAAAACGCTGAAGATATTTATGCAGGTATCGAATGGAAAGCCGACTCTGCGGATGCCGAGAAAGTGATCAAATTCCTGCGCGAAGAGATGGGTGTGAAGAAAATTCGCTTCCCTGAACACTGTGGTATCGGTATTAAGCCGTGTTCCGAAGAAGGAACCAAACGTCTGGTGCGTGCGGCGATTGAATATGCCATCGCTAACGACCGTGATTCTGTGACCCTGGTTCACAAAGGCAACATCATGAAGTTCACCGAAGGCGCGTTTAAAGACTGGGGCTACCAGTTAGCGCGTGATGAATTCGGCGGCGAGCTGATCGACGGCGGCCCGTGGGTCAAAATCAAGAACCCGAACACCGGCAAAGAGATCGTGATTAAAGACGTGATCGCCGATGCGTTCCTGCAACAGATCCTGCTGCGTCCGGCTGAGTACGACGTGATTGCCTGTATGAACCTGAACGGCGACTACATCTCTGACGCCCTGGCGGCGCAGGTTGGCGGTATCGGTATCGCGCCGGGCGCGAACATCGGTGACGAGTGCGCGCTGTTCGAAGCGACTCACGGTACTGCGCCGAAGTACGCGGGCCAGGATAAAGTTAACCCGGGCTCCATCATTCTGTCTGCTGAGATGATGCTGCGCCACATGCAGTGGTTCGAAGCCGCAGATCTGATCGTCAAAGGGATGGAAGGCGCGATTGCCGCGAAGACCGTCACTTACGATTTCGAACGTCTGATGGAAGGCGCTAAGCTGCTGAAATGTTCAGAGTTTGGCGACGCGATCATCGCAAATATGTAATCCAGTTTCTGGGTTAAACAAGAACGGGAGCCTGAGGGTTCCCGTTTTTTATTATTAGCATTCGAACTTGTTTTTTGAATGTCGAATTCGCAGAGGACTAAGACGATACTTCGCAAGTCTCCAGACGGGGAAGATGTGCATCTGCCAGTGACTCAGACGATTAGCCCATCAGCGGATGTGGCTACGGAGCATTGTGCAAAACGGGCATGAACAACCTGGAACGGGTGAAGCGTCACAGGTTCCCAAAAATGTTGTCTGCGGCTCAGTACCATGCTGACTGTAAAAACTTCCCAGAATCTTACTTTCGAGTGTGCGAACGTTATCAGGAGCCGTACCGGGTACTACGTTGGGCGGCGATTTGAATGCCAGGCAACTGAACGACGAGGCTGCCAGTGATATGGCGAATATGTTTCTGACTTTCATCTGATGATTACCCTTCTCACTAAAAGTTATGTAATAACATAACCTCAATTGTGCTTAATGAATAGACCTGAAATTGTCCGATCGGTCATGTGGCGGCGAAAAGGTAAATGACGTTTTTACGACCTCGCGGTGAGCAGGGGATAAGTCGCAAAAAATGACAAAACGACTTTTTCGTCTTTTTATAGACTTTTTGTGCTAACCGGGGCTTTAGTTTTCCCCTCTTTGTAATAGTCAGATAGCTAACACCGCAGTTATCAGTAAATCGGAACGTATTTTACTCAATGACGAGACTCCCAACATTTTCATTCGCTTTTTTTCATCCTCGCTACTGGCTGCTATGGCTGGGTATTTTCTTCTTACGATGTGCTGTTTTGCTGCCTTATCCCATTCTGCTCAGGCTTGGCGCTTGTCTGGGGAGAGTGGCCATGCGCGCATTGCCTCGCAGGGTAACAATAGCCCGTCGCAACCTGGAACTTTGCTTTAAGGCGCTACCTGCGAAGGAGCGTGAAAAATTACTGATTAAAAATTTTGAGTCGGTAGGCATGGGGGTACTTGAAACCGGTATCGCCTGGTTCTGGTCAGACAGGCGTTTACGCAAATGGTTTACGGTTACGGGTTATGAACATATGGAAAGTGCGCGAGCTGAAAATAAAGGCGTGCTTCTCATCGGTATGCACTTTCTTACTCTTGAACTTGGGGCGCGCATATTTGGGATGCTCAATCCGGGCATTGGCGTATACAGGCCGAACAATAACGCGCTGTATGACTGGTTGCAGACGCGGGGACGTCTTCGCTCAAATAAAACCATGCTCGATCGCTATGATTTAAAAGGCATGATACGAGTGCTCAAACAAGGTGAGATTGTCTGGTATGCACCTGATCATGACTATGGCGCTCGTAACAGCGTGTTTGTTCCTTTTTTTGATGTTCCCGATGCGGCGACTACCGCCGGCAGTTACATACTTGTCAGAAGCGCCCGCCCGGCGGTTGTTCCTTTTGTTCCCCGACGCCGAGCGGATGGAAGAGGGTACGAGCTGATCATCCTCCCGGATATCGGCCATGAACTGTATGACGAGGGCAAGGAAACCGTTGCGACCAGAATGAATCGGGCGATTGAACGCGCAATCAACCTGGCTCCTGAACAATATATGTGGCTACACCGTCGCTTTAAGACCCGACCAGCAGGCAAGCCGGCCCTGTATGGGAAGAAAGAAAACGCGATTGAGAGTAACGGCGAATAGCTCGCTTCCTGGTTTCAAACCGCCTCCGGGCGGTTACTGGTCAATAATGCCGTCATAAACCTGTCATGTGTTCGTGCTATTGGGAATTTAGTCATTCATTTTCTGCGGTCAGGGGAGGTGAAAATGGGCACGGAACATGAACGCATTCGGTCAGTATTAACGGGGCTGCTTATCGCGCTGCTGATGCTGCTTGTCATGGCCGGGTGGCCTTATCTTGTGCGTATGATTTCCGGTTATATCGCCGGGTATCTGTAAATATGCACCTGAGGATAAACAAGAACGGGAACCTGTCAGTTCCCGTTTTTTTATGTCAGTAGAATGGCGTGTTGTGAGAGTGACGACTCTGCACCTGCAATCACCAGCCAGGCAGCGTACCCCCGACACTCCACTCTTCGGAGCCAAAATCGGGTTTCTCGCCCCGGATCACACGGTTTCTTTCTTCTTTTGTCGGTTTATGGGTGGCGGCGCGGCTGGGAAGTTTCCCGGGAGTTTTTACGCAGCCGAATCCCTGACAAATTGGGCTGGCGGAAGAGGGCGCGGGTTGTACTTCTGAGTCGACACAAGCCGTCAACAATACGATTGAAATCGTGCCGGCAACTCTCTTTATGTTCATAAATATCCTTTTAATGTTTAACGACTCACATGCCCTTTTCCCTGAGAGCATGAATACTCTGGCAAAAAAAGCCCGCAACAGAGTGCGGGCAAAATCATACTGGAAGCAATGTGAGCAATGTCGTGCTTTCAATACCTGTATTAGGCGCTAAGGTATTTAGAGCAAGAGAATGATAACCATTATCATTTAATGATTCAACCATTCGTTTTATAAGGCTGTTTTTATCGGGAGTCATTCATCAGAAAACAGGTGTGATACAAGAACGGGAGCCTGTTGGCTCCCGTTTTCGCCAGGGTTAGCGAGCGGTATTAGCGTACAACCAGAACAGGGCAGTTTGCATGGCGAACAACGGCCGCAGCAGTTGAACCCAGCAGATAGGTGCTGAAACCCGGTTGATGCGACGCAATGATAATCAGGTCGGCTTCTACCGCATCCGCCAGTTTGAGGATCTGATCTTTGGGCGGGCCGTAGACAACATGGGACTGGCTCCTGCCCTCGGGGATATTGAATTGTTTAACAATTTCCTCCAGTTTGACGGCGGCCTTTGACTGAAGACCGCTTCTATCCGGGAACTCGCTGGAGTAGGCCAGACCCAGTGAGGCATAGAACGGGACAGAAGGTATTACGGCCAAAAAATGCACCTTTGCGGTTTTAGCATGCGCCTCAACCTGCGGGATGATCTGACGGGTCAAGCTGGCTTCTGAGATATCAATCGGCACCAGAATAGAACGATACATATTCACCACCTCCTGTTTGTTTTATCTCCACCTTAAGTGTACTGGACTTATCGGTTGTATAAGAAGTAATCAGATCAAAGTTATGTGAACGAGTCCGCAAGTCGTAAGAATGTAGACACAAAACGTCCACCAGAAGGTGTTACTGACATGATGGCTGTCAGGAGAATGATTTTTACCGTGAATATCGTTATGAAGCAGTAATGGGTTCCGTTTTACTTTATTTCATTGTATATTTATTTATATAACGACGGGATGTTTTCTCTCTCTTGAATCGCCATCTTAATTATTTGAAGCTTTCTCCTGATATTTAATTTAATGCCGGTTTAAATATCTATACTATGCAGTGTAACTAACTGTGTTTTAACACTTTTGTATTCATATATTCCGTTGCTGTGTAATCTGCGATCCCCTTCAAATTTACTTGCATGCTAATTCTTATTCACATCCACGCTTGATGGATATCAATAATTAACCTGCTCAGTCTAATTATTGTCTACCTCTAAAAGGGTAGTTGTCTGACGAGAATGAAGAATGAGAAAAATAAATAAAACCATTTTATGGACGATGCTGCTTTGCATCGTTCTTGGCGCAGTAATTGTTTTAGCGGGGCAATGGACGTTACATAAAACATCGAGCACTGAATTTTGTCTGTCTTGCCATACGATGCAGGCGCCTTATGAGGAGTATACGGGCTCGGTTCACTTCCAGAATCAGAAGGGGATTCGTGCGGAATGCGCGGATTGTCATATCCCGGAAGGTGGGGTGGATTACCTGGTAGCCAAGCTCCTTGCCTCGAAAGATGTCTATCATCAGTTCATCACCAAAAAAATCGACACGCCAGAGAAGTTTGAAGAACACCGTCTGGAGATGGCGCAAACCGTTTGGGCGCAGTTGAAAGCCAGCGACTCCGCAACCTGTCGTAGCTGTCATAGCATGGATGCGATGGATCTTGACGCGCAAAGCGCTGATGCCCGCAAAATGCACCAAATGGGCATTCAGGAAAAACAAACCTGTATTGATTGCCACAAAGGCGTCGCCCACTTCCCACCCGAAATAACAATGGACGACAGCGCCCTCAAAGCGCTTGAGGCCCAGTCTGCATCCACCTCCGCATCTGCAAAAACGCTCTATGCCGTAAGCAATACCGCACTTGGCGATCTGGCAACCGTCTATCCGGCCACGCAAATGCATGTCCTGAAATCGACGGAAACCTCACGGCTGGTGGAGATCCGCGGAAGCCAGATGCAGGGGAGCGAGCAGGTTATTTACTACGCGGCAGGCCAGCGGTTGATCCTTGCCAGTCTGAGTGAGAAAGGGCAGCAATCACTCAACATTCTCTCTGACTGGAAAAAAGATGATTACGGTAACGCGTGGCGGGATGTGGCGCTACAGGGCGAGTGGAGCGGCTCTGCGCTCGCCAGCCGCGAACCGATGTGGGACTACGCGCGCAAACTCGACAATGTGTATTGCGCAGGCTGCCATGCGCCGATTCCTGCGAAGCATTTTACCCTCAATGCCTGGCCCTCTGTGGCGAAAGGGATGGGGGCTCGTACCAACATCAGTGAAAACGAACTGGATATCCTGAGCCGTTACTTCCAGTACAACGCGAAAGACATGCATGAATAGTGATAATACCAGGAGAAATCATGAAACTCACAAGACGTGACTTTATCAAGACGGCTGGAGCGGCAACCGGGACTATGGCGATTTCTTCGGTGATCCCAATGCCTGCCTGGGCCGAAAACCAAAATGGCGGCGCCATCCTGACTGCCGCACGTTGGGGGGCCGTATATGTGGAGGTCAAAGACGGCAAAGTTGTCTCTTCAAAAGGCGCATTACCTAAAACCATACCGAACTCATTGCAGCAAACCGCGCCGGATCAGGTACATACCAACGTCCGTGTAAAATACCCAATGGTGCGTAAAAGCTATCTGGAAAATCCAGGTAAAGCGGACGGTAAACGGGGAAGCGATCCCTTTGTGCGGGTGAGCTGGGAACAGGCGCTGAAACTCATTCATGAGCAGCATAGCCGTATTCGTAGCAGCTATGGCCCGTCCTCCATTTTTGCGGGTTCCTATGGCTGGCGCTCCAGCGGCGTCCTGCATAAAGCGCAAACGTTGCTGCAACGCTATATGAGTATGGCCGGGGGATATGCAGGCCATACCGGGGATTATTCCACCGGGGCGGCGCAGGTTATCATGCCATATGTTGTGGGATCGGTTGAGGTATATGAACAACAGACGACATGGCCGATGGTGCTTGAGCACAGCCAGGTGGTGGTGCTGTGGGGGATGAACCCGCTCAACACGTTAAAAATTGCCTGGAGCAGTACGGATGAACAAGGGCTTGAGTATTTTAATCTGCTGAAGAAATCGGGAAAAACCGTTATCGCGATCGACCCAATGCGCTCAGAAACCATTGAGTTTTTTGGCGACAATGCAACGTGGATCGCCCCGCATATGGGAACTGACGTGGCGATGATGCTGGGGATTGCGCATACGCTGGTGAAAAAAGAGCGTCACGATAAAGCGTTCCTGGAAAAATACACCACCGGTTATCCGCAGTTTGAAGAGTATCTGCTCGGCAAGAGCGACAACGTTGAGAAAACCGCTGAATGGGCATCCGGCGTCTGTGGCGTACCCGCAGAACAGATTGAGAAACTGGCGGAAATTTTCGCCAGCAACCAAACCATGCTGATGGCGGGCTGGGGGATTCAACGTCAGCAATACGGTGAGCAAAAACACTGGATGCTGGTGACGCTGGCCGCGATGCTGGGGCAAATTGGGACGGAAGGCGGCGGTTTCGGTTTCTCCTATCACTATTCCAACGGCGGGAACCCGACGCGTACCGGTGGTGTACTGCCTGCGATATCGGCGCAAATTGAGGGGGGATCGTCGGCAGGGAACGACTGGGCGGTATCGGATGCGGTGGTGAATCTGCCTGTGGCGCGAATTGTGGAGGCGCTGGAAAACCCGGGAGGAAAATATCAGCATAATGGTAAAGAGCAGACCTTCCCGGATATCAAAATGATCTGGTGGGCAGGCGGCGCGAACTTTACCCATCATCAGGATACCAACCGCTTAATCAAAGCGTGGCAGAAGCCCGAGCTGGTGGTGATTTCCGAGTGCTACTGGACGGCGGCGGCGAAACATGCCGATATTGTTCTCCCGATCACCACATCGTTTGAACGTAACGATCTCACGATGACCGGAGACTACAGCAACCAGCATCTGGTGCCTATGAAGCAGGTGATTGAGCCGCAGTTTGAGGCCCGTAATGACTTTGACGTCTTTGCTGATTTAGCTGAGATGCTCAAACCCGGCGGCAAAGCGGTCTATACCGAGGGTAAAGATGAGATGGCATGGCTGAAGCAATTCTACGACGCCGCGCAAAAGGCGGCTCGCGCTCAACGTGTGGCAATGCCTCAGTTCAATGCGTTCTGGCAGCAGAATAAGCTGATTGAAATGCGCGAGAACGAAAAGAACAACAAATATGTGCGTTATGCCGATTTCCGCCATGATCCGGTCATGAATGCGCTCGGTACGCCAAGCGGTAAGATCGAGATCTATTCAAAAACCATTGAAGGTTATCACTACAAAGACTGTCCGCCTCATGCTTCATGGATTGAACCGGATGAGTGGAAAGGGTCTGCGGATAAGGATCAGTTACAGTTGCTGACCGCCCATCCGGCGCACCGTCTGCACAGTCAGTTGAACTATGCGTCGTTGCGAAAAGAGTATGCCATTGCCGATCGCGAGCCGGTGACGATTCATCCAGATGATGCGAAGGCAAGAGGCATTGCTGAGGGCGACCTGGTACGCGTATGGAATGGTCGTGGTCAGGTTCTGGTCGGGGCGCACGTCAGCGACGGGATCAAGCCGGGGATCATCTGTATCCATGAAGGCGCCTGGCCTGATATCGAGAATGGCATCTGTAAAAACGGCGGCGCCAACGTGCTGACGGCGGACATCCCGACGTCAAGGCTGGCGAACGGCTGCGCGGGGAATACGACCCTGGTATACGCAGAGAAATTTACCGGCGAAGCCCCAACGCTCACGGTATTTGATGAGCCAGAGATTGTCACTCTGTAACGCCGGGGACTGTCAGTTTGTTGGAATAAGCGGGAGCCTGTGTGCTCCCGTTTTTTATGCTTCTCATTCAGAGTTGAATTAATGGTGATGTTATATTATAACATTTTATCTTTATGCACTGATTGAGGGTGATATTTTGGCGATTCATTTTGAAAAATTAGCAGTAGCTCTGGGAATGCTTCTGGTTAGCGGACACGCGCTTGCGCATGGGCACCATTCACATGGCGCACCGCTAACGGAGATGGAGCAAAAGGCGGCAGAAGGCGTTTTTGACGATAAAAACGTGAAGGACAGGGCGCTAACGGACTGGGACGGTATGTGGCAGTCTGTTTATCCGTATCTGGTAAGCGGGGAGCTTGATCCGGTATTTAAAAAGAAAGCGGAGAAAGATAACAGCAAAACGGCCGAGGAGATTAAGGCCTATTACCGTAAAGGCTACGCCACCAATGTGGATACTATCGGCATTGAGAATGGTGTCATGGAATTTCACACCGGTAATCAGGTTGAGTCCTGCCAATACGATTATGCCGGACACAAAATCCTGACCTACGCATCCGGTAAAAAAGGCGTTCGCTATCTGTTTGAGTGTAAAGATGCGAAGAGCAACGCGCCTAAATATGTGCAGTTCAGCGATCATATTATCGCGCCGCGTAAGTCGAGCCATTTCCATATCTTTATGGGGAACACTTCCCAGCAGGCATTGCTTGAAGAAATGGATAACTGGCCAACCTATTATCCGTACCAGCTGAAGGCCGAAGAGGTCGTCGACGAGATGTTGCACCACTAAGATGTTGTCATTATGGCGGGTCCGGCAGGACCCGCCATCGTGTTGCGACGGTGTCCCAAAAGAGCGATATCTGTCATAAGTAGGGCGCCTTTGCCGGTAAATATCATGATATAACGCAACGCTATGATTTCCCTTCCCATCATTCAGTTCATTCGTTAGCATATTGTTTCGCAGTAAAGCGTATCTGTTTTTTTCAGGAAGAGGTTAACGTGTTCGCAGAGTATGGAGTTCTGAACTACTGGACGTATCTGGTTGGGGCCATTTTTATCGTGCTGGTGCCGGGGCCTAATACGATATTTGTGCTGAAAAACAGCGTCGGGCGAGGGATGAAAGGCGGGTATCTCGCCGCCAGCGGCGTGTTCATTGGCGATGCGGTGCTGATGTTTCTGGCGTACGCGGGCGTCGCAACATTAATAAAAACAACGCCGGTGCTGTTTAATATCGTTCGTTATCTCGGCGCTTTTTATCTGCTGTATCTTGGTGCGAAGATTCTTTACGCCACGCTCAAATCGAAAGGGAGCGAAGTGGCGCATGATGAGGTTCCGTTTGGCGCAATCTTTAAACGTGCCTTAATTCTGAGCCTGACCAATCCCAAAGCTATCCTTTTTTACGTTTCGTTTTTCGTCCAGTTTATTGACGTCAATGCGCCGCACGCGGGGTTGTCATTTTTTATCCTGGCGACAACGCTTGAAGTGGTGAGCTTTTTCTATCTGAGCTTCCTGATTATTTCGGGCGCTTTTGTAACGCAGTACATTCGCACGAAAAAGAAACTGGCGAAGGTGGGGAATTCCCTTATCGGTTTGATTTTCGTTGGTTTTGCCGCACGTCTGGCGACGCTTCAGTCATAACGCCATCAGGCCCGCGCACTCTGTGGGCCTTCCGTTTTTACTTTTTGCTTAAAGATGATGCTCACCGCCACGCGCGACGGAAAAAAATAACCAATAAATGGTATTTAAAACACATCTTATGAGGCGTACCCTTTTTACAGCAGCGATTCAGTAAGATCGCTGGTTGTTACTGGAAGAGGGAATAAAATGCTTCAAATTCCACAAAATCATATCCATACACGCTCCACTCCGTTCTGGAATAAAGACACCGCGCCAGCCGGAATTTTCGAACGCCACCTTGATAAAGGAACCCGACCAGGGGTTTATCCTCGCCTGTCGGTTATGCAGGGGGCGGTCAAATATCTCGGATACGCAGATGAACACAGCCCGGAACCGGAAAAAGTGATGATCATTGAAGCCGGTCAGTTCGGCGTTTTTCCCCCGGAAAAATGGCACAACATCGAAGTGATGAGCGACGATACCTACTTTAACATCGACTTTTTTGTTGCACCGGAAGTGCTGATGGAAAGCGCCAGCCAACGAAAAGTCATTCATACCGGGAAGGAGTAAATCATGGGCAAAGCGACCTATACCGTTACCGTAACCAATAACAGCAACGGTGTTTCAGTTGATTATGAAACTGAAGCGCCGATGACACTGCTGGTCCCGGACGTTGCGGCAGAAGTGGTGAAAGATCTGGTGAACACCGTGCGCTCATACGACACCGAAAACGAGCATGACGTTTGCGGCTGGTGATCCCGTTCGGGAAGCCTGCGACCGCGATTTTTTAACCGTTACGCTA
The DNA here is from genome assembly GCF_030333565.1 of Citrobacter sp. CK185. Lineage (NCBI taxonomy): Bacteria > Pseudomonadati > Pseudomonadota > Gammaproteobacteria > Enterobacterales > Enterobacteriaceae > Citrobacter > Citrobacter sp. CK185. The sequence continues at coordinate 195,257 of NZ_JAOWFR010000025.1, read as the reverse complement.
AACCGCACAGCGCTATCACGACGCTGGGCGGTTTTTTTTTCGCCTGATATCAGCATGTACCTGACAACTGAAGTTAATTGAAAAGAAATATTAAGGAAACCTTAAGAACATCGCATTGTTTGTTAATGCTCTGGCATTCATAAAATATATGATTGAGCATCAAACACTGAACAGAAAATGACCACCATGAAATTTGATACTCGATTAACCTCGTCGGCTCTCGTCCTTGCGCTTGTTGCGTTGGTTATTCCTTTCACTGCGAACTGGCACGTACCTCTGCTAAATGGCGTCGTGGTGTTATGGATTGAAAATGGGCAGGCGCTATGGCTACTGTTTGGTGCGCTATTTACCGCCTGGTATATCAGGCCGTTGTCTCGCCCTGACGGCGCAAAGCAGTTTTGGCTTTGGGCGGTGGTGTGGTGGCTGGTGTTATTAGGGCGAAGCACCAGCTGGGGGCGCGACTACTTTCCTGATCATCCCAAAATGATCTTCCGGGGGATCTCCGTCGTCCTGATCGCCGCGCTTGTGCTTCCGGTATTGATCTCAAAGACTTTGCGCCAGGAGATTGCGCGTCGGCTGCGTGAAGAATCCCTGCCGCTGTGGTTGCTAACTGTTACTGCCTGCGCGTTTTTAATTTCCGATACGGTGGAGCATCATCGGTTACTGGCGCCGCTGTTCCTGCACAGTAAGCAATACACCGATTTGATTGAAGAACTGTATGAATTGCCGTTCATGATCGGGCTTTTTTTGGTTACGCTGACGTTTATGAAACGCGATAAACAAGATGAATATATTGCGTTGCAGACGGCGGAACCGCAGCATGCGGAATATTGAGGTTCGCTGATGAAAACGCCCGGGTTCTTTTTCCCGAACCCGGGCTAACAGGCACAGCGCGGCTTATGCAATTGCCTCGCATAAACGCGACTTCATATCGCTGTACGATTGGGCAGCATGGTTTTCCGCCCAGCGCTGATCGGTAATGGCTTCGACCTTCACGGCGCAGTATTTGGTTTCAGGCGTTTTCGAAATCGGATCAAGATTATCCTGAGTCAGTTCGTTACAGGCGCCTATCCACCATTGATAGGTCATATAGACCGTTCCCTGGTTAATGCGATCTGAAACATCGGCCCGGCTGATGACTTTACCGCGACGTGAACTCACCCACACCAGTTCGCGATGACGAATCCCCAGTTTTTCCGCGTCGTTCGTGTTGATTTGCACGTTGCCAGGTTCATCTGCCAGCGCCTGTAGCGCAGCGCAGTTGCCGGTCATTGAGCGGCAGGAATAGTGTCCCACTTCGCGAACGGTACAGAGCACCATCGGGAACACATCATCAGGAACTTCCGCCGGAGCCCGCCACGGCGCGGCGAATAACTTGCCTTTGCCGCTGGGCGTATCAAACTGACTATGTGCGTAAAGATACGGTGTGCCGGGGTGATCAAGATCCGGGCACGGCCACTGCACATGCCCCATATCGCCCATTTTTTCCCAGGTGACGCCGTAGAAAAGCGGACACAGTTCGCGCATCTCATCCCAGATGTGCTGGTTACTTTCATAATGCATCGGGTAGCCCATTTCGGTCGCCAGCAGACTGATAATCTCCCAGTCGCGCTTCACATCTCCGGTGGGGTCGATGGCTTTTTCAAACCGCTGGAAGCCACGGTCGGCACAGGTGAAGACGCCGCCGTGTTCGCCCCATGAGGTCGCGGGCAGGAGAACATCCGCCATTTCTGCCGTTTTGGTCATGAAAATATCCTGCACCACGATAAAGTCCAGCGCCTCGAAACCGGCCCGCACCAGCCCCAGGTCGGCCTCGGTTTGCAGCGGATCTTCCCCCATGATGTAGTAGGCTTTAATTTTGCCTTCCATCGCCAGGTGCGGCACCTCGGTAATACGCGTGCCGACTTTGTCATCCATCAGGCTGGCATCGATTCCCCAGGCTTGCGCGAATTTCTCTCTGGCGGCTGCATCCGTCACGTCCTGGTAGCCGGGGAACTGGTTAGGCAGAACGCCCATATCGCACGCTCCCTGGACGTTGTTCTGACCGCGTACCGGGCCGACGCCGACGTCAGGACGCCCCAGATTGCCCGTCAGCAACGCCAGGCTCGACAAACCGCGCACGACGTCGACAGCCTGACCAAACTGGGTCACACCCATTCCCCACATGACCGTGGCGGAAGGGGCGGCGGCGAACGTTCGCATCGCCTGACGCACCTGCTGGGCAGGGACGCCGGTCAAATGTTCAACGGATTCCGGGGCGTAATCTTTTACGGTCTCCCGATAGGCCTCCAGTCCTTCCGTGTGCTTTTGTACGTACTCCGTGTCGTAAAGGTGTTCATCAAGCAGAACGTAGCCAAAGGCGTTAACCAGCGCCATATTGCAGCCGTTGTTCAGTTGCAGGTGCTGATCGGCAATACGGGCGGTCTCAATGCGCCGGGGATCGCACACAATAATTTTGGCGCCGTTCTGCCTGGCCTTAATGACTCTGCGCGCGACAATAGGGTGAGAGTCTGCGCAGTTATAGCCGAAAATCAGCAGGCATTTGGAGTTCTCTATATCACTGATGGAGTTACTCATCGCCCCATTACCCAGCGTCTCCTGCAACCCGGCGACGGAAGGGCCGTGGCATACGCGGGCGCAGCAATCGACATTGTTGGTATTGAGTACGGCGCGGGCGAATTTCTGCATGACGTAGTTGGTTTCATTCCCTGTCCCACGGGAAGAGCCTGTCGTCATAATGGCGCGGGGCCCAAAGGTTTCTTTAATGGCGGATAAGCGTTGTGCGGTATAGCGGATTGCTTCATCCCAACTGACGGGGGTAAATTTTCCGCCTTTTTGATAGCGGATCATCGGGCGGGTCAGACGTGGCGTCAAAAGCCGCGTGTCGTTAAGGAAGTCCCAGCCATAGTAGCCTTTCAGGCATAACTGGTTCTGGTTGGTTACACCCTCTGCGCCTTCGGCACGGATAATTTTGTTATTTTCAACAACAAGCTTGAGCTTGCACCCGGCCCCACAGTACGGGCACACACTGGTGATTTTTTTCATCAATAACAGACCTGTTAAAAGCTGAAATAGCGCGAATTGTAGTCGAAGCCGACGCGCGACATGGCGCTGGCTTCGGTTTGTCGTAGCGACGGGCTGTTAAAGCACAAACCGTGCCAGAAACAGAAACTCAGACGCGGCGGGGCTTGTCTGCGAAAAGATGAAGAAAATGACAGGGGATTCGTCATAAATGACGAGTAAACGTCAAAAAAAAGCCCGCACTCAGTGAGGCGGGCAAAAATACTGGAAGCAATGTGAGCAATGTCGTACTGAATACCTGAGTGATTTGCTCAACTATTCAGTAATGAGAAAGATAATCTTTATCATCTAAACTTGCAACCCCAACTTTTATGGGAATAAAGAAAAAATAATAAAAGTGACATTTATCACAAATTTCAATTCTCTGATGATGTGCTATTCTTTTTAACGGCGAGTAAACCGCTAACGTACAAACATAAGTGAGGAAAAAATGGGCATTATTTCATGGATTATCTTTGGGCTTATTGCAGGTATTCTGGCGAAGTGGATTATGCCTGGTAAGGATGGCGGCGGATTCTTCATGACGATCATCCTGGGGATCGTCGGTGCCGTGGTAGGGGGATGGATCAGCACGTTCTTCGGGTTTGGCAAAGTTGACGGCTTCAACTTTGGCAGCTTTGCCGTAGCGGTTATCGGCGCGATTGTCGTTCTGTTTATCTACAGAAAAATCAAAAGTTAAGCGAAGTAGTTCGTAAGGCGAAAAGGCTACCGTTGGTGGCCTTTATTATTTTGATAAGCCTGTTACCACCAGCCCAGGTTGGTTCCTGCCACCGCGATAATCGCAATGCCAATCATGATGAGCGTCGTTTTCTTCATCGTTACGCCCCCGGCGTGGCGTAGCCGCCGATGAAAAACCATGCCAAAAAAGTCACCGCCGTGATGAAAATTACGACAGGAAAAATAATGCCTAATTTCATGCTATCACCCGTTCTCGTTATAGGAAGACGAGCAAGGATAGCAGGGCGTCGTGCGTGACAAAAGATGTTTTAACGTCACGCTTTTCATTCTGATACGCATCGCAAGAAAACATGGAGATACAACGGCTGGCGGGTTAACCTGTCGGGGTGTAATGTTAACGGGAGTTCATATGAGATTCATGTTTGTCGCGCTGCCGTGCGCGTTGGCGCTCTCCGCCTGTTCGTCGTCATCCCAGCCCGAGGCGCCGAAACCTCCGCAAATAGGTATGGCAAACCCGGCTGCCGTCTATTGCGAACAGAAGGGCGGTACGCGAGTGCCCGTTCAAAGCCCGCAAGGGGTACGCACGGAATGCAAACTGCCCGGCGGAGAAGTGATCGAAGAGTGGGATCTCTGGCGCAGAGATCATCCTGCCAGCGGTAAGTGACACCCGGCGCATCGCTTTGCGCATGCGCCGTGTTTTGGCGGATTTTTTGTGCGAATCACAATCCGCGTAGCCAGTCGGCCAGGACAAGTGCGTGATTCTGCTCTGTGTTCTTTGCCGCATATAGCAGGGTCAGCGTCTGCTGGCGGGCAATATCCGCCAGCCGTTTACCTTCCTGCTTTTGTTGGTCGAGTTCACTCCGGTATTGCTCAGTAAAATTTTTGAAATCAATCACTTCAGAGTGAAAGGCCTTACGTAATTCAGATGAAGGCGTAAGCGTTTTATCCCACTCGTCAAAGGCCAGATCGGTTTTTTTGACCCCTCGCGGCCACAGCCTGTCAACCAGTACACGGTAGCCGTCGCTTTTTTCTGCCGGGTCGTAGACGCGTTTACACTGAATTTTCATCCTTTTCTCTCCTCAATCCAGGCCATGACTTCATTAATCTGATTGCCGGAAAATCGTGCCGCGTCATGCTGACGTAGCAGGCTGTTTCTGAAACGTAGAACGTCATCACTATAGCACTTCGATCCTCCTCAATTTAAGGGATTGTGATAACAGTAAAAGATCGGTAGTCTGAGGTTCCTTATGTTGTCCCTCATTGCATTGACATAAGGAACGCCTCATGGAACTTTCCCCTGTTAAAGACACGCTACGTATTGCGCTGGTGGGTGATTACAACCCCGATATCGTGGCGCACCAGGCCATCCCCCTTGCTATTGATGATGCGGCCGCCGTGCTGGAGTTAATGGCGGACTATGACTGGCTGACGACGCCCGACATCAATAGTGACGAAGATTTGGTGGGCTATGATGCCATCTGGGTTGTTCCCGGCAGCCCCTATAAAAATACCGAAGGGGCATTGATTGCTATTCGCTATGCCCGTGAAAACAGCATTCCTTTTCTGGGAACCTGCGGCGGATTCCAGCACGCGATCCTCGAGTATGCCCGCAACGTGCTGGGCTGGCGCGATGCGGCGCACGCCGAAACTGATGCTTCCGGTCGGATGGTTATCGCCCCGTTGAGCTGCTCGCTGGTGGAAAAAACGGATGATATCGAACTGAGGGCGAATACGCTGGTCGCCAAAGCCTACGGGCAGGACGTTATCTCCGAAGGGTATCACTGCAACTACGGGGTATCAGAGGATTTTGCCGCTGAACTTGAGAATGGCGATTTGCGGGTTACCGGGTGGGATGAGGCGGGAGACATCCGTGCCGTGGAACTGGTAACGCATCCCTTTTTCGTTGGTACGCTTTTTCAGCATGAACGTGGCGCGCTGGCGGGAAAACCCGTTCCCCTGGTGCAGGCGATGCTGCGAGCCGCACGGGGATAAAAACAAGGGCAGGTCAATGCCTGCCCGTTCGGTTATTTTGCTGCGATCTCCCGATCGCGTCCGGCATAAAGGCCGAATATCGCCATCGCGACCGCCAGAACCGCCACGCCAATTAGCGGGATGTGCCAGTCGCCGTTGGCATCATGAATCTTACCCATCAACGGCGGCCCACATGCCGCCAGCAGATAGCCGACAGATTGCGCCATGCCTGAAAGCGCCGCCGCCTGGTGTGCGGAACTGGCGCGCAGCCCAATAAACGTCAGACCCAAAATCATTGTCGCGCCAGAGCCAAATCCAAACAGAATCGTCCACAGCACCGCCTGCCCCGGCACAAACCAGAATCCGGCCGCGCCGAGAGCGCACATGAGCGATACCAGCGCGGCAATACTGCGCTGATCCTTGAACCGGTGCAGGATGAGCGGAATCAACAGTCCCGGCGCAGCCGTCGCCAGTTGCAGCAGGCCGTGTAGCGATCCGGCCTGCGCTTCACTGTAGCCGTGGCTGATTAAAATCGCGGGCAGCCAGCCGATGATAACGTAATAGATAAGCGAGTTAATGCCGAGGAATAAGGTGACTTGCCAGGCGAGGGAGGATCGCCAGATGCCGCGCGAGTGTAGCGCGCGGGAGCTGCTCAGGTTGGCGGTGGCCGTGTTGCGCCACTGCGGCAGCCAGATAAGAAAGGCCAGCAGGGGAAACAGCATCAGCATTAACAGCGCGCCGCGCCAGCCAAAGCCATGCAACGCCAGCGGTACGACCATCGCCGAACCCACCGCTGCTGCGGCGCCCATCGTCAATGAATAGGCGCCGGTCAGTTTTGCCACATGCTGTGAGTAATCGCGTTTAATCAGCCCGGGGAGCAGCACGTTTCCCAGCGCGATACCGCAACCAATAATGGCTGTGCCGGTAAACAGGAAGCTGGCAGAAGGCAGCGAGCGCACGGCAATACCAAAGCAAATCAACAGCATGGCGGCAAACAGGCTACGTTCCATGCCGAACCGACGCGCAATGTTTGCCGCCAGCGGAGAGACCAGCGCGAAAGCCAGCAAGGGAAGCGTGGTCAGGAGGCCCGTTTGTGCGGTAGTTAGCCCGTAATCCGCACGAATTGTCTCCAGTAACGGCGCAGCGCCAGTGAAGGTAACGCGCAGCGTCGTCGCAATCATCAGAATACCGGCAATCAGTAATGCACCGTTTTTGCCGCGTAATGAAGGGGAAATAGTCATTGTTTTCTCATATCAACAGGCGAGGCGATACCTTACCGTTTTTACTCTCTGGATCAATCAAGCTAAAATGACAGTTTATCGCTAAAATCGGACAATATGATGATTGGCCTGAGACTGGATGGCTACGAGCCTGACCTTCACCATGATGCGGCTGTGGCCTTTTGCATTCGCGCTCGCGAAGATGAGCTTTTCAGTCCGCTGCATCACCATCGAAAAGGGCAACTGATCCTGGCGCTGCATGGCGCCATTACCTGCGAGGTAGAAAGCGCCATGTGGATGGTGCCGCCACAGTATGCGGTATGGGTTCCCGGCGAAATTTCCCACAGTAACCACGTCACGGCGGGGGCGGAATTATGTTTTCTGTTTATTGAGCCGGATGCGGTCGTGATGCCGGATCGCTGCTGTACGCTAAAAATAACGCCATTGTGCCGGGAGCTGATTCTGGCGCTTGCCGCGAGAACGGATATTCAGCGTACCGAGCCAATGACGCAGCGCCTGACACAGGTCTTGTTTGATGAGCTTCCGCAGCAACCACAGGAGCAGATGCAGCTTCCGGTCTCCGGGCATCCCAAAATACGTCAAATGGTGGAGACGATGGCGCGTGAACCAGCCCGCTGGCAAACGCTGGGGCAGTGGGCGAGCCTGTTCGCCATGAGCGAACGCAATCTTGCCCGACTGGTGGTAAAGGAAACCGGCCTGAGCTTTCGTCGCTGGCGTCACCAGTTGCAGCTTATTCTGGCGTTGCAGGCGCTGATTGACGGACACAGCGTGCAGCACGTCGCTCAAACGCTGGGTTATGATTCAACGACCGCGTTTATCACCATGTTTAAAAAGGGGCTGGGGCAAACGCCAGGCCGTTATCTGGCCGGGCTTACTGCTTCCCAATAATCAGCGACACCAGGCCTGCGGCAATGAGCGGGCCGACCGGCACGCCCCGGAACAGCGCAACGCCCAGTACCGTCCCCACCAGTAAACCCGCGACCAGCTGTGGCTGGCTTCCCATCAGCGTAACGCCGCGCCCGCCCAGCCAGGAAACAAAGACGCCAATGGCGATGGCAACCAGTGATTTCCAGTTGACGAAGGAGTGAATGAGCGTAGAGGGAGGCAGCGAACCGCTGGCTATCGGCGCCATGACGCCGATAGTCAGGATAATGATCCCGACGGTCAGCCCCTGTTTCTCAATCCACGGGAAAAACGTATTGAGTGGGGTAACGCGGACAATGATCAACACCAGAATTGAAACGGCGACAGTGGTGTTATGGCTGATAAAGCCCAGCGCTGCCAGTCCAAGCAGGATCAGCAGAGTGACATCAAACATCGTGGTTTCCTTGCCAGAGAAAGATAAGCCTGCTTACTGTACGCGCAAATACGTGAGTGAACAGGCTTTTTTATCAATAACGGCACATTTTCAGGCGAATACCTGAGGAGAATTTTCCGGGCAGGCCAGGCTTGCTGTCATTAAATTGCCATTAATTCGATTTATCAATAACAGGTGAGCCGTTTTCTCTGTCGCAACGGGGTGAAACCATGAACGATCATATGCTGATTGAAACGCTGATCATTACCTCATCATTTTTCGCTATTGCCGCGGTGATTGTGATTTCCGTACTGGTGCTGGAAAGACGTTTCTGAGCCGTTATTGCGCTCGGCGAAAGTTGACCAGTTCCGGCTGCGCAATGCGCAGGTAATCGTCGGTATTCATAATGACCGATTTTTCCAGCACGCCGGCGTTAAACGCGATTTCGTTGAAGCGCTCGAACAACAGCGGATCGGCCACCAGCTTCAGGTTAGGGTGGAAGCTAAAAGGGGGAATTGCGCCAAAGACGCAGCCGGTCAGCGCATCCACCTCGGCAGGGCTGGCAAGCGAAGCTCTTAGTCCGCCGAGATGGTTTGCGAGTTGGGCGAGATCGGCCTGCTGGTCAGCGGAAAGGATCGCCAGGACATGTTGATTGACGCCATTGCCTTTCACTTTACACACCAGCGCTTTTGCCCCCTGGCCCAGTGCGGTGCCGCGAATTTCCGAAACCGCTTCGCACTTACCGACCGCCTCGTGGCTGAGTACACGATAAGTGGCGCCTTCCTGCGATAAAAGGGTAATCAAACGCTGGTGAGCCGTGATTCCCTTAGCGACTTCATTCATCATTCACTCCCAATATTGCGATGAAGTTTTAACGGCAAAAGGGTATCACAAACGTGCATGATTTTGTTGTTTGTTGAGATAGAGTTGCTCATCGGAGGCCTTGTATGCGTCCTGGATCGTATCCTCAGGCCGCATATGATAAAGTCCAGCGGAAAAACTAATCACCTTATCTGGCGCGATGATTCGCAACTTATTGGCAATACGCTCAGGTAAAGTTGTTGCCGGTACAATTGAATCGATAAGAATTACACAAAATTCATCACCTCCCAGTCTTATTGCGTAATCAGTTTTACGCACCGATGCTTCAATGGCTTTTGCCAGCAATGTAATTGTGCGATCGCCTTCCTGATGCCCCTGCGTGTCGTTAATGACTTTCAACCTATCCAGATCGATGGCGATAAACGTCACGGAGGTGCCTGTGTTGACCAGTCGCTGCAACCGCTGTTCAAGCTGCGGTGTCAGGATCTTACGGTTATAGAGGCCGGTCATCGCATCGCTGATATTTTCACGATTGACATTATGGTAAAGGCGAAAATGCATTCTGACCATGTTCAGTAACGTAGCGGTAACGAGCAGGTAAAAGGCGAACAGTTTCCATGATGAGACAATAAAATACAGGATGTCGAGAGATAATGTGACACGGATTCCGCCTGGCAGGTCGTGAACATAATTAACATAATTAAAGAGGTTATTTTCGCTCTGATGGACAATGATTTTTTTCTCTGAATTAAGGTCGAACAGAGTCGCGTCCAGATAGCGCCAGACCAGTGGACGATCCTGAGTGTAAAAAATATTCTTCAGGTTATCCTGGTTAATATCCACCATTACTATGCCTTTTAACTTTCCATGTAGATAAACGGGAGTTAAAAAACTCATCACATTTTTTTCAGTAAGATCGTCCTGATAAATGCTTGAGAGCACTGTTCGCCCTGTGAATTGACCATCAATATCGTTACGGTTGATTCCCAGTGTTCCTTTTCGCAGAAAAGACCAGTGGTGCATAAAAAATTGTCTGGAGTCAATCAGGTTATAGAAATAGACGTAGCGTTTTTTAATATCCAGATAGTAGTGGAATTTATCTTCTACAGTGCCCAGCCCTTTACCATAATCCTTCTGGTTACGATTCGCGGCCACCGCCTGATCAAAAGCGAACAACAGAGGAGCGTCGTCAGCTACGATCGCGCAGTTTGCCTCGGCGGTTTGCAGTGTTCCATGTAGCGATGGGTTATTATGAGTGGTGAGATTGATGCCGTGGGTATTGCGACCTGTTTCAAATCCGCGGCATAACGCATATTGTTGTTCATCGGATGGCGGTGTTTTGGGCTCCGTGAACGTGCGCATTAAATGAGCTGCAATGCTCTGATTCTGGTACTTGTCATACAAAAATGAAGAGTCTGCCTTTTCGATGATGTAGCCCATATAGGCATTCATCGCCCTGTCACTGGCGATCAATTCATAAGCCAGAAAAGAGGACGTCAGTACAATGACGCTTGCGGAGATAAAGAGCCTGAGCGCTTTATGATGCAATTTCATGATGAATAACAGTTTTCAAAGGGCGACGCTTCAGTTTATCACAGTGGTGATGTTCTCTCTAACAGCGCCTTCGTCCTCTTTTGTGTTGTGAAATAAAAATCATTCTCATACTTCCCCTTTTTCTCTTAATGTTGTATTTATAATGCAACTTATCAGGAAGGAGGTGCGCGATGAGTGCGAATGAAAAAGCGGGCCATACATTTTTAGCAAGCCTGGGCAAAACCCGTCTGCGTCCGGGCGGCATTGAGGCGACGGAGTGGCTGTTCAGCCAGTCTCAGCTGACGCCGGGCAGCCAGGTGCTGGAAGTGGCATGCAATATGGCGACGACCGCCATTGAGTTGGTGCAACGTTTTGGTTGTTCGGTCTACGCCATCGATATGGATAAAAACGCGCTGGCAAACGCGCGGAACAATGTCGCGGCGCACGGGCTGGAAAATCACATCCATGTCATGGCCGCCAATGCCAACAGCTTACCCTTTGCCGATAACAGTTTTGATGTCGTGATTAACGAGGCCATGCTCACCATGTATGCCGACAAAGCGAAAGCAAAGCTGATCGGTGAATATTATCGGGTTCTGAAGCCGGGTGGCCGTCTCTTAACGCACGATATTATGCTGACCAGCCAGAAGCTGGCGGAAGGTGAGCAGAACCAGCTTCAGCATGTGGTGAAATCGAATGTAAGTCCGATGACCAAACAAGGCTGGCGCGATCTGTTGCTGGATTCCGGGTTTGAGCAGGTTTTACAGCAGAACGGTGAAATGTCGCTGATGTCTCCGCGAGGGTTGATTCGCGATGAAGGGCTGAAAGGGGCGCTTAAAATTGTTTATAACGGGCTGTGCATCCGTGACAATCGCAGCCGTTTTATCAAGATGTTTCGCTTCTTTAAATCACAGCGCCATCAGTTGAATTACATTGCCTGCTGTTCGGTTAAGGGGAAATAAAGAAAAGCCAGAACACGGTTCTGGCTTTTTACTGACCTGACGGACTGATTTCTAGTCTTTACTTGTCGTACTTTGTTTCTGGAACAGTTCACGGAAGACCGGATAGATATCATCCTGGTCGCGGATATGCTGCATCGCAAAGTTATCAAAAGTCGATTGCAGATGCTCATATTCGCGCCATAAGGTCTGGTGGGCGCGGCGGGTGATTTCGATATAGCTGTAATAGCGCACCACCGGCAGCAGTTTTTTCGCCAGAATCTCATGACACAGCGGAGAGTCATCTGCCCAGTTATCGCCATCCGAAGCCTGCGCCGCGTAGATATTCCACTGCGCCGGGTCGTAGCGATCTTTCACTACCTCATCCATCAATTTCAGGGCGCTGGAGACGATAGTGCCCCCGGTTTCCTGGGAGTAGAAGAACTCATGTTCATCCACCTCTTTTGCCTGCGTATGGTGGCGGATATAGACCACTTCAACGTTCTTATAGGTTCGGCTGAGGAACAGGTAGAGCAGGATATAAAAACGTTTGGCCATATCTTTGGTGGCCTGATCCATCGAGCCGGATACGTCCATCAGGCAGAACATCACGGCCTGGCTGGAAGGGTCAGGGCGCTTTTCATAATTTTTGTAGCGTAAATCAAAGGTGTCGATAAAGGGGACACGGTCGATTTTTGCCCGCAGTTCGGCAATCTCTTTACGTAGCCGCTCCTCTTCCAGCAACTGCGCGGGTTCGCTTTTGGTGATGATGTCCAGGTCGTCCTCAAGCGCGCGCAGCTCCCGACGTTTACCCGCAGTCATCGCCGTGCGGCGCGCCAGAGAGTTTTGCAGGGAACGCACCACGCTGATGTTGGCCGGAACGCCGTTGGAGGTAAAACCCGCGCGGTGGGTTTTATACTCAGTAAGCTGCCGTTGCTGATTTTTTTTCAGATTAGGCAGCGCTAAATCTTCAAAGAGCAGATCCAGATACTCATCTTTGGAAATCTGAAAGACGAATTCATCCTGACCCTCACCATCCTGACTGGCCTGGCCTTGCCCACTCCCGGAACCACCGCCGCCACCTTGTGGACGCTCAATGCGATCGTTCTGTACGAAATGATCGTTGCCGGGGTGTACGCGATGGCGCAAGCCGCCCCGTCCCTGATGAAACATCGGTTCGCTGATGTCATCCGTCGGGATTGAAACGGACTCGCCGCTCTCTACATCGGTCACCGAACGTTTATTAATGGCCTCGGAGATCGACTGTTTAATTTGCGCTTTATAACGGCGTAAGAAGCGCTGGCGGTTCACCATGCTCTTGTTTTTACCGTTAAGACGCCGGTCAATAAACCAGGTCATAAGCCCCCCGTACTGCATTTGCCAACTTACGCTTCATCCTTCAAGTTGTCTCTGCGTTGGCTGTATTCGCTCACCCCAGTCACGTACTTATGTACGCTCCTGGGGATTCACTCATTTGCCGCCTTGATACCTCTTGAATGATTTCGCGTACAAAAGAATTGTTGGCCCGGTAAACGGATAAAATTTTCCGGGCCATTTATGCTGTTAAGACGATTTACGTACGCGCAGATACCATTCGCACAGCAGGCGAACCTGCTTACGGGTATAACCTTTCTCCATCATGCGGTCGACAAAATCGTCGTGTTTTTTCTGCTCGTCGGTTGAGGTTTTCGCGTTAAACGAAATCACCGGCAGCAGCTCCTCGGTATTCGAGAACATTTTCTTCTCAATAACCGTGCGCAGTTTTTCGTAACTGGTCCAGTTTGGATTGCGACCGCTGTTATTCGCTCTGGCACGCAGAACGAAGTTGACGATCTCGTTACGGAAATCTTTCGGGTTGCTGATGCCCGCCGGTTTTTCGATTTTCTCCAGTTCAGCGTTCAGTGACTCGCGGTCAAAGAGCTGGCCGGTATCCGGGTCACGGTATTCCTGATCCTGAATCCAGAAATCCGCATAGGTGACATAACGATCAAAAATGTTCTGTCCGTACTCGGAATAGGATTCCAGATAGGCGGTCTGGATCTCTTTGCCAATAAACTCGGCGTATTTCGGGATCAGATAACCCTTCAGGAACTCCAGATAACGCTCAGCCAGCTCCTGCGGGAACTGTTCGCGCTCGATCTGCTGCTCCAGTACGTAGAACAGATGCACCGGGTTGGCGGCCACTTCGGCATGGTCAAAGTTAAACACGCGGGAGAGGATCTTAAACGCGAAACGCGTGGACAGACCATTCATCCCTTCATCGACGCCGGCGTAATCCCGGTATTCCTGATAGGACTTCGCTTTCGGGTCGGTATCTTTCAGGCTTTCGCCATCATAGACGCGCATTTTCGAGTAGATGCTCGAGTTTTCCGGCTCTTTCAGACGAGAAAGAATCGAGAAGCGCGACAGGGTTTCCAGCGTACCCGGCGCGCATGGCGCATGAGTCAGCTCACTGTGATTCAGCAGCTTCTCGTAGATTTTGATCTCTTCGGAAATGCGTAAGCAATACGGCACCTTCACGATGTAAACACGGTCGAGGAAGGCTTCGTTATTTTTGTTGTTGCGGAAAGTCACCCATTCGGATTCGTTCGAGTGGGCAAGAATAATACCGTTAAACGGCAGGGCGGAGATACCTTCCGTCCCGTTATAGTTACCTTCCTGAGTGGCGGTCAGCAGAGGATGCAGCACTTTAATCGGTGCTTTAAACATCTCGACGAACTCCATGATCCCCTGGTTAGCGCGGCACAGCGCGCCGGAATAACCATAGGCATCCGGGTCGTTTTGCGCGTGGTGTTCGAGTTTACGAATATCCACCTTGCCGACCAGCGCGGAAATATCCTGGTTGTTTTCATCGCCGGGTTCTGTTTTGGCGATAGCAATCTGTTCCAGAATGGACGGCCAGACTTTGATGACGCGGAATTTGGTAATATCCCCGCCGAACTCATGCAGACGTTTCGCGGCCCACGGCGACATAATGGTGCCGAGATAGCGGCGAGGAATGCCGTACTCTTTTTCCAGAATCTGCGCGTCCTCCTGCGGATTAAACAGGCATAACGGGTGATCGTTTACCGGACTACGCTCACCGTTGGCGCTCAGAACATAAATAGGCACATGCTGCATCAAAGATTTCAGTCGCTCGGCCAGCGACGATTTACCGCCCCCTACAGGCCCCAACAGATACAGGATCTGTTTCTTCTCTTCCAGCCCCTGAGCCGCGTGTTTCAGATAAGAGACAATCTGTTCAATCGCGTCTTCCATGCCGTAAAACTCTTCGAATGCGGGATAGCGAGCGATGACCCGGTTCGAAAAGAGTCGAGAAAGTCGAGGTTCCTGGGCAGTATCGACCATGACAGGCTCACCAATAGCCATCAGTAGCCGCTCTGCCGCGTTGGCATAAGCACTGCGATCTTGCCGACAAGTGGTAAGAAACTCCTGCAGTGTGAACTCTTCGTCCTTGGCAGCTTCATAGCGCTGGCGATAGTGATCGAATATATTCATGGTATGCCGTCCTTTCGTTTTTTAGCACATGGTAAGAGCCGTTCATATGAATAGTAGAGGCTCCCGGAAGAGGTAACTGAACGACGTCTCTACTGATAAACAGCAACTCTCATGCCACAACGCAGAGCAAGAGATCAACGTGCCCGGTGATACACCTTCTTAAAATTAAGCGTAGATGGCATTTGCAAAACTTGCCTGTGCGCATAAATGAATTTCAATGGCATATCAATAACTCATCCGCTAAAAGTGCATGGTTATGTAAAGAAAAGAGATGAAAGTCATCCCACGTTCATCCGACTGCAAGCAAACTGTCATCCACTATTGAGAAATTAACCGGTTACAGAGAGTGAAACGAATAAGTAAAATAGTTGGGTTGAAACGTATTGGCAGTTACACTTTTGGCGCTAAACATTTGAATAAGGAATATGGATTGTGACCAAACTCAAACTTCTGGCATTTGGCGTGCTTATCGCCACATCAGCTGGCGTAGCGCAAGCTGAAAACGACTTGACGCTGGGCGCTGGCGTTGGTGTGGTTGAACATCCTTACAAAGATTACGATGCTGATGTGTATCCGGTGCCGGTTATCAACTATGAAAGTGATAACTTCTGGTTCCGGGGGCTGGGCGGCGGATACTACCTGTGGAACGACAAAGCGGATAAATTGTCGATTACCGCGTACTGGTCTCCGCTGTACTTTAAGCCAGGCGACAGCGACGATCGCCGACTGCGTGAACTCGACAAGCGTAAGAGCACCATGATGGCGGGCCTGTCTTACATCCACAATACCGAATACGGTTTCCTGCGCACCACGCTGGCGGGCGATACGCTGGATAACAGCAACGGCATCGTGTGGGATCTGGCCTGGTTGTACCGCTATACCAATGGCGCTCTGACGCTGACGCCGGGCATTGGCGTGCAGTGGAACAGCGAAAACCAGAACGAATACTACTATGGCGTTTCGCGCAAAGAGTCCTCGCGCAGCGGCCTGCGTAGCTACGATCCAGAAAGCGGCTGGAACCCGTACCTGGAAATCAGCGCTAACTACAACTTCCTCGGGGACTGGAGCGTTTACGGTACAGCGCGTTATACCCGTTTGTCGGATGAAGTGACCGACAGCCCGATGGTTGATAAATCCTGGACCGGCCTGATCTCAACCGGGATCACCTATAAGTTCTGATTGTGCATTTTTACAGTGCAATTCGTGCATCAAAACAGGGCGCTTGCGCTCTGTTTTGCTTTACGGTGGTGCATTGATGGGGAGGATGCGATGACAGGACGTGGTACATGGGTGAGAATGCCAGCGCAGAGATGTATGCAGACGGCGGCGCCGACAGGTTGCAGGCCGGATAAGATGCGTCAGCATCGTCATCCGGCATCAGTCAACCCTTAACGTTTTGCGACGCGAATTGTTTGCACCAGGCGAGACGGTTTTTCTTCGCTGGCTTTTTGCGGCGCGGTGGCGTAAGCCGTTTCCACACAGACAAAGGTTTTGTAGCCATCATCCGGCATGTCGCCCATGCTGGCGGCGAGTGCCGGGCCAGGGTTCCATCCCACAACGTTAATGTTGTGATGGTGGATGACGTCAATGTTGCGGTTCAGCGCATCATCATGGATAACGCTACAGGCTTCCGGGTTCAGGTAAACGCGGTCAGTACGATCCGGGAACGTCTGGACGCCGTCTGCCAGCACATCTTCTTTGGCGTCGTTCACTTTATCAATGAAACGGTCGCCAAGGCCGCTGACCTTAACTGCGGCGATATCGCCGACGTTAAAGTAGGTGTGCAGGGCAGACGTGGTTTCGAATTCGCCGTGGGCCTCCAGTTCGATCTCACAGGTTTTACCCACTTTGAAGCGCGCAAGCAGGGTGAAATCGTGCGGCCAGTACTGGCGCGTTGCCTCACTGCTCTGTAGTTCAAATGTCAGTACCGCGCCGTTGTCGTCTTCGTTGTGGGCTTTCAGCGCCCACGGCAGGTTACGGGCAAAGCCGTGAGACGGCAGACCCTGCTGCGCAGAGGGGCCAAACCACGGCCAGCAGATCGGTACGCCGCCACGCAGCGCAACGCCTGTTTTAAACGGCGTGTTGTTGCTCAGCCACAGCACTTCTTCGGCGCCTGCTGGTTTCCAGGAGAGCAAATGTGCGCCCTGGAGTGCAAAAGACGCCTTAACTTGCGGGTGATCGACGACGATCACGTCAAGCTCGTCGAGCTGGCGGCGGGAGAGGACAGGGGTAATTTGTTCGATGACCGGGAGAGCGAAAATTGTGTTAATCATGATGCAATCCTTGGAGTTGAAAACTCTTAGCCATAAAAAAAGGCGACCGGAGGTCGCCTTTTGGGATCAATTTCTCATCTCAACTTATTTGGAGATGTGAGCAATCAGATCCAGAACTTTGTTGGAGTAGCCGGTTTCGTTGTCGTACCAGGAGACCAGTTTCACGAAGTTGTCGTTCAGCGCGATACCTGCTTTAGCATCGAACACGGAAGTGCACACTTCGCCGTTGAAATCGGTAGAGACTACGTCGTCTTCGGTGTAACCCAGAACGCCTTTCATCGGGCCTTCGGAAGCAGCTTTGATCGCTTTCTTAATGTCTTCGTAAGAAGCCGCTTTTTCCAGACGAACGGTCAGGTCAACAACGGATACGTTCGGAGTCGGAACGCGGAACGCCATACCAGTCAGTTTGCCGTTCAGTTCCGGCAGCACTTTACCTACCGCTTTAGCAGCACCGGTAGAGGACGGGATGATGTTCTGAGCTGCGCCACGGCCGCCGCGCCAGTCTTTGTGAGACGGGCCGTCAACGGTTTTCTGAGTAGCGGTGGTCGCGTGAACGGTGGTCATCAGACCTTCGATGATACCGAAGTTGTCGTTGATAACTTTAGCCAGCGGCGCCAGGCAGTTAGTGGTACAGGATGCGTTGGAAACGATGTCCTGGCCTTCGTATTTGTCAAAGTTAGCGCCTTTAACAAACATCGGAGTGTTGTCTTTGGACGGGCCCGTCAGAACCACTTTTTTCGCGCCAGCAGTGATGTGCTTACGTGCGGTTTCGTCAGTCAGGAAGATACCGGTAGCTTCAGCAACTACGTCAACACCAACTTCGTCCCATTTCAGGTTAGCCGGATCACGTTCAGCGGTAACACGGATTTTTTTACCGTTAACGATCAGATGACCGTCTTTCACTTCAACGGTGCCATCGAAACGACCGTGAGTGGAGTCATATTTCAGCATGTAAGCCATGTATTCAGCGTCTAACAGATCGTTGATTGCAACAATCTCAATGTCAGAACGTTTCTGAGCAGCACGGAAAACAATGCGACCGATACGGCCAAAACCGTTGATACCTACTTTGATAGTCATATATTCCACCAGCTATTTGTTAGTGAATAAAAGGTTGCCTGTAAAATTACAAAAACCTTACGCAGCGTCAAGCGGAATCGTGTCAATCATTGCGACAAATCAATCCTCTGTACAAGCTTTGCACGGCTGACTCGCCTCACTCTTCCTTTCGGCTTGAAACCACATGGGGGCGGCGCCCCGAATTTTAAAGGGCAACTGAGATAAAAACGTGATTTCGATCACGATTCATAAGCTGCCATTTCGCAAGGATCAAGTTTAGAACAAAAGTTCACACTGGGGTGTTAATGTTTTGTTAGAATCGGTCACGCAATGTGAGTATGGCTAAAGCGAGATGTGAGCAAATGGCTAATCAACCCTCTGCGGAAGATCTGAAAAAAAAGTTGTCCGAAATGCAATTCTACGTGACGCAGAATCACGGTACAGAACCGCCATTTACCGGGCGTTTGCTGCATAATAAGCGTGATGGCGTCTACCACTGTCTGGTCTGCGACGCGCCGCTGTTTCATTCCCAAACCAAGTATGATTCCGGCTGCGGCTGGCCGAGCTTTTACGAGCCGGTCAGTGAAGAATCTATCCGTTACATTAAGGACTTTTCCCACGGGATGCAGCGTATAGAAATTCGCTGCGGCAACTGTGATGCGCACCTGGGACATGTCTTTTCGGATGGCCCACAGCCGACGGGTGAGCGTTATTGCGTCAATTCGGCCTCATTAAGCTTCACCGATGATGAAAACGGCGAACAAACTAAGGGCTGAAAAAACGATTCAGCAAATTATTCCACAGGAGCGGACTTATCATGAATCTTGATGAGATGATCGACAGCATGACGCCGGAAGTTTATCAGCGCTTATCTAGCGCCGTTGAGCTGGGAAAATGGCCGGATGGCGTTGCGCTGACGCCGGAGCAAAAAGAGAACAGCATGCAACTGGTGATGCTCTGGCAGGCGCGGCACAATACCGACGCGCAGCATATGACCATTGATACCAACGGTCAGATGGTGATGAAAAGTAAGCAGCAGTTGAAAGAGGATTTTGGTATTGCGCCAAAATCGATTGCGACGCTGAAACTGTAATGTAGCGCTTTTTTGTTGGTAGCCTGATGGCGCTTCGCTTATCAGGCCTACAAAGCGATGACCAGTAGGCCTGATAAGCGAAGCGCCATCAGGCAGTAAGAACACCTAACCCTGCGTCTCTTCCCAGTCAGCCAGCGTATACAGCGTGGCGCCGGCGGCCGCCATCTCCATAAAGGCGTGCGTGCTGTCTTGCGGCTGAATATTCACGCCGCGACAGCCGTCGGTAATCACATTCACCGTATAACCCAGTTGCAGCGCATCCAGCACGGTAAACTTCACGCAGTAATCGGTCGCCAGCCCCATCACGATCAGCGTCTGTACGCCGTTCTCCCGAAGCCAGGCGTCCAGGGCGGTTTTCTGGCGGCGTCCGTTATCAAAAAAGGCGCTGTAGCTGTCCACCTGCGGATTCTCGCCTTTATGGAAAACCGCGTCGATGGCGTTCTGCCTGAGCAGGGGATGCAGGGCCGCGCCGTCGCTATTTTGTACGCAGTGATCGGGCCAGAAGGTTTGCGCTAAACCGTCCAGTTGTCCCTGGCTGTAGGGCTGCGCCTGATGCTGGCTGGCGAAACTGCCGTGTCCGGCAGGATGCCAGTCCTGGCTGGCGATCACCGCGTCGCCGCGCGCTTTACACCAGGCGATAAGACGGTTTGCTACGTCCACGGTGCTGTCGCCTTCAGGGACGGCCAGTGCGCCGCCGGCACAAAAATCATTCTGCAAATCAACCAGTAGTAAGGCCCGGGTCGTCATGAAAAGTTCCTTATTCGTCTGGCGTCAGTTCACCGCGTAGATTTTGCGTCATCGCGGTACGAATGGTCTGTGTATCCAGATTCTGGCTTAACAAGTAGTGCAGCTTAGTCAGCGTTGCTTCAACGGTCATATCCGCGCCGCCGATCACGCCAGCATGCGCCAGCGCGTTGCCGGTGGCATACCCACCCATATTCACCTTGCCGGACATGCATTGCGTCAGGTTAACCACCACGATACCGCGTGAACTCGCATCTTCCAGTTCTTTGAGGAACTCTTTGTTCTGCGGCGCGTTGCCGACGCCGTAAGAACGCAGGATCAGCGCTTTTACCGGCTGGCGCAGGAAGTTACGCACCACTTCGGCAGAAATTCCCGGATAAATGGTGACGACGCCAATAGGCTGCGGCGTGATTGGGTGAACAATCAGCTCGCCTTCGCCGTGCGGTGCGGGCGGCGTACTTAAGCGACGGATATGAATTCCGGCTTCCAGCAGCGGCTGAAGGTTGGGGGAGGCGAACGCGTCAAAGCCATCGGCATGCGCTTTTGTCGTGCGGTTGCCGCGAAACAGCCGATTATTGAAAAAGAGGGTGACCTCATTGATGGGGTAATTCGCGGCGACATACAGGGCATTCAGCAGATTAATCTGCCCATCGGAGCGCAGCTCCGCCAGCGGGATTTGTGACCCTGTCACAATTACCGGCTTACCCAGATTCTCCAGCATGAAGGAGAGCGCCGAGGCGGTGAACGCCATCGTGTCCGTGCCGTGGAGGATGACAAAGCCGTCATAGTCGTTGTAACGCGCTTTGATGTCTTCTGCGATATGCTGCCAGTCTTCCGGCGTCATATCGGATGAGTCCATCAGCGGGGCATATTCATGAATGGTGAAGTCCGGCATTTCCGGGCGGTGAAATTCGGGCATCAGCGCCAGCTGGCGCTGGAGATGGCCTGATACTGGAATGTAACCCTGTTCCGAGCGCTGCATACCAATCGTACCGCCGGTATAGGCAACGTAAATCGATTTCTTCTGCATGGCAATGTTCTTACGAAGTGAAGTCTCTTATATTGCCGGAGGCGGTTGCGCCTTATCCGGCCTACAAATTACGCGAAACTCGTAGGCCGAATAAAACGCGATAGCATCGCCATCCGGCAATGGCAATTTAGCGCACGTTCGCGCAGGTCAGGCAGAACGCATAACGGTTTTGTGGATCGTTAAAGGCAGCCAGTTTATCACTCTCTGCTTTTACCGCGCTGGCGGCTGTCGCCAGCGGCGCCGGGAGCATCGCCTGAATGGCTTCCGGCAGCATCGCGCGCACGGAGCCGGACATGCTGTTCATGATTCTGTCGAAGAATGTCGGTTCATCCTGATAATACTCAAGATGCCATTGCTTCAGTTTAGCCAGCTCTGCGGCTTTGGCGATGGCGTCGTCAAAGTCACCCAGACTGTCTACCAGACCATTCGCTTTTGCATCCTGACCGGTCCAGACATGCCCCTGCGCGATTTTATCAATCTGCGCCGGGGTGCTCTTACGCGCATCGGCAACCAGCGTGATAAAGCGTTTGTAGCCATTCTCAATGCTGAGCTGCATCATCTGCTGCACTTCAGGCGGCAGCGATTTGGTGACAGAAACGTCCGCCAGCGGCGAGGTGGCGACGCCATCGGTATGCACGCCGATCGAATCCAGGCTGTTCTCAACGGTGTTGATAACGCCAAAGATGCCGATTGAGCCTGTCAGGGTGCTCGGGTTCGCCACAATGTAGCTTGCCGGGGTGGAGATCCAGTAACCGCCGGATGCCGCCATTCCGCCCATCGACACCACAACCGGCTTGCCTGCGGCTTTCGCAGCGGCCAGTTCGGCGCGAATGACTTCAGAGGCGCTGACGCTGCCGCCGGGGCTGTTTACGCGCAGCACAATCGCTTTCACTTTCGGGTCCAGGCGCGCCTCGCGGATTTGCGACGCTGTCGTGTCGCCGCCGACGTTGCCCGGTGTTTCTTCACCGTCCATAATCGCGCCATTGGCGAACACAACGCCAATACCGTCGCCGGTATCGGCAGGCGTTTTCAGCGAATAATCGTAATAGCTGATGGCCCGATAGTTGTTTTCTGCTTTGCTCCAGCCAAACTGTTTGGTCAGCGCTTTTTCCACTTCGGCGTTAGACGCCAGCGCATCCACCAGTTTGTTGTCGAGCGCGTATTTCGCGGTATCGCCATCCACTTTGCTCAGCCCGTCGAGCATAGCCTGCGCGCCAGGGAAGACCTGCTGCGCGGGGATCTGACGGTTCGCCGCAACGGTGTTCAGGTAGTTTTGCCACAGCTCGCCAATCCAGCGGCTGTCCGCTTCGCGCGCGGCAGGCGACATATCATCGCGGATAAACGGTTCCACGGCGGATTTATAAGTGCCGACGCGGAAGACGTGCGTGGAGACTTTCAGCTTATCCAGCAAGGATTTGTAATACAGGCCGTTGGTTGCGAAGCCGTGCAGATCGACCGTACCCTGCGGAGAAAGCCAGATTTTATTGGCGAAGCTCGCCAGGTAATATTGCCCCTGACTGTAGCTGTCGCCTACGGCAAAGACCGGCTTGCCGCTATCGCGAAATTCGCGCAGCGCTTTCCCGATGTACTGCATGGAAGGCTGATCGGCGCCCGCGAAGTTTTTCAGATCCATCACGATGCCGGTGATATTGCGATCGTCTTTCGCCTGACGAATGGTGTTGACGATATCAAACAGTGAGTTTTCTTGCAGGCGGTCAGAGCTGGCGCCAAACAGCTGTCGGCCAATGACGCCCAGGCGGTTGGTGCTGGACGGTTTATCGACGATCACGCCGGAAATATCCAACAGCAGCGCGCCGCGTGCAGTTTGTTGGCTGGTGTTGCCATCGCTAAGCTGCATCCAGATACCGACGCCCACCAGAACCAGAAAGATGAAGAACAGGTTGAGCACCAGTTCCCGGACGAAATTCAGCAGTCGCCATGTCCACTTAAAAAATCCGGCAATAAATCGCCACAGGGTTCGCATGTATTCTCCCTACCAGATTAACATTCCGCTATCTCCGTCATACTCAGAGAGAAAGCGTATAAGATGTGGGTATCGTAATGACCAGGCAGGCACTTGTCAGCAGGAATCACTGCCTGTGCTGTAACTAAATCCCCTCTCGTGTTAATTTTGTGAATAAATATCATTGCTGGAGTTAACCAAATGGACGCACTCGAATTACTTGTAAACCGTCGTAGCGCCTCTCGTCTGGCCGAGCCCGCGCCTGCGGGTGAACAGTTACAAAATATTCTGCGCGCGGGCATGCGCGTACCCGATCACAAATCCCTGCAACCCTGGCGTTTTTTTGTGATTGAAGGTGAGGGGCGTGAGCGCTTCAGCGCTGTTCTGGAGCAGGGCGCCATTGCGGCGGAAGGCGATGAGAAAGCGATAGAGAAAGCGCGCACCGCGCCATTTCGCGCGCCGCTGATCATCACGGTGGTGGCGAAATGCGAGGAGAACCACAAAGTGCCGCTGTGGGAGCAGGAGATGTCAGCAGGATGTGCGGTTATGGCGATGCAGATGGCGGCGATTGCGCAAGGCTTCAACGGCATCTGGCGCAGCGGCGCGTTAACCGAAAGCCCGGTGGTTCGCGAGGCGTTCGGCTGTCGCGCACAGGATAAAATTGTGGGCTTCCTCTATCTGGGCACGCCGCAGCTGAAAGCGTCAACGACCATCAGCGTACCGGACCCGACGCCTTTCGTGACGTATTTCTAAGCGTCATGGCCCCGGCAGGCGGCTTTTTCGATGAGCGCCTGCCGATTATTCGGCAAAACTGTCTGGATTATGAGCAAAGACGCCGGAATTCAGACACTCTCTCTTACCACGTCATGGAATGAGCGCTACCATAGCCCGATTGCAATGACAGGAGATGTCCATGAGCGAGCACGCTATTCGTTTAACGCAATACAGCCACGGAGCCGGTTGCGGTTGTAAAATTTCCCCTAAAGTGTTGGAAACCATCCTGCACAGCGAGCAGGCGAAGTTTGTCGACCCGAACCTGCTTGTGGGCAATGAAACCCGCGATGACGCGGCGGTATACGACCTGGGTAATGGCACCAGCATCATCAGCACCACCGACTTCTTTATGCCGATTGTCGATAATCCGTTTGATTTTGGCCGTATTGCGGCGACCAACGCCATCAGCGATATCTTCGCGATGGGCGGCAAACCGATTATGGCGATCGCCATTCTGGGCTGGCCCATCAACAAACTGTCGCCGGAAATTGCCCGGGAAGTCACCGAAGGCGGGCGTTTTGCCTGTCGTCAGGCGGGTATTGCGCTGGCGGGCGGGCACTCTATCGACGCGCCTGAGCCCATTTTCGGTCTGGCTGTCACCGGCGTGGTGCCGACCGAGCGCGTGAAGAAAAACAGCACCGCGCAGGCCGGATGCAAACTGTTCCTCACCAAGCCGCTGGGCATTGGCGTGTTGACCACCGCCGAGAAAAAATCACTGCTCAAGCCGGAACATCAGGGGCTGGCGACAGAAGTGATGTGCCGGATGAACATTGCGGGGGCGTCGTTTGCCCATATCGACGGCGTGAAAGCAATGACCGACGTGACCGGTTTTGGTCTGCTGGGGCACCTCAGCGAAATGTGCCAGGGCGCAGGCGTGCAGGCGCGGATCTGCTATCAGGACATTCCAAAACTGCCGGGCGTCGAAGAGTACATTAAACTTGGCGCAGTGCCGGGGGGGACGGAGCGTAATTTCGCCAGCTATGGCCATCTGATGGGCGACATGCCGCGCGAGGTGCGTGATCTGCTGTGCGATCCGCAAACGTCTGGCGGCCTGCTGCTGGCGGTCACGCCGGACGCGGTAGAGGAAGTGAAAGTCACCGCGGCGGAGTTTGGTATTGAACTGACGGCGATTGGTGAACTGGTTGACGCCCGTGGCGGTCGCGCCATGGTAGAGATCCGTTAATTCGATGCGGTTGTTTATTGCCGAAAAGCCGAGTCTGGGCCGCGCCATTGCGGATGTGCTGCCAAAGCCGCACCGCAAAGGCGACGGCTTTATCGAATGCGGGAATGGACAGGTGGTGACCTGGTGCATCGGCCATCTGCTTGAACAGGCGCAGCCGGACGCGTATGACGGTCGTTATGCGCGCTGGAATCTGGCCGATCTGCCGATTGTGCCGGAAAAGTGGCAGCTCCAGCCGCGTCCTTCCGTGATGAAGCAGCTCAATGTCATTAAGCGCTTTTTACATGACGCAAGCGAAGTGATTCACGCGGGAGACCCGGATCGCGAAGGGCAACTGCTGGTGGACGAGGTGCTGGATTATCTGCAACTGTCCCCGGAAAAACGCCAGCAGGTGCAGCGTTGCCTGATCAACGATCTTAACCCGCAGGCGGTGGAGCGTGCGATTTCCCGGCTGCGCGCCAACAGTGAATTTGTGCCGCTGTGCGTCTCCGCGCTGGCGCGTGCGCGCGCCGACTGGCTGTATGGCATTAACATGACCCGCGCGTATACCCTTCTCGGGCGCAACGCGGGCTACCAGGGCGTGCTCTCGGTAGGGCGTGTTCAGACACCGGTTCTCGGGCTGGTGGTTCGCCGCGATGAAGAGATCGAGAACTTCGTCGCCAAAGATTTCTTTGAAGTGAAAGCGCATATCGTCACGCCAGCTGAGGAGCGGTTTACCGCCATCTGGCAACCCAGTGAAGCGTGCGAACCGTATCAGGATGAAGAGGGGCGTTTGCTGCATCGTCCGCTGGCGGAGCATGTGGTAAATCGTATTAACGGTCAGCCCGCGATCGTCACCAGCTATAACGATAAACGGGAATCAGAATCTGCCCCGTTGCCGTTTTCGCTGTCGGCGTTGCAGATTGAAGCGGCGAAACGCTTTGGCCTGAGCGCGCAGAACGTGCTTGATATCTGCCAGAAGTTGTACGAAACCCACAAATTAATTACCTATCCGCGTTCCGACTGCCGCTATCTGCCGGAAGAACATTTTGCCGGACGCCATGCGGTGATGAATGCCATTGGCGTACATGCCGCGGATTTGTTGCCGCAGCCGGTGGTTGACCCGGACACGCGAAACCGCTGCTGGGATGATAAAAAAGTTGACGCTCACCACGCGATCATCCCGACTGCGCGCAGTTCATCAATTTCCCTCAGCGACAATGAAGCGAAGGTGTACAACCTGATCGCTCGCCAGTACCTGATGCAATTCTGCCCGGACGCGGTATTTCGCAAATGCGTCATTGAACTGGAGATTGCGAAGGGGAAATTCGTCGCCAAAGCGCGTTTTCTGGCGGAGGCCGGATGGCGAACGCTGTTGGGCAATAAAGAGCGTGACGAAGAGAACGACGGTACGCCGTTACCGGTGGTGGCGAAAGACGACGAACTGCTGTGCGAAAAGGGCGAGGTCGTTGAGCGTCAGACCCAGCCGCCACGCCATTTTACCGATGCTACGCTGCTGTCCGCCATGACCGGGATTGCCCGTTTCGTGCAGGATAAAGATCTGAAAAAGATCCTGCGAGCGACCGACGGACTGGGAACCGAAGCGACGCGCGCGGGCATTATCGAACTGCTGTTCAGGCGCGGATTCCTGACCAAGAAAGGGCGTTACATTCATTCAACGGATGCCGGGAAAGCCCTGATTCACTCGTTACCGGAGATGGCTGCCCGACCGGATATGACGGCGCACTGGGAGTCTGTCCTGACGCAAATCAGTGAAAAGCAGTGCCGCTATCAGGATTTTATGCAGCCGCTGGTCGGCACGCTGTTTCAGTTGATCGATCAGGCTAAACGCACGCCGGTACGTCAGTTCCGGGGCATTGTCGCGCCAGGCGGTGGCGGCGAGAAGAAAAAGAGCGCGCCCCGTAAGCGAGCGGCGAAAAAAAGCCCGCCGTCAGAAGAGGCGAGCGTATAACGCACAGGCCGGATAAGGCACTTACGCCGCCATCCGGCAATGCCTGATGGCGCTGCGCTTATCAGGCCTACAACGCTTATCAGGCCTGCATGCCACGGAAAATTAAATCACACCCTGCGCCAGCATCGCGTCGGCCACTTTGACGAAGCCTGCGATGTTCGCCCCGCGAACATAGTTGGTATGTTTGTTTTCGCCGCCGTATTCCACGCAGGCATGATGAATATCCAGCATGATGTGGTGCAGACGCGCATCCACTTTCTCGGCTTTCCAGCTCATTCGCGCGGCGTTCTGCGCCATCTCCAGACCGGAAGTCGCCACACCGCCTGCGTTGGCCGCTTTACCTGGCGCGAACAGCACGCCGGCTTCAAGGAACAGATCGGTGGCTTCAATGGTGGTTGGCATATTGGCGCCTTCCGCCACTGCTTTCACGCCGTTGGCGATCAGCACGCGCGCGGCGTCCACGTCGAGTTCGTTCTGCGTTGCGCACGGCAGGGCGATATCAACTGGCACTGACCACGGCTGTTTGCCTTCCATATAGGGCAGGCCGAACTCGCGGGCGTAATCCGCCACGCGCCCGTCACGGCTGGCTTTGATTTCGCACAGGCGCGCCAGTTTTTCTTCGGTGAAGCCGCTCTCATCCACGACGGTGCCGCTGGAGTCCGAAGCCGTCACCACACGAGCGCCGAA
The DNA here is from genome assembly GCF_030333565.1 of Citrobacter sp. CK185. Lineage (NCBI taxonomy): Bacteria > Pseudomonadati > Pseudomonadota > Gammaproteobacteria > Enterobacterales > Enterobacteriaceae > Citrobacter > Citrobacter sp. CK185. The sequence continues at coordinate 167,444 of NZ_JAOWFR010000025.1, read as the reverse complement.
CGCCATTGCTTTCTCGATAGCGTACTGCGCCACGTTGCCGGAACCGGACACCGCCACACGCATACCCTCAAAACCCAGACCGTGGCGTTTGAGCATCGCTTCGGTAAAGTACACCAGGCCATAACCGGTGGCTTCCGGGCGAATCAGGCTACCGCCAAACGAGAGGCCTTTCCCGGTGAACACGCAGGCGCTGTTGTTGGAGAGCTTACGCATCATACCGGCCATAAAGCCCACTTCACGTCCGCCCACGCCGATATCGCCAGCAGGTACGTCAGTGTCTGGCCCTAAATGGCGATAGAGCTCTGTCATCAGCGCCTGACAGAAACGCATCACTTCGCCTTCGCTCTTGCCTTTAGGATCGAAATCGCTGCCGCCTTTACCGCCGCCCATCGGCAGCGTGGTCAGCGCATTTTTAAACGTCTGCTCGAAGCCGAGGAATTTCAGTATTGAGAGGTTAACGGAAGGATGAAAACGCATCCCGCCCTTATACGGGCCGATGGCGGAATTAAACTGTACGCGCCAGGCACGGTTAACCTGCACCTGGTTACGATCGTCCACCCACACCACGCGGAACTGGATCACGCGTTCTGGCTCAACCAAACGTTCCAGCAATGACATCTGACGATAACGAGGATTTTGCTCAAGGAAAGGCCACAACGTGGTCATTACTTCACGAACGGCCTGCGCGAACTCGGTCTGATTGGGGTCACGCTGTTGAACATGGTTTAGAAACGACTCCAGAGAACATGTCTGATCCATAGATATAAGAACCTCTTATGTATTGATATGGTTATATTTATAATGTTGTGTTTCGTGTTTATGCAGTTTTTGACTATACCACCAGCTGTGTGACGGTAAGCAAGAAAAAAAAATGGCGTGCCAGGGAAATTAATAACGGCGCGCGCGTCATAATAAAAAGCGATGGATGGAGTGGCTAAAGTTTCAGTCGCTTACGACCGTTATACTGAAGGTAGGCTTCATAACAAGGAAACGCTATGCATCGTTTATTTATCGCGGCAGCAGCGGCGATGGTCTCTTTTGCCGCGCTGGCGAATCAGCATTATCGCCCGGATGTGGAGGTTAACGTCCCGCCCGAAGTGTTCAGCTCCAGCGGGCAGCGTGCGCAGCCCTGCAATCAGTGCTGCGTCTACCAGGATCAAAACTATTCGGAAGGGGCGGTGATTAAAGCCGAAGGCGTGCTGCTGCAATGCCAGCGCGACGAAAAAACGCTCAGTACGAATCCGTTGGTCTGGCGTCGCGTAAAGCCATAAACGCCTCTAACAGCGGAATGTCCGCAGGCGCAAGCGGGTAACGCAGCGCCTCTTTTGGCGAACACCAGATCATGTTCTGGTGATAATGCGCGGTGACGGCGCCGGTAAACGCCGGGACGTGCCAGGCGTGCAGATGGATCAGCCGGCCAGAGACTTCGCGCTGATGGCTGGCGATATAGCGCCCGACAACCGCCTCAATACCCAACTCTTCACGCAGTTCGCGAATCAACGCCTGAGGCTGCGTCTCACTGGACTCCACTTTGCCTCCGGCAAACTCCCACATACCCGGCTGATCGGCGTGTTCCGGGCGTTGAGCCAGCAATATTTTGTCGTCACGCTCAATGATTGCGGCGACGACATCAATGGTTTTCATCATATTCATCAAGGTTCAACAACGGAAAGTGACATACTATCCTTATCTTTGCGTGACCTAAAGTCTTCAGGAGCAAGCGTTGAACGATCCACAACCCTGGGTTAGCCCATTGACCCATATCCCTTCCAGTCTGAAACCTCTCGTCGCTACGCAGAAAAAACATTACGGCGACGTTCTGCACCCCACGCGCTGGTGGGGGCGAATGCCGTTTCTGTTCTGGCTGGTGGCGCTGTTTGTTGGGTTTCTGGAGCGTAAGCGCGCGCGGTTAACGCCGGTGATGCGCGCGTTGTTGATGACGCGCGTTTCGCAGGTGTGCTATTGCGCCTTCTGTGTGGATGCCAACAGTTTACGTCTGGCCGAACGGTGTGGAGCGCTGGATAAAGTACAGGCCGTTGCCGGGTGGCAATCGTCCACGCTGTTCAGCGAGGAGGATCGTGTCGCACTGGCTTATGCCGAGGCCGTGACCGCCACGCCGCCGCAGGTTGATGAGGCGCTCAAGGCGATGATGAAACGCTATTTTACTGACGACGCGATTACCGAAATGACGGCGCTGATCGCCTTTCAGAACCTGTCGGCGCGTTTTAATGCCGCGCTGGATATTCCTTCGCAAGGGCTGTGTGACGCATTGAAGGGGGCGCCACATGTTTGACCGGCATCTGCACCCACGGGTTAAACCGCTCCTGCACCGCTGTGCCGCGTATCTCGATAAACCGGCGATCACCCCGGACGGCCTGACGCTGTTCGGATTTGCCATTGGCGTGCTGGCGCTGCCGTTTCTGGCGCTGGGTTGGTATCTGGCCGCGCTGGCGGCCATTGTGCTGAATCGCCTGTTTGACGGGCTGGATGGCGCGCTGGCGCGGCGCAGAGGGTTAACCGATGCGGGGGGATTTCTTGATATCACCCTCGATTTTCTGTTTTACGCGCTGGTTCCGTTTGGCTTTATTCTGGCCGCACCGGAACAAAACGCGCTGGCAGGGGGCTGGCTGCTGTTTGCGTTTATCGGTACGGGCAGCAGTTTTCTGGCGTTTGCGGCGCTGGCGGCGAAGTATCAGATTGATAATTCGGGCTATGCGCACAAATCGTTTTACTATCTGGGCGGGTTGACCGAAGGCACCGAGACAATATTGCTTTTTGTCCTGAGCTGCCTGTTTCCGCGTTATTTCCCCGTTCTGGCGTGGGTATTTGGCGCGTTGTGCTGGATGACCACCCTGACAAGGGTCTGGAGTGGATACCTGACGCTGAAGGTTATCCGGCCTGGAAAAAGAGCCTCTCTGTAGGCCTGATAAGCGTAGCGCCATCAGGCATCAGTATGGCACGGCGCTTTCCCGTAGGCCTGATAAGCGCAGCGCCATCAGGCATCAGTATGGCACGACGCTTTCCCGTAGGCCTGATAAGCGCAGCGCCATCAGGCGCATTATGTCTACTTACTGCTGTCCGGGTCGCGCTCGCCGGTGGACACCGGATTTTTCGGATCGCTGCTCCATTCGTACCAACCGCCGTCATACACGGCGACGTTTTTCCAGCCCATCGCCCGCGCGTACATAAACGTTTCGGAGGCGCGCCAGCCGGTGCCGCAATAGAAGGCAACGTGCTGATCCGGCAGAATATCCCACTGCTTCCACATGGCGGCGATATCCTCTGCGCTGCGCATGGTGCCGTCCGGGTTATGGAAATCCTCCATATGCGTGGAGTCGCTGCCCGCATGTCCCCAGCGCGCGCCGGCAATTTCGCCTTTTGGCTTGATATAGCTGTATCCGCTGGTGGTGCCGATAAATTCCGGCCAGGAACGGATACTGACTAGCGATGCGTCCTGACGGTGCAGCAGGGCGCGGGCCTGTTCCATATCCAGCATTAACTGCGGCTGCGCCGGGATCGCCACGCCAAAGTCGGGTTCCGGCTTCACGTCAGCCGGCATGCCGCGTTCAACCGGCAGACCCGCATCGGACCAGGTTTGCCAACCGCCGTCGAGCAGACGAACGTCCTTCACGCCCGCATAGAGCATAATCTGCGCAACGCGCGCCGCAGCGTACACGTCGCGGCCATACAGAATAACCGTCGTGTCATGGCGAATACCGTGTTTCGCCAGCATCGCTTTCAACTGCGCGTCAGAGACTTTATTCCACAGCGGTTCGCTTTCCACCTCATTGGTGTCGATGTATCCGGCGCCGGGAATGTGGCTGAGCAGATAATATTTCGGCGCGCCCCAGCCTGCTTCAATCACCTTCCAGGCTCCCGCCGGTTTAGCCGTAACCGGCTGGTTTTGTTGAAGGGCATGCAACCACTGTGGGTATGCTAATTGCTCGAAGTGAGGGAGCTTTTGCAGTCGGGAAGGATCGGTCAGCGCATCGCTCAGCGTAGCAATCTGGCTGAAGCCTGCCTTCTGTAAACGTGATTTCACAGCCTGTACGCCACTGTCATTGCCATACAGCGCCAGCGGGGCGTTTTTCCTGAGCTGATGCAGTTGCAGCCAGGCGGCGAGCTGCTCGTCGCTCATTTTATCGAGCCAGGAGGCTGACAGATTCAGTGCGGAAGGTTCGTGACCGGAAGGGCCATTAAGGGTTTGCGGCCAGCCGTTGTAGAAAGCGCTCTGGCGCGTATCAATTGCGGCGCCCTGTTTTTGCTGTAGCTGGCTGAAGGTAAGCGACTGCGCCATATCAGCAGCCCAGGAGGAAGCGCAGGCGAGTCCTGAAGCCAGTGCCAGCGCGGTCATTTGAGAAACACGTTTCATCGAATAGCCCGACGTTAAAATAAGAGGGCGCCATTCTCTGCTGGCTGGCAGGGAAAAACTTTGCGTTAACGCAGTTTGTCGGCATATTCACGCCCACGCCTCCATCTGGAGCACCGTGCCGCCGGGAGGGACATCCTGGATATCGTGCGTCACCTGTACCACCGGAATATTTTGTTGCCGTACTTCGGCAAAGACCCACCGGCGGAAGGCGTCGCGGCGCCCGGCGTCCAGTCGGCTGAACGGCTCATCCAGCAGTAATGCCTGCGGTTGCGCCAGTAACGCGCGAAGCAGGGCCACCCTGGCGCGCTGGCCGCCGGACAATGACGCCGGATCGCGGCGGCTGAACCCGTCCAGCCCGGCGCGCTCAAGAGCATGTCGCACTTCCGTTTGTCTGGCCGCCCCTTTTATCGCGGCAGGCAGCGCCAGCAGTAGGTTCTGCCCGACGCTGAAATGGTCAAACAGCAGGGCATCCTGAAACAAAATACCGATTTGACGTTGCGCGGTGGGGAGCGTATCGATGCGTCGTTCGTTGAGCCAGAGCTCGCCGGAGGCCTGAAACTGAGGCGACAGTGCGCCGACCATCCACGAAAACAGCGAAGACTTTCCGCTACCGGAAGGCCCCATCAACGTGACAATGTCACCTTTTTTGACCTGAAAGGCGACCTGATTCAATAAGCGATGATTGCCCAGGCGCAGCGTGAGATGTTGAACGATGAGCATTAGCGGAGTCCTTGACGATAGTGGCCAATGACGCGTGAACATAGCGCCGTCAGCGCGAAAACCAGCAGGGGTAACAGCAGTTGCCATAGCGCCTGCGACGCAAGAATTGTGGTACTGCCGCTGCTGCTGAGCGCCACGGCTTCTGTGGTGAGCGTAGGATAGCGTCCGGCGCCCAGCCAGAGTGTCGGCATATATTGGGCGATGCTGACGGAAAAGCCGACCGCGAAGGCAAACAATGCGGGGCGCAGTAAAAGTGGGCACTTGATGCGCCAGAAGATACGAACCCGCGTCCAGCCCAGCGTTTGCGCGATCAGCACCAGCCGTGGGTCAATGCGCTGCCAGGCGGGTTTGAGGACGAATAACATCCACGGGATAACCCACAGCAGGTGCCCCCAGATAACGGTAGCGTACTGGCCGTCTTGCCCGGCGAGCAGCACTAGAGTGTATTGCCCGGCGACCAACGGCAGCGCAGGCAGCAATATTGGCAGCCAGACCCAGCGGTGCCCGGTTTGCGGCCCCCATTCCAGCCATAAGAACAGCGTCATCAACCCCAGCACGGCGGACGCCAGCCCCATTTGCAGGCTGTTCGCCAGCGCTTCGTGGTTCACCGACGCGGGTTCAGCCATATAAGCCAGCAGCGCCACGCACAGCATGCCGCTTAACGGCAGCGTCAGCGCCAGCGTTTTTCCGCTTCTGCCTGATAAGCGCTGGCGGCGAAAACCGTTGATGGCAGGAAGGGTGCGTTGCCACCCCCGCCAGATGAGATAGCCGAACAGGGCAAACAGCATAAGCAACGCCACGAGCAGTAAACTGGCGAGCGCGCCTTTGGCCTGTTGGTCGGCGTCGCCCTGGCTCAGCCATTGCCAGCTTAACACTGCCAGCGTAGGTGGATTGCCCGGCCCCAGAATCATCGCGACATCCACTGCCGATAATGACCAGGCGACAATCGCCAGCATCACCGCGCCTAATCCTGGCGCAACGGCGGGTAACAGCAGCCAGCTCAGGCATTGCAGACGGCTGTAGCCCAGGGTATCCAGCACGATGACCTGCTGCGAAAGCTGTTTTTCACTTAATAATGCCGACAGAACCCAGAGCAGAAAGGCGCTCTCTTTGACGGCCAGCGTGAGCCCAAGCCCGATGCCATAGCGATCCATCTGCGGTGTGAGCGAGGGGAAAAGGCGATAAAGCATCCCGCCTTCGGCAAAAAGCAGCAGGGCGCTGGCGGCAAAGGCCACATGGGGAATGGCCAGTAGCCAGGGGAGGCGGGCGCAAAGACGCGCCCATTTTGCGCCAGGCCACAACGCGACGACGATCGTCAGCGCAATAGCCAGCGCGCCGGTTGCCGCCAGGGTGACGGAGACCAGCGTTGCCCGCAGCGCCTGCGGAAGCTGCGGATCGCTAAACAGCGCCAGCCAGTGCGTAGCGGAGAGCGCGGGCGTGATAAGCGTGAATGCGGCAGGAACCAGCGGCAGCCAGATGACCGCCATCACGCCCCAGACCAGCAGGGTTACTGCGTACCGTAGCGGCGTAGCCATGCCTGTTCCAGCGCGTTCACCCATGCGGAATGCGGTTCCGCCAGCGTAGGCGGCAACCCGTCAGGAATGCGCGACCGTAACGCTTCCCGCTGCCCGGCGGGCAGCTTATGCGGGTCAAGCACGGAAGGATCGCCCCAGAACGCCGGATCGGCTTTGCGCAACTGCGCGTCGGGGGAGAGTAGGAAATTGGCAACCACCTTTGCGCCTGCGCTGGCGCGGGCGTTTGCCGGGATTGTGACAAAATGCACGTTGCCAATCATTCCTTGTGAAAAACCGAAACTGTAGCTGGTTTTGGGCAGTTCGCCGCTGGCGATCTTTTGCTGCGCATGAGCGGGATTAAACGTCAGAGACAGGCGCAGCGAACCGGCTTGCAGCAGCGCGTCCATCCGGGCGGGAGAGGGAGGGAAGTCTTTTCCCTTCCGCCACAGGCTGGGATGCAGCGCATCGAGGTATGCCCATAGCGGCGCGGTGACGGAATCGAACGTCGCGTCATCCGGCGCGACCTTGAGCGCATCCGGTTGAGGGGTTAACGCCAGTAACAGCTGTTCCAGAAACGCCGTCCCGGTAAAATCCGGCGGCCGTGGGTAGGTGACAGTACCGGGATGGGCTTTCGCAAAAGCGAGTAGCGCCTGCGGGCTTTGCGGCGGCTGCGGCGTAATATCCCGGTTAGCAATGAAGGTTAACTGCGCGCCGCCCCAGGGTGACTCCGCCCCTTGCGTCGGCATGGAAAAATCCTCGCGTACCGGTTTGCGCGTATCGACATAGCGCCAGTTTGGCAGCGTTTCCGCCCAGTGGGTTTGCAGCAGTCCGGCTTCTTTCAGCGTGCGGAAGTTCTCGCCATTTACCCACAGCAGATCGACGGAACCATCGGTTTTACGCCCGGCGGCGGACTCAGTCTGAATGCGTTTCACGGCATCGGCGGCATCCGCAAGCCGGACAATCCTGAGGTTAATGGCGTAATGCGTTTTCATCTCGCCGCTGACCCAGTCGAGATACTGATTAACGGCATTGTCGCCGCCCCAGGCGTTAAACCAGACGGTCTGGCCTTTGGCTTCATCTTTCACCGCCTGCCAGTTTTCGACGGCTTGCACATGGCCCGTCAACAGCAGACCCGCCAGTAATAGAGTACGACGCATGATCGCTCCTGAAATTAGGATCGTAAAAAACGCTTAACCAGCCAACGGGAGGCCAGCGGTAACAGCCCCAGCAGGGCAAAGGCCGCCAGCATACCGGGGGAAATGATGTCGCGTATTGATGTCAACTGGCTGAGCTGGCGTCCGGCGTTGAGATAAATCACCGTTGCCGGAAACATGCCCGCCTGACTGATCCACCAGTATTGACGTACGCGGATTGACGTCAACCCGGCGAGTAAATTAACGAGAACAAAGGGGAACAGCGGCATTACGCGCAGCGCAAACAGATAAAAGGCGCCGTCGCGCGCCATACCATGATTTACGGTTTGCATCTGGCGTGCGAACCGGCGGGAGATCCACTCCCGCAGCAGGTAGCGGCTGGCCAGCATGGCGAGCGTAGCGCCGAGGGTTGACGCGAAGGAGACCAGCAGCGTTCCTTGCCAGAGTCCGAATAGCGCGCCGCCGAGCAGCGTCAGCAGCGCAGCGCCGGGAATCGATAAGGCCGCCACCAGCGTATAGACCAGAAAATAGAGACCGGCGCTCAGGAATGGCGACTGTTGCTGCCAGGCCGCCAGCATCGTGTGATAGCGTTTCAGGGTATCAAGGGAGAGAAAACCGGGAGGCAAAGCCCACACCACCCCGGCGATACAGATGATTAAAAAACCTGAGAGCAGTCGTTTTTTCGCGTTCACCTGCGTTTATCAGACCCGGAATTTTGCCCAGACGGGCGCATGGTCGGACGGTTTTTCCATGCTGCGGATTTCATAGTCAATGCCGGTTTCAACGCAGTGTTCGGCCAGCGGATTGCTCGCCAGCAGCAGGTCGATGCGAAGCCCCCGGTTGTCGTCGAAACCTTTTGAGCGGTAATCAAACCATGAAAATTTATCGACCGTTTCCGGGTGCGCGTGACGGAAGGTATCCACCAGCCCCCAGCTAATCAGGCGATCCATCCACTCGCGCTCTTCCGGCAGGAAGGAGCACTTACCGGTACGCAGCCAGCGTTTGCGGTTCTCTTCGCCAATGCCGATATCCAGATCGGTTGGGCTGATATTCATATCCCCCATGATCAGCACCGGATTGTCGCGTTTCAGTTCGTTGTCCAGGTAGTTTTGCAGGTTCTGATAAAACTGCGCTTTTGCCGGAAATTTCAGCGGGTGGTCACGGCTTTCGCCCTGCGGGAAATAACCGTTAATGACGGTGATACTGCCCAGCGGCGACGGGATTTCCGCCATGATGATACGGCGCTGCGCCTCTTCGCCGTCGTCGGGAAAACCACGGCGCACAGAAACAGGCGTCTCTTTGGTCAGTAGCGCGACGCCGTAATGGCCTTTCTGTCCGTGATAGAAGACGTTATAGCCGAGCTTTGCTACCTCTTCGAGAGGGAACATATCGTCGTGAACTTTTGTCTCCTGCAAGCCGATCACGTCAGGCTGGTGCTTGTCGACAATGGCTGACAGTTGATGAGGACGGGCGCGCAGGCCGTTGATATTAAAAGAGACAAATTTCATAGTCGCTGCCACTTTGCAAGGTGAATAGTGCAAGGATGGTAGCAGAAATTAGACGGGCTGACTGCCACTTGTCGCGCGAATCAAACGATAACTGCCAATGGCCTTAACGATGGAGCAAAAACTGCACTGTTTCAGGGCGGAGTGCGTCATAACGATGCAATAATTTCCGATAAATTTCGTCTACGATCACAATTCCAGAATTATATTTGGCGACTGAATAATATTTCGATTTTTCCTCTTATTTGTTCTTTTCTTCGCAAATATATTCACTTTTTATGCAGCAATAGTGAATACCGGCGGGTTGTAACCCGTTGATTTTTCGTTTCCAAAACCGGTTTATGCATTTTTTCCTCTGGCTGGCACGAACAGTGCAATCTACATTTACAGCGCAAACACTCATTTTATTAACATATAAATAACTTTTTATTTACCGGAAGAGGTCGCTATGTCTCTGTCAATTACGCGTGAAAATTTTGATGAATGGATGATGCCGGTCTATGCCCCGGCACCTTTTATTCCGGTTCGTGGAGAAGGCTCACGCCTGTGGGATCAGCAGGGGAAAGAGTATATCGACTTCGCCGGGGGAATTGCGGTGAATGCGCTCGGCCATGCGCACCCGGCTTTACGCGAGGCGCTGAATGAGCAGGCGAGCAAATTCTGGCATACCGGAAATGGCTACACCAACGAGCCGGTGCTGCGACTGGCGAAGATGCTGATTGACGCCACCTTTGCTGAACGCGTCTTCTTCTGTAACTCCGGCGCGGAGGCCAACGAAGCGGCGCTGAAACTGGCGCGTAAGTATGCGCACGATCGTTTTGGCACGCATAAAAGCGGGATTGTGGCATTCAAAAATGCCTTTCATGGCCGCACGCTGTTTACCGTCAGCGCAGGCGGGCAGCCCGCGTATTCACAGGATTTCGCTCCGCTGCCGCCGGATATCCGCCATGCCGTGTATAACGATCTCAACGCGGCCAGCGAACTGATTGATGACACGACATGCGCGGTGATCGTGGAGCCCATGCAGGGCGAAGGGGGCGTGCTTCCGGCCACGAAAGCATTCTTACAGGGGCTGCGTGAATTGTGCGACCGACACAATGCCTTGCTGATTTTTGATGAAGTACAAACGGGGGTTGGGCGTACCGGCGAGCTGTATGCCTACATGCATTATGGCGTCACCCCCGATCTGCTCACCACTGCGAAAGCGCTGGGCGGCGGTTTCCCCATCGGGGCGCTGTTGGCCACTGAAAAATGCGCCTGCGTGATGACGGTAGGCACTCACGGAACCACCTACGGCGGCAACCCGCTGGCTTCTGCGGTGGCGGGAAAGCTGCTGGAAATCGTCAATACGCCGGAAATGCTGAACGGCGTTAAGCAACGCCATGACGGGTTTGTCGAACGCCTGAACGCCATAAATGAACGCTTCGGATTGTTCAGTGAAATTCGTGGACTGGGGCTGCTTATTGGCTGCGTTCTGGAGGCTGAGTTTGCCGGAAAAGCTAAACTTATTTCACAGGAAGCCGCAAAAGCCGGAGTGATGGTGTTGATTGCGGGCGCTAACGTGGTGCGTTTCGCACCTGCGTTAAACGTCAGCAAAGAGGAAGTGGCAACCGGGCTGGATCGCTTTGCGCTGGCCTGTGAACGCATCAAAGCAGGAGGTTCGTCATGATGGTGATCCGCCCCGTCGAACGACGTGATGTCAGTGCGTTGATGCAGCTTGCCAGTAAAACCGGCGGCGGCCTGACCTCTCTGCCAGCAGATGAAGCGACGCTGACGTCGCGTATTGAGCGCGCGCTAAAAACGTGGCGTGGCGAACTGCCGAAAAGCGAACAGGGTTACGTGTTCGTGCTGGAGGATAGCGATACGGGAAGCGTTGCGGGAATTTGTGCGATTGAGGTGGCCGTGGGGTTGAACGATCCCTGGTACAACTATCGCGTTGGCACGCTGGTGCATGCTTCTAAAGAGCTGAATGTCTATAACGCGCTGCCGACGCTGTTCCTCAGTAACGATCACACCGGGAGCAGCGAACTGTGCACGCTGTTCCTCGATCCCGACTGGCGCAAAGAGGGCAACGGCTATTTGCTCTCTAAATCACGCTTTATGTTTATGGCGGCGTTTCGCGACAAATTTAATGAAAAGGTTGTGGCGGAAATGCGCGGCGTGATCGACGAACACGGCTACTCGCCGTTCTGGGAAAGCCTGGGAGAACGCTTTTTTTCCATGGAATTCAGCCGGGCAGACTATTTATGCGGCACCGGGCAGAAGGCGTTTATTGCTGAACTGATGCCGAAGCACCCTATTTACACCCATTTCTTATCGGAAGACGCGCAGGCGGTGATTGGCGAAGTACATCCGCAAACGGCGCCAGCCAGAACGGTACTGGAGAAAGAAGGTTTCCGCTACCGCAACTATATCGACATTTTCGACGGCGGCCCGACGCTGGAGTGCGACATTGATCGGGTTCGGGCAATCCGTAAAAGCCGCCTGCTGGACGTGGTGGAAGGCCAGCCCGCGCCGGGCGAGTTTCCGGCGTGTCTGGTCGCCAATGAAAATTATCATCATTTTCGCGCCATGCTGATTCGTACCGACCCGGATACGCAACGTCTGGTGCTGACTGCGGCGCAACTTGATGCGCTCAAATGCCACGCGGGAGATCGCGTTCGTCTGGTACGTCTTTGCGCTGAGGAGAAAACCGCATGACTTTATGGATAAATGGCGACTGGGTAACTGGTCAGGGGGAGCGCCGGGTCAAAACGAATCCGGTGAATGGTGAAGTGCTCTGGCAGGGCAGCGACGCGGATGCGACACAGGTCGCTGAGGCAGGGCGTGCGGCGCGTGCGGCGTTTCCGGCCTGGGCCAGGCTGCCTTTCGCCGCGCGACAGGCCATCGTGGAAAAATTTGCCGCCTTGCTGGAGGTTCATAAAGCGGAGTTGACGGCAATTATTGCGCGAGAAACCGGGAAGCCTCGCTGGGAAGCGGCGACGGAAGTGACGGCGATGATCAATAAAATCGCTATCTCGGTGAAGGCATACCATGCCCGGACGGGAGAACAACAAAGCGAATTGCCGGACGGGGCGGCGACATTGCGCCATCGTCCGCATGGCGTGCTGGCGGTGTTTGGCCCATACAATTTTCCCGGCCATTTACCCAACGGCCATATCGTTCCGGCGCTGCTGGCCGGAAATACCCTGATTTTTAAACCGAGCGAGCTAACGCCGTGGACTGGCGAAGCGGTGATGAAACTGTGGCAACAGGCGGGGGTGCCGCCAGGCGTACTCAACCTGGTGCAAGGAGGGCGCGAAACGGGACAGGCGCTCAGCGCGCTGGATGCGCTTGACGGTCTGCTCTTTACCGGCAGCGCGAATACGGGGTATCAGTTGCACCGTCAGTTATCCGGGCAACCGGAAAAAATCCTGGCGCTGGAAATGGGAGGGAATAACCCGCTCATCATTGAGAATCCAGAGGACATTGATGCGGCGGTACACCTCACGATTCAGTCGGCGTTTGTCACCGCCGGACAGCGCTGCACCTGCGCCCGCCGTTTGCTGGTGAAACGCGGGGAACAGGGCGACGCGTTTCTGGCGCGCCTGCTGGAGGTGAGTCAGCGTTTAACGCCGGGTGAGTGGGATGATGAACCGCAGCCGTTCATCGGCGGGCTGATTTCCGAACCGGCTGCGCGTCATGTGTATGAGGCCTGGCAGCGTCTTGAGGCGATGGGCGGACGAACGCTGCTGGCCCCACGTATGCTGAAAGCGGGAACGTCCTTGTTAACGCCGGGCATTATCGAAATGACCAGCGTGAAGCAGGTCCCGGATGACGAGGTGTTTGGCCCGTTATTGAGCGTCTGGCGCTATGAGCGCTTTGATGAAGCCATTCGTATGGCGAATAACACCCGCTTCGGTTTGTCGTGCGGGCTGGTGTCTCCCGATCGTAAGCAGTTCGACCAGCTACTGCTGGAGGCGCGTGCGGGTATTGTTAACTGGAACAAACCGCTGACCGGAGCGGCCAGCACGGCGCCGTTTGGCGGCGTTGGCGCGTCGGGGAACCATCGCCCCAGCGCGTGGTATGCGGCAGATTATTGCGCCTGGCCGATGGCGAGCCTGGAATCGCCGACGCTTGTACTGCCCGATTCGCTCAGTCCGGGGCTGGACTTCTCTCGCGAGGAACCAGTATGAAAGCGCATGAAGTGAATTTTGACGGCCTGGTGGGGTTAACCCACCACTATGCCGGGCTGTCCTTTGGTAACGAGGCGTCGATACAGCATCGCTTTCAGGTGTCGAATCCCCGCCTGGCGGCGAAGCAGGGCTTACTCAAGATGAAAGCGCTGGCGGATGCGGGGTTCCCTCAGGCGGTCATCCCCCCGCACGAGCGGCCGTTTATTCCCGTGCTTCGTCAGCTAGGTTTTAGCGGGCAGGACGAGCAGGTGCTGGAGAAAGTGGCGCGCCAGGCACCTCACTGGCTCTCCAGCGTCAGCTCCGCTTCGCCGATGTGGGTGGCGAATGCGGCGACGGTATGTCCTTCAGCGGACGCGCTTGACGGCAAAGTGCATCTGACGGTGGCTAACCTGAACAACAAATTTCACCGCGCGCTGGAGGCACCGACCACGGCGTCTTTGTTGCGGGCCATCTTCTGCGACGCGCAGTTTTTCGCAGTGCACGACGCGCTGCCGCAGGTGGCGCTGCTGGGGGATGAAGGCGCTGCCAACCATAACCGGCTCGGCGGTGATTATGGCGCGCCGGGCATTCAGCTGTTTGTCTATGGGCGTGAAGAGGGCGTCGACACGCGTCCGGTGCGCTATCCGGCGCGGCAAACCCGCGAGGCCAGTGAAGCGGTGGCGCGTCTTAACCAGGTGAATCCGCATCAGGTTATCTTTGCCCGGCAGAATCCAGACGTTATCGATCTCGGCGTGTTCCACAATGATGTGATTGCGGTGTCGAACCGCCAGGTGCTGTTCTGCCATGAACAGGCGTTCGCAAAGCAGGGCGAGCTGATGCGCCAGCTCCGGTCGCGCGTGGCGGGATTTATGCCGCTTGAGGTGCCTGCCCGGGAGGTTTCTGTGCAGGATGCCGTCGCCACGTACCTGTTTAATAGTCAGCTTTTAAGCCGCGATGACGGCTCGATGGTGCTGGTTCTGCCGCAGGAGTGCCGGGAACATGCCGGTGTGTGGCGGTATCTGAACGCGTTGCTGGCGGCTGATAACCCCATCAGCGATCTGCGCGTGTTCGACCTGCGCGAAAGTATGGCGAACGGCGGCGGCCCGGCCTGTTTACGCTTGCGCGTGGTATTGACCGAGGATGAGCTGCGGGCGGTGAATCCGGCGGTGATGATGAACGATACCCTGTTCAGCACGCTCAATGACTGGGTGGATCGTTATTATCGCGACCGCCTCACCGCCGCCGATCTGGCCGATCCGCAATTGCTGCGTGAAGGGCGGGAGGCGCTTGATACGCTGACGCAACTGCTTAACCTGGGGTCGGTGTATCCCTTCCAGCAGGAGGGTGCAGGGAATGGATAACTTTCTGGCGCAGACGCTGGCAGGAATATCCCCCGATATTACGCAAGGGGAAACGGAGAGCTTTCACTGGCGCTGGCAGATGCCTGGTGTGCTTGAACTTACGCCTGCCGTTGAGGTTGACCGCGCTCTGGTGCTCTCTGCGGGCATCCACGGCAATGAAACGGCGCCTGTGGAAATGCTGGCCGCACTCCTTTCGGCGCTGTTTGAAGGGAAAATCCCCCTGCGCTGGCGATTGCTGGTGATTCTGGGGAATCCTACGGCGCTGGCCGAGGGGGTACGCTATTGCCATAGCGATATGAACCGTATGTTCGGCGGGCGCTGGCAGATGTTCGAGGAGAGCGGGGAAACGCTGCGCGCCCGCGAGCTGGAACAACTGCTGGAGGATTTTTATTCCCGCCGCAAAACGCGGATACGCTGGCATCTCGATCTGCATACTGCGATTCGCGGCTCCCGCCACGTTAGGTTTGGCGTTTTGCCGCAACGGTCGATCCCCTGGGATGAACACTTTTTGTCATGGCTGGGGGCGGCAGGGCTGGAGGCGCTGGTTTTTCATCAAACGCCGGGCGGCACCTTTACGCATTTTAGCTGTGAGCATTTTGGCGCGTTGTCCTGCACGCTAGAACTGGGCAAAGCGCTGCCGTTTGGGCATAACGATCTGACGCAATTTACCCCTACCGCGCAGGCGCTGGCGACGTTGCTGGCGGGAGAAAAGCCGATGGAAGGGGGAATAAGGCCGGTTCGCTATCGCGTGGTGGCGCAAATTACACGCCGCAGCGACGCGTTTGTTCTCTATATGGATAACCAGACGCTGAATTTCACGCCGTTCAAAGAAGGAACGCTACTGGCGCAGGATGGCGATGAACGGGTGATCGCTACCCATGATGTTGAATATGTGCTCTTTCCTAACCCTAATGTGGCCTGTGGCTTACGCGCTGGCCTGATGCTGGAAAAGCTCGCGTAATTATTTTCTCCCTCAGGCGAACGTCTGAGGGTCTTATTTTTGTGTGCTATCGCGATTTATTACGGATTAATCCTGGTAAACTGCTTTATTAATAGTCATCGGTCAGGTATAGTTCTTCATATTTCCTGCAAAATCATCCGCTTGTAATAAAATATTGCAACTCTCCTCGATTTATTCTTTTTTTCTTCATAATTGACGAAAAATTGTTTTTTACACTTTCATTGTTTTACCGTTGCTCTGACTAATTGACGATTAAGGCGGTAAAGTTTATCTCGTCAACACGGCGCTACGCCGAAAGAATAACTGAAAGGAAGGACATAGATTATGCGTAAATTAACTGCACTGTTTGTTGCCTCTACCCTGGCGCTGGGCGCTGCGAACCTGGCTCACGCGGCTGATACCACTACCGCTGCTCCGGCAGATGCGAAGCCGATGATGCACCACAAAGGCAAATTCGGTCCGCATCATGACATGATGTTCAAAGATTTGAACCTGACCGACGCGCAGAAACAGCAAATCCGCGACATCATGAAAGGTCAGCGTGACCAGATGAAACGTCCGCCGCTGGAAGAGCGCCGCGCAATGCACGATATCATCGCCAGCGACAGCTTCGATAAGGCGAAAGCCGAAGCGCAGATTGCGAAGATGGAAGAACAGCGCAAAGCCAATATGCTGGCGCACATGGAAACGCAGAATAAGATCTACAACATTCTGACGCCGGAACAGAAAAAACAGTTTAATGCCAATTTTGAGAAGCGTCTGACAGAACGTCCGGCGCCGGAAGGTAAAATGCCAACACCCCCTGCTGAGTAATCCCTCAGCGTTACGCTAACGCATTCAAGACCGCCGGTCCTGTTCACAACATCTCTTCTCGATGTGGACAGGATCGGCGGTTTTTCTTTTCTTCTCGTTAAGGTAAATCTTCACTGCTGCCGATAACAACAATGTGCCATATTATGGCGCTGCGTCCTTCTCGGGAGTGATAATGGAATACTTTGATATCCGTAAAATGCCGGTAAACCTCTGGCGCAATGGTGCGGGCGAAACGCGCGAGATTTGTTGTTTTCCTCCGGCGACGCGGGATTTTCACTGGCGCGCCAGTATTGCGTCTATCGCCGGGAACGGGGAGTTTTCCCTTTTTCCTGGGGTTGAGCGCGTTATTACGTTACTGGAAGGCGGAGAGGTGATGCTGGAAGGCGTGAATACGTTTACCCATACCCTCAAGCGACATCAGCCGTTCACGTTTGCAGGCGATAGCGTTGTGAAAGCCACGCTGTCGGAAGGGCAAATGTCGATGGATCTCAATATCATGACCCGACGCGATCGCTGTAAGGCGAAGGTCAGGGTTGCCGATCGCACGTTTACGACCTTCGGTTCGCGCGGTGGCGTTGTGTTTGTTATTAGCGGTGCCTGGCAACTGGGAGACAAACTCCTGACCGCCGATCAGGGCGCCTGCTGGCATGACGGGAAACACACGTTACGGTTGTTGAAGCCAGAAGGACAGCTGTTGTTTAGCGAGATTACGTGGTTGCCGGGTTATACGCCGGACACCGTCCAGTAAGTGCAACAGGACAGCGCCCGATGGCACTTCGCTTATCGGGCCTACGGGAGTTATGCAGAGATGTAGGCCGGATAAGACGGTACGTTCGCGCCCGATGGCGCTTCGCTTATCGGGCCTACGGGCGTTATACAGTGATGTAGGCCGGATAAGGCGGTACGTTCGCGCCCGATGGCGCTTCGCTTATCGGGCCTACGGGAGTTATGCAGTGATGTAGGCCGGATAAGACGGTATGTCGCCATCCGGCGATTATGATTTCTTCCAGAAATCGTCAAATACTGTAATGGGTGTGCGACGTTTGTGTTCCGTTCGGATATACCAACCTTCGATGATTTTCGCGACGCTGGCATCCAGCGTTTTCCCTTCCAGATAATCATCAATGTTGTCATAGGTGACGCCCAGCGCCGCTTCGTCCGGCAGAGAAGGGCGATCGTCTTCGAGATCCGCCGTTGGCGCTTTCTTATATAAATGTTCCGGGCAACCCAGCGCGGCGAGCAGCTGTTTTCCCTGGCGCTTGTTCAGACGGAAAAGCGGGTTAATATCGGTACCGCCATCGCCATATTTAGTGAAGAAACCCGTCACCGCTTCGGCGGCATGATCGGTGCCGACCACCACACCGTTGGTCATTCCGGCGATACTGTACTGTGCCTTCATGCGTTCGCGGGCTTTTTCGTTGCCGCGAACAAAATCGCTTAATTCAATGCCTGCTTCACGCAACGCCTGCTCGCTGGCCAGAACGGCGCCTTTAATATTGACGGTCAGGACTCTGTCCGGCTGAATAAACGCGATCGCATCCTGACAATCCTGCTCGTCGGCCTGCACGCCGAATGGCAGACGCACGGCAATAAATTGCAGGGCGTCGTTCCCTGTCTCTTCACGCAGTTCAGTAATTGCGGTCTGGCACAATTTGCCCGTCAGCGTCGAATCCTGCCCTCCGCTGATACCCAGTACCAGGGATTTCAGGAAGGGATATGTTTTCAGGTACGCTTTCAGGAAATCTACGCTACGGCGAATTTCCTCTTCTGCATTAATGTGCGGTTTTGCGCCAAGCGCCCGGATTATCTCTTGCTGTAGCGTCATTTAACCCCTCCGAAGATTTTCAGAATAAATATACTGCGTTAAAGCTAACGCTTTGCTCTCTAAACGACAAGACTCCACGGCCTGAGTGGCGCAATTTACGGCATTAAAACGACATCGTTTTGTTTAATTGGAATTTTCTGAAAGATTTGTTGCATCGATTGTGGGCTTGAAAAAAGCCCTGATGTATTCCAGGCTTATATAACACGCTGATAAACAAGAGGACGGAAAATGAACAAGAATATAGCAGGAATTCTGAGTGCAGCGGCGGTAATGACTATGCTGGCAGGGTGTACGGCGTACGATCGTACAAAAGACCAATTTGTCCAGCCTGTAGTAAAAGATGTGAAAAAAGGGATGAGCCGGTCGCAGGTTGAGCAGATTGCCGGTAAGCCTTCATCTGAAGTGAGCATGATTCACGCGCGCGGTACTTGCCAGACCTACATCCTGGGTCAACGTGATGGTAAAGCTGAAACCTATTTTGTCGCGCTGGATGACACTGGTCATGTGATTAACTCCGGCTACCAGAGCTGTGCAGAGTATGACACCGATCCGCAGGCTCCGAAGCAGTAACAACTGTATATTGCCTGAGCATATGTATGAACCGGCCTGTGTGCCGGTTTTTTTGTTCCTGGGATAATCTTATTTATTGTCGCGAAATATTTGCCTGAAATGTGAGAGGGGTCATAACACCAGGTCAATGAGAGACAATTTTGTTAGTCAAAGAAATACCATCCGCCAGTTCTATCCCGTATACTCATTTCAGCCACCTAAAAAAGTAAATTCGGTTACGCAAGTTGTCCAGTGCATGGATGCAGGTTAAGGCTTGCGGAATGGCTGGCTAACAGATAATCGCATATGAGGATCGTTTTTATGGAAAAGAAACACATTTATCTGTTTTGTTCTGCGGGCATGTCGACTTCTTTACTGGTATCGAAGATGCGCGCTCAGGCTGAGAAATATGAAGTGCCGGTTATTATTGAAGCATTTCCTGAGACGCTGGCAGGAGAAAAAGGTCTTTCAGCGGATGTCGTGTTATTAGGCCCACAAATTGCTTATATGTTACCCGAAATTCAGCGTTTGTTACCCAATAAACCTGTGGAAGTGATTGACTCGCTGCTGTACGGCAAAGTCGATGGTTTAGGCGTGCTTAAGGCTGCTGTCGCAGCAATTAAAAAAGCCGCCGCAAATTAATTTTTTGTTTTAATTTTTCCCGTCAAAGAGTTATTTCATAAACATTCACCGCAATATTTTATTGCGGTATTTAAGGGTATTTTTCTATGAGTAACGTCATTGCTTCACTTGAAAAGGTACTCCTTCCTTTTGCTGTTAAAATAGGAAAGCAGCCGCACGTTAATGCAATCAAAAACGGCTTTATTCGCTTAATGCCGTTAACCCTTGCGGGGGCCATGTTTGTATTAATCAACAACGTTTTCCTGAGCTTTGGGGAGGGGTCGTTTTTTTATTCTTTAGGCATTCGGCTTGATGCTTCCACCATTGAAACATTGAATGGCTTAAAAGGCATTGGCGGAAACGTCTATAACGGTACGCTCGGTATTATGTCGTTAATGGCGCCGTTCTTTATCGGAATGGCGCTGGCGGAAGAGCGTAAAGTTGATGCGCTGGCGGCGGGGCTGTTATCCGTGGCGGCCTTTATGACCGTTACGCCATATAGCGTAGGCGAAGCTTATGCGGTTGGCGCGAACTGGCTGGGCGGTGCGAATATTATCTCCGGTATTATTATCGGTCTGGTCGTGGCGGAAATGTTTACCTTTATTGTGCGCCGCAACTGGGTCATTAGATTACCGGACAGCGTCCCGGCGTCGGTTTCCCGTTCATTCTCGGCGTTAATTCCTGGCTTTATTATTCTCTCCATTATGGGGATCATTGCGTGGGCGCTGGCGAACTACGGTTCTAACTTCCACCAGATCATTATGGATACCATTTCTACGCCGCTGGCATCGCTGGGCAGCGTGGTTGGCTGGGCCTATGTGCTGTTTGTTCCGCTGCTGTGGTTCTTTGGTATTCACGGCTCGTTGGCATTGACCGCGCTGGACAGCGGTATTATGACCCCGTGGGCGCTGGAAAACATCGCCATCTATCAGCAGTTTGGTTCCGTGGATGCGGCGCTGGAAGCCGGGAAGACGTTCCACGTCTGGGCGAAACCGATGCTCGATTCCTATATTTTCCTCGGGGGGAGTGGCGCGACGCTGGGTCTGATTATCGCCATCTTCCTGGCCTCGCGTCGTGCGGATTACCGCCAGGTAGCAAAACTGGCGCTGCCGTCCGGTATCTTCCAGATTAACGAACCGATTCTGTTCGGCCTGCCGATTATTATGAACCCGGTGATGTTTATCCCGTTCATTCTGGTTCAGCCGATTCTGGCCGCCATTACGCTGATTGCGTATTACCTGGGGATTATCCCGCCGATTACCAACATCGCGCCGTGGACGATGCCAACCGGTCTGGGAGCGTTCTTTAACACCAACGGCAGCGTTGCCGCTCTGCTGGTCGCACTGTTCAACCTGGGCGTCGCGACGCTGATTTATCTGCCTTTCGTGGTTGTCGCCAACAAAGCGCAGAATGCAATTGAGCAAGAAGAAAGCGAAGAAGAAATCGCTAACGCACTGAAATTTTAAATTTAATCCGGCATGGTCTCTCCATGCCGGGCTGAACCAGAGGAAAACGTATGTTGGATCTCGAAAACGTAGCGGGTACGCCGTCAGAGGCTGAAGAACTCGAAGAAGTGGTGATGGGGCTTATCATCAACTCCGGTCAGGCGCGCAGCCTGGCTTATGCGGCGCTGAAACAGGCCAAGCAGGGTGATTTTGCTGCGGCAAAAACGATGATGGAGCAGTCGCGGATGGCGCTCAATGAAGCGCATCTCGTGCAGACGAAACTGATTGAAGGCGATCAGGGCGAAGGTAAAATGAAAGTCAGCCTGGTGCTGGTTCATGCTCAGGATCACCTGATGACGTCGATGTTAGCGCGGGAACTGGTTACAGAGTTAATCGAGCTTCACGAGAAGCTGGAACAGTGAGGGATAAATGATGCAGCTACAGGTTAACGCACCGGAGATCGCCACCGCTCGTGAGCAACAGCTTTTTAACGGCAAGAATTTCCATGTGTTTATCTATAACAAAACTGAGAGCATCAGTGGGCTGCATCAGCATGATTATTATGAATTCACCCTGGTGTTAACGGGGCGCTACTATCAGGAAATCAACGGCAAACGTGTGCTGCTGGAGCGTGGTGATTTCGTGTTTATCCCGTTGGGATCGCACCACCAGAGTTTCTATGAGTTCGGCGCCACGCGTATTCTTAACGTTGGTATCAGTAAGCGTTTTTTTGAACAACACTATCATCCTTTATTACCGTTTTGTTTTGTTGCGTCTCAGGTATACCGGGTCAACAGCGCTTTTCTGACTTATATTGAAACGGTTATCGCGTCGCTGAACTTCCGGGGAAACGGGTTAGATGAGTTTGTAGAAGTGGTCACCTTCTACATCATTAACCGGCTGCGCCATCACCGTGAAGAGCAGGTGATTGACGATATTCCGCAATGGCTGAAAGCGACCGTGGAGACAATGCACGACAAAACGCAGTTTGGTGAAAACGCGCTGGAAAATATGGTGCACCTGTCCGCAAAATCTCAGGAGTATCTGACCCGCGCAACGCAGCGTTATTACAGCAAAACGCCAATGCAGATTATTAATGAGATCCGTATTAATTTTGCGAAAAAACAGCTGGAAATGACCAACTACTCCGTAACGGATATAGCATATGAGGCGGGTTACAGTAGCCCAAGTCTGTTTATTAAAACGTTTAAAAAGCTGACCTCATTTACACCGAACAGTTATCGTAAAAAATTAACTGAATTTAATCAGTAAACAATATTGACCTGACAACACGATTTTATCGCTTGCCCTGAATAGCGCGGGACGCCCGCGCCATACCTGACGAACGGGCAGAGCGTAATACACGCCAGTGTTTTTACACTGAAGGGAGAAAGTATGAGCCAGAAATTAAAAGTCGTCACGATTGGTGGCGGGAGCAGCTACACCCCTGAATTACTGGAAGGTTTTATTAAGCGTTATCATGAATTGCCGGTTTCTGAATTATGGCTGGTGGATGTTGAAGACGGAAAAGAGAAGCTGGATATTATTTTTGACCTCTGTCAGCGCATGATCGACAAAGCCGGTGTCCCGCTGAAATTATACAAAACGCTGGATCGTCGCGAGGCTTTGCAAGGGGCAGATTTCGTCACTACGCAACTGCGCGTGGGCCAGCTGAAGGCCCGTGAACAGGATGAACGCATTCCGCTAAGTCACGGGTATCTGGGGCAAGAGACCAACGGCGCAGGCGGCCTGTTCAAAGGGCTACGCACCATCCCGGTTATCTTTGATATCGTGAAAGATGTTGAAGAACTGTGCCCGAACGCGTGGGTTATTAACTTCACTAACCCGGCAGGCATGGTGACAGAAGCGGTTTATCGCCACACCCACTTTAAGAAATTCATCGGCGTATGCAATATCCCCGTGGGGATGAAAATGTTCATCCATGACGTGCTGGCATTGCAAGACAGCGACGATCTGTCGATCGACCTGTTTGGCCTCAACCACATGGTGTTCATTAAAGACGTACTGGTGAATGGCGAATCGCGCTTTGCTGAACTGCTGGATGGCGTGGCGTCCGGGCAGTTAAAAGCGTCAACGGTGAAAAATATTTTTGACCTGCCGTTTAGCGAAGGGCTTATTCGCTCGCTGAATATGCTGCCGTGCTCCTACCTGCTTTACTACTTCAAGCAAAAAGAGATGCTGGCGATTGAAATTGGCGAATACTATAAAGGCGGTGCGCGCGCTCAGGTGGTGCAGAAGGTTGAGAAACAGCTCTTCGAGCTTTATAAAAATCCAGAGCTGAATATCAAACCGAAAGAGCTGGAGCAGCGCGGTGGGGCTTACTATTCCGACGCCGCATGTGAAGTGATTAACGCTATCTATAACGATAAGCAGACGGAACACTACGTTAATATCCCGCATCATGGTCATGTGGATAATATCCCTGCTGACTGGGCGGTGGAGATGACCTGCACATTAGGGCGGAATGGGGCGACGCCGCACCCGCGCATCACGCATTTCGATGAAAAAGTGCTGGGCCTCATCTATACCATCAAAGGGTTTGAAGTCGCAGCCAGTAAGGCGGCGCTGAGCGGCGAGTTCAATGATGTGCTGTTAGCGCTTAACCTGAGCCCGCTGGTGCACTCCGATCGCGATGCGGAAACCCTGGCGCGGGAGTTGATTCTGGCCCACGAGAAGTGGCTGCCGAATTTTGCGGAATGCATCGAGAAACTCAAAGGCGCACAACACTAACAGAGGTTGGGTATGGAACGCTTATTGATTGTGAATGCGGATGATTTTGGCCTGAGCAAGGGACAAAACTACGGCATTGTCGAGGCTTGTCGGAATGGCGTTGTGACGTCCACAACGGCGCTGGTCAATGGTGAAGCCATCGACCATGCGGCGCAATTGTGCCGTGACGTGCCGAAACTGGCGGTGGGGATGCATTTTGTACTCACCTTAGGGAAGCCGCTGACGGCGATGCCGGGTTTGACGCGTGAAGGGCTGCTGGGAAAATGGATCTGGCAAATGGCCGAGGAAGAGACCTTGCCGCTGGATGAAATTTCGCATGAGCTGGAGTGTCAGTATCAGCGTTTTATCGACCTTTTTGGCCGTGAGCCAACGCATCTGGACAGTCATCACCATGTGCATATGTTCCCGCAAATTTTTCCCATTGTGGCACAGTTTGCGGCAGAACGCGGCGTTGCTCTGCGTATCGATCGCCAGTCGGTGCTTAATGCTGACGATCTGCCGGTAGCGTTACGCAGCTCGCAGGGATTCAGCAGCGAGTTTTACGGCGACGCTATTGCAGAAGCGCTGTTTCTTCAGGTGCTGGATGCCTCTGCTGACAGAGGCGAAAAGTCACTGGAAGTGATGTGTCATCCGGCGTTCATCGACAATATCATCCGTCAGAGCGCCTATTGTTACCCCCGCTTGACTGAGCTTGACGTGCTGACGTCTGCGTCGCTGAAGTATGCGATTGCGGAACGCGGGTATCGTCTCGGCAGTTTTCTTGATGTCTGACTCCTGAGTTTGCGGCGCATTGCTGCGCCGCATTTTTTATGCCGTCAGCCTGACGGCGCTTGTTTTACCCGCCCGTGACCAGACGCGGTGCGATGCCATCAGCGTAAACCGCACATGCAAGGCGGGACGAACGGGGGCAAAATCAGCTAAGATAGTGTTTTTCTGATTTTTAGCATTTGCCTTTAGTGAAGCAACTGATGATGAAACCTCTTCGCCAACAAAATCGCCCGGTTATCAGCTATGTTCCACGCGTGGAGCCCGCGCCGCCAGAACATGCGATAAAAATGGACGCGTTTCGTGACGTATGGATACTGCGCGGAAAGTATGTCGCCTTTATCTTAATGGGGGAGGCATTTCAGCGATCGCCTGCATTTACCGTTCCTGAGTCGGCGCAGCGATGGGCGAATCAGGTTCGCCAGGAAAATGAGATAGCCGAATAATTCGCATAAAAAAACCGCCTGATTAAGGCGGTTTGTTCATCACGCGGGATCAATGATGTGCCAGTTCGGCATCGTCTTCACTGTCCAGAAGGGTTTTGTCCGTCTGCTTCAGCCACTGGCTGGTCAGCGTACCGGCAGTCATTGAGCCGCTCACGTTCAGCGCGGTACGACCCATATCGATCAGCGGTTCAACGGAAATCAGCAGCGCGACCAGCGTGACCGGCAGGCCCATCGCAGGCAGAACGATCAGCGCGGCGAAGGTGGCGCCGCCGCCGACGCCCGCGACACCGGCAGAGCTGACGGTCACAATACCGACCAGGGTGGCAATCCAGACCGGATCAAGCGGGTTAATACCGACAGTCGGCGCAACCATCACCGCCAGCATAGCCGGGTACAGGCCTGCACAACCATTCTGACCAATCGTCGCGCCAAAAGAGGCGGAGAAGCTGGCGATGGATTCCGGTACGCCCAGACGACGCGTTTGCGCTTCCACGTTCAGCGGAATGGACGCGGCGCTGGAGCGGCTGGTAAAGGCGAACGTCAGAACCGGCCATACTTTACGGAAATATTTCAGCGGGCTGACGCCGTTGACGCCCAGCAGGATACCGTGCACCACAAACATGATGATCAGGCCAAGATAAGACGCGACCACGAAGCTACCCAGTTTGATGATGTCCTGTAGGTTAGACCCTGCGACGACTTTGGTCATCAGCGCCAGTACGCCATATGGCGTCAGTTGCATTACCAGGCGCACCAGCTTCATCACCCAGCTTTGCAGGGTATCGATAGCGATTAACACGCGTTCGCCTTTCGGCGCGTCGTCTTTCAGCAGTTTCAGCGCCGCGACGCCGAGGAATGCCGCGAAGATCACCACGCTGATGATGGAGGTCGGGTTTGCGCCGGTCAGGTCAGCAAACGGGTTTTTCGGCACAAACGATAGCACCAGTTGCGGTACGCTGAGGTCGGCGACTTTTCCAACATAGTTGGTTTCGATGGCGTTCAGACGCGCGGTTTCCGCGCCGCCCTGCACCAGACCTTCCGCCGTCAGACCGAACAGGTTGGTGACCAGTACACCCACCAGTGCGGCAATCAGGGTAGTGAAAAGCAGCGTGCCAATGGTCAGAAAGCTGATCTTACCCAACTGAGACGCGTTATGCAGACGCGCAACGGCGCTGAGAATAGACGCGAAGACCAGCGGCATGACGATCATTTGCAGCAGTTGTACATAGCCGTTGCCGACGATGTTGAACCACTGAACGGAGTCTTTTAGTACCGGGCTGTCAGACCCATAAACGGTGTGCAGGGCGAGACCGAAGATCACGCCCATCACCAGACCGACCAGCACTTTTTTTGCCAGACTCCACTGTTTGTGGCGGGTTTGCGCCAGCACGAACAGCAGTGCAACGAACACCACGATGTTCGCGATTAATGGAAAATTCATCCCCGTTCTCCTGATTTTTTTATACGTATCGCCGTGTGACAGCGATCCTGTTGGCGCAAGGTTAGCAGAACTGTGACCGACCTCTTATATTCAAATGGAATTGTTTATGCCAAAAATGACATTTATGCTGGTTTACTCAGCAATCTGGTGATTTATAAAGCGATCGAACTGCATTTGCAGCATATTAATCATCTGCGACGACCAACGCACTGCACTGTTTTCGGGCATTGTCTGCGGCATCCAGATAGCCCACACGAATAACGCCATGCATAAAAAACGCTCCAGTTGATTGCCTTTTTGCGGAACGAGGATCGGCAGACGGAAGCGCCAGCGGCAGGGCCAGAGCAGGGGAACGCCCGCCGGGGTCAGCATATCGGCCAGAATATGGCTTAAATAACCGAGCACCATTCCTTGCAGGGCATCGGCCGGAATAATCCAGCTCTCCGGCACTTTCAGGTAGAAAAGGGCAAGCATAGCGAACACGGCGAACAGGCTGTGCGTAAACCCGCGATGGCCGAACGCGCGCGCGACAGGTTTTGATATCCATTTCAGACGCTGGCCAAGAAATGATTTTGGATGATCAATATCGGGCAGCAGGCAGGTCAGGATGGCCGAAGGGACAATATGCCACCAGTCGCCCTGAGCGAGAACCGGCGTCAATTCCGCATTTTTGGCAAACACTGCGCAGGCAATGGAAAAAAGAAGGTGGCCTTCCGCCGTCATGATAAAACCCAATAAACTGTCAATTCATACAGTATAGGGTTTTTATACAGTAGGCGGAAGAGGTGACGTTGTAACTCTATGTCACAAATGACATGAATTAGCGCGCCAGCCAGCCGCCATCGACGGCGAGGGTATAGCCGTGAACGTAATCAGACGCCGAAGAAGCGAGAAAGACAACCGGGCCTTGCAGATCGGCAGGTGTGCCCCAGCGTCCGGCCGGAATGCGGTCAACAATCTCTTTGCTGCGTGCGGCGTCATCCCGCAGCTGTTGCGTATTGTTCGTCGCCATATAACCGGGAGCGATGGCGTTCACGTTGATGTGATGTTCCGCCCATTCGTTCGCCAGCAACCGCGTGATACCCAATACGCCGCTTTTCGACGCGGTATAAGAAGGAACGCGAATGCCGCCCTGGAATGAAAGCATTGAGGCGATATTAATAATCTTCCCGCCATCACCTTGCTTCAGGAATTGCCGTGCGACGGCCTGAGAGAGAAAGAACACGGATTTGAGATTCAAATTCATCACATCGTCCCAGTCTTTCTCGCTAAACGACAGCGCGTCTTCGCGGCGGATCGTCCCGGCGTTGTTCACCAGAATGTCGATTCGGTCAAACTGTTCGACCGTTTGCGCGACAATAGCCGGGATAGCGCGTTGCTGGCTCAGGTCGGCCTGGATCGCCATAAAACGGCGTCCGAGCGCCTCCACTTTTGCTGCCGTATCGTGGGGGACTTTGCGATTAACGCCGACGATGTCGCAGCCTGCTTCCGCCAGCGCCAGCGTCATTCCCTGCCCAAGCCCGGTATCGCATCCGGTCACTATCGCGACTTTACCTGCAAGACTAAACGCATCCAGAATCATGTTCACCTCGGCTATCGGTTTTTATCAGTTTTTGCCCTGAGAAAAGGATAGAAGAGGCGGTGAAGGAATACAATAAAAAATGAAACAGTGTTTTATAAAGCAGATGTGCGTAGCAAAACGGGCAATGTCGCCACCGCCCGTCGCTATTTAACCGCGCAGATGCGCTGCGGTCAGTTCAGCCAGCGAAGTCAGTTTGACGTTGGCAAGGGCGAAGCGCGGGTCGTGCTGGCCTTCTTCCGCCGGAACAACAATTGAGCGCATTCGCGCCGCTTTTGAGGCGACCATGCCGTTGACGGAGTCTTCCAGCGCAACACAGGTTAACGGGTCAACGCCCAGTTTGGCCGCGCAATCGAGGTATACCTGCGGATGCGGCTTGCTGTAAGGCAGTTTTTCCGCAGAGGCCAGGGCATCGAAACTTTCACGCAGATCAAACATGGTCAGCACCTTTTCCAGCATATGCAGGGGGGAAGCGGAGGCCAGACCGACCATTAACCCCTGAGATTTGCACAGCGCAACCGCTTCGCGCACGCCGGGGAGCAGCGGGCGAGTTTCTTCAACCAGTGAGATGGCGCGGGTAATGATTCGGTCAGTAACCGCCTGACGGTCTGGCCCATTCCACGGTTGTTGGGCGTACCAGAGGTCAACAACCATATCGATGCGTAAACCCAGCGTATCCGGGAGTTCATGGCGGCGGGTAATATCTACGCCTAAACTTGCCATGACCTCCAGTTCAGCTTGATCCCAAAGCGGTTCGGAATCGATCAGTAGTCCATCCATATCGAAAATTGCAGCAAGAATCTGACGCGGGGTTGACATTACAACCTCTCCTTTTGAGGTAAGAACACAATGGATTAAGCGCTTATTATGGCTAATGACGTATCATAGCGCCTTTAAAGAACAGGCGAAATTGGTTATCAGCAGGTAGACTTAGGCCAAAACGACGCGTCTTTATCAAGGGGAACTCATGACGTATCAACAAGCTGGACGCATTGCTGTCTTAAAAAGGATTCTGGGATGGGTGATTTTTATCCCCGCGCTTATTTCCACACTGGTTTCATTGCTGAAGTTTATGTATGAGCACAGCGAAAAGCAGGAAGGGATTAACGCGGTGATGCTTGATTTTACTCACGTTATGATTGATATGATGCGGGCGAATACCGCGTTCCTGAACCTGTTCTGGTATAACTCGCCGACGCCGGATTTTCAACACAGTCTGAACATTGTTTTCTGGGTGATTTTTGTGTTGATTTTCGTTGGCCTGGCATTGCAGGACTCAGGCGCCAGGATGAGCCGCCAGGCGCGTTTTCTACGCGAAGGGGTTGAAGATCAGCTTATTCTGGAAAAAGCGAAAGGCAGCGAGGGGTTGTCACGCGAGCAAATTGAGTCGCGCATCGTGGTTCCGCATCACACGATCTTCTTACAGTTTTTCCCGCTTTATATCCTGCCGGTGATTATCATCGTGTTGGGCTACGTTTTCTTTTCGCTTCTTGGATTTGTGTAGCAATGAAAAATGCCCGATAGCGCTTCGCTTATCGGGCCTGTGGTTCAGTGCATTTGTAAGCTGTCATCCGGCAAAATGGCTATGCCGCCAGCAACCTTTCCATCGCTTTTTGCGCCACCACCAGGTGTTGCCCGCCAAACAGTCTCGCCCGATTGAGCAGGGTATAGAGCTGATAGATCGGCTGGCGATCCAGAAAATCCAGCGGTAGCGGAGAAACAGACTGGTAGCCATCATAGATCTGCGGGGGTTGATCAGTATGCAGCGGCAGCATGGCCAGATCGCACTCCCTGTCGCCCCAGTAACAGGCGGGATCGAAAATGTAGGGGCCATCAGGCCCAAGCGCGCAGTTTCCTGACCATAAATCGCCGTGCAGCAGCGAAGGCTGTGGCTGATGCGAGGCCAGACGCTGCTGAACATGCTCAACGATCGCATCGATATTGCCAAATGCGATGCCTTTTTCTGCCGCCAGTTCGAGCTGCCAGCCAATGCGTTGTTCGGCAAAAAATGTTGACCAGCGTCGTTGCCAGGCATTGGGTTGAGGCGTGGTGGACAGGGCGTTATCAAAATCAAGGCCAAACTGGGGCTGGTCGCTCCATTCATGTAAATGGGCAAGTTGCTGACCGAGGATAAAGGCGTTGTGGGCATCCAGAGGACGGGGAGGAAGATAATCCATCACCAGAAAACTGTAGTCTCTGTCTGAGCCCTGCGCCCAGACTTTCGGGACGGTGACGGTTTTACTGCGGGAAAGCAGCTCCAGTTGGTCAGCTTCCGCCGTAAAGCCGGGAAGGAGCTCTCTTTCATCACATTTGACGAAAAAATCGCGTCCCGCATAGCGTAAATGCCATGCGGCATGGATCTCTCCGCCGGGCAGTTCATTACGCAGTTCGATTTCGCCTTCACCTAATTGCTCGCTTAAAAGACGACTGATAGCCTGCCACATGATGTCTCTCCCCATGTTGTCTGCCAGATCATAAGGTTAGCGCATAAATGCGGTGAAAAAACACGAGCTAACGCACACCGTAGACGCGTTTTTGCACAATGGCACTGATATTATCGGTCTTTAGTCCACTCCTCCCATGTCATGACCGATATTTCTGGTTTCTTATCTAAAGCGCTTTCCGCCAGCCCGGCGGTAAGCGCGGCGATCTCATCTTCGCTCAGGGCGCTGATAAAACCAAATGTGTTGGTACCCAGTTCATGTACATGCCCTTGCTCGTCGGTCATGGTGAGCAGAAAACCGCACCGCGTCAGATGGTTGTTCAACTCGTTAATTTCTGTCAGCGAGTCTTCATGAAATTTCACGGTTATGACATAGCGGATGACATCACCACTGGCCATAAATCACCTCTTTGTAATCACATGATTTTTTAGCATAGTCGGTTAATTCGTATGCTGATAGCTTTGCCGCTGAAACCCCCTCGTAATAAGGAGGGGGATGGCCGATCACTGGGAAAGCCAGGCGTAGATTTTCTGCGTATCGTCCCGGGAACACAGACGTGTTCCTTGATTCAACGTCGCCGCGCTGCCTGCCGAGACGCCGAAACGCACCATCTCTTCCAGCGAGGCGTTTTCCGCCAGTTTTAGCGTCATTGCGCCAACCATGCTGTCGCCCGCGCCGACGGTACTTTGACTTCTGACGGGAGGGGGAACAACCTGGACGCAGCTTTCGCTATCCACCGCCAGCGCCCCCTGCGGCCCCAGAGAAACAACGACGCGGCGCGCTTTGCCGCTCTTCACGATTTCCTGCGCCGCTTTGCGCACATCGTCAGGCTGCGTGAGTTCGCGATTAACCAGCGCGCTCAGCTCTTTTTGGTTCGGTTTGACCAGTTCAATATTGCCGAGAGATAACGCCGCGTTGAGCGCATCGCCCGAACTATCAATAATGCAGCGGATGCCCTGTTTCTGCGCGGCGGCAATAAGCTGCGTCAGTTTTTCCAGCTTGACGCCGGGCGGCAGACTCCCGCTGATAACCAAAATGGCGCCGGATTCGATCTCCAGAACCTGTTCTTCAATCTGGCGAAATTCGTCATCGTCGAGTGCGGCGCCGGGCATGACAAAGCGATATTGCTCCCCGCTGGACTCCACATGAACATGCAGGTTTTGTCGCGTCCAGTCTTTGGCATCGATGGTGACGACGGGGACGTTTTCATCGGCCAGAAGTGCGACCAGATGTTCGCCGGTCGCGCCGCCAGCGGGGAAAATCGCGGTTGCGGTTCCGCCAAGATGGGCAATCGCGCGGGCAACGTTGATTCCGCCGCCGCCGGGTTCAAAAACAGGTGATGAACAGCGAAGTTTCCCTTCGGGATAGAGTTGTGGGGTGATTGTTGCGCTATCGAGAGAGGGCGCAAGTGTTAACGTATAGATACGTATCATCTTTACCTCCTGTTAGGCTGACTTCAGTCTGGCACTGAATGCCCGGAAAGGGAAGTAATTAACAATATGATTTACTGGATATTTATTTAAAATTACCGGGAGAAAGATATATAAATAAATATCTGCTTTGGGAACTCTCTTATTCAAAAAATGAAATAAGAATTCATTGCTATGTTATTCGAGCCTTTTTATAATTTGTTACCTTTCCTGGATCGTTTGTCATTGATCCTTATGAAAGTTTCCGGGACCGTAACGGTCTCTTTTTTTGTTGTACGGACTCTTTATAAATGAAGCTTTTGAAGACAGTACCCGCTGCATTAATGTTGGCAGGGGGCGTATTTGCGTCAATGCATGCCGCTGCTGATGATTCCGTTTTTACTGTCATGGATGATCCCGCCACTGCGAAGAAACCCTTCGAAGGTAACCTGAATGCGGGCTACCTTGCTCAGTCAGGCAACACGAAAAGTTCTTCTTTAACGGCTGACACCACGATGACCTGGTACGGTGCAACCACCGCCTGGTCGCTGTGGGGGAATGCCAGCAATACATCCTCCAACGATGAACGCTCTTCGGAGAAATACGCGGTAGGCGGCCGTAGCCGTTTCAATATGACCGACTACGATTACCTGTTTGGCCAGGCAAGCTGGCTGACAGACCGTTACAACGGTTATCGTGAGCGTGACACACTGACCGCCGGTTATGGCCGTCAGTTCCTCAACGGGCCGGTGCACAGCTTCCGTTTTGAATTCGGTCCTGGCGTACGCTATGACGAACATACCGATGGAAAAACCGAGACCCAACCGCTGGGCTACGCTTCCGGTAGCTACGCCTGGCAGATGACGGATAACACCAAATTTACGCAGGGCGTGTCCGTTTTCGGCGCTGAAGATACCACCCTCAACTCAGAGACGGCGTTGAATGTCGCGATCAACGAACATTTTGGTTTAAAGGTGGCTTATAACCTGACCTGGAACTCCGAACCGCCCGCAACGGCGCCGGAACATACCGATCGCCGCACGACGGTATCGTTAGGGTATAAGATGTAATCGCCTGCCGGGTTGTTTTAAACACGACCCGGCTTTTTAAATTAGCGTTTTTATCGCGATTGCGCGCTAAGTGAAATTATATTTATATTTTCCGTGGCGAATGCCATTCATAAAAACGCGTTGAACGTGCATATTATTGATGTTTTCTATTCATTCGCAGGAATTAACTTTCGGCGAACGCTTCGGATATTAGCCCCAAATCATCGCCGCCCAGCGGAGCAGCAACATTGCGCCGCAAATGAGGAGCAATACGACAACCATCTTCCAGTGTTTTTTGGCAAAGCGGTTTGTTGGCATTTTCTCTCTTCCTGTCAAAATCGGACTGATGCTCCCAGTGTAACAAAAGCGATGGCGCGTCAGGGAATTGATTTACATCATACAGTTCGGCGTGATTGCGGCTTTGATCGGCAGTCAATGCCGTGTACACTGTCAAGCGGTGTTATCAAAAAACGGGTGTAGGTCCAGTCTTGCCATTCAGGCGGGCCGTGACATATTTCGCAGAGTGAAGCGGGAATCAGCCCATAACTTTTTGATAATTTTAAATATTGAAACTTTGTATGTGATCTTTCGTGTGGGTCACCACTGCAAATAAGGATATAACATGCCTGTTATTACTCTTCCTGATGGCAGCCAACGCCATTACGACCACGCTGTAAGCCCCATGGATGTTGCGCTGGACATTGGTCCAGGACTGGCGAAAGCCTGTATCGCAGGTCGCGTTAATGGCGAACTGGTTGACGCGTCCGATCTCATTGAACACGACGCTCAGCTGGCAATCATCACCGCGAAAGATGAAGAAGGTCTGGAGATCATTCGTCACTCCTGTGCGCACCTGTTAGGGCACGCGATTAAACAACTTTGGCCGAACACCAAAATGGCTATCGGTCCGGTTGTCGATAACGGTTTTTACTATGATATTGATCTCGACCGTACGTTAACCCAGGAAGATGTCGACGCGCTCGAAAAACGGATGCACGAGCTTGCTGAGAAAAACTACGACGTCATTAAGAAGAAAGTGAGCTGGCACGAAGCGCGTGAAACCTTCGTGAAGCGTGGCGAAACCTATAAGGTTTCTATTCTTGATGAGAATATTGCGCATGATGACAAGCCGGGCTTGTATCATCATGAAGAATATGTCGATATGTGCCGTGGCCCGCACGTGCCGAACATGCGTTTCTGCCATCACTTCAAACTGATGAAAACCGCAGGGGCATACTGGCGTGGCGACAGCAACAACAAGATGCTGCAACGTATTTATGGTACGGCGTGGGCGGATAAAAAATCCCTGAACGCCTATCTGCAACGCCTTGAAGAAGCCGCCAAGCGCGACCACCGTAAAATCGGTAAGCAGCTTGACCTGTATCATATGCAGGAAGAAGCGCCAGGTATGGTGTTCTGGCATAACGACGGCTGGACTATCTTCCGTGAACTGGAAGTCTTTGTGCGTTCTAAGCTCAAAGAATATCAGTATCAGGAAGTTAAAGGCCCGTTCATGATGGACCGTGTGCTGTGGGAAAAAACCGGGCACTGGGAAAACTACAAAGATGCGATGTTCACTACCTCTTCAGAGAACCGTGAATACTGCATCAAGCCGATGAACTGCCCGGGCCACGTGCAGATCTTCAACCAGGGTCTGAAGTCCTACCGCGATCTGCCGCTGCGTATGGCGGAATTCGGTAGCTGCCACCGTAACGAACCGTCAGGCGCCTTGCATGGCCTGATGCGCGTACGTGGCTTCACCCAGGATGATGCGCATATCTTCTGTACTGAAGAACAGATTCGCGATGAAGTGAACGCCTGTATTCGTATGGTCTACGATATGTACAGCACCTTTGGCTTCGAGAAGATCGTCGTCAAACTTTCCACTCGCCCCGAAAAACGTATCGGTAGCGATGAAATGTGGGATCGTGCTGAGGCGGATCTGGCCGTTGCGCTGGAAGAAAACAACATCCCGTTTGAGTATCAACTGGGTGAGGGCGCATTCTACGGTCCGAAAATTGAATTTACCCTGTATGACTGCCTCGATCGTGCATGGCAGTGCGGTACGGTACAGCTGGACTTCTCTCTGCCGTCTCGTCTGAACGCCTCTTATGTTGGCGAAAACAACGAGCGTCAGGTGCCGGTGATGATTCACCGCGCGATTCTTGGGTCA
Organism: Citrobacter sp. CK185; assembly: GCF_030333565.1. Lineage (NCBI taxonomy): Bacteria > Pseudomonadati > Pseudomonadota > Gammaproteobacteria > Enterobacterales > Enterobacteriaceae > Citrobacter > Citrobacter sp. CK185. Next base: position 132,393 of record NZ_JAOWFR010000025.1, on the reverse strand, counting down.
ATGGAACGTTTCATCGGTATCCTGACTGAAGAGTTCGCGGGCTTCTTCCCGACCTGGCTTGCGCCGGTTCAGGTAGTGGTGATGAACATTACCGATACTCAGTCTGAATACGTTAACGAATTGACGCAGAAACTACAAAATGCGGGCATTCGTGTAAAAGCAGACTTGAGAAATGAGAAGATAGGCTTTAAAATCCGCGAGCACACTTTACGTCGTGTCCCTTACATGTTGGTCTGTGGCGACAAAGAGGTAGAAGCAGGCAAAGTAGCCGTGCGTACCCGTCGTGGCAAAGACTTGGGCAGCCTGGACGTAAATGAAGTTATCGAGAAGCTGCAACAAGAGATTCGCAGCCGCAGTCTTCAACAACTGGAGGAATAAAGTATTAAAGGCGGAAAACGAGTTCAAACGGCGCGTCCTAACCGTATCAATGGCGAAATTCGCGCCCAGGAAGTTCGCTTAACAGGTCTGGAAGGCGAGCAGCTTGGTATTGTGAGTCTGAGAGAAGCTCTGGAAAAAGCTGAAGAAGCTGGAGTAGACTTAGTCGAAATCAGCCCTAACGCCGAGCCGCCGGTTTGTCGTATAATGGATTACGGCAAATTCCTCTATGAAAAGAGTAAGTCTTCTAAGGAACAGAAGAAAAAGCAAAAAGTTATCCAGGTTAAGGAAATTAAATTCCGTCCTGGTACAGATGAAGGCGACTATCAGGTAAAACTCCGCAGCCTGATTCGCTTTCTCGAAGAGGGCGATAAGGCCAAGATCACGCTGCGTTTCCGCGGTCGTGAGATGGCCCACCAACAGATCGGTATGGAAGTGCTTAATCGCGTGAAAGAAGATCTGGCTGAACTGGCAGTTGTCGAATCCTTCCCTACGAAGATCGAAGGCCGTCAGATGATTATGGTGCTCGCTCCTAAGAAGAAACAGTAAGGCCTTCAAGTAGCAATTCCTGTGGAGCCTTCGGGCTTCACAGATTTTGTTCGCCTGGGTTTCGTTTATTAACAATGCGAAGTGGAAGTTATTAAAATGCCAAAAATTAAGACCGTACGCGGTGCTGCTAAGCGCTTCAAAAAAACCGGTAAAGGTGGTTTTAAGCACAAGCACGCTAACCTGCGTCATATTCTGACCAAAAAAGCGACCAAGCGTAAACGTCACCTGCGCCCGAAAGCCATGGTTTCCAAAGGCGATCTGGGTCTGGTAATCGCGTGCCTGCCGTACGCATAAGCCGTTAACGTTTTTTTTAACTTTTTTATGCCCAATAGATTTCGCATGTCGCAAGGCGGTTAACGCCGCGAAAATGTGAAAGATGAAGGGCGAATCAGAATAGATACAGGAGAGCACTATGGCTCGCGTAAAACGTGGTGTAATTGCACGCGCACGTCACAAGAAAATTTTGAAACAAGCCAAAGGCTACTACGGTGCGCGTTCTCGCGTATACCGCGTTGCCTTCCAGGCAGTTATCAAAGCTGGTCAGTATGCTTACCGTGACCGTCGTCAACGTAAGCGTCAGTTCCGTCAACTGTGGATTGCGCGTATCAACGCAGCAGCACGTCAGAACGGTATTTCTTACAGCAAATTCATCAACGGCCTGAAAAAAGCCTCTGTTGAAATCGACCGTAAGATCCTGGCTGACATCGCAGTATTCGACAAAGTAGCGTTCACCGCTCTGGTTGAAAAAGCGAAAGCAGCTCTGGCATAAGCCAGTGAAAAGAGGGAGCCTGGCTCCCTCTCTTTTATTTGTAGTGCAATCAATCAGTTGACAATTTACCCGTAACCCTTTTCAATAAAGGTTGTCCGGTTTTACCACACAAGGTAACGCAAGCATGAATGCTGCTATTTTCCGCTTCTTTTTTTACTTTAGCACCTGACTCCAGGAGGCTAGCGCGTGAAAGAAGAAACGAAAAACAGCGCGAAAAAGCCTCCTGATGGAGGCTTTTTTTGTACCTGAAATCGAGAGATTAAGTCCAACGAACCGGTGTCTTCACCGACACAATGAGGAAAACCATGTCACATCTCGCAGAGCTGGTTGCCAGTGCGAAGGCAGCCATTAACCAGGCGTCAGATGTTGCCGCGTTAGACAATGTACGCGTCGAATATTTGGGCAAGAAAGGGCATTTAACCCTTCAGATGACGACCCTGCGTGAATTGCCGCCAGAAGAGCGTCCGGCAGCTGGCGCGGTTATCAATGAAGCAAAAGAGCAGGTACAACAAGCGCTGAACGCGCGCAAAGCGGATTTAGAAAACGCGGCGCTGAATGCACGTCTGGCGGCGGAAACCATCGACGTTTCTCTGCCTGGGCGTCGTATTGAGAACGGTGGTCTGCATCCGGTAACACGTACCATTGATCGTATTGAAAGTTTCTTCGGTGAGCTTGGTTTTACCGTGGCGACTGGCCCGGAGATCGAAGACGATTACCACAACTTCGATGCGCTGAACATTCCTGGCCATCATCCGGCCCGCGCTGACCACGACACTTTCTGGTTTGATGCCACCCGCCTGCTGCGTACGCAGACTTCCGGCGTGCAGATTCGTACCATGAAAGAACAGCAGCCGCCGATCCGTATTATTGCGCCGGGCCGAGTGTACCGTAACGACTACGATCAAACGCACACCCCGATGTTCCATCAGATGGAAGGGCTGATTGTTGACACCAACATCAGCTTCACCAACCTGAAAGGCACGCTGCACGACTTCCTGCGTAACTTCTTTGAAGAAGACCTGCAAATCCGTTTCCGTCCTTCTTACTTCCCGTTCACGGAACCGTCCGCAGAAGTGGATGTGATGGGCAAAAACGGCAAATGGCTGGAAGTGCTGGGTTGCGGGATGGTGCATCCGAACGTTCTGCGCAACGTGGGCATCGACCCAGAAATCTACTCTGGCTTCGCGTTTGGTATGGGGATGGAGCGTCTGACCATGCTGCGTTATGGCGTGACCGATCTGCGCTCATTCTTCGAAAACGATCTGCGTTTCCTCAAACAGTTTAAATAAAGGCAGGGTAAAACAATGAAATTCAGTGAACTGTGGTTACGCGAATGGGTGAACCCGGCAATCGACAGCGATGCGTTGTCGGATCAGATTACGATGGCGGGTCTGGAAGTGGATGGCGTTGACGCCGTCGCCGGTGAGTTCAACGGCGTGGTTGTGGGTGAAGTGGTGGAGTGCGGCCAGCACCCGAACGCAGATAAACTGCGCGTTACGAAAGTGAACGTGGGTGGTGAACGTCTGCTGGATATCGTCTGTGGCGCGCCTAACTGCCGTCAGGGGCTGAAAGTAGCCGTTGCAACTATCGGCGCGGTTCTGCCGGGCGATTTCAAAATCAAAGCCGCTAAACTGCGCGGCGAGCCGTCGGAAGGGATGCTGTGCTCCTTCTCCGAACTGGGGATTTCCGACGACCATAGCGGCATCATCGAATTGCCGGCGGATGCGCCGATCGGAACCGATATCCGCGAATACCTGAAGCTTGACGATAACACCATTGAAATCAGCGTGACGCCGAACCGCGCCGACTGCTTAGGGATCATTGGCGTGGCGCGTGATGTCGCTGTCCTGAACAAAATCGCGCTGGTTGAGCCGGAGATCGCGCCTGTTGCAGCCACCATCAATGACACGCTGCCGATCGCGGTTGAAGCACCGGATGCCTGCCCGCGCTACCTGGGTCGCGTGGTGAAAGGCATTAATGTTAAAGCGCCTACGCCGCTATGGATGAAAGAGAAGCTGCGTCGCTGCGGCATTCGTTCCATTGACGCTGTCGTTGACGTCACCAACTATGTACTGCTTGAACTGGGTCAGCCGATGCATGCCTTTGACAAAGACCGTATTGAAGGCGGTATTGTCGTGCGTATGGCCAAAGAGGGCGAAACCCTGGTGCTGCTGGACGGCACAGAAGCGAAGCTGAGCACCGATACGCTGGTGATCGCGGATCACCACAAAGCGCTGGCGATGGGCGGTATCTTTGGCGGCGAGCATTCCGGCGTGAATGAGGAAACGCAAAACGTGCTGCTGGAATGCGCGTTCTTTAGCCCGCTGTCTATTACCGGTCGTGCGCGTCGCCACGGTCTGCATACGGATGCTTCCCACCGCTATGAGCGTGGTGTGGACCCGGCGTTGCAGTACAAAGCAATGGAGCGCGCCACCCGCCTGTTGATCGACATTTGCGGCGGCGAAGCCGGTCCGGTTATTGACGTCACGAATGACGCCACGCTGCCGAAACGCGCGACCATTACGCTTCGTCGTAGCAAGCTGGATCGTCTGATCGGGCATCACATTGCCGATGAGCAGGTGAGCGATATTCTGCGTCGTCTGGGCTGCGAAGTGACTGAAGGTCAGGACGAGTGGAAAGCGGTCGCGCCGAGCTGGCGTTTCGACATGGAGATTGAAGAAGATCTGGTCGAAGAAGTGGCCCGCGTGTATGGCTACAACAACATTCCTGATGAGCCGATTCAGGCGGGTTTAATCATGGGGACTCACCGTGAAGCCAACTTGTCGCTGAAGCGTGTGAAAACCATGCTCAATGACAAAGGCTACCAGGAAGTGATCACCTATAGCTTTGTCGATCCGAAGGTTCAGCAACTGCTGCATCCGGGCGAAGAAGCGCTGTTGCTGCCAAGTCCGATCTCCATTGAGATGTCGGCGATGCGTCTCTCTCTGTGGACCGGCCTGCTGTCAACGGTGGTCTATAACCAGAACCGTCAGCAGAACCGCGTGCGTATCTTTGAAACCGGTCTGCGTTTCGTGCCGGATACCCAGGCAAATCTGGGCATTCGTCAGGATCTGATGCTGGCAGGGGTGATTTGCGGCAACCGTTATGACGAGCACTGGAATCTGGCGAAAGAGACCGTTGATTTCTATGATCTGAAAGGCGATCTGGAAGCGGTGCTGGATCTCACCGGCAAACTGGCCGACATTCAGTTCAGGGCGGAAGCGAATCCGGCGCTGCATCCTGGGCAGTCCGCGGCGATTTATCTGAAAGGTGAACGCATTGGTTTTATTGGGGTTGTTCATCCTGAGCTGGAACGTAAACTGGATCTGAACGGTCGCACTCTGGTGTTTGAACTGGAGTGGAATAAGCTCGCAGACCGCGTGGTGCCTCAGGCGCGCGAGATTTCGCGCTTCCCGGCTAACCGTCGCGACATCGCGGTGGTGGTCGCAGAAAACGTTCCCGCAGCGGATATTTTATCCGAGTGTAAGAAAGTTGGCGTAAATCAGGTAGTTGGCGTAAACTTATTTGACGTGTACCGCGGTAAGGGTGTTGCGGAGGGTTATAAGAGCCTCGCTATCAGCCTGATCCTTCAGGATACCAGCCGTACACTCGAAGAAGAGGAGATTGCCGCTACCGTCGCCAAATGTGTAGAGGCATTAAAAGAGCGATTCCAGGCATCATTGAGGGATTGAACCTATGGCGCTTACAAAAGCTGAAATGTCAGAATATCTGTTTGATAAGCTTGGGCTTAGCAAGCGGGATGCCAAAGAACTGGTCGAGCTGTTTTTCGAGGAGATTCGTCGTGCTCTGGAAAACGGTGAGCAGGTGAAACTCTCTGGTTTTGGTAACTTCGATCTGCGTGATAAGAATCAACGTCCGGGACGTAACCCGAAAACGGGCGAAGATATTCCCATTACAGCACGGCGCGTGGTGACCTTCAGACCCGGACAGAAGTTGAAAAGCCGGGTTGAAAACGCTTCGCCCAAAGAAGAGTAATCTGATCTAACTAAAAAGGCCGCTTTGCGGCCTTTTTTCTTTCCTGTGATGGTTACGCACCGTAAAATCAACATCATCCCTTTTCAGCTGAATGGAAAACATGCTGACTTTTGCCTGCCAACAACAGCGCCGCAATGTGCGCTGGTTATCCAGTCTGTCGGTGCTTATGCTGCTGGCAGTGGTATTAAGCCTGTGCGCCGGAGATCAGTGGATAGCCCCTGGCGACTGGTTCAGCGCCTGTGGTGAACTGTTTGTCTGGCAGATACGACTCCCTCGCACGCTTGCTGTTCTGCTGGTAGGCGCCGCGCTGGCGCTGTCAGGCGCGGTAATGCAGGCGTTATTTGAAAACCCGCTTGCCGAGCCCGGATTGCTTGGCGTCTCCAACGGCGCTGGCGTGGGCCTTATTGCCGCGGTGCTACTGGGGCAAGGTCAGTTACCCGGCTGGGCGCTGGGGGTTTGCGCTATTGCCGGCGCGCTTATCATCACACTTATTCTCCTGCGATTTGCCCGTCGACATTTATCAACCAGCCGCCTGCTGCTGGCGGGCGTTGCGCTTGGCATTATTTGCAGCGCGATGATGACGTGGGCCATCTATTTTTCAACCTCCTTCGACCTGCGCCAGTTGATGTACTGGATGATGGGCGGATTCGGCGGGGTGGACTGGCAGCAGGCCTGGCTGATGATTGCCCTGATCCCGGTTTCACTCTGGATTTGCTGCCAGTCGCAGCCGATGAATATTCTGGCGCTGGGCGAAACATCCGCGCGTCAACTGGGGCTGCCGCTGTGGTTCTGGCGCAATTTGCTGGTGGTCGCTACGGGCTGGATGGTCGGCGTTAGCGTTGCGCTCGCGGGTTCGATTGGGTTTATCGGCCTGGTGATCCCACATATCTTACGGCTTTGCGGTCTGAGCGATCATCGCGCTTTGCTGCCGGGCTGTGCGCTGGCGGGGGCGATAGCTCTGCTGCTGGCGGATGTTATCGCCCGTCTGGCGCTGGCGTCGGCGGAACTGCCTATCGGCGTAGTGACGGCGACGATGGGGGCGCCGGTCTTCATCTGGCTATTATTAAAATCCAGGCGCTAGCGAAAATGAGAAATGAGGAAGTCATTAGTATGTGGCAACGGATGAAATGGGGTCTGTATGTGCTGGCGGCACTCAGCGGTTCTGCGATGGCAGCACCGCTGACGGCGCAATACGTGTCGGCTATCGCGACGCAGGAAGAACAGCGTCTTCATGCCCGGATTGGCATTGCGGTACTTGATACGGCGACCAACAGTATCACCCATTATCGGGGAGAAGAACGGTTCCCGTTAAACAGTACGCACAAGCCGCTGTTATGCGCAGCGTTATTACGTGAAGTCGACAGGAAGGTGCTGGCGCTTTCTGCTTCAACGCAGTTTGAACCCTCACAACTGGTGGAGTATTCGCCGATTACTGAAAAACATGTGGCGCCAGACGCCATGAGCTGGGCGCAATTGTGCAGCGCGGCGGTAAGCTACAGCGATAACACGGCCGCCAATCTCATCGCCAGGAAGCTCAACGGGCCGCAGGCCGTCACGCAGTTTTTGCGTGATTCGGGGGATACGATAACCCGCCTCGATCGCTATGAGCCCGAACTGAACAGCGCCATTCCCGGTGATGAACGCGACTCCACGACGCCTGTCGCGATAGCGCAGACGCTCAATACGCTACTGCTGGGGAACGTGTTGCAGCCATCCTCAAGAGAGCAGCTTATGCAGTGGATGCGGGACGACAAAGTGGCTGACGGTCTGCTGCGTTCGGTCTTGCCGGACGGCTGGAAAATCGCGGATAAAACCGGGGCGGGCGACAACGGCTCGCGTTCTATTGTCAGCGTTGTCTGGCCGACATCACAAAAACCTTTGCTCGTGGTTATCTATATTACACAAACTCCGGCGACAATGGCGCAGCGTGACGCCGCGATTGTCCGCATCGGGGAGTCGCTGTTTTCAACACTCGCAGTCTATGATTAAAAGCTGATATTTGATCACTCACATCCGCCTGTTATATGGGAGACGCTATGCAAGATACCATTCTCAACACTGAAGTGACGACGATCGACGGGGATGTCACCACGCTTGAGAAGTACGCCGGAAACGTACTGCTGGTGGTTAATGTGGCCTCGAAATGTGGCTTAACGCCACAATACGAACAGCTGGAGAATATTCAGAAAGCCTGGGCCGATCAGGGCTTTACGGTGTTAGGTTTTCCCTGCAACCAGTTTCTTGGTCAGGAACCTGGCACTGAAGAGGAGATTAAAACCTATTGCAGCACCACCTGGGGCGTCACATTCCCGATGTTCAGCAAGGTTGACGTCAATGGTGAGAACCGCCATCCACTGTATCAGAAGTTGATTGCCGCAGCGCCTGCCGCCGTTGCGCCGGAAGGTAGCGGTTTCTATGAGCGCATGGCGAGTAAAGGCCGCGCGCCGCTTTACCCGGACGATATTTTGTGGAACTTTGAGAAGTTTTTAATCGGCAGGGATGGACAGGTCGTACAGCGTTTCTCACCGGACATGACGCCTGAAGATCCGGGGATGGTGGAAAGTATCAAAATCGCGTTGGCAAAATAATGATCTCGTTGATGCAGTTACAGGATGTTGCCGAAACGACGCGTCTGGGGCCGCTTTCCGGCGACGTTAAGCCTGGCGAGATTCTTCACCTCGTGGGGCCGAATGGGGCAGGGAAAAGTACGCTGCTGGCGCGTATGGCGGGCTTAACCTTCGGGGAAGGCACCGTCATATTCGACGGCGCGTCGCTGGAGACATGGCCTGCGGCGAAACTGGCTCAACATCGGGCCTATCTCGCGCAGCAGCAGAATCCCCCATTTTCAATGCCGGTCTGGCATTTCCTGACGCTGCATCAACCTGATAAAACGCAAACGAACCTGCTGAATGACGTTGCGCAGGCGCTTGGGCTGAGCGACAAGCTGGGGCGGAGCGCGAATCAACTCTCCGGCGGCGAGTGGCAGCGTGTACGTCTGGCGGCGGTGATATTGCAAATTCACCCTCACGCTAACCCGCACGGGCAGCTTCTGCTACTGGATGAACCGATGAACAGTCTGGACGTTGCGCAACAAAACGCGCTGGATAGGCTGCTGAGCCAGCTATGCAGCCAGGGTATCGCCATCGTGATGAGCAGCCATGACCTTAACCATACTCTGCGCCACGCGCATCGCGCCTGGTTGCTGAAACAGGGGAAATTGATCGCCAGCGGGCGGCGTGACGAGGTGCTGACGCCGCCAAATCTGGCCCGGGCATACGGCATGAACTTCCGTCGGCTGGACGTTGAAGGCCACAGAATGCTCATATCAACCACTTAAGTTAAATGGGTTCTTGAAAAACACATAATTTCCACGCTAAATAGAAGCAAGAATAAAAAGATAGAGGATTCGTCCTGAATGCGCTTTTGGCTTCTTCTTATCGCAGCACTGTTTTTGGCAGGGTGTAGCAGCCATCGTGCGCCAGCACCTAACGCCAGGCTTTCGGATTCCATTATGGTTATCGCGGGCCTGAACGATCAGCTACAGTCCTGGAGAGGTACACCGTATCGCTATGGCGGAATGAGCCGTAGCGGGGTGGACTGCTCGGGATTTGTGTTGATGACGATGCGCGACAAATTTGATTTACAACTGCCGCGTGAAACGCGCCAACAGTCAAAAATTGGTACGGAAATCGACAAAGATGAACTGCTGCCCGGCGACCTGGTCTTTTTTAAAACCGGATCGGGGGAAAGTGGTTTGCACGTCGGCATTTATGATACCAACAATCAATTTATTCATGCGTCTACCAGCCGCGGCGTGATGCGCTCATCGCTCGACAATGTCTACTGGCGGAAAAATTTCTGGCAGGCGAGACGTATTTAATGCTATCGATGGTAAAGCGGATACCCAGCGGCCGCTTCATCATCTATATTTAAGAAATTGATTTCTCATTGTCTGAATGCCAGGGCTATCGTGAGTTATCAGAAATAGTTTTAACCTTACATTTTGCAAAAGTATTTTTAGTCAAAATGATTTATCCGGTGTCTTGCGGAAAATGCAAAACTGGATATTGGTTTATAATCGAGATAAGCTAAAAAAAGGACCCGGTTTACCGGCTAAAAAGGAAAAAATGAAAGCACCTCCAGTCGTATCAGAAATGACATCTTTCTTCGTTCTTTCTTACAGGATGCCGGATTACACCCATGCAGCGGGGCTGGCACAATGATTGTTTCACTGGATAACTTTTATCATTCTCACCTTTATTTTGTTCCTGCCCGAACCGAGAAAGAGAAACTCGTCGGCCTGGAGATTGTTGCAAACTTTGTCACTGAAGACGGTAATGTCCGTATGCCGACGGAGCTGGTCATGCCGCGCCTGTCAGCAGAAGAACAGCGTTGTCTGTTCGAAGAAAAACTCGCATTGCTGGAAACGTGCCAACATTTTTTTATTCAACATAAACTTATTGCCTGGATTAATTTAACGCCAGCCGTCGTCGCATCATTATTATCGGACGGCGAGTTTGTATCTCATGTAAGGCGCTTTCCATTTTTGGAACTGATGATTAATGAGAATTATCCTGAATTAAGTCTTGGGAAAGAGAATCAAATTCTGGCTGAGTTAGCCGGACGATTTCCCCTCATCCTTGCCAATTTCGGCGCTGGCGATACATCGATAAAAGCGATCTTTGATGGTCTCTTCAAACGCGTCGCGCTGGATAAAAACTTTGTCCAGCAAAGATCCGCAAGTCTTTCTTTTGAACCCTTTATGCAGGCTATTATTTCGCAGATATCACCGTGCTGTGATTCGATAATGATTGCGGGTATTGATACTGAAGAGATGCTGGTGCGGATATCATCAATGGGATTTAGCGCGCTGCAAGGATGTTTATGGCCTGCCGTGCCAGCGAGCCAGGTTACGACGCTGGTTCAGGGATAACCTTTTTATTTGCTGGTGTTTAAGCGGGTATTAACCGTCTACACTACAGGCAGGAGGCCCTATGACCCTGTCTTTTACATCCCGCTGGCGTGACGAACTGCCAGCCACATATACAGCACTTTCTCCAACTCCTCTGAGTCATGCCCGCCTGATTTGGCATAACGATGCGCTGGCGCAGCAGCTGGCGATACCACCTTCGTTGTTTGATATGGAAAACGGCGCAGGCGTGTGGGGTGGCGAGTCATTACTGCCCGGCATGTCGCCTCTGGCTCAGGTTTATAGCGGCCATCAGTTTGGCGTCTGGGCCGGCCAGCTCGGTGATGGACGCGGTATTCTGTTAGGCGAACAACTGCTGGCGGATGGCAGTACGCTTGACTGGCACCTGAAAGGCGCCGGACTAACGCCATACTCCCGTATGGGCGACGGGCGAGCAGTGCTGCGCTCAACGATCCGTGAAAGTCTGGCCAGCGAGGCGATGCACTATCTTGGCATCCCCACAACGCGGGCGCTGTCTATCGTCACCAGCGACACGCCTGTTTACAGGGAAACGGTTGAATCCGGCGCGATGCTCATGCGTCTGGCGCAAAGCCATATGCGTTTCGGTCATTTCGAACATTTTTACTATCGGCGTGAGCCGGATAAAGTCCGTCAGCTGGCCGATTTTGCGATTCGCCATTACTGGCCGCAATTTCAGGCGGAAGAGGACAAGTATGCGCTCTGGTTCCGGGACGTTGTGGCGCGCACGGCGAGGTTGATTGCTGACTGGCAAACGGTAGGTTTTGCGCATGGCGTGATGAACACCGATAACATGTCTGTACTGGGGCTGACGATAGATTATGGTCCTTTCGGTTTCCTGGATGATTATCAGCCAGGGTTTATCTGTAACCACTCCGATCACCAGGGGCGCTATAGCTTCGATAATCAACCGGCTGTCGGATTGTGGAATCTGCAACGCCTGGCGCAAACCCTGTCGCCGTTTATGCCGGTCGATACGCTGAATGATGCGCTGGATGGCTATCAGCTGGTGCTGCTCACGCGCTACGGGCAGCGCATGCGGCAAAAACTGGGCTTCTTTACCGAGCAAAAAGAGGACAACGCGCTTCTCAACGAGCTTTTCGCCCTGATGGCGCGCGAAGGCAGCGATTATAGCCGAACGTTCCGTATGTTGAGTCAGACTGAGCAACAGAGCGCGGCATCGCCGCTGCGTGATGAATTTATCGATCGCGCGGCCTTTGACGGGTGGTTCAGCCGTTACCGGGCGCGTTTACAGCAGGAGCAGGTGGATGACGCAACGCGTCAACAGCACATGCAGCGCGTGAATCCTGCGGTGGTGCTGCGCAACTGGCTGGCGCAACGCGCGATAGCCAGCGCTGAGCAGGGGGATATGGGCGAATTACATCAACTGCATCAGGTTCTGCGCGACCCCTTTGCCGACAGAGATGACGATTATGTCAACCGTCCACCGGACTGGGGTAAACGGCTGGAAGTCAGTTGCTCAAGCTGATTGCTACTTGGTCAACAGCAACTTACCTGCCTGCGTCTTGCGCAGCAGGTATTCCTGGCCGTCATGATCGATGATGACTTTGCCTTCAGGGCCTAACAATGTCTGGCTGCTGATACGCCGCTCGGCAGCAGGGGAAGGGGGCACGCTGTCTCTTTCCTTAAAATGAAGTAACTCAATGTCGTCCATATGTGGCATATCGCTAATTAATAATAATCAGTTTAACAATGATTATTATTATCAATATTGTGTATAGCGACAGCAAGTGTTAATTCTGGTAGCAAATCAGGCGAGTGGGGAATGCGTGGAGGGGAAAGAAGCGCGCCCATCCCCGCGAGGATGGGCATGATGTCAAAAACGGCTATCAACCGCTGAGGCAAGTTTTTCTAACAGTAATTCAGTATCTTCCCAGTTCAGGCAAGGGTCGGTAATGGACTGACCGTACACCAGCGGCTGACCGCTGACGATTTTCTGCGTACCTTCACGCAGGAAACTTTCGGCCATGATCCCGGCAATTGCGGTAGAACCGTTACGGATTTGCTGGCAGATATCATCACAAACTTCTAACTGGCGGCGATGCTGCTTCTGGCAGTTACCGTGGCTGAAGTCCACCACCAGGTGTTCCGGCAGACCAAACTCATGCAGCGTATCGCAGGCGGCAGCGATGTCTTCCGCGTGGTAATTCGGTTTTTTACCGCCGCGCATGATGATATGGCCGTACGGATTCCCGCTGGTCTGATAAATCGTCATCTGGCCAGTTTTATCCGGCGAGAGGAACATATGGCTGGCGCGCGACGCGCGAATCGCATCAACGGCGATGCGCGTGTTGCCATCTGTCCCGTTTTTAAACCCAACCGGGCAGGAGAGCGCGGAAGCCATTTCACGGTGAATCTGGCTTTCCGTCGTGCGCGCGCCAATGGCGCCCCAACTGATCAAATCGGCAATAAACTGGCCGGTGACCATGTCGAGAAATTCGGTGGCGGTGGGGACACCCAGCTCATTGACCTGCAACAGCAGCTTGCGCGCCAGTTCGAGGCCATGATTTACGCGGTAACTGCCATTTAAATCGGGATCGGAGATGAGGCCTTTCCAGCCCACAACCGTGCGCGGTTTTTCAAAATAGGTGCGCATAACGATTTCCAGACGCGCCTGATGCGTGTTGCGCAACGTTTGCAAGCGCGTTGCGTATTCCATCGCAGCGTCCAGATCGTGAATCGAGCAGGGGCCGATGATCACCAGCAGGCGGCGATCTTCACCATTTAATATTTTTTCAATCCGGCGTCGGGAGTCAGTAACGTGGCTGGCGACGGAGGATGATACAGGATGACGTAGCGCTAGCTCAGCAGGGGTGACCAGGCTGTCAATACGCGCGGTACGCAGTTCGTCGGTTCTGTTCATTACAAGTCTCAGAAATTTGTTGCTTCAACGGCAGGACTACCGGGAAGTGATGGGCATCACAATAACACACTTCAACCTTCACCTGCTGATTTCAAATGCGAGGCGTTTCACACCTCGCAAGCAGAGCGGCATGATAGCAAAAAATTGAACTCTTGCACTAGTTTGTTAGTACATTCGACGATTCAGCCCCATGATGTCGAGAATCTTGGTGGCAATTTCTTCTACCGAATAGTTAGTACTGTTCAGGCAAGGGATCTGATTTTTACGATAGAGCGCTTCAACTTCCGCAACCTCCATCCGGCACTGGCGTAGCGATGCGTAGCGGCTGTTTTCACGGCGTTCCTCACGGATTGCCGCCAGGCGTTCCGGGTCAATGGTCAGGCCAAAAAGCTTATGCTGTAGCGGTTTAAGCGACGTGGGCAACACCAGGTTATCCATATCGTCAGCAATAAAGGGGTAGTTCGCCGCCCGGATGCCAAACTGCATCGCCAGATAGAGGCTGGTCGGCGTTTTTCCGCAGCGTGAAACCCCCAGCAGGATCACCTGCGCCTGATCCAGATTGCGCAAGGAGATCCCATCGTCGTGCGCAAGGGTATAGTCGATTGCCGCGATACGCGCGTCATACTTGTTGAGGTTGCCGGGGTTAAGCCCGTGGGTGCGATGCGCGATTGGCGTTGGGTCGAGCTTCATTTCCTGCTGTAGCGGCGCCACCAGCGCCTGCACGATGTCCTGACAGAACCCTTCGCTTTGTAAGATGATGGCGCGAATTTCCGGCAGAACAATCGAATAGAACACCAGCGGACGCACGCCAGTTTGCTGATAAATCGCGTCGATCTGATCTTTCACGGCCCTGGCGCGACTCTCGTTTTCAACGAACGGCAGCGTAATGCTGCTGATGGTCACAGGGAATTGCGACATCACCGCATGACCCAAAACCTCGGCGGTGATGGCCGTACCATCGGAAATATAAAAAACATGGCGATCAACAACATTATCCATTTTGTTTATCCTGAGGAGCAAACATAATTATCTGAAAGCATAAATTAAAATTTGCCAGAAGCGTATATCACGATGCTTATTTTATAAAATGAAACGCTATTTTTATATTAAGTGAAAAGTGCATTTCATTTTTCGGAACTTATGTTTATACCGACAGTTTTTGGGGAGATCGCCCGTCGCCCGCGGGTTTGCGCAAATGCGTAAACAATCTGAAAAAATAAAAAATAAATCTGCTTGAACGATTCACCGTTTTTTTCAGGGGTTTAAATATGCAAAGATAAATACGCAATAATGTAGTTTCTAAACTCGTTCATTTATCACAAAAGGATTGTTCGATGTCCAACAATGGCTCGTCACCGCTGGTGCTTTGGTATAACCAACTCGGCATGAATGATGTAGACAGAGTTGGGGGCAAAAATGCCTCCCTGGGTGAAATGATTACTAACCTTTCCGGTATGGGTGTTTCCGTACCGAATGGTTTTGCAACGACCGCCGATGCGTTTAACCAGTTTCTGGATCAAAGCGGCGTAAACCAGCGTATTTATGAACTGCTGGATCAAACGGATATTGACGATGTCACCGCGCTGGCGAAGGCCGGCGCGCAGATCCGCCAGTGGATTATCGACACTCCTTTCCAGCCAGAGCTGGAAAACGCTATTCGCGATGCTTATGCACAGCTCTCTGCGGATGATGCGCAGGCGTCTTTCGCCGTGCGCTCGTCCGCAACGGCTGAAGACATGCCGGATGCCTCTTTCGCCGGCCAGCAGGAAACCTTCCTCAACGTGCAGGGTTTCGATGCGGTGCTGGTGGCGGTGAAACATGTTTTTGCCTCGCTGTTTAATGACCGCGCTATCTCTTATCGCGTTCACCAGGGGTATGACCATCGCGGCGTCGCGCTCTCCGCTGGCGTACAGCGGATGGTACGCTCCGACCTGGCTTCGTCCGGGGTTATGTTCTCTATTGATACCGAGTCCGGTTTCGATCAGGTGGTGTTTATCACTTCAGCCTGGGGTCTGGGCGAGATGGTGGTGCAGGGCGCAGTCAACCCGGATGAATTCTACGTGCATAAACCGACGCTGGCGGCGAATCGCCCGGCGATCGTTCGTCGCACGATGGGGTCGAAAAAAATCCGAATGGTTTACGCGCCAACCCAGGAGCACGGTAAGCAGGTCAAAATTGAAGATGTGCCGCAGGAACAGCGCGACATCTTCTCGCTGACCAACGAAGAAGTGCAGGAACTGGCGAAACAGGCCGTACAGATTGAGAAACACTACGGTCGCCCGATGGATATCGAATGGGCGAAAGACGGCCATACCGGCAAACTGTTTATTGTACAGGCTCGCCCGGAAACCGTCCGTTCTCGTGGTCAGGTAATGGAGCGCTACACGCTGCATGCGCAGGGGAAAGTGGTCGCGGAAGGCCGCGCCATCGGACATCGCATTGGCGCGGGGGCGGTTAAAGTCATCCACGACATTAGCGAAATGAACCGTATCCAGCCTGGCGACGTGCTGGTGACTGACATGACCGACCCGGACTGGGAACCGATCATGAAGAAAGCGGCGGCCATCGTGACCAACCGTGGCGGTCGTACCTGCCACGCGGCCATTATTGCCCGTGAGCTGGGGATTCCGGCGGTTGTCGGCTGCGGCGACGCGACGGAACGCATGAAGGATGATGAAAACGTCACCGTTTCTTGCGCCGAAGGCGATACCGGCTATGTCTATGCTGACCTGCTCGACTTCAGCGTCAAAAGTTCAAGCGTGGACACCATGCCCGATCTGCCGTTGAAAGTCATGATGAACGTCGGTAACCCGGATCGCGCCTTTGACTTCGCCTGCCTGCCGAATGAAGGCGTTGGCCTGGCGCGTCTCGAATTTATTATCAACCGAATGATTGGCGTGCATCCTCGCGCACTGCTGGAATTTGATGACCAGGACGCGAAACTGCAAAACGAAATCCGCGAGATGATGAAAGGCTTCGATTCACCGCGTGAGTTCTATGTCGGTCGTCTGACAGAGGGCATTGCGACGCTGGGCGCGGCATTTTATCCGAAACGCGTTATCGTGCGCCTGTCGGATTTCAAATCGAACGAATACGCCAACCTGGTGGGCGGCGAGCGTTACGAACCCGATGAAGAGAACCCGATGCTGGGCTTTCGTGGCGCCGGTCGCTATGTCTCCGACAGCTTCCGTGACTGCTTCGCGCTGGAATGTGAAGCGGTGAAACGCGTGCGCAACGATATGGGGCTGACCAACGTGGAGATCATGATCCCGTTTGTACGTACCGTTGAGCAGGCGAAAGCGGTAGTTGACGAGCTGGCGCGTCAGGGGCTGAAACGGGGTGAGAACGGGCTGAAGATCATCATGATGTGTGAGATTCCGTCCAACGCCCTGCTGGCTGAACAATTCCTGGAGCATTTTGACGGCTTCTCGATTGGTTCTAACGACATGACGCAGCTGGCGCTGGGTCTGGATCGCGACTCCGGTGTGGTTTCTGAACTGTTCGATGAGCGCAACGATGCGGTGAAAGCGCTGTTGTCGATGGCGATCCGCGCGGCGAAGAAACAAGGCAAGTATGTCGGCATCTGTGGTCAGGGGCCGTCCGATCACGAGGACTTCGCCGCCTGGCTGATGGAGGAGGGAATCGACAGCCTGTCGCTGAACCCGGACACCGTCGTACAGACCTGGTTGAGTCTGGCTGAACTGAAAAAATAAGCGTCAGCGCTGATCCTAATCCGCAACGGCTCCCGTAAAAAGGAGCCGTTTTTTTTGCGATGTGCGCTATCCCGCCCGACGTCATGCGTGGGCATATCAGAATTGTTGACGGTGGAGAAAAGGGGTGTGAGGGCAGGCACTTAAAAAAAGGCCCATCGTGGGAGATGGGCAAAGACTACACACAGCAATTCGTTGTTTCACTCAGGGGATTTCCATGCTTATAAATCAAGGCGTTGATTTATAACCGTGCCCTAATAGTAGGCGTGGAGATTTTTTGCGTCGATCAGATTCGTCCCAATAGTTTAAAAACTATAAAGAATTTGCGACGTAAATGAATTACGTAAGGAGGATTACGCTATAAGGCAGGTTGGTCAGGATGCTAATTGATGAGCAATGCTAAAGTATCGGCCGACCGAACGCGTCGATCGGCCGATGGGGTTTATTTATGGCTGTCCTCAATCTCCCCCAGTTCTTCGAGGAGTTCGTCAGGGTCGTTTCCCGGCGCGGGCACTTCATGCACCCATGCGGAGAACAGACGCCAGGAAACCGCCAGCAATACCGGACCGATAAACAGACCGATCATTCCAAAGGCAATCAGCCCGCCGATAACGCCAGAGAGAATCAGGATCAGCGGCAGGTCAGCGCCCATACGAATCAATACCGGGCGAATCACGTTATCCAGCGTACCGACCACGCAGCTCCACACCAGCAGCACCGTGCCCCAGGTCGTATCGCCCGTCCAGTACAGCCAAATGATTGCCGGGATTAACACCGGTAACGGCCCCAGTTGCACCAGGCAGGAGAGGATCATGACGACCGTCAGCAGCGTTGCGTAAGGCACGCCGGAAATGGCGAGGCCAATCCCGCCAAGAATTGCCTGAACCAGCGCGGTGACAACCACACCCAATGCAACGGCGCGGATGGCCTGGGCCGCCAGTAGCACGGCGGCATCGCCGCGTTTCGCGGCCAGACGACTGGCGAAGTGGCGGATGCCCAATGCCACCTGTTCGCCGCGCCAGTACAGCAGGGCGCTGAACAGCAGCATCAGACCACAGTGCATCATAAAGCGACCGATATGCGCGGCCTGACCCACAAACCAGGTCGTGGTGGTGCCAATATAAGGACGCACTTTCGCCATGATCGCCGTGCCGCCCATATCCAGCAGGTTGTGCCACCCGGCATACAATTTGGCGCCAATCAGCGGAATACTGTTTAACCAGGCAAGGTCGGGCAACGTCATGTCGCCGGCGGTGACGGCGTGGATGAGCGGGCCGCTACCGTCCACGATACTGTTGACCAGCAGGGCGATGGGAATAATGAACAGCAGAACCAACAACAGCGTCATAACCAGAACGGCCAAAGAACGGCGGCCCCAGAGTATTTTCTGTAAACGTAATAAAACGGGCCAGGTCGCAATAACGATCGTTCCCGCCCATGCAAAACCAAGGACAAAGGGACGCACAATCCACAAGCAGGCCACGATCATGATGGCTAAAAACAGCACCGACAGCAGCACTTGCGCGATATCCCTGGGCTGACGAAGATTTACCATAAATACCTTTTCACCTTTTCTGTGCGTCAGAACGTTGACGCGACGCGAACACGCGAACCTTACCCCATAATGATGAGCAATTTCAGCGGTTTTTAACAGGCGGATTCTGCCTGTAATTCTGCTGGGCGTGTAAGAAAAAAATGTGATACAACAAACAGAGCAACACGCAAACGATTAAATTCACAATACAGACCGCAGGAAAGGGTCACTATAATGATTCCACAGATTTCTCAGGCACCTGGCGTCGTTCAGCTGGTGCTCAATTTTTTGCAGGCGCTGGAGCAGCAAGGGTTTACCGGCGATACGGCAACGAATTACGCCGATCGTCTGACAATGTCGACAGATAACAGTATCTATCAGCTTCTTCCTGATGCTGTGGTTTTCCCGCGTTCAACGGCGGATGTGGCGCTTATCGCCCGTCTGGCGGCAGAGTCGCGCTTCGCCTCATTGATTTTTACCCCGCGCGGCGGCGGCACCGGCACCAATGGTCAGGCGCTGAACCAGGGCATTATCGTTGATATGTCCCGCTATATGAGCCGTATTATTGAAATTAACCCGGAAGAGGGCTGGGTGCGGGTTGAAGCCGGGGTGATCAAAGATCAACTCAATCAGTATCTGAAGCCGTATGGCTACTTCTTTGCCCCGGAGCTTTCGACCAGCAACCGTGCGACCCTCGGGGGCATGATCAATACCGATGCGTCAGGTCAGGGGTCGTTAGTTTACGGTAAGACATCCGATCATGTGCTGGGCGTTCGCGCGGTATTGCTGGGTGGCGATATTCTGGATACCCAGGCAATGCCGGTCGAACTTGCGGAAACGCTCGGTAAAAGCAACACCGCGATCGGTCGCATCTATAACACCGTATACCAGCGTTGTCGGGAAAACCGACAGCTGATTATTGATAAGTTTCCCAGACTCAACCGCTTCTTAACGGGCTACGACTTACGCCATGTCTTTAACGATGAGATGACGGAGTTCGACTTAACGCGCGTGCTGACCGGTTCTGAAGGCACGCTGGCGTTTATCACGGAAGCGCGTCTGGATATTACTCCGCTGCCTAAAGTTCGCCGTCTGGTGAACGTCAAATATGACTCTTTTGATTCCGCGTTGCGTAACGCGCCCTTTATGGTCGAGGCGCGGGCGCTCTCGGTGGAAACCGTCGATTCTAAAGTGCTTAATCTGGCGCGGGAGGACATCGTCTGGCATTCCGTCAGTGAGCTGATTACCGATGTGCCTGATAAAGAGATGCTGGGCCTGAACATCGTCGAGTTCGCCGGGGATGACGAAGCGGCTATTGATGCTCAGGTGAGCGCATTGTGCCAGCGTCTGGATGAGCTGATTGCTCGCCAGGAAGCCGGAGTGATCGGCTGGCAGCTGTGCGCGGAGCTGGCGGGCGTGGAGCGTATCTATGCCATGCGGAAAAAAGCGGTTGGTCTGTTGGGTAATGCCAAAGGCGCGGCCAAACCGATTCCGTTTGCGGAAGATACCTGTGTGCCGCCGGAACATCTGGCCGACTATATTGCTGAATTCCGCGCGCTGCTCGACGGTCATGGCTTAAGTTATGGCATGTTCGGGCATGTTGATGCCGGGGTGCTGCACGTCAGACCCGCGCTGGATATGTGCGATCCGCAACAGGAAATTCTGATGAAGAGTCTTTCCGATGATGTGGTGGCGCTCACCGCGAAATATGGCGGTCTGCTGTGGGGCGAGCACGGCAAAGGTTTTCGTGCTGAATATAGCCCGGCGTTTTTTGGCGAGCAGCTTTATGGCGAACTACGCAAAGTGAAGGCGGCGTTCGACCCGCAAAACCGCCTGAACCCCGGAAAAATTTGTCCGCCGGAAGGCATTGATGCGCCGATGATGAAGGTCGATGCGGTGAAACGCGGTACTTACGATCGGCAGATTCCACTGGCGGTGCGTCAGGTCTGGCGCGGGGCGATGGAGTGTAACGGCAATGGCCTGTGCTTCAACTTTGACGCCAAAAGTCCGATGTGCCCGTCAATGAAAATCAGCCTGAATCGCATTCACTCTCCCAAAGGGCGTGCGACGCTGGTGCGTGAATGGTTGCGCCTGCTGGCCGACCGTGGGGTTGATCCGCTACAGCTGGAAAAAGAGCTGCCGGAAAAACGCGCCAGTCTGCGGACGTTAATTGCCCGTACCCGCAACAGCTGGCACGCTCGTAAAGGCGAATATGATTTCTCCCATGAGGTGAAGGAGGCGATGTCGGGTTGCCTGGCGTGCAAAGCCTGCTCGACACAATGTCCGATTAAAATAGACGTGCCGGAGTTCCGCTCACGCTTCCTGGCGCTTTACCACACGCGCTACCTGCGTCCGCTGCGCGATCATATGGTGGCGACGGTCGAAAGCTATGCGCCATTAATGGCGCGGGCGCCGAAAACCTTTAACTTCTTTCTCAATCAGCCGTTGGTGCGAAACCTCGCGAAGAAACATATCGGCATGGTGGATTTACCGCTACTTTCGACGCCGTCGCTGCAACAGCAAATGGTCGGGCACCGTTCCGCCAATATGACGCTGGAGCAGCTTGAACTCCTGAGTCAGGAGCAAAAAGAGCGTACGGTGCTGGTGGTGCAGGACCCGTTTACCAGTTACTACGATGCGCAGGTGGTGGCGGATTTTATCCGGCTGGTGGAAAAGCTCGGCATTCAGCCTGTATTGCTGCCGTTCTCGCCAAATGGCAAGGCCCAGCACATCAAAGGGTTCCTTAACCGATTTGCGAAGACGGCGAAGAAAACGGCCGAATTTCTCAATCGGGTGGCGCAGCTGCGTATCCCGATGGTCGGTGTCGACCCGGCGCTGGTGCTTTGCTATCGTGATGAATACAAACAAACCCTCGGTGAACAGCGTGGTGATTTCCACGTACAGCTGGTGAATGAGTGGCTGCCGACGGTGCTGGCGTCCCGACAGCCTCTTGCCGTGAGCGGTGAGCCCTGGTATTTCTTTGGGCATTGTACCGAAGTGACGGCATTGCCTGGCGCACCGGCGCAGTGGGCGGCCATTTTTGCACGCTTAGGGGCGAAGCTGGAGAGCGTCAGCGTAGGCTGCTGCGGCATGGCGGGTACTTACGGCCATGAAGTGAAAAATCATGAAAATTCGCTGGGGATCTATGCGCTGTCGTGGCAACAGGCGATGGCGCGACTGCCGCGCAATCGCTGCCTGGCGACCGGTTACTCTTGCCGCAGCCAGGTAAAACGCGTTGAAGGCACCGGGGTTCGCCATCCGTTACAGGCACTACTGGAGATTATTGGATGATCTGGAAACGTAAAGTCACGCTCGAAGCGCTGAACGCTCTGGGCGAAGGGAACATGGTGGGGCTACTGGATATTCGCTTTGAGCATATTAGCGACGATACGCTGGAAGCAACAATGCCGGTGGATAGCCGTACAAAGCAACCTTTTGGTCTGCTACACGGCGGCGCGTCCGTTGTGCTGGCTGAAAGTATCGGCTCGGTTGCGGGCTATCTGTGCACGCAGGGCGAACAGAAAGTCGTGGGGCTGGAGGTGAATGCCAACCACGTTCGCTCAGCGCGCGAAGGGCGCGTCAGAGGGGTGTGCAAAGCGCTGCATACCGGCTCTCGTCATCAGGTCTGGCAGATCGATATTTTTGATGAGCAGGGGCGGCTGTGCTGTTCTTCACGTCTGACAACCGCCGTTGTGTGACATTGTCACAAAATATCTTTATCGCAGACTGCTTTTGGTCAAAATGTGTGCAGAAAAAAGTGTTATACTGTGCACGTTTTGAACATAAGCGAGGATGATATGTCTACCGATTTAGACCCAACCCAACTGGCAATTGAATTTTTACGCCGTGATAAAACAGAGCTTTCTCCAGCCCAGTATTTGAAGCGCTTAAAACAATTAGAGCTGGAATTTGCCGATTTACTCACGCTCTCTTCCTCTGAGCTAAAAGAAGAGATTTACTTTGCCTGGCGTCTGGGCGTTCATTGATTCCGCACTGTTTTATCGCTCGGTGAATTAACACCAACAGAAAACCCCGACACGCTCTGCCGGGGTTATTTTTTGGGCTATGGGCGGCGGTTTACCACTTCATTTCACCGGTATTCACTTTCGCGCTCAGCGTCAGGGAACTTTCGTCAGCGAGGCCAGGCCAGGCGGCGGTCATCGTTTTGATGACATACTCTGACCCTTTTTTCGCCTCAAGCGCTTGCTCAAAGGATTGCAGATAATCCTGCGTGAAGCGTATAGCGGCGTCGCCTGCTGGACGTTCACCGATATAGTGACCCGGAATCACCTGGGTCGGCTGCAAGCTGTGCATCTCTGTCAACACATGACGCCAGGCCGCACGCTGCTCAGGAGACTGGGTATCCGCCGTCCAGACATGGATACCGGATGCGATTCCCGTTCCGCCAAGTATTGCGCGGTTAGCCGGGACCCAGACGTAAGCGGCGTAATCGTTCGGGTGACGCAGTTCCAGCGTTTCCCCATCAATCGTAAATTGTGTCTCGGTAGTTGCCTGCGGGATGGTGAGCGCCGCTGGCGCGCCATCTTTCATTTGCGGGCCCCAGTATTGCAGTTTGGCGTCTTTCGTTGCGCGAATGTGTTCCACCACATGCGGCGTCGCCAGAACTTTCACGTTCGGGAAGGCTTTTACAATCGGTTCCAGACCAAAATAGAAATCTGGATCGCCGGAGGTAATCACGATGGCTTTCAGCGATTTGCCGCTCTTTTTAATCATTTCGACCAGCTTTTCCCCGTCTTTGGTACTGAACTGCGCGTCGAATAAAATGGCTTCTTTAGGGCCAGAGACCAGCGTGGAAGAGACCGGGAAAATCGCGTTTTCCTGCGGATTATAGACGTCGAGTTGCAGCGGGGCGGCGAACAATGGCGCGCTAGTCAGCGACAGCAGAAGTGCCAGCGTTTTGATTTTCATTCTGAGTGACCTTATCGGCAGATGATGTTGATTTATTTACGTGGCTTATTTTAAGCAAATCTCGATCTGTTAAAATTCCCCTATCAGGACATGCTGAGTTTCATAAAACGATCGGATGGAAGGTTATGGACAGAGTGATGGCGGCAACGGTGTTTAACCATATCTGCGATTTGGGTAGCCTGAGCGCGGCTGCGCGCGCATTAGGGATCTCCAGGCCGATGGTGAGCCGTTATCTGGATGAAATGGAGAAATGGGCCGGAGCCAGACTTATTCATCGTTCGTCGCGCCGCCTGACGATCACGCCTGCCGGAGAAGACGCGTTGATGAAAACGCGAACGCTGGCGCGGCTTTCCCTGGATATTGCGGGGGCGACCGGGCGAGAGGTGCCGTCCGGCACGTTGCGCGTCGCCTGCGCCCATTTCACCGCGATGCATATTCTTGCCCCAATGCTGCCCGCTTTTTTAGCGCGTTATCCTGAATTGCGCATTGAAGTAGAGATTAATAATCAGCCTGTCAGTTTAGTGGGGGAGCGTATTGATGTGGCGATACGCATTACCGATAACCCTGAGCCAGGGACAATTGCGCGTCGGCTTGGTGACTGTGAGTCTGTGCTCTGCGCGTCTCCTGACTATCTGCATCGCTATGGCACGCCGCAGACGCCGGAGGCGCTGGCGCAACACAATTGCCTCTATTACAGCGGATTTGCTGGAAAATCCTGGCATTTTCTGGATGAGCAGGGAGAACCGATCTCTGTTGCGATCAAGGGCAACCTGAGCGCCGGAATCTCTTCGCTTTTGTGTGAAGCGGCGCTGGCAGGGATGGGGATTGCGCTGGTGCCGTAAAAAGAGGCGCGAGAGGGGCTGGCGCAGGAGAAACTGGTTCGCTTGTTGCCCCATCTACAACCGCGGCAATTGGCCGTATACGGTTTATACCTTTCCCGTGAGCATCAGCCCGCCGCGCTACGCCTGTTTCTTGAGGCGGTGCAGGGCGCGATGCGCGACGGTGAAGCCTGTTCCTGACGCAGCATAAGGCGTATAAAAATTGTGCAGAAAGCAAGATCTGTTAAATACGCGATGCAAACTTATGAGAATATTCTTACACCCCTTCAAGAGCTAAGCCTGAAATGAGTGCCGGAGATAAGCGCCGGGTGGGGCAACGAACGATCGGTGTTATGCATACAACACCGATCGTTCGTTGTTAATTACTCCGTTCTTTCCGTTCTTTCTTTTTCACGTTAGTGGATTTGCTAATCCGACGGCTGTTTGAGCTATTGTTTAGCACCGTCATCGTCCGCTTTTGACCCCCATTTTTATTGATAACCCTATCTCAAAAATAGGCATTTTCGATACATATTTAATTTTTTAACCTGCCGCGCTGTTTACTCTTCTTAAATGCTTTATCTATCAATGTATTGAATAAAATAATCCATCACTGATAACCCTCGAAACAGGGTCTATGCTTAGTAAAAGTGGTCAAAAAGGGCGGTTAACCCGAATGACCCTTCTGTCAGAGGGTTGAAGTGATAATCATTATCACTAACATGGTGTTATGCCCTGGTGGCTTATTACACGAGGTGGACCTATGGAATTGCATTCAGGAACATTTAATCCAGACGATTTTGCATGGCGTGGTCTGACGCTAACGCCTGAGGCGGCGGCGCATATTCGTGACCTGGTCGCGAAGCAACCCGGCATGCTTGGCGTGCGTTTAGGCGTGAAGCAGACGGGGTGCGCGGGATTTGGTTACGTGCTGGATACCGTCAGCGAGCCGGAAAAGGACGATCTGTTGTTTGAAACGGAGGGCGCGAGGTTGTACGTGCCGCTTCAGGCCATGCCGTTTATTGACGGGACAGAGGTCGATTATGTGCGCGAAGGATTAAACCAGTTATTTAAATTTCATAACCCGAAAGCCCAGAACGAATGCGGCTGTGGCGAAAGCTTCGGGGTATAGGCGGTACTATGTCTCGTAATACTGAAGCAACTGACGATGTCAAAACCTGGACCGGTGGTCCACTGAATTATAAAGAAGGCTTCTTCACCCAGTTACAGACTGACGAGCTGGCAAAAGGCATCAGCGAAGAGGTCGTGCGTGCGATTTCCGCCAAGAGAAATGAGCCGGAGTGGATGCTGGAGTTTCGCCTTAATGCGTACAAAGCCTGGCTTGAGATGGAAGAGCCGCACTGGTTGAAAGCGCACTACGATAAGCTGAATTATCAGGATTACAGTTATTACTCTGCGCCATCGTGCGGTAACTGCGATGAGACGTGCGCGTCAGAACCGGGTGCAGTACAGCAAACCGGTGCGAATGCGTTTCTCAGCAAAGAGGTGGAAGACGCCTTCGAACAGCTTGGCGTACCGGTACGTGAGGGTAAAGAGGTGGCGGTGGATGCCATTTTCGACTCCGTTTCCGTTGCCACTACCTACCGGGAAAAGCTGGCGGAACAGGGCATCATCTTCTGTTCGTTTGGCGAGGCGATTCACGATCACCCTGAACTGGTGAAGAAATATCTGGGCACCGTGGTGCCGGGTAATGACAACTTTTTTGCTGCGCTGAACGCTGCGGTAGCGTCTGACGGCACCTTCATCTATGTGCCGAAAGGCGTTCGTTGCCCGATGGAGCTGTCAACCTATTTCCGAATCAACGCGGAAAAAACAGGGCAGTTCGAACGCACCATTCTGGTGGCGGATGAGGGCAGCTACGTCAGCTACATCGAAGGGTGTTCTGCGCCAGTGCGCGACAGCTACCAGCTGCACGCGGCGGTGGTAGAGGTGATCATCCACAAAGATGCCGAAGTAAAATATTCCACCGTGCAAAACTGGTTCCCCGGCGATAACAACACTGGCGGGATACTGAACTTCGTCACCAAGCGCGCGCTGTGCGAAGGTGAAAACAGCAAGATGTCGTGGACGCAGTCCGAAACGGGGTCGGCTATCACCTGGAAATACCCGAGCTGCATTCTGCGCGGCGATAACTCCATCGGTGAGTTTTACTCTGTGGCGCTGACCAGCGGTCATCAGCAGGCCGACACCGGCACCAAAATGATCCACATCGGTAAGAACACCAAATCAACCATTATTTCAAAAGGGATCTCCGCCGGGAATAGCCAGAACAGCTATCGCGGGCTGGTGAAGATCATGCCGACAGCAACCAACGCCCGTAACTTTACCCAGTGCGACTCAATGCTGATTGGCGCGGACTGCGGCGCGCACACCTTCCCGTATGTCGAGTGTCGTAATAACAGCGCCCAGCTTGAGCACGAGGCGACGACGTCGCGGATCGGTGAAGATCAGCTCTTTTACTGCCTGCAACGCGGCATCAGCGAAGAGGATGCCATCTCGATGATTGTTAATGGCTTCTGTAAAGACGTCTTCTCTGAACTGCCGCTGGAATTTGCCGTTGAAGCGCAAAAATTGCTGGCAATCAGCCTTGAACACAGCGTCGGTTAAGTATTAAGGAAAGCACATGTTAAGCATTAAAGATTTACAGGTCAGTGTGGAAGATAAAGCGATTCTGCGCGGTCTGGACCTCGACGTCAGACCCGGAGAAGTGCATGCCATTATGGGGCCGAACGGTTCCGGGAAGAGTACGCTTTCCGCGACGCTGGCGGGCCGTGAAGATTATGAAGTGGTTGGCGGCTCTGTCGAATTTAAAGGCAAAGATTTACTGGAACTGTCGCCAGAGGATCGGGCGGGCGAAGGCATCTTTATGGCGTTCCAGTATCCGGTAGAAATTCCTGGCGTCAGCAACCAGTTTTTCCTGCAAACAGCGCTGAATGCCGTGCGCAGCTATCGTGGTCAGGAGTCGCTGGATCGTTTTGATTTTCAGGATCTGATGGAAGAGAAAATCGCGCTTTTGAAGATGCCGGAAGATTTGTTGACCCGTTCGGTAAACGTGGGCTTCTCCGGTGGTGAGAAGAAACGTAACGATATTCTGCAAATGGCGGTGCTGGAGCCGGAACTGTGCATTCTTGATGAGTCTGACTCCGGGCTGGATATTGATGCGCTGAAAATTGTCGCGGAAGGCGTCAACTCGCTGCGTGACGGTAAACGTTCGTTCATTATCGTGACGCACTATCAGCGTATTCTGGACTACATCAAACCTGATTACGTCCACGTCCTGTATCAGGGGCGGATTGTGAAGTCCGGCGATTTCACTCTGGTCAAACAACTGGAGGAGCAAGGATATGGCTGGCTTACCGAACAGCAGTAACGCGCTGCAACAATGGCACCATCTGTTTGAGGCGCAGGGCGAATCCCGCTCGGCGCACGCGCAGCAGCATTTACAACAGATGCTGCGCCTGGGGCTGCCGACGCGTAAGCATGAAAACTGGAAATACACGCCGCTGGAAGGGTTGGTCAGTAGCCAGTTTGTCAGCCGTTTTGCCGAGGTTACTCAGGAACAGCGCGACGCGCTGGCGCTGGATATCGACGCTGTGCGTCTGGTGTTTATTGACGGCCAGTTCAGCCCGCAGCTTAGCGACAGCGCTACAGACAGCGGTTTCGACATTGCGATCAACGACGAACGTCAGGCGCTGGCCGCACCGGTTCAGCCGGAGGTTTTCCTGCATCTGACGGAAAGCCTGGCGCAGAGCGTGACGCACATCAGCGTTAAGCGCAACCAGCGGCCCTCTAAGCCGTTGCTGCTGATGCACATCACGCAGGGGCTGGAAGGCGATGAGGTCAACACTGCGCACTACCGCCACCACCTGGAACTGGAGGAAGGGGCAGAGGCGACGGTGATAGAGCACTATGTCAGCCTTAACGCGGCACGACACTTTACCGGGGCGCGTCTGACCATGAACGTGGCGGCGAATGCGCATCTGCACCACATCAAACTGGCGTTTGAAAACCCGGTGAGCCACCACTTTGCCCATAACGACATTCTGCTGGCGGCGGATGCAAGCGCGCACAGCCACAGTTTCCTGTTGGGCGATGCCGTGCTGCGACATAACACCAGCACCCAGTTAAACGGTGAAAACACCACGCTGCGGATTAACAGCCTGGCGATGCCGGTGAAAAACGAAGTGTGTGATACCCGTACGTGGCTGGAGCACAACAAGGGTTACTGCAACAGCCGTCAGTTGCATAAAACCATCGTCAGCGATAAAGGTCGGGCGGTATTCAATGGTTTGATCAACGTGGCGCAGCACGCCATTAAAACCGACGGACAAATGACCAATAACAATCTGCTGCTCGGTAAACTTGCCGAGGTGGACACCAAACCGCAGCTGGAGATTTACGCCGATGACGTGAAATGCAGCCACGGGGCGACGGTAGGACGGATTGATGACGAGCAGATGTTCTACCTGCGTTCACGCGGGATTGGAGAGCAGGATGCCAGACAGATGATTCTCTACGCGTTTGCCGCTGAGTTGACGGAAGCCCTCGGCGATGACGCGCTTAAACAACAGGTGCTGGCGCGAATAGGGCTTCGCCTGCCGGGAGGCATAGCATGACATTTCCCATCGAAAAAGTGCGGGCTGATTTTCCCGTCCTGACGCGTGAAGTCAACGGGCTGCCGCTGGCGTATCTGGATAGCGCGGCCAGTGCGCAAAAGCCCAACCAGGTGATTGACGCTGAGGCAGAGTTTTACCGTCATGGCTATGCGGCGGTGCACCGGGGCATCCATACACTGAGCGCGCAGGCCACCGAGAAGATGGAAAATGTGCGTAAACAGGCATCGCTGTTCATTAATGCCCGCTCAGCGGAAGAACTGGTGTTCGTGCGCGGGACGACAGAGGGCATCAACCTTGTTGCCAACAGTTGGGGGCCGGAGAATGTTCGGGCTGGCGATAACATCATCATCAGCGAGATGGAGCACCACGCCAATATTGTCCCCTGGCAGATGCTGTGCGCGCGTACAGGGGCGGAACTGCGCGTCATTCCGCTCAATACGGACGGCACGTTGCAGCTGGATACGCTCCCGTCGCTGTTTGATGAGCGTACCCGACTGCTGGCTATCGCGCATGTGTCGAACGTGCTGGGAACGGAAAACCCGCTTCCTGAAATGATCGCGCTGGCGCATCAGTATGGCGCGAAAGTGCTGGTTGATGGCGCGCAGGCGGTAATGCACCATGCGGTGGATGTTCAGGCGCTGGATTGTGATTTTTACGTTTTCTCCGGGCATAAGCTGTATGGCCCCACCGGTATCGGCGTGCTGTATGTCCGGGAGGAACTGCTTCAGGATATGCCGCCGTGGGAAGGCGGCGGTTCGATGATTGCGACCGTTAGTCTGACGGAAGGGACGACCTGGACCAAAGCGCCCTGGCGTTTTGAGGCGGGGACGCCGAACACGGGCGGAATTATCGGCCTTGGCGCCGCCATTGAATACGTCTGCGCGTTAGGGCTGGCGGAAATCAGCGAATATGAACAAAACCTGATGCACTATGCGCTGGAACAGCTGGCGGACGTGCCGGAGTTGACGCTATATGGCCCGGCTAACCGGCTGGGGGTCATCGCCTTTAATCTGGGCAAACACCACGCTTATGACGTGGGCAGCTTCCTCGACAATTACGGTATCGCCGTACGAACCGGCCATCACTGCGCAATGCCGCTGATGACGTATTACAACGTTCCCGCCATGTGCCGGGCGTCGATAGCAATGTATAACACCCATGAAGAAGTGGATCGTCTGGCAACCGGGCTAAAACGTATTCATCGCTTACTGGGATAACAGGGAGACGCTATGGCTGCGCTACCAGATAAAGAAAGATTGCTGCGTAATTTTCAGCGTTGCGCCAATTGGGAAGAAAAGTATCTGTACATTATTGAACTGGGGCAGCGTCTGGCGGAATTAAATGAGCAGGATCGTCGCCCGGAAAATAGTATTCAGGGATGTCAGAGTCAGGTATGGATTGTTATGCGTCAGAACGCTGACGGCGTTATTGAATTGCAGGGCGACAGCGATGCAGCAATAGTAAAAGGGTTAATTGCCATCGTCTTCATTTTGTATCATCAGATGACGCCACAGGATATTGTGAATTTTGATGTGCGGCCGTGGTTTGAAAAAATGGCGCTGACGCAACATCTCACGCCCTCCCGTTCACAAGGACTGGAAGCAATGATTCGCGCGATCCGCGCCAGAGCCGCAACTCTTAGCTAAACTGAAAAGACGTAGAACGCCAGATGGCGTACAGCTCTACGTGACTCGTAGGCCGGATAAGGCATTTAACCGCCATCCGGCAAAACGCCAGGGGGGTGGATATGAAACGTGCGTCTCTCATTGCAGTTACACTTTTCGGCGCTTACAGCGCATTTCAGGCGGCCTGGGCAGTGGATTACCCCTTGCCGCCAGCAAACAGTCGCCTTGTCGGGCAGAATCAAACCTATACCGTGCAAGCGGGGGATAAAAACTTACAGGCGATTGCCCGGCGTTTTGATACTGCCGCAATGCTGATCCTGGAGGCAAATAATACCATCGCGCCGGTCCCTAAACCGGGGACGCCGATTATCATTCCATCTCAACTGTTATTACCCGATGCGCCGCGTGAAGGCATTATTGTGAACCTGGCGGAGTTACGACTCTATTATTTCCCGCCGGGTGAAAATAGTGTTCAGGTTTACCCTATCGGTATTGGTTTAGAGGGGCTGGAAACGCCGGTAATGGCGACGCGCGTCGGGCAAAAAATCCCGAATCCGACCTGGACGCCGACGGCAGGTATCCGCAAACGCTCGCTTGAACGCGGCATTACGCTGCCGCCGGTGGTGCCCGCCGGGCCAAATAACCCGTTAGGACGCTTCGCCCTGCGCCTGGCATACGGCAACGGTGAGTATCTCATTCACGGCACCAATGCCCCGGACAGCGTCGGGTTACGCGTCAGTTCCGGCTGTATTCGGATGAACGCGCCAGACATTAAAGCTCTGTTTGCGCAGGTCAGAACGGGAACGCCGGTACGGGTGATTAACGAACCGGTGAAATTCGCCGTGGAACCAAATGGAATGCGTTACGTTGAAGTACATCGCCCGCTGTCGCCTGAAGAGGAGCAAAACGTACAGACGATGCCGTATGTGCTGCCAGCAGGCTTTACGCAGTTTAAGGCGACTCAGGAGGTGGATGAGCGTCTGGTGGAAAACGCGCTGTATCGCCGGGCGGGATATCCGGTTGCCGTTACATCAGGGCAGGCGCCGATAGCTTCTGGTCGCTCTGTGGTGGAGTCCGCGCAAAACAGCCAACCCGGAAGCGGCGTTGAAACCCGGGCAACGCAGTAGCAGGGAAGGGAAAACACAGGCAAAAAAATGGCGCACAATGTGCGCCATTTTTATTACACAGGTACTATTACTTACGGTATTTAGTAGCCTGGTTGTCCAGACGCTGGTTAGCGCGAGCTGCGTCGTCTTTAGCAGCCTGAACGTCGGAACGCATTGCGTTCACGTCGTTGCTCAGCTGGTCAACTTTAGCGTTCAGAGTCTGAACGTCAGAAGACAGCTGATCGATTTTAGCGTTGCTGGAGCAACCAGCCAGCAGAGTAGAACCCAGGATTACCGCGCCCAGTACCAGTTTAGTACGATTCATTATTAATACCCTCTAGATTGAGTTAATCTCCATGTAGCGTTACAAGTATTACACAAACTTTTTTAGGTTGAGAATATTTTTTTGACGGGAATGCACTTATTTTTGATCGTTCGCTCAAAGAAGCACCGAATTGAGCTAAAATGGCTAAAAAACCGAGTGAAAACAGAATCCTTCCATCGGATTCGTCTTAGATAATCTGCGATTAGATAGTGAAATCCGATTTGATTTTTTATTAAGAGTGGCTATCGATTAAATAAAAAAAGCGCCGCGAGGGCGCTTTTTATTCAGAAAATTAATTCACACAGGAATTATTACAGGACGTGAACAGATGCGGTGTTGGTCGTGCCGCTCGGTACCAGCGCGCCGGAAACCATGACCACAACGTCGCCTTTCTGGCCCAGACCGCTCTGTAGAGCGACTTCTTTACCCAGACGGTAGAAGTCGTCAGTAGAGTTAATTTCTTTCACCAGCTGCGGCACAATGCCTTTGCTCAGCACCAGCTGACGCGCGGTCACTTCGTTGGTGGTCAGCGCCAGGATAGTGGCGTCCGGGAAGTATTTACGCACTGCGCGAGCAGATTTACCGCCCTGAGTCGCAACGACAATGACCGGCGCTTCCAGTTTTTCGGCAGTTTCAACCGCGCCGCGGCACACCGCTTCGGTGATGCGCAGTTTACGGCTGTCGTTATTGAAGTCCAGACGGCTGGTCATTACGCGGTCAGTACGCTCGCAGATGGTCGCCATGATGGTGACGGCTTCCAGCGGGTATTTTCCTTTTGCGGATTCGCCGGACAGCATCACTGCGTCGGTGCCGTCGAGGATGGCGTTCGCCACGTCGCCAGCTTCTGCGCGGGTCGGACGCGGGTTCTTGATCATGGAATCCAGCATCTGGGTCGCGGTGATAACGACTTTACGCGCGCGGATACATTTTTCGATGATCATCTTCTGCGCGAAGATAACTTCTTCAACCGGGATCTCAACGCCCATGTCGCCACGAGCAACCATGATGCCGTCAGACGCTTCGAGGATCTCATCGAAGTTGTTCAGGCCTTCCTGGTTTTCGATCTTGGAGATGATCTGGATGTTCTCGCCGCCGTGCGCTTTCAGGTGCTCACGGATTTCAACAACGTCAGAACGCTTACGGATAAAGGACGCGGCAACAAAGTCAACGCCTTGTTCGCAGCCGAAGATCAGATCCTGTTTGTCTTTTTCAGCCAGTGCTGGCAGCGCGATGGAAACGCCCGGCAGGTTAACGCCTTTGTTTTCGCCCAGGTCGCCGTTGTTCAGCACTTTACAGATAACCTTGTTACCTTCGATCGCGGTGACTTCCATGCCGATCAGACCATCGTCAACCAGTACGGTGTTGCCTACGGACAGGTCAGAAGTGAAACCTTCGTAAGTGACGGCAACCATTTCGCTGTTGCCGATAACGGATTTGTCCGTTGTGAAAGTGAAGGTCTGGCCCGCTTTCAGGGAGACGTCATTACCACCTTCCAGCTTAATGGTACGGATTTCCGGGCCTTTGGTATCGAGCAGGATTGCGGCTTTTTTACCGGTTTTGCTCATTACGTTGCGCAAATTCTTGATGCGCTGACCGTGTTCTGCATAGTCACCGTGAGAGAAGTTCAGACGCATAACGTTCATGCCTGCGTCCAGCATTTTGGTTAACATCTCTTCAGATTCGGTTTTCGGACCGATGGTGCAAACAATTTTCGTCTTTTTCATGACAGTCTTAGTCTTTAAGTTGAGAAGGATATGGAAATCTGGCTTCAGGGGCGCACGGCCTTGAAGCTAAACCTGTGTTGCGAAAGTGGTGTTGCCTCGCTCTAAGGATAGGTGACATCGAAAGAGCGTGCAGAGGAATGTGTGCTCGTGTTTCAGCCCAACGGGATGGCGTGTTTTTTAGTCGTTGAGTTTTGCAGTCCAATGCGCTGAAACCATTCAAGAGACAATTGGCGCGCATTATACGCTGAAATTTACACAAAAGGAAAATGAAAACAGCGTTTCAAAAAACATCTGTGCAGATTCACAACAAATTGTTATTAAAGCGTTAATTATGATCCTTGCGTTGTGCCGCCCGGGAAAGGGCGGCGTTGCGCAACTACCCGGCGAGCGCCTGAGCTAAATCGTCCTGCAAATCCTGAACATCTTCAATGCCCACTGACAGGCGAATCAATTGCGGGGTGATGCCATTCGCCAGACGCTGCTCAAGCGGAATAGAGGCGTGAGTCATGGTAAACGGCTGGCTGACGAGGCTTTCAACACCGCCCAGGCTTTCCGCCAGGGTGAATAATTTCAGCCGCGTGATAACGTCAGTGGCGCGCTGGTCATCGCCTTTTATGACGATGGAGATCATCCCGCCGAACTGTGACATCTGCTGGCGCGCAAGGGCATGCTGAGGATGCGACGCCAGCCCCGGATACCAGACGTGTTCTACCGCCGGATGTTTTTCCAGCCATTGCGCCAGCGTCAGCGCATTGCCGCTGTGCCGCTCAATTCGCAAGGCCAGCGTGCGAATACCGCGTAATGTCAGAAAACTGCTAAATGGGTCCAGTACGCCGCCGACGGCGTTTTGCAGATAACCCAGCTGTTGTGCGAGCGCCGGGTTGTCCCCGACGACCGCCAGTCCGGCGACGACGTCTGAATGGCCGTTCAGGTATTTCGTCGCGGAATGCACCACGATATCGAACCCCAGATCAAGAGGACGATGGATCAACGGCGAAGCGAAGGTGTTATCGGCCACGCTGATAAGCTGGTGGCGACGCGCGATATCGGCAATGGCCGCCAGATCGGCCAGTTTTAGTAACGGATTTGTCGGCGTTTCTACCCAGATCATGCGGGTATCAGGACGAATCGCGGCTTCAATACCGGCCAGATCGTCAGGTTTTACCCAGCTAACCTGTAGTCCGGCGCTGCGACGGCGCACATTTTCAATCAGTCGATAGGTGCCGCCATAGACATCGTCAATCGCCACCAGATGGCTGTCTTTATCGAGAAGTTCAAGCACGGTAGCGATGCCCGCCAGACCGGACGCGAAGGCATAACCTTGCGTACCGCCTTCCAGCTCGGCAATGGCGGTTTCCAGCGCATGGCGCGTCGGGTTGCCGCTGCGTGAATATTCATATCCGGTATGCTGACCCGGCGCGGGTTGCGCAAACGTCGATGTTGCATAAATCGGCGGCATAACGGCGCCGTGCGCGTCAGAAAAGGTTCCGCTGTGGACGCTAAGTGTGGAATACGATTTCATGAGAGTTCCTTATTTATCCAGGCGGTTGCGCCAGTGGGTGAGCACATCGCTACGGGTGACCAGACCGAGGAACTGGTCGTTGTCGACAATCACAGCCACCTGGCCGCGATCAAAAATAGGTTTCAGCGCGCTTTCCGGTTCACGTTTATCAAGCCGGACTACCTCGCGCGTCATTGCTTCTTTTACCGGGAGGGAAAAACGCGGGTTATCGCCCTGAATATGCGTAATCAGATCCCATTCGTCGATGATGCCGATAAGCTGATCCTCCTGAAGAACCGGCAACTGCGAAATATCGTACAGGCGCATACGCGCCAGCACGGTCGCCAGCGTATCGTCCGGCGCGGCGGTCACGGTTGCCCCTTCGTCATGACGTAAGGCGATGAAGTCGCTCAGATCGCCAGCCTGTGGCCGGGTGATGAGCCCTTGCTGGCGCATCCAGTCATCGTTAAACATTTTCGAGAGATACTTATTGCCGCTATCGCAGGCGAAGGTCGCCACGCGCTTTGGCTGCGTCTGCGCCTGGCAGTAGCGCAGGGCGGCAGCGAGCAGCGTACCGGTCGATGAACCGGCAAGGATGCCTTCGGTTCTGAGCAACTCGCGCGCCGTGGCGAAGGCGTCTTTATCGCTGATGCGAAAGGCCTGTGAAACGGATTCGATGTGGGCGAGCGGCGGAATAAAGTCCTCGCCAATCCCTTCAACCAGCCAGGAACCGGCGGTGCCGAATGTGCCTGTCTCGACCTGATCGGCAAGGATTGAACCGGCGGGGTCGGCCAGCACGAACTCCGTGTGCGGGGAGTGTTCGCGAAACCATGCCTGTAAACCGCCCAGCGTGCCGCCGGAACCGACGCCGACTACGATGGCGTCAATGCGGCCATCCATCTGGGCAAACAATTCGGGGGCGGTGGTGGAAGCATGCGCCAGCGGGTTCGCGGCGTTGTTGAACTGATCAATATAGAAGGCGCCGGGCGTCTCCTGCGCCAGACGGCGTGCGTAATCCTGATAATAGGCCGGATGACCTTTGTTGACGTCTGAGCGGGTTAATACCACCTGTGCGCCAAGCGCACGTAAATGGAAGATCTTCTCACGGCTCATTTTGTCCGGCACGACCAGCGTCAGGGCATAACCTTTTTGCGCGGCGATCAGCGCCAGCCCCAGCCCGGTGTTGCCCGCCGTCGCTTCAATAATCGTGCCGCCGGGTTTTAGCAGCCCCTGTCTTTCCGCTTCATTGATCATAGAAAGTGCGACGCGATCTTTAATCGAACCGCCTGGATTCTGGTTCTCCAGTTTCAAAAAGAGTTCGCTTACGCCGCTATTCAGCTTATGCAACTGAAGCAGCGGCGTATTGCCAATCAGTTCCGTTACGGAGTGAAACGTTGTCATGGTGAATATCCGTCAGTGAATAACATGACGAAATAATAGGGTTGCCAAAATGCACGCCTAAAGAATGTTTGTCTGTGAATAAGAACAGAATGGAATATAAAACGCTATTTGGATGGCAGGACGTTTAGCCGTGCAGTCGTCTGGCGGTGTTGATGGCCGAATTGCCCTGTTTTTGTCGATTAATTCAACAGTTTATGCTGCTCGCGTTAAGGATAATGCCGCTCCCCGCATAAAGGTTGCCGAAATTGTACTAAAGCCATTTTCCCGCGCTGCGCCTCTCTTATTCCTTGTGGATATATCAAATTCCTTTTTGGTCATTTAAAAGCAGAAACACCCTGATTACACTCGTTTGGACATCCATACTGCTAAACAGCTAAAAGCACTGGCAGGATAACCATAAGCAGCAGCGGATACGATAACGATATGATCGTCCTGAAAAATATTTCGAAAGTTTTTACGCCCGGCAAGCTGTCCATTACCGCAGTGGATAACGTTAATCTGACGGTTGAACAGGGACAAATTTACGGGATTATTGGCTACAGCGGCGCCGGAAAGAGTACGTTGATTCGTTTGCTGAACGGTCTGGAAAAACCGACCGTGGGCAGCGTGACCATCAATGGTCATGATATTTCAGCGGCGACAGGAGAGTCCCTGCGCCAGGCGAGGCTGAAAATCAGCATGGTGTTTCAGCACTTTAATTTGCTGTGGTCGCGTACCGTCAGCGAAAACATCGCTTTTTCTATGCAAATCGCGGGCGCGCCAAAAGCAAAAATCAAGGCGCGGGTGGCGGAGCTGATCGACCTGGTGGGGTTAACCGGGCGTGAGAATGCTTACCCATCCCAACTGAGCGGCGGGCAAAAGCAACGTGTGGGGATTGCCCGTGCGCTGGCAAATAACCCGGATGTGCTGCTCTGCGACGAGGCGACTTCCGCGCTGGACCCGCAAACCACCGATCAGATTCTGGATCTGCTGCTCGATATTAATCGCCGCTTCCAGCTCACGATTGTGCTTATTACCCACGAGATGCATGTGGTGCGCAAAATCTGCGATCGCGTTGCGGTGATGGAAAACGGCAGAGTGGTGGAGGAAGGCGATGTGCTGAACGTCTTTACTCATCCGCAACAGCCGATTACCCGGCAGTTTGTCCGCCAGGTAAGTCAGTATGCCGAAGAGGAGGCGTTTAACCCGCAGCTGGCGAGCGAGCTGGGCGGGACGGTGATTAAGCTGACCTTCACCGGGCACAGTACGCATCAGCCGATCGTAGGGGAGCTTACCCTGCGTTACGGCCTGCCTTTCAATATCTTACACGGCAAGATGACGCAAACCGCGCATGGCGTGTTTGGCCAACTGTG
Organism: Citrobacter sp. CK185; assembly: GCF_030333565.1. NCBI lineage: Bacteria > Pseudomonadati > Pseudomonadota > Gammaproteobacteria > Enterobacterales > Enterobacteriaceae > Citrobacter > Citrobacter sp. CK185. The sequence continues at coordinate 94,210 of NZ_JAOWFR010000025.1, read as the reverse complement.
GCTGCACGTCGTGGCGACGGAAGAGCAACTGAATAATATTCTGGCGGATTTGCGGCAGAGCGATATTGAAGGTGAGGTAGTACAACATGGTTGAGAATCTGTTTCCCCATCTGAAATGGGAACAACTTTTTGCGGCAACGCAGGAAACGCTCTATATGACGGCGCTTTCCGGTATCGCGACGTTTGTGCTGGGGATTGTACTGGGGCTGGCGCTATTTTTGACCGCGCGCGGCGGGCTGTTTCAGAACCGCACGCTGTATAGCGTCATTTCGCTGGTGGTGAATATTTTTCGCTCGATCCCGTTCATCATTTTGATCGTCTTGCTGATCCCGTTTACCAAAGCGCTGGTCGGCACCATTCTCGGCGCGAACGCTGCGCTGCCAGCGCTGATTGTCGGGGCGGCGCCGTTTTATGCGCGTTTGGTTGAAATCGCACTGCGCGAGGTCGACAGAGGCGTGATTGAAGCCACGCGTTCGATGGGCGCACGTCTCAGCACACTTATTTTTCGGGTTTTACTGCCTGAATCATCACCCGCACTGGTGTCCGGGATCACCGTGACGCTGATTGCGTTGGTCAGTTACAGCGCGATGGCCGGAGTGATTGGGGCAGGCGGTTTAGGGAACCTGGCTTATCTGGAAGGATTCCAGCGCAACCACAACGACGTCACGCTGGTGGCGACGGTGACTATCCTGATCATCGTCTTCATTATCCAGTTCTGCGGCGATGTGATCACCTCTCTGTTAGATAAACGCTAATAAAATACGGAAACCATTATCATGAAAAAATCACTGACATTACTCGCCGCAGCAACCTTAAGCGCCCTGAGCTTCGCCTCCTGGGCGGATACGCTGACCGTTGGCGCCTCTAACGTACCGCATGCGGAAATCCTTGAGCAGGCGAAACCGATTCTGGCGAAACAGGGGATCGATCTGGAGATTAAACCTTTCCAGGATTACATTCTGCCGAATACCGCGCTGGCCGGTCGTGAAATCGACGCCAACTACTTCCAGCATATCCCGTACCTGAATAGCGTGCTGAAAGATCATGCGGGTGATAAAACCTATGATTTCGTCAGCGCCGGGGCGATTCATATTGAGCCGATCGGCATCTACTCTAAAAAATACAAATCGCTGAAAGATCTGCCGGAAGGCGGCAGGATCATTATGCGTGACGCGGTCTCTGAAGAGGGACGTATTCTGTCGATCTTTGAAAAAGAGGGCGTGATCAAACTGAAGCCGGACGTGGATAAGGTCAGCGCGCGCATCAGCGACATCGTGGATAACCCGAAAAAACTGAAGTTCCTGCCTAACGTGGAAGCGGCGCTGTTACCACAGATGTACAACAATGATGAAGGCGATGCGGTGGTGATTAACGCCAACTACGCTATCGACGCAGGTCTGGACCCGGTTAACGATCCGATCGCCGTTGAGAGCGGAGAAAACAATCCGTACGCCAACATCATTACCGTACACCGTGGCGACGAGAAGAAAAAAGACATCGTGGCGTTGGTTGACGTTCTGCACTCAAAAGAGATTCAGGACTGGATCCGCACGAAGTACAAAGGCGCGGTGATTCCGGTCAATAACTAATACCACGTAGTGCCGGATAGCGTGACGCTTATCCGGCCTATAAAAGAGCCTGGCCGAACGGGTGAGCAAGTTACAGAGTGTGAGGTGCCGGATATCGGTTAAGTTGAATAGTCACTCTATTTATTTGTTTGATTTATTTGAGTTTTGTCTTCATCGTTAGAGTGATATATGCTGTTTGTTTGTGCTGGCGATGAGAGACAATAATGGGAAACCTGACAAAAGACGACGAACTGTACCGTGAGATGTGCAGAGTGGTTGGCAAAGTGGTTCTGGAGATGCGCGACCTGGGGCAAGAGCCGAAGCATATCGTGATTGCGGGAGTGTTACGAACCGCCATGGCGAACCAGCGACTCCAGCGCAGCGAACTTGAAAAACAGGCGATGGAAACGGTTATCAAAGCCCTGGCAGGATAATTCTTTCAGGGATGGCGCTCGCTTCGTCATCCCTTATTCCCGGTATTTAAATTCTTCACCTTGTAAATAATCAGATATCGCGTTTATATTAATATCGATATGTATATTAATATATAACGAAGGCGATTGATATTAATAATGGGAACGAGGTCACATTATTAATTATTAATTATTAATTATTAATAGATTGCCGTGTTTTATATCCTCTAAATGATAATAAATATCACTCCGCTTTTATTATTTCACTTCCGGTTTTTAATTGATAACGATCAAAGTTAATAGCACTGAATAACCACATTATTTATATGCCTAACTCTTTAGGATTAGTCTATTTGTATTTAATGATATGACGTATGCGATCCGGTTAGGGCAAAACATCGGGTGTTGTCCGCACTGTGTTTGCGAAGAGGATGCGAAATAAATGAACCAGGTCGAACGTCCAATATTAGATTTTGGCTTAACGCGGCTCGAATTTCTGCGTATATCAGGAAAGGGTCTGGCAGGATTAACTATCGCTCCCGCGCTGCTGTCACTTTTTGGCTGCAAACAGGAAGACGTTGATAGCGGTACGGTAGGACTGATAAACACGCCCAAAGGGGTATTAGTGACCCAACGCGCCCGCTGCACAGGCTGCCATCGCTGCGAAATCTCCTGCACCAATTACAACGATGGCGCCGTGGGCTCGTTTTTCTCCCGCATTAAGATTCACCGTAATTACTTCTTTGGCGACAATGGCGTCGGCTCCGGCGGCGGCCTGTACGGCGATTTAAACTACACCGCAGATACCTGTCGCCAGTGTAAGGACCCGCAGTGCATGAAGGTCTGCCCAATCGGCGCAATTACCTGGAAACAGGACGATGGCTGCATCGCGGTTGATCATAAGCGGTGTATTGGCTGTAGCGCCTGTACCACTGCCTGCCCCTGGATGATGGCTACCGTAAACAGCGAAACGAAAAAATCATCAAAATGTGTTTTATGCGGCGAGTGCGCCAGCGCCTGTCCGACAGGGGCGCTGAAAGTTATCGAGTGGAAAGATATTACTGTTTGAATCTTGCAAAGGAAAACATTATGGCTAACGGTTGGACAGGTAATATATTACGGGTCAATCTTACAACAGGCGATATTACCCTCGAAGATTCCAGTAAATATAAAAAATTTGTCGGCGGAATGGGGTTCGGCTACAAAATTATGTATGACGAAGTTCCGCCTGGCACGAAACCTTTCGATGAAGGAAATAAACTGGTATTTGCCACCGGCCCGCTGACCGGATCTGGCGCGCCCTGTAGTTCCCGCGTCAATATCACTTCGCTCTCTACGTTTACTAAAGGTAATTTGGTTGTCGACGCGCATATGGGCGGCTTCTTTGCGGCACAAATGAAATTTGCCGGGTACGACGCGATTATTATTGAGGGTAAATCCGCTTCGCCTGTGTGGATCAATATTAAAGATGACAAGGTCAGCCTCGAAAAAGCAGATTTTCTGTGGGGCAAAGGGACGCGCGCCACGACCGAAGAGATCTGCCGTATGACCAGCCCGGAGACCTGCGTGGCGGCCATTGGTCAGGCGGGTGAAAACCTGGTGCCGCTCTCTTGTATGCTCAACAGCCGTAACCACAGCGGCGGGGCGGGAACCGGCGCGGTGATGGGGTCGAAAAACCTCAAGGCCATTGCCGTTGAAGGCACCAAAGGGGTCAATATTGCCGATCGCAAAGAGATGAAGCGGCTGAATGACTACATGATGACGGAGCTGATTGGCGCCAATAATAATCATGTTGTGCCGAGCACCCCGCAGGCATGGGCGGAATTTTCCTCACCGGCCTCGCGCTGGACGGCGCGTAAAGGCTTGTTCTGGGGGGCCGCAGAGGGCGGGCCTGTTGAAACCGGCGAGATCCCGCCGGGTAATCAAAATACGGTCGGCTTTCGCACCTATAAATCCGTGTTTGACTTAGGTCCGGCGGCTGAAAAATACACCGTGAAAATGAGCGGTTGCCACTCATGCCCGATCCGCTGCATGTCGCAGCTCAATATTCCACGGGTAAAGGATTTTGGCGTACCGAGCACCGGGGGGAATACCTGCGTGGCAAACTTTGTCCATACCACGATCTTCCCGCACGGCCCGAAAGATTTTGACGACAAGGACGATGGCCGCGTTATCGGCAATCTGATCGGTCTGAACCTGTTTGACGACTACGGTATCTGGTGTAACTACGGGCAGTTGCACCGTGACTTCACGTATTGCTACAGCAAAGGTGTGTTCAAGCGCGTGCTGCCGGCTGAGGAATATGCGGAGATCCGCTGGGATCAACTGGAAGCGGGCGATCCCAACTTTATCAAGGATTTCTACTATCGCCTGGCGCATCGCAAAGGAGAGTTGAGCCATCTTGCGGATGGTTCATACGCCATTGCCGAGCGCTGGAATCTGGGTGAGGAATACTGGGCGTACGATAAAAACAAACTGTGGTCGCCGTTTGGCTATCCGGTACACCATGCTAACGAAGCGTCGGCGCAGGTGGGGGCAATTACCAACTGCATGTTTAACCGTGACTGCATGACCCACACCCACATCAACTTTATTGGTTCTGGTTTACCGCTGAAGCTACAGCGAGAGGTCGCGGCGGAACTGTTTGGTTCTGAAGACGCCTACGACGAGACTAAAAATTACACGCCGATCAACGCGGCGAAAATCAAGTATGCCAAATGGACGCTGCTCAAAGTTTGCCTGCATAACGCCGTGACGCTGTGCAACTGGGTCTGGACGATGACCGTTTCGCCGTTGAAGAGCCGAAATTATCGTGGGGATCTGGACCTGGAAGCGAAATTTTTCCAGGCGGTGACCGGGGATGAAACCACCCAGGCGAGCCTTGATTTAGCCGCAGAACGTATCTTCACGCTCCATCGCGCCTATACCGTCAAACTGATGCAGACCAAAGACATGCGCAATGAACACGATCTCATCTGTTCGTGGGTTTTTGACAAGGACCCCAACATTCCGGTGTTCACTGAAGGGACTGACAAAATGGATCGCGACGATATGCGTGAATCCCTGACGCTCTTTTATACCGAGATGGGCTGGGACCCTGAACTGGGATGCCCGACGCGAGAAACGTTGCATCGCCTCGGTCTTGAGGATGTCGCCGCCGATCTGGCCGCGCAGAATCTGCTGCCAGCGTAAGGAAGGTGAGATGAGTCATTCAGAGGGCGAACACTCCACGCCTGAGGTGGATATTGAAAAGCGGCAGTGGCTGCAAGGCTTACATCAGCATGAAAGGCGAGTGGATGAATCGGCGCCTCCCGCGAGTCCGGCAGAGATCATGGCGGAGTTCATCCGCCAGCATTCTGCTTCAGGCCAGCTGGTGGCTCGCGCGCTTTTCCTGCAACCGCTGTATTCAGTGGAGGAAGAGGCGTTAATGCCGCTGCTGGAGACGCTGCTTCAGAGCGAGACAGGGGCGGATATCGCCTGCGTACAGGGTGCTCAGGATGATTATTACTACTCGACGCAAACCATGACCGCTAACTATGCCGACATGTGTGTGCAGGTGGTGGAGAACGATATTTGCCGGGCTATCGCACAGGCGGTGCGTTTTGATTGCCAGACCTATCCGCGACCCTACAAGGTCGCCATGCTGGAACAACCGCCATACCGCTTTGCGCCGCAGCAAATAGAGACAGCCCTTGCCGCGATCGACACGCACCCGGATTACGCGGATATTCGCCGTGTGGCGTCGTCCAACGACGTGCCGTATCTGTTTAGCGAACGTTTTATGAGCTACGGCAAGGCATATGGCTTATGCGAATGGCTTGAGGTTGAGCAGTTTCAGAATCCCTGATTGTTCAGGGTGATGTCATGGAAAGCGTGGGCGATCGCTGCCACCGGATTAGAGGATAACCAGATGTCCTTCACTCGACGAAAATTTGTGCTTGGTATGGGGACGGTGATTTTTTTCAGCGGGCCCGGCCAAAATTTGTTAGCGAACACGAAGAATAGCAAAGCGGTGCGTTATGCCATGATTCATGACGAATCCCGGTGTAACGGCTGCAATCTCTGCGCCCGGGCGTGTCGCAAGACCAACCATGTTCCGGCTCAGGGCAGTCGTTTATCCATCGCGCATATTCCTGTTTCGGATAATGAAAACGAAACCGTTTATCACTATTTCCGCCAGTCCTGCCAGCACTGTGAAGATGCGCCCTGTATTGATGTTTGCCCGACTGGTGCCTCCTGGCGTGATGAGCGAGGTATTGTGCGGGTAGATGAATCGCGCTGTATCGGCTGTAGCTACTGTATAGGCGCTTGTCCGTATCAGGTGCGTTATCTCAATCCACAAACCAAAGTGGCGGATAAATGCGACTTTTGCGCCGAATCTCGCCTGGCAAAGGGGTTCCCGCCGATTTGCGTGAATGCCTGCCCGGAGCACGCATTGATTTTTGGTCGTGAAGACAGCCCGGAAATTCAGACCTGGCTGAAGGAGAACAAATTCTATCAACACCAACTCGCAGGCGCCGGAAAACCGCATCTGTATCGCCGGTTCGGTCAACATTTGATTAAAAAGGAAAATGTATGAACGCGTCGCAGAATGCTGAACAGTTCCATGCCCAACTGGCGAACTATGTCCCCGTGTTTTCTCCCGAATACTGGCCTGTCTGGTTAGTCATCGCCGGACTGATGCTGGTAGCGATGTGGCTGGTGTTGGGGCTGCATGCCATGCTGCGGTTTCGCGCCGCCAACAAAGCCGCGGCCGGTCACGGTGAAAAGGTTTACCTGTACTCAAAAGCGGTGAGATTGTGGCACTGGTCGAACGCGCTACTGTTTGTGCTCCTGCTCGGCAGCGGGCTGATCAATCATTTCTCGCTGGTTGGCGCGTCGGTGATGAAGAGCCTGCTGACGGTGCATGAGATCTGCGGTTTTCTGCTGCTGGCGTGTTGGCTGGGTTTTGTTTTGATCAACATGCTGGGCGGCAACGGACACCATTATATTATTCGCCGCGAGGGCTGGATTGACCGGGCGATGAAGCAGACCCGCTTCTATCTGTTCGGCATTATGCAGGGGGAGGAACATCCGTTTCCCGCCACCGCGCAGTCTAAATTCAACCCGTTACAGCAGGCCGCTTATCTCGGGGTGATGTACGGCCTGGTGCCGCTGTTGCTGATAACCGGACTACTGTCGCTTTATCCGCAGGCGGCGGGCGATCTGTTCCCCGGCGTGCGTTACTGGCTGTTGCAGGCGCATTTCGCGCTGGCGATCGTTAGTCTCTTTTTTATCTTCGGTCATCTTTACCTTTGCACGACAGGTCGTACGCCCGGTGAGACCTTCCGCTGCATGGTTGATGGCTATCATCGGCACTAACGGATGATCATTACGCGAGAGGATTTACGTACCTGGCGAGTCGGGCCCGTCATCTATCGTTGGTTTGTCCGTCGCTTTCCGAATGGCGGCAGCTACGCCGACGTGCATCGGGCGCTGAGCAGTGAAGGCTATCTCGACTGGGCAAATAGCCTGGTGGAATATGCCTGGTCGCGCTGGCTGGATGAGGAGAGCTTTGCGCGTCAGGATATCAGCGCGATGGACAGCCTGGTGAGTGCGCAGTCGCACCACGGTAATAGCGAACACATTGCCTGCGCGGACGATAACGTTCATCTGGGATGTGCGGGCGATAACGTCAAAATTGCCAGCGTGGGGTACGCTTCGCAGATTGCCAGCGCGGGGTACTGCGCGCGCATTGGCAGTGCAGGCTACAACACGCATATAGGTTGTTCCGGCGATCGCGCGCGGGTGGCGGTGGCAGGGAACTCAACCCGCGTAAGCTGCGCCGGTGACGGGAGTCGTATTGCCAGTGCGGGAATGCGGGTGCGCATCAGCACGCTGGGTGACAGGAGCAATATTGCCAGCAATGGCGATCTGGCGCAGGTTGTCAGCTTTGGCGCCAATGCCAGAATTGCCAACAGCGGAGAGAATGTTCATCTCGTTACCAGCGGTGACAATGCGGTCATCGCCAGCACCGGGCACGTTGACTCCCTGATACTGGGGCCCGGCGGCTGTGCCGCGCTGGCGTATCACGATGGCGAACGTACCCGTTTCGCCGTTGCCATTGAAGGCGAGAACAACATACGCGCCGGGGTAAAATATCGCCTCAACGAACAACATCAGTTTGTTGAGTGTTGAGCCGTTTATCGGATGGCGAATCGTCGACGGGTGAATCTCTCCAGGCCAAAACAGAGCAGGTAATAGACCAGTCCGGTAAAGATAAAAATGGCCGCCGGGTAAATCTGTACCCGGTTATTCACCTGACCGGCGACGGTAGTCAGTTCAGGAACATTAACGATAAACGCCAGCGACGTGTCTTTCAGCAGGCCGATAAAAATGCCGGTCAATGACGGCATTACATTGCGTAGCACCTGGGGAAGCAGAATGAGCCATAATGCCTGAAACGGGCGAAATCCCTGTACCACCGAGGCGTCGTACTGCCCGGCAGGAAGCGCGTTTATGCCGGCATAAACGGAGTGCATCACCGATGCCGCAGTAAACCAGGCCAGCGCCAGCGTGACGGTAACGGCGCCGGGAAGATCGCTTCCGGTAAGCATAGGCAGCAAATACCACATCCAGAAGATCACGAAGATCAGCGGAATGCCGCGAATAAATTCCGACCAGAGAAACAGCCCATTACGGATAACGCCCGGAAATCGCCAGGCAAGACAGGCGAGAACCACCCCGCCGGGAAGCGCCAGCACGCCAGCACCCAGCGCCATCAACAATGTGAGAAGCACGCCGCCGGGTTGACCATCAGCAGCGCGTCCCCACAGCAGGTAATCCAGATTGTCGGTAATGACCGAAATATTAGCGATCATGGTGTGGACTCCTGAGGCTGAAAATACGCGTTTTGGGCTTCACTCTTTTGGTCGGGGCGGGGTTTAGCCGCGCCAGTAGCAGACCCAATACAATGCCGGTCAGCAAATAGAGCGCGGTGCCGACGGCAAAGGCTTCCAGAGCATGGGCGTTATAGCTTTCAATTTGTCGCACCTGATAGGTCAGTTCGGCAAAGCCGATACCGCTGGCAAGCGATGAAAGTTTCATCAGGTTAAGGTATTGCCCCACGATGGGTTGCCAGGCGTTTGCCAGCCCTTGGGGGAGCAGAATATGGCGGAGGGTCGTCCATGCGGAAAAACCTTGCGATACCGCGGCCTCTCGCTGCCCGGCGGATACCGCCTGCAACCCCGATGCGATCTCCTCAACCAGGAAGGCCGATGTGAATACCCCCAGACCCCATGCGGAGCAGAGGAATTCTGGCGTCAGCCACCAGACATCGCCAGGCAGGATCGACCAAAAATGGTCGGTATTAACGAAATCAATCACGTCACGGGGCAGAAAATTCCATGCTGCGAAGTACCAGAACATCAACTGCACAAGCAGAGGCGTATTGCGAAACAGCGAGACCCAGGCGGCGACCAGACGGCGACCGAATGCGTTGCCGGAGAGACGTAGCGCGAGCAGGATAATCGCCAGCAGTGTCGACAGCAAAACGCCTGCCAGCGTGACCCAGAGCGTGGTCAAAAAACCCGAGATGACCCATTGCAGAGGTTGCCCGCTCAGCACCCCCTGCCAGTCCAGAGTAAGCATTATAACGATGACTCCTGGTGTAACGGATCGAGCACTTTCTTCAGGAAGCGCTGGGTTCTGGGGTGCTGCGGACGGGTAAAAAATACTTCCGGCGAGGCGACTTCCAGAATATCGCCGCCATCGATAAACACGACACGGTCGGCAATTTCGCGCGCGAAGTGCATCTCGTGCGTAACGACGATCATGGTGATCCCGCTGTGGGCAAGGTTCTTCATGACCTGTAAGACTTCGCCGATCATTTCCGGGTCCAGCGCGGATGTTGGCTCATCAAAAAGGATAATTTGCGGGGAGGAGGCCAGCGCGCGGGCAATGGCGACGCGCTGCTGCTGTCCACCAGAGAGCTGGGCGGCAAATGCGTCGGCTTTTTCAGCCAGACCCACCTGGTCCAGCAACTCGCGGGCTCGCTGCCGGGCGGCCTCTTTATTCCAGCCATGCACATACTCCAGCGCCAGCGTAATGTTCTGCTGCGCCGTCAGATGGGCGTAAAGGTTGAATTGCTGGAATACGAATCCAATGCGGCTGCGTAACTGGCGCAGCGCTGCGCCCTTGAGCTGACCAATGGGCTTATCATCGATAAAAATATCGCCGCCGCTTAATGACTCAAGCTGGTTGATGAGTCGAATAAGCGTGGATTTTCCCGAACCGGATGGCCCAAGGATGGTAACGACTTCTCCGGGTTCCACCGTCAGATTGACACCGTTTAATACCCGGTGCCCGTCGTACTGTTTGATCACATCGCGCAGTTCAACGCGCGCCTGACGCAAATGCGTAAAATCCGCAGCCGAAGCTGCGGAGCGGGTAAACAAACCTGAGAGCATATTACTTCGCTTCTATTTTAAAGGCGCGCGGCTGTGGATTTTTGGTTTCGGGGCCGAACCAGACGTCATAGATTTTAGCCGCCTGTCCGGTGGACTCGAGCTTCAGCAGTTCATCGTTCACCGCCTTTAACAGCGCGGGTTCGCCTTTTTTCACCCCGACGCCGATTTCCTCTTTGCTCAGCAGGTCGGGTAGGATTTTAAAGTTGGCTTTGTCTGGCGCCCCGCTTAACAGGCCCGCCAGAATGGTGCTGTCCTGGGTGATCGCCTGAACGTTGCCATTACGCAGCGCGGTCAGCGCCAGCGGGATATCATCATAGGCCAGCACGCGGGATTGCGGGAAACGCTGGTGCAGCGCCTGTTCCCCCGTTGTTCCTTTCACCGCGCCAATTCGCGCGCGGCTGTACTCATCCAGCTTGTCGGGGGAGGTCGCCGGAACCAGGAATTGTTGCCCGGTGACAAAATAGGGAACGGAAAAGTCGATAACCTGGGCGCGCTCCGGGGTGATGGTAATATCCGCGACGATCAGATCGGCCTTACCCGATTGCAGTAACGGGATACGGTTGGCTGGGTTGGTGGCGACCAGTTCTAGTTTGACTCCCAACGATTTGGCCAGCGCTTCAGCAAAATCAACGTCGTAACCAACGATTTTATGCGTTTGCGGATCGACGGAGCCAAACGGCGGGTTCGCATCGAACGTGGCCACTTTCACTACGCCGGCGGCTTTAATATCCGCCAGTTGATCGGCCTGGGCGGGTAACGCGGCAATACCGGATGCGAATAGCGCACTTAATGCCAGTAATGTTTTTTTAGTGCTGTGAATTGTCGTTGCCATCATCTTCTTTGATATCCCTGTAGAGACGCTAAATAATTCATGTCGCGGTCAAAAAGGCCGCTACATTCGCGACATGATTGGGTTTGTCTTTTTACGCTCCCACAACTCGCCGTCGTCACCAAATAAGAAAAGATTCTTATCTATATACAAAAAGATATTAGTAAAACAGATGTTAATGGTCGGTGAATTAAGATGGGATGGTCTAATGCAATAAATGCACAAGGATGGCAGGATTTCGTATTTCATTTTTTCACGCGAATGCGCTGCAATAAAACGCATCCAGCATACAGACAGAGGGGCGGAGAAGATGAATGGGTTTAAACGTCTTTGGCATACTGTGGTGAAGGCACGTCCACAGACCCGACAGTACGATGCGGAGCCTCATCTTCAGCGTATTGTTGAGTCTGTTCTTCCTGTCGCCAGCCTGTATGGCGTGGATATCGCCAACATTGATCCGGAGTGGTTCCGTGATAAAACAGAACGCTGAACATCGACAAACGCGCGAGGCATACTGGAACGAAATCTGCGCGCTTTCTGCGGCTTAATCCTGAATAAAAAAACCGGCATCACGCCGGTTCTGTCGTTATATTTTGCAGGCATCGCCGCAGTCATCATCCGCAATAACCGCCTGGGCTTTTTTATCTGCGTCTTCCACACGTTCAGCGTTACGCTCTTGCGCTTCCTCCAGTCCGTCAAAGACCAGATTGTCGAGATCAATATCCATCAATCACCTGTTTAGTTCAGTGTTTGCCAGCTTTCCAGTATAGGGCAAAATCTGTGATTGATGCACCTTGCGCTATTGGCGATCGGTGCGGTTGCCAGCAGGGAAAGCGGAAATCCCGCCATCCCTGCCAATAGGTTACTGCTCGGTGAGTTCCATATCCGCGATAAAGGGGAGATGATCGCTTGCCGACGACCAGGTGAAAGCAGGGGAGTTATGCGGAATGTCTATTTTCTTCACATCCCATTTTTGCCCCTTGAAAGTGAAGATGTGGTCAATATCAATCGCCGGGTTAACCGCAGGCCATGTACGATAATCCGTCCCCTGTTTCTCAACCGGATTAAAGAAATAGCCAATTTCTTTTAACGGCTGTTCGTCACGGGTAGAGTTGAAATCGCCAGCCAGAATTTTTATTGAAGAGGCGATATCTTTAAAATCGGATGACGCATCGCCAATACTGACATCCAGCAGATGGCGGACTTGCTCAATTCGCATGGTGGGATCTTTTTGCCAGTCAAGGTGGGTAACCATGACCAGTACCGGCGTATCGAAACCTGGAACCGCAATTTGCGCCAGTAATGCTACCCGTTGTTCTGCATCGCCTGAGGGTAAATTGATAACCTGAGTATGCTGAATTTTGTATTTCGATAAAATGCCGAGTCCGTATTCACCACCGTCAAAATCCAGCGCCTTACCAAAGGCATAGTGATAGTTATTTGCATCAGCGATCGTTTTCAATTGATCAATCTTTTGGCTTCTTGCGGTTTTATTATCAACCTCTGGAACCGCAATGATATCGGCTGCAATTTTTTTGATAGCGGCATTAAGCGACGTGAAATCAGCTACATTTTCGGACGCTTCATTTTTGCCGATGTTATAGGTCGCAATTCTTAAATGAGGCTTGTTGTTTTCATAAATCTTATCCGGGACACCGCCTTTCTGAACGGCGAGAATTTCATTACCGGCAAGTTTTTCACTGGCTATAGCGTGTGTGGAAAGGCAGCTTAGCGCGAGGAATGTCAGTGTAAAGATGTTTTTCATAACGAATAGAGGCCTTGTTTATTTGCTGTTGTCGCCACTATAACGCGCATAAAAATAGGTTACTGTGAGACTTTGCACAAACTTATATTGTTTTGCGAAATAAGTGATTAAAGTACATTCACCAGAATTTTAAATGTGAATGAAGGCCGTAACGGTTTACTTGACCCGCAGAGCCTTTCGGGTAACTGTATGTAATGTTGCAAAAATCTGAATTTCACCTGTAAAAAAAGGAATAACGAAGAGATGTATGGCCGTGAGTATCGAAACGGGCGTCGTCGCATGGCACCGTTTTTAGCAATCTCTTGCATTACTCTGCTGTATGGCGCGAAAGGGTATGCCAGGCCGGATATGGAGCCGCTGGGACCGAATATCGCCGATCGGGGTTCCGCGTTTTACCATTTCAGGGTTGAAAATTTCGACTCCGCCGACGGAAAAAGGCACTACAAGGTCTGGACCGGCGTTCCTGATAAAACGCCGCCAGCGTCGGGTTATCCGGTTCTGTATATGCTGGATGGCAACGCGGTGATGGATCGCCTGACGGAGGACTTGCTGAAACAACTGGCGGAAAAAACGCCCCCCGTTATTGTCGCCATCGGCTACCAGACCCACTTACCCTTTGATCTGAACGGCAGAGCCTATGATTATACGCCCGCGCTGGAAGTGAAAAGCGGGGCGGAGGGGCGCTATCGTCGACCGGGTGGCGGCAGTGGGGACTTCCGTCGACTGCTGGAGACGCGTATCGCGCCGCAAACGGAACAAGGGATCAACATCGATCCTGAACGACGCGGCGTATGGGGACACTCCTACGGCGGCTTATTCGTCCTTGATTCGTGGCTGTCGTCGTCATTTTTTCAGTTTTACTACAGCGCCAGCCCATCGCTGGGAAGAGACAATTCCTCGTTGTTAACCCGGTTAACCACAATGGATGCCGCGAAAAATTGCCATAAGCGTTTATTTTTCATGGAAGGTTCCGCTTCACCGGGGAAAAATGCGCAGACTCCGGTTTCCGATATCCTGAATAAAACCCGCGACGCCGTTTCCGCCCTGCAAAAAGACGGGCTTGCGGTTGCCTGGTGGAATTACCCGGGATTGACGCACGGGCCGATGTTCACCGCCTCTTTTCAGAGCGCGTTACTGAATATGAGCGCGGAGGAGACTCCCGGGGCAGCGCGCTGCGATTAACCGGGCAGTGAGTGAAGAGGGCGGCGGGAAGCCGCCCTTAGCCATTACGCTATGATGCGAGTCTGGTGGTCGTCAGAAGTGTAGCCCCACCTGCATGTAGTAGGTGCGGCCAGGTTCGTTATAGGTGTTCGCACCGGCTCCCCACAGATACGCGCCCGTGGTGGCGTTACCGGTAGTCTGGGCATTTCCTTCACGGAAGTGGCGCTTGTCGAACAGGTTATCGATCCCTGCGGTTACATCCACATATTTCGTCACCGCGTAAGTCGCACTCATGCCCACCAGCGCATAAGGCGATACCTGTCGGGTTTCGCTGCCCGAAGTGGGGTTCCCTTGATAAGTGTATTTTTTCGGTTTCTGGCGGCCATACCACGTCAGCGTACCCTGCACCGACAGATCGTTAGCGGCCTGCCACTCCAGCGTTGAGTTGATGGTGTATTTGGGAATAACCGACAGGTAATCTCCACTCTTCTTATTCTTGTTCTCGATGATATAGGTGAAGTTATTTTTCATCTTCAGCGTATCGGCGAGCGGGAAATTGAACGTCCCTTCCAGCCCCTGAACGACGGCTTTTGGCACGTTTTCCCATTGATAAATATTTGCGGAGGTGGCTTTGCCCGCAACCGAGTCACCGGCTGCAATCTTGTCATGGTAGTCGTTGCGATACCAGGTCAGCCCGGCCTGCACTTCATCATGATTATATTCAATCCCTACCTCTTTATTGACGCTGGTTTCTGCTTTCAGGTCGCGGTTGCCTTGCAGATAGCAGGCGCCGCCGCCGTAGCATCCCTGGCCTTTACTGAACAACAGGTAATTGGGGTTGGTCTGATACAGATTTGGTGCTTTCCATGCGCGGGCAATACCCAGTTTCAACGTGAAGTCACCGCCCAGCTCCTGGGAGAGGTTCAGTGACGGACTCCAGTTACTGCCGCTAATACTCTGGTGGTTGAAGCGAACGGCAGGGGTCAGACGGGTGCTGTCCGTCAGTTCAAGGTTATCTTCCGCAAAGATGCCGTAAATATCCGCTGAGCTGTATTTGCTGCGCCCGGTATCGGCAACCCCCGGAACCGAGCCTCCGCCGGTGGTGGATTCGGTATTCGACGATGGATCTTTCATCGCCTGGTGGTTAAATTCCGCGCCAAAGGTCAGCGTCTGGCTAACCCACAGGTCAAGCGGGATATTCACTTCCGAGTGCAGGTTGGTGTCATACAACGAAATGGTCGAGAACCCTTCATTTGACGGGCTGAAAATCCCCGAAATGCCGCCAGAGAGGCCTTCATTGAGGCGGGTATTACGCGTTTTTTCAAACTGCACATAGTTATTGGTGGTGACGCCGCTGTCCCAGGCGCCGGTATATTTCAGGCTGAGCGTCTGGCGGTAGAGAACGTTTGTTTCTTTGCCATAATATTTTTTTACCAGCGCGTTGCTGTTGGTGTTTTGCGTATCACCGGCATACAGGTTGCCGTGGCGACTGTAGCCGGCCCCCAGTTCCAGCGCCTGCATCGGCATAAATTCCCAGCGCAGAGCTGAATTGATGTCTTTATTGATAAAACCTTCACGGCCAGCGGGGTAACTACCGGCATAAGAACCGATACGCGGGGTCGTGTGGTTTTCGTTGATATCCTGGGCATCAGCCTGCGTTTTATTCCAGTTACCGTAGACCCGCAGGGTCAGATTATCCGCCAGCGCGCCGCTTAAACTGCCGTTATAGCGTTTGGTGCTGCCTTCGGATTTGTGCTGTGGAAAGTTGTAATAGGTATTTAAACTGCCGTGCCATTCGTCCGTCGCCGGTTTGGTGATGATATTGACGACCCCGCCCATTGCGCCACTGCCGTACATCGCGGCGGCCGGGCCACGGATGACCTCAATGCGCTCGATCATTTCTGGCGGCACCCAGTTGGTGTCGCCACGGGTATCGCGCTCATCGCTCCAGCCATAGCGCACCGAGTTGCGGCTGGAGACAGGCATACCGTCAATCAGAATCAGAGTGTTCTCCGGCCCCATGCCGCGGATATCAATCTGGCGGTTATTCCCGCGTTGTCCGCTGTTAGAGTTCCCGGTGAGATTGACGCCCGGCATGGTGCGAATGATCTCAGCGACGTCGCGCTGTATTGGCCGTTTTTTAATGGCCTCGCTGTCAATGATAGAGACGCCGGGGGCCTGGAGCGTCTGTTCTTTGGCCGTCACGACCATGGTTTCGCCGCTGTTTATTTCTTTGTCGCGGGCAGCCTGTTTCTCCGGTGGGTTACTGGCGTTTGTTTGTTCTGCTTTCTGGTTTGCCGCTGTTTTGATGTCGTCAGCCTGTACCGCAGGAATCGCCAGACTCCCTGCAATAAGCGAACTCAAAAGCGATAATTTATATGCCTTTTTTATCATGATATTAATCACTTGCCATTGTTAAAAGAGAAATTGCGTGAAATAACTTATTAGCAATATTTCTCATTTGCAACATAATAATGATTATCATTTACATTTTTAGTCGTGCGAGCGCGCTGCCGTTAGCGGCAATTTCAGGTTATTAAATAGAATAAAATCAGTAAGATAATTAATATCAGGGCAGCAGGCGTGAAGGGACAGTTGCGGTTGTTGGTCTGTACAACGGTCAAACCATGAATTCAGGAAAGATTTGTGGGAACAGTGTGCTGTGTGGATAAAGAATGGTGCGTCTGAATGGACTCGAACCATCGACCCCCACCATGTCAAGGTGGTGCTCTAACCAACTGAGCTACAGACGCAGGATGGTGCGTTCAATTGGACTCGAACCAACGACCCCCACCATGTCAAGGTGGTGCTCTAACCAACTGAGCTATGAACGCAATGTTGCAGGTGACAACGGGGACGAATATTAGCGGCAGAGCCGGAATGAGGCAAGAGGGAAAACGTAATTTTCTTCCTGATTTCACTCGATTGCAGAGGAAACGCGCAAAATGTCGAGAGAATAGCCGCCGTCCGGCGGCTATTGCTGATTTATCGCGCAGCGCGCTGCAAAATAATCGCTGATGACTGGCGTTGCAGGTATCGCATACGCAGCATCATCATAATGGCCGCAGACGTCAGGCCGATAATAAAGCCCATCCAGAACCCGGCCGGTCCCATGCGATCCACTACCAGATCGGTCAGCGCGAGGATATAACCGCTCGGTAATCCCAGCACCCAGTAAGCTGTAAAGGTAATAAAGAAAATCGACCGCGTATCTTTATAACCACGCAAAATACCGCTGCCGATAACCTGGATCGAATCGGAAATTTGATACACCGCCGCCAGCAGCATCAGTTGCGCGGCGAGCGTGACCACTTCAGGATTGTCGTTATAGAGCAGGGCGATAGGCTCACGCAGCGTCACGGTAAAAATTGCGGTGATAACGGCCATGCAAACTCCGACGCCCAGCCCGGTTCTGGCGGCTGTCTGGGCATCCAGCGTTGAGCCCTGGCCAAGTCGATAGCCCACGCGGATGGTAACCGCAGCCGCCAGCGACATCGGCAATACGAACATCAGCGAACTGAAGTTCAGGGCAATCTGGTGGCCTGCGACATCCACAATACCCAGCGGTGAAACCAACAGCGCCACCACGGCAAACAGGGTGACTTCAAAAAACAGCGCCAGGGCGATCGGCAAACCTAGCTGTACCAGACGTTTCACGACCGCCGTATCCGGCTTGCTGAATCCGCGCTCGTTGCGGATATCGCGCATTGAACGCGCACGTTTCACATACGAGGCCATCGCGATAAACATCACCCAATAGACCGCCGCCGTGGCAACGCCGCAGCCCACGCCGCCGAGTTCCGGCATACCGAAGTGACCGTAGATGAATATATAGTTCACCGGAATGTTGACCAGCAGGCCAAGGAAGCCCATGACCATGCCGGGTTTGGTTTTTGCCAGACCTTCGCACTGGTTACGCGCAACCTGAAAGAACAGGTATCCCGGCGCGCCCCACAGGAGCGCGCGAAGATAGCCCACGGCTTTATCCGCCAGCGCAGGATCAATGTTATGCATAGAACGGATAATGTATCCGGCATTCCATAGCACAAACATAATGAGAACGGACACACAGCCCGCCAGCCAGAAGCCTTGTCGCACCTGGTGAGCGATGCGTTCGCGGCGGCCAGAGCCGTTGAGCTGCGCGATAACCGGGGTCAGAGCCAGTAACAACCCATGACCAAACAGAATGGCGGGCAGCCAGATGGATGTGCCGATAGCGACGGCAGCCATATCCGTGGCGCTGTACCCGCCAGCCATCACGGTATCGACGAATCCCATCGCGGTTTGGGCGATTTGCGCAAGAATCACCGGTATTGCCAGAGCCAATAACTGACGCGCTTCACTGATATACTTTTGCACGTATACACCATTATTTGTTGTTATTTGAGAGACTAAAAAAGCCGCCTTAAATGGCAGCAAGAAGAAAATGCAGGGGAAATTTCAGTCTATTGTAGCGAGGAATACGTAATTCTCCAGTGAAAAAACAGGTGCTTTTAGCGCTTTGCTGGCAACCTGATTTTCCACCTGCTATTGTGCTGGGCAGAGATGTATTAACTGATTTCAGGAGTTGCAGGTATGTTTACAGGTATTGTGCAGGGCACCGCGAAACTGGTGTCGATTGATGAAAAACCGAATTTCCGCACGCATGTCGTGGAATTACCTGAACACATGCTGGACGCGCTGGAGACTGGCGCATCGGTGGCGCACAACGGCTGTTGCCTGACCGTCACTGAAATAAACGGTAATCAGATCAGCTTTGACCTGATGAAAGAGACGTTACGCATTACCAATCTTGGCGATCTGAGCGTCGGCGATCTCGTCAACGTGGAGCGTGCGGCGAAATTCAGCGATGAGATTGGCGGGCATTTAATGTCGGGTCACATTATGACCACGGCTGAAATTTCGAAAATTCTGACCTCTGAGAATAATCGTCAGGTCTGGTTTAAAGTTCAGGACCCGCAGCTGATGAAATATATCCTGTATAAGGGATTCATCGGCATCGATGGCATCAGTCTGACGGTAGGGGAAGTGACGCTAACGCGCTTTTGCGTTCATCTGATCCCGGAAACGCTGGAACGCACCACGCTGGGTAAGAAAAAACTGGGTGCTCGCGTCAATATCGAAATTGATCCGCAAACCCAGGCGGTTGTTGACACCGTCGAGCGCGTGCTGGCGGCACGGGAAAGCGCGGCGAATCTGCATGCAGGCGATGCGTAACCCGACGTAAAAACCCCCGCAGCGCGGGGGTTATCAGGATTAGCGGGGAATACGCAGGCCGTGTTCGACGCCGCGAGAAAAAACCACCTGCCATAGCTGTATATCACGGGCGCGAAACGCCCCGGCGCATGCATTCAGATAATAACTGAACATGCGTTTAAACCGTTCGGTGTAATTATCTGCAATTTCCGGCCAGCCGTTGATAAAGCGAGAATACCAGGCCATCAGGGTGGTGTCGTAATCTGCGCCAAAGTTGTGCCAGTCTTCCATCACGAAATGCGATTCGCTGGCATTCGCAATCTGGCGAACAGACGGCAGGCACCCGTTCGGGAAAATATACTTATTGATCCACGGGTCGACGTTATTATCCGTCTTTTTGGAACCGATAGTGTGGAGCAGGAAAATACCGTCCGGTTTCAAATTACGGTCGACCACTTCAAAATAGGTTTTATAGTTCTTCGGCCCGACGTGTTCAAACATACCAACGGACACAATGCGATCAAACTGATCGTTAAGGTCGCGGTAATCCTGTAGCCGAATAGAAACGTCCAGACCAGCGCAACGTTCCTGGGCCATCTTTTGCTGCTCGGCGGAAATCGTGACGCCAACGACGCTGACGTCATAATTGGACGCCATAAACTGGGACAAGCCGCCCCAGCCGCATCCGATATCCAGCACGCGCATACCCGGCTGCAACTGTAATTTTTCACAAATGAGCTTCAGCTTCGCTTGCTGGGCGAATTCCAGTGTGTCGGCATCTTTCCAGTAAGCGCAGGAATATTGCATATACGGGTCGAGCATGCGGGAGAAAAGATCGTTGCCGAGATCGTAATGTTCTTTCCCGACTATCCAGGCGCGTTTTTTACTTTGTAAGTTGAACAGGCGTGCGCCCGCGATACGCAGCGTATCTTTGAAATGGTGGGGGAGTTGGTTTTCGAGCCCGGCTCGTAAGACTTTACTAAAAAACATGTCCAGTCGGTCGCATTCCCACCAGCCATCCATATAACTTTCACCTAACCCCAGCGATCCTTCCTGTAATACACGTTTGAAAAAATCGGGGTTTTTAACACGAATATCCGCCGGGGCAGTGCCATTGATGGCGATACCCGCACGGCCCAGCAATTCGTTGGTGATACGATACCAGTCATCATCTGGTACGCTGACTTCTTCTATACACGATGAACTCATAGCTTCTCCATCACTTGGTCGGTGATCAGAACCTTAAAACAGCGTAGACGCTTTTTGGGCTTTGTGAGAAATCTCACGGAATAATTCCGCGAGTCTATTATCCGACGTAGAACAGAGGAAGGGAGGAACCCTTACCGAAAAGGCCATCCGTGGTGAAACGGGAACGCTCCGGTTCCCGTTAACGCATAATAATTATCGTAATATTAACAACTGAAATTTAGTATAGGCCTCAAAATTCGATGATACAACCGAAAATTGTTAGCGAGCTAATTACCTGTTGTTGAACATTTTTAGTGAGATTCGCTGTGCGCAACTTCGGTGTTTGCTGCGCGCGCGGCCGGTTCCTGCGCCTGAAGTTGCAGCCAGTATCCCAGCGCCGCCAGAGCCACCGTCGACAGCATTACGCTGGTGGTGGTAAGCAGCGGCGTGCTGATCAGCCACGAAACGACCAGGCTTGCCAGGAAACACAGACCCAGTTGCAGCGTGTTCTGTAAGGCTGCTGCGCGTCCGGTCGCTTGTGGGAAGGGGCGCAGCGCCTGGGCGACCACGATAGGGTAGATCGCGCCGTTCGCGATAGCCATCACACAGAATGGAATCAGGATCTCCGTCAGCGAAACATGGCTGATGAAGCTGGCGCCCCAGGTGGCGACCACGCTCAGCGCATAGAGAACCAGTAACCAGGGCAACAGCTGTTGACCCTGCCATTTTTGCAGCGCCGCGCGGCAACCGTAACCGCCCACCAGGAACGCGATGGTCTGCGGTACATAGCTCAGGCCAATTACTGCCGGGCTATAGCCCATTTCGCTGAGGATAAACGGGGAACCCGTCAGCCAGGCAAAAAAACTGGCGGAGCAGGCGGCGTAAATCAGGACGTTGCCGCGATAAGTTTGTGAACGCAGCAGGCTGGCGAAGGTCAGTTTTTCCTGGCTGTGATCATGTGCTTTTGTTGTTGGCTTTAAGCGTAAGGCGGGCAGCATCAATATCAGCGTAATGATGAACAGCGTGGCAAAAATGGCCTGCCAGGAAAAATGCGTCAGGATCCAACTGCCGAGTAAAGGCGCAAGGGCGGGCGATAAACCGACCAGCGGCATAATGGTGGCGAAGATGCGATTAATTTTTTGCGTTGGATAATAATCCGTCACCAGCGCCTGCCAGATCACCGTAGCGGCACAAACCCCCACCGCCTGAATAAAACGCAGTACCAGCAGTCCGGTAGCGCTTTCGACCCACATCATCCCCAGACTGCCCAGTGCGAAGATGGAGAGACCCAGCAGCAAAATGGGTTTACGCCCGTAACGGTCTGACAGCGGCCCCCACAGCAGTTGCGCGACGGCGAAACCGGCCAGGAACAGACTGAGGCTGGCGCTGACAGCCGCAGCCGGTGTTTGCAGGTCGGCCTGAATTGCCGCGAACGCGGGCAGATACATATCTGTTGCCAGAAAGCCCAGCACGCTGAGACCCGCCAGCCAGACTAAAAAACCTTTTCCGGGTTGCATAATTGTTTCTCTTTTCCAGAAGTAAGACATTGCCGCTGAGTGTAGGGAGTGAAATTCTGCTTGTGAAACGCTAATATTTGGCTACTGGATTCAAAATTTTTGCAGGCAGAATATGTGGTCAGAATATTCACTCGAAGTGGTTGATGCCGTTGCCCGTAATGGCAGCTTTAGTTCTGCGGCGCAGGAGTTGCACCGCGTGCCTTCTGCGGTGAGCTACACCGTCCGTCAACTGGAGGAGTGGCTGGCGGTGCCGCTTTTCGAACGACGCCATCGGGACGTTGAACTGACCCCCGCCGGGGCATGGTTTTTAAAGGAAGGGCGCTCTGTTATCAAAAAAATGCAGATCACCCGGCAGCAGTGCCAGCAGATAGCCAACGGTTGGCGGGGGCAACTGGCGATTGCGGTCGACAATATTGTTAAGCCGGAGCGCACCCGGCAGATGATTGTTGATTTTTATCGTCATTTTGATGATGTGGAATTGCTGGTCTTTCAGGAGGTATTTAACGGCGTCTGGGATGCGCTGTCGGACGGGCGCGTGGAGCTGGCTATCGGCGCGACGCAGGCCATTCCGGTTGGAGGACGCTACACCTTTCGCGATATGGGGATGCTGAGCTGGAGCTGCGTGGTCGCCCGCCATCATCCGCTGGCGTCAATGGCTGGCCCGCTCAGTGACGACACGTTGCGCAACTGGCCGTCGCTGGTCCGGGAGGATACCTCGCGTACGCTTCCGAAGCGCATCACCTGGCTGCTGGATAACCAAAAACGCGTGGTGGTGCCGGACTGGGAATCCTCAGCGACCTGCCTTTCCGCGGGACTGTGTGTGGGAATGGTGCCGACCCACTTTGCTAAGCCGTGGATCGACAGCGGGAAATGGGTGGCGCTACGGCTTGAGAATCCGTTTCCTGATGCGGCGTGCTGTCTGACGTGGCAGCAGAACGACACGTCGCCCGCGCTGGCCTGGCTACTGGACTATCTGGGCGACAGCGAAACGCTGAATAAAGAGTGGTTACGGGAGCCGGAAGAGGCTCCCGCAGAAGGGGATTAACGGCGATAGTCGCGGAACGGGCCATCGGCGACAGAGCGACGCTCAATCAGACGCGGATGCACCTCAATGGACTGCGACTCTTCGCGTTTATTGACGATACGGTCAAGCAGCATATTGAAGGCCGTTTCACCCAGAGAATCTTTCGGCTGGTGAATCGTCGTCAGCGCAGGCGTAAAGTAACGCGCGTTGCGCACGTTGTCGTAGCCGATGACCGAGATATCCTGCGGTACGCGCAGCCCCATCTCGTCAGCGGCGCACAACGCGCCCATCGCCATAATGTCGCCACCGCAGAATACGGCCGTCGGGCGGTGAGACTGGGAGATTATTTGCTGCATCGCGCGGTAGCCTGATTCCGGCTCGAAATCACCCTGAACGATCCAGTTTTCCGGCACGTTTATCAGCGCTTCTTCCATCGCTTTCATAAAGCCAGCCAGACGACCTGCGCCGGTGTTGCGTTCCATCGGGCCGGGGATCACGCCAATTTCACGGTGGCCGCGTTCAACCAGATAACGACCGGCCATATAGCCGCCTGCAAAGGCGTTATCAATGACCGTATCGGTAAAGTCCGCTTTGGCTTCGCCCCAGTCCATCACCACCATCGGGATATGGCGATACTCTTCAAGCATAGAGAGCAGGGACTCAGGGTATTCGGAACACATGACCAGCAGGCCATCCACGCGTTTTTGCGCCATCATGGAGAGGTACGCGCGCTGCTTTTCCAGGTTGTTCCAGGCGTTGCCCAGAATCAGCGTATATCCTTTCTGGAAGCAGTTCTTTTCAACGGCTTCGATAATTTCAGCAAAATAGGCGGCTTCGCTGCTGGTCGCCAGCAAACCAATCGATTTGGTGTGGTTAACCTTCAGGCTGCGGGCAACCGCGCTGGGAGAGTAGTGCAACTCTTTAATGGCTGCCCATACCGCGTTGCGCGTCTCTTCCGCAACGAAGCGCGTTTTGTTAATTACGTGTGATACGGTTGTAGTGGAAACGTTTGCTCGCTTCGCCACATCTTTAATTGTTGCCATTACATCTCACTCCAGACCATATCCTGAACTCCTGAAAATACTGTAAGTAAACGTTTGCCTTTACACACCTTGATCGCAACGTCAGGGTTGCGGCACGCCGGGAAAACGACACGGAACATCAGGAAGGGGGCAATGGCCGGTACGCTAATCAAGTAAGCGTGGAATTTTGTCTGATCTTGACGAAAAGGGGAAGAGTTAAAAGCGCTTATCAATATAAATCATGGGAGATTTTTGCATTCAAGTGTGTAAAAATGCGCAATATCACTTTTTGTGTGGGAATAAAAAGGAGAAAACTTGATGAGCACCGATCTGAAATTTTCGTTAGTGACCACCATTATTGTGCTGGGCCTGATTGTCGCAGGCGGTCTGACTGCCGCACTGAACTGATTTACCTCTGAGGGAGAGCATTCTCCCTCTGTCTTTCCTCTCTCTTCTTCCTCATTTTTAACCAAATCGTAAAAGTCTTTTGCTATTTTGCTTACTTTATTAGTTTTGTGATTGATGTCATGCTTTTGACTCTTTTGCGTGCCCCGTGACGGCACGAAGCTGCGGAGTCGATGTATGAAAATAAATTATCCCTTACTGGCGCTGGCAATTGGCGCATTTGGTATTGGAACCACCGAGTTCTCTCCTATGGGCTTGTTGCCCGTTATCGCTCGCGGCGTGGATGTCTCGATTCCTGCGGCCGGAATGCTAATCAGCGCGTATGCCGTTGGTGTGATGGTCGGCGCGCCGTTGATGACGCTGCTGCTTTCCCATCGCGCACGTCGTAATGCGCTTATTTTTTTGATGGCGATTTTTACCCTCGGAAATGTGCTGTCGGCCATCTCGCCGGATTACACTACGTTGATGCTGTCGCGGATTCTGACCAGCCTGAATCACGGCGCTTTCTTCGGTCTGGGGTCGGTGGTGGCGGCCAGCGTCGTCCCCAAACATAAACAGGCCAGTGCGGTCGCCACCATGTTTATGGGGCTGACGATCGCCAATATTGGCGGTGTTCCTGCGGCGACCTGGCTGGGGGAAACCATTGGCTGGCGTATGTCCTTCATGGCGACGGCGGGGCTGGGCGTAATTTCAATGATTAGCCTCTTTTTCTCGTTGCCGAAAGGCGGTGCGGGAGAACGCCCTGAGGTGCGCAAAGAGCTGGCGGTGCTGTTGCGACCACAGGTGTTATCGGCATTACTGACCACCGTTTTGGGCGCAGGCGCGATGTTTACGCTCTATACCTATATCGCCCCGGTGCTGCACAGCATTACGCATGCAACGCCTGCTTTCGTTACCGGTATGCTGGTACTGATTGGCGTTGGCTTTTCTATCGGCAACTACCTGGGGGGAAAACTGGCGGATCGTTCGGTTAACGGCACCCTGAAAGGATTTTTGCTGCTGCTGATGGTGATTATGCTGGCGATCCCGTTCCTGGCGCGCAATGAAGTGGGCGCCGCTATCAGCATGGTGGTATGGGGGGCGGCGACATTCGCGGTGGTTCCGCCTTTACAAATGCGCGTCATGCGGGTTGCCAGCGAAGCGCCAGGCCTCTCTTCATCGGTCAATATCGGTGCCTTTAATCTCGGTAATGCGCTTGGCGCAGCGGCGGGGGGCGCAGTGATTTCCGGTGGTTTGGGCTACAGTTTCGTACCGGTGATGGGGGCGATTGTGGCAGGGCTTGCGCTGTTGCTGGTCTTTGTCTCTGCGCGCAGACAGCCTGAAGACGTTTGCGTGGCGAGCTAAGCGCAGCATTAAAACGCAGAAGGGACTCCCTTCTGCGTTATTCTCTTTATGCCGCGAAGTTTTTCGCCACAAAGTCCCAGTTTACCAGCGCCCAGAAGTGCTCCAGGTAGCCAGGACGGGCATTGCGGTAGTCGATATAGTAGGCATGTTCCCACACATCAACGGTCATCAACGGCGTGGCGTCGGTGGTCAGCGGCGTACCGGCATTCGACGTAGAGACGATAGCCAGTTTCCCATCCGTCCCTTTCACCAGCCAGGTCCAGCCGGAACCGAAGTTCTTAATTGCGGCGTCGGTGAACTGCGCTTTGAAATCGGCAAAGCTGCCGAAGGACGCGACAATGGCGTCAGCCAGTTTACCCGTTGGTTCGCCGCCAGCATCTGGCGCCAGGCAGTTCCAGTAGAAGGTGTGGTTCCAGACCTGGGCCGCGTTATTGAAGACGCCGCCTTCAGCGCTGCGAACGATCTCTTCCAGTGATTTCCCCTCAAACGGCGTGCCTTTGATCAGGTTGTTAAGGTTGGTCACATAGGTCTGATGATGTTTGCCGTAATGATATTCCAGCGTCTCAGCAGAAATGTGCGGTGCAAGAGCATCTTTGGCATACGGTAATGCAGGTAATTCAAACGACATTGCTTCTCTCCTTATATTTATATTAGGTGCGCACAATAACCTTATTGTACGTAAGGATAGGGTAGCAAATTGAAAGGTGATACAAAAGAAGAACTTACCCTGTAGCCATACTACAGGGTAACGTTTTATCGAATGGTTTTCGGCGTCATGACCCGGCGTGCGCCCACGTAATGGCGCTGCCAGTAATCTTCGCTAAGAGAGGTAATCTGTATTTCCTGACCGCTGCGCGGAGACTGAATAAATTTGCCGTTGCCAACGTAAACGCCAACGTGATCGGCGGTACCGCGACCCTGGGTACGGAAGAACACGAGATCGCCATTTTTCAGTTCGCCACGTTCAATCGGCGCGGCATCGCGCAAATGATACATTTCATTTGCAGTACGCGGGATGCGGAATTTCACCAGATCCTTATACGCGTAATAAACCAGACCGCTGCAATCAAAACCGGTTCGTGGAGACGTTCCGCCCCAACGATACGGTTTGCCAATCTGATTCATTAATTTATTCATCGCCGTGTTGGTGGCTTTCTGCATTTTCGCTTTATGCGCATCGGCAATGGCAAGCGGGGCGCCTTTTACTTTGACACAATGCGGCTTACGACCCTTGCGCGGCGTACATTTTTCCGTCCAGGTTACGGCGGCGGTTTGTGTAGTGGCGGGTTTGCTACGACGGCTTGCGGTTTTGCTGGTTTTGGTGGTTTTCGCTGGGGAGGCAATGCGTTTTTTCGATGTGGAGGCCGTTTTACTTTGGGTTTTACTCACGGCTTTTTTTGCAGTCTTCGTTTTTTTCTTGCTGGTCGCGGTGTTCTTCTGCTTATCTGCCGTTTTCGTGACATGCGCGGCAGGCGTCGCCCTGGCTTGCCGGGAAGCATGCGCCATTGACGTAAAAGGGAGCGTGGTAAAAAGCAAAGCACAGAGCGTGATCGAGATCCGGTTTATCCGCGCCACTGAGCAATCCTCTGGTTAAGGGCAGGTCGAATTCATGCCTGCGTATGATTTACAAAACGCATCGATTCTAATCTATAAAATCCCCGGAAGTTAATAGCTTTTGTCATCTAAAATCGCGTTTCGTTATTGAGTGCAAAAAAAAGCAGCAACAAAAGCGGAAACGGGTCAACAGATAAACAATTCCATACTGTTTAAGTGGATAAGAGATATTTAGAATGCAACTTCATGCTTCAGACGATAAAATAGTAAAGCGTGATGAAAATGTTATTTTCCGTTGCCAGCCTGACCCGCTACAATGTCAGACTACTGCCGTAAAGAAGTTTAAGGAAGCAAGACAATGAGCACCACTATCGAAAAAATCCAGCGCCAGATCGCTGAAAACCCGATTCTCCTGTACATGAAAGGCTCTCCAAAACTGCCAAGCTGCGGTTTTTCCGCACAGGCTGTTCAGGCGCTTTCTGCCTGTGGTGAACGTTTTGCCTATGTCGATATTCTGCAAAACCCGGACATCCGCGCCGAGCTGCCGAAATATGCAAACTGGCCGACCTTCCCGCAACTGTGGGTGGACGGTGAGCTGGTTGGCGGCTGCGATATCTTAATTGAAATGTACCAGCGCGGTGAGTTGCAGCAGTTGATCAAAGAGACTGCGGCAAAATACAAAACCGAAGAGCCTGACGCTGAGTAATTCAGCCGAAATAAAAAAGCGACCATCTGGTCGCTTTTTTTTGCTGAAAACGTGCTTGCCTGATGGCGCGTCGCTTATCTGGACGCGCGGGCACCGCCACCCGACACGATTATGCCTCTTCTGGTACCGGCAACGGCCAGCCGCCAAGACGCTTCCAGCGGTTAACGATTTCGCAAAACAGAACGGCCGTTCGTTCGGTGTCGTATAACGCAGAGTGCGCCTGCGTTCCATCAAACGCCATTCCCGCCGCCAGACACGCTTTTGACAGCACGGTCTGTCCCAGCGCCAGGCCGCTCAGGGCCGCAGTGTCAAAGGTCACGAAGGGGTGGAAGGGGTTACGTTTCAGCGAAGCGCGCTCAGCGGCGGCCATCATAAAACTGTGATCGAACGTGGCGTTATGGGCCACCATGATCGCACGATTGCAACCGCTGTCTTTAATTCCCTTGCGCACCATTTTGAAAATGGCATGCAGCGCATCGTACTCGCTGACCGCGCCGCGCAGCGGGTTAGAAGGATCGATTCCGTTAAAGGCAAGCGCTTCGGGCTGTAAGTTTGCGCCTTCGAACGGCTCAACATGGAAATGCAGCGTCGTGTCCGGCATCAGCCAGCCTTGTTCATCCATTTTCAGCGTGATGGCGGCAACCTCAAGCAGCGCATCGGTTTTGGCATTGAATCCCGCCGTTTCGACATCAATGACGACAGGATAAAAACCACGAAAACGGTCGCACAGACCGGAAAGTTGAGCGTTATCGGACATCTGGATCTCTTAATACGGAAAATTGCAGCGCGCATTATGGCAAATTTTACGCTGAGATGCAGTAAAACAACGGGCACAGAGAGTCTGCGCCCGGCGGGAGATTAGTTGCCCAGACCGCGACCGGCGTCTTTGGCTTCAATCAGCTCAATTTTGTAGCCATCAGGATCTTCAACAAACGCGATGACGGTGGAGCCGCCTTTTACCGGACCCGCTTCACGCGTGACGTTACCGCCGTTCTGGCGAATGCGCTCACAGGCTTCGGCAGCATTGTCGACGCTCAGGGCGATATGGCCATAGGCCGTGCCCAGCTCGTACTTATCAACGCCCCAGTTGTAAGTTAACTCGATCACCGCTTCTTCGCTTTCCGGGCCGTAACCCACGAATGCCAGAGAGTATTTGTATTCCGGGTTTTCGCTGGTGCGCAGCAGCTTCATGCCCAGTACGTTGGTGTAGAATTCGATGGAACGCTGCAAGTCGCCAACACGCAGCATGGTATGAAGTAAACGCATCTTTTTCCCCTCAAAAGTGCTGAATGGTCAATACATTCAAAATGTTGTTCTAGTATAGCGGCGTTTTTACGCCGCTACCAACGCAGGATTACAGGGTAGGATAGTCTGTGTAACCTTCCGCGCCGCCGCCGTAGAAGCTTTCTGCGCGTTGTGGGTTCAGTTCTGCTTTGCGTTGCAGACGAGCTACCAGGTCCGGGTTAGCGATATACGCCCGGCCAAACGCGACGGCGTCGATCAGGCCCTTATTGAGCAGGTCTTCCGCTTTTTCCGGCGTATAGGCGCCCGCGCCAATGATCGGGCCGTGGAAGCGGGCGCGAACTTTCTCACGGAAGGCGTCAGTATACGGTTCGCCGCCAGCCCAGTCAGGTTCAGACATGTGCAGATAGGCAATGCCGCGTTTACCCAGTTCCTCAATCAGATAGAGCGCATCGGCTTCTTCATTCGGGCCATTATCGACATTCTGGAATGTGCCGATAGGGGAAACACGAATACCAATTCGATCTGCCCCCCATTCCTGAATACCGGCATCGACGACTTCCAGCACCAGACGGGCGCGGTTCTCAACGCTGCCGCCATACTGGTCAGTACGATGGTTTGACGTCGGGGAAAGGAACTGGTGCAGCAGATAGCCGTGGGCGGAATGCAGTTCTACCAGGTCGAAACCGGCTTCACGCGCATTGGCGATAGCCTGACGGAAATCGTTGACGATGCCAGGGATCTCGTCGGTTTCCAGCGCGCGCGGCATTGAGGTGTCGACACGAATAGCCTGACCGTTTTCATCGCGCAGCGAGGTACGGGTGCCAGCGCCGATCGCAGACGCGGAGACGGGAGGCTGGCCGCCGGGTTGCAGGCTGGAATGAGAGATTCGACCGGTATGCCAGAGTTGAATAGCAATGTGCCCCTGTTCGGCATGAACGCCAGCGGTAATTTTTTTCCATGCCTCGATCTGTTCCGCGCTGTGCAGACCCGGCGCGCCCGCATAGCCTTTCGCCTGTGCGGAGATCTGCGTCGCTTCACTGATGATTAGCCCGGCGCTGGCGCGTTGACGATAATACTCGGCCATTAACGGGGTGGGAATGTCGCCCGGTTCAATGCTGCGCAAACGCGTCAGAGGGGCCATGAACACACGGTTTGCTGCCGTAATTGCGCCCACTTTCAGCGGGGTAAACAGTTTCTCAGATGACATAATGGCTCCTGGTATAAGTAGACCGGTCGTCTAGTGATAAGGAAAATAAAAACGCCCGTTAAGCCGCAGGCGTTGCGATAATCGTTTTTACATGTGCCAGCGCGCTTTCAAGCGGGGCGGCACTGCGAGAAATTTTGGCGTGCAGATTCGCGCCTAACCACAGCGCATACAGGATCTGCGCCTGTTGCAGCGGCTCGCCAGCAAAAGAGAGACAGCGGGCTTCGCGTCCTTTTTCCAGCGCTTGCGCTAACAGCGTAATAATATGCCGCGCGCCTTTGTCCATCGCAGTGCGCATATCTTCTGAGAGATCGCACACTTCGGCGGACAGCTTTACGGTCAAACAGCCGCTGATAGTGCCTTGCTGGCAAAACTGATTCAGGGTTTCCTGATAGTAAGCCAGAATGCGGTCACGGTAGTTGCCCGCACCGGCGTCAAAATGCGTTGCCAGCCGCTGATGATATCCGGCGTAATGCCGTTCCAGCATGGCGACGCCAAACGCTTCTTTGGAACGAAAATAGTGATAAAACGACCCCTTCGGCACTTCGGCGGTTTTGAGCAGCTCGCTCAATCCCATTCCGGTGAAGCCACGCTGCATACAAAGCTGCTCGCCGGTAGCCAGAAGATGTTCGCGGGTATCATGTTCAGTCTGTTTGTTCATGCCGCAGAGTGTAATAGACCAATCGGTCTAATGCAAGTCAGGTTGCCAGAAAGCCAGTTAGCGTCTTCAATAAGCATAAGTGCTTTCGTTGAGGAGAGAGTGTGGCCGAGCAGTTAGAGTTTTTTCCCGTCCCAAGCCCGTGCCGGGGGATCTGTCAGTCGGATGAGCGCGGATTTTGTCGCGGCTGTCTGCGCAGTCGGGATGAGCGTTTCAACTGGCAAAAAATGAGCGACGCCGAGAAGCAGGACGTGTTGCGGCTTTGTCGTCAGCGTCTTATGCGCAAATTACGCGCAAACAAACCGAACCCGCAGGAAGAACCTCAACAACCCTCACTCTTTTGAAACCGTAATTGCGTATACTCGCTAAACATCTATATATGAGGAAGCGGTTATGGTTCAGCGTATCACTATTGCCCCGCAAGGCCCGGAATTTTCGCGCTTCGTGATGGGTTACTGGCGTCTGATGGACTGGAATATGTCTGCGCGTCAGCTGGTCAGCTTTATTGAAGAGCATCTTGATCTGGGCGTCACGACCGTTGACCATGCGGATATCTACGGCGGTTATCAATGTGAGGCCGCGTTTGGCGAAGCGTTGAAACTGGCGCCGCACCTGCGTGAGCGGATGCAGATCGTAACGAAGTGTGGTATCGCCACGACCGCCCGGGCTGAAAATGTACTCGGCCATTACATCACTGACCACGACCACATTGTTGCCAGCGCTGAACAGTCCCTGAAAAATCTGGCGACCGACCGTCTTGATCTGCTGCTCATCCATCGTCCCGACCCGTTAATGGATGCGGACGACGTCGCGGAAGCATTCCAGCATCTCCACCAGAGCGGAAAAGTGCGCCATTTTGGCGTCTCTAACTTTACCCCGGCCCAGTTTACGCTACTGCAATCGCGTCTGCCGTTTACCCTTGCCACGAACCAGGTTGAGATTTCACCGGTTCATCAGCCGCTGCTACTGGACGGCACGCTGGATCAGCTACAGCAACTGCGTATTCGACCGATGGCGTGGTCCTGTCTTGGCGGCGGTCGTCTGTTTAATGATGATGAATTCGCGCCGCTGCGCAACGAACTCGCCGCGATTGCGGAAGAGCTGAACGCGACCACGATTGAGCAGGTGGTATATGCGTGGATTTTACGCCTGCCGTCTCAGCCGTTGCCGATTATCGGCTCCGGTAAAATTGAGCGCGTACGCGCAGCGATTGAGGCGGAGTCTCTGACGATGTCGCGTCAGCAATGGTTCCGTATCCGCAAAGCGGCGTTAGGTTACGACGTGCCGTAATGCTCCGTTTTCGGCTTTCCGTTCAAAATTGTGTCACTGGTTTACACTTAACCGGGTAAACACATTTGACGGAGGTCTTATGAAGCGTTTGAGTCTGGCAATGCTAACCCTGCTGGCCTGTGCGGGTGCACAGGCCGCCAGTGAAGAAGTGACGATGAATCTGGTGACTTCGCAAGGCGTCGGGCAGTCGATTGGCAGCATAACCATTGCCGAAACGGATAAAGGGCTGGAGTTTACTCCCGATCTGAAAGCGCTGCCGCCGGGCGAACATGGTTTTCATATCCATGCTAACGGCAGTTGCCAGCCTGCGATTAAAGAGGGTAAAGCCTCGGCGGCAGAGGCTGCGGGCGGGCATTTCGACCCGCACAATACCGGGAAGCACGAGGGGCCGGAAGGCGCCGGGCATATGGGCGATCTTCCCGTGCTGGTGGTCAATAATGACGGGATAGCCACCACGCCTGTTACTGCGCCGCGCCTGAAATCTCTTGATGAAATCAAAGATAAAGCGCTGATGATCCATGTCGGCGGCGATAACATGTCCGATCAGCCGAAACCGCTTGGCGGTGGTGGCGAGCGTTACGCCTGCGGCGTCATCAAATAGTCAGGACGTCAGTGAACCCTGCGGCGGCGCTTGCTCAAGCTGCGACAGCGAGCAGTGTAATCGCCAGATGAGCGCCGCCAGTTCCTGAGCCGCAGGTTGATGATGATGCGACAGCGTGTTGCAAATACGCTGTAGCTCCTGGAGCGTGGTCGCCAGCGGCCGTTGCTGTACGCCGCGCTCACTCATCACGTCGCGCAACAAGGCAATACAGATATCCCGGACGCGCGAAAGCGGGTCGGAGCGGGTTTCCCAGGCACGCAGTTGCCACACCACATGTGAACAATTCAGCAGTACCACTCCCCAGCGTAACAGCCAGCGTCGCGCCAGTGCATCCTGGCTATTGCTGAGTTGACTGACGTGATGATAGGTCAGCGATTCAAACTCATTCTCGCTGTGCGATGGATGACGACTGAGCTGATCGACAAAATCTCTGCGCAATGCGCGGATATGGCGACGGCTTTTGCGGGCATCCGAACCCGGACGCAGGATCGCAAAGGCCAGCCACGACAGCGCGACCCCGGCAATTTTAGCCGTATTGTCATTAAGAAAATCAGCAAAGTTATACACGGGGGGATTGGTGACGGCGATAAACGATCCCATAAAAACGATCAACTGCCCCCAAAGTCCGGTGAGTTTCGGCATTTGCAGCTTTAGCAGTTGCATCGTGGCCAGCAAAGGAAACAGAAACAGCAAAAACTGCCAGAGATCGGTTATCTGCACCATCAAACCGAATTTGACGACGAAGCTGAACAACGAGAGCAGAATCAGCGTGCGCATCAGTAAAGAAAGTGATTTAAACGGCGTGGCGACGGCGGAATAGAGTACGCAACTGATGGCCGCCAGCGTTAACGCCCCTGAACCGGATTCCCATTGTGAACCGATACTCCACGCGCCAATCACCATGAGGGTGGTAAATGTGCGCAATCCGCTCCATATCGCTTCGGCGTTGTCCGTATGGCGGGCCAGACCGGGGCTGTGCGTTACTTTGATCTCATCGACTGCGGCGCCGTTTTCCAGCAACCGTAGCTGATGGCTGTTGTGTAAGTAGAGCTGGCAGAAATAGCGCAATCGCTGCCAGAAGGCGACGTGGCGGTAATCCTGTCGGTTTTTCGGATGTAGCGGGGCAATAATGCGCGCGACGGTATAACTGTCGGTACGCGGATTAGCCAGCGCGGCCAGCAGTTGTTCAATCACATCGCGGGTCTGCTCCGGCGGGTTGGGCCAGTTCAGCAACATCCTGCGGAGGCTGGAAATGACGCTGGTCAGGCGAAGCTGCTGATGCAACAGAGCGTTAAGCAGCGCGTTCTGGCGACGAAAACGGTAGTGACTCCAGAATGCCTGAATGCGCAGCAGGTTCATCGTCAGAATTTGGCCGATAACCCCTTCATGGGCGGAACGTATCGCATCGGTGGTTTCCGGCTGCCAGAGCAGGTTGGCGTGCTCCAGCAGCCGTGCGTGCATATTTTTCAGCGCGGTCAACAGCGCCGTGCCGTCAGAGGTGCTGGGCAGGATCATCATCATCATGCCGCCGCAAAGAATACCGACGATCACCTCGCAGACCCTGGCCTGGGCGATATCCCACAACTGTGTGACCTCGATGATGTTGACCATGGGAAAGGCGATGATGGCGGCCGTGTAACCCGCCAACTGGAAGGCGTAGGCGACGTTATTGGTGAAATGGGCGCAGGCCCAGGTGCAAAAGCCAATCCAGGCCGCCATGCTTAATAAAAAGAGCCAGGGTTCGTTTAGCGTGTGACCTGCGATGATGAGCGCGGCGGTGGCGCCAAGTAAACTCCCGGCAATACGCCCCAGACTTTTACTGATCACGCCGCCTACCGTCGGAAAACTTACCACGGCGGCAGAGGTCATCGCCCAGTATGGCTCATCCAGGTTGATGTAGTAGGCGAACGTCAGCGCCAGGCACATGGCGAGGGTATTGCGCAATGCATAGCGCCATTGCCCAGAGGTTGCCTTGAACCAGGGCGTATCGCGCCAGGTCAGGTGAGGGAGCTTCATTAGCGCTGACCGATAGCCACGCTGCATGTTGTGCCCGAAACCAGCGTGACATTATGGGGTAACGCATCAAATTCGATACGCACCGGCACGCGCTGTGCCAGACGAACCCAGGGAACGTTAGGTTTAATGTCAGGGACCAGGCCGGAATCGCTCTCCACGCTTTGATCATAAATCGCCCGGCCAATACTGGATACGTGACCCTGTAACTTCACGTTGCCGCTGTAGAGGGTGATCTGCGCCGGAGCGCCTTCGCGAATATGGCGCAGTTTCGTCTCTTCGAAATATCCCATGACGTAGAACGAGTGGCTGTCGACCAGCGCAAACAGCGGTTGGCCGGTAGAGGCGTAATCCCCCGTGCGCGTTGAGAGGTTTGTCACCCAGCCCGCGACCGGCGCGCGAACGTCGGTCTGGGCTAATTGCCATTGCGCCTGTTTTAATGACGCTTCCGCCGCTTTGACGCTGGCCTGCATCGCTTTAACGTTCAGGTTTGCGGTGTCCATATCTTCGGCAGAGATGTAATTTTGTGATAAATGGCGACGCCGGTTGGCTTCATTATTGGCTTTCGCTAAATCGGAGCGGGCTTTAGCCAGTTCTGCCTGCGCATTAAGCTCAGCGATGTGAAAAGGGGTCTTATCGATAGAAAAGAGCAGATCGCCTGCATTCACGAACTGGTTATCTTTTATATTGAGTTTGGTGATGCTGCCGGAGACCTGAGGCGTAATGCTCACCTGTTCCGCCCGTACTTTACCGTCGCGCGTCCACGGAGACTGCATGTAGTAATTCCATAGCCACCAACCGGCCAGAACCGCGATGGCCGCAACCACAATCGTTGAAAAGTATTTCATTGTTTTAAGCGACATAATCACCACGCAATCAGCAAAATAAGGCTCAGGCACACGCAAAGTGCAAATATCGACAGATCCATCAGCAGGGGATGCCAGATTTCACCCGAGTAAATCCAGTCGCGTAGCAGGCGATGCGCCAGCAGCCAGATAACAAATCCAAGCGCGAATGCTTTGAAAAGCGGAGGGAAATAGACAGATGCGCCGATCACCAGATCTTGTAGGGGCAATCCTGTTGCAGTGGGTATAAACGTCACAAGCAAGAATCCTTTGCGTTAAACAGCGTTGCTATAGGTTTAGTAAAAACCGAGGTACAGCACGTCTTTTCCGCATAATGTCTGAAAAAATGTCTACCTGTAAGCAAATTTAGCAATACATTTGTTTTGAGCATATAAATGCTGCACACTATTCTAAAATCAGTATAATATCTTAGCAAGCTAATTATAAGGAGATGAAATTGGAATCGCCACTAGGTTCTGATCTGGCACGGTTGGTGCGCATTTGGCGTGCTCTGATTGACCATCGCCTGAAACCTCTGGAGTTGACGCAGACACACTGGGTAACGCTGCATAATATTCACCAACTTCCGCCGGATCAGTCGCAAATACAGTTAGCCAAAGCGATTGGCATTGAACAACCGTCTCTGGTGCGTACGCTGGATCAGCTTGAAGACAAAGGGCTTATCTCACGACAAACCTGCGCCAGCGATCGTCGCGCCAAGCGAATTAAGCTGACGGAGAAGGCGGAACCGCTCATCACAGAGATGGAAGCCGTGATCAATAAAACGCGTGGAGAGATTCTGGAAGGGATTTCGCCGCAGGAACTTGAGCTGTTAATTAAGCTGATTGCGAAACTTGAGCACAATATTATTGAGTTGCAGTCTCAGAACTAAGACCAGAAGAAAGGCGTGTGGCCAGAGGCTGACCACACGTCTGTTGGATTAGCGCGGAGAAACAGTAACCTGGCTGCCGTTGCTGGCCAGAACAACACGCTGACCTGCGGAGAAACGGGTATCGCCCTGTTTCTGTACCACCATGATGGTGTTGCCGTCATCCTTACGGATTTCCAGTTCCACACCCTGAGTTTTGTTCATCGCGCCCTGGACGCCTTGTCCCGCTACGCCACCTGCGACTGCGCCAGCGGCCGTCGCCAGTGAACGACCCGTCCCGCCACCGATGGTATTACCGAGGAAACCACCGAGCACTGCACCACCGATAGCGCCGATCACGTTGGAGTCATCACCGCCCTGGATTTGCACCGGACGAACGTTAACGACAGTGCCGTATGTGACATTCTGTACTTGTTTCGCCTCGGACGCGGTATAGACATCACCGGACAGGCTATCGTTATTCACACAACCCGCTAAAGATAAGCCCATCAGTGAAACGATCAGCACACGTTTAATCATCTATAAATCTCCTGTTCACCATGAAACGCCACAAAGCATCCCTCATGGTTAAATTATATGGCATATACGACCGTAAAGGCACATGTTCTGCTGGAACAATGTGAAAATCATAATCAGATTTGGGTTAACCAAGTATAAACGAATCATCCATGAGATTTATCAGAACAGAGTGTCAGCGTCTGCATCGAAGGGTAAAAATGCTTAATGAAGCATGGTATTAGCGGAAACTTTGTGGTTGAGTGGTAACGCTAAAATCATGCTTAACACGCTAAAAGGAAGATGTATGAAATCGGGCCGTTTTATCGGCGTTATGTCTGGAACCAGCCTTGATGGCGTCGATGTTGTGCTGGCGGCAATTGATGAAACGATGGTCGCACAGCAGGCGAGCCTGACCTGGCCCATCCCCGTTCATCTTAAACAAGCCATTCTGGATATTTGCCAGGGGCAACAACTCACGCTTTCCCAGTTTGGCCAGTTGGATACGCAGCTCGGGCAGCTTTTTGCCGACGCGGTGAACGCGCTGCTGGCGCAGGAAAAACTGCGGCCGCGGGATATTGTCGCCATCGGCTGTCATGGTCAGACGGTCTGGCATGAACCTACCGGCGCTGCGCCGCATACCTTACAAATCGGTGATAACAACCAAATTGTCGCGCGAACCGGGATAACGGTTGTCGGTGATTTTCGTCGTCGCGATATTGCGCTGGGCGGGCAAGGCGCGCCGCTGGTTCCCGCGTTCCACCAGGCGTTGCTGGCGCACCCGACAGAGCGTCGGATGGTGCTGAACATTGGCGGTATTGCCAACCTGTCTTTGCTCATACCGGGTCAACCGGTAAGAGGGTACGATACCGGGCCAGGCAATATGCTCATGGATGCCTGGATCTGGCGGCAGTGCGGTAAGCCTTATGATAAAGACGCGCAATGGGCCAGCGAAGGGAAAGTGATAATTCCGCTGCTGCAAAATATGTTGAGCGATCCCTATTTTTCAGCGCCCGCGCCGAAAAGCACCGGGCGTGAGTATTTCAACTATGGCTGGATAGAACGCCACCTTTCGGCCTTTCCTGGCCTCGCTCCCCGCGATATTCAGGCAACGCTGGCTGAGCTGACCGCGGTGACAATTTCTGAACAGGTTCTGTTAAGCGGCGGCTGCGAGCGGCTGATGGTGTGCGGCGGCGGGAGTCGTAACCCTTTGCTGATGGCGCGTCTGGCCGGGTTGCTGCCGGGTACGGAAGTTACCAGCACGGATGAAGCCGGGATCAGTGGCGATGATATGGAAGCGCTGGCGTTTGCCTGGCTGGCGTGGCGCACGCTCGCCGGGTTGCCGGGGAACCTCCCTTCGGTGACGGGGGCCACAGAATCCAGCATTCTGGGGGCCATTTTCCCGGCGAACCCACGAACTCAGAGTTAACTGAATTTTTCCGGGCCTGTCTGCCGTTAAACTGAAAGGGTTAGGAAGGGCGTATTTGCCCTTCGGACCAGGAAAGTCTTCGGGATATGTCTATGAAAAAACTGCTCATTGTATGTCTGCCTGTGCTCCTGAGCGGTTGTAGCGTCTACAACCAATTGCTTGAGCGTATGCAAACGGACACGCTGGAATATCAGTGTGATGAAAAACCGCTTACCGTAAAAATGAACAATACCCGGCAAGAGGTGAATTTTGTTTACGACAATAAACTGTTGAACCTCAAACAGGGCATGTCTGCGTCGGGAGCACGTTACACGGACGGCATCTACGTCTTTTGGTCAAAAGGCGATGGCGCAACGGTCTATAAACGCGACAGAATTGTGCTGAATAACTGCCAGTTACAAAACCCGAAGCGTTGAGATTTTCACCTGGGCGGCGCACAATAGCGCCACCCACTGACAATCCGTAGCGAACACCATGTCTGATAACGACGAATTGCAGCAAATCGCGCATCTGCGCCGTGAATACACCAGAGGCGGCCTGCGTCGCAACGATCTTCCCGCTGAACCGTTAACCCTTTTCGAACGCTGGCTGGGTCAGGCATGTGATGCCAGACTGGCGGACCCGACCGCGATGGTGGTCGCCACCGTCGATGAAAACGGCCAGCCTTATCAACGCATTGTGCTGCTTAAACATTACGATGAAAAAGGGATGGTGTTTTACACCAACCTGGGCAGCCGTAAGGCACATCACCTCGAAAATAATCCGCGTATCAGTCTGTTGTTCCCGTGGCATATGCTGGAACGGCAGGTGATGGTGACTGGCAAAGCGGAACGCCTTTCCACGCTTGAAGTGGTGAAATACTTCCACAGCCGCCCGCGCGACAGCCAGATTGGCGCCTGGGTGTCTAAACAATCCAGCCGAATCTCTGCGCGCGGCATTCTGGAAAGCAAGTTTCTTGAGCTGAAGCAGAAGTTCCAGCAAGGGGAAGTCCCGTTGCCCAGCTTCTGGGGCGGATTCCGCGTCAATATTGAACAGATGGAGTTC
The DNA here is from genome assembly GCF_030333565.1 of Citrobacter sp. CK185. NCBI lineage: Bacteria > Pseudomonadati > Pseudomonadota > Gammaproteobacteria > Enterobacterales > Enterobacteriaceae > Citrobacter > Citrobacter sp. CK185. Next base: position 54,358 of record NZ_JAOWFR010000025.1, on the reverse strand, counting down.
TGGCAGGGCGGCGAACACCGTTTACACGACCGCTTTTTATACCAGCGCGAAAACAACGCGTGGAAAATTGACCGGCTTGCTCCTTAAACCCCGAAATTTGTTGTGTTAAGCGCTAGCGCTGCGTGCGTCAGCGCTTTATTCTATATACCTTTCGCGTCTGGCGAAAAGTCGTGTACCGGCAAAGGTGCAGTCGTTTTATACATGGAGATTTTGATGGCAAGCAGTAACTTGATTAAACAATTGCAAGAGCGGGGGCTGGTGGCCCAGGTAACGGACGAGGAAGCGTTAGCAGAGCGACTGGCGCAAGGCCCGATCGCGCTCTATTGCGGCTTCGACCCTACCGCTGACAGCTTGCATTTGGGGCATCTTGTTCCATTGTTATGCCTGAAACGCTTCCAGCAGGCGGGTCACAAGCCTGTTGCGCTGGTAGGCGGCGCGACCGGTCTGATTGGCGACCCGAGCTTTAAAGCCGCTGAGCGTAAACTGAACACCGAAGATACTGTGCAGGAGTGGGTGGATAAAATCCGCAAGCAGGTTGCACCGTTCCTCGATTTTGACTGTGGTGACAATTCCGCCATTGCCGCGAATAACTACGACTGGTTTGGCGGCATGAATGTGCTGACCTTCCTGCGCGACATCGGCAAGCACTTCTCCGTCAATCAGATGATCAACAAAGAAGCGGTGAAGCAACGTCTGAACCGTGACGATCAGGGCATCTCCTTTACCGAGTTCTCCTATAACCTGTTGCAGGGTTATGACTTTGCCTGCCTGAATAAACTGCACGGCGTTACGCTGCAAATTGGCGGCTCTGACCAGTGGGGCAACATCACCTCCGGTATCGATCTAACCCGTCGTCTGCATCAGAACCAGGTGTTCGGCCTGACCGTACCGCTGATCACCAAAGCAGATGGCACCAAGTTTGGTAAAACCGAAGGCGGCGCGGTATGGCTGGACCCGAAAAAGACCAGTCCGTACAAGTTCTACCAGTTCTGGATCAACACCGCAGATGCTGACGTGTACCGCTTCCTGAAATTCTTCACCTTCATGGACATTGCCGAGATCAATGCGCTGGAAGAAGAAGATAAGAACAGCGGTAAAGCGCCGCGCGCCCAGTATGTGCTGGCAGAGCAGGTCACGCGCCTGGTGCATGGCGAAGAAGGTCTGGTTGCGGCGAAACGTATCACTGAAAGCCTGTTCAACGGTAATCTGAGCGATCTCAGCGAAGCCGATTTCGAACAACTGGCTCAGGATGGCGTGCCGATGATCGAGATGGAAAAAGGCGCCGATCTGATGCAGGCGCTGGTGGATTCCGAACTGCAACCGTCTCGTGGTCAGGCGCGTAAAACCATCGCCTCTAATGCGGTGACCATCAACGGTGAAAAACAGTCAGACCCGGAATATTTCTTCCAGGACAGCGACATTTTATTCGGGCGCTACACGCTGTTGCGCCGCGGTAAAAAGAATTACTGTCTGATTTGCTGGAAATAATAAAAAGTCAGCAGGGGCGTGGGAAACCACGCCCCTTTATTATTTTAGGGTTATGGTAAACATGAAGAATATCCTCGCCATCCAGTCGCATGTTGTGTTCGGCCATGCGGGCAACAGTGCTGCTGAATTTCCGATGCGCCGCCTTGGCGCGAATGTCTGGCCGCTCAACACCGTTCAGTTTTCTAACCACACGCAGTATGGCAAATGGACAGGATGTGTTATGCCGCCCGAACATTTGACTGAAATTGTTCAGGGTATTGCGGATATCGATAAACTTCAGACGTGCGATGCGGTTCTTAGCGGCTATCTGGGTTCCGCAGAGCAGGGTGAGCATATTCTGGGGATTGTCCGTAAAGTAAAAGCGGCGAATCCACAGGCGAAATATTTCTGCGATCCGGTCATGGGGCATCCTGAAAAAGGGTGCATCGTGGCGCCTGGCGTCGCTGAGTTCCACGTTCGCCATGCGCTCCCGGCCAGCGACATTATCGCGCCCAATCTGGTGGAGCTGGAAATTCTCTGTGAACATGCGGTCAATAATGTTAATGAAGCCGTACTGGCTGCCAGGGAACTGATTGCGGAAGGGCCGCAAGTTGTGCTGGTTAAACATCTCGCCCGGGCGGGATACAGCCCCGACCGCTTTGAGATGTTGCTGGTGACGGCGGATGAAGCCTGGCATATTAGCCGTCCGCTTGTTGATTTCGGGATGCGTCAGCCAGTGGGTGTCGGGGATGTGACCAGCGGTTTGTTGCTGGTAAAACTGTTGCAGGGCGCAACGTTGCAGCAAGCGCTTGAACACGTTACTGCGGCGGTATATGAAATTATGATCGCCACGAAAAATATGCAGGAATACGAGTTGCAGGTGGTGGCCGCGCAGGATCGCATTGCTAAACCTGAACACTATTTCAGCGCGACGCAGCTGTGAGTTTTACCGAAGCGCCCGGAGGCGCTAACGCTTACCGGGCCTACGGGCTGTTTTGTAGGCCGGATAAGGCGTAGCCGCCATCCGGCAAAGTGCCCGGAGGCGCTAACGCTAACCAGGCCTACGGGCTATTTTGTAGGCCGGATAAGGCGTAGCCGCCATCCGGCGCAACAACCATTAGTTCAAACCTTCCGCCTTCAGCGCCGCCGCCACGCAGGGGCGTTCAGCGACCCGCGCCATATAAACGTCGATATGGCTTAATCCTTCCATATTCAGCTTCACCGCTTTCGCCCAGCGCAATACGGTAAAAAGGTAGGCATCTGCGATCGTGAAACGCTGGCCGCAAAGACACTGGCCTTCCTGGAGCGCGTCATTCACGTAGTGCAATTTTTTCTCCAGTTGCGTACGGACAATCGGTTTATATTCCTCTGGCGTATCCGGGCGGAAGAGTGGCGTAAAACCTTTGTGCAGCTCCGTGGCAATATAGTTGAGCCATTCCAGCGTCTTGTAGCGGGAGATGGTGCCTGTCGGTGCCAACAGCTGACGATCGGGCACGCTATCTGCCAGATATTGCATAATCGCAACGCCTTCGGTCAGTAAGGTGCCATCGTCCAGCAGCAGAGCCGGAACCTGTCCTTTTGGGTTTACCGCGAAATAATCATCGCCGTTTTCCAGACGCTTTTTCGCCAGATCAACGCCATCCAGCGTGAAATCAATACCGCTTTCCCGCAGGGTGATGTGAGAAGCAAGAGAACAGGCGCCCGGTTTGTAGAACAGTTTCATCGGTAACTCCTTTTTGCTGAGGTTTAACGTATGGTAGTGCGGCATCAGGCAAAAAAAAAGCCGCTAACGCACGTTAGCGGCCTGAATATCAGTTTCCCTGAAAATTACGCGGTAGCGGTTTTGGCGGCCTTCGCGTTTTCTTCATCATCCTGAGTCATGCGATTCAGTTTCGGCGCGGTGATAAGCATCAGCGCGGCGATAACCGCAGTGGCGACACCGATTTGCAGGAATACGCGACCGTAAACTTCCAGAGACATCAGCGGGTCAGTAACGTTTTCCGGCACTGCCATCATGCCAGCCACGTAGCCACCAATCAGGTTGGCGCCCGCCGTAGTCAGGAACCAGCTCCCCATGATGAAGCCCATCAGACGCTGTGGAACCAGTTGGGCAACCATTGCCAGACCCAGACCGGAGATCATCAGTTCACCGATACTTTGCAGACCGTAGCTGAGGATGAGCCAGTTAACAGACACAATGCCTGCATCTGTAGCGAATTTCGCGCCCAGCGGCAGAACGAGGAACGCGCCAGAGCACAGAACCATACCGATAGCGAATTTGGTCGGCATCGGCAGCGTATCACCCATCTTGTTATAGATGGCCGCCAGAATCGGGCTGCCAATGATGATCCAGAACGGGTTCAGCGCCTGATACTGCTCCGGTTCAACCGCGATACCGAGGATAGTGTGTTCAACGTTACGGATTGCGAAGAAGTTCAGTGACGTCGGCATCTGGCTGTACAGCACAAAGAAGATAATCGCTTCCAGCATCAGGATGAATGCGACGATCATTTTACGACGTGCCGCGCCCTGCATCGCGAACGCTTCTTTACCAAAGATAATCACGATACCCAGAGCGATCACGCCCAGAACCATACGTGCAATGCCCTGGTTGTGCAGCAGCCAGGTCGCGATAGCGATCAGCACGATAACGCCTGCGATAGTCGCCAGCAATTTACCGAAATGTACCGCTTCGAAGTCTGGTTTTGAGCCGTAATCTTTAACCCAACTGCGGCAGAACAGGAAGTTAACCACCGTGATGAGCATACCGACGAAGCTCAGGGCAAACGCCACGCTCCAGCCGAATTTTGCGGCAAGCCACGGCGTCGCCAGCATAGAGAAGAAGGAACCGATGTTGATGGACATGTAGTACATGGTGAATGCACCGTCCAGACGCGGGTCATCTTTGGCATAGCAGGTCGACAGCAGAGAAGACGGGTTCGCTTTGAACAGACCGTTACCTACGGCGATGGTCGCCATCCCCATATAGACGATCGCAACGTCATGACCGGACCAGGCGACCAGGCCATAACCAATCGCCAGTACGATAGCACCCAGCAGAATGACGCGTTTGGTGCCCAGAACTTTATCCCCTAACCAGCCGCCAATGGCGACCAGACCATACACCAGGGCGCTAAAGGAAGAGAAAAGGGTGATGGAATCCGCTTCTGACATACCCAGTTGTTTAACCAGGTAGACGGCCATAATTCCTTGCAGGCCGTAATAACCAAAACGCTCCCATAACTCAATAGAGAAAATGAGATAGAACGATTTCGGTTGTTTGAAAGCGTTCAAACTGACGCTTTCAGTTGGTTTATTGTTTGCAGTAGACACTTTTACCTCTTTTTTTACATCCCATATTAACGGGGGTGTTCTGGCGCGTGATGAGTCAAGTTCATCCGTCCGATTGTTATAGTGGGAGGGGAAACGGCAAGTAATGTTCACTATCTTTCCCTTCCATACAAGGGGTTTGTAATATTCTGTTACATATATCTTGCGTGGTGGAATCATCGGGACTGAGAAATGTTATGTAGCGTTAAATTTCTTCATTTGTAAAATGGCAGTTTTTTACACTACAGGGAGGGGCGAAAAAGCGGATGGTGGCGATATGTTCTGCTATTTGAGGTTTAAAGTAGTGATATAGGCCATTATCTGAAAAATAGCCAGTGTAATGTTTTGTATTGAAAAGGCATCATCAGGTCATCTGGTTGTAATTTTAACCGTATTTGATAAAAAATTTTACACGAAGTTATCAACGTGATCTGGATCACGTATAGATAGAAATTTCAGTTTCTAAAAAAACGATTAACCTGGTGAAGTGTTAAATCAAAAGAACATTGCATTAAGAAAGCGAAGCGGGCCGGTATCATAGTCGGGTAAACAGGTGAGCCGAAGTGGATAACAAATTGTTATGCGTCGGGGCGTACGGCGTCGCCCCTGGCGCATCAGATATCGACTTTCTCTTTGTATTCGCAAAGATCTTCAATAATGCAGGAGCCGCAGCGTGGTTTACGGGCAATGCAGGTGTAGCGGCCATGCAGAATTAACCAGTGGTGGCAATCGACTTTAAATTCCGCTGGAACGACCTTGAGCAGTTTTTCTTCCACCTGCTCGACGTTTTTACCGGGGGCGAACTGTGTCCGGTTACAGACGCGGAAAATATGCGTATCGACAGCGATAGTTGGCCAGCCAAATGCGGTATTGAGCACCACGTTGGCTGTTTTACGCCCGACGCCGGGCAGCGCTTCCAGAGCCGCCCGATCCTCTGGAACCTCGCCATTGTGCAGTTCAAGCAACATCCGGCAGGTCTTAATCACATTCTCCGCTTTGCTGTTGAACAGGCCGATAGTCTTGATATACGACTTTACGCCCTCGACGCCAAGCTCCAGCATAGCCGCCGGGGTATTGGCGACGGGATAAAGTTTTGCGGTCGCTTTATTCACGCTGACGTCCGTGGCCTGTGCTGACAGCAATACGGCGATGAGTAGCTCAAACGGCGAGGTGAAATTTAACTCCGTTGTGGGGTGTGGATTGTTGTCACGCAGGCGCGTTAATATTTCCAGTCGTTTTGTTTTGTTCATTACACATTCCCTGTTTCACCTGACGGAAGCTCAGCGGCAACGGCTTCGGCGCGGCGTTTTTTCATTTTCTCGTCAATAAGGTACTTCACGGCCAGCATCAGCCCCAGGCCAATAAAAGCGCCGGGCGGCAGCATCGCCAGCAGGAAAGGCGAGTCGGTATGAAAAATCTCCACGCGCAGCACTTTCGCCCAGTCGCCCAGCAGACCGTCAGCGCCATCAAACAACGTGCCATTGCCGATGATTTCACGCATGGAGCCGAGGACAAACATGGCACCGGTCGCTCCCATGCCAATGGAAAAACCGTCCAGCGCGGACAGCGCCGGGCCTTTTTTCGCGGCAAAAGCCTCTGCGCGCCCCACAACGATGCAGTTGGTCACAATCAGTGGAATGAAGATCCCCAGCGACTGATACAAGCCGAAGGCATAAGCGTTGATCAGCATCTGTACTGCACTGACCACGGACGCGATGATCATTACGTAGATTGGGATGCGGATTTCCGCTGGCGTCCAGCGGCGCAGGGCGGAAATTGTCAGGTTGGTCAGCGTCAACACCAGCGTGGTAGCGAGGCCGAGGCCTAATGCATTCGTGGCGGTGGAGGTCACTGCCAGTAGCGGGCACATGCCAAGCAGCTGTACAAGCGCTGAGTTGTTTTTCCACAAGCCCTGAACGATAACGTCTTTAATTTCGCTCATGGTTTATTCTCCACAGGCGGTAAGTTGAGGAAGTTGCGCCGGTAAGGTCTGCGCGTACAGGCCCGCACGTTTCACCGCGTTGACCACTGCCCGGGGGGTAATGGTTGCGCCGGTAAACTGGTCAAAATCACCGCCGTCTTTTTTCACGGCCCAGTGAGCATCGTTCTCAGCGCCGATGGTCTTCCCGCTGAAGTGGGTGATCCAGTCGGATAAGCGCAGCTCAATTTTATCGCCCAGGCCAGGCGTCTCATGATGTTCTGTCACGCGTGTACCCAGCACCGTGCCGCTGAAATCAGCGCCAACCAGGAGCTGTATGGCGCCAGAATAGCCGTCCGGCGCCGTGGCTTCAAGAATGGCGGCGACGGGCTTATCGTCCTGACGGGCGATATAGATGCGGTGCGTACCTTTGCCCAGCGCCGGAGCATTCACCAGAAAGCAGCTGTCCTGCAAGGTATTATTGTAGCGATCGGCAGGCAGAACCTGATCAAATAACGCTTTTTGCTGGAGAACCGCCTGTTCGGCAATCGTCGATTTAGTGACCAGGTTAATGGCCGCCGTCAGCCCCGTCGAGCCTGCGGCAAACAGCGCCAGCGTGATACCGTGTTTACGAATCGTTTTCAGCATGGGGTGTCCTTAGCGATGCCCGTAGACGCGAGGTCGGGTGTAATAATCAATCAAAGGCACCGTGATATTCGCCAGCAGTACAGCGAACGCCACACCGTCCGGGTATCCCCCGAAACTGCGAATCAACCACACTAACAAACCCGCCAGCGCGCCAAAAATCAGACGACCACGATTGGTTGTCGAGGCGGTGACGGGATCGGTCAGAATAAAGAACGCGCCCAGCATTGTCGCGCCAGAAAGCAGATGCAACTGCGGAGACGCCAGTGAATCCCCGGCGAATGCCCATCCCAGAGTGGAGCAGACAGCCAGCGTCACTAAAAAGCTGACCGGAATGTGCCAGCGGATCGCTTTTTGCCAGAGCAGCCACACGCCGCCAATAAGCCAGGCGATGTTTACCCACTGCCAGCCCGCACCGGCCAGCATGCCGCTGTAGATGGGGTACTGCATAATCTGTTCAACAGCGTGCCCGGCATGTAACGAGGTTTTGAACGTATCGAGCGGCGTAGCCTGGCTGATGCCGTCAATGCCCATGCGTAACGTATTCATGTCGCCGCCGCTGGCGGTGTGTCCGGTGAAGATGACCTGCAACGCATCCAGAAGGCCTGGCGCCGTTGCGGCGATGTCATGCGGCGGGAGCCAGCTTGTCATCTGTACCGGGAATGAAATCAACAGAACGACATAACCAATCATCGCTGGGTTGAATGGGTTTTGCCCCAGACCGCCGTAAAGCTGCTTGGCGATAATGACGGCAAATACGGTGCCCAATACCACCATCCACCACGGGGCGAGAGGCGGTATGCTCACAGCGAGCAGCAAACCGGTCAGCAATGCTGAGTTGTCTTTTAAGATAGCGGCGATCGGCTGTTTACGCAGTTGAAGCACGGCGGCTTCTGCGGCCAGCGCGCTGACTGCGGCCAGTATAATCTGGAACAATGTGCCCCAACCGAAAAACCATAGCTGGGTGGCAATCCCCGGCAGCGCGGCGATTAATACCAGCATCATGATACGCGATGTCTGGCGCTGGTTATGGGTATAAGGCGAGCTTGCGATTCTGAATACCATTTATTCCTCGTTAACAACCTGCTGCTGTGCTGCTTTTTTTGCCTGAACGCGGGCAATCGCCGCTGCGACGGCGGCTTTACGCGGGTCGACCGGTTCGGCGGGTTCCGCAGCGGCCTGCTGTTCCTGCTTACGCGCTTTGGCGCGGGCAATTGCCGCTTCGACAGCGGCTTTGCGCGGGTCGACCGGTTCGGCGGGTTCCGCAGCGGCCTGCTGTTCCTGCTTGCGCGCTTTGGCGCGGGCAATTGCCGCTTCGACAGCGGCTTTACGCGGGTCGACCGGTTCGGTAGGTTCCGCAGCGGCCTGCTGTTCCTGCTTGCGTGCTTTGGCGCGGGCAATTGCCGCTTCGACGGCGGCTTTGCGCGGGTCGACCGGCTCGGCGGGTTCCGCAGCGGCGTTCTCCGTCTGTCTGGCGCGCGCCTGCGCTTTACGCGCTTCACGGGCAGCAATAACCGCGCTGTTATCCGGCTTCTCTCCCGCGTTGATGACAACAGGCTGAGTCGCCTGTGCCTGTTTCTCTTTTACGCGCGCCAGCGCTGCGGCGATGGCATCCTGATCTTTTGCCGCAGGTTGTGCGGCCGCATTTTTATGGCGCTCAAGGCGTGCGGCTTTCTCACGCTCCAGTCGCGCCTGTCTGGCCTCAAAACGCGCTTTCGCTTCAGCCGCGCGTTTTTCTTCTTGCGCGATCGCGTAAATCTCCGCTTTTTCCTGACGGAAATACTGCACAAGCGGAATGCTGCTGGGGCATACCCAGGCGCAAGCGCCGCACTCAATGCAGTCGGCAATGTTATGCGCGGTGGCTTTATCGTGCTGTTGGCCTTTGCTGAACCAGTACAACTGTTGGGGCAACAAATCGGCGGGACAGGCATCGGCACAGGCGCTACAGCGGATACAACCTTGCTCTTCCGGCGTTTCGCCCATTTCCGTAGCGGAAGGCGCGAGAAGGCAGTTAGTGATCTTCACAACGGGAACATCAAGCCAGGGCAGGGTAAAGCCCATCAGCGGGCCGCCCATAATCACCATTTGATCGGCTGAAGAACAGAAGCCCGCATCATTAAGCAGGTGGCTGACAGGCGTCCCCAGCCTGGCCCAGACGTTACCGGGACGGCTGACGGACTCTCCGGTCAAGGTCACAACGCGCTCGGTGATCGGTTCCCCGTCAATCACTGCGCGTTTGACGGCATAAGCCGTACCAACGTTTTGCATCAGCACGCCGATATCAGAAGAGCGGCCACCGTGCGGAACCTGTTTCCCGGTCAGGATCTGGGTAAGTTGTTTTGCGCCGCCGGAAGGGTATTTCGTTGGGATAACGCGTAACGCGATATCATGCGCATCGGCCAGAACGGCACGCAGCATTGAAATGGCCTGCGGCTTGTTATCTTCGATACCTATCAGGACCTCACGCGGTTGCAGAATATGGGCAAGGATACGGATGCCTTCCACCACCTGCGCGGCGCAATCCTGCATTAAGCGGTCATCAGCGGTGATATAAGGTTCACACTCCGCCGCGTTGATGATCAGCGTTTCAATCTTATCGCCGCCGCCCTGTAATTTGACGCCGGTCGGGAACCCTGCGCCGCCGAGTCCGGCAACGCCGAACTGGTGAATCCGGGTAATTAGCTCTTCGCGGCTGCGGCGCTGATAATCCGCCCAGCCGTCGCGTTCGATCCAGCGATCTTCGCCATCGGCATCAATCATCACGCTAAGCTCAGCCAGGGCTGACGGGTGCGCGGTAGAGTGGGGCGCAATCGCGATAACTTTCCCGGACGTCGGCGCATGGACGGGCAGCATGCGGCCGCGACCTCGGGTCAGCGGCTGGCCTCGCAGGACGCGATCGCCCACGTTAACGCACAGCTCTCCCTCAGCGCCAATATGCTGCTTAAGAGGAATGATAAAGCGCGGCGCCAGTGGAACCTGTCGCAGAGGCGTACCGTTTGACTGGGTTTTCATTTCCGGCGGATGAATGCCGCCATCGAAATCCCAGATTTTATCTTTTCTGAATGCAGAGAATAACTTAAGCATGTTGTTCCACGGGAATGATACGAACGGGGATGGTGTTCAAATCCCACTTCCAACTGTCAGGTGTTTCCGCGACCGGGCGTAATTCAATGCATTGCGTCGGGCACGGGTCAACGCACAGGTTACAGCCGGTGCAGAGATCGCTCATGACCGTATGCATCGCGCGCGTGGCGCCCACAATGGCATCCACCGGGCATGCCTGAATACATTTAGTGCAGCCGATGCAATTGTTTTCATCGATGACCGCCAGCATACGCACTGGCGCAACTTCTTGTTCATCACCGTCGATAGGTTGCGGATCGACGTTCAGTAACGTTGCGATTTTCAACATCACCGCTTCGCCGCCCGGCGCACAGCGGTTAATTTTTTCACCCTGACTACCGATGGCTTCAGCATAAGGGCGGCAGCCAGGATAGCCGCACTGCCCACACTGGCTCTGCGGTAAAATTTCGTCGATTTTTTCGACAACGGGATCGTCTTCCACGGCAAACCGGCGGGAGGCGTACCCCAGGATGGCGCCGAATGCCAGGCCCAGCAGGCTCACGGCGACTACGGCAATCCAGATAGCATTCATTACAACTTCACCAAACCACTAAAGCCCATAAAGGCCAGAGACATTAAACCTGCGGTAATCAGCGCAATCGCGTTACCGCGAAAAGGGGCAGGGACGTCTGCCACGGCGAGGCGCTCGCGAATCGCCGCGAACAGCACCATCACCAGAGAGAAGCCGACGGCGGCGGAGAAACCGTACAACGCCGACTGCAAAAAATTATGACCGAGGTTAATGTTCAACAACGCCACGCCAAGCACCGCGCAGTTGGTGGTGATGAGCGGCAGGAAGATCCCCAGCAGACGGTACAATGCCGGACTGGTTTTACGCACCACCATCTCAGTAAATTGCACTACCACCGCGATGACCAGAATAAACGCCAGCGTCCGCAGGTAGATGAGATCGAGCGGAATCAAAATCCAGGTGTCAATCAGCCAGGCGCAGATAGACGCCAGCGTCATCACAAACGTGGTGGCGAGCCCCATACCCATTGCGGTTTCCAGCTTTTTGGAAACCCCCATAAACGGGCAGAGACCCAGAAACTTGACCAGTACAAAGTTATTGACCAGTACAGTTCCGACAAAGAGCAGCAGGTAATCAGTCATTTTTCGGCCTGAAATAAAAAAGCCGCCTATTATCTGTCAATCTACAGCAGGCGACAACAGGTTAACTGTAAGGGTATTACGGGTTCACAAACGTTGCTTTAACGCGCGCCGAGCGTTTGAAATAGGGTACGATCAGCGCGGCCGCCAGTAACGGGAACAACAGTTGGCGAACCGCAAACGCGTCTGAGACTGGCGAAAAAGCAAAGGCTTTAATTGCCAGCAAGACCGACACCAGCAGCCAGATAATATAATGTTTAGGCACGCAGTGGCGGCGCTTGAAGAAGGCGATGGTCAACCATAGGGTGTAATACCACATTGCGATGGCGGTAATAAACGAAACGCCCCACAACAACAGGTTGCCGGTACTTTGCTCACTGAGCATATGGAATGTCTGCGGCGTAGCCAGCGCAGTAGCATAGAGCAATAACGCGAGCGAGGCGCTCAGTAACGCGACTAACAGCCAGGCCAGTGGGCCAAGCAACCAGCCCCCGATGCGTTGTGCCGGTGTTGTGGTCATATCTTCTCCAGATTTGCCAGCGCGAACAGGCAGACTATTTCATTTTGGGGCCAGTATTATAAAGCTTTTAACGCCGATCGCTACTTTCTTTATTGTACGTAATGCCAGACTGATTTTGGCACCTGACCGACATCATACAGACGACCGCCCGAGACCAGCTCCGCGCGACGATGATCTGCGGCGCGATACATATTGATGATCTCCCGATCGTCAGAGAGGGTGTAGTTAAGGTGATCAAACAGTTTTTCCAGGCTCTCAAGCGAACTGATTTTGCGGAATTTTAATAAATAATCCTGAACTGTCATAAATAGCGATCCATATTAAACAAATAACACCAACGGAGTAGTGAATATAAAAATAAACAAAACGACACCGAAAAGAATAATCGGCGCGCAAGGGTAAATAAGCGTATTCTTACGTGTCATGAATCAGGTGAGCAGAGCACCTGCCGGAAGGGTAACGCGCTTCATGACAACTGGCAATAAGCGTGCGGCCAGCAGACGGCATATTTCGCTTTTTTTGCCGCTTTTCATCTTTTCCTGATTTTTCTGGCTGTAAACCGAAACCATTTCTGACGATATGCCGCTATGCCGCAACTGGCCAGGACACGCTTATTTTTTCTGAACGGAGGCCGTCGGTTCAGGGGGCTGGTAATTATCGATATGGCTGGCGACGCCTAAGAGGATCACTGAGACAACGAGAACAATCCAACCGGTTAATTCAATAAGGCGATTCATTACTGACGACATTTTTTTGCTTTGATTTATCCATAAACACAGGATGCAAATGTTACTCATCAATAAATAAGACGGCAAGGGTGTCGGGAACGATTTCAGCGACTTTTTCGCCGCAGGAGAGCCCAAAGTCACTGATGTTTGACTTAAGTTAAGCAACAACCTTTATAACCTGGCGGTTATTAAACTATTGTGAGTGGTTAAGGGATAGTGTGAAATGACCCCGTTCTGACATGAGAGGCAAAGACATGAGTGACAACATCCGGGTAGGGCTAATTGGTTATGGTTATGCCAGCAAGACTTTCCATGCGCCCTTAATCGTGGGGACGCCGGGTCTGGAACTGGCGGCGGTTTCCAGTAGTGATGAAACAAAAGTGAAGGCAGACTGGCCTTCTGTGGCGGTTGTCTCAGAGCCTAAGCATCTTTTTAACGATCCGAATATCGACCTTATCGTCATTCCTACGCCCAACGACACCCATTTTCCGCTGGCGAAAGCCGCGCTTGAAGCGGGAAAACATGTGGTTGTGGATAAACCCTTTACCGTGACACTGTCACAAGCCCGTGAACTCGACGCCCTGGCGCGCAGCCTGGGACGCGTGCTTTCTGTGTTCCATAACCGCCGTTGGGACAGTGATTTCCTGACGCTGAAAGGATTGCTGGCCGATGGCGTTCTGGGGGAAGTGGCTTACTTTGAATCCCATTTCGACCGTTTCCGCCCGCAGGTCCGCGATCGCTGGCGCGAACAGGGCGGCCCTGGCAGCGGTATCTGGTACGATCTGGCGCCGCATCTGCTGGATCAGGCGATCAATCTGTTCGGTTTACCGGTCAGCATGACGGTGGATCTGGCGCAGCTTCGTCCTGGCGCGCAGTCGACGGATTATTTCCACGCGATATTATCCTACCCGCAGCGTCGGGTGATTCTGCACGGTACGATGCTGGCAGCGGCAGAATCAGCACGTTATATCGTGCACGGCTCGCGCGGCAGCTACGTGAAATATGGCCTCGATCCACAAGAGGAGCGGTTGAAAAACGGTGAGCGACTGCCGCAGGAAGACTGGGGTTACGACATGCGTGACGGCGTGTTGACGCGCGTGGAAGGCGAAGACCGTGTGGAAGAGACCTGGCTGACGGTGCCGGGTAATTATCCGGCTTATTATGCGGGCATCCGTGACGCGTTGAATGGCAACGGTGAAAACCCGGTTCCGGCGAGCCAGGCGATCCAGATTATGGAGTTGATTGAGCTGGGGATTGAATCAGCGAAGCATCGCTCTACGCTGTGCCTCGCGTGATGACGGTGTACTCTTCTGGTGCCGGGTGTTGCCGGATGACGGCGTAAACGCCTTATCCGGCCTACGGTTGTGCAGTTACAGGACTGATAAGCGCAGCGCCATCAGGCGTCGGGATGTTGCCGGATGGCGGCGTAAACGCCTTATCCGGCCTACGGTTGTGCAGTTGTAGGCCTGATAAGCGCAGCGCCATCAGGCGTAGGTGCTGCCGGATGACGGCGTAAACGTCTTATCCGGCCTACGGTTGTGTCGCTGTAGGCCTGATAAGCGCAGCGCCATCAGGCGTTGCGTGCTTAAACCGCTGCGACTTTCTCACGCAATGCGCGTTTTTCCGCTTCGCTTAAAAACGCCATTTCCAGGCCATTGATCTGTGCCTGACGAATCTGCTCGCGGGTTAATCCTGCCGCTGGCGCCGCTACCGTGTATTCGTGAATAATATCCACACCCTGTACCGCGGGATCATCCGTATTCAAACTTGCCAGCACGCCATGCTCAAGGAACGTTTTCAGCGGATGTGCAGCCAGCGAGGCAACGGTGCTGGTCTGGATATTAGACGTCAGACAGGATTCGATACCGATTCGCTGTTCGATCAGAAAATCTATCAGCGCGCGATCTTCCACGGCCTTCACGCCATGACCGATACGTTCGGCGCCCAGTTCGCGAATGGCCTGCCAGATGCTCTCCGGGCCCGCCGCTTCGCCAGCATGTACGGTAATATGCCAGCCCGCATCACGCGCGCGGTTAAAGTGAGAGAGGAACAGACTGCCCGGGAAGCCAAGTTCATCGCCCGCTAAGTCAAGCGCAGTAATGTGATCGCGGTGCGCCAGCAGCGCTTCCAGTTCCTGCTGACAGGCCGCCTCGCCGAAAGTACGGCTCATGATGCCGATCAGACGAGCTTCAACGCCAAAAGTCTGGCACCCTTCACGTACGCCAGCGATGACCGCTTCGACCACGCCTGCCACAGGCAACTGGTGCGTCATCGCCATATAACCCGGAGAAAAACGCAGTTCGACATAATGCAGGCCGTTGCGGGCGGCATCTTCAATATTTTCAAAGGCCACGCGACGACAGGCATCCAGCGACGCCAGAACTTTAACGCCCCAGTCGAGCTTTGCCAGAAAACTGACCAGGTCAGGCTCCGTTGAAGTGATCTGCACATGCGGAATGAGCGCGTCAAGCGTTTGTGCCGGGAGGGCTAAATTGAACTGACGGCCAAGATCAAGAATAGTTTGGGCACGAATGTTGCCATCAAGGTGGCGATGAACGTCAGTTAACGGAAGGGAAGTATCAATCATGGTCGCACTCTTTTTTAATATAAAAGTGCTCGCCATTATAAAAATAAAACGGGCGTAAAATCTATGTTGCGCAATAAATAATTTTATTGCGCAATCATTGTCAGCGTATAGCGCGGATCGCGTTGATCAGGCCGTTAACGCCTTTTTCGAGTTTCGAACGTGGACAACCGGCATTAAGACGAACAAACCCGCGACCTTCTTCGCCATAAGTATACCCGGGCATGATGGCCACTTTCTGCTGATGAATCAGCGCATCCTGTAAGGCGTGGTCGTCAATATTCAGCGCGCGCAGATCAATCCAGGCCAGATAGGTCGATTGCGGAACCTGCCAGTTTAGCGTCGGGAACGCGGTGTTTAACGCATGTGCGATATAATTCAGGTTATCAGCAAGATACTCGCGCAGGGCATCCAGCCACGGCGCGCCCTGTTGATAAGCGGCAATGTGCGCGCTAAGCGCCAGAACGGCGGGTGACGACAGCCCGTCACGCCCCTTCAATACGCTGAGGTAACGATTGCGGCTTTCCTCATCGCCGATGAGCCCGTAGGCGCCGGTCAGCGCCGGAATGTTGAAGCTTTTTGACCCGGAGGTCAGCAGCGCCCAACGACCACGCGCCACATTGCTCCAGGGGATATGCGGCTGCGCGCCCCATACCATATCCATGTGGATTTCATCGGAGATGACCCGCACGCCGTGACGATGGCATAGCTCAGCCATCGTCTCCAGTTCATCGCGCGTCCATACCTTTCCGGTAGGGTTCTGCGGGCTGCACAGCAGGAGAATTTTACTCTCTGGCCGGGCGAGCACCGCTTCCAGCGCGGCCATATCGCAGTGCCAGCCGTCCGCGTTTTTCTGTAGCGTAACCGGCATAACGGTGCGCTGGTTGCCTTCGATGGCGTTATAGAACGCATCGTAAGCGGGGGTGTGAATCACCACCCCTTCACCGACGGATGACCACTGGCGGATCAGCTCCGACACCATGTAGATCACGGAGGGGCCGTACACGATCGACTGCGGGTCGATCGTGGTGTGGTGACGGGTTGCGAACCAGTGGGCGATCGCCCCTAAAAACTCATCGTTTTTCCAGCGGCTGTAACCCAGCACGCCGTGCGCCAGACGCTGGTTGATGGCCTCCAGGATGCACGGCGCGGTAGCGAAATCCATATCCGAGATCGTAAACGGGAGCAGGTCAGGGGCGCCAAAGCGATCGGCGACATAATCCCACTGCGTACACCACGTACCGTGACGATCCACCACCTTTGAAAAATCGAACATATCGTTGTCCTTATGCCTCAACCGTGTTCATCAGACCCGCCATTTCATCCTTAACGGACTGTACCTGAGGGCCAATAACCACCTGTAAGTTATGTTGATTCAGCTGTACTACGCCGATAGCGCGATTGTCCTTCAGCGCCTGTACATTCACAAGCGACATATCCTTCACCGACAGGCGCAGACGGGTAATGCAGTTATCCAGGCTGACGATATTTTCACTGCCGCCAAGCGCGGCCAGAATCGCCGGGACGTTATAGCCTGATTTCCCTGGCGCGCCCGCCATGACTTTTTCAATATTGCTGGCGATTTCGGTATCGCGGCCCGGCGTTTTCAGATTAAAGCGCGTAATGGCGAAACGGAAGATGATGTAGTACACCGCGAACCAGACGGCGGCGACCACCGGAACCAGATACCACTTGGTCGACAGACCGTGCAGGATCCCGAATACCACAAAGTCGATGATGTTGCCGTCGGTGTTGCCGATGGTGACGCCGAGGATCGCCATGATGGTGAATCCCAGACCTGTCAGCAGGGCGTGAATCACATACAGCACAGGCGCGACGAACAGGAACAGGAATTCCAGCGGCTCTGTGGTACCGCCAACGACACAGGCGATAAGACCAGAAATCAGCAGGCCCTTAATTTTGTGACGGTTTTCAGGACGCGCACAGTGGTACATCGCCAACGCAGCGCCCGGCAAGCCGCCGAGGAAGGCAGGCATTTTCCCCTGAGACAGGAAGCGGGTCGCACTTTCAGAGAAGCCGTGCGTTGTCGGGCAGCTCAGCTGCGCCTGGAAAATGGTCAACGCGCCGCTCACGCTATGGCCGCAGACTTCCTGCGTACCGCCCGCTTCGGTAAAGCGAATCAACGCGACCAGAATGTGGTGCAGGCCGAACGGCAGCAGCAGGCGCTCACCCGTACCAAAGATCATCGGACCGAAATCACCCGCGCTATTGATAATGTGGCCCAGACCGCTGATGCCCATTGCAAAAACAGGCCATACCAGCGGAATGACCAGCCCGACCAGTCCCATCACCACGGAAGAGACGATCGGCACGAAACGCGTACCGCCAAAGAAAGCCAGCGCATCGGGCAGACGAATATTGTGGAAACGCTCATGCAGCATCCAGACAACGATACCGGCGATCACCGCCCCCAGAATCCCCGTGTCGATAGACTGAATCCCGAGGATATTCTGTACGTTATTGGCTTTCAGAATGGCGGCGTCAGTCGTCGGCAGAATGCCTTTCGCCGTTAACCAGAAGTTCACGGCAAGGTTCATTACGGCGTAACCGACGAAACCGGCAAACGCGGCGACACCTTTGTTTTCACGCGCCAGACCGAGCGGAATCGCGATACAAAACATCACCGGGAGGAAGCTAAAAGCGAACGAGCCGACTTTACTCATCCAGGTAAAGATGGCCTGTAGCACCGGGTTGCCCAGCGCCGGGAGCAGGGTGACGACATCGTGGCTGCTTAACGAGCTGCCGATCCCCAGCATGATCCCGCAGAAAGAGAGCAGCGCCACGGGCAGCATAAACGTTTTACCCAACTGCTGGAAAAATTCCCATAATGTTATTTTTGGTGTTGTCTTCGTCGTCATCTAACGACTCCTCGTGAAAAAGAAGGCTGTGGTCAATTATTTGAGCGAGAAGATAAAACGTTTTACCTAATTTTAGTGCGGCGCAAATCACATTATCGAACGATAATAAAGCGTATAAATATAAGTGATTGATAAAACGTTTTATCTGTCACGTTATCAGGGAGCTTTCTTTTTTCATGGCTATAGCCAAAAAAACCACCATCCATGATGTCGCGTTGGCGGCTGGCGTCTCCGTCAGTACCGTCTCATTAGTGCTCAGTGGCAAAGGGCGGATTTCGTCAGCCACCGGCGAGCGGGTTAACGCGGCGATTGAACAGCTGGGCTTTGTGCGTAACCGCCAGGCATCGGCGCTTCGCGGTGGGCAGAGCGGCGTCATTGGGCTGATTGTGCGCGATCTGTCTGCGCCTTTTTATGCGGAACTCACGGCCGGGTTGACAGAGGCGCTGGAAGCGCAGGGGCGCATGGTCTTTTTGTTGCACGGCGGTCAGGATGGCGAACAACTGAGTCAGCGCTTCGCTATGCTCCTTAATCAGGGGGTGGATGGCGTGGTGATCGCCGGAGCGGCGGGTAACAGCGATGCGCTCCGGGAACGGGCAGAAGAAAAAGGGATTCCGGTGGTGTTTGCCTCGCGCGCCAGTTATCTGGAAGAGGTGGATACTGTCCGGCCGGATAACATGCAGGCGGCGCAGCTACTGACGGAACATCTGATTCGCCTTGGGCATCAGCGGATCGCGTGGCTGGGAGGGCAAAGCTCCTCATTAACGCGCGCGGAGCGCGTCGGCGGCTATTGCGCGACGCTGCTGAAGTTTGGGTTGCCTTTTCACAGCGACTGGGTGCTGGAGTGCGCATCCAGCCAGAAGCAGGCCGCCGAAGCCATTACCGCATTACTGCGGCATAACCCGACCATCAGCGCAGTGGTGTGCTACAACGAAACCATTGCGATGGGAGCATGGTTTGGCCTGATGAAAGCGGGGCGTCAGAGTGGTGAAATTGGCGTTGATCGCTATTTTGAACAACAGATCTCGCTGGCGGCGTTTGCTGATGTGGCGGAAAACGCGCTGGACGATCTGCCGATCATCTGGGCCAGCACGCCAGCCCGCGAAATTGGCTATACCCTTGCGGAGCGCATCCTGCAACGGATTGGTCATGAAGAGAGCCATTCGCGCAGCCAGACCATTTCCGCTCGTCTGGTGACGCAAAAATAGCGTGGCGGGACAGGTGTTTGAATAGCGGCCCGACGGGAAAATCCCGCCGGGCGCGGGACGTACAGAAAACTTACTGCTGAGGAATCGCCGGAGCGTCCGGCACGGAGAGCGCAGGCATACCAAACATGCCGACAAACTCTTCCAGCGTCATTTTTTGCCCGTTGAGCGTTACCTGACCATTGGCATACTGTAGGTTGGTGGCAATGGTATTATCCTGCAACGTGGTGATGCGGAACATTTGCCCCATCGCGGCTAACCCTTTGACTTGTTGATTCGCCAGCTTATCGGCATCTTCCTGCTGATAACCTTCCAGTCTGGCGACCTGGGTCATAAACTCAACGGCCATATCCATCGGGATCGTCAGCTTCGCATCGAGAGATTTAACGGAACGATCCACTTCCTGAGTCAGCGTTTGCGGTTCTTCAGTGGTCGCGGCCGGATCTTTCAGGAACAAGGAGAGGTTCAGCGCGGTCTCGCCTTTAGCGTTTTTCCAGCTTAACGGCGCGACGGTAATCACCGGTTCGCCCTTCATCAGCAGCGGCAGGGCGCCAAAGAACGCTTCGGTCACTTTCTCCTGATAAAGTTCAGGATTTTGCACCACCTCGGGTTGCGTCATCAGCGCCTGAGTCTGAGCGTTATACTGGCGGCTAAACTGGTGCCAGGCTTCGCCATCGATCTGTCCCACTTTCAGCGTCAGCTTGCCGCTACCCAGATCCTGATTCTGCACTTTAAGGCTGTTCAGCGAGTAATCCAGCTGGCTATTGATAGTTTTGCCGTCGTTGACGAGATCGGACTTACCGTCGATCACCATGCCTTCCAGCACGGCCATCTCTTTACCTTCTACCGATACCGTCATTTTTTCCAGCGACAGCGTCTGGTTGCCAATACGCTCGCCGAAGCTGGCCAGGGTGCTGGAACCGTCGGTTTTCAGGTTATTAAAAGTAATCTGGACTTTCTGGTTATATTCGTTGACGGCATCCACCAGGCCGCTTTGCGCTTCGCCTGACAGTGAAACAACATTGCCGTCTTTATCGGCATTCAGCTGAAATTCCCCGCCGCTAAAGGCGACTTTTTCACCGTTATTTTCATAATTCAACGGCTTGAGCGAGATATCTGAGCGGGTATCGCCGCCATAACCAATCCGGGAATTAATCTCGACCGGCGTCTCGCCCTTTGCGATATCAAACAACGGTCTGGTGACGTCGTTGTTGACCAGGGTCGTCTTCACCGAGGCCATCGCAGGGATAAGGTTGAACGATTTCAACTGTGCGAACGGGAAAGGGCCATGATCCACCGCTTCGTTCAGTACGACGCTTTGTCCTGGTTTCAGCCAGGGATTTTCCTTGCCTTCGACAGGTTTCGCCACCAGCTGTAACTGGCTGCTGAAAATGCCGCGCTGGTAGTTTTGATAGCTCAGCTCAATGGCGGCTTCAGGCGCCGTGCGTTTAAGCTGCTCATTTGCCTGATTCACCATCTGTGCGAGATGCGTTTCCAGTTTTTTCCCGGTGTACCAGGCCCCGCCTGTCCAGACCACGCCCAGGGCGACGATCACACCTGTAGCTACCAGCGATTTTTTCATATCGATTATCCATAAAAATGAAACCAGGCGGATTAAACCGCCTGGAGAAGTTGTGAGCCTTTAACTAGCTTAGCAAGAGTTGTTAAAAAATTCAGTATGTTGCTACAGCTTGTTGTAAACCCTGGCCAAACGGCCCACGCCGCTGGCGTTGACCGGAGACTCATCAGCGCCGATAAACGCGGATTCACCGGGTTTCAGCACCAGACGCTGCTCGCCCTTGCTCAGCACCGCTTCGCCTTCCACGCAGAACAGAATGGCGGCGCTCTGCTGGCTGATGGCCGTTTCCTGAGCGGAGAGGTCATGCAGCGAAAACGCGAAATCTTCCACCGGAATCGGGAAGTCCAGTTCCGCACCGTGTTTTACCGGCGTTGTCAGCAGCTGATCGGCTGGTTTGGCAACGAATTTGACGTTCGCGACCAGCTCAGGAATGTCGATATATTTCGGCGTCAGCCCGGCGCGCAGGACGTTATCGGAGTTCGCCATCACTTCCAGCGCCACACCCTGCAAATAGGCATGAGGCGTTTCGGCAAACAGGAACATGGCTTCGCCAGGGTTCAGCTTGACCACGTTCAGCAGCAGTGGAGAGAAGAGGCCGCTGTCATCCGGGTAAAATTCGGATATGACGCGGATCGTCTGCCACGGTTCACCCTGTTGGCTGTTCAGCGCCGCTTTCAGTACCGCCAGCGCGCGGGATTTTTCATCGCCCTGCATATTGAGCAGGCTGGCGAACAGTTGGCTCAGGCGTTCGGCATTCGGCTCTTGCAGGAAGTGGGCAATGGCGGTATGCGCGCCGGAAACAGGTTGCAGCAGGGAGACAATCTCAGAGAACTCGCGGAATGCGTTCATCGCCAGGAACGGCGTCAGGGCAAAGACCAGTTCAGGCTTGTGGTTCGGATCTTTATAGTTACGCTCGGCGGCATCCATCGGAATACCGGCCGCATTCTCTTTCGCGAAACCCATTTCTGAGTTGTGTTTATTCGGATGAACCTGGATGGAAAGCGGCTGCGCGGCACACAGCACTTTAAACAGGAAGGGCAGCTCGCCAAAACGTTTTGCGACAGACTCGCCCAGCAGTGTGGCTTTATCGTGCTCAATCACGTCGCGTAACGAGACGGCTTTCCCGTCAGCGCCTTCAATTCGGGAGCTGCTCTTGGGATGGGCGCCCATCCAGAGCTCTGCCATTGGCTGCTGAGACGGATTCGCAATGCCGTAGAGTTCCGTTAACGCAGTTTTACTACCCCATGCATAGTTTTGCACTGAGTTGATGAGTTTTTGCATTATCAAGCCCTGTTTCAATATGGAAATTAATTCGCGTATTAAACCAAGAAACCCGCGGGAAGTAACCTCTGCGCGCAAAAAGTCGTACTTGTCTCAGTTTTTGTTAAAAAATTGTGTAGGATAGTGTAACTCGCTTTTTACACCCTGACGCATTCGGGTTGCAGGACAATAACATGTCTGCCGCTGGAGGCGTGACGGGTAAGCAGGGCAATGGAACATCTGCCCAGAGAATAACCAGACCGAGCAGTAAGTGAGAGAACAATGTCGAACAAACCCTTCCATTATCAGGCTCCTTTTCCCCTCAAAAAGGACGATACCGAATATTACCTGCTGACCAGTGAACACGTTTCCGTTGCCGAATTTGAAGGACAGGAAGTGCTTAAGGTCGCTCCTGAAGCGCTGACGCTGATGGCGCGTCAGGCATTCCACGATGCTTCGTTTATGCTGCGCCCTGCGCATCAACAGCAGGTCGCTGATATCCTGCGCGACCCGGACGCCAGCGAAAACGATAAATATGTCGCGCTGCAATTCCTGCGCAATTCGGACATTGCCGCAAAAGGGATTTTACCAACCTGCCAGGACACCGGTACGGCCATTATCGTTGGTAAAAAAGGCCAGCGCGTCTGGACTGGCGGCGGTGATGAGGCTGCGCTGGCGCGCGGCGTTTATAACACTTACATCGAAGATAACCTGCGCTATTCGCAAAATGCCCCGCTGGATATGTATAAAGAGGTCAATACCGGCACCAACCTGCCCGCGCAGATTGATCTCTACAGCGTTGATGGCGATGAATACAAATTCCTGTGTATCGCCAAAGGCGGCGGTTCCGCCAACAAAACCTATCTGTATCAGGAAACCAAAGCGCTGCTGACGCCGGGCAAACTGAAAAATTACCTGGTCGATAAAATGCGCACACTGGGGACGGCGGCCTGTCCTCCGTATCACATCGCCTTCGTGATCGGCGGGACGTCGGCGGAAGCAACGCTGAAAACGGTTAAGCTGGCCTCCGCAAAATACTATGACGAACTGCCGACGGAAGGGAACGAATACGGTCAGGCATTCCGCGACGTGGAGCTGGAAAAAGAGTTGCTGACGGAAGCGCAGAATCTCGGGTTAGGCGCCCAGTTCGGCGGTAAATATTTTGCCCATGATATCCGCGTCATTCGTTTACCGCGTCACGGCGCGTCCTGTCCGGTCGGGATGGGCGTCTCCTGCTCTGCGGATCGCAACATTAAAGCGAAAATCAACCGCAAAGGTATCTGGATCGAGAAACTGGAACATAATCCGGGTAAATATATTCCTGAAGAATTGCGCCAGGCAGGCGAAGGCGAGGCGGTTCGCGTTGACCTCAACCAGCCAATGAAAGCGATCCTGCAACAGTTGTCGCAGTATCCGGTTTCGACTCGTCTGTCGCTGAACGGGACGATTATTGTGGGGCGTGATATCGCGCACGCCAAACTGAAAGAACGGATGGATCGTGGCGAAGGGTTGCCGCAGTATGTTAAAGATCATCCGATCTACTACGCGGGGCCGGCAAAAACGCCTGAAGGATACGCGTCCGGTTCGCTGGGGCCAACGACCGCAGGGCGTATGGACTCTTACGTCGATCAGCTTCAGTCGCAGGGCGGCAGTATGATTATGCTGGCCAAAGGCAACCGTAGCCAACAGGTGACCGATGCCTGCCATAAACACGGCGGTTTCTATCTGGGCAGCATTGGCGGGCCTGCCGCCGTGCTGGCGCAGGGCAGCATCAGGAGTCTGGAATGCGTGGAATACCCTGAACTGGGGATGGAAGCGATCTGGAAAATTGAAGTGGAAGATTTTCCGGCCTTTATCCTGGTGGATGACAAAGGCAATGATTTCTTCCAGCAAATTCAGACTTCGCAGTGCACGCGCTGCGTAAAGTAAGACAATAAGAAGGTACATTTGCAGGCCGGGTAAGGCGCTGTGCCGCCCGGCATTTCAGAAGCGCACAAAGCGCCATGCAGTATTTATGAAGCAATCAATACTTAATCCTGACAGGTGTGTGAGCATGTCCTCAACTTCATTGTTAACAAGGAGAAAGTAATGACGACGGTACGCTGCGAGAAAGATTCGATGGGCGGGATTGATGTTCCGGCAGATAAACTTTGGGGAGCGCAAACCCAACGATCGCTGGAGCATTTTCGTATCTCCACGGAGAAAATGCCCGTCTCGCTGATCCATGCGCTGGCGCTGACCAAGCGTGCGGCAGCCAAAGTTAACGAGGACTTAGGGCTGCTGTCGGCGGAAAAAGCCTCCGCCATTATGCAGGCGGCTGATGAAGTGCTGGCCGATAAACATCCCGACGAATTTCCGCTGGCGATCTGGCAGACCGGGTCGGGCACGCAAAGCAACATGAACATGAACGAAGTGCTGGCGAACCGCGCGAGCGAACTGCTGGGCGGCGTTCGCGGCATGGAGCGCAAAGTTCACCCGAACGATGACGTCAATAAAAGCCAAAGTTCGAACGACGTCTTCCCGACCGCAATGCACGTTGCGGCGCTGCTGGCGCTACGCAAGCATCTCATCCCGCAGCTTAATGTCCTGACCGATACGCTGCGCAAAAAGTCCCATGCGTTTGCCGACATTGTGAAAATTGGCCGCACGCACTTGCAGGATGCGACGCCGCTGACGCTCGGTCAGGAAATTTCCGGCTGGGTGGCGATGCTGGAGCACAATCTCAAACATATTGAAAATAGCCTGCCGCATGTGGCGGAGCTGGCGCTGGGCGGCACGGCGGTGGGCACAGGGTTGAACACTCATCCTGAATATGCCCGCCGCGTGGCGGATGAGCTGGCGGTGATCACCTGCGCGCCATTTGTGACGGCGCCGAACAAGTTTGAAGCGCTGGCGACCTGTGATGCGCTGGTTCATGCGCACGGCGCGCTAAAAGGGCTGGCGGCGTCGCTGATGAAAATTGCCAATGACGTTCGCTGGCTGGCCTCTGGCCCTCGATGCGGCATTGGTGAAATTGCCATTCCTGAGAACGAGCCGGGCAGTTCGATTATGCCAGGTAAAGTGAACCCGACCCAGTGCGAGGCGCTGACCATGCTCTGCTGTCAGGTGATGGGCAACGATGTGGCTATCAATATGGGCGGGGCGTCGGGAAACTTCGAGCTTAACGTCTATCGCCCGATGGTTATCCATAATTTCCTGCAATCGGTACGCCTGTTGGCGGATGGGATGGAAAGCTTTAATGCGCACTGTGCGGTCGGTATTGAGCCAAACCGTGAGCGTATTAATCAACTGCTCAATGAATCGCTGATGCTGGTCACCGCGCTCAACACGCACATCGGCTATGACAAAGCGGCGGAGATCGCCAAAAAAGCGCACAAGGAAGGGCTGACCTTAAAAGCCTCCGCCCTGGCGCTGGGGTATCTCACTGAAGCCGAGTTTGATAGCTGGGTGCGCCCGGAACTGATGGTGGGCAGCATGAAGCCAGGCCGTTAATCCGCCACATACAGGTGCAACCGGGGGATGATAAGTTGCAACGGTTGCGCCTGAGGCTTAAAGCGGTGCTGAACATTGTCCGCATCGTAATTCAGTAGTTCGCCGATATCTGGCACGGTCATGCCTTTATCGGTATTGATCAGCGCGATAAGCGGCGTCGGACAGGCGTGCTGAACCTGTTTCTGCTGCCCTTTGTACCAGACGCGGGCAATCGGCTGTACCTTCACCGGTCTTTTAATCTTCAGCCGCGCCTGTTGCGGCAGGGCGGCGATATCCTGATATTCGCGCTCCAGCCTGGCCTGCCACTCTTCGCGCGTCCAGGGATGCACGCTGCGCGGCGTGTTCAGGCTTTTCTCCAGTTGCGCCAGCACCTCATCCCGGCGCAGATTCTTAATAATGTGCTTGTTGGCCCAGCCAAAACGGAGGGTGGCGGGATTCTTGATCACCGTTAACGCGCGGTAGGCATTCAACGTGATAAGACCGGGCAGATGGCGATGCACCCACTCAAAACGCGCCGCTGACGGCAATCCTGACTCCACCGTCACAATACGCTCAAATGTCGTTTTTAACTGATTGATGTGCTGGATCTGGTTTTCCAGCGCGACCTGCGTGGCATCATCAACCTGATAGCACAATACGCCGGGCAGGCGAACCGCCGCTTTGCTGCTGCGATTTTCAGACTGTTGCTGAATAAACAGGTGGCGATAGTGG
Source organism: Citrobacter sp. CK185 (assembly GCF_030333565.1). Taxonomy (NCBI): domain Bacteria; kingdom Pseudomonadati; phylum Pseudomonadota; class Gammaproteobacteria; order Enterobacterales; family Enterobacteriaceae; genus Citrobacter; species Citrobacter sp. CK185. The sequence goes on along the minus strand of NZ_JAOWFR010000025.1, from coordinate 27,810 downwards.
CGCAGCGCCAGCGATTCGGCCTCTTTTCCCAGATGCTGCTCCACCGCAATGGTCGCCAGAGGGTTGTGCTCTGCCTCTTTGGTCACTTCGGGGAGGGAGAAGACGCGGGCAATCAGCAGCGGTTGCTGTTCGAGATTTTCTGTCAGGGTTGCCAGCGCGTGCTCTGTCTGGCGAAAAGTACCATTCAGGCGTTCGACAAGATCGTAACGGGCCATATCACCACCATTTCAGTGTCGCAGAAAGAAGGATATTAGTTACAACATACTTACTGTATATCACATCATACCCGGCCTGACCATCGTGCGCTATGCGTCAGGCCGGGGGAAATTCGGGGATGTTGTGCCAGACGGGCCAGCTGAAGGTGAATCTGGCGCCGCCCAGTTCACTTTCGCGACAGTTTACCGTTCCGCCCATCGCCAGAGCGATGGAGCGCACGATGGCTAATCCCAGCCCGCAGCCTCCGGTAGCGCGGTCGCGGCTGGGATCGAGGCGCACAAAGGGTTCGAACACATGTTCGCGCGCGTCTGGCGCGATGCCGGGGCCGTCGTCTTCAACAATCAGGGTCGCCTGATTGCCGCTTAATAACAGGCTGGCCTGAACGGTGGAATGGGAATAACGCAGCGCGTTATTGAGCAGATTATCCAGCACACGCTCCATTAGCCGCATATCCAGCGCGCCGTAATCGCCAGGCGTAAGCTGGCTGAGCCGCACCGTGCGCCCGGGGTTGACGCTTTGTACGTCTTCCAGGTGGCTCGCCAGCCACACGGGGAGGTCGGGAACGGTGAGCGTTAACGCAGTCTGCGGCCTGTCCAGCCGCGCATAGGTCAGTAACTCTTCGATTAACGCTTCCAGTTGGCCGATATCGCGATTCAGCGCCTGCGACTCCTGTGCGCTGAGATTTTCACTCATCTCCAGCCGGTAACGCAGACGCACCAGCGGCGTACGCAGTTCGTGGGCAATGCCGTCAATAAGCTGTTTTTTACTGGCGATCAGTGCGTTGATGTTATCCGCCATCTGGTTAAAGGCGATGCCGAGACGTTCAAAACTGGAACCGTTGTCAAAGTGAAGGCGCTCTGCGAGGTGCCCTTCGCCAAAACGCTGAGCGGCGGCCTCCAGGCGCAGCATCTCCTGCCAGTGTGGGCGCATCCAGATAAACACCGGGAAGGCGAGGGAGATGGCGATAAAGGCCATCAGCGCGATATCCAGTAGCCGCATCTGGTGAAGAAAATAGAGATAAGGAACCGGCCCGACGGCCAGCACGTAATGGCTGCGGGGGATGCGCTGAATAAACGTATACTGATCGTCCAGCGCGACAATGTCGCCTTCGCGCAGCCGCTGTGTGGTAAGCGCGTCGAGTTTGTATTTATTGAGCGGCTCTACGCGCAAATCGAAAGAGAGATTAAGATCCATCTCTTTGAGGGTTTTCCCCCAGTCGCGCGGAGGGATCTCCCGCAATTCGCTGCGCATTAAATACAGCGAGCTTTTCATCAAATCATCCAGCGACTGTCTGCCTGCGCGTTCTGCGGTGAACTTATACACCAGCCCGACCAACAGGGTCATGACCAGAAAGCAGACAAACAGCAGCAGATAAAACTGAACGAACAGTTTTTTCATTGATGCACCCGGTTAATCACGCTGACTCTCTTCCCACGCATGGGGGGCAAACAGATACCCTTTGTTGCGAACCGTTTTGATTCGATAGGGCTCGGTGGCGTTATCCTGCAATTTCTTACGCAGCCTTGAGATAGCGACATCCACGCTGCGGTCCATGCCGTCGTAGCTGACGCCGCGCAAGTTTTTTAGCAGCGCGTCGCGATCCATAATCTGCCCGGCATGGGTTGCCAGTTCCCAGAGTAATTCGAAATCGGCGGTGGAAAGCGAAACCGGTTCGCCGGAGAGTGCGACTGAACGATTGACCGGGTCAATAATCAACGCGCCAAAACGCAGCGTTTTATGCGGGGTCATTGCCGTATCCTGAATGCCTTTTGCCTGCGCGGTGAGTTCATTCTGCCGTAAATGCAGGCGCAGACGGGCGAGGAGCACGGCAGGGGGCGTGGTTTTCAGGATGTAGTCACAGGCGCCCATTTCCAGCGCCAGGATGTGGTTCATGTCGCTGTCCAGCGAGGTCAGCAGGACAATCGGCCCTTGCCAGCGGCCTCGCAAATCGCGGCAAATGGTCATACCGTCTTTGCCCGGCAGCATGATATCCAGTAACACCAGCTCGGGTTGCGTGCGAAGGATCGTCTCTTCAGCCAGATCGCCGCGAGGTTCAATCAGCACCTCAATATCGTGTTTCGCCAGATAAGCGGCAATCAGCGAGCCAACTTCAGGGTCATCCTCAACAAATACGATGGTGTTCATAACGTTCATTACGCGGAGAAAACGCCAACATACACCGCCTCCGTTTTCCCTTCCATTAATCTTTTCTAAACGAGAGCGCTTCCGTTATGCTACAGCCTCAATGTTATTGATGTGTTAAGGCATCGAAATGGGACTCGTGATAAAAGCCGCGCTGGGTGCGCTGGTGGTGGTATTGATTGGTTTGCTGGCAAAAACAAAAAATTACTATATCGCCGGATTAATTCCGCTTTTTCCGACATTTGCACTGATTGCCCACTATATTGTCGCCAGCGAGCGCGGAATTGACGCGTTACGCACGACCATTGTATTCAGTATGTGGTCGATCATCCCTTATTTTGTCTACCTCGCCACGCTTTGGTATTTCACCGGTTTTCTGCGTTTGCCCGTTGCGCTCGGCGGGGCGGTGGTGTGCTGGGGCCTGAGCGCATGGCTACTGATATTTTGCTGGATCAAACTGCATTAACGCAGGTGCCGGCCGCCATCCACGGCGAAACTGCGGCCGGTAACGAAGCAGCTGGTGAGAAGGTAATCCACCAGGTCGATTACCTCTTTCTCGCCGGGCGCTGTCTTCATCAGGGATTTATTGAGCGCCTGCTGACGGTACTCGGCGTCGTCGTTTTCGTTAAACAGGATCAGCGACGGGGCGATGGCGTTGACTTTCACTTCCGGGGCCAGTTTGCGGGCAAAAGAGCGGGTCATATTATCCAGCGCTGCTTTACTGGCGGCGTAGGCGATGTGTTTGTCGCTGCCGCGTTCCACAACATAGTCCGTAAAATGGATGATATCGGTGGCCGCATGTCCGTGGCCGCGCAACAGTCTTTCCAGCGCATGGTTTAACAGATAGGGCGTATTGACGTGAATCTGCATCATGCATGCCAGCACGTCAGAGAGCGGGGTGCCAGGCGCCTCGGCCATCCAGGCGCTGGCGTTATGCAAAATAGCCCGCAGGCCTGGCGTATGGGTTTTTATCTTCTCAGCAAATGCCAGGACGCCGTCATCGGTGGAAAAATCGGCCTGAATGCACAGCGCGCCCGCTTGCGTCAGGCCGTCGATGGCCGGATAGTGCGTCCGGTAGCTGACAATCACCGGCTGTTTTTGATTGAGAAAGTGCCACGCGAGCGCGAGACCGATGCGGCGGCCTCCTCCCGTGATAAGGATGGGCAAGGGCTGGTTTTTACCCATTGTAGTCTCCTTTGGCATCAAACAATGGGGCGACGATTACCCCACCAACATCCACGTAGCCGGAACAGCGGCGATGAGTAGCAGACCGATCAACATCACTTCCTGACGATTCAGGACATTATCGTGCGTATGCGTCTTGCGTGCGTAGAGGAAAACTAGCAATCCCGGCGCATACAGTACCACCGACAGCAACAGGTGCATCGGGCCGGACGCATACAATAACCATAAGCCATAAATGCAGGCCCCGACACCTACCGCCTGATGAAGAGGGCGCGCGGCGATTTTCAGCAGGAACGCGCCGACCAGGAAATAGGGTACCAGAATCATCTCTGAAGCAATCGTCAACAGCGTGTTGTAGTCCGAACCTGTGAGCCAGATCAGCACCAGGCAGATCTGAACGCACGCGTTGGTGAGCCACAGAGAAGCCGATGGCGCGCCTTGCGCATTCTGGCGGGCGAAAATGCGTGGGAAGGCTTTATGCGTTGAGGCCAGAAACGGCACTTCTGCCGCCATAATGGTCCAGCTCAGATAAGCGCCGCAGACTGAAACGATAAGACCCGCCGCGATAATGATTTCGCCCCACGGCCCCATCATTTTCACCATCAAACCCGCCATTGACGGATTGCGAATCTCCGCCAGTTCCGGGCGGGCGACGACGCCTAAAGAGAGCAGCGTCACCAGCAGGTAGACGCCCAATGCGGCGAGAACCGCCAGCAGCGTTGCACGTCCGACATCACGCTTATTTCTCGCCCGGGCGGAGACGACAACCGCGCCTTCCACGCCGATAAACACCCACAGCGTGATGAGCATCGTGTTTTTAACCTGCTCCCAGACGGGAACGCCCAGCGCCAGACCGGTGAAATCCAGGCTGAACGTATCAAGCTTAAACATGATGATAGCCAGGACGATGAACAACCCCAGCGGCAACAGCTTCGCCAGCGTCGCGACCAGGTTGATGCTGGCGGCGGTTTGCACACCGCGCAGCACCAGGAAGTGCACCACCCAAAGCAGCACTGACGCGCCGATGATGGACTGCCAGGTATTGCCGTCGCCAAACAGGCGGAGTTCCGGCGTATCGGTAAAGAAGCTCAGGGCAGAAAAAACGATAACCAGATAAGAGACGTTGGCGATAACGGCACAGAGCCAGTATCCCCAGGCGGAGCAGAAACCGATCAGTTCGCCGAAACCTTCGCGCGCGTAGGTGAAAATTCCGCCATCCAGTTCCGGGCGAACGCGCGTCAGGATCAGCATAGCGAAAGCCAGCAGCAGTATCCCGACGCCCGTAATCGCCCAGCCAATCAGCAGCGCTGCCGGGCTGGCCACCGCTGCCATGTTCTGTGGCAGACTAAACACACCTGCGCCAAGCATTGAGCTTAAAACCAGCGCAGTCAGCGCGCTCAGTCCCAGTTTCTTTTCCATCGGTATCCAGTTATAAAAACGAGAGTGGGAGAATAATTATTTTGGCAAAACGCATAAAAATGGTGAAAGCCACTAAGGCGCGGGATTTTACGGAGAGAAGAGACCGCATGCAATGATCTCTGAAACATTTGTGACTAAAAATGCTAAAGGCGGGTAGATTTCACATAGGGCAGCATCGTATTGGCGCCTGATGGCGCTACGCTCATCAGGCCTACTAACACGTAGGCCGGATAAGATGCCTGGTCTCGCCATCAGGCGTTATGACAACACCGGATGGCGGGAGCGTACTTTACTTATACAGGTCGGCGCTGATCGTCATGTTGTTACCACGTTCCTGCCACTGGCGGGTAATGTGATAATATTTCGCGCCTTTCTTCGCCGCACGCTTGGCAACCTGGTAGGAGACTTCCGTCATGTTGCCGTAGTTGCCGGTGAATTTGATGCTGTCAAACGGCACCATCATCGCAGCGGTCGCTTTGTTCAGCTCTTCGACTTTCGTTCCGTCAGGAAGAGTGACAGTGTAACGTCCACCTTTTGAGGATTGCGTTTCGAAGAAGCGTCCGACTTCAGCGCTTGGAGAAGCGGTCGTCGCGACGCCCGGAATCTCCACTTTCTTCGCTGCTTCACCGCCGGCGGCCAGCGCTGCGCGACCCGCATCGGAATCAGCAGGAATAACGTCCGGGCTCTGGACGACGCGTTTCTTCGCATCTTCTTTATAGATAAACGCGGTAATACGCTGGTTGCCGCCCTGGTTGGCATCGACCTGGCGCACAATGTAGAACGAGTAGGCGCCTTTCGCTTTTGCTGCTTTGGTGATGGCGTCATTCACTTCCGGCTGGCTACGGTAGAAACCCTGCACCGTTACGGTGTCGTAAGGTTCCAGCAGCACGGCCTGATCTTTCGGTAATTCGACGATACCGTTAATTACACGGTTTTGAGGCGCGTCGGATTTTGGCGCGTCTGATTTATAAACGTCAGCCACGACACGCCAGTTACCGCTGTTGCCAAAATCGGACGTATCAACAACATAAAAAGAGGCTGCACCTTCTTTATCTGCGCGGCGGGATACGGCATTTACCGCATCGCCAATGGCATTAAAACGCCCGGTGACCACAATGCGGTCATAAGGTTTTAGTGCTGCCGCTTGCTCCGGCGTCAGTTCTGTCGCTGCATTTACGGAAAAAGCAGTCGCAGAAAGCAGTGCGGACGCCAGGAGAGTGTTCTTAAGCTTCATAAAAATAATCCTTCGCCTTGCGCAAACCAGGTACTGGTATTGTTATTGACTAGAAACGTGGCTGATTATTGCATTTAAACCCTGCAAATGTCTGCGTCATTTTTCACTCATCGTACCGCCTGAAGTGACAAGAATGATAACATTTGGTGATATGTCTAAAAAACAGGCGCTTGACCGGCAAAACTGATAAAGCATACGCATTTTATAAGTTAATTTAATGTTAAACGATTGAATGTCGATGGCGCTAAATCATGTTTTGCCGCTTCGCTTGAGCGAATTATCGGTCACTGAAGGCGATTTCAAGGTCATTATTCCTGTTTGTGGGCTGAATCGTTCATATTTTGCAAATTTCATAATAAATACTGTTTTTTGGCGCTAGATCACAGGCGCTATTTTCAGTAGGTTATAGAGAGTTTGTTACTGTTTTATTTTTCCGGGGTAGCACTTACCTCTTACGCAGGCGTGTGTATGCATCCTGCGATCACTGACAAACCATCATCAAAAAAACCGATGGAAGGGAACATTATGCGAATTGGCATACCAAAAGAGCGGTTAACCAATGAAACCCGAGTCGCAGCAACGCCAAAAACGGTTGAGCAACTGCTGAAACTGGGTTTTACCGTCGCGGTTGAAAGCGGCGCGGGTCAACTGGCAAGTTTTGACGATAAGGCATTTACAGAAGCGGGCGCAGAAATTGTAGAGGGAAATGCGGTCTGGCAGTCAGAGATCATCCTGAAGGTCAATGCGCCGGAAGACGATGAAATTCCTTTACTGAATGCGGGCACGACGCTGGTGAGTTTCCTCTGGCCGGCGCAGAATCCTGAGCTATTGCAAAAACTCGCGGAACGCAATGTAACCGTGATGGCGATGGACTCCGTGCCGCGTATTTCGCGCGCGCAGTCGCTGGATGCCCTGAGCTCAATGGCCAACATCGCCGGTTATCGCGCGATTGTGGAAGCCGCACATGAATTTGGTCGTTTCTTTACCGGGCAAATTACTGCTGCGGGCAAAGTGCCGCCAGCGAAAGTGATGGTGATTGGCGCGGGCGTCGCAGGTCTGGCGGCCATTGGCGCGGCAAACAGCCTCGGCGCCATTGTACGTGCGTTTGATACCCGTCCAGAGGTAAAAGAGCAGGTTCAGAGTATGGGCGCTGAATTCCTCGAACTGGATTTTAAAGAGGAAGCGGGCAGCGGCGATGGCTATGCCAAAGTGATGTCCGAAGCGTTTATTAAAGCGGAAATGGAACTCTTTGCCGCGCAGGCGAAAGAGGTCGATATTATCGTCACGACCGCGCTAATTCCGGGTAAACCTGCGCCGACGCTGATCACGCGCGAGATGGTTGATTCCATGAAGTCCGGCAGCGTGATTGTCGATCTGGCCGCGCAAAACGGCGGTAACTGTGAATACACCGTCGCCGGTCAGGTGACCACGACCGACAATGGCGTGAAGGTTATCGGTTACACCGATCTGCCGGGCCGTCTGCCGACGCAATCCTCCCAGCTTTACGGCACCAACCTGGTCAACTTGCTCAAACTGCTGTGCAAAGAGAAAGACGGCAATATCGACGTCGACTTTGACGACGTGGTTGTGCGCGGCGTAACGGTCGTGCGTGACGGTGAAATTACCTGGCCCGCGCCGCCGATTCAGGTGTCTGCTCAGCCGCAGGCTGCGCCGCAAGCGGCTCCAGCGCCGAAAGAAGCGGAAAAACCGGCTTCACCGTGGCGTAAATATGCGCTGATGGCGCTGGCGATCATTCTGTTTGGTTGGCTGGCTGACGTGGCGCCGAAAGAGTTCCTCGGCCACTTCACCGTTTTCGCACTTGCTTGCGTGGTGGGTTACTACGTGGTGTGGAACGTTTCGCACGCGCTGCATACGCCGTTGATGTCTGTGACTAACGCCATCTCAGGGATTATCGTTGTCGGGGCATTGTTACAGATTGGCCAGGGAGGCTGGGTGAGTTTCCTGAGCTTTATCGCGGTGCTTATCGCCAGCATTAATATTTTCGGTGGCTTCACCGTGACTCAGCGTATGCTGAAAATGTTCAGGAAAAACTAAGGGGTAACACATGTCTGGAGGATTAGTTACAGCTGCATACATTGTTGCCGCGATCCTGTTTATCTTCAGTCTGGCCGGGCTCTCTAAGCATGAGACGTCCCGACAGGGTAACAACTTTGGTATCGCCGGGATGGCGATTGCGCTGGTGGCGACGATCTTCGGCCCGGATACCGGCAACGTTGCCTGGATTCTGGTGGCGATGATTATTGGTGGGGCGATCGGTATCCGTCTGGCGAAACGCGTTGAAATGACCGAAATGCCGGAGCTGGTGGCGATTCTGCACAGCTTCGTCGGCCTGGCGGCGGTACTGGTGGGCTTTAACAGCTACCTGTACCACGAGGCGGGTCTGGAACCGATTCTGGTGAATATTCACCTGACGGAAGTGTTCCTCGGCATCTTCATTGGCGCGGTTACCTTCACCGGTTCCGTGGTGGCGTTTGGCAAGCTGTGCGGTAAGATTTCGTCCAAACCGCTGATGCTGCCGAATCGTCACAAAATGAACCTGGCGGCGCTGGTGGTTTCTTTCCTGCTGCTGGTGGTGTTTGTACGTACCGAAAGCGTTGGCTTGCAGGTTCTGGCGCTGCTGGTGATGACCATTATTGCGCTGGCTTTCGGCTGGCACCTGGTGGCGTCCATTGGCGGGGCGGATATGCCGGTTGTGGTGTCCATGCTGAACTCCTATTCCGGTTGGGCAGCGGCGGCGGCAGGCTTTATGCTGGGTAACGACCTGCTGATCGTCACCGGCGCGTTGGTCGGTTCTTCGGGTGCGATTCTGTCTTACATCATGTGTAAGGCGATGAACCGCTCTTTCATCAGCGTTATCGCGGGTGGTTTCGGCAGCGATGGATCTTCTACTGGCGACGATCAGGTCGCGGGCGAGCACCGTGAGATCACGGCGGAAGACACGGCTGATATGCTGAAAAATTCGCACTCGGTCATCATTACCCCTGGCTATGGCATGGCGGTTGCGCAGGCGCAGTATCCGGTGGCGGAAATCACCGAGAAACTGCGCGCGCGCGGTATCAAGGTGCGTTTTGGCATCCACCCGGTTGCGGGGCGCTTGCCTGGTCACATGAACGTACTGCTGGCGGAAGCGAAAGTGCCGTATGACATCGTGCTGGAAATGGACGAAATCAACGACGACTTCGCTGACACCGATACGGTGCTGGTTATCGGCGCGAACGACACGGTGAACCCGGCGGCGCAGGACGATCCGCGTAGCCCGATTGCCGGTATGCCGGTTCTGGAAGTCTGGAAAGCGCAAAACGTTATCGTGTTTAAACGCTCGATGAATACCGGCTATGCCGGGGTGCAGAACCCGCTGTTCTTTAAAGACAACACGCATATGCTGTTTGGCGATGCGAAAGCCAGCGTGGATGCGATTCTGAAAGCGCTTTAATCTTTACCGACGCAAGTCATAAAACGGCCTCTCAGGAGGCCGTTTTTACATCTGAAGAGATCAGGTTTTATTCAAATCACTGAGCAGGACGGCAATGCTTTGCCCGCCGGAGGTTTGCTCCAGCGCGATTTTAACGATGATCGTCAACGGCACGGAAAGCAGCATGCCGACAGGGCCTAATAACCACCCCCAGAAGATCAGGGAGAGAAAAACCACCAGCGTGGAAAGGCCTAATCCACGCCCCATGATGCGGGGCTCAAGGATGTTCCCGAACACCAGATTGATAATCAAATACCCCGTCAGCACCACCAGCGCGTCATAAAGACCACTGAACACCAGAACCTGCGCAATAGGCGGGATTGCGGCCAGAACCGAGCCAATATTGGGGATGTAGTTAAGCGCGAAAGCCAGCAGTCCCCAGACGAATGCGAAACGAACTTCCAGCAGCGCCAGCATTCCCCAGACCACAACGCCCGTGATAATGCTGATCGCCGTTTTCAGCACCAGATAATGCGATACGCTGTCGATTGCGCGCTGAATCGCGGCCATACCTTCAACCGGCCTGGCCATCATCTGCTGGAGTTTACCGGGCAATTGCGGAACTTCCAGCAGCATAAAGACCACGGTTAACAAGAGCAGGAAAATGGATGACATGGCGTTAGACAGCTGCGCCAGCAAATTCGTCACCAGCGTCATGGCGGCGTTAGGGTCGATATATTTCACCAGCTCATCCACCGAGACGCCGATGCCCAGGCGCTGTAGCCACGGTTCAATGTTTTTCAGCGGCACAACCAATGATGAGCGGTATTGCGGCAGCGTGCGGGCTAACTCATTTAGCGATGTGCCGAGATAGGCCAGCAGCAACACCATGCCCATCACGATAATCCCGATCAGTATCGATACGGCCAAAACGCGCGGGATGCGAAGCCTGACCATGCGCTGCACCAGCGGGCTCAGTACCACCGCAATAAATAACGCCAGAATAAACGGCACAATAATATCGGCAGCGAAGCGAATACCGGTGAGAATGATGACCAGCATTCCCAGCATGATTACGAGTTTCAGGCCGTTAAGCGTGATGATCGGTTTTGCCATGATAATTCCTGAATTTTTGTTCTTACTCTTTATAATAATGTGATTTTTGTCGGGCTGTGCTAACAAAAATCAAACGGCGCGGGTAAAGAAGTGAAAAGGTTTTGAGTTAATTCTAAGGCTGTGGTACAAATCAGACGTGTTTAACTACCGAGGACAATTTTCATCCGCGATGACGAGAAGCAACACTGCGGATAATTGTAATATTATGGACAATATGTTCAGGACGTTTTTTTCTACACAGACCGTACTTCTTCGCACTTCTTCCTCTTTCCTGCTTGCTGGTGAGCAGCACTGGCGCAACGCGCTTTAGTCCCTTACTTCTGCCTGAGCTGGCGTTACGCGCCTGGCTAATTCATTTTATTTTTTGGTTTGCTGCATGCGGCAGGCCCGAAGGACTATATTCTCAAGCAGGAGAAGCACCATGTTTTACTGGATTTTATTAGCCCTTGCCATTGCGGCTGAAATTACCGGAACGCTGTCGATGAAATGGGCAAGCGTAAGCAATGGCAACACGGGTTTTATTTTAATGCTGGTCATGATTACGCTGTCGTATATTTTTCTCTCTTTTGCCGTAAAAAAAATTGCGCTTGGCGTGGCGTATGCCTTGTGGGAAGGCATCGGTATTTTATTTATTACGCTGTTTAGCGTGCTGTTATTTGACGAAGCCTTATCGGCCATGAAAATTGCGGGTCTGGTTACGCTGGTATTCGGGATTGCGCTGATCAAATCGGGTACGCGCAAGCCAGTAAACGCCGCGAAGGAGGCGACGCATGCCGCAGTTTGAGTGGGTTCATGCCGCGTGGCTGGCGATGGCGATCGTTCTGGAAATCGTCGCTAACGTGTTCCTGAAGTTTTCTGACGGCTTTCGTCGCAAGTTCTATGGCATTCTGTCGCTGGCCGCGGTGCTGGCGGCCTTCAGCGCGCTCTCTCAGGCGGTGAAAGGCATTGATCTTTCGGTGGCATATGCGTTGTGGGGCGGATTTGGTATCGCCGCCACGCTGGCAGCCGGGTGGGTGCTTTTTGGACAGCGTCTGAACAACAAAGGCTGGGTAGGCGTGGTATTGCTGCTTATCGGCATGATCATGATAAAACTGGCCTGACAGCTATGCTGCCCGTTACGGCGGGCAGCGCACGGGAACCATCATCTATTCCTGAGCCAGCGCTTCCAGCTTGTCGCGAAAGCCGGTGACGGAAATCGCACGGTTGTCAGCCCGCCAGCGATCTTTTGCCGCCGGAGCGGAACTTTGTACGCCAATCAACTGCCAGCCAGCGTCGGTATGCAGCATTAACGGAGAACCGCTGTCGCCGGGCAGCGTGTCGCACTGGTGAGAGAGCACCGCGTTTTGCGCCCAGCCGGTAATCAGGCAATCCTGATGTGAGTAAAGCGTATCAAGATGATCTTCCGGGTAACCTGACTGCGTCACTTTGCGGTCAGCGGTTTTCAGGGCGGCGGTTAGCGCGGCTTTATCGCCTTCAAATAAGGGCAGTGGGGTAATGCCGGACGGCGGATAACGCAGCACAATCAAACCAAAATCCCACGGCGCGGCGGCCGGAGGGACAATCCAGCCATCGCCATCAGGCTTTAAGCGCTTTCCCAGCGACGGATCGACCCGACCTTCAATACCGTGAATTTCATAACGCCAGAGACCTTTTTGCGATACGAAACGCAAAGCCACGGCTTTATCTGGCTTTCCCTTCGGCGGCGTTAACAAGCAGTGTCCGGCGGTGAGCGCCAGATGAGATGAAATGAGCGTGGCGGTACACAGGTTGCCGCTGGCGGTTTCCAGTTGACCAATAGCGTCCCACGGCGACTGCGTCGGATCTTCAACCTTGACCCGATCGTCATGGTCAAAAAATAACGTTTTGACTTCGCGGGTATCCGTGGTGGTATCAGCCTCATCCGCATGAGCAACAACAGGGGAAAGACAAATTACGCCCAGTAATACCGCAATGGTTTTATGCATATCACACTCTGTGTGGGTAATTATGATTATTAAAAGCAAACCCTCAGTGAATACTATAGACGTGACGGCAGGAAAGTGGGAGTAAAATCAGATAACTACACTCAGGAAATATAAAAATGCGTGGCAATAAGGGCGCATAATATAAGCATGGTGAGAATCAACTCAAAGCGGTAACGAAACACGTTAACCCTCCGAAGAAACGGCGCTAAACCCGATGATTTAGCGCCGTGTGTTATGGCGCGGGGGAGCGCCATAGAACTCGCCAGTGCCTTATGCCGCCGGTTTAGCTGCCGGTTTAGCCGCAGTATGTTTTACCGCTTTTTTGGTGTGTTTTTTCGCTGCCTGCGCTTTTTGTTCAGGCGCTTTCTGAGCCGCTGCTTTGTGGTGTTTTTTGTGATGCGTGGTTTTTGCCGGTGCGGTTTTAGCGGGTGCCGCAGCCGGAGCCGTCGTGGACGTTGCCGTTTCAGCAGCAAATGCAGCAGAAGACAGACCCATAGCAGCGGCAACAACCAGAGCTAATACTTTTTTCATTCTGATACCCTCGATTTGGTTTTTTATTCAACCCCACTGCGGGGCCGGTGAAATCACTATATCGCTGTAAATCGAGGGCTTCCGTGAGTCATTGGTATCGGCGTGTAACGGTATGTACAACCGGCCCGACAGATTGACGCTATCGGGCAAACAAGAGACATCATGACAAATAGCGTGATTCCAGATGCGCCCGGAAGTAACGGCTGCTCAACGGTTCTCCGGTGGCCTGAGCGATCAGCTGCGCGGTAGTAAAGCGACTGCCGTGCTGCCAGATATTTTGTCGCAGCCAGTCAAACAAGGCGCTGAGATCGCCTTGCGCAATCTGATTATGCAGATCCGGCAATGCGCTATGGGCGGCGCTAAACAGCTGTGCGGCATACATGGCGCCCAGCGTATAAGACGGGAAGTAGCCAAAGCCGCCGTCGGTCCAGTGGATGTCCTGCATACAGCCGTTACGGTAATCTCCCGCGGTTGACAGCCCCAGCCAGGCCTGCATTTTTTCATCCCACAGTGCGGGAATATCATCCACTTCGATGTCGCCGTTAATCAGCGCCTGTTCAATGTCATAGCGCAAGATAACATGGGCAGGATAACTCACTTCGTCGGCATCCACGCGGATAAAGCCCGGTTTCACCCGCTGATTCCAGGCAATGAAATTCGCTTCTTCAAAAGCGGGCTGATCGCCAAAATGACGTTTAACGGCGGGAATGAGCCGTTTGAGGAACGCAGCGCTGCGACCCAGTTGCATCTCGAAAAACAGGCTCTGGGATTCATGGATGGCCGTGGAGCGGGCAAATGCGATCGGCTGACCCTGCCAGGCGTGGGGCAGATTCTGTTCATAGCGGGCGTGCCCCGTTTCGTGGATCACGCCAAAGAGCGCGCTGAGTAATTCATTTTCATCATAGCGCGTGGTGATGCGCACATCTTCCGGCACACCGCCGCAGAACGGGTGGGCGCTGATGTCCAGCCGACCGGCGTTAAAATCAAACCCTAACTGCGACATGGTTTCCAGTCCCAGTTCACGCTGTAGCGCCGTCGGGAACGGGCCGACCGGCGCAATCAGTGGCTGATGCGACTGTTTTGACACCGCGCGGTTTAACAGATCGGGAAGCCAGGTTTTGACATCCGCAAACAGAACATCCAGTTGGGCGCTGGTCATATCGGGCTCAAATATATCCAGCAGGGCATCGTAGGGCGAACATCCTTTAGCTTCGGCGCGAAGTTTTGCCTCTTCACGGCTGTATTTCACAACCTCTTTCAGATTCTGCGCAAATCCTTGCCAGTCATTCGCCGGACGCTGACTCCGCCATGCGTGTTCACACCGGCTCCCCGCCAGCGATTTCGCCTCCACCAGTGACTCAGGCAGCAGGGCCGCCTGATGGTGCCGCCTCGCCATTTCACGCAGGTTCGCCTGCTCAACATCGTTCAAATCTTCCTGCCCGGCGGCGGCTATCCACTGCGCAACCTTCGGGTCAGTCAATAACTGATGTTCCAGCACGTTCAGCTCGGCCAGCGCTTCGCCTCGCGCGGTGCTTCCACCGGGAGGCATCATGGTGAACATATCCCAACTGGCGATAGCGGAGAGATGCGAAAAGCGGGAGAGGCGCTGGAAAGTGCGGGTGAGTTGTTGATAGTGGCTCTTGTTGGACATTGTTGTGTTCCCGTCGTGTTCTGCGAATGTGAGGAGTTTACCCTGATTCATACATGTTTATGCGCTGATGGCAACGATGGCAGAAATGTTGGTAGGTTGTAAGTGATAATGATACTTCTTATCATAAATGGCGGTGTCGTGAAGCACACTGGTGAAATATTAACAGGGAACAGGGATGCAACAGGAAATCGATAACGCCTATATTGTCAGGACAAAAGCAGTGTCAGGCTGCTTTTCTATGTTTATGCTGATGTTTGGCATTACATTTACGCCACTGTTTTTTACCCGCAGTGCGCAATTAATGGAAAGTGGGTTACTTTTACCGCTGATGTTTGTGCTGGAATTTCTTATTCTGGTCCCGCTGTATTATCTCTTTTTTAGAAAAAGAGACGGTCTGGGAAAAGGCACATTGAGCGCAAAGTGGTTTGTTATTTTGTTTGGCGCCATTCTGATTATCCAGTTTCTTTTACCTGCTATGTTGGGGATGAGAAAAACAGAAGCGTGGGTCATGACGCAGGTTTCATTGCATAACTACGCTTTCTGGCTGACCAACCTGTCACTGATTTTCCTCGTCCCGGTCTACGAGGAAATCGTCTTCAGAGGGTGTCTGTTCAACGCCTTTCAGTACTGGTTCAATGATAAGGTGTGGGCGACGTCGCTTGCCGTTTCAACGCTGTTTGCGCTGATGCATACGCAGTACGCCGATATCAGAACATTATTGATGTTATTTTTAATATCGCAGGTGCTTATTGTTGCCAGAGTCAAATCTAAAGGGTTATTAATGCCTGTTACCCTGCATATATTAATGAATGCGACGGTGATCGGAATACAATATGGCGTTCAGGTCTTATTATCCTCCGGGTGATATTTACGGCATTCGGAAGCGATATCGTCAGTGTTGCCCACCATTACAGGTAGTTTTATCTTCCGGTCTCGCCTTTGGCTATCGCGCGGGGTAAAGTCAAACCTCAACAATAAAAATAAATACACACAGCATGATGAATCCAATTATCTGGGTTATCTTTGCTCTTCTGGCACTGGATGCCGTCAGGGAATTGATGGGGGCTTCTTCCATCCTGGGATTGTGGTAATCCAAAGCGCTGGTTGAGCTGTAAAGAGTGCCCGGGCTCGACCCGGGCTTCTCTTTATCAAACGTGCAGACGATGATGCAGGCGGGAGCCAACCAGCAGCGCCAGAAACAGCATCAGCGCGATAAACCCGCCCACACCGTTCCAGCCGTAGCTGTGCCAGAATACCCCGCCTAACGTCCCGGCAATGCTGGAACCCAGGTAATAGCTGAAGAGATACAGGGACGATGCCTGGCCTTTGGCGCGTTTCGCGCGTGGGCCAATCCAGCTGCTTGCCACCGAATGCGCGGCAAAAAATCCGGCGGAGAAGAGCAGCATTCCGGCGAAAATCAGCCATAGCGACGTGAACAGCGTCATTAACAGCCCGAACAACATCACGCCGGTTGAGAACAACATCACCGGCCCGCGACCATAACGCGTCGTCATGGCGCCTGCTTTAGGCGAGCTCCAGGTGCCCGTCAGGTAAGCCACCGATAAAAGCCCCACAATGGCCTGGCTGAGTTCCCAGGGCGAAAGCATCAACCGATAGCCGATATAGTTAAATAGCGTGACAAACGACCCCATTAACAAAAAGCCTTCTGCGAATAACAGCGGCAGGCCCCTGTCGCGCCAGTGAAGGCGGAAGTTGATGAACAGCGTTTTGGGGCGTAATGAAGTCGGTCGGAAATGGCGGGATTCCGGCAAAATTTTCCAGAACATCAATGCGGACGCCAGCGCGAAACAGCCGATCGCCGCCAGTGCGATGCGCCAGTTAAAAAAGTCGGTAAATACGCCGCTGATCAGACGCCCGCTCATGCCGCCAATCGAGTTTCCGCTAATGTACAACCCCATTGAGAAGGCGACGAAACTGGGATGGATCTCTTCACTTAAATAGGTCATGCCTACCGCAGCGACGCCGCTCAACGACAGGCCAATCAGCGCGCGCATGATTAAAATGCCATGCCAGCTGGTCATCATGGTGGAAAGCAGCGTACAGCAGGAGGCCAGCAGTAGCGCCGTCACCATTACAGGTTTGCGGCCGATCGCGTCGGACAACGGGCCGGTAAACAGCAGCCCGATGGCTAACATGCCGGTGGAGATGGAAAGCGAGATACTGCTGCTGGCGGGAGAGACGCCAAATTCATGGGACAACACAGGCAGTATCGGTTGTACGCAATAGAGAAGGGCGAACGTCGCCAGCCCGGCGGAGAATAGCGCCAGCGTAACGCGCATAAACTGGGATGTACCACGTTTTATATATTGAACCGGCTGGGAAATAATGTGTTCATCAACATCGCTCGCCGTTGCGGTGTCGACAGCAGTAATACGACTCACTTGAAATCCTTGCTCAACATCCCCGTGATTATGGTGACGGGTATGACCTCAGTGCTAAGAGTAGGAAAATCAAAATATTCTGTCTAATATATTAATAATCTCAAATAATATTTATAAAATATGAATATTGAACTTCGTCATCTACGTTACTTTGTGGCGGTTGCGGAAGAGTTGCATTTTGGCCGGGCGGCTGCGCGGCTGAACATCTCTCAACCTCCGCTAAGCCAGCAGATCCAGACCCTTGAGCAGCAGATTGGCGCGCGGCTGCTGGCGCGAACCAACCGGAGCGTTGCGCTGACGGCGGCGGGTAAGCAGTTTCTGGCAGACAGTCGGCAGATCCTTGGGCTGGTGAATGAGGCCGCCGCCCGCGCGGAACGCTTGCATCAGGGGGAGACCGGCGAGCTGCGCATTGGCTTCACCTCATCCGCGCCGTTTATTAAAGCCGTCTCGGATACGCTATCTCTGTTTCGCCAGGACTACCCGGATGTGCATATGCAGACCCGTGAAATGAACACTCGCGAGCAGATTGCGCCGCTTAATGAAGGCGCGTTGGATATGGGGTTACTGCGCAATACCTCATTGCCGGATACGCTGGACTGGGAAGTGATTCTGCATGAACCGTTGCTGGCGATGATCCCCCGTGAACATCCGCTGGCGCAAAAGCCGGTCGTGACGCTGGCGGAGCTGGCGAAAGAACCGTTTGTCTTTTTTGATCCGCATGTCGGAACGGGGTTGTATGACGATATTCTCGGCCTGATGCGCCGTTACCATCTCACTCCGGCGATCACTCAGGAGGTTGGAGAGGCGATGACGATTATCGGGCTGGTAGCCGCAGGGCTGGGGGTGTCGATCCTGCCCGCCTCGTTTAAGCGGGTACAGCTTGATGAAATGCGTTGGGTGCCCATTGCCGAAGCGGACGCCGTGTCGGAAATGTGGCTGGTATGGCCGAAACATCATGAACAAAGTCACGCTGCGCAACGATTTCGCCATCAACTTTTAATGGCCGCAAAGCGCGCTTAATTTAGTTTAAAAAGGGATGAAAATGTGCAGTAAATCACACGGCTAAGTAAAAAGTTGACGACAACTATTGAAGTCATTCACCATAGCCCACAGATTATTTCGGAGCGCGAAAATAAAGGGAGTCAGAGGTGGTTGCTGATAGTCAGCCAG
This sequence comes from Citrobacter sp. CK185, assembly GCF_030333565.1. NCBI lineage: Bacteria > Pseudomonadati > Pseudomonadota > Gammaproteobacteria > Enterobacterales > Enterobacteriaceae > Citrobacter > Citrobacter sp. CK185. Next base: position 9,347 of record NZ_JAOWFR010000025.1, on the reverse strand, counting down.
GGCATATCGATCAAATCAAGCAGACCAATGCTGGCGCGGTATATCGCCTGATTGATCAGCTGGGCCCCGTGTCGCGAATTGATCTTTCTCGTCTGGCGCAACTGGCGCCTGCCAGTATCACTAAAATTGTTCGCGAAATGCTCGAAGCGCATTTAGTTCAGGAGCTGGAGATCAAAGAGGCGGGAAGCCGTGGTCGCCCGGCGGTCGGGCTGGTGGTGGAAACCGAGGCCTGGCACTATTTGTCTATTCGTATCAGCCGTGGCGAGATTTTTCTCGCCCTGCGCGACCTGAGCAGCAAACTGGTGGTGGAGGAGTGCCTTGAGCTACCGCTGGTCTCAGAGACTCCGCTGCTTGAACGCATCATTTTTATGGTCGATCAGTTTTTTATCCGTCACCAGCAAAAACTCGAACGCCTGACCTCTATCGCCATCACCTTACCCGGTATTATTGATACTGAGAATGGCATTGTGCACCGCATGCCGTTTTACGACGATGTCAAAGAGATGCCGCTGGGGGAAACCCTCGAACACCACACCGGCGTACCGGTCTACATTCAGCATGATATCAGCGCCTGGACGATGGCCGAGGCGCTTTTTGGCGCATCGCGCGGCGCGCGTGATGTTATTCAGGTGGTGATTGATCACAACGTTGGGGCTGGCGTGATTACCGACGGCCACTTACTGCATGCGGGCAGCAGCAGCCTGGTGGAGATCGGCCATACGCAGGTCGACCCCTACGGTAAACGTTGTTACTGCGGGAACCACGGCTGTCTGGAAACGATCGCCAGCGTGGACAGCGTGCTTGAACTGGCGCAACTGCGACTCAATCAGTCAATGAGTTCTTCGCTGCACGGGCAACCGCTGACGGTGGATTCGCTGTGCCAGGCGGCGGTGCAGGGGGATTTGCTGGCGAAAGATATCATTAGCGGCGTCGGGATGCATGTTGGCCGCATTCTGGCGATCATGGTGAATTTATTTAATCCGCAAAAAATTCTGATCGGTTCGCCGCTGAGCAAAGCGGCGGAAATCCTTTTTCCGGCAATTGCGGACAGCATCCGTCAACAGGCGCTGCCGGCGTATAGCAAACATATCGCCGTCGAAAGCACGCAGTTTTCCAATCAAGGGACGATGGCGGGCGCCGCACTGGTAAAAGACGCGATGTATAACGGTTCTTTGTTGATTCGTCTATTACAGGGTTAACATTTTTTAACTGTCGTACGAAAATTTGCGCTAACGCAAGCTGATCGCGATTGTCATACCTTAGACTTTCTCCACTGTATTATTTTCCTGGCTTATATTTTCGAAGCATAACGGTGGAGTTAGTGATGCTGAAGCGTTTCTTTATTACAGGTACAGACACTTCTGTTGGGAAGACAGTGGTTTCCCGCGCATTACTACAAGCGTTAGCGTCAGGGAACAAAAGCGTCGCAGGTTATAAACCCGTTGCGAAAGGCAGCAAAGAGACGCCGGAAGGCATGCGCAATAAAGATGCGCTGGTGTTGCAGAGCGTCTCTTCTATTGAGCTGCCTTATGAGGCGATCAATCCGATTGCGCTGAGCGAAGACGAAAGCAGCGTGGCGCATAGCTGTCCGATCAATTACACCCTGTTATCTAACGGGCTTGCCAGCCTGAGCGAAAAGGTTGACCACGTCGTGGTGGAAGGCACTGGCGGCTGGCGCAGCCTGATGAACGACCTGCGTCCGTTATCTGAATGGGTCGTGCAGGAGCAGTTACCGGTGTTGATGGTGGTGGGGATTCAGGAAGGCTGCATTAACCATGCGCTGCTGACCGCACAGGCTATCGCCAATGACGGATTACCGCTGATCGGCTGGGTGGCGAACCGCATCAATCCCGGACTGGCGCATTATGCCGAAATCATTGATGTGTTAAGCAAAAAACTGCCTGCGCCGCTGATTGGCGAACTGCCTTATTTGCCGCGTGCCGAACAACGCGAGCTGGGGCAATATATCCGTCTGTCAATGCTCGGCAGTGTGCTGTCGATAGACCGAGTCCTCGCGTAACGTTCGCGATAAGACCGACGCCACCACGCAGGCAATCAGTAATCCGGGGAGTAGCCGATACTCCCCGGTCATTTCACAGATCATCAGCGTCGACATCATCGGCGCGTGTGTTGTTGCCGCCAGCAGCGTCGCCATTCCTGTTAATCCCAGCAATATTGCCATCTCATCCGCTCCCGGAAGCCAGAATCCCCACATCCGACCGTATAACATACCAATCGACAAGCCGATGAACAGCGTGGGGGTAAAGACGCCGCCGGGCGCACCGGAACCGCTGCTGGCGAGTACGGCGAGTAATTTGCAGATGAAGATCCCGGCGATCACGGAGAGCAGCGGCGGGGAGAGCAAAAATGACTGCACGACGCTGTAGCCATTTCCCCAGACGGCCGGCGTCAGCAGGGATAGCAAGCCAACGATGAATCCGCCCAGCGCCAGTTGCCACGGAGGCGATAATTTCAGCCGAATAAAACCGTTATGAGTGGTGGTCATTAACCACATAAACAGCGGCCCGCAGACGCCAGCCACCAGCCCAGTGCTGATAATCATCGCATATTCCCGCACATGTAAATCCAGCGACAGGTGAACCGTATAGAGCAGGGCATTACCGCCGCTGAGCAAATGGGTGGTCAGTAATGCCACGACGGCGGAAATCACAACGGGGCCCAGCGACGCCAGCATCAGCGTGCCAAACAGGATTTCCGCGATAAAGAGGCTGCCCGCCAGCGGGGCGTGATACGCGCTGGCCATCCCTGCCGCAGCGCCGCAGGCGATCCACAATTTCCACTCTTCACGCGGGGTGCAACGCTGAGCAAAACAGGACGCCGCCAGTGCTGCCAGTAAGATCATGGCCCCTTCGCGCCCGATGGCGCTACCGCTGGCGACGACCAGCAGCGAAGCAAGGGACTTCACCAGACTTGCCCCGTAATCGAATTGCCCATCTGTTTGCAGGGCTTCCATGTAGTCGGTGGGGGCATGGGGGCGTTGTTGATTCATTTTCTGCCAGCCCCAGAGCAGCGCACCTGCCGCGAGGCCGCCCACGGCGGGGGTGATCAGCCGTCGCCAGGGCGAAAGGTTTGTCGCGGCATTCACCAGGCTTCCCGTATCGTTACGTAAAAAAAGCCATTCCAGCACCAGCATGGCGTGACGAAACCCGGCTACCGCCAGTGCGGCAAGGATGCCAATTATTGTCGCGATTAACAGGCGGCGAAACATCGCTCGCAGGTCAGGGTATGTATGTAGGCGGTGCATGGGCAGACCACACAGGCATTTTCAGGAGTGTCTATTTTGCGGGTAAACAGCGCGGGACGCAAAAGCACTGCGTGCGCAGGGGGAACTGCCCGATGGCGCTTCGCTTACCGGGCCGACAAGAATGTGCTCCGTAGGCCGGGTAAAGCGTAGCCGCCATCCGGCGTTTAGCTACTTTCGTGAATATTCAACGCCCGACGGGTACGGCCTGAACTGAGATAATCGGCAATGTAATCCTGCGAGATTTCGCCGTTATAGCGTCCTTCCTCATCGACAATAGGCATCCAACTGGTGTTACTCTCGTACAGTTTCGACAGTACAATACGCAGGTTGTCTTCCGCTTTTCCGGTGACGCGAAACGGGTGGATTATATCCGCGCAGGTGCCGTTGGCGTTTCTGGCTTCACGACGCTTCACAAAGCCAAGCGGCTTGCCGTCGCTATCGACAACGGTGATCGCGCGAATATCATTATCGTCCATGATGCCAAACGCCTCTGCCAGCGAGGTGGCGGTGCGGGCGGTCAGGGTGGGTTGTTGGTCGGTTACGTCGCCCGCCGAAACCAGCAGAAGACGTTTTAGCGTACGATCCTGACCGACAAATGAGCCGACGAATTCATTCGCCGGTTTTGCCAGCAATTCATCCGGGCTGGCGCACTGTATAATGCGGCCCTGGCGGAATACGGCAATCCTGTCGCCCAGTTTCAGCGCTTCATCGATATCATGGCTGACCAGCATCACCGTCTTTTTCAGCGCCCGCTGCATATCAAGAAACTGATTCTGAATTACCTCGCGGTTAATCGGGTCTACCGCACCGAAAGGTTCATCCATCAACAGCACCGGGGGATCGGCCGCCAGCGCGCGGATCACGCCGATGCGCTGTTGTTGACCGCCAGACATCTCTTTCGGGTAGCGATGCAGAAACTTTTTCGCATCCATTGCCACCATGTCCATTAACTCTTCCGCACGACGTTTGCAGCGGGTTTTATCCCAGCCCAGCATACGCGGGACAACCGTGATGTTCTCTTCGATGGTCATGTTGGGAAACAGGCCAATTTGCTGGATCACGTAGCCAATGTTGCGCCGTAGCGTGACGGTATCCATCGCACTGGTGTTTTGTCCGTTAATGAAAATATTGCCGCTGCTGGGCGCGATCAGCCGGTTGATCATCTTCAGGGTGGTGGTCTTGCCGCAGCCTGACGGCCCAAGCAGCACGCACATTTCACCTTCCGGCACGTTCAGATTGATGTTATCAACGGCGTTAAGCGGTTGGCCGTTCTTCTGTGAAAAGCGTTTGGTGAGGTTTTCCAGTTTTATCATTATCGTATCCCCTTAGGTGTCAGTACGACTTGCAGGCGATGCAGCAACCAGTCGAGCACAATGGCCAACAGACAAATCATCAGCGCACCGGCGATTAACATGCGGATGTCACTCCCGCCGATGCCGTTCAGTAACAGTAACCCCAGGCCGCCAGCGCCAATAACGGCGGCGATGGCCATCACGCCGATATTCATGACGACGGCAGTGCGAATCCCGCCAAAAATCACCGGCAGGGCCATCGGAATTTCTACCCAGCGCAGACGCTGCCAGAACGTCATGCCAATTCCGCGTCCCGCTTCGCGCAAGCCCGGCGGTAAACTGTCGAGCGCGGTGTGCGTGTTGCGCACAATCGGCAGCAGCGAGTAAAGAAAAACGGCGGTAATTGCGGGAAGGGCGCCAATCCCCTGACCGATCAGCGAAAACAGCGGGATCATCAAACCAAATAATGCGATGGACGGGATAGTGAGCAGCAGCGTCGCCGCCCCTAACACCGGCGTAGCCAGCCATTTATGACGAACAATCAGAATGCCCAGCGGCACGCCAATGATAATCGCCAGACCGACGGCCAGCGCAACCAGCCACAAATGCTGAAGAGTGAGGCTCGTCAGATAACCTGCGTTATCCATCATGTAATGAATCGTATCCATAAGCGCTCCTTACAGCAGACCTTTTTGTTGCAGGAATGTGCGCGCAACCTGCTGGGGTGACTGGTGATCGATGTCGACCTGCGCATTAAGCGTCGAGATGACGTCGTTATTGAGCAGCCCGGAAAGGGTATTCAGCGCATCATCCAGCCCCGGATGGGCATCCAGTATCTCTTTACGGACGACAGGCGTGACAGCGTAACCTGGGAAGAAGCCTTTATCATCTTCCAGCACCTTGAGGTCAAAACCCTTCACCCGGCCATCCGTGGTGTACACCAGACCGGCGTCCACAAAGCCGTCGCGCACGGCGTTATAGACCAGACCCGGGTCCATTTGCCGAATCTGCGGACGGTCAAGCTGCATCTGGTAGGCATCCTGCAACGGCTTCATCCCGTCGCTGCGCCCGGAAAACTCAAGGTCGAGACCTAACATCCAGTTATTGTCAGGGTCGGTCTGGCGGATGTGTTCGATTTTCGCCACCATTTCCGACAGGGTGTTGATGTTCTCTGCTTCGGCGCGTTTGCGCTGCATGGCGAACGCGTAGGTGTTATTCATATTCGCCGGGTTTAGCCATACCAGTCCGAGCTTCGCATCCAGGCGTTTGACGGTATCGTAGGATTCCTGCGGGCTCATCCGTTTATCAATGTGGTTAAAAATGATCAGGGACGTGCCGGTGTATTCCCAGGTGATATCAATCTGCTTATTCACCATGGCATTACGTGAAATCACCGCCGCAATGTTGGTGCGCGGCTGAACCTGAAAACCCTTTTTTTGCAGGTACTGCACGGTCATGGCGGAAAGGATGTGTTGTTCGGTAAAACCTTTGGTTGCAAGGATCAACGGGGCCGCCTGAGCCTGTCCGGTAACGAGCAACGCGGCGGCAAGCCATCCCAGCAGATGTTTTTTTAATGTCATTCAGCGCTCCTTATTCTTATCGTTGTATCAGGCCGTATGCGGACTGAGGATGCGGCCAAGCAGGGCAAGCAGGCTGTCGAGAATCAGCGCCACCAGAGCGGTTGCCGTTGCGCCCAGAATCAGCGTCGGGAAGTCATTGAGGTAAATGCCGGGGAAAATCAGCTCGCCGTAGCTGCTGGCCCCAATCAGGAACGCCAGCGGGGCCGTACCCACATTAATCGCCGTCGCGATCCGAATCCCTGCAAGCATCACCGGCCAGGCATTGGGCAGCTCAACCTGACGCAGACGCTGCCATTTCGTCATACCGATGCCGTTCGCGGCTTCAATCAGGGAGGCGGGAACAGAACAGAGCCCGGCGTAGGTATTGCGCACAACAGGAAGGAGCGAGGCGAGGAACAGCGCGAAAATCGCTGGAACGTCGCCAATGCCGATGATCACCATCGCCAGTGCCAGCACGGCCAGAGGCGGCAGAGTATTGCCTACATTAAAGAGCTGCATTACGTATTCGGCGAATCCTTTGGCTGCCGGACGGCTCAGTAAAATGCCGCTGGGAATACCGATAACTAAGGCGAAGAACATGGAGGTAAAGACGAGGAGTAAATGCTGTTTGCCCAAATAAAGCAGATCAACCTGACGCGCTTTAATGGTTTCCAGACCCACTCCCCAAACCAGCAGCGCCAGCACAAGAGCGATCGCGCCAGTAAACCCGAGCACGCGTTTTAACGTAAAAGTGTGCATTGCGGTGTGTCTCCCTGTTTGCATGCGTTATGGCAACGAAAGAGACGTTGCGTGTTGTTATGCCATGTAGCGGCAGGGTGTTTTGAGCTATAGCAACACGTCGGGAAGGATTCCAGCGAGACAGGTATTTAAATTAGCAGGCTATGCATGCCCGTTGCTCATTTGCCCTTACAGGGCTAAGGATGTGCGCGAATGTGAAGAATTGTCTTAAAAATGGAAAGTTAAAGTGACGTTGTCACTTATAGGTAAGGAGAAACAACCGGTTTTTGACGATAAAGGCAGGGCGCGCCCTGCCTGAAAAAGCGTTAGCGAAACAGCGGTTTTACGGCGACAGGGATCAGTAACTGAGACTGCCACTGCGCCAGCGTTTGCTGTGCCAGCTCACCTGCCGCCTGGTAAAATGGATGGTTTGCGCCTTCGATGAAAACCGCCAGGAAGCGCGCAGACCACGGTAACAGATGCCAGGCCAGCAGTTGTTCGCATTCGCTATGACGGCCATTTTCCGCAAGCCAGGCAGCCAACAGCAGCAGGGAACCAAAATGATCTTCCGGTTCATTTTGCTGGATCTCAAACTGGATGCCGTTGTCCCGCATCCACTGGCGTAATGCCAGCGTAGACTCGCCAAACAACACGCTTTCACGGTCCAGCCAGACCGACCCCCAGGGAGGCGACGGAAGCGCCCAGGGACCGACAAACAGACGTTGCCAGGCTTGCGGGAGCGGCTCCTCGATGTCGGCCTGAAAAACCGCCGCAATCGGCGCCAGAACCTCCGGTGAAAGTGGCCACTGCGCCTGCCAGCCGTCGGTTTTTAACGCTGAAACCAACGGGGCGGCTTCGGTACTGTCTGGCGCATAATAAAACAACGCGCCCAGCACGCGTGCAGCCATAGAAAAATCGTCACGTTGTGAAAAAGAAGTCATGAAACCATCCTGAAAGGTGCGGGTTTCCCCGCACGCGTAAGTTAACCTGCAACGGCCATTCCGACTGTCATATGCAGGCCGTAAAACAATCCGCGACCTATGATTTCGCCGCCAAGCACCAGGATTAACCCCAGTAACAATCCGGCGACGTGCGGTTCTTTGCGGCGCACTAACGGGCATATCCAGCAACCCAGCCCGGCAGCAAGCAGCACTACGCGCCAGACCTGTAAGCGGCCATAGTCTGGAACCAGCGCGCTCGCCTGTTGCACGGAGCTGTGGATCGCCCCAAGCGACATGCCTTGCATGATGATTACGGCCGCGCAGACTAACAGCGCCAGCACGCTGATGCTTGCGAACGTCGTGCCGTTGAATCTGGCGCGTGCGGCGCGCAATATCAGCGCCGCAAATAGCGGCCCGCTCAGGAACACCGTCAGGAAGAATACCAGCGTCGTGTAGCCATTATACCAGGTCGGAACGGTATCGATCTGATAGACCCGCGTCATTGCCCAGACAAATACCACCCCGAGTACCATGCTGACCAGCAGCCAGATTTTGCCCAGTGCTTCCGGCATTTTGCCGAGCACAGCCACCAGCCACCAGAAACCGCCTACGGCAAAAAAGACAGAGCCAGCGGCAATTTCATTACTCAGCGCGGAAGCGCCCACCCGGTTAAGCGAGTTAAACGCGCGGAACGGCGAGCCGAGGTGCATGATCGACGCCAGAAAACCCAGCCCCATGACGACCCATAAAAAGAACATACCGCGCACAATACGCTGTCTGCTGGCCGCATCGTCTTTCGCCGCAAACCAGCCCAGACCGCTGACAATCAATGCGCCGACAACGCATTGACCGAACACCGTAAACAGCACCAGCGGCCATTCATGCCATCCATTTCCCATTTTATACCTCCTTCGGATTTGCCAGATAACCCGTGGTATCCCCGGTCGGGCGGCTGTTGGCGTTGGGTTTAATCACAATGTTCGGTCTGGTGAAGTGCGCACCCGGCAGCGGCGCAACGGCCGCCAGCGTGCCATGTTTCTTCCGCAGCTCTTCTATCGGGCCAAAGTCCAGCGCGCGCAGCGGGCAGGACTCGACGCAGATCGGTTTTTTGCCGTCGGCAACGCGGTCATGACAGCCGTCGCATTTGGTCATGTGGCCTTTGGCGGCGTTGTACTGCGGCGCACCGTACGGGCAGGCCATATGGCAGTAGCGACAGCCGATGCAGACGTCCTCATCCACCACCACAAAACCGTCCTCGCGTTTGTGCATCGCGCCGCTCGGGCACACTTTCGTGCAGGCCGGGTCTTCGCAGTGGTTGCAGGAAATGGAAAGATAGTAGGCAAAGACATTCTGGTGCCAGACGCCGTTATCCTCCTGCCAGTCGCCGCCCGCATATTCATAGATGCGACGGAAGCTGACGTCCGGGGTTAAATCTTTGTAGTCTTTGCAGGCCAGTTCGCAGGTTTTGCAACCGGTGCAACGACTGGAGTCAATAAAAAATCCATATTGGGTTGTCATCGGTTACTCCTTATACCTTCTCAACCTGAACGAG